>CAVOUZ010000010.1:0-207495 GCA_963699735.1 uncultured Gammaproteobacteria bacterium
CAAGGAGGTCTTCGCCTGGCTCGGATTCATCACGTCCATCAAGCCCGGAACGGTCATCGGGTTCGGCACCATCCCGGACTGCACCGGCCTGGATCACGACGACTTCATCGATCCGGGCGCCGAGATCGAGATCCGCTTCGAGCGGCTGGGCAGCCTGCGCTGCCGCTTCGCCGAACCGGCGCACCAGCTGCTGCCGAGCCGCTGGCCGCTGCGGCCGGCGCTGCAGATTTTTCACGGCCTGTAGGCAACGCGACCGCGGACGCGTGGCGGGATGATTTCTTGGTCACATCAGGAGGAAAGCCGATCGTGAAGTTCCCGCGGATCTATGCCGACGAGCAGGGTGAGACGCACATTGGCGTCCTTGACGTGGCGGAGCATGAAGCACCCCTCGGGCCGCCGCCGAACCCGGTGGGGCGAATGACCGAGATCGAAACAGTCACCAGCTTTGTCACCTTATCGGTGCCGGCCGGGACCGAGGCGCCGTCGCACAATGCGCCACAGCCCTATATCTGCGTCGTTCTCTCCGGCGAGGGCGAGGTGACGGCCAGCGATGGTACGAACCTGCGCCTGGGCCCCGGCGGTCTGATCTACTGCGACGACGTCAGCGGCAAAGGCCACGTGACCCGGTCGCTCACCGACCTTCGCCTCGCCTTCATCAACCGGGCCCAAGCGTGAGGCAGCGGCTCGCCAACGTACCTGTTTCTCGGTACTCGCCAACGGACCTGTTTCTCGGTAAAGGAATGTCCATGAAGACGCACACCAGCAAGATAGTGATCGATAAGGCGCGCGGGCTGAGGTTCACCGAGAGCCCGCGCTGGCACGACGGCAGGCTGTGGTTCCTGGACATCCACGACAAGCGGATCAAGACCGCGGATCTCAGCGGCCGGGTCGAGACGGCGCTGGAGCTGCCGTTCATCCCGAACGCCCTCGGATTCCGGCGCGACGGCAGCCTGCTGGTCGGCGACGCGATGCAGCGACAGATCCACCGCTGGGACGGCGAGGCCCTGCAGCCCCTGGCCGACCTCAGCGGCATCACCACCTTTTGTCTCAGCGACGGCATCGTCGATGCGCAAGACCGGATGTACGTCGGCGACATCGGCTACAACTTCTTCGATCCCGCGAACAAACCCGTGGACACCTGTGTGATCGCCTGCGTCGATCCCGATGGGCGCGTCCGGGTCGTCGCCCGGGACTTGAGCTTCCCGAACGGCATGGTGATCACGCCCGACGGCCAGACCCTGATCGTCGCCGAGACCATGGGTCACCGCCTGACCGCCTTCGACATCCAGGCCGACGGATCGCTCGCCAACCGGCGCCTCTATGCCCAGTTGCCCGAGGACCTGAGCCCCGACGGCATGGCGCTCGATGCCGAGGGGGCGGTGTGGCTCGCCAACCCCGAAGGCCAGTTCGGTGCGTTGCGGGTGCGTGAGGGCGGCGAGATCGTCGAGCGGGTCGAGCTGGACACAGAGTGCTATGCGGTCATGCTCGGCGGGCCGGAGCGCCGCAGCCTCTTCATCTGCGGCTCGGACTCCCACGATCCGGCCGAGATCGCGCGTGCTCCGAGCGCGACCCTGCGGGTGGTCGGGGTCGAGGTGCCCGGGGCGGGCCTTCCCTGAGGTAGGGAAGGCGCGGGAAATCGAGGTGGGACTTTGATGAAACGAGGGTTGCCGATGAAGACCGTATTGCCGCGCTCGCTCCGAGCCACCGTCCGGAAGGCAGGGAACCTGATCTGCGTGGTCGGGATCGTCGGGCTGGCGGCCGCCCTTGCCGCGCCCGCCGATGCTTCCACCGCGGACAGGTCCCGCCGCCCGAACATTGTCATCATCCTCGCCGATGACATGGGCTACTCGGACATGGGTTCCTTCGGCGGCGAGATCCGAACGCCGAACCTCGACTCCCTGGCCAACGAAGGCGTGCGCTTCACCAACTTCTACACCCACGCGAGCTGCTCGCCGACGCGCTCGATGCTCCTGAGTGGGGTCGATACCCACCTGAACGGCCTGGGCAACATGGACGAGTGGATTGCGCCCAATCAGCGCGGCGTACCCGGCTACGAGGGCTATCTCAACGACCGCGTGGCCACGCTGCCCCAGCTCCTCAAGGACGCCGGCTATCACACCTACATGGTCGGCAAGTGGCATATGGGCAAGGCGCCCGACCAGATCCCGGCGGCGCGCGGCTTCGAGCGCGACTTCTCGCTGCTCGACGGCGGCGGCAGTTACTGGGGCATGACGAACATCAGCGCCGCGTCGCCGAAGTCGGTCTTCACCGAGGACGGCCGCTACCTGACGAAGCTGCCCAAGGACTATTACGCGACCAAGACCTACACCGACAAGCTGATCAGCTTCATCGACGCCAACCGGGGCGACGGCAAACCCTTCTTCGCCTACGTGGCGCACCAGGCGCCACACGACCCGTACCACCTGCCGAGGGACTGGCGCAACCGGCATCCCGGCGAATACGACAAGGGCTGGGACGAGGTGCGAGAGGCACGGCTGAATCGGCAGGTCGAGATGGGCATCATGCCGGCCGGCACCGAGCTTGCCGAACGGATGTGGTTTGTGCCCGATCCGAT
Organism: uncultured Gammaproteobacteria bacterium; assembly: GCA_963699735.1. GTDB lineage: Bacteria > Pseudomonadota > Gammaproteobacteria > Chromatiales > Chromatiaceae > Thiodictyon. The sequence goes on from CAVOUZ010000010.1 coordinate 2,576, forward strand.
CGTGCTTGCCCCCGCAAGCCTCTACACACTCGGCAAGAAGATGGAGCTCTACGCCGGCATGGTGGAGAACATGGATCACCACATCGGCCGGCTCATCGAACACCTGAAGAAGATCGGCGAGTACGAGAACACGATCTTCGTCGTGTTCGGCGACAACGGCGCCGAGGGCACCGATCTTTTCGGGATGATCGCGGGTAAGCCCGGCTCGCGCGACAACCTCTTCGCGGCGATCAAGTGGTCGCAGACCCATCCCAAGGCCTGGGGCGACCCGGGCACCTGGGTCGGCTATGGCCCGATGTGGGCGCAGGTGTCGATGACGCCGTTCAGCCAATACAAGGGCTGGATGGCCGAAGGCGGCATCCGTAACGCGCTTATCGTCAGCGGACCGGTCGTCGAGCGGCCGCGGGGGAGCATCAATCATGGGCTCATGCATGTGGCCGATCTGATGCCGACGCTGCTTGAAGTCGCCGGCACCAGCTATCCCAAGGCCAGCCAGCCTGACCTGCCGCCGCTGATCGGCAAGTCGTGGGGCCCGATGCTCGCCGGCAAGGCGGAGTCGGTGCGGACCGACCGGGACTATCTGGCGTGGGAAGTCTTCGGCAACCGCGCGGTGCGCCAGGGCGATTGGAAACTGCGCTGGCAGATCAAGCCGTACGGCCAGAGCGACTGGGAGCTGTTCAACCTCGCCAAGGATCCCGCCGAGCGCAAGGACCTCGCCGCCGAGCGACCCGACAAGCTGCGGCAGATGATCGCGCTCTGGGATCGCTACGTGCGCACGAACAACGTGATCCTGCCGAGCCGCGGGCCGTACGACACCCTGGAAAATGACATGCCGCAACGGGTTACGGTCTATCAGGGCTTCCCGCCGCTGATCTACAAGCGGCAGTTCGTGCCGCCAAAGGAAATGCTGGCCGATCCCAAACCTTGAGCGCTGCCGATCCGGGCGTGAATTATTGACCAGAAAGAATGGAGATCCCATGTACACGAACGAAGAACCAATGAAACCGCTTGCCTGCCCGCGATTGGCCGTCGCAACCATGCTCGCCATGGGCGCGCTCTGCCCATCCCAGGCGCTCGCCCAAATGCCGGCGCGCTTTTATTGGGATACGCTGTCGGGCGGGAACGCGGTGCCACTCATCTTCGAATCGATCAGCGGCAACACCAACCCCTTCGATCCGGCCCATACTGTGACGCCCGGAGCGAACTTCGATGCCACCATGGCCATTGCGGGGTACGCGCGCACCTTCGCCTTGTTCGATCGCCCGGCCGTGGCGGCGATCCTGCTGCCCATGGGGCGAATCTCGGGCGACGTGACCGTCGCCGGCAGGACGTTTAACCAGTCGGCCAGCGGGTTCGGCGACCCGATGTTCGAATTCGCTATCACGGTGATCGGTCCGCCGGCCCAGAAAAATATCCCTGACGTCCTGCGCTATGAGCCGGGGTTCTCACTGAAATTGCTCGCCGACCTGGCGCTGCCGATCGGCGAATACAACAGCGACCAACCCCTGAACATCGGCCAGAACCGCTGGTATGGGCGCTTCGGTCTGCCGATCGTCTGGCAGCTTGGCCCCTGGGTGCCGGGCCGGCGCACGACCCTGGAATTCCTGCCCGCCGTGTGGCTCTTCGGCAACAACACCGACTATGTGGGGCAGACCCTGGAGACCGATCCCATGTTCCAGTTGGACGCGCACCTGACGCGCGACTTCACCGAGCACCTTTGGGGCTCGCTCGACGCCGCCTGGTACAGCGGCGGCCAGGCGACCATTGATGGCGTCCAAGGGGAGGCGCTCGACAACCTCGGCATCGGTCTCACGCTCGGCTACACCATCACCGACAACCTGAATCTGACCGTCGGCTACAAGTCGACGATCAACGACAACGCCCCCGGCGACCTGCAGATGGACGGCTTCATGGCCACGCTGGTGTTCGGCTGGCACCCCCTCGTCGAAGGCATGCGCAGGCTGGAGAGCGAGTAGCAGGGCATCTCGCCGGGACCGGTGCCAGGCACCTCCGAAAGGCGTCTTCGATAGCGGCATCCGCCGTCGCTCTGGCCGCAGTGCTTCCGGTCAATGCCATGGGATGAAACCGATAGGAAACGCAACCACCCCGGACCGGAGCTGGCCCCGATCACCTCCGCACGGAGGGCAGGGTTGGCAGGGCGAACTGCTGCGGTGGGTCCCGGGCCGGCACGACCAAGCGACGCGGCGGCGGGGTCGGGAACCCCGAGCCTCATTTCCGGCAACCGCCGCCATCCAGTCTTCGAGATTCCAGCGGCGGCTCTTGTATAGGATCTTGGTGACGATGCTGGCCCCGTCGTAGTCGCGTTCTTCCCGCCATCGATGACAGAAGCCGTGCAGATGCCGGGTGCCATCTCGCGGGTCCCGCATGATCCTGGTGATGTCGACCGTGTTGCGGTGCTGCTCGCCATCCTGGTCCTTGCCGGTGAACGCGACCGTGCATGGCGCACCGGTCCAGACCGTGGCTATTTGGAAGATAGGATGCAACGGGTGGCTGAACGCCCTGACATTGCGGGGCCGCATCCTTGCCCGAGTTAACCGCGCGATGCGTTTGTATGCTCAATCTGAGTCGAAGTTGGCACAGGTCGCACACCAATGGATCTCATCCGCAGGTAAGGGCCAGTCTGGTCCACGTTGCTCAGCGGGGGTTGGCGAAGACGCCCTCTCCCAGCCCGCGCAGGGTTTCCAGGGCCGCCGGGAAGTCCAGCGCCTCGATCTGCCGCAGCAGCGCCCTGGCCTCCCCGGGCCCTTCCGTGTCGACCCAGCGCTCCAGCCAGGGCAGGTGGTCGAGGGCGCGGGTATTGCCTGCCTCGAGCAATGCCTCCAACTCGCCGACGCGCTGGCTACGTTCCGCACACCCTGGCTCGGCACCCCCGGCGGACGTCTGGTCCTTCGACGGTGTCTGCAGCCCCGCGAGCACCGCGAGGGCGGCCTCGGCACTGGTGGAGAAGCGTGCTCGCAGGCCCGGGTCCACCGGACCTTCGCTCGCAAGTGCCAGCTCCAGCTGCCTCGCCGCCGCGGTCAGGTCCTCCGCCCCGAGCACTCCCGCAGCCCCTCGCAGGCGATGCAGCAAGTTCCCTGCACGCGCTCGGTCGCCGGCGTCCAGGGCGGCGCCGATTGCTGTTGCAGCCGCCGGGTACTCGGCCACGAAAACCCGCGCCATGCTGCGCCAGGCGTCCGGGGACTGTTCGAGCCAGCACTGGATATTGACCATATCGAAACCGGGCAGGGCCGGCGCGCCGGCAGGAACGGCAGGCGCCGGCCGCGAGACGCCGAGTGCGTCGGTGGCCAGCTGCAGCTGGCGGCACAGCTCGGCATAAAGGGCCTCGGGCTCCAGCGGCTTGGTGAGGTAGCCGTCCATGCCCGCCGCCAGACAACGTTCCCGCTCGCCTGCCAGGGCATTGGCCGTCAAGGCGACGATGGGCGGCCCGCCGCCCGGCAGGGCACGGATGCGCCGGCAGGCCGTCAACCCGTCCATCTCCGGCATACGGATGTCCATGAGCACCAGGTCGAAGCCACCCCCGGCCGCCGCGGCGACCGCTTCGGTACCGTTGGCGGCGAGGATGACCTCGACGCCGCGGCCGCGGAGCAGATCGCGAACCAGAAGTTGGTTAACGGGATCGTCCTCGGCCACCAGCACCCGGAGGCCGCGCAGGGCCGCCAATGCCAGTTTTGGCACCGGTTCCGCCACCGCCTCCGCCACGGCCTGCGCTGTCGCGCGCGGGAACGCCAGGCTGAACCAGAAGCGGCTGCCCTTGCCCTCGATGGACTCCACCTCCAGGCGGCCGCCCATCAGGGCGACCAGGCGCCCGCTGATGGCCAGTCCCAGGCCGCTGCCGCCGTGGCTTCGGGTGCTCGCGGTGTCGAGCTGGGTGAAGGCATCGAACAGGTCGGCTCGGCGCTCCTCGGGAATGCCGATGCCGGTGTCGGTGACCGTGAAGCCTAACCGGACCTCGCGCTCGTCTTCCGCTTCCGTCCGCACGGCCAGCGTCACCCGGCCCTTGGGGGTGAACTTGACCGCGTTGCCGACCAGGTTCAACAGCACCTGGGTGAGGCGGAGCTCATCGCCGAGCAGCACGCCGACCGGCTCCGCCGGCGCGTCGATGCGCAGCTCAAGCCCCTTGTCGGCGGCCTGTTGCTCCACCATCACCCGCACCCGCTCCAGAACCGCCGCAAGCGCCAGCGGCTCCTGCCGCTGCTGCAGCTTGCCCGCCTCGATGCGGGAGAGGTCGAGCACGTCGTTGATCAGTCCCAGCAGGGTGCGCGCCGAGAGATCGATCTTGCCCAGATACTCGCGCAGCCTCGGCGCCGGGTTGGTCTCCAGGGACAGGCGGGTGAGGCCGATGACGGCGTTTAGCGGCGTGCGGATCTCGTGGCTCATGTTGGCCAGGAAGTCGCCCTTGGCGCGGCTGGCCCGGACGGCCCTGTCCTTGGCGTGCAGCAATTCGGTCTCCGCCCGTTTGCGGCGCGCCACCTCCCGATGCAGCCGCTGGTTCCAGGCCAGGATGATCGCCAGGATCACCAGGGCCGCCACCAGCACCTGCCACAACAGGCTGTAATCGGGGGCGGTGACCACCTGGCGCAGCAGCCACTTGTTGTGGATGGCGGCGCGCTCCTCGGGGGTGATGGCGGCGATGGCGCGGTTGATCAGCGGGAGCAGCGCGGCATGCTGCCGCCCCACCATCACCTGCAGCGGGAACTGCACGTCCGTGACCCCGACGAGCTTGACCCGCCCCGGTGGAAATTGCTCGATCTGCTGGTGCAGCACCGGCAGGATGTCGACCGCGGCATCCGCCCGCCCGGCCGCGACCGCCTCCAGGGCCGCGCGCGTGTTCTCCACCAGGACGAAGTCGATTCCCGGGGAGTGGGCCTTCAGCAAATGGTAGGTGCTGTAGTCCCGGCCCACGGCGACGCGCCGTCCGTCCAGGGACGCGGTACCGGCGAACAGCCCCGCGTTGGCCGCGCCGGCGATGGCGATCGGAAAGCGCTCGTAGGGATCGGAGAACAGGGCGTAGCGCTCGCGGTCGGGAGTCCGCGTGGTGGCGGCATAGAGGTCGATGTCGCCCCGCTCCATCGCTGCTAGGATGTCGCCGAAGGGCTGCCGTTCGGCACCGGTCTCGCGCAGACCGAGCTTGTCTCGGATCACCTTCCAGTAGTCCTCGGCGATACCGGCGGACGCATCGTCGGCATCGGCAAAGTCGAACGGCGTCCATGCCGTGGCAAAGGCGCGGCGAACCACCGTGGCGCCCAGGTAGCCCCGCTCCTCGGCGTTGAGATCGACCTTGCCGGTGCCGGTTTCCCGGGTAAACCAACGGTTCCAGATGCGCTGCTTCGCCGCGTCCGGCATCTGCGCGTAAGCCTTGTCCAGGATCGATGCCAGAACGGGCAGGCGCCGACTGACGCCCCATTCGTGCCCCAGGTAGGTGCGCTGGCCGGCAAACACCGCATCCGCCTTGGGCTCGAGGTCGGTGAGCAGATGGCGACGCAGCATCGTCTTTCCCCACTCCGCTTCCAGTATCGCGGCGTCGGCGCGACCGTCTGCGACCATGCGGAACATCGCCTCGACGTCCGCGCCGGTGACGATGCGCGTGTGCGGCAGGAGCTCGGGGAAGCGGGCATTCCACGAATAGCCCCGGTAGGTCGCCAGGGTCTTGCCCGCCAGGGATTCCACACCCTCGATGTCGCGGTCCTCCTTACGGGCAAAGACCTTGAGGACGAAGCTGGCGGTTCCGTTGGAGAGGTACAGGAGCGCCTCCCGCTCCGTCGAGGAGTTGACCGCCAGGGTGGCGTCGAGCCGGCCGCCCGCAATGTCCTCGAGCACCTGCGCCAGGGGCCCGAAGTGGAATTCGGTGCTTAAGCCCGCCCGTGCGGCCACGGCCCGCAAGAGCTCAACCAGGTAACCGTCCACCCGGCCGTCCTGCTCCTGGACGTAGGGCGGCAGCGGATAGGCGCCGACCCGGATGGTCGGATTGGCCGCAACCCAGGCACGCTCTTTGTCGCTGAGATCCAGGGGTGCCTGCATTGCGCTGTCGGCCACCGAGGCCAGCCAGCGCTGGCGAATGGCGATCTGCTGTTCAGCCGTTATGGCGTTCAGTCCCTTGTCGATCAGCGAAATCAGGGGGGCCCATTCCTTGCGCGTGACCATCGCTTGCTTGTGCTCGCCGAAGGGCGTGGGCCCGGCGACCTCGAGGTTGACGATGCCATGGATCTGCATCAGGTAATCGGCGACGAGCAGGTTGCCGACATAGGCGTCGGCGCTCCCGGTCGACACGGCCAACAGCGCGTCTTTGGTACTCTCCTGAACGGACAGGACGATGGCGGGCTCCGCGGACTGCAAGCGCTCGTGCATGACATAGCCGCGCTCGACGGCCACTGTCCTTCGACGCAGATCGTTAAGGGCGTGAATGTCGCGCGTGCCCTTGCGGGTGAAGATCATCCAGGGGGCGGACAGGTAGTCCTCGCTCATGGTCAGCGTGGCCAGGCGTTCGTCGGTCCGTTCCGCCGCCGGCAGCAGATCATACTTGCGGTGCGAGCCGGCCATGTCCTCGAACCCCTCGATCCAGGAGTCCGCGGCGGGAACGAAGCGGAAATCGATGTCGAACAGCTTGCCGACGATCCGCAGGTAGTCGACCGTCATGCCTTCGGCCGCGGGCTTGTTGATCTCCCAGGGCGGGTGATCGCCGATCCGCACGCGCACGGTGTGCTTCTGCTCGAGCCAGGCACGCTCATCCGCACTGAGCGCGATGTTCGGGTGCTCCTCGGTGCCCCACTTGCGCAGGATCTGCATCATCGCGACCGGGTCGATGGACTTCAGCGCCTTGTCGATGATGCCGAGCAGCGGTGCGTGCTCCTTCCGGATCGAATAGCGCAGCTCGATCTTGCTGCCCGGCACCGGAAACGCCAGGTGCAGGTCCCGCAGCATGTTCTCGGTGGCGATCCACTCCAGGTTGGCGCTGGAGATGGCCGCATCCACCTCGCCGTTCTGCACGGCCACCGCGAGCTCCAGAGGGCTATCGATCTCCACCGGGACGATCGCCGGCCAGTCGGCCAGCAATTTCGTGTCCGACAGGTTGGCGCGCAGCACGCCGACGCGGCGACCGGCGAGGTCATCCATGGACGCGATCGCGCCGCTCTTCCGGGTGAAGATGAACTTGTGCGTGCTGTAGGGACTGGTACTGAACAGGAATCGGCTCGCCCGCTCCGGGTGGTTGGCGGAGGCCGCCAGGCCGTAGAGCTCGCCGCGCTCGGCCCGCGCCACCATGTCGGCCCAGTTGCCCAATTCCAGTTGGATGTTGGCCCCGGTGAGGGCGTTGATGCGCGCGATCAGGTCGGTCTCGATGCCGGCCTGGGTGCCGTCGTCCCGGTGCCAGACAAAGGGGCGCCAATGGGCATCGCTGCCCAGCAGGATGCGCGGGTTGGCGGCCAGCCAATCCTTTTCGGCCTGGGTCAGCGCGATCTCGGGGGATTCCTGCGCCTGGAGCAGAGACGGCCAGAACAGGATGGACAGCAACCACAGAACGGATCTGATCGGAGTCGTCTTACTGGGACTCATGGACTCGATGGTAGCCGGCGGCGAGCCGTGGCCGGCGCGGATTGACGATGCCCGGGCGCGGCGAAGAGAATCGTGTGGTTGAGCAGAACAAGCACCGGATGTTACCCGAAACCCAGCAGCACTCGGCGACGATCCTCATCGTCGATGATGAGCCCGTCGCGCTCCGCGCCATCGTCGCCGAGCTGAACGCCCTCGGCTTCGAGACCCTGATCGCCCGAGACGGGGCCGATGGCCTGCGCAAGGCCGAGCGGGGCAGACCGGACCTGATCCTGCTGGACATCCTGATGCCCGGCTGGGACGGCTACGAGACCTGCCGGCGCCTCAAGGCAGCCCCGGCGACCCGCGCTATCCCGGTGATCTTTCTCTCCGGGCTCTGCGAAACGGCGCAGAAGCTCAAGGGCTTCGAGGCCGGCTGCGTGGACTATATCACCAAGCCCTTCGACCACCGCGAGGTCCTGGCGCGGGTGAGCGCGCACCTGCAACAGCGGCACCTGTTCGCGCGCATGGCCGAGCAGGTCGAGCCGTACCGCCAGGGGCGGGCGACCCTCGTCGGCAGCAAGGACGCTGACCCCGGGGACGAGGCGGATCCGGTGGGCCTGCGTCTCCTCTACCGCGCCATCGACATCCTGCTCGACGAGATGGCCGACCCTCCCGGGCTCACCGAGCTGGCACACCGGGTCGGCACCAACCAGGCGAGGCTCGGCCGCGCCTTCCAGACCCACCTGGGGATGAGCACCTTCGAGTACCTGCGCGAGCAGCGCCTGGTCCGCGCCCAGGAGCTGCTGACCACCACCGACAAGCAGATACAGCAGATCGCCGATGCCATCGGCTTCAAGCGCTCGGGCGACTTCGCCACCGCATTCAAGCTCCGCTTCGGCATGACGCCACGGGCGTACCGCAAGCGGCACGAATAACGGAACCCGTCCGTATCTATGGGGGCGAGGTGCGCCCCTGCGTTGCGAGCCACCGCGGGGCCACGGCCGTCACGATTCTTCAACCGCGCGATCGAGCAGCGCCAGACATCCACCTGATCCCAGACCGGTGCACTTCCCCGAGCCGACCGAATGTTGGCCGGCCGAACAAATTATTTGGTCTGCCGAACTGGTTGGCCGGGCACCGGTGCAGCCCATGGAGTAGCGATGCTACCGTCTCGCACCGCGAGACAAGGTGTCGCTCACGGTTAGGCGAGCCAGAGCACAGCCCTTATTCCGCGTCCAGCGAGCCCCAGGGATCGGGGTCACCGCTCGACTTCCGGGCCGCGGTTGCGCCGCGGGGTGAGGCGGCTGGTGGGTGTGGGACCGAGAGCGTGCTTTCCGGAGGCTGATTGGACCGCCGCGGGGGGGAATGCCGACCACGCCAGGTCTCTCGCAGGAAACGGAAAAGGGGTCACGTCTCCTCTTCCAGCGAGAGACCAGGACGGTTCGTCCGGTGTTTGGTACCGCGGCCCGAGAACTTTCGAAACGCGGCGCATGTCCCGCCCGGCACAGTTCGACTTGGAGTCTTGAGTTGATGAAGAGACAAACAATGTCGAAGGCCATAGTGTCAGCGGCCAAACCAAAAAACCAAACCGATTCTATTGGCTCGCCGGTCCCGCGCCCGCACTGGGCTCCCTCATTTCACTAACTTTTGCTGGAGATCGAAAATGCACCTATCCAAACTCATTCTCGGCACCGCTGCGGCCGTCGCGTTTGCATCCGCGGTTTCGGCCGGGGGACTCAAAGCGACCGAGACCATGCGATGCAAACTCACCAATGTCGCAAAGGATGCAGCGCTCTATGATGGCGAATGTACCGTCACACAGGAAATCAACGGGAGCTCGAATATCTACACGGTCAAGATGGGATCTGGAGAGCCCTTCCTGTTCGCGACCTCCGACGGCAAGACCTGGATGCATGGCCCGGAGGAGGTCCAATTCAGGGATCTGGGCAAAGGCGGTATCTTCAAGTGGTCAGACTTCGCACTCGCTGTCGCGGAGTGAGTGCCAGTAGATACCTCAGCAAAAGATCGCGCTTTAGACGCAACCCCTTGTCCACAGGCAACCCAGGCGGAGGCGGAGCCGCCGATCCGAAGTCGCCCCGATACCCGATGGAAACATTACCGATGAAGCACTTGAGCACGATCACCGCCGCGGCCCTCGCCACCCTCGCCCTGTCGGCCTGCGTCGAAGACCAGGCGATGACCCGCTCCGGCCCTGTCGCCGCCGCGCCGGCCGCGACCCACCCGCCGGCCAACCAGGCCGAGCGCAACTGCGTCACGGCCATCGCGCGCGAGCTCGGCGGCGGCGTGAGCGCCAGCGACCTCTGGGTGATCAGCTCCGAGTTTTCCCAGGCCGGCACCTCGGTGACGGTCCATGTTCCCACTGCCGAGGCCCCCTGGGCCTGTGTCGTCGATCGCGACGGCAGTGTGAGTCGCGTGTACTACACCGCAGAGGGCTGACCCGGCTTTGCCTGCAGGGGACACGAGGACAAGGGGTCTGCCCCTATTCAGCCTCGACCCCCTTTTCCCCGCTCCCTCACTGATCGTGCAGGCTGATTGACAAGGCCGCACCTGGCATCCACTCTTCTGTCGCCGTTGGGCCGCAGCGCCCGTTGAACTTGAAACCTCAGGAGTTCCCGACAATGAAGATTTCCACCATTGCCGTCGCTATCCTCATCACCGCAGCCGCCCCCGCCGGCTTTGCCTCGACGGCCTCGGAACGTGAATACCAGCGCGGCTACAACGACTGCCTCCACGGCCGCTACGACCAGAACCAGCACGGCGAGTCCTATAAGAAGGGCTGCCGCGCCGCCGAGGATCATCAGAAATCGAATTCTCCGTCGGCGAAACAACCCGCCGCCACGACAAAACCGGCGTCAAAGGCGAAGATCTCGGATCTGAAGGGCATGAGCTCGATCAAGGCCTTCGACGTGATGACCTCGAGAGGTTTCACGAACGTCGACACCATTTCCGAGGGAAATGCGCTCTACGGCATCTACTACAACGCCAAGACCCACCAATGCGTGCAGCTGACCAACGCCAACGACCGCGTTGAGAGCGCGAACGACATCGGCACGCATCCTAACTGCAAGTGACAGACGTCCTGGCGGGCGATGGGGTCAGGCTTTGCCTTTCTCCGTCTCGACGCCCATCCGGCGCCGGTGGCGCCGCGTCCGGCACCCGCGCCGGACGATCCTGGCGGCGCCCGCTTGCCCGGATCCCGGACCCGCGGGCGAACGGTTCGAATGCTCGACCCTTTCACACCTCAACGCATGAGGCTTCGACCATGTCATTGATCTCCCGGACCCTCCTGGCCACGCTGCTCGTCTCCACGACGGCCTTGGCAGGCGATATCCGCACCGAGCGCGTGCAGTTCCACAAGGGCGCCAACAGCGCGACGGTGCACGGCACCATCAAGGGCCGCGAGACCGTGGACTACGTGCTCGGCGCCCGCAAGGGGCAGTCCATGAACGTCAGCATGGCGACGGACAACGGCGCCAACTACTTCAACATCATCGCACCGGGCAAGGCGGACGAGGCCATGTTCGTCGGCTCCACCTCCGGCAACCAGTTCGAGGGCACCCTGCCCGCAAATGGCGACTACAAGGTGCGCGTGTACCTGATGCGCAGCGCCGCGCGGCGCGATGAGGCGGCCAAGTACCGTCTGGAGATGATCATCGATTGAGCGATCGCCGATCCTTATTCCTTGCTTCGTTACGCCGGCGCTTCGCCCTTGAGCAACGTCGGCGGACGCGCGGCGGCAGCCCGCACATGAGCCGCTGAGGGGGAGAACGGGTGCCGCGAAATAGCGGCCCGACACCATGCCAATCCAGCACGACGCCAGCATGCCGCCGCAGACACGATCAGCCTCAACGCGCCGGGCGGCGGCCATTGCCCTCGGGCTCGCCTGCACCTGGCTGCTGCTCTTGCTGGCCGGTGCCGATCATCCGCCGCCGCCCCGATTCGTGTCGGTGCTTCCCGTGCTGCTCGTCGCCGCACTGTTGGTCTACTGGCGTGCCGCCGGCTATGCGCGGTGGCGGTCACAGCGCCGGCCATGGCGCGTGGGCCGGGTCATCGGCGAAGGCGCGCTGGCCGGCGTGGCGCTCGGCGGGATCCTCGCGGCCCTGCCCGGCCCCAGACCAAGCGTGCCTATCACGGGGGCCGCTGTCGTGCTCTGGCTGGCGGTGATGGGGGCGGTCGGGATCGTCAACGCCTTGCTCGTGTATCTGTTGGCCGGCGGGCCGTCACGAACGGGCCGCGGGTGACGGGTTGCCGATCCGTCGCGGCCGAGCGGGGCACGCGACGACGCACCAGGCCGAGCGGCGCCGCATCCGCCCCCCGCGCCTGACGATCCCGGCGGCGCCCGCCTGCCCGGGTCGCGGGAGCGGCCGGGGTACCCCCATGGCAACATCGATCGGAGGACTTGAAGATGATGAAGCAACATGCACCGGCGGCCCTGATTGCCGCCCTCCTGGCGGCCTGGTCGCTGCCGTCCGCCGCGGACTCGACGCAGGCCCGCTGCGAGATCTACCCCAAGGGCTCGGACAAGATGGAGACGATGGTCCCCTGCACCTTCGGCCAGCGCCAGGGCTACATCACCATCACCCGCGAGGACGGCGTCAGCTACGACCTCTCGCCGGTCGGCGACACGCCCGGCAACTTCCGCGACCAGGACGGGAACGCGGTCTATCGCCAGAGCGGGCTTGGCGAGGCGGGGCAGATCTTCCGCTTCCCGAAAGAGAGCCTCTTCGTCTACTGGGACAACGCCGCGAGCGAGCCGGCCGCCGCGGACAATGCCACCGCCCCCTTCGCCACCAAGTACGCGGGCGGCGAGTACGACGCCACCACGCTGCTGCGGTGCAAGGCGGCGGGCGACACGGAGTTCGGACACTGCCCGGCGGGCATCCTGCGCATGGACGGTGGGCAGGCCTCGATCGTGATCCAGAGCCCGCGCGGGGCGGAGTTTACGGTCAACTTCATGACCGATGCCGTCAACGCCACCGTCGGCGAGGTGACCACCAAGTTGAACGTCGACCTCTGGACCGTCACCCGCGACAATGGCGAGGTCTACGAGGTGCCGCTGTCGGCCATCGAGGGCGGCTGATTCGCCGTCGGAGCGATTCGCCGCAACGCCGATCACGCCCCGGCGGGAGACCTGGGCCCCAGAAAATCGAAGGACCGCCCGTTCCACTCTCTCGACTGCAGCGAGGTTCATTGCCATGTCCACGAAAGACGAATACACCGCGAAGCTCAAGGCCCAACTCGACGAATGGGAGGGCGACCTCGCCGACCTGCGCGCAAAGGCCGCCGCGGCATCCGGCGACGTCAAGCATAAGATCGATCACGAGATCGCCGAGCTGAAGGTGAAATGGGACGAGGCGGACGCCCGTCGCCGCGAACTGCTCGACGCCGCCGATGATCGGTGGGACGACATGAAGGACGCCGCGGAGGCCAAATGGGCCGACCTGAAGGCCGGCGTGAAGGACGGCATCGAGCGGGTGAAGTCCCTGTTTAGTTGAGGGTTCAGTTGAGGCTGCCGGATGGGCGAGCGGCTCGCGGTTCGCGTAACCCGGCGCGCTCGACCCACCCGACGCAGCGTCGAGGGCGCCGGCAGGCCGGCGTCCCCATAACCATCCATCTTGATCTTGAGCGGAGACACTCATGGACTTTACGAGCCTGTTGATCTTTCTTGCCATCGGCGCGGTGGCCGGCTGGCTGGCCGGCGTGATCCTCAAGGGCGGCGGCTTCGGCCTGCTGGTGAATATCGTGGTCGGCATCCTCGGCGCCATCGTCGGCGGTTTCGCCTTCGGCCTGCTCGGCATCAGCGCGGGGGGCATCCTCGGGTCGATCATCACCGCCACCGTCGGCGCGGTGTTGTTGCTCTTCATCGTCGGGCTCCTCAAAAAAGCCGCATGATGAGACCCGCAACCCAGGCAGGCCGGCTCCGCATCCCCGTCGCGACCGCGCTCGCGTTGCTTGCCTGGGGAGCGCTCGCGGGCATCGAGACGCGGTCGGCGCCACCGCTCGAGGGCGCTGCCGCTGCCTCGCCGGTCGCGAGTGCCGCGCAGGACGGCGCGGCGGCTCGCATGCCGCCCGCCGGCCTGCTCATCGCGGCGGCACCGGCCGGTCACGCGGCGCCGGCTGCCACCGTCCTCGGTAAGGCCGTCGACACGACCGATCCCGAGGCAACGCGGGATGCCATACTCACCCCACTGCTCGACCAGTATGCCGCCGAGCGCGGTATCCGGGCCGAGCCGGCGGAGATCGACGCCCTGCTCGGAACGATGCGCCGCGACATGGCGGCAAGCGGCGGCCTGACGGCGGCGGATGATTTGACGCCCGAGGAGAAGGCCGACATGGACGCGATGCGGCGCGATATGGCCAGCGGCATCATTCGGCAGTGGAAGATCAACAAGGCGCTGTATGACCAGTACCGGGGCCGCGTCGTTTATCAGCAGCTCGGACCGGAGCCGCTCGATGCCTACCGGCAGTTTCTTCGGCAGCGTGAGGCCGACGGCGCGTTCGCCATTCCTGATCAGGCGGTCGAAACGTCGTTCTGGCGTTACTTCACCGACGAGTCGATCCACGACTTCATGGCACCAGGCGGTACGGATGAGGCGCGAGCCTTCGCGACCCCACCGTGGGAACAACAGCTCTGAGGCCCCTCTCACGGCCGGACTGACCCCTGGATGACGCGCGTACGCCAACCCGGCGGGTCGCCCGCAGGCCGCCGCGCGCACGATTCGTCTCGACGCGGCGAGCAGCGGTCATCGCGCTCGGGCTCGCCTGCACCTGGCTGCTGATCCTGTTGGCCGGTGCCGATCATCCCCCGCCGCCCGGATTCCCGCGGGTGCTTCCCGTGGTGCTTGCGGGCGCGCTGTTGGTCTACTGGCGTGTCGCGGACTACGCGCGCTGGCGGTCACATCGTCTGCCCTGGCGCCTGGGGCGGGTCATCGGCTTCCGCGACACCGTGTGCGACTTGCCCGTCTGTCGCGAGTCCGGCCTCGGCGACAAGGGCGTGATCTTTGACTTCCCGACCGAAACCACGAGCGTCGATTGGGTTGCCTGCTTTGTGCTTGCCGCCGCGTTGGCGCTCGCGGGGTGCGGAGCACCGGCCGGTGAGTATCTGCCGGTATCGGCTATCGCCCGCGGCGGCTTCGCCACCGACCAAGAGGCGCTGGCCGAGGTGCGCGGGCGGGAGGTCCAGCTGTGGGGTTTCGTCGACCACGGGTCATCGGCGAAGGCGCGCTGGCCGGCGTGGCGCTCGGCGGGATCCTCGCGGCCCTGCCCGGCCCAGACCAAGCGTGCCTATCACGGGGGCCGCTGTCGTGCTCTGGCTGGCGGTGATGGGGGCGGTCGGGATCGTCAACGCCTTGCTCGTGTATCTGTTGGCCGGCGGGCCGTCACGAACGGGCCGCGGGTGACGGGTTGCCGATCCGTCGCGGCCGAGCGGGGCACGCGACGACGCACCAGGCCGAGCGGCGCCGCATCCGCCCCCCGCGCCTGACGATCCCGGCGGCGCCCGCCTGCCCGGGTCGCGGGAGCGGCCGGGGTACCCCCATGGCAACATCGATCGGAGGACTTGAAGATGATGAAGCAACATGCACCGGCGGCCCTGATTGCCGCCCTCCTGGCGGCCTGGTCGCTGCCGTCCGCCGCGGACTCGACGCAGGCCCGCTGCGAGATCTACCCCAAGGGCTCGGACAAGATGGAGACGATGGTCCCCTGCACCTTCGGCCAGCGCCAGGGCTACATCACCATCACCCGCGAGGACGGCGTCAGCTACGACCTCTCGCCGGTCGGCGACACGCCCGGCAACTTCCGCGACCAGGACGGGAACGCGGTCTATCGCCAGAGCGGGCTTGGCGAGGCGGGGCAGATCTTCCGCTTCCCGAAAGAGAGCCTCTTCGTCTACTGGGACAACGCCGCGAGCGAGCCGGCCGCCGCGGACAATGCCACCGCCCCCTTCGCCACCAAGTACGCGGGCGGCGAGTACGACGCCACCACGCTGCTGCGGTGCAAGGCGGCGGGCGACACGGAGTTCGGACACTGCCCGGCGGGCATCCTGCGCATGGACGGTGGGCAGGCCTCGATCGTGATCCAGAGCCCGCGCGGGGCGGAGTTTACGGTCAACTTCATGACCGATGCCGTCAACGCCACCGTCGGCGAGGTGACCACCAAGTTGAACGTCGACCTCTGGACCGTCACCCGCGACAATGGCGAGGTCTACGAGGTGCCGCTGTCGGCCATCGAGGGCGGCTGATTCGCCGTCGGAGCGATTCGCCGCAACGCCGATCACGCCCCGGCGGGAGACCTGGGCCCCAGAAAATCGAAGGACCGCCCGTTCCACTCTCTCGACTGCAGCGAGGTTCATTGCCATGTCCACGAAAGACGAATACACCGCGAAGCTCAAGGCCCAACTCGACGAATGGGAGGGCGACCTCGCCGACCTGCGCGGAAAGGCCGCCGCGGCATCCGGCGACGTCAAGCATAAGATCGATCACGAGATCGCCGAGCTGAAGGTGAAATGGGACGAGGCGGACGCCCGTCGCCGCGAACTGCTCGACGCCGCCGATGATCGGTGGGACGACATGAAGGACGCCGCGGAGGCCAAATGGGCCGACCTGAAGGCCGGCGTGAAGGACGGCATCGAGCGGGTGAAGTCCCTGTTTAGTTGAGGGTTCAGTTGAGGCTGCCGGATGGGAGAGCGGCTCGCGGTTCGCGTAACCCGGCGCGCTCGACCCACCCGACGCAGCGTCGAGGGCGCCGGCAGGCCGGCGTCCCCATAACCATCCATCTTGATCTTGAGCGGAGACAGTCATGGACTTTACGAGCCTGTTGATCTTTCTTGCCATCGGCGCGGTGGCCGGCTGGCTGGCCGGCGTGATCCTCAAGGGCGGCGGCTTCGGCCTGCTGGTGAATATCGTGGTCGGCATCCTCGGCGCCATCGTCGGCGGTTTCGCCTTCGGCCTGCTCGGCATCAGCGCGGGGGGCATCCTCGGGTCGATCATCACCGCCACCGTCGGCGCGGTGTTGTTGCTCTTCATCGTCGGGCTCCTCAAAAAAGCCGCATGATGAGACCCGCAACCCAGGCAGGCCGGCTCCGCATCCCCGTCGCGACCGCGCTCGCGTTGCTTGCCTGGGGAGCGCTCGCGGGCATCGAGACGCGGTCGGCGCCACCGCTCGAGGGCGCTGCCGCTGCCTCGCCGGTCGCGAGTGCCGCGCAGGACGGCGCGGCGGCTCGCATGCCGCCCGCCGGCCTGCTCATCGCGGCGGCACCGGCCGGTCACGCGGCGCCGGCCGCCACCGTCCTCGGTAAGGCCGTCGACACGACCGATCCCGAGGCAACGCGGGATGCCATACTCACCCCACTGCTCGACCAGTATGCCGCCGAGCGCGGTATCCGGGCCGAGCCGGCGGAGATCGACGCCCTGCTCGGAAAGATGCGCCGCGACATGGCGGCAAGCGGCGGCCTGACGGCGGCGGATGATTTGACGCCCGAGGAGAAGGCCGACATGGACGCGATGCGGCGCGATATGGCCAGCGGCATCATTCGGCAGTGGAAGATCAACAAGGCGCTGTATGACCAGTACCGGGGCCGCGTCGTTTATCAGCAGCTCGGACCGGAGCCGCTCGATGCCTACCGGCAGTTTCTTCGGCAGTGTGAGGCCGACGGCGCGTTCGCCATTCCTGATCAGGCGGTCGAAACGTCGTTCTGGGGTTACTTCACCGACGAGTCGATCCACGACTTCATGGCACCAGGCGGTACGGATGAGGCGCGAGCCTTCGCGACCCCACCGTGGGAACAACAGCCCTGAGGCCCCTCTCACGGCCGGACTGACCCCTGGATGACGCGCGTACGCCAACCCGGCGGGTCGCCCGCAGGCCGCCGCGCGCACGATTCGTCTCGACGCGGCGAGCAGCGGTCATCGCGCTCGGGCTCGCCTGCACCTGGCTGCTGATCCTGTTGGCCGGTGCCGATCATCCCCCGCCGCCCGGATTCCCGCGGGTGCTTCCCATGGTGCTTGCGGGCGCGCTGTTGGTCTACTGGCGTGCCGCGGACTACGCGCGCTGGCGGTCACATCGTCTGCCCTGGCGCCTGGGGCGGGTCATCGGCTTCCGCGACACCGTGTGCGACTTGCCCGTCTCCGGCCTCGGCGACAAGGGCGTGATCTTTGACTTCCCGACCGAAACCACGAGCGTCAATTGGGTTGCCTGCTTTGTGCTTGCCGCCGCGTTGGCGCTCGCGGGTGCGGAGCACCGGCCGGTGAGTATCTGCCGGTATCGGTTATCGCCCGCGGCGGCTTCGCCACCGACCAAGAGGCGCTGGCCGAGGTGCGCGGGCGGGAAGTCCAGCTGTGGGGTTTCGTCGACCCACGTCGACGGGCATTGGCAACTGGCGTTCATGGCCACCCTTCCCGTGCACGTGCAGGCTACCGGAATCCCAGTTGCAGTCTTCGAGCTTGAACGCGATGACCTCGTGAGCGCGAAGCCCCAGACGCGCCAAGAGCAGCAACACGGCGCGATCGCGCAGACCCAACGACGTGCGCCGATCACAGCTGTCGATCGCACGCTGCGCGTGTTCGGGTGATATCGCTCTTGGCAATGACGGTGTGGTAGCCCACGTGGCTACTGCAGGCACCGCGGCAACGAGGTTGGGGGCAATCTCACCGCGGTACTGCAAGTAGCGCAGGAATGAGCGCAACGCGTTCCCGACGCATTTCAGCGCCGGTGGTTTCATGCGTTTGGCCTGGCGTTGCATGAAGTCGATCGCGTCGACGGCACACAGCGTGCGCGGATCGACCTCGCCGCAGCCGAACCGCCCATCGAGGAACTGCCATGCGACCGTTCTGTAGCGTTTGATCGTCGCCGTGGCCAGCCCTTGCCGATCCTGAAGGTATCGGCCAAAGTCAGCCGCAAGATTATCGGCCGGTGTGAACTCGACGCGGGCAGCTTCGCACACACCCTGACCACGTAAGAATTGCAGCAGTTGAGTCACCTCGCACCGCTCACGACGCCGGGTCTCGGCGCGGCTGGATCGATGTCGACGGCGACGCTGATACTGCTCGATGTGAACCTCGCTGAGATCAGTCAACGCTATGCGGCGTTTCGCCAGCCAACGGTCGAACGCCAGTGCGTGCCTTGCCTTGATGTAGACGACATTCGCCGCGTACCGCTGCTCAATCAACGATGCGACAAACCGGCCGAGATGGTCTGCCAGCGGACCGGCGGCGCGGCCGACGAGCGCGGCGGCGCTTTCATACGATGATTCCATGACGTTCTCCTTGCGGGCGGAATTGCCCAGCAAGAAGCATTGCTATGTCCCGTTGGAATCGCACCCAGGCACACCAGCCCAGGCGCTCTGACAACCACAGGACATAGTCCGGGACGGGAGATAGTCCAGCTTCTTGTGCCCGAGCAGCACCTGGATGACGCGGGTGTCCTCCTTGTGCTCCAGCAGGTGGGTGGCAAAGGCGTGCCGCAAGCTATGGGGCGAGACCCGCTTGGTGATCCCGGCCGCCTCGGCGGCGGCATGACAGGCGTGGTTGAGTTGGCGGGCGAAGAGCGGTGTGAGCGGATCCTGACCGGGAAACAGCCAGCCGTGGGGCAGCATCGTGCCCCGGGCCTTGGCCTCGCGCCACCACGCCCGAGCTCTCCGAGGACCTGGTGAGGGAATACCTGACGGTCTGAGCGCGCCGACTGCCGATTTAGCGCCTCCCCCAAGTTTAGCCGGTCCGTACCAGCGCCCTTCGTGAGTCCATGCGGCGGAAAGCTGCAACGCCGGCACGTCTCAAACAATGAAAGCGCGCGTCATTGATCCAACTCCCCGGCTGTCGACCACAAGCCTCAGCGATGCGCAAGGCGCTCGATCGTCCCTCGCCGGCGAAGCTGCCAGTACAGGATTGCCGAACCGACTAGGAACAGTGTGCCTGGTTCTGGGTCTGGAATGAAAGATCCGCTCCACGCAATTGCGCCCTCGATGTACTCACCGTGCCCGGTCGACCAAGTAAAGTCATTGGCCCACAGGTCCCACGAGTTGGCGTCCCCGTCCCATTGCCAGTCTTCCTGCCCGTACCAATTAAAATCGGTATAGGCGCCACTTAAATCGACCAGAATCTGATTGCCGAGCTCACGGATGGTCACCATTGGGTCGGGGACACCCGGGGGGGCAGCGTAGGGAACACTTATACCTGTTGTTGATGTGTAAGTCGGAGGCCAGAGCTCGAGATTCAGCCCAATAAGGGCATCCAGACCTAGAACATCGTCTTTGGCCGGGTGCGGGTCGACGTAGGTTATCGAGCCGGTCAGGGAATATTCGCCGTAACCTGGGGACGCATCTGGGTCCCGCGCCTCGCCGCTGCCTGAGAAGCCCTTCGTGACACTGGCAGCCGCGTGACTTGATGACAGGAGCGGCAGAATCGCCAGTAGGCTCGCCAAAGACAGTGCCTTTACATATCGCGTATCCATTCTCGACCTCCCGTGTTTCAAATCCCGGGCCGATCCGGTGCTTATCGTTTCAGCCGCCGCCCGGCGGCCCCTCATTCGACAGCCAGGCGCCCGGCGGACAAGTAGAAGCTAGCATTGGATAAATTCTTGGCAAAGGCCTGTCGTCGGGTAGGCACAAGGGCGGTCAGGAATGGCGCAGGCCCGCGTGTTGTCGATGTTTTCCTACGGTCTGCCGGTTTTCCAGCCCATGCGGCCCCAGTCTGGCTGTCATATCGAATCACGCTCCGGCGGCGATTCGATGGCACCCACGGGCAGTCAGCTTCCGGGATCACGCGACGGAAAAGCGGCGGATCAGCGCGCGCAGCAGCGTGAGCGTCGGCGGGATGCGCTCCAGCGCCAGGAACTCGTCGGGCTGGTGGGCCTGGGCGATGTCGCCGGGGCCCAGGACCAGGGTCTGCATGCCCAGCCGGTCGAAGAAGGGGGCCTCGGTGCCGAAGCTCACGGACTCGGCCGCGTGGCCCGTGAGCTGCTCCCCGGCGCGCACGATCTCGGCATCCGCCGGGGTCTCAACCGGCGGTATGGGCTGGAACAGGGGTTCCACCTGCCATCCCAGGCCGCGCCGCTCGGCCACGGCCGCGACCCGCCGAGTGAGCTCGGCGCGCAGGTCTGCCGGGTCGAGACCCGGCAGCACCCGCAGGTCCAGGTGCAGCTCGCACTCGCCGCAGATGCGGTTGGGGTTGTCGCCCCCGTGGATGTGGCCCGGGTTGATGGTGGGGTAGGGGACCTTGAAGGCCGGGTGGCGATGGGTGCGCTGCAGCTCGTCGCGCCACGCGAGGATGGAGGTCAGGGCCTCGTGCATGCCCTCCAGGGCGTTGTTGCCGAGACTCGGGTCGCTCGCGTGACCGCTGCGCCCGATGAGCCGCACTGACTCCCCCATCACCCCCTTGTGCAGACGAACGGGCCTGAGGCCGGTCGGCTCGCCGATCACCGCATGGCGCCCGAGCGGCCGGCCCGCGTCCACCAGCGCGCGCGCACCGGTCATCGCGGATTCCTCGTCGGCGGTGGCCAGGATCATCAGCGGGTGCGCCAGGTCGGCGTGGGAGAGGCCCCGCGCCGCCTCGATGGCGAGCGCCAGGAAGGACTTCATGTCCGAGGTGCCGAGCCCGTAGTAGCGCCCGTCCGCCTCGGTGAGCTTGAGCGGGTCGTGGGTCCAGAGCGGCGCATCGAAGGGGACCGTGTCCGTGTGTCCCGCGAGCACCAGGCCGCCGGGACCCGTGCCCAGGGTCCCCAGCAGGTTGGCCTTGTCGGGGTGGCCCGGGATCTCCAGCAGCTCGACGCGGAACCCGGCGGCCTCCAGCCAGCCGGCCAACAGGTCGATCAGGGGTCTGTTGCTGTGATCGAAGGCCGGGGTGATGCTGCTCACCGACAGGGTGCCGATCAGCCCCTGGAGCATGGGGATCAGCGGGGGCGCCTGGTGGGTCATGGGATCTCCTGGGGCAGGGGGCGGCTCTGGACGGACGGTTCTGGACGGACGGTTCTGGGCGGGAGCTGACGGGTATTCCGCTGCGAGGTCGGGTCCCATTGGTGTAGATTGCCCCGAGCTTAGCCCCCGGCGAAGTCCCAAGCCAGTGTCTATCCCAAGCCAGATCCATCGCGATGCCGATTCCTCCAGTTCCCGGCCCGAGGCCGCTCCGGCGATCCATATCCGCGACGGGACCCTCGCCGACATCGACGCGTTGGTCCGCCTCGAGGATGCGAGCTTCGAGACCGACCGCCTCAGCCGCCGCCAGTTCCGCTACATGTTGACGCGGGCCCGTGCCCGCACCCTGCTGGCGGAGGATGCGCAAGGGGCCCTGCTGGGATATGTGCTGGTGTTGTTCAGCCGCGGCACCTCGGTGGCGCGGCTCTACTCGATCGCCGTTGCCAAGCTCGCACGGGGACTGGGCGTAGCGCGCGCCTTGGTCGCGGCCGCGGAGGCCGCGGCCTGGGAGCAGGAGAGGGCCTACATGCGCCTGGAGATTCGGCGCGACAACCGGGCGTCCCAGGCCCTGTTCGAAGGGACCGGGTACCGGCGCTTCGGGGTCCTCTCGGACTATTACGAGGACCACATGGAGGCCCTGCGCTACGAGAAGACCCTGTCCCCGGACCTCAAGCCGGAGCTGCAGCGAGTACCCTTCTACGAGCAGACCCTGGAGTTCACGTGCGGCCCCTCCTGCCTGATGATGGCCATGCACGCGCTCAAGCCGGAGCTGGTTCTGGACCGCACCCTGGAGCTGCGCATCTGGCGCGAGGCCACCACTATCTTCATGACCTCCGGTCACGGGGGCTGCGGCCCCTTTGGATTGGCGTTGGCCGCGCGCCGCCGGGGCTTCGCGGTGGAGGTCTTCATCAACGATCCCGGGGTGCCCCTGGTGGATTCGGTGCGCAGCCCCGAGAAGAAGGAGGTCATGCGCCTGGTCCACGAGGACATGCAGTCCGAGGTCAGACGGCTCGGCATCCCGGTCCACTACGAGACCCTGGGCCTGGACCGGCTGGAGGAGCGCTTCGCTGCCGGGGCCGTGCCCATGGTCCTGATCAGCTCCTACCGGATCTATCAGGAGAAGTTTCCGCACTGGGTCGTGGTCACGGGCTTCGACGCCCATTTCGTCTATGTGCACGATCCGTTCGTGGACTACGAGAACGGCGAGTCCACCCTCGACTCCATCGACATGCCCATACAGCGCGAGGAATTCAGCCGCATGAGCCGCTACGGCCGGGTCGGGCTCCAGGCGGTGTTGTTGATCGCCCTGCCAAACGGAGGCCAGATCCATGGCTGAGCACCTGCTCCTGGTCGAGCACGAATCGGATTGGAAGCCGGGCTTCCCACGCCTGCCCGTGGTCACCGCCCGCGACTATCTGGCGGGCGGTGAGCTGGCCGCCAAGAAGGACCTTCGGGTCATCAACCTGTGCCGCAGCTACCGCTACCTCTCGGTTGGCTACTACTGCTCGTTGCTCGCCGAGGCCCGGGGCCACAAGGCCATACCGACGGTGCGCACCATCCAGGACCTCTCGAGCCGCGAGATCTACAGCCTCGCCACCGAGGAGCTCGATGCCCTGGCCCAGCGCCTGCTCACCCGGCGCAAGACCAGCGCCCTGGTCCCCACCGGCTATGAGCTCACCATCTGCTTCGGTCGCTGCGACGTCCCGAGTCTGGAGACCCTGGCCCGCCGCATCTTCGAGGCCTTCCGCTGCCCGGTGCTCAAGGTGGAGCTGAGGTTCCAGGGGAGCTGGCGCATCGGCGCCATCAAGGCGCTGCCGCTCGCGGCGGTGGCGGCCGAGGGGGAGGGGCCCTTCTTCGAGTCGCTTGAGAGCTATCTGTCGCGACGCTGGCGCCAGCCGCGGGCGCGGCTCACCTATCGCTACGATCTCGCGATCCTTCACGACCCGCGCGAGGACCTGCCGCCCTCCGACAAGAAGGCCCTGGAGCTTTTCGTGCGGGCTGGGCGCGCCCTCGGGGTCAACGTGGACCTGATCGAGCGCAAGGACTACAGCCGCCTCGCCGAATACGACGCCCTCTTCATCCGTGAGACCACCCGGATCGGCCACCATACCTTCCGCTTCGCCAAGAAGGCCGACAGCGAGGGCATGGTGGTGATCGATGATCCCGAGTCCATCCTGCGCTGCACCAACAAGGTGTATCTGGCCGAGCTGCTCGCGGCCCACAAGGTTCCGCGCCCCAAGACCCTGATCCTGCGCAAGGAGAACCTTTTGGAGGCCGAGTCTCAGATCGGCTATCCGGTGGTGCTGAAGATCCCCGAGGGCTCCTTCTCGCGCGGGGTCTTCAAGGCGGAGGACCGCACGGAGCTCAGCCGCATGGCGGGGAGGCTGTTCAAGGAGTCCGACCTGATCCTGGCCCAGGAGTACCTCTACACCCCCTTTGACTGGCGCATCGGGGTGCTGGGTGGCAAGCCATTCTTTGCCTGCAAATACCTGATGAGCCGGGACCACTGGCAGATCGTCAATCATGGGCTCGACGGCGGTCCCGTGCATGGCGGATTCGAGACCCTGGCGGTGGAGGACGCCCCGCGGGCGGTGGTGCGGGCGGCGCTCAAGGCGGCGGATCTGATCGGCGACGGGCTCTACGGGGTGGACCTCAAGGAGACCCCCAAGGGCCCGGTGGTCATCGAGGTCAACGACAACCCAAGCCTGGACTCGGAGGTGGAGGATGCGGTGCTGGGAGACGCCCTCTATCGGCGCGTGATCGCAGAGTTCGTCGACCGACTTGACCACCGCCGCGCGGGGCGGCGATGAGTAGGGAGGGCCGAGGCCCCAGGGCCCAGGGTCAGGGCGGGAAAGCGGAGCGGTTTGCCCGGGGCACGGCGCAGTCACTGCCGACACGGGCCGCGTTGGCGGCCTCGCCGCTGGCCCGCTATCGGGCAATCGTCGACGACTGGGACGCCTTTGCGGCGGCCCTGTGCCGGCCCCTGCCGCCCTGCATCTGGGCCAACCCGAGCCGCATCGACCGGGGCGGGTTGGCTTCGCTGCTCGCCGACGAGGGGATTGAGACCGACGCGATCCCGTGGCTGCCAGAAGCCCTGCGCCTCCCGCTCCACACCCGGGCGGGACAGCACTGGTGGTACTGCGCCGGACTCGCCCACGCCCAAGAGGAGGTCTCCCAACTCCCGGTGGGGCTTATGGACCTGCATCCCGGTCAACGGGTGCTGGACATGTGCGCCGCGCCGGGTGGCAAGACGGCCCAGATCGCCTTCGCCCTGGGCAACCGGGGTACCCTGGTGGCCAACGACATCTCCAATCCGCGCATCAAGGCCCTGCAGGGGAATCTGGATCGCCTCGGCGTCGTCAACGTCACCACCACCTGTTCGGACGCGGCGAACTGGCCCGCCGCCGGGGGCTATTTCGATCGCATCCTGGCGGACGTGCCCTGTTCCAGCGAGGGCACCCTGCGCCGCAATCCATCCATGTTGGAGCGGATGGACCCGGCGAGTCCCGGCCGACTCGCCCCCCGCCAACGGGCACTGCTGCGCAAAGCGGTACAGCGGCTGGCCCCGGGCGGTCGCATCCTCTACTCCACCTGTACCTTCGCCCCCGAGGAGAACGAGCTGGTGGTGGCGACGATCCTGGCGGAGTATGGCGACGTGCTGCGGCTGGTCCCGGGGCGGGTGCCCGGACTCGAGACGGCGCCGGGCATCACCGAGTGGGAAGGTCGGACCCTGCCGCCGGGGCTCTCCCTGTGCCTGCGGATCTGGCCCCATCACAACGACAGCGGCGGATTCTTTGTCGCGGTGCTGGAGAAGGACGCCGCTGCTCCAGTGACGCCGGACCCGGGCGCGGACGTGGAGACTGCCGCTCTGGACGGGGCCGACGGTGCCGAATGGCTCATCGGGCTCGCCGTCAAATACGGCCTGCCCGCGGACGCCTGGGCGCCCTATCGTGCCCACCGCCAGACGCGCAGAGGACTGCATTTGGTTGCCGCTGACCACTGCCCGCCGGCCCTGCCCAGGGCCTCGGGGAGCGGGCTCTTCTTTCATCGCACCAACGTGCGCCCGCCCAAGCCCACCACCGCCGGGGCTATGCTGATGGGGCGCACCGCCACCCGTTTCCGGCTCGATCTGACCCGCGATCAACGGGATTCCTATCTGCGTCGCGAGACCTTCGATCCCACGCCGGAGCAGTTGACCTCAAACCCGCCGGGCCAGGTAATGGTGGCCTATCGTGACCAGATCCTGGGGGTGGCGGTGCTGCACCGCTCCGGGGTCATTGAGAGTCTCTTTCCCAGCCGCTGGAGTGGCTGTACGGCGGGATCTGACACCACGCCCTGAGTGCCAGCAAGAGCCTTGCACGGGCTTGTGTCACTCTGTCGGCACGCGGTTTTGCGGACCGGATGCCTTTGCGGTTTCAATGCGCACCTGGATCAACCGAATTGGCCGGCATGGCCGCCACGGCGAGGCGCGAATGTTCGGTCAGCTTTCATCCATCGAAGAGGCTTTTGCCGTCCTCGGGAGGCCCAAGATCCCCGGTGGGGCGCCGGCCTTCGTCCAACCCCGAGACCGCAACCCTGATGGTCGAGACCCTTCGCGAGACCCTCGGTCAGATGGGGTTCGAGCCCTCCGACACCGACCCTTTGACCGGGGAGCCAGCTTATTGTGTCCGGGACATCCCCCGTGCTATCGGCGTCCCGGAGACAGACCTAGAGACGGCAATGGCACACGCAGAGCCCGGCGGTCCCTCGAATCTGTAGATCGGACCCGCCGAACGATGGCGGGCGAGGGTTCAGGTTGCGCTGGCTAGCAGCACCAATCGATGGGATCGAATGAGCCAGGATGACTATCATCCGCAAGCTGATGAGGCGCTGGAAGCTCCGTGCACTCGACCGGGTGGACCTCGACGCCCTGAGGGCGGTCAGCGCAAAGCGCGTGGTGCGGCGCTTTCGTCAGGTGGCGCGACAGGTACCCGGTTACGCCGATCTACTGGCCGAGCGGGGTGCGCGTGCCTCCGACGTCGCGGAATTAGGCGACTTCCTCACCGTCTGTCCCGTCCTCTCGAAGGCTGACCTGTTCGGACGGGTTCCGCTTCAACGGTTGTGCGTGGGCGGACGCCTTGATGGGGTGGACGGAGTGCTGACGAGCTCCGGGCAAGGTGGGCGATTCTCCTTCGGGCTCTCCACGCGAAAACAGTCGCGCAGGGCCGTTGCGGCCATTGAGCTGGGGCTGCAGTATGCCTTCCAGACCGACGACCGCAGGACCCTCCTGATCAACGCGCTTCCGATGGGTGTGAGCTTTTCCTGCCCCACCGTGACAGTGGCCCAAACCAGTGTCAGGGAGGACATGGTCGCCGCCTTGGTGGAGGAGTTCGGCCGCTATTACGAGCAAATCATCCTGGTTCTGGATCCGCTTTTCTGCAAGCGCCTGCTCGACTATGGGCGCGATTGGGGTCTCGATTGGTCCGCCTATCGTATCCACGCGATCGTCGGTGAAGAGACCTTTGGCGAGCAGTTCCGGTCTTACGTCGCGCGCCGCCTGGGTCAGGACCCGGACGGCTGGACTCGCGGATTCATCGGTTCGTCAATGGGGGTCGGGGAGTTGGGCCTTAACCTGTTCTTCGAGACGCGGGAGACTGTTGCCTTGCGCCAACTCGCCCACCGCCGACCCGAAATTCTGCGCCCGGCGATGGGGGATTGGCCCGGTCGGGTACCACCGATGGTCTTCGTCTACGACCCCTTGCGCATCTTCGTGGAGGTAATAGATCCTGACGCACTAGGATTCGGGGACCTGGTCGTATCGACCCTGGACTCGCTCCAAGTTCTTCCGCTGCTGCGCTACCGGACCGGTGACCGGGCGAGGTTGGTGGATCGTGGGGGGCTGCGCTCCGCGCTTGAGGCTGGTGGAGCGGGTCACCTCGGTTTGCCCGGGCTCCCGATAGTCGCCGTTTGCGGGCGCAGCGGCGACGTGCTGCCGGATGGCCGAACCCTATTGGATCTGAAGGATGCGCTATACGCGGACGTCTCGATCGCCGACCAGTTGAGTGGGGCGTTCCGGGTTGGATGGGATGGGTCCGGATGCGACATCCAGGTTCAGGCGCGGGCTGGATGGGACGGAGACGCGGAGGGCCTCGAAGAGCGGTTGGTCCGGTTGCTCTGTGGCGGCTCAGAACCTTCAAAAGATCGGGTCCGTGTTTGGCCGGCGATGGATTTCCCTGAGCGGCCCTCACTCGACTACGAGCGCAAATTCTCCTATCTCGTCTCCTGAGCCCCTCCCTAGCCGGAAACTGCGCGCCCGTTGCTTTGTCATCCATGAACTGGCTGGAATCGGATCAGCGAATCGCCAGGGTCAGGCCGTGGAAGCCATGCGCTCCCAAAGCAAGCCGCGGGCGAAGGCGGGGATAAGTTCGGGCTCCAGGCCGGTCAACATGTATCGAAGTGTCTCCGGCCGCGTGCTGTAGACGTCACGCTCTATCTGGGCGATCTCGGCGATGCAGGGCCTTACCGGCCCATAGTAATCGGCCTCAGGTCCCGCCGGTTTGAATTGGAAACCCATTCGCTTGAGCATGACGCTTAGACCACGTTCCATCGCGACGACCCAGTGGGTGATGCCTCGGCGCTTGCTTTCTTGGTAGAGCAGCCGGTAGATGCCGGAGACGATCTCGGGGATGTCGTTCAGGGGGTATAAAGGGATGACGCCCGAGCTTGGCTGGAGCCCGTTCTGGCGAGGTGCACCGCCATAAAAACTGTCGCCCCGGCGACGCCGGAATTCCTTGGAAACGGAGAGGCGGGAGATCTCCGCATACTGCGCGCGTTTGGGGTGATCTGGCTCCGCGAGGAAACCGTAAACTGCGTCCAGTGCACAAAACTTCACCAGAGGCAGACCTAGGGGGCCGCCGATCACGAGTCTGGCGCATCCAGCCTCATGTCCGTTGACGTGGCTTGCCAGCACATGCACCGCATCCTCATCGTAGGCGTCTGACTCTTCCTTGCCCGGATAGGCATCGGCCGGCAGCAAGCCACGCTCCAGACAGTACACTTGATAGCGGATACGAAAGGTTTTTCGCTTCTCCTCGATGGCATCGACGAGAGAAAAGGCGAAGTAGCGTTCTTCAATTCGCGGGGTATCGCTTTCGGAAGCGGGTGGATCGCGTGGTGGCGTTCCCGAGGTCATACCGATTCCCCGTCTAGGGGCCCTGTTGTGCAGGCATTGTTTGATCTTTGGCGCGACGGGGTGCCGAATCCGCTCAACCTGGCTACGGGGCCGACGTGCTGATCGACGCCGAGGCCTGAAAGGCCCGGATGTCCGTCAGACGGCGCGTGATCATGGCGCCGTCGACCGCATCCTGGAGCCCCATAGGGGTCGCGGTGGCACCGACGTGGATCACTACGACCACATTGTATCTTTAATCCTGACAGTTCGTACCTCCGCAGCGTGTCTGCCGGCAAGCATTTGCGCGTTGTATCACGCTGATGCGAGCCGGATGGAGGCGCGACCGGCCCGATTCTGTCCGACCGGGTCCGAGAGACGGTGTCACGAGTGACCGAGAGCACGTACGACAGCATGGCGCCATGTGTAGCATTTCCCCGGCCATGGCCACCAGCGGTGGCTGGAAGCTCACCGAGGCCCGCGACGGGTCAGGAATTGGATTGCAGATATCGCGACTAGAAATGGCGAGCCGAGGTCCCGTTGCCCACGGGGGATGGGGCAAGGCGTTCATGCGTCCGCGGGCGGTGTCATGACGATGGCACCCCGCTCGGGCGCGAGCCGCTGGCTCGGCCTCTGTCTGATCCTCAGTGCCGCAGTCTGGCCGGCGACGGCCGACACGCTGATCGTGAACCCGGGCGTCGGCATCACGAGTCTCTCCCAAAACGAGGCCCGGCTCTACATGACCATGCGTATCAACCAGTGGCCCAACGGCGTGCCGGTCAGAGTTTTCGTATTGCCTGACAATGAGCGGCTTCACCAGCGGGTGGTGAAGGGAATCCTTGGCCTCTACCCCTACCAGTTGAGGCGCGCCTGGGACCGCCAACTGTTCTCCGGTACGGGACAGGCGCCGGTGACCGTGGGCTCGGAAAAAGAACTGATTGAGCGCGTCGCCAGTACGCCCGGTGCGGTCGGGTACGCGGACTCGGAGGCCCTGGATCCGGCCGTTCGCACTTTGGAGGTCCGCTGACATGCGCCGCACACTGTTGATTGCAGCGCTGCTGGCTGTCCCCGCCGGGGTGAGCGCTGAGGACGACCTGAAGTTCTGGGATCGGCTCCAGATCCATGGCTTCGCCAGTCAGGTGGCGGTGAACACCAGCGCGAACCGCTATTTCGGGAACAGCCCGGACACCTCCCTCGACTTCCGGGAGCTTGGACTCAACGCGTCCTATCAGCTCAACCCAAAGATCCTGCTTGCGGCCCAGGTCCTGTCCCGCCGCGCCGGCGACATGTATGACGGGAGTCCGTCACTGGACTACGGCCTCGCCGACATCACCCTGGCCTCGGCCCTGGAGCGGCGCTTTGGTGTGCGCCTGGGCCGCATCAAGAATCCGCTGGGGCTCTACAATGAGACCCGCGACGTTCCCTTTACACGGCCGGGCATCTTCCTGCCGCAGGTGATCTATTACGACAAGGTGCGCAACCTCGTCATCTCATCGGATGGGGTTATGTTCTACGGCGAGTCCTTCAGCCCCAAGGGCAACGTCTCCCTGACCCTCGGCGGCGGCCAGGCGGTGGTTGACGACAATGTGGAATGGGCCTACCTGGGCGGCGATTACGATGGGGACCTGGAGCCCGACGGCATCACCTGGATCGCCAGTCTGTGGTACACGACGGCGGACGAGCGTCTCAAGGCAGGGGTAAGTGGTGCGAGCAGCGCAATGGAATTTGCGCCCGGCGCGTTCTCGGTCCTGGACCGTGGACAAATCGACTATCTCTACTGGATCGCGTCTCTGCAATACAACGCCGAAGACTTCACCCTCTCGGCCGAGTACTCCCGATTGCCGCTCGAATGGCGCGATTTCGGCCCCTATTTCCCCTTCAACAAGCAGACCACGGAAGGTTACTATTTTCAGGGTGCCTACCGCATTTTTCCTGAGTTGGAGTTTACTCTGCGCTACGAGGAGGGTTTCGCGGACCGACGGGACCGCGACGGCCAGCGCGGTTCAGAACTGACTGGCGGGATGACACCGCCCTTTGACTTCTACACCAAGATCTTTACCGCCGGCGTGCGCTGGGATGTCTTCCCGAACCTGATGCTGAGGGCCGAGTACCAACGCCATCATGGCACCTTCGCGCTGTCCATCCGCGAGAACCCTGATCCCAGCGCCCTGGTCGAGGACTTCGATGTCTTCGCGGTATCCGTATCGGTCCGGTTCTGACTCGCTCATGGGTCCCCTCGGTACCAGGAATAGTCGGCGCTTTCTCAGCCTGCGCTGGAAGGCGTTGATCGCGTTGAGCTTCGTGCTCGTCCTGGTCAACGCGTCCCTAGCCTATCTTGCCTACCGTCAGTCCGCCCGCCAGTTCGATCTGCAGCAGTCCGCGGTTCGCGAGCGCCAGGACAGCCAATTGCGTGCCATGGTCGCTGATCGCGTGCAGGAGATGTCGAAGCTCTCGAGCCTGGTTCCACTGTTCGGGCCCAACCCGCCACTCGCGGATCTGCGTGAGCAGCTCGATCAGGCACTGCACACCAACGGCGCCATGCTGGACGTGGAATGGGACATCCGGTCCGTCCACTGGATCGGTGCAAAGGGCACCACGCCGCTGATCTGGCCGACCCCGGCCCAGCCGCTGCCCGGGGAGCTGACCGAGCGGATCGCGGCCAGGCCGGAGGAGCAGACGGCGCTCTTGTCCTGCCGCTCGGAGTGCCGGCAATTCCTCGCCACGCCGCTCCTGTGGGACGGCGGCTTCGGCGGTAGTCTGGTCCTGGAGCGCTCACTCGCGGATTCACTCCTCACCTTCAACGAGCTCGCCGGGGCCGAGGTCGCCGTTGCCCGCACGGGGTCCATGTCCGCCCGCCTGACGGATCAGTCCGCCCGTCCCGGGAACCTCTTTTCGGCCATCACCCATCCGGAGCGCACCGAGCCCATCCTGCTTTCTGCGGGCACCGCTCTGATGGACCTGGGCGATCGGAGATCCCCGGTTCTCGTTCCGCGAGGAAGCGCCTGGTTCGAGATTTTCCGGGTCGACAGCCTGTCGCCCGGCGTGGACGCCTTTATCGTCAACGACGTGACGGCCCAGCGCGGGGCGATCGGGGAGGCGATCCGCTACAGCATCGCCCTCGGCGCCTTGGGTCTGATCCTATCCGAGGGCTTCCTGGTCTTCATGCTGAAGGGCCCGCTGTCGCGCCTGCGCGGAATCGCATCGGCCCTGCCGCTGTTGGCTGAAAACCGTTATGGGGAGTTGCGCGAAAGCCTGCCGTTGCCGCGCATCGACCGGGTCGCGACCGATGAGATGGACCTGATGGCCCAGACCGTTGGCAACCTGACCGATCGCATGGAGATGCTCCAGCGTGACCGTGAGCACGCGGAGGCCCGGCTGGTCTGGCTTGCCGATCACGATCCGTTGACTCAGCTCTACAACCGGCGTCGCTTCAACAAGGACTTCGCCCGGCTCTTGGACCAGGCGGTGCGTTTCGGCCATCAGGGAGCCGTGCTGTTTTTCGACCTCGACCAGTTCAAGGACGTCAACGATATCAGCGGCCATCAGGTGGGTGATGCCCTGTTGCAGCGGGTGGCGGAGCATCTGCAGGCCCTGACCAGGCCCAGCGATATCCTGGCGCGGCTCGGCGGCGACGAGTTTGCCTGGGTGCTGCCGGAGTCGAGCCCCCAGGAGGCGGCGGCGATTGCGGAGCGCACCCAGGCGGTCATCCGCTCCATCGTGACCCACGCGCGCGGGCGCCGTCATCAGGTCTCGGCCAGCATCGGGATCGTGCTGTTTCCGGCGCAGGGGCGGGAGACCCATCAGGTCATGGCCAATGCGGATCTTGCCATGTACCAGGCCAAGGAGAAGGGCAAGGGTCGCTGGCATCTCTTCTCCCACGCGGACCAGGCGCGTGAGCAGGCGGACGCTCGGGTGCTGTGGCGTGAGCAGATCGCCGAGGCCCTGAGCCGGGATCGTTTCGAGCTGCGCTTTCAGCCCATCGTCGAGGTCCGCTCGGGGCGGACCCGCCACTATGAGGCCCTGTTGCGTATGTCCGACGCCCGCGGCCAGCTGGTCTACCCCGATCGGTTCATCCCGGTGGCGGAGAAGACCGGGCAGATTCAGGCGATCGACCACTGGGTCCTGGCACACGCGGTGGGCGTGATGAGCGCCAGTCCCCACCTGTGCCTGTCGGTGAACCTGTCCGCCAACGCGATGCACGACTCCCTGCTGCTTCCCGACCTGGAGCGCCTGCTCGATCGATTTGGCGTGAAGCCAGCTCGGCTCTCCTTCGAGGTCACCGAGACCGCGGCGATCAACAGCGTGCGGCAGGCGACCCGGCTGATGCGCGGGATCCAGGAGCTCGGCTGCCGATTTGCGCTGGACGATTTCGGGAGTGGCTACGCCTCCTATGCCTATCTGCGCCAGCTCCCGGTGGACGATGTCAAGGTGGATGGGGTCTTCATTCGCAATCTGGCGCAGAGCCGGGAGGACCGTATCTTCGTCAAGGCGATCACGGACATGGCGCACGGTATGGGAAAGCGGGTGATCGCCGAGTTCGTCGAGAACGGCGAGATACTCGGGGTGCTCGAGGACCTGGGCGTGGACTTCGCCCAGGGCTACCACTTCGGTCGGCCGATGAACCTGGAGGATTGTCAGAACGCCTGCGAGCCCGTCAGCCTGGCGCGCCTGGCTTGACACTAAGCCGCTGAATCCGCAAGATCCTGGGCCCTTCCAGGGTTCTTACTCCATGTCGCGCAAGCTCTACATCCAGACCTACGGCTGCCAGATGAACGCCTATGACTCGGCGCGCATCGCCGATCTGCTGCGCGCCTCGCACGGCCTGGAGCTGGCGGAGCGTCCGGAGGACGCCGACGTCCTGCTGCTCAACACCTGCTCCATCCGCGAGAAGGCGCAGGAAAAGGTGTTCTCCCAGCTCGGTCGCTGGCGGCCGTGGAAGCAGCGGCGACCGGGTCTGGTGATCGGGGTCGGGGGCTGCGTCGCGAGCCAGGAGGGGGATGCGATCCGCGCTCGGGCGCCCTTTGTGGACCTGGTCTTCGGGCCCCAGACCCTGCACCGGCTGCCGCAGATGCTGGCGCAGCTCGAGGTCGGCCGGCAGCCCCAGGTGGACGTCTCCTTCCCCGAGATCGAGAAGTTCGACTGCCTTCCGGCCCCACGGGCCGAGGGTCCCACGGCCTTCGTCTCGGTGATGGAGGGCTGCTCCAAATATTGCACCTATTGTGTGGTGCCCTATACCCGGGGCGAGGAGATCAGCCGGCCCTTCGACGACGTGATCGCCGAGGTGGCGGGGCTCGCCGAGCAGGGTGTGCGGGAGGTCAACCTGCTCGGCCAGAATGTCAACGCCTACCGCGGCGCCATGCACGATGGCGAGGCCGCCGACCTGGCGCTGTTGATCCGTTATGTCGCGGCCATCGAGGGCATCGATCGCATCCGCTTCACCACCAGCCACCCGGTGGAGCTCAGCGACAGCCTGATCGATGTCTACCGGGAGGTGCCGGAGCTGGTGAGCTTCCTGCACCTTCCCGTCCAGTCCGGCTCGGACCGCATCCTTGCGGCGATGAAGCGCGGACACACGGCGCTCGAGTACCACGCCAGGATTCGCGCCTTGCGCCGGGCGCGGCCAGACATCCTGATCTCGTCGGACTTCATCGTTGGCTTTCCCGGCGAGACAGAGACCGACTTTGCCGCTACGCTCGCCTTGGTGGACGCCATCGGATTCGACCAGAGCTACAGCTTCATCTACAGCCGGCGGCCGGGAACTCCGGCGGCGGACCTGCCCGACGAGGCCCCGCTGGAGGTCAAGAAGACGCGCCTCGCCCGGCTGCAGCGGCGGATCGACAACAATGCCCAGCGCTACAGCCGTCAGATGGTGGGGACGGTCCAGCGTGTGCTGGTGGAGGGCGCCTCCCGCAAGGATCCTGCCCAGCTCGCCGGGCGCACCGAGAGCAATCGGGTGGTGAACTTCGACGGCGATCCGTCCCTGATCGGCACCTTCGTGGATCTCACCATTGTCGAGGCACTGCCCAACTCGCTGCGCGGCTGCCTCGCCCATCCCATCGACCCGGCCCGCATCGCTTGAGCGGAAACCGACCCTCCGCTGCCCCGGTCGATCCGCAGCGATTGTCCACCCAGCCCCAAACCCTGGATCTGGTGCTCGAGTGCGAGGACAACGAGCGCCTCGCCAATCTCTGCGGGCCGCTGGAGCAGCACCTGCGCCAGATCGAGCGCCGCCTGGGCATCGAGATCAGCAACCGCGGACCCTCCTTCCGCTTGATCGGAGACGCGGAAGCCGTGCGCCTGGGCGAGCGTCTGTTGGCCGATCTCTATCGCGACACCGCCACCGAGGTCCTGACCCCGGAGGGCATTCATCTCGCCTTGCAGGAGGCTGGCGCGGACGCCCTGGCTGAGGCGGTCGAGTCCAGGTTGCCCGAGCTCGTCATCCGCACCAAGCGCGGGCTCGTGAAGGCGCGGGGACCGAATCAGCAGGCCTACCTGCATGCCATCGCCCGGCACGATATCAACTTCGGGGTGGGCCCGGCGGGAACCGGAAAGACCTATCTCGCGGTTGCCAGCGCGGTGGAGGCGCTGGAGACCGATCGGGTGCGCCGCCTGCTCCTGGTGCGCCCCGCCGTAGAGGCGGGCGAGCGACTGGGCTTCCTGCCCGGGGACCTGGCGCAGAAGATCGACCCCTATCTGCGCCCCCTCTATGATGCCCTCTTCGAGATGCTGGGTTTCGAGAAGGTGGGCAAGCTCATCGAGCGCAACGTGATCGAGGTGGCCCCGCTCGCCTACATGCGCGGGCGCACCCTGAACGATTCATTCATCATCCTTGATGAGGCCCAGAACACCACCCCCGAGCAGATGAAGATGTTCCTCACCCGTATCGGATTTGGCTCCACCGCGGTAATCACGGGTGATGTCACCCAGGTGGATCTGCCCCGGGGTCAGCCCTCCGGGCTGCGTCAGGCGGTCGAGATCCTGGCCGAGGTCGCGGACATCAGCTTTACCTTCTTCAATGCGCGGGACGTGGTGCGCCACGCCCTGGTAGCGCGTATCGTGGATGCCTACGAGCGCTTCGAGAACCCGGATGCCGCCGTTGGCTCGGGCGCCCGGCAAGCCTCGAAAAAGATCCGCCGGTGAGCGGCACGGCGGTGGACCTCGAGCTCGACCTGCAACTCGCCTGCGATGGAATCCGGGCGCCGTCGCGTGCGGATCTCGTTCGCTTCGCTGCCGCCGCCCTGGAGGGACGTCGCGCGGGCGCCGAGCTGACCATCCGGGTGGTGGACGAGGAGGAGAGCCGGACGCTCAACCTGCGCTACCGGGGTCAGGACAAGGCAACCAATGTGCTGTCCTTTCCTTTTGATCCTCC
The DNA here is from genome assembly GCA_963699735.1 of uncultured Gammaproteobacteria bacterium. GTDB lineage: Bacteria > Pseudomonadota > Gammaproteobacteria > Chromatiales > Chromatiaceae > Thiodictyon. The sequence goes on from CAVOUZ010000010.1 coordinate 38,564, forward strand.
CCCCGGCATGGCCCCGGACGACCTCCCGGCCCTGCTCGGCGACCTGGTGATCTGTGCCGTGCTGGTGGAGCGCGAGGCGCTCGAGCAGGGCAAGGAGGGGCGCGCCCACTGGGCCCATCTGGTGGTCCACGGGATCTTGCATCTACTTGATTACGATCATGTTTCAGAGTCCGATGCGGCCGAGATGGAAGCGCTGGAAACGGCCATCCTGCAGGGGTTAGGATTCCCGCCACCTTACGAGGAGATCTCCCAGATCCATGACGAGCGATCGATCTAGCGACGGCTCGCGACCGCGCGGCTGGCTCGAGCGACTGAGCCAGCTGTTTGGGGGCGAGCCGCAGGACAGGGAGCAGCTGATCGAGCTGCTCAAGGACGCCAAAGAGCGCGCACTCCTGGACACGGATGCCCTGAGCATGATCGAAGGGGTGCTGCAGGTCTCGGACCTGCGCGTGCGCGACATCATGATCCCCCGCGCTGAGATGATCTATATCCGCCGGGACGACCCGCTGGAGCGGGTCCTGGAGATCGCGGTCAAGTCCGCCCATTCCCGCTTTCCCGTGACGGGTGAGGACAAGGGCGAGGTCGTCGGCGTCCTGCTGGCCAAGGACCTGCTCAACTTCTGCGTCGAGAACACGCGCCGGCCCTTCAACATCCGCGAGCTGCTGCGACCGACGGTCTTCGTACCCGAAAGCAAGCGGCTCAACGTGCTGCTCAAGGAGTTTCGTGCCAGCCGCAACCACATGGCCGTGGTGGTGGATGAATACGGCAGTGCCGCCGGTCTGGTCACCATCGAGGACGTGCTGGAGCAGATCGTCGGCGAGATCGAGGACGAGCACGACTACGACGAGGGGGCCGAGATCTTTCAGCGCGGCAGGAACGAGTGGAGCGCCAAGGCGCGCACGCCCATCGAGGACTTCAACGACTATTTCGGAAGCGACTTTCCCGACGACGAGTTCGACACCATCGGCGGCCTGGTGGTCAACGCCTTCGGCCATCTGCCAAAACGCGGCGAGTCGACCGAGATCGGGCCCCTGCGCTTCACCGTCCTGCGCGCCGACAGCCGGCGCGTTCACCTGCTGAACATCAAGAGACTGGTGCCCCGGCCGGCGGAGCAGTCCGGCACCGAATCCTAGGCCGGCCGCCCTCCGGGCCCCGTAAGGCCCCTTTCACGCCAGTCGCCGCGGCGCTTGACCCGATGACCCGAATGGCCGTCCCGGGGGTCGCCATCAGGAGCTCGAATATGCGCAAGTCGGATGTTTCCCGGGGAGCCCTCGCCATCCTTCTCGGCCTTTGGATCCCCTGGGTGCTGGCCGAGCCCTTCGAGGCCCGGCTGGTCGCCGAACAGGATTGCGCCGCGACCCCCTCCATCAAGCGCCCGGACAACCCCGGCAAGGTCCGACTCAGGCCCGGCGACTTGTATCGGGTGATTGGGCGCAATCAATCGGTGCCCACCCACTATCAGCTGCGTATCGAGTCGGTCCGGCCGGCGGACCGCTGGGTGGCGGTCGAATGCGGGAAGCTGGTCCCGGTGGAGCCCGCGACCGCCGCCAACCATGGGCTAGGGGACCCTGCCCCAAGCGTATCAGAGTCCGAGGCGCGGACCCTGTCCCAGAAGGCTCGCGGAGCCCTCCCCATGGCCGGCCAATTCGTGCTGGCGGCCAGTTGGCAGCCGGCCTTCTGTGAGCGCCGCTACCGCAAACCCGAGTGCCGGGCACAGACCCCCGATCGAGCGGATGCCCGCCAATTCTCGCTGCATGGTCTGTGGCCGCAGCCGATTGGCAACAGCTTCTGCGGGGTGAGCCAGCGCGAGCGCAGGATCGCGGAGTCAGGGGATTGGCGGGATCTGCCCGCCCTCGATCTGGACGACGACACCCGCGCCGCCCTGGAGGTGCGCATGCCTGGCGTCGTCTCCGGTCTGCCACGCTACGAGTGGACCAAGCACGGGACCTGCTACGGCACCGATGCGGACACCTATTTCGATGATGCGATGGCGTTGCTCGACCAGCTCAACGCCTCGGCGGTGCAGCGGCTCTTCGAGGACAACATCGGCAGGCGCCTGCGTGCCGGCGAGGTGCGGGATGCCTTCGACCGGGCCTTCGGTGCCGGTTCCGGGGAGCGGGTGCGTCTGGAGTGCGACGATGAGGGTCTGATCACCGAGCTGCGCATCGGGATCAAGGGAAAGATCGGGCGGGATTCGGACCTGGGTGCCCTGATCCAAGCGGCTCCCACCCGCACGGTCGGGTGCCGCGGCGGTTGGGTAGACCGGGCGGGCAGGGGTCGCTGACCGGGCGGCCATCCTTCCGGGGACATCCTTGTCCATCCGGGGGCGCCGAATCGAATCGGCGCCCTTAGCCCTTGCGTGCGGCCATCATGTTTTCGATGATCGGCTGCAGTATGACTTCCATCGCCATCCCCATCTTTCCTCCGGGGACCACCATGCTGTTGCGCCTCGACATGAAGGAGTCGTTGATCATGGACAGCAGGCCGGGGAAGTCGATATTGAGCTTCTTCGGGTCCTTGAACCGGATGATGACGAAGCTCTCGTCCGGCGTCGGGATGTCGCGGGCGATGAACGGATTGGATGTATCCACCGTGGGCACACGCTGGAAGTTGATGTCGGTCATCGAGAACTGGGGCGTGATGTGACAGATGTAGTCGGGCATGCGCCGCATGATGGTGTCGACGATCGCCTCGGCCGAATAGCCGCGCTCCAGATTGTCCCGGTGGATCTTCTGGATCCATTCGAGGTTGACGATGGGGACAACGCCCACCCCCAGATCCACGTGCTGGGCGACGTTGTTCCCTTCGGTCACGACCAGGCCGTGCAGACCCTCGTAGAACAGCAGGTCGGTGTTCTCGGGCACGTCCTCCAGCGGAGTGAACTGGCCGGGCTTCAGATTGGTCCCCAGCCGGGCGTTGTGGTGAGCCGCTTCTTCCTCTGAGTGGAGGTAGTAGCGCTTCTTGCCCCCGCCGGTCTCCCCGTAGGTGCGGAAGAGTTCCTCGAGGAGGTCGAAGCGGTTCGCCTCGGGACCGAAGTGGCTCAGATTGCGATGCTCCTCGACGGCCTTGGCCATTTCCACCTTCATCTCGGCGCGGTCAAAGCGGTGGAAGCTGTCGCCCTCGATCACGGCGGCGTTGAAGCCGTCGCGATAGAAGATGTGCTCGAAGGCGCGCTTGACGGTGGTGGTGCCGGCGCCGGATGAGCCGGTGACCGCAACGATCGGATGCTTCTTGGACATGGTGCTCTCTCCCCTAGATCTCTCAGGTCCGGCGCCCGTCCGTGCGGCGTGCACTTGGGGTGCCGGGTTCGTCGTTCGTGGTCGTTCGAGGTCGAGGGCCCGTCCCAGTGAAACCCTGACTCGCTGCTAGGAATTGCGGATCGGTCGTGCCGCCGATTTCAGGGGCGGTCAGCATCGAAGGATCCGGCCGCCTCTCGCGCCCGCCAGATCACGCCGCTGCGCTCACCCGCGCCGATCATGGAAGGCCCTCCTGCGAGGCCTTCGCCTCGAGGATCGAGCGCAAAAGTATCCACTAATATACCATGACATTCAGGGCACAATGTCACTGGATTTGGCCGGGACCAGGTCCTCGGGGGCGCGGATGGCTGGGAAAACGGGCGAGCGCGGAGATCGCCAAGCAATTGGCTCCAATCCCGAATTTCAGTCCTCGCTGGTGCGCCTGGCGGTCTGGGCCTTCGGGACCTGCTACATCTCCCTCGCGGCCCTGACCGGCTACCACAAGGTCGATGTCCCCTATTTCTTCACCCTCTTCACCATCTTCACCCTGGTCTATCTCGGGCTCTTCGTCAGCGTCCTGAGGCGCCCGGAGCTGCCGGCACGGCGTTATGTGGCCCTGTCGCTGGATATCGTCGCAATCAGTCTGGCGATCTTCATCACCCGGGAGGCGATCAGCCCCTTTTACCTGCTCTACATCTGGATCTTCATCTCCGCCGGCACCCGCTACGGTACCCGCCATCTGGTGTTGGCCTCGGTCGAGGCGGTGATCGCCTATTCGCTGGTCCTGATCGCCCTGGATCAATGGCGTCAGCACCCCTACGAGGCGGTGTTCTTCCTGCTGCTCCTGGTGCTGCTCCCCCTCTACCAGTACTCACTGCTGCGTCGGGTGCAGCAGGCGAAGGACGAGGCGGAGCGGGCGAGCAAGGCGAAGGGCGACTTTCTCGCCTTCATGACCCACGAGCTGCGCACCCCGCTCACCGGGGTCATCGGCATGACCGAGCTGCTGCGCATGACCGAGCTGGACAGCGACCAGCGCGACTATGTGGAGTCCATCTCCAACTCGGCGAACGTGCTTGGCGCACTCATCGGCGATATCCTTGACTTCTCCAAGATCGATGCCGAGCGCCTCAGGCTGGAACAGGCGCCCTTCAGCATCCGCGCACTGGTGCGGGAGGTCAGCGGTGTGCTGGAGAGTCTGGCCCTGGCAGAAGGCATAGAGATGATCTGCCAGGTCTCGCCGGAGGTCCCCCAGACGGTCACGGGTGACCAGCTTCGGGTGCGCCAGATCCTCTTCAATCTGCTGGGCAATGCGGTGAAGTTCACCGAGGTCGGCCAGGTCGAGGTGCGCGTCTCGGCACGCCCGCCGGAGGAGGGGATGCATCGGGCGCACCTGCTCCTGGAGGTGCAGGACACGGGCATCGGGATCCCGGCCGAAAAGCTCTCCCAGATCTTCGAAAGCTTCAGTCAGGCGGATGATTCCACCACCCGCCGCTTCGGCGGCTCCGGGCTCGGGACCACCATTGCCCGCGAGCTGACGCAACTGATGCAGGGCCTGATCGGGGTGGACAGCGTCGAGGGACAGGGAAGCCGCTTTTGGGTGCGCCTACCCTTGATCGAGGATGGCCTGCCCCTGGCTCCGGAGCCCGGCGCTCGGCTGGCCGGGCGCCGTGCCCTGGTGATCGAGCAGAACAGCAGCCAGCGTGAGCTGGCCTGCGCTGCCTTGCGCCGCGAGGGCGTGCGTTGTCAGGGCGTCGCGGAGGTGGCGGATCTCGAGGACCTGCGGCCTCCGGCGAGCGGCCTGGATCTCGTGGTGGTCGCGGATTCTCCCAAGGGCCTGGATCTGGAGGCGACCCGGGCCTCGGTCACCCGACGACTCGGTGGCACGCCGCCCTGTCTGTTCCTCAACTACGCGGCCAGGCGCTCGGCCGGACGGGTTCCCGGAGTCGCCTACCTCGCAAAGCCCTTCCTCGCGGAGGACCTGGTGACGGCTGCGGAGGAGCTGCTTGGCCTGCGCACGGCCGCAGCGCGGCCGGATCATCGGCCGCGGGGACTGGGCACAGAGGCCCGGGAACCATCCGTCGTCCGCGTCCGCGTGCTGGTGGCGGAGGACAACGCGATTGCCGCGAAGGTGATCACCACCTTCTTGTCCAAGATGGGCTTCGCACATCGGTTGGTTGTGGACGGAGAGCAGGCATTGCACGAGGCCCTGTCCGACCGCTACGGGATTGCGATCGTCGATCTGCGCATGCCGAGGCTCGATGGTATCGAGTTTGCGAAGCGCTACCGCGCCGTAGCCCCGGAGCGGCCCATGCCGATCGTGGCACTGACCGCCAACGCGTCGGAAGACGTCAGGCAGACCTGCCTGGCAGCGGGAATGGACGACTTCCTGGCCAAGCCGGTGAACCCGGATCTGCTGCGTCGCACGGTGGAGCGGCTGGCGCTTCGAGACACCGCGAACTGAGGCCGCCGGGCCGCCGCACACCCTCACGGGGCCTTCCCCGGTCTGTTGAGCTCAACGGCTGGCCATCAACCGCCAGCGGTCCCGACACCCTGCTTCCCCGCCCAGGGATGTGATCCCCTTCAAGGATTCGTGACTTGCAGCAGTTTCTCTGTTGGAGATTGGTGGGCGATCCATTACCTTCCGTGGCGCGCCTTATCCAAGTGATTGAAAGAAAAAATAAAAGTGATAATTGTCACAATGATCCGGAAGCGAGTGGGCGCCGCTGGACCTCAGCATGACGTACCGGGTCCCCGATGATGGACCAGGTCCACCCGCCCAATATAGAGAATCCTGATTCCCATGCAAATCGCAACATCTCTCGCGCGCGGAATCGTCGCACTGATCCTGTGCACGGGCGGCCCCGCGCTCGCTGCTGACGCCCAATTCGACTCCGGACACTTTTCCGGCTCGGGCAACTGCGCCGTCTGTCACAACGGACTCTTTGATCGGGATGGCAACGCGGTCTCCATCGAGTCGGACTGGTCCGCCACGATCATGGCCAACTCGGCGCGGGATCCGCTCTGGCAGGCAAAGTTTGCGAGCGAGATCCGGCGCAACCCCGGGATCGAGGACGAGCTCAACGCCACCTGCACCCGCTGCCATACGCCCATGGCCCATGTCGAGGCCTCGTCCGAGGACGAGGAAATCTCCTTTTTCGACGCCGGCTTCGCGAACCCCTCCAATTTCTACTATGACGCGGCCACGGATGGGGTGAGCTGTACCCTTTGTCACCAGATCGCGGACGACGCGACCCTCGGCACACCTGAAGGGTTCTCCGGCAACTTCGAGATCCGGGACCTGACCAATCCCTCCGACCGGCCGGCCTACGGACCCCGGGCCGCTCCCCGGGTCAACCCCATGCGCAACGAGGCCGCCTTCACTCCCAAGGCCTCGGTCCATGTTTCCGATTCCGCACTCTGCGCGAGCTGCCACAATCTGGTCACCCCGGTGCTCGACGGTGGCGGCCAGGTGGCGGCGGGGGCCGAATTCCATGAGCAGGCGGCTTACACCGAGTGGCAGCACAGCACCTTTGTCGATGGCGCCGCCGAGGCACAGGCCTGTCAGGGCTGTCATATGGCGCGCGCCGACGGCGTCAAGATCGCCAATCGACCCAGGAACCTGACCCGTCGCAACGGCTTCGCCCGCCACGGCATCTACGGCGGCAACACCTTGGTGCTCGACATCCTGGATGCCAATCGTGAGGCCCTCGACGTGGGCGAGGGCGATTTCGCGGCCAGCATCGAGGCCACCCGTGCGACCCTGAGGTCGGCTGCCGAGCTGGCCGTCGAGGAGGCCGTGGTGGACGCAGAGGTGCTTAGCCTGAGGGTCCGGGTGATCAACAATACGGGGCACAAACTGCCTACCAGCTACCCGTCGCGGCGCGCCTACATTCACCTCAGGGTGTCCGACCAGAGCGGCAGGGTGCTGTTCGAATCGGGCCGGTTGAATCCGGACGGCAGCATTGTCGGCGTGGATGCCGACTTGGGCGCCGGATTCGAGCCGCACTACGGCGAGCCGATCACCAGTGCCGATCAGGTTCAGGTCTATGAGCCCATCCTGGGCGACCTGGAGGGCAGGCAGACCTATACCCTGCTGAGCGCTGCCACCTATCTCAAGGACAATCGGATACCGCCGCGTGGCTTCGACAAATCGCGGGTTCCCGAGGGGATCGCCGTCGTCGGTGGGGCAGCGACTGACCCCAACTTCGTCGGCGGGAGCGACCTGGTGACCTACCATATCGCGCTTGGCCCCGTGAGCGGCGGGATCACCGTGTTCGCCGAGCTCAACTACCAGACCCTCGCCTATGGGTTCCTGCGCGACCTCGAGCGCGACGCCGACCTGCCCGCGGTCGCCCGCTTCCTCGCGATGTACGAGGCGTCGGAGATTCGCGCCGAGACCATGGCCTCCACGACGCTCGACCTGGCAGTGACGGGGACGGAATTGGGCTCGCTGTCCGGCACCCCATCGACTTCAGGCATGGGCTCAGACGTGGGCGCGCAGGACAATGGAGTGACCCCACCCCGTGGCGGGGGCTTCGGAGCGGCGGGTCGCGGTCGGGGCCTTTAGCCGGCGCGGCGAAGCTTGATCCGTACCTGTCCGGCCCGCGGGACGGGATGAACGACGCCGGCCCTGGGCCGGCGTCGTCCTTCTCACTCACTGCTCCGGAGTGGATCCGCGATGACTAATCTTCAGGTCGGTCATTGCCCTTTCCCTTCTTTGCCGCCGCCTTTACCGCCGCCTTTCCCCCCATTTGACGGGTTGTCGGTGTCAAAGATCACCTCGTCGCGGCTATATCCGAGTACGGCGTAGTTCGGCGCGGGGCTGGTCACGGGCTCGAGCACCGGCATCCATTCCCCACCATTCCAGGTGAGGTCCTCGGCACTGAGCCGCGATCCCTTGAGGGCCGGCTTGCTATCGGCGGCCTGGAATGGGAGATACCCATCGATGGGCTCACCGTTGAGGGTGGGCGGCGCGGCGGGTGCGAACCAGTTGAGTATCATCTTCTGGCCGCTCTTTCTCAGGTAACGCGGGTTCCCGGCGATATCGACGTTGGCCGTACCGGCGACCAGCTTCTCGTTCGTAGTCCGAAGTCCCAGGTCGACCAGCCGGTGAACGTTGTAGTAGCTCCAGACCCAGACCGGCATCTCGCCCTGACCCATGGGCCCGAGATCCACCAGCACCTTCTGTGTCACCGGGACCGGGTTCTCCAGGACTCCGCCGGCGCCGTGGCATTCCTGGCAGCCGTGCCGGAAGCCGCGTCCGCCGAGCGCCGTCTCACTGGGATTCGGGGTGACCCCGTGGCCGCCGAGGGTGACGCCGTTGGAGAAGGCGGGATAGCTGCCGATCAGCTGTTGCATCTCCTCCATGGTGATGTCCGGCTTCTGTGCCTGCAGCTGCATGGCCAGGAACAGCTTCATGAAGCTTCCATCGGGCAGCTTCATGGTCGCGACATCGGACAGGTTCTCCATCTTCGGGTACCAGTCGTAGGTCGGCGGCAGCAACATGGGTATGTTGAAACCCTTGAATTGCTCCAGCCCTGCATTCACGGCACCCAGCATGTCGAAGTTGAAGGGCGCCTTTCTGTCGATGATGCCATTGCCGTCCCGGTCCTCGTCGGCACCGGCGAGCTGCGTGCTGACCAGATAGTGCTCGTATTTGAACTCGGACTTGCTGAAGTTCATCAGGTTGGGAAAGGCCTGCATCATCGCCATGGTCTGCTTGCCCGGGTCGCTCATCTCCATGAGGTCCATCAGCGTGACCTTGCGGGTCTGCTCCGGCGTCAGCCCCTGAACGATGATGTTTCCGTCCCGGTCCTTGATGGTTCCAAGGAGCCTCAGTGCGGTGAATGCCTCCGCGTTCCCGTACAACCCGTCTGGGCTGCACAGGCTGGGATCGGGAAGCTGCAGGTCACCACAGGCGGCCGCGTTCGCGAAGAAGCGGTACATGGAATAGGCGTTGAACATGTAGGGGCCCGGGTTTCCGTCCGGATAAGGAACCAGGGCGTTGTTCGGGATCATGTCCCCTTTGAAGAAGCGCCCGTCCATCACCATGCCGTTGGCCATGGGCTTGAAGGGCGTGATCTTCGCGTTTGGCGCCCCGCGCACCGCCAGAGACTGGGCAAGGAAGGAGGTGGACCCGTTGAACCACATGAGCACCGGGGTCAGCTTGTAGGCCGCGAAATCGGCATCGACGTCTCCCGGCTTGTCCTCGTCGGCCACCATGTGGTCCTGGGTGATCAGCTTGGTATCGAGCCCCTGGGCGTTGCGGCCGAAGGAGAGGTGGCCGCCCTGTCCGTACACGGAATAGGTGATTCCGCTGCTCTGGGTGATGTGGCAGGTCTCACAGGCGATGGCCGCGAGATGACTGGGCCGGTGGACCGCCCCCTTGAGTGAGTTTGGACCCTTGGTCTTGTGGCACTGCTCGCAGGTCAGGTGGGTGGGGTCAGCGGGATCCGGGGCCACGCCGGGCGCCGGGGGTGGATAGTCGGCCGCTGCCAGGTCGCCGCCCACCAGGTGTCCCCGCACGAACTTGTGTATGTCCTTCAACCCGTCACCGTCGTAGTCGATATCGAGCGTCACATGGCAGCCGGTGCAGGTGTTGCTCTGCGGACAGGCCGGGTCATCCGCGGACAGGCTCGGATTGGGGAAGCAAACGCTTGCATGGACGTCATAGCCAACCCGGAACAGGGTTCCGCGCTTGTATCCGGTTCGGGCGTGCTCGTGGCAGCGCAGGCAGTTGTGCTCTCTGGTCTTGCCGACCGAGAGGACCGCCTCGGGCGAGCGGTCCTGCGCGATGGTGGGCCAGGGCGTATCCGGCTGGCCGTTGCCGTCGGTGTCCATCATCAGCTTGGCATCCGCGATTCCATCACCGGTGACGTCGATCAACTTGTCAGGCGCGCCGTCGTGGTCGAAGTCGGTGTTGTCACGGGACAGCTTGGCGTATCCCTGGGGCGAGGGGGACGGCTCTCCGGGCTGCGCGTAGCCGGCGATCGTCAGGGTGGACAACTGGATGGGTGAGAGGTCGTCGCGCACGGCGAGATAGGTCTCGGAGTGGCAGATCATGCAGTCCAGGCCGCCGTCCACCAGGCTCTTGGCGTTGGCCGCCGCCAGGGCCATGGCGTCCTCCTGGTTCATATTGAAGGGCTCGCCCATGAACATCTGCATGAAGGAGCTGGTGAAGGCGCCCTCCATCGGCGGCAGGAAGCGCCCCACATGGCACTTGCCGCATTCGCCCAGGTTGATGTCGCTGTTGTAGTTGATCAGGGCGCTGGTGCCGGGGAGCCCGCAGGCGCGATCCAGGGCCCCGTGGGCGCCGCCACCCGGGAACAACAGGCGCGGATTGGGCGCCTGGACACTGAAGTGCACGGAGCCCTTGAGCTGGGCAATGGCGTCCTGGTGGCACTTGCCGCAGATGGCCGTGGACACGCTGCGCTCGACTTCAGCGGCCGGTACCGGGTCCGGGAGTCCCTTGAGCCGGTACTCCTTCTTGACCGTGTCGTAGCGGATGTTTCCGTCGTGCCCCTCGATGAGCTTTCCGGTGGCCGCCGGCGATAGCGTCGCGAGCGGAAGGCCCAACAAGCAGAGAAGTGCGAGAGCCGATGGCTTACCGATCACTGTGTCCTCCTGTCTTGCGGTGATCCCTGCCGGCCCTCGGTTGCTGGGCGGCAGCGAAGGCCCAGCGCGTCTTCATCTCTCGTCAGAGTGCCGACCGGACCCGAACGAATGGCTCGTGCCCGCTGCACCTTTCTGTGCAGCTCATCGAAAATCTAAGCGACTGGGACCGGCAGGACCTGAGCCAGGTCAACGAAAGTGGGCGAAGACAATGGCTAGGTGACAAATTATTGAGAATTTACGGTTCCTGGCGCGGGTGGGCGCACGGCCAGGTGTCACACCAGGCGCTCGGGTGCGTTCGGACGGGATGGGTCGGATGGGGCCTTCGGGGGCCCGAGGGAGACGACGGATGCCTCGGCGACTCAGTCCGAGCTGGAGTCACTCGCTCCGGCGATCAGGGACGGGTCGCATTGATAGGTCCAGGGCGCGACGCGCCTGAGCAGGCCCTGGCGCTTCAGCTTGGCCATCCGGCGGCTCACCCCCTCTGGTGAACAGCCCAGGATCGCCGCCATGTCCGCGGTTCGTGGAAGGCGAACGGTGTCGATAGGATCGCCGCTGATCTCGATGAGCAGGCGGATCAGGGCGATCTCCTTTCCCTTCTGCTTGCCGACGCAGATAGTGCTGATCCAACGGTCGGCCAGGAGCGCGTGCTCGCGCCATTTGCTCACGAGGCCGGCCAGGAGCCCGGGGTGTTGCTCACCGAGGGCCAGCAGGACGGCCCTCGGAATGCGGCACAGATTGAGATCGCGCAGGGCGATGGCCGTGTGCTCGTAGGTGCCGCCGCTCGCCGACTCCAGGCCGACGGCGGCCCCCCGCCCGAGGACCCGGACGATGCGTGATGTCGCCGTATCCGCCCCGGCGATGAGCTTGACCAGGCCGTTGCGCAGGGTAAAGACCGCATCCGCCTCCTGGCCCTGGCGGTAGATGACGGTGTCCGCACGGACCAGTCCGTTGTGGATGGTCTTGAGTCGCTGATCCAGGTCGTCGGGCGCGAGCTCTGAGAACAGCGCTGAATTTCGCACGGCGCAATGAAGACAGTCCGATTCCTGCTCCTTGAGAAAGGAGACGCAGGGACTCTGCAGATCCTCGGTTTCGGCCATTCGACTCCCTCCGTTAATGGCGCTTCTTTATCGTGGCGACGCTGACCCGGTGACCATCCGCGCTCCTTTTGGAGTGTACGCCTTGAGCGACGGATGCCAAGCTCCTGCCGGCAGATGGTTGACGGCATCCGGATGACCGATCTCGGGATGGGTCAGGCCCGGGGAAACGGGTTCGGAGGGCTTGAGGTCGGGTTTCAGCGCTGGCGGCTCTTTGACGGGCGGCGGGACGATTGACGGCGGCCCTGGGGGGCCACTGATCAGCCTTTCAGGAGACCGCCGCCCCGGCGGCGGGGCCAGCGGTATCCACCGCCTCCGCCTGGGCGCGGCGCCGCGCGGTCCAACGTAGCCGCTGATCAATGAGGTTCTTCAACGCGATGAGGAGCCCCAGTCCGATGAAGGCGCCCGGGGGCAGGATGGCAATCAAGGCGCCATGGAAGTCGTGCCCCAGCTTGAGGGTGAGGTCGCGCGCCCAGTCTCCAAGCAGAAGGTGGGCCTGGTTGAACAGGGTGCCCTGTCCGATCAGCTCACGCAGGGCGCCCAGCGTCATCAGAACCAGGGTGAATCCCAGTCCCATGGCGATGCCGTCCATGAGCGCGCGGTCGGCCCGGTTCTTGGACGCGAAGGCCTCGGCCCGGCCGATAATGGTGCAGTTGGTGACGATCAGCGGAATGAAGAGCCCGAGCACCAGGTAGAGATCGTAGAAATAGGCCTGCATGCTGAGCTCGACGGCGGTCACGAACGAGGCGATCACCAGCACGAACACCGGCAGCCGCACCTCCGGGCGCACCAGATTACGGATCAGCGAGACGGTGACGTTGGAGAGTGCCAGGACTGCCGTGGTGGCAAGCCCCATGCCGAGGCCATTGGTGGCGGAGGTGGTGGTGGCCAGCAGTGGACAGAGCCCGAGCAGGGCCACCAGGGCTTGATTGTTGCCCCAGAGTCCATCGCGAACGATCTGGCCATAGCCCTGGTCGGCCGCCATCAGGATGCACCCCGCGGAGTCTCTCCTGCGACCGCGGGCTCGGAATAGAGCCGCTCCCCCTGGGACTTGACGAAGAGCAGGGTGTTCTTGACCGCCGCGACGATGGCCCGAGGCGTGATGGTGGCCCCGGTGAACTGATCGAACTGACCACCATCGCGCTTCACCGCCCAGTCCTGCGGCGGCGGCCGATCCAGAGACTTGCCGTTGAACTCGAGGACCCAGCCGGACTTGGCCTCTTCGATCTGATCGCCCAGGCCCGGCGTCTCATGGTGGGAGAGCACCCGCACCCCACCGATGGTGCCGTCGTGCAGCACCGAGACCAACAGCTCGATGGGGCCGGCATACCCATCGGGCACCACCGGATTGAGGATCACGGCGACCGGCTCGCCCTCCTTGCGCACCCGGTAGACACGCGTCTTCTGGCTGCCCAGCCGGTCCGGATCGCTCACCAGGATAAGGTCTTCCAGCGGATTGTTGGTGAACTCGCCGGCCGGGATGATGGACTCGAGCTTGCGCTGCATCGCGAGCCGCGTGTTCTCCAAGATGCGCTGGTCCATGCTTGCATGGGTCAGCGCCACCAGGGACACGCCAGCCACCGCGAAGCTGCCCAACACCAGGGCGGCGAGAAAGATGGGCGTCTTGTTCATCCTTCGCTTCCCTCCGCGCTCTTGACGCCGCCTCGGGTATGACCGAAAACCCGCGGCTGGGTGTAATAGTCGATGGTGGGTACGGCAATGTTGAGCAGCAGCACCGAGAAGGCGACCGCGTCCGGATAGCCGCCCCAGGAGCGGATCACGAACACCAGGGCCCCGATCAGGGCCCCGAAGACCAGCTGACCCGTCCGGGTGGTGCAGCCGCTCACTGGGTCAGTCGCGATGAAGAAGGCCCCCAGAATGGCCCCTCCGCTGAACAGGTGAAAGGCCGGAAAGGGGTGGGACTGGGGATCGAACATCCAGAACAGGCCCGAGACCACCAGCAGCGAGCCCAGCATCGCGACCGGGATGTGCCAGGTGATGATGCGCTTCCAGATCAGATAGAGCCCACCGAGCAGAAACCAATTGCCCACCCACTCCCAGCCACGCCCCCCAAAATCGCCCCACAGTGGGCTCTGGCGGATCTCTTCGATCATGCGGTTCTGGGCGAGTTGGTTGCGCATTTCATCGAGCGGGGTGGCCGACGAGATGGCGTCCCAGTCCAGACCCGGGGGCAGGTGCCCGAACAGGATCATGCGCAGTGAATCGAGGAACGACAGGCTGTGCTCCGCCAGCATGTGCGGTGGGAGCCAGGTGGTCATCTGGACCGGGTAGGACACGAGCAGAAAGACGTAGGCCGCCATGGCCGGGTTGAAGGGGTTGTAACCCAGCCCCCCGTAGAGCTGCTTGACCAGCACGATGGCGAACACCATGGCGATCAGGGTGAGCCACCAGGGCAGCGTCGGTGGAACCGAGATGGCAAACAGCACGGCGGTGACGACCGCGCTGTAGTCGCGCAGGGTGATCAGCACCGGGCGTCTCCGTGCCCACAGCACCGCCGCCTCGGCGCCCAGGGCGAACAGGGTGGCCAGCACCAGGTTGATCAGCAGGCCCCAGCCGAAGTACCAGGTCAGTGCAAGCACGCCGGGGATCAGCGCCAGCAGGACCTGGATCATCACCTGATCGACCCGGCTGTTGCGGGGCCCGTGGGGTGAGGAGACGACGACACCGCTCATGTGGGCTCCTTGGTCCGTTCCGGGATCTGCCCCCTGGTCGGCGGGCCCGGGTCATCCCGGTCGTCTTCTGAATCCGCCGGGTCACGCCCCGTCAGCCCATCGGCGGGGGCCTTGGCCGGGCCGCCCCCCGCCTTCTTGGCAGCGGCCCGCTGGCGTGCGGCCTCGATCGCCGCCCGCTTGGGGTCGGCGCCGCCGGTCGCGGCGCCATCCAGGTCTTCCTTCTTCCGGCGCAGCTTGGCCTTGCGCTCGCGCTCGAGGCGTTCGAGGCGCTCGAGGCGGGACTGGTGGCGAGCCCGCGCCTGGGCCGCCTTGCGACGCTCTTCCTCGCGCGCCCAGACCTCGGTCTTGGCATAGCGATAATATTGGACCAGGGGGATGTGACTGGGGCAGACCTGGGCGCAACAACCGCATTCGATGCAGTCGAACAGGTTGTAATCCTGGGCCCGGTCCAGGTCCTTGGCGCGGGCATACCAGTAAATCTGCTGGGGCAGGAGGCGCACCGGACACACCTCGGCACAGCGCCCGCAGCGGATGCAGGCCAGGGCGGGGCCGGGGTTCGGGGCCTCGGCCGCGGTGAGGGCGAGCAGGCAATTGGCGGCCTTGGTGATCGGGACCTCGGTGCTGGCCAGCTCGAAGCCCATCATGGGACCGCCGCACACCAGCTTCCTCGGCGCCTCGCGCAGGCCGCCGCAGGCCTCGATGACGGTGCTCGCTGGGGTGCCGATCCTGACCTCCAAGTTGCGTGGCTCGGCCAGGGCGCGCCCGGTCATGGTCACCACCCGGGAGATCAGCGGCTGGCCCCTCAGCACGGCGTCTGCAACGGCGGCAGCGGTGGCGACGTTCTGACAGAGGATCCCGATCTGGGCGGGGATGCCGTGGCTCGGGACCTCGAGGCCGGTGAGCAGGCGGATCAACTGGCGCTCGCCGCCGCTCGGGTAGAGTGTCGGCACCGGGACCACGTCCGTCGTACCCGCCTGATCGGCTGCCGCCAGCGCCTCGCTCATCGCCGCGATGGCCTCGGGCTTATTGTCCTCGATGGCGATCAACACCTGCTCGGCCCCCACCAGGCGACGGATGATCCGCGCCCCATCCAGGATGCGCCCCGGCTGCTCGCGCATCAGCCGGTCGTCGCAGGTGATATAGGGCTCGCACTCGGCCCCATTGATGATCAGGGTCCGGAGGTGCCGACCGGGCCCAGGATTGAGCTTCACGCTGGTAGGGAAGGACGCGCCCCCGAGACCGACCACCCCGGCCCAACGCACGCGCTCGCGCAACAGGGCGGGGTCGATGGTCTCGGGCTCTGTCAGCGGCTCGGGCAGGGGGGCCCAGGCATCCCGGCCGTCGGTATCGATCAGGACGCACAGGGCCGGAAGTCCGGAGGGGTGCGGTACCGGACGCTCCTCGATCGCCACGACGGTCCCGGATGAGGACGCATGGACGGCCGCACTCACATAGCCATCGGGCTCGCCGATGAGCTGGCCCTTGCCGACCTCGTCGCCCACCTGGACGCAGGGGCGTGCCCGGGCGCCGATGTGCTGCCCCAGCGGGATCACCAGTCGGGTTGGCGATGCCAGGCGCTCGATCGGGCGGCCACTCGACAGGGCCTTCTCGTCCGGCGGATGGAGGCCGCCGTGGAAGGTCCAAATTCGGCGTCTTCCGCGCGCGGTCTTGGTGAGACTGGACATGAGCGGTTAGGGGTCGGGGCCGCCGGTCAGGCGGCCTTGCGATCGGCGGGGTAGGGCCAGCGCCAATGGGCGATATCGGTGTCGACCGGAACCATGTGGATGCATTCGACGGGGCAGGGCGGCAGGCACAGCTCACAGCCGGTGCATTCGGCGGCGATGATGCCGTGGAGCTGCTTGGCCGCCCCGAGGATGGCGTCGACCGGGCAGGCCTGCAGACAGAGGGTACAGCCGATACAGGTCTGGTCGTCGATCACGGCGACCGCTGGTGGCCTTTCCTCGGCTTCCAGGGGGACCGGCTCACGGCCGAGCAGATCGGCCAGGGCACGGACGGTGGCCTCACCGCCTGGCACGCAGCGGTTGATCTCCTCCTCCCCCTTGGCCACCGCCTCCGCATAGGGGCGGCAGCCCGGGTGTCCGCACTGGCCGCACTGGCTCTGAGGCAGCAGGGCGTCCACCTGGTCGGCGATCGGATCGCCCTCCACGTGGAAGCGGATCGCCGAATAGCCGAGCAGGAGCCCGAACACCAGGGCCAGAACGGCGATGGCGAGGATAGCGGTCAGCACGGTGGGGGCTTGCTCATTTGGCGACCAGGCCCGCAAAGCCCATGAAGGCGAGAGACATGAGCCCGGCGGTGATCAGGGCGATGGCACTCCCCTGAAAGGGCTGAGGGACGTCAGACACGGCGACCCGCTCGCGCATGGCCGCAAATAGGATCAGCACCAGGGAGAAACCGACGGCCGCCCCGAACCCGTAGAGGGTTGACTCCACAAAGCTGCGTCGGGCCTGGAGATTGAGCAGCGCCACGCCGAGCACGGCACAGTTGGTGGTGATCAGGGGCAGGAAGATGCCGAGCACCTGGTAGAGCACCGGGCTCGTCTTGTGCATCACCGTTTCGGTGAACTGCACCACCACGGCGATCACCAGAATGAAGGCGATCGTGCGCAGGTATTCGATGCCCAGGGGCTCGAGGAGGTAGGCATTGACCAGCCAGGAGCAGACGGCGGACAGGGTGAGCACGAAGGTGGTGGCAAGCCCCATCCCGGTGGCCGTCTCGAGCTTCTTCGAGACCCCCATGACCGGGCAGAGTCCAAGGAACTTGACCAGCACGAAGTTATTGACCAGCACCGTGCTGATCAGGATCAGTGCGTACTCTGTCATGCCGAGCTCAGTGTCGCCGGGTCGGAAAGGCCAATGATCTGCAACAGAGACCGAGATTTACACCGGTTCAGTCACGAGCAGGAAAGGATACGCCCCCCCGCGAAGGGGCTACAACCGACTGGAGGCAGGGAAAAGGGGACGGCCGGGTATCGCGCTCAAGGGCCCCGGCGGGCGCCCTGCAGCGCCTTCTCCGCAGCCTGGACCCTGGCCTCCGCCGCCGTGATCCGCTGGAAGTACGACTCCGAGAGCACCCGTCCGCCCCTGACCAGGTACTGCCAGTCGCCGTCTCCCTGAATCTTGGCCTGCTCCAGCTCGGCCTTGGCCCGGATCAGGTCCTGTTGGGCGGCGGCGATCCTCTCCGAGCGCTCCTTCGCCGCAGCCTCCCGCAGCCTCTGCCGCTCCTCGGCGCCGCTATCGGGCGTGCGCGCCCGCTGGGCGGGCGACGCGCCGCCGGCAGAAGGTGGGGTGGGGGCGATCTGCATCTCCTCCACCCGCTTGGCACTGCCCGCCGCCGGCGGCGTGGACGAGTAGGTGACCCGGCCCTCGGCGTCCACGGATTTGAAGATGGCATCCGCCGGCGCGCACACCGGGAAGGCCCCCCAGAGCGCAATACAGGCGGCGGCTCGGAGCCCGGTGGTGCATCGATACATGGTGGGGCCCAATGTCTTCGGTGGCCGGGATCAGAACTCCCCGGTGGACCCCGCCGTGATGATCTCGAGCATGGTGCCGTTCACGCCAATGGCGATCGCCTGCAGCTCCGGTGGCAGTGGGATGGCGCTGATGAGCATGTCGAGGTTCAGCATCTCCAGCCAGATCTTGCCCTCCGAATCCTCCACCAGGGCGATGCGACAAGGCATGTAGGCGGCATAGATGGTGTTGAACTGGACCATCTTGACCGCGTCTTCCGGGTCGCAGAACTGGAAGATCTCCAGACGCGGGGCCTCGATGCCGCGATTGCTGACCTCCTGGCCCACGTTCTGATAACCCACCAGCTTCATGTTCAGCTCGGCGGCCTTGGAGCGCATGGCCTCCCCGGCATCATCCGGGCTCACCCCCTTCGCCAGGGCCATTTTGAGAACCGTCTGGCCGACATCGAACATCTGAACCTCGGGCCTCGGGGCGTCCTTATTGGCCTCCTCAGCGGCGCCGGCGGGCGCGCTCAGGGCAAGTCCCAGGCAGGTGCAGAGTCCAAGCGCAACGAACGATGTTTTCATTTTGATCTCCTCAGGTCATCAGGGCAGTGGAAAGGGGCTGATCCTCAGCGCCTCATTCCTTGTTATCAAGCGTGGTGACATAGCCCACGATGTCGAGGATCTCCTGATCCGAGTAGTCGTCGAAGGTGTCGTCCTCGGGGTCGCCTCCGTGCTCGCGCTTCTTACCCTTGAACATGTCGATCTGGCGCAGCAGGTAGCCGTCATACTGGCCCGCGATCTGGGGCGAGTCCTTGCTCTTCTTGCCCTCTCCCTTGCGGCCGTGACAGGTCTTGCAATCGGCCTGGTAGAGTTCCTCCCCGTTCTCGAGGTCTGCCCCCTCGGGGGTGGGGACGTCGAGCGGGTAGACCTCGTTGAGGTCGATGTCCGCCAGGTAGGCCGCCAGGCTCCGCAGCTCATGGTCGGACATGGTGCGCAGACCGCCCACCACGGTCATCGCCGAGTTCTCGCGGATGCCGTCACGGAACTCGGTGAGGGCTTTGATCTGGTAGTACTCGGGCAGTCCGGCAAGACGCGGGTA
Organism: uncultured Gammaproteobacteria bacterium; assembly: GCA_963699735.1. GTDB lineage: Bacteria > Pseudomonadota > Gammaproteobacteria > Chromatiales > Chromatiaceae > Thiodictyon. Next base: position 57,775 of record CAVOUZ010000010.1, read on the forward strand.
CTTGCCCCCCAAAATTCCCTGGGAGTGGAGGCCGTGGCATAGGGCGCACTGGCGGTTGAGCTGCTTGCCGAGCTCCAGGTCCGGCTCCTGCTGCTCGGCCGCGGTGGCCGCGAACGCCAGGGACAGAGCGGCGATGGCGCCCGCCAAGGCGGCGGACGAGGGCCGGCGTGTGCGTTTGTGAACGGGGCTCATGCTCCAAAACTCCGTAAGGGGATCGTTGTTCTCGTGGGCGGCTACGATAGGAGATCGATCATCGGGGCGCAACTGGACGCTGGAGTCGGAAAATCGGTCAAACGCAGCGCGCGGCTGGCGGACGGTCCGGATCCTCAGAGCGGACTGGCGGCGGGCGGATCGCTGGCAGGCACAGTCCCTCGGCGCTGCGGCTCGCGCGCGCCCGAGCCGGGAGCGGGCGATCCCGGCCCGGCCCGGCGCCCCGAGTAGAGGGCCCAGTGGATGGAGGGCGCGCACTCCTACTCACCGCGCACCCACGGAGTCTGCGAGAAGGCGCGCGCTCTCACGCGCCTCGGTCGCGATCACCAGGGTGCGCGCCGGCAGCCGCTCGCCGATATCCAGCACCGCCTGACGCTCGAGGACCCGTTGGATCCGGCAGCCGGTCCGGATGGCACCCTCGGGGAGCCGCGCCGCCAGCTGGCGGGGGATCTCTGCCATGCCCCGGGCGGGCAGGGCGGTCCCCCAGTGTGAAGGTGCGGGAATAGACCGCCAGCTCGGGCTCGAAGAAACGCTCGATCATGGGCGGCGAGAACCCCAGCTCGCCCAGCAGATCCAGGGTCAGGCGCTCGGGACGCCCGTAGAGCTGCTCCCGGCTGCCGGCCGGGCAGCGGCGGCGCAAACGCAGCAGACGCAGCTTGTCGGCGGTGCTGCCGTGGGGGAGAGGCGCATCTCAGGCAGGATCAGGGGCGGCGCCAGATATCGGTCACGCGGTGTGTTCACGCCGGTGCGCACCAGGGCCCGGGTAGAAGGTGCGCAGATTCAGCCGCGGATAATCGAGAAAGCGCCACGCTTCGGGACACCAGGTCTGGAGGATCTGAAATCCGCGCTCGAGCAGGAAACCGTCGCGGCTGTCGGTCCTGATCCGGCCGCTGACGGCGTCGCCGGCCCCGACGATCAGAGTTCGCAGCCCGTTTTCACTCAGGGTCAGGGCGCAGGCGAGACCCGATAGACCGGCGCCGATGATGATGACGTCCGCGTGAATGGAAGGCTCGGCTTGAGAGTCTGCCATGTTCCTCCCGTGGGGCAGGCTCAATGAAGGGGCGCCGAGGTACGTCGATAGGAAAGCTGCCGGGCGAAGAGCCCACGTACCGCCTCCATGTCATCGGCCTCGTGGACGGACTTGTCCGGCCGATGGCGCTTGACGCGCGCGAATCGCAGGGCGAGCCCGCCGGGGTATTGGCTGCTTTCCTGAATCTCATTGAACGCGATCTCGAGGACCAGTTCCGGGCGCACACGCACCAACCGTCCGTCGGTGGCGATGGCGAGGGGGAGCAGATGCGCCGTCTGCCAGACGAGCATCGCATCGGTGAGCCCCTTGAAGGTCTTGCCGAGCATCACGAAACCGCCGGCCCCATCGCGGGCGCCCAGATGGAGATTGCTGAGCCAGCGGCTGCGTCGTCCGCTTCCCCACTCGGCCCCCAGCACCACCAGATCCAGGGTGTGGGCCTGCTTGATCTTGAGCCAATGGGCCCCGCGCGCACCGGCCTCGTAGGTCGACTCCGGCGACTTGGCCATGAGCCCTTCGTGACCCTGCGCGAGGGCCAGTTCGAGGAAGGCATGGGCCTCTTTCGGACCGGTCGCCAATTGCCTGCGCACTAGGAAGGCCTCCGGGGCAGCCTCGGCCAGGGCGGCGAACCGCTCACTCGCACAGGCGTCGATCAGGAGGCAACCCGAGCACTGGATGCAATCGAAGAAATAGGGCCTGAGTGGAAGTTCGCGGCGCAGCTGCTCCACGTCCAGTCGGCGCCCAAAGCGGCGCATGGTGACCTGGAAGGGGTGAGGGCCCCCGTCCGGCCGCAGGGCGATCACCTCGCCGTCCAGGACCAGGTCGTGGTCCGGCAGCGTTGCAACCAGATCGGCGACCTCGGGCACCGCGACCGTCACCTCGTTGCCTTGACGGCTATAGACGCGCACCGCGTCGCCCGCCTTGTGAACCTGGATGCGGGCGCCGTCGAGCTTGGGCTCCAGATAGGGGTTGCCGAGGGCCTCGAGCGCCTCGTCCAGACCCGCGGCGGGCTGGGCGAGCATGGGCTGGATCGGGCGGAACAGGGTGAGCCCGATGGCCGCGAGTCCGGGACCACCCTCGCGAAAGGCCGTGTGTGCGACCTGCGCGAGATCACCGCTGAGCATGGCCGCGCGCCGGACCTGAGCCGGGGTGACGCCGGCGCCCTGGGCGATGGCCTCCAGCGCCAGTCCGGCCGTGGCGCCTTGGCGCAGCTCGCCGAGCAGCAGCCGGGCGAGGAAGCCTTGCTCCGCCTGGGTGGCCAGACCGAGCAGGTCCCGCAGCTCGTGGCGCCGCCGCCCGGCGGCACCTGAGCCGGAGATCGTCGCGATCTCCTCCAGCCTGCGGGCGAGCTCACTCAAGGTCAGCGATGGATGGGAAGCAGGCCGCGTCCCTGCTGCCTCCCGGACCTGGGCCGGCCCGATGCGCAGCCTCCCAGTGGGCAGCTCGCCGGCCAGGACGCAGGCGCCGATTGGCAGGTCCGGCGGCGCCAGCCCCCGCAGCCAGTCCGCGAGGCGGGCGATCTTTGCCTTGCGGCCGCGCTCCTGACCCACCTCCGCGGAGAGCTGCGCCGCCTGGGCGAGCAGGGCCATGGCCGCCTTCGGATCAGTGGTATTGTTCGGTGCTGTAGTGGCCGGGCGCACTGCGGCGATGACGGACCAGGCCGCGGCCCTCCAGGATGGCCTTGGTGTCCTTGATCATGTCCGAGTTGCCGCACAGCATGACGTGGCTGCTCTCAGGGGCGATGAGGGCGCCCAGCCGCTCCTCCAGCTGGCCCCCGGTGATGAGGTCGGTGATGCGCCCACGCATCGCCACCGGATGGTCCTCCCGGCTCACCACGGGGGCGAAGCTGAAGCGAGCGCCGTGGCGCTCCCCGATCTCAGCGACGGTCTCGCCATAGGTCAGCTCGGCCACCGAGCGGGTCCCGTGGACCAGGATCACCCGCTCGAAACGTTCCCAAGGGTCCGGAGTGCGCAGGATGGAGAGATAGACGCCGAGTGCGGTGCCGGTCGCGAGCAGCCACAGGGTCTGGGCGGGCTTCACCGTATCGAGGGTGAAGATGCCGCCCGCGCGGGCGGCCACCCAGACCCACTCGCCGGGCTCCAGGTCGGACAGGCGCGGGGTCAGGGGTCCCTCGGGGACCTCGTTGAAATAGATCTCCAGCGGTCGCTGCGAGGGCGCGTTCACCAGCGAATAGGGGCGGCCGATGCGCTCCTCGCCAATGTCGAGGGCCACCTTGGTGTATTGCCCCGCCTGGAAGTCCTCGATCGGGGCGTCGAGCTGCATGCTATAGAGGCCTTCCGCCCAGGCATGCTTGCCCACAACCCTGCCCTTAACCCAGTCGCTCATCTTGGTGTTCTGTCGTCTGTTCGTTCACGGAAGGAGGTGGCCAGTCAATGACCCTGCTCCGGCACCGCGAGTGACCCCAGCGGAGCCGCCAGCTGAACCAAGGGCCCGCACGGCAGCGAATAATCGCGTCAGCTCGGGCACATTGGTCCGCGATACGCGGTTTTCAAAATCCGGAGCCGGGGATCCAGGTTTCGAATATCCGCCGGGCCGCTTGCAAAGGTGCGGGCGCGCACTATTTCTGTCCGGGTAGATCCCGTTCAACGCTTGTTCAGCGAGGAGATCCATCGTGAAGACTGTCTTGTTCGCCCTCGGCCTTGCCGCAATCAGTACGGGTGTCACCGCCGACGACAACGCCTGCCCGCCGTTGCTTGACCTCGAAGTCCGGCGGCTCGCGAGCGACGAGACCGTCAACCTCTGTGAGGCCTACCGCGGTAAGGTGATCCTGGTGGTCAATACCGCGAGCAAGTGCGGCTTCACGCCCCAGTACGAGGGGCTCGAGGCCCTTTACCGCAAGTACGGTGATCGCGGTCTGGTGGTGATCGGCTTCCCGTCCAACGACTTCATGAACCAGGAGCCCGGCAGTGAGTCCGAGATCGCCAAGTTCTGCCGGCTCACGTACTCGGTGGAGTTCCCCATGTTCGAGAAGGTGAGCGTCAAGAAGGGCACGGCGGCACCCATCTTCGAGCGTCTTGCGGCGGCCGGGGCCGCCTACCCCAAGTGGAACTTCTACAAGTACCTGATCGACCGGGATGGTCATCTGGTGGACTATTACTCGAGCATCACCTCGCCGGATAGCTCCAAGCTCGTCTCCGCCATCGAAAAGCTGCTGTAGCACCAGGTCCACGGACTCCAAGCCGGTATCGCCCTGGAACCGTCGGCTGCCGGCACGGGACGGATCCCGTCAGGTCGACGGAGCTCCGGGCCTCATGGGTGTTTTCGATCGCCTCGATTCGTCCAAACCATTTCTCAACGCCGTCTGGTTGCCGCACCCTTACACTATTGGGGAGGAACCTTTTGCCCCATTCCCGCGACCAGAGGAGCTCACACCATGTCCGCACCCATCAGCCGTGAAGGCAACCTCGAGGCCCCGATCCGGCATCCGCTCGATTGGCAGAATCCGGGCTTCTATGACGAGGAGTCGTTGTATCTGGAGATGGAACGGGTGTTCGACATCTGCCACGGATGCCGCCGCTGCGTGAGCTTGTGCCAGTCCTTCCCGAGCCTGTTCGATCTGGTGGACGAGTCCGAGACCATGGAGGTGGATGGGGTCGCCAAGGAGGACTACTGGAAGGTGGTGGATCACTGTTACCTCTGTGACCTCTGCTACATGACCAAGTGTCCCTATGTGCCGCCGCATGAGTGGAACCTGGATTTTCCGCACCTGATGCTGCGCGCCAAGGCGTTCAAGTTTCGTGAGGGCGAGGCCAAGTTCCGTGACAAGGTGCTGACCAGCACCGATCGGGTTGGCTCGCTCGCCGGCATCCCGGTGATCAGCGCGATCGTCAACGCGGCGAACCGCAACAGTGTCGCCCGCGGCGCACTGGAGGCGGTTCTCGAGGTGCACAAGGATGCCCGGGTTCCCGAGTACCACAGCCAGAGCCTGCGCAAGATGGAAAAGGCGCGCGTGGGCCGCAGGGCAACCGGCGAGCCGGCCGGCCCGACCACCGGCAAGGTGGCCCTGTTCGTCACCTGTTACGGCAACTACAACGAGCCGGGCGTGAACGAGGACCTGATCGCCGTCTTCGAGCACAACGGAATCCCGGTAACCCTGGCGCAGAAGGAGCAGTGCTGCGGCATGCCCAAGCTCGAGCTGGGCGATCTGCAGGCGGTGAAGGCGGCCAAGGAGGCCAACATACCGGTGCTCAAGGGGCTGGTGGATCAGGGCTGGGACATCGTGGCGATGATTCCCTCCTGCGTCCTCATGTTTAAGCAGGAGCTGCCGCTGATGTTCCCCGACGACCCCGACGTGCAGGCGGTGAAGGAGGCCATGTATGACCCCTTCGAATATCTCATGATCCGCAACAAGCACGGAAAGATGAATCTCGATTTCAAGCAGCCCCTCGGATCCGTGGTCTATCAGGCCTCGTGCCATCAGCGGGTGCAGAACATCGGTCAGAAGACCCGCGAGGTCCTGGCCCTGGTGCCGGACACCAAGGTCGAGATTATCGAGCGTTGCTCGGGCCACGACGGGACCTACGCGGTCAAGAAGGAGTCCTACGAGTTCGCCATGAAGATCGTGAAGCCGGTGGCGAGCCGGGTGGAGAAGGCGTCCGCCGATCATTTCGGCAGCGACTGTCCCATGGCTGGGGCCCATATCGCCCACGCGCTCGGCAAGGATGGCAAGCAGCAGCACCCCCTGACCCTGCTGCGTCTCGCCTATGGCATCTGACCGGATCGGGGTCCAGGGTCCCCGGGGCCCCATCCGGATGCACTCGCGAAGCCCGGACCGCGAAACTGGGCCCCGCGCACCTTCAGTCGCCTCGATGGCCGCGGGGCACAACTGTCAACGACCCATGAAGCTGGAGCAGATCACATGAAGCTGACACGCGATGACCTCTACAGCCTCGAGCAATACGCCGAGCAGCGTCCCCAATTCCGAGCCCGGGTGATGGCGCACAAGAAGACCCGCCAGGTGGCCCTGGGGGGGCATGCCACCCTCTATTTCGAGGACCGCCTGACCATGCAGTATCAGGTCCAGGAGATGCTGCGGGCCGAGCGCATCTTCGAGGCGGCTGGAATCGACGAGGAACTGGCGGCCTACAATCCGCTGATCCCGGACGGCAGCAACTGGAAGGCCACCTTCATGATCGAGTACGAGGACGTGGAGGAGCGCCGCGCGGCGCTCGCCAGCCTCAAGGGCGTCGAGGACCAGGTCTGGGTGCAGGTGGAAGGCCTCGACAAGGTCTATGCCATGGCCGACGAGGACATGGAACGGGAGGACGCCAGCAAGACTTCATCGGTTCACTTTCTGCGCTTCGAGCTGTCCGCGCCCATGGTCGCCGCGCTCAAGGCAGGGGCAGGGCTGCGCCTGGGCAGCGACCACCCGCACCTCGACTGCCAGGTGGAGGTCAGCCCCGAGGTGCGGGACTCTCTGGTTGGCGATCTCGACTGAGCTGGGCGCCTTCGCATCTGCGCCCACCGCACTCAGAAGATCAGGAGCTGGATGCGATGTCACGGCTTGCCCCTCTGGCGGTTCTGATCGACCTCGACGGGGTCCTGTATCAGGGTGACCGGGCGCTGCCGGGGGCGGTCGATTTCTTGCAGCGCCTGGGTGAGTTTCCCCACGTCTTCGTCACCAACAACCCCACCCGCACGCCGGAGCAGGTGGCCGAGCGACTCGCGGCCATGGGCATCCCCCGGCCCGCGACGGAACGGATCCTGACCTCCGCCCTTGCGGCCGCCCGCTGGCTGGCGCACGTCAAGCCGGGTTTCCGTTATTTCGCAGTGGGCGCGCCCGGCCTGGATGCGGCCCTGCGAGCGGTGGGGCAGCCGGATGAGTCCGCGGCCGACGTGGTGGTGGTCGGTGAGGGGCCGGGGCTCGACTACGAGTCCCTGACGACGGGGATCAACCTGATCCTGGGCCGCGGTGCGCGTCTGGTCGCCACCAATCCGGACGCCAGCGTGGATGGGATGCGTGATGGGCATCATCTGGTCCTGCCCGGCGGTGGCGCCCTGGCCGCCGCCTTCGCGGCGGCCACCGGGGTGACGCCGACCGTGGTCGGAAAGCCCGAGCCGCTGCTCTACGAGATCGCGCTTGAGCAGCTCGGCTGCCCGGCGGCCCGTTGCCTGATGATTGGCGACAGCCCGGAGACCGACATCGCGGGCGCGGGGCGGATCGGGATGTGGACCGCCCTGGTGCGGACCGGCCGTTTCCCACCGGGGCGGCCCTGGGATCCGGGCAGGCCCCAACCGGACTTCGATACCGACGATCTGCCCTCCCTGGTGGCGGCCCTGGACCTGGCGTTTCCGGGACTGCTCGGGCGATAGAGGGGCGGCGACCCCAGGGGATAGCCGCGGTCTGTTGAGACTCTCAGTTGGAGCCAACGGGGAATCGGGCGGCGGAACGGGCCATCGTCAGGTCGCAATACAGCTCCTCGTAACGGGTGGCGATGGCGTCGATTCCATAGGCATCCGACACCAGCCGGCGCCCTTGCTGACCCATGGCGCGACCCGCAGGGCCGCTGATCCTGGTCATCGCGTGGCTCAATCCGTCCGCGTCGTCCACCTCGAAAAAGACGCCGGTCGTGCCATCGCGCACCAGTTCGTTGGATCCGCTGACTCGGGTGGCAGCGACGGGAAGTCCGCTTGCCATCGCCTCCAACAGGGCGTTCGGGAGCCCCTCGTTGCTCGAGGGAAAGACGAAGCAGTCGCTCGCCCGATAGTAGGGCGCGATATCGGCCGCGCACGAGTGAACGCGCAACAGATCGGGATGGGCCACCGCCAATCCATCGAGCTCCAGGCGCAGCGACTCCCCGTAGGACGCGCGGCTGGTGGGGCCCACCGCGACCAGGAGGGCGCCCGAGCCGAACCCGTTGCTGGCAACCCAGCGATGGGCCAGCCACTGGATGCGTTTGCGATGATCCAGGACGCCCGCAAACAGGGCGATCTGCCGGTCGATTGGCAGGCCGAGGCTGGCCGCCGCGGCCTGCTTCTCCTCCTGGGTTGCGGGTCGAAAACGATCCGTATCGACGCCGTTGGGGATGCGCTGGATCTTGTCGCGCCGGAAGCCCTTCTCCAGGAACTCCAGCTCCAGGTCGGCACTGATCGCGATATAGGCGTCGATCATGCTCAGAAAGCGGTGATGGACCGCCGAGATGCTGGAGCCCGTGAGGCTGCTCAGATCATCGTGGGCGAGGCTCGCCTTGACCAGGCTCGGCTTGCCGAACAGGCGCCCGAGAGGACCGACGACGCTCTGGGTGTAGTAGGCGCCTTGCCCGTGGAGGATGTCGATGCTGTGCCGGCGCTGCCACAGATAGGCGCTCAGGCCCCGCCAGACGCCGATCTCCTGATGGGTCTTGTCCAGCCTCAAACGCACCCCCGTGACCTGGAAGCCGTCCAGATCATAGCTCCAGGGGACCCCCTTCCAGGATGGCGAGACGAACTCGATATGGTGTCCGCGCGAGCGAAGCCGCTTTGCCAGCAGCAATGCCTGAGTCGCCGCCCCGCTGTACTCCGGGGGGAGATAGCGGGCGAACATGAGGATGCGGAAGCTGCTCACTCGGGGTCGGGGCCTTTTCGTTTCGTTCTGCCGTGTTCGCTAGGCCCGCGAATCCTGGATTGAGACCTCCAGACAGACGCTCGGGGGAGGTCTGCCGGCGAGCTGCATCGGGAGCTGGAAGATTTGCCCGGCCTGGGCACTAGATAAGGAACCGGGTCGCTGACCCGCGCATTTTGGGCGGGAACCCAAGGCTGGTCAACGTGCCGGTGATCTGGGGCCGCGCGAGCAGGCGCCGTGCCGGCGCCCTGGAGGCTTCGACTACTGGCGGACGCCTTCGATGGAAAGAATCATCTCCACCTCGCGTGAGGCCGGTCCCAGGTTGTAGTCGATCCCGAAGTCTTTCAGGGGGAGCCGGGTGCGCCCCTCGAAGCCGCGTCGGTAGCCGCCCCAGGGATCGGGTCCACTGCCGATCTTCTGGATCTCGATGGTGACCGGCCTGGTCACCCCCTTGAGGGTCAACTTACCGTCCATGACGGCCTTGTTGAGCCCCGTCTCCTTGTACGACGTGCTCCTGAAGGACGCGGTCGGGTATCGGCCGACCTCGAGAAAGTCCTCGCCCTTGAGGTGTTTGTCGCGCTCCGCGTGGTTCGAGTCGATGCTCGCGGTCTTGATGTTCACCTGGATCTGGGAGCTCGACGGATCGTCCTCGTCATAGGTGAATGTGCCCCCGAAGTCGTTGAAGCGGCCGTAGAGCCAGCTGTATCCCAGGTGCTTGATCCGGAACTGAACGAAGGCGTGGGCGCCCTCGGTGTCGATGACATAGCGCTCGGGTGCCGACTGGGCGGGTCCCCAGAGCGCCAGGGCGGCGGTCAGGGCCAGGGTCTTCAGGAGGAATGGCTTCATGGTGGTCGCTCTTCGTTGTCGGCTGGTTGGAAAGGTGCGGGACCGTCAGCGCGTCCGACGGCCCAGCATGCGCGTCAGGGTGCGGTCGCGGTCCAGAAAATGGTGCTTGAGGGCGGCGAGGGCGTGCAGCGCCGTCAGGGAAATGAGGGCGATGGCCAGGACCAGATGGACGTCACCGGCGGTCTCGGCCTGATTGGGGAGCCCGGAGAGGGTCGCGGGGAGCGAGAAGAGACCGAGCACGTCGATGGGCTGGCCCTTGGCGGTGGAGATCAGATAGCCGCTCAGCAGGGTGGCGAAGAGCAGAAGGTAAAGCAGGACATGGACGATGGCCGAGGCGCGCCGCTCGAGTCGGCTGAGCCCCGGCTCGGGCCGGGGCGGCGGATCGATGAGTCGCCAGAGCAACCGCGCACCGAGCACCAGGAACAGCAGTACGCCGATCCCCCTGTGGATATTCGGTGCCCGGTTGTACCAGTCGTCGTAGTAGGTCAGCTCCACCATCCACAGGCCCAGGCCGAAGAGCCCGATCACGGCCGCGGCGACGGACCAGTGCAGGACGATGGAGACCACCCCGTAGCCGCTCTCGGTATTTCGCCACATGCCTTCGTGCGTTAGTCGCGACCGGACTCCAGGGCGGCGATGCGCTGATCCAACGGCGGGTGGCTCGCGAACAGCGCCTTGAGGCCATCGCCGATGTTGCCGGAGATCCCGAAGGAGGCAATTTCCCGGGCCGGGAGGTCGTGGGGCTCGCGCCCGCGTCCCAGGGCGCGAAGGGCGTCCGCCATCTGACGTCGGCTGGTCAGGCTGGCCCCTCCGGCATCGGCGCGGAACTCACGGTAGCGCGAGAACCACATCACGATCATGGTGGCGAGCACCGACAACAGCACCTGGGCGATCATCGAGACGACGAAGTAGCCGATGCCCGGGCCCGAGCGATCGTTCGACCCCCGCAGGGCCTGATCCACCACGCTGCCGATGATGCGGGCGAGGAACACCACGAAGGTGTTCAACACCCCCTGGAGGAGGGCCAGGGTGACCATGTCCCCGTTGGCCACGTGGCTGATCTCGTGACCGACCACGGCCGCGACCTCGTCCTTGTTCATGGTGCGCAGCAATCCGGTGCTTACCGCCACCAGGGCCGCGTTGCGGTTCCAGCCGGTGGCGAAGGCGTTGGGGTCCGGAGAGTCGAAGATCCCGACCTCCGGCATCTGGATTCCGGCATCTTTGGACTGCCGCGCCACGGTGTCCAGCAGCCAGCGCTCGAAGGGTGTGCCGGGCTGCTCGATGACCTGAACGCCCATGGACCGCTTGGCCATGGACTTGGAGAGGAAGAGCGAGATCAGCGACCCGCTGAAGCCGATGATCGCTGACATCACCAGCAGGGAGCCCATGTCGATCCCGCCGTTTTGCTGGAGAACCATGTCCAGCCCAAACACCCGGAAGACCACGCTGATCACCACGAGCACGGCGGCGTTGGTGAGCATGAACAAAAGGATACGCATCATCGAATCAGGACTCCTCTATAGTGGGGCCGCGGCCGCCCCTACCATGCCCGGGACCCGCGGCCGGTGCAAGATGTTGCAGATGGCCCGCATGGTGGGGTCGATACGGCCAGAACAAAGGCGCTCGGCAGGGCTGGACAACGCCGCGACTCGCCGCTAAGATGCGCCGTCTCATTTCACGGGGCCATAGCTCAGCTGGGAGAGCGCAACACTGGCAGTGTTGAGGTCGGCGGTTCGATCCCGCCTGGCTCCACCAACAACCTCAGGAATCCGGTCGTCCCGGTCTTCAAGTCAAGGCCAGCTCGGGAACCGGATTTTTTTGGCGGCGGATGTCCCGGGCGGACCGCTCAGAGAATCAAACCGTCCCCATCGTCTAGAGGCCTAGGACACCGCCCTTTCACGGCGGCAACCGGGGTTCGAATCCCCGTGGGGACGCCATCTCAGTGCAAGGGTCTGGTCCGACGACCAGGCCCTTTTCTATTTTGCGCGCCTGTCACTTGGACTTTTTTGCCGGCGCGGCCCAGAATCCCGGGTCCTTGGGCGTCCGGATTCGCCGGACACCGCGAAGGGCTTCGGGGGCCGGCTCCGAGGCCCGGCTTCCTGATGACCATCTCCTGGAACATCCATGGCTCAGTACATCTTCACCATGAACCGGGTCGGCAAGGTCGTGCCGCCCAAGCGCGTGATCTTGCACGATATCTCCTTGTCCTTCTTCCCAGGCGCCAAGATCGGGGTTTTGGGTCTCAACGGCTCCGGCAAGTCAACCCTGCTCAAAATCATGGCGGGCCAGGACACCGAGATCCTCGGCGAGGCGCGTCCCCAGCCGGGGATCCAGGTCGGCTACCTGCCCCAGGAACCCCAGTTGGATGCGGCGAAGGACGTGCTCGGCAATGTGGAAGAGGCCCTGGGGCACATCAAGCGCGCCCTGGAGCGTCTGGATCAGGTCTATGCCGCCTATGCGGAGCCGGATGCCGACTTCGATGCCCTGGCCAAGGAGCAGGCCGAGCTTGAGAACCTGATCGAAGCCACCGACGGCCACAACCTGGAGCGCACCCTGGAGGTCGCCGCCGAGGCCCTGCGTCTGCCGCCCTGGGACGCCGACGTCACCCGGCTCTCCGGAGGCGAGCGCCGGCGGGTGGCGCTGTGCCGGCTGCTGCTCTCCAAGCCCGACATGCTGCTGCTCGACGAGCCGACCAACCATCTGGACGCGGAGTCGGTGGCCTGGCTCGAGCGCTTCCTGCACGAGTATCCCGGCACCGTGGTCGCGGTGACCCACGATCGCTACTTCCTGGACAATGTGGCGGGCTGGATCCTCGAGCTCGACCGCGGGCACGGCATCCCCTGGGAGGGCAACTATTCCTCCTGGCTGGAGCAGAAGGAGCAGCGCCTCGAGCTGGAGGAGAAGCAGGAGGCCGCCCGGGTCAAGAGCATGAAGCACGAGCTCGAATGGGTGCGCTCCAATCCCAAGGGCCGTCACGCCAAGAGCAAGGCGCGGCTGGCGCGCTTCGAGGAGCTCCAGTCCCAGGAGTTTCAGGCCCGCAACGAGACCAACGAGATCTATATACCGCCAGGCCCGCGGCTGGGCGACCTGGTGGTCGAGGCCGAGGGCCTCAGCAAGGCATTCGGCGACAACCTGCTCTTCGAGGACCTGTCGTTCAACCTCCCCCGCGGGGGCATCGTCGGGATCATCGGTCCGAACGGCGCGGGCAAGACCACGCTCTTTCGCATCCTCACCGGCCAGGAGACCCCGGATTCGGGCTCCCTGCGCATCGGCGAGACGGTTCAGATCTCGTCTGTCGACCAAAGTCGCGACAGCCTGAGCGACGGCAAGACCGTCTGGGAGGAGATCTCCGATGGTCTGGATCTCATCACGGTGGGCCGCTACGAGATGCCCTCCCGGGCCTACTGCGGGCGCTTCAACTTCAAGGGAACGGACCAGCAGAAGCGCATCGGCGACCTCTCGGGCGGCGAGCGCAACCGGGTTCATCTGGCCAAGCTCCTGAAGAGTGGGGGTAACCTGCTGCTCCTCGACGAGCCCACCAATGATCTGGACGTCGAGACCCTGCGCGCGCTGGAGGAGGCCCTCCTGGCCTTCCCAGGATGTGTGGTGGTGATCAGCCATGACCGCTGGTTTCTCGACCGCATCGCCACCCATATGTTGGCCTTTGAAGGGGACTCCACCGCCGTCTGGTTCGAGGGCAACTATGCGGACTACGAGGCCGACCGTCACCGCCGCCTGGGCACCGAGGCCGATCAGCCCCATCGCATCAAGTACCGCAGGTTGACGGCCTAAGGCAGTCGCGCACTCATGGCCGCCGGGCTCAAGCGCTTGCTCAGCCGCCGCTCCCCGCGCGGGCGGGGCAACCGCAGCCAGCTCGCTCTGCGCCTCGCCGTCATCGGCTCGATCACCGCGGCGGCGGCCTCGCTGCTGCTGCTCGGCCGCATACTCTTGCCCTATGCCGCGGCCGATCTGACCAGCGGGGAGCTGCTTGACTGCGGCCTGGTGTGTCTCCTGCTGCTGACCGTCCTGGCGGCCCTGGTGTCATCGGCCCTGTTTCTGCGTGCCCGCGGCTGGGGCCCGACGCCCACGGACCCCGAGCTTCCCGGGACGGCGGAGACCCTGCGCTCCCTGCTTGGCACGACCCGTGATGGCGTCCTGCTGGTGGACCCCCAGCGGCGCATCCGGATGTTCAACCCGGCGGCCGAGATCCTGTTCGGGCGCCTCGGCGACGAGACCCTGTCGCTTCCGGTCAAGGAGCTGATCCCGGCGCTCGACACCGACGCGGCCTTCGCCCCCTTCCTCCCGGACCCGGGCGTGCCCCAACTGCGTCACCTGAGCGGACTGCGCGGCCCGGAGGAGTTTCCCCTGCGCCTGCTGATCCGTCCGCTCGAAACAGAGTCTGGCGCCGACTGGCACCTGATCCTGGCCGAAGACCTCACCGATAGCGAGCGCGCCGAGGCACAGGTCGATTTTCTCGAGAACCACGACCCGTTGACCGGGCTCGGCAACCGGCGCGCCTTCGAGCGGGCGATCCTCGCCTCGGCGCTGGACCCGGAGCGGGCGGGCCGCCCACACGCCCTCTGTCTGCTCGACCTGGACCACTTCAAGGTCGTCAACTCCACCTGCGGCCATGCGGCCGGGGACAAGCTGCTCCAGCAGGTCGCGCGGATCGTCTCCACCCGACTTGGACACGCCAGCGCCCTGGCGCGTCTGGGCGGGGATGAGTTCGCCGCGCTCTTCTCGGGCGACGCGGCCCAGGACGCCGAGGCCCAGTGCGAGGAGCTAGTGCGCACCTTGCGCAGTTTCCTGTTCACCTGGGAGGAGCGTTCCTACGATGTGAGCGGCAGCGTGGGGCTGGTCAGCTTCATACCGGCAGAGGGTGTGACCGAGGTGCTGGCTCAGGCGGACGTGGCCTGCCAGAGCGCCAAGGTCCAGGGGCGAGGGCGCGTTCAGCGTTACAGCGCGCAGGACGCAGCCAGCATTCTGCGGCAGCGAGAGCTCACCATGCTCTCCAGCATCGGCGGCGCCCTGGACGACGGGCGCTTCTGCATCCTGGCCCAACCCATCCTTCCACTGCGCGTGCCCGAGGCCCCGATCCATTACGAGGTCCTGGTGCGGATGCGCGACGACCAGGGCCAGCCGGTGGCACCGGATCACTTCATCCCCGCCGCTGAGCGCTATGTCCTGATGCCCACCATCGATCGATGGATCCTGTCCCATCTGCTCGGACATCAGGCCGAGTCGCTGCGGGCCTGGCATGAGCGTCACCCCGACTGTTTCCTGTTTGCGGTCAATCTGTCGGCAACCACGCTGATGGACGAGGGATTCCTGCCCTTCCTCAAGCGCCAGTTCGAGGACAACCGGGTTCCCTATCCGACGATCTGCTTCGAGATCACCGAGACGGCGGCCATCTCCGACTTCGGGCGTGCCCGCGCCTTCATGAAGGTCCTGGGGGACCTCGGCAGCGCCTTCTCGGTCGACGACTTCGGGGCCGGATTCGCCTCCTACAGCTATCTCAAGTCACTGCCCCTCAAATATCTGAAGATCGACGGCAGCTTCGTGCGCCACCTGGAGACCGACCCGGTCGACCGGGCCCTGGTCGAGTCGATCAACCGCATGGGACACGCGCTCGGCCTCCAGACCATCGCCGAGTGGGCCGAGACGCCGGAGCTGGTGGAGGCCCTGCGCGCCCTCGGCGTCGACTATGCCCAGGGCTACGGCGTGGGGCAGCCGGTTGCCCTGGACAAGCTGCCGCTGCAGCGCGCGGAGCTGGCTCAGGCCTTCGAGGGCCCCGAATGGAAGGCCGCGACATCCAGCAGCTGATCGAGCGGGCGGACCGGCTGATCGAGCGGCTGGAGCTGCTGTTGCCCGAGGTCCCGGTGCCCATCGACTGGGGCGCCCGGGCCTTTCGCTGGCGCACGCGCTCGGGCCGCGGCTGGCTGCAGGCGGTGGCCGCTCCCCACGCGATCGACCCCGCTGACCTCCTGTGTCTGGAGCGCCAGAAGTCCGAGGTCGAGCGCAACACCCGCCAGTTTCTGGCCGGGCGCGGGGCGAACAATGTGCTGCTCTGGGGCTCTCGGGGAACCGGTAAGTCCTCCCTGGTCAAGGCCCTGTTCAACGCCCTCGGCGGCTCATTGGACAGTCCGCCGATCGACCGGGGCCTGAGGCTGATCGAGGTGGACAAGGCCGACATGGGCGACCTGCCCGATATCATCGATGGGGTCCGGGCGCGCCCCGAGCGCTTCATCCTGTTCTGCGACGACCTCTCGTTCGAGCCCGGAGAGGCCGGCTACACGGCGCTGAAGGCCGCACTGGAGGGCTCCATCGGTGCCGCGCCGGACAATCTGCTGATCTACGCGACGTCGAATCGGCGTCACCTGCTGCCCGAGCTCCAGTCGGAGAACCGCGAGGCACGCATGGTCGAGGGTGAGCTGCACCCGGGCGAGTCGGTCGAGGAGAAGATCTCCCTGTCGGACCGCTTCGGGCTCTGGGTCGCCTTCCATCCCTTCAGCCAGGCCCAGTACCTGACGGTGGTACGCCATTGGGTCGGGCGTCTCGGCAACCCGCCCCCGGACTGGAGCGAGGTCGAGCGATCGGCCCTGCAGTGGGCCCTGCGCCGCGGCTCGCGCAGCGGACGCGCGGCCTGGCAATTTGCCCGTGACTGGTCTGGGCGTACAGATCCGACCTAAGAGCCGCTTTTTGCCGGTCGGATGCTGGCGCAGCGGTGGCCGGTTGCCGCATAGTCCGGGGCCGGGCCTCGGCGGCGAATACGCCTCCGTGTCCGGCGAGCCAACCACGCGGAGGATTCCCATGCAGAGCCCTGCTCCGTTTCTGGCGTCATTGTGCGCCGCAGTTTCCATCGGACTCGCGGCGCCCGCCGCCGACGCGGAGGACCCGGCGGCCTCGGCACCGGTGGCCGAATCGGCCGCCCCGGCCGCTCCCGCGGGGGATTCCATTGCGCCCGCGGCAGATTCATTCCCCCCCGACCAGATCGAACAAATGGTTGCCCCCATCGCGCTCTATCCGGACGCCCTGATCGCCCAGATCATGATGGCCAGCACCTACCCACTGGACGTGGTTCAGGCCAACCGCTGGTTGAAGGATCAGGAGGGCCTGGAGGGCGACGCCCTGCAGAAGGCGGTGGACGAAGAGGAGTGGGACGACAGCGTCAAGGCGCTGGCGTTCTTCCCCAGCGTGCTCGGCTTCATGAGTGACAACCTGGACTGGACCCAGGACCTGGGGGACGCGGTGCTGGCCCAGCAGGGCGACGTGACCGATGCGATACAGCGCCTGCGCGGTGAGGCCGACCAGGCCGGTGCACTCGCCACCACGGAGCAGCAGCGGGTGGAAAAGGCCGGGGACACCATCATCATCCAGCCGGCTCAGCCGGAGGTCGTCTATGTCCCCACCTATGACCCAGTCAAGGTCTACGGGCAGAGCGACCCCCCCGCCAAGTCCTATTACCCGGATGCCTACGCCGAGGCCACCAGCAGCTATGAGGCCGGCTATGCCGCGGGCCAGGCGAGTGCCACTTTTCCGTCCGGTCAGGTGGTTCCCTCCGGTACCGTGGTCTATCCGACCACCACCGAGGTAGTGACCGCGAGCGACTCCACCAACAACTCACTCCTCAACTTCGGGCTGGGTGCCGTCGCGGGCGGTCTGCTCACCGCGGCCATCATGTGGGACGACGATGACCGTTACGACCGCGTCTACTATGGCGGGCGCGGTTACTACGGCGGCCCCTCCTACTGGGGTGGCGCCAACTACTGGAACAACAACGGCTGGCGGGAGCCGCGCAACATCAACGTCGACCGCACCCGCAACATTGACATCGATCGCAACATCGAGCGGGGCGACATCAACATCAACAAGGGCATCGTCGGCAACGACGTCAAGAAGTGGGAGCACAACCCCGAGCGGCGCGGCGGTGTGCGCTATCGGGATTCGTCCACGCAGAAGCGCTTCGAGGCCAAGCGCAAGGACCGCACCACCATCAACCGCGATCAGGCCCGCGGGCGGTTGCGCGATGGGGATGGCGGCAAGCTCGCGGGCGCGGCAGCCGCCGGCGGCGGGCTGTCCCAGCGGGCGGATGGTGGCAAGCTCGCTGGCCTCAAGGACCGGGGGGGCGAGCGCCAGCTCAAGGCCCCGGACCTGGGCCAGGTCAAGCGCGAGGGTGCGGCCAGCGGCAAGCTCGGTGAGCTGAAGGACCGGGGCGGTGCCGGAGCGGCGGCGACTCTCGGGGACCGGGGCGGCGAGCGCCAGCTCAAGGCCCCCGACCTGGGCCAGGTCAAGCGCGAGGGTGCGGCCA
Source organism: uncultured Gammaproteobacteria bacterium (assembly GCA_963699735.1). GTDB lineage: Bacteria > Pseudomonadota > Gammaproteobacteria > Chromatiales > Chromatiaceae > Thiodictyon. The sequence continues at coordinate 75,727 of CAVOUZ010000010.1, forward strand.
GCGGCAAGCTCGGTGAGCTGAAGGACCGGGGCGGTGCCGGAACGGCGGCGAATCTCAAGGACCGTGCCCCGGGCGCCAGCGGCAAGGTGGCCGATCTCAAGGGCAAGGCCCCGGATGCCAGGGCCAAGGTCCAGGCCAAGGCCCCAGCGGCTACGGCGAAGGCCAAGGCCATGCCCAAGCCCCAGGCAAAGGCCGCGACCAAGCGGCCAGTGAACCGCGAGGCCAAGCGTCCCGCCGCCTCGCAGGTCAAACGGCCCGCCAAGGCAGCGGCCGCACCCAAGGTCAATCGCCCTGCGCCCAAGGCGGTATCGGCGCGGGCTGGAGGGAATGCATTCAGTGGCTCGAGGGCGCCGAAGTCCGCACGCGCGGCGAGTAACCGGGGAGGGGCCAGCCGCGCCAAGGCGAGCCACAGGGGCGGTGGTGCCAAGCCCGGAGGTGGCGGGGGGCGTCGGCATCGCTGATCCCCAGTGACGTCACACCGACGCATCGCCGCCGCTCGCGCCCCATTGCGAGGCGCCGCGAGCCCGGACCGCTTCGACCTCTGTTCCACGAGATCCTATCCATGAGCCAAACGACCATTTTGATTGCCGCAATCACCTTCGCCATCCTCCTGGGCGGCGCGCTCGCCGCCGAGGAGCCGGGGCCGGCCGACGCCGGGACCCCGGCCGAGCAGACCGCCGCCCCTGCGCCCCAGGGCCAGACCGCCGCCGTGGGCGATGCCCAAGGAGACCAGGCCGCGGAGACGGATGAGCCCGCGGTTGCGCCCATGCACTTCGAGACCCCCGACGCGGCCGTCATGGCCCTGATCGAGGCGGCGGGCGCCGTCGATGAGCGGGGCGCCCTGTTCGCCGTGCTCGGCTCGGATGTCGATGAGCTGATCTCCGGTGATCCGGTGGCCGACGCGGCGGACCGCCAGCAGTTCGTCGAGCTCGCCGGCGAGGCCGCCCATCTCGAGAACGAGACCGAGGACAGCGCCATCCTGGTGATTGGGCCGGACGACTGGCCCTTTCCGATCCCCTTGGCGAGGGACGATGCCGGCTGGTACTTCGACACGGCCGACGGTATCCAGGAGATCCTGGACCGGCGCATCGGGCTCAACGAGCTCAATGCCATCGCGGCCGCCCGTGCCTATGTGGACGCCCAGATGGAATATGCGGCGGCGGACCCCGAGGGCGACGGGGTCCATGGGTATGCGCGTCGCATCCTGAGCAGCGCGGGCAAGAAGGACGGCCTCTACTGGCCCACTGCCGAGGGGGAGCCCGAGAGCCCGCTCGGGCGTGCCGTGGCCGACGCGGTCGAGGAAGCTTACGGCGCTGGTACCGAGGGCGGGGGTCCGCGGCCCTTCCACGGCTACTACTTCAAGGTGCTCACCGCCCAGGGACCCAATGCACCGGGTGGTGCCCGGAGCTACCTGAAGGATGACCGTCTCACCGAGGGCTTCGGGCTGCTCGCCTGGCCCGCCACCTATGGCAACTCCGGCATCATGAGCTTCCAGGTCAATCAAAGGGGCATCGTCTATCAGGCAGATCTGGGCGAGGAGACGGCAAGCGCCGCTGCCGCCATCGACGCCTACGACCCCGGGGAGGGCTGGGAGCCGGTGGTGGACGACTGAGCGACTGCGGCACCTGCCCCGGGGCCGGTGCAGCGCCACGTGCTCGGTTACCATGGCGGGGTCTCTGGGAGCCGGCCAGGGAGCCGTCCATGATCGAGATCACCCCGAGAATCCGCATTGAGGAGTCGGAGCTGAGCGAGCGGTTCATCCGCTCGCCCGGCCCCGGCGGGCAGAACGTGAACAAGGTCGAGACCGCGGTTCAGCTCCGCTTCGATGTGGCCGCCTCGCGCTCACTGCCGGAGGACGTGCGCCAGCGGCTGCTGCGGCTTGGGGGGCGCCGCGTGGACTCCGAGGGCGTGCTCACGATCGAGGCCCACCGCTTCCGGACCCGGGAGCGCAACCGCGAGGACGCCCGGGAGCGTCTCGTGGATCTGATTTGCCGGGCCGCCCACAGGCCCAAGCCGCGGGTGGCGACCCGGCCCACCCGGGCTTCCAAGGAGCGGCGGCTCGAGTCCAAGCGCGCGCGCTCCACCACCAAGCGTCTGCGCGGCGGCCGCCCCTCGGAGGACTGAGCTACTCGTCGGCCTCGACCACCACCCCGTTCCCGTCCGGGGCGGTGACGAATACCAGTTTGCCCAGGGTCGGGTGACGGGCGGTGACCACGGTGAATCCGTGACCCGCGTGCTCGCCCAGGATCTCGCTCTCCTCCTTGAGGTCCTGCAGGACGCGTGATTCAGCGTCGAACATGTGCATCGACGATCTCCTCTGGGGTTTTTCTTGGGGTCCGCAAGACACTGGGCTCGAGCGGTTCCGGGCGCTCGTCGGCAGCCGGCATCACATGGCCATGTCCAGGTCCTCCTGGATCTTGGCGACCCCGGCCAGCGCGCACTCCTCGTCGGTCTCGCCCGCGGGTGCGCCGCTCACGCCGACCCCGGCGACCAGGGCCGAGCCGCCGACCAGGATCGGCACGCCCCCCGCCGACATCACCAGCCCGTCGATCCGCCCGATGGGTGAGCTCGCCCGCTCCTTCATGCTCGAGGTCGCCGCGTTGAAGTTGACCGCGGTCTTGGCCTTCATCTCGCTGATGGGGACCGTGATGGGGGCCGCGATGGTGTCGCGCAGCGCGACCTGAACGGTCCCGTCTCGATCGACCACCGTCACGGCGATCTGAATACCCTTCTCACGGCAGGCCTCGACGGCGCCCTGGGCGACCTTCAGGGCGGTGTCCATGGACAGGCGCTTGACCTGGATCACCATGGGGTCCTCGGCCAGGGCAGGGGCGGCGATGCAGACTGCGCTGATTGCGGCGGTGAGTGTCTTGATCACTTCAATCTCCTCGGTGCGTGATTAACATCTCGAAAGCTGCGGGAGGGGAAGAAAAAGCAGCCGCGAATGAACGCAATGGACGCGAATGATGGGGCCGGGCCGACTTGCCCGATCTTGCGGTATAGCGCCACGGAATCAACCTGTTGTCGGTTTGTTCGGAAAGCAACCTGACGACCGGGCGGTTCTCCGTCGTCAACCCCGCGGCCTCCTCACCCAAAGCGCCGCTCGATGTACTCGTCCACCATCCGCTTGAACTGACCGGCGATATCTTCGCCCTTCAGGGTCGCGACCTTCTCGCCGTCCACGTAGACGGGGGCCGATGGCCGCTCGCCGGTACCCGGCAGGCTGATGCCGATATTGGCCTGCTTGCTCTCGCCGGGGCCGTTCACCACGCAGCCCATGACCGCCACCTGCATGGTCTCGACTCCCGGGAAGCGGGCACGCCAGACCGGCATCTGGTCGCGCAGATAGGACTGGATGTCCTGGGCCAGGTGCTGGAAGGTGTCACTGGTGGTGCGCCCGCAGCCGGGGCAGGCGGTGACCATGGGGGCGAAGGAGCGCAGACCCATGGTCTGGAGTATCTCCTGAGCCACCTGAACCTCCGTGTTCCTGGTCTCACCCGGCGCCGGGGTCAGGGAGATGCGGATGGTGTCGCCAATCCCCTCCTGCAGCAGGACCGCGAGCGCCGCGGTGGAGGCGACGATGCCCTTGGAGCCCATGCCCGCCTCGGTGAGACCCAGATGCAGCGCATAGTCGCAACGCCCCGAGAGCATGCGGTAAACGGCGATAAGATCCTGGACCCCGCTCATCTTGCAGGAGAGGACGATCCGGTGCTTGGGCAGACCGAGCTCCCGGGCGCGCTCGGCGCTGGCGACGGCCGACTCCACCATGGCCTCGCGCATGACCTGATCGGCGTCTTTCGGCGACTCGGAGCGGGCATTCTCGTCCATCAGGCGCACGATCAGATCCTGATCCAGGCTGCCCCAGTTGACCCCGATGCGCACCGGGCGGTCGTAGCGGCAAGCGATGTCGATCATGGTCGCGAACTGGCTGTCACGCTTCTCGCCGTGGCCCACGTTGCCGGGATTGATGCGGTACTTGGCGAGCGCCTGCGCGCATTCCGGGTAGTCGGTCAGCAACCGGTGACCGTTGAAGTGAAAGTCCCCAACCAGGGGTACGCCGCAGCCCTGGGCATCGAGCATGGACCGGATGGGGGCGACGGCCCGGGCGGCGGACTCGGTGTTCACGGTGATGCGCACCAGCTCGGAGCCCGCATCGGCAAGCTCGCGGACCTGGCGCACCGTGGCCGCGACGTCCGCCGTGTCGGTGTTGGTCATGGACTGGACCACCACGGGGGCCCCGCCGCCGAGGGTGACAGGGCCGACGGGCACGGCATAGGTGAGACGCCGCGCGATTGGGGGCTGGTTCGGGCTCATGATGACCTGTGGTGATGGGGGCGGGCCGAATGGAGTGCACCGCGCTGGCGATTCTTTTGGGGAAAAGATGGGCCTTTCGGGCCCTCAGGGCAAGGGCGAGCGCAACCCCTGGATGATCGGGAGATACTCCGGATCCTCCGGAGCGAGCACGCCGTGGCGGACCAGGAAGTCGATGATCACCAGGTTGCAGTTGAGCTTGAAGGCGTCGGTGTCGCGCACCAGCCGGGCGACCTCGGCCACCGGCAGGCGCTCGAAGCCCTCGACCTCCCCATCGGTGCAGCGGGGGACGAACGACTCGGGCAGCTCCAGGTCGTAGCAGTACATCAGGTCCGGCTTGAGGCCGAGCCCGGAGTCCCGACAGTAGCTCACGCCCCCCACGGGCAGGGCCCGATCGGCGAGTGTCGGCGGTATGTCCGCCTCCTCCCGGCACTCCTTGCGCAGGTTGTCCGTCAGGCTGACACCGAAGGGCAGGCCGCCCGCCACCAGGTTGTCGAGGTGCAGCGGGGCTATCCTGCGGTCGGCCGCGCGCCTGCCGATCCACAGCTCGATCCCGTCCGGCCCCGACTCCCCGCGGCGCACGAACCCATTGAGGTGCTGACCGAAGGCCCGGGCCCCGAAATAGGGGGCGCAGGCCCGATCGATCAGGCACAGGGCCTCGTCTCGCCGCCCCGGCGTCAGGGGATAGCACTCTCCGTGCAGCGGATTCATGAGCCCCTCATCGACCAGCGTGTGGCTCACCTCGGCGAGGACCCGGGTACGCTCCTCGAACCGGGCCGGCGCACCCGCCCATTGCACCCGCTCGTCGGTCACCTGGAACTGCACAGGCCAACGACCAAGCTCAGCGGCGAAGGAGGGCCGCAGCGAGCCGACCCGCCGGCCGAGCGCAAAGAAGGGCAGGAACCCGGCCGGATCCCAATTATTGCAGGCGCGTATCTTGTCGAGATAAGACATGTGGTTGCGCTCATCTCTGGAGGTCGGACTTCAATCCGATGCTGACCTCTCAGATGCCTCGACGCGTGCTGTCTCTCCAAGCTCGACCGCGCGCGCCCGACAAGGAGATCGATCCCCATCGGCAGGGGCGCCCGCTCACCTAACCCGCAGGCCTTAACCCTCGGGAAGGCGAAAGAGCGCGCCGGCGTCGATGCGCCGTTCGATACGCTCCAAGAGACTGCGGTACGCGGCGCTGTCGGTGTCGTGAAAGGAGGCGGCGAAGGCGTCCTGGCTCAGGCCCTCGGGCAGACCCTCGATCGAGGGCATGAAGTCATCTTCGGTCAGACCCTTGCGGGCGAAATCCTGCACCGCCACCGCGTTCCCCGCGTCTTGAGTCGCACGCTCGGCGAAGCGGGTGCCGGCTCGGTTGGCGGCAAGGTCGGCAAAGCTGAAGCCGCTGCCGCCCCGCGAATCCGACGCCTCCTTGAAGAGTCCGACCAGGTCCGAGAGGGCGTTGCCGGTCTGGGATGCCAGGGCGGCCGAGCTCATGAAGTGCTGCGCCAGGTCGCGGCGTCCGCGCAGCAGGACGCGGTGGAAGATCTCAGGCCGGGCGGCGGCCGGCGCTTCGGTCGCGGGATCACCGAGCTGATGGATGCCGCGGCCGTTGGTATAGGCGGCGAGGGCGAGAATCAGGGCGCGGTTCTCCGCCACCGGGTCGGACCCGGGACCCCGATCGCGCGCCGCGTTGAGCAAGTGGGTGAGCAGATCGGTGAGCTGGAAGGACTGGTCCCGGCGGGCGTCCCTGCCGTACTCCACCAGCGCGTTCTGGTAGTGCAGGAGGCGCGCCCGCTCCTCGGCGGGAATGAGCCCGCTGCTCAGTTTCTCCAGTGCGTCCCGACGCCACTCATAGGTCAGGCGCATGCGCCCGGGCTCGAGATCCACCTGATGCAGCAGGCCGGTTTCATCCAGTGTCCCCATCCACCGGTCCGCCAGGGTCTGGACCAGACCGCCGGGCAGCGGCACGCCCGCGATGCGGGCACCTTCGATGCGTGGCAGACCGGGCGTCCCCACGATCGTCAGCTCCAGATTGAGAAAACTGCCCTCAGGGTCCCAGGGCAGACCCAGCGAGGCCGCGGCCTGGGCCCTGTTGTCCTTCAACTGGATCGCAAAGCGCCCCTGGCCCAGCCGGTCGACCAGATAGGCGCCCAGGGTGTTGGCCTCGGGTTCCGAGAGGGTCAGGGTCACGAGCTCCCCATCCTTAATGGCCCGGGGGCTGGCGGCACGCAGCCACTGCTCTGCCCAGTCCCGCTCTTCGGCCGTGGGCGTGCGCTCCTCCGGGACCAGCGGGCGGCTGTCGTTGAGCAGGAGCACGGCAAAGGCCGCCGCCGACAGGGCGGCAAGGGTGAACAGCCATCCCAGGAGCTTGATCAGGAAATGCATGGCGCATCCATCGGCAGTGTCTGGATGTGAGGCGTGGTCGATCTGACCGGCCCGGGGTCCTGAGGGTCGAGGCCCACGGCGTGCTCAGGGGCCCGCCGACCCCGAGGCCTCGCACAACAGGTTCATGGGGCCGCGGCGGCGGATGGCCGCAAGACCCGCGGCGTCCTTGACGAACAGGGATCCGGCGAAGCCCAGTGCATTGATGGAGATGCCGTCGACGCACTCGATGCGTCGCGGCACGACCAGCATCCAGCGGCGGCTGACCAACAGGTTATAGGGCTTCGACTGGCGCTCCGGGCCCTCGCCCTCGAGCGGGCGGACATCGATCCGGTCCAGGAGGCTGCGATAGTGTTGGTACAGCCTGTCCGGGTCAAGGCCGTCCGGGGTGGGATGGATCCGCACCTGGGCATTTGAAAAGGGCAGTGGGCCCGGGTCGCTTGCGCCGTCGTCGAGCAGCCGCGGCTCCATCGGCACCGGTGGCCCGTCGGGTGCGAGCGGAAGCGGGACCATCTGCAGGTGCTTGTGTGTCTGGCTGGCCCCGGCCACCTCACCGCCGTTGTAAAAGACGAGCGCGTGCATCTCCCGCAGGCAACGGGCCACGGCACCCATGTCGGCCCGGGTGAGCAGGGTCTCCTGGTGCTCGAACCGGCGTGTCACCACCAGCAGGTGTGAGGCCAGCACGTTGAACTTGTTGAGCACCGCCAGGTGGCTGTCAGAGAGTGCACCGACTGTCAGCTCGGGGTCCGGGGGCAGAAAGGGGTCCGCCGGGACGGGTCGCTTCGGCCCCGCCGCGGTCTGGCCGCGGCGCTCGTCCTCCTTGCGGGCGAGGCTGTCCACCTGGCGCACGCGGAAGTCCACGCCGCCGTCGGCGATCACCGCCTCGCGGGTCAGGATGGGCTGAAGGGCGCCGACGGCGAGCGCGCGGGCAACGGTCGCGTCCAGCCGCGCGCGCAGGGCCCCGGGCTCGATGGTGGCGGGAGGATCAGACATGGACGGCTCGTCCTGCATGGCGCTCCAACGATAGCGAATCCCCCGCGCCCCGGGTAGGGCGGGCTTGAGCCTGACTGCAATGAAAGCCGAGCCGCCCGCCCCGGCGCGCGCTGACGTCCAGTCGGCGTCCTCACCCCTCGCGCCTCAGTTGAACCCGGTGCCTCAAGAGCAGCCAGGCCCCCCAGGCCAGGGCCACCAGCATGATCAGACTGCCCAACAGGTGGCTCAACCGCGCCAGGCCGTGGTCCAGGTGCAGCAGGCCCGTCTCGCCAAGCAGGTACTGCCAGTCGTGAAAGCCGTAGGGCGAGGAGTGGCCGTAGTTGCCGCCCAGGAGTGGCAGCTCGCCGGCCCGGGCGTCGTTGATATAGGGGGCGATGTCCAGGAAGTTCTCGCCCAGCCACCACAGGGCGGCCGATGCACCGAAGGGGTCACGGGTCTGGAGCAGCAGCGCCCCGCAGCAGATGGCCGGCATCAGGAGCTGACCCAGGGTGCCCCCCAGGGAGGTCATGAAGCTGCCGAATGGGCGAAACAGGATGTGGCCGAACTCGTGAAAGGGCAGGTTGACCAGGTGCAGGAAGGACTGGCCGGCGCCATTGCCGGCCACCGAGGAGAAGATCAGGGACATCCCCCATACCAGCAGCAGCGCCCACAGCAGGGCGTGTGCCAGCAGTGCGGCCGAGCCCCCTTTCTGGGTCCGCGGAACGAGCAGGTCCCCGAGGGCCGAGGGCTCGGTTCCTGGTCTGAAACGGGAATTCAAGACCCTGCCCCCGGGCCTCGGCGCCGGCGCAGCAGGATCACCGGGCCGCGGGTGGTACTTGTAGTACTTCTCGAAGACGATGCCGCAGCGATCGCAGATCGCATCCTCAGGTCGGCGCTCAGCAGCGCATTTCGGACATTGCCCTTCTCGATCTTCCACCGCCGGCCCCCGCCGTTGCTCTGATCCCGCCCGGCAGTTTAGAGCCCGTATGGCGGGCGCGGCGAGAAGCGGTCCGCGGGCTCAGCGAGACGTCGCCCCCTCGGTGCGGTCCGGCTCCCGCACCTCGACCAGCACCTCGTTGCGGCGCATGAACCAGGGCGTGAAGGGGGCGTTGTAACGGGCATAGACCGGGAGCCCCACCGGCTCCAGTCCAGCGGTCCGCACCGAGTCCAACAGGGCCGACTCGTTGTTGCGGTAGTTCTCCCAGGTCCAGCGCCCCGAGTAGCGCCGTGCGGCCATCAGGCGGACTGGCTCGCTCCGGATCTGGATACGGGAGTCCGTGGGCTCCGGCAGTGATTCCGCGGTGAAGCGACCCGGCATGACGAAGCTCAGGACATAGTCGCCCTTTGGTTCCGCGCCTGCCGTCCCCGTCGTTGAGGCCTTGGTGTCCGCCGCCGGCCGCTGGCTCACCGGCGCCGTCATCTCGATCTTCTGCTCGGGCAGGTTCTTGCCGAAGATGAAGCCCGCGAGCCGCCGGAAGGCCTCGTTTCCGACACCCTCGAAGTCACCGCTCACCCGGGTCTCCGCGACCAGGGTCGGGCCATAGCGCCGCAGCTCGAAGTCCGGATAGTTGCGTACGATCTGGTAGGCGGGCTCTTCGGTGGCCACGGCAGTCGCTCCCATGATCAACCCGATGACGGTGGCGGCGAGCGCGCCGAAGCCGCGGGGCAGGGCGCGCGAGCCGGTTCGGCGTGCGGGCATGGCGATTCCCTCTTGGTCGACAGGATGGCGAAAGATGTGGGGCTTTTGATTGCCGGCGGGCGATCCACGAGATCGAGCGTCGAGGTTACATGCGTATTTTCAAGCCTGCGCAGTCTTGAGCGAGTCACCAGCGCCCGTTGGCGGCGGGCTGCAAAACGCACACATCGTGCCGCAGGGGGCCCATGAAGCCAATCTCATGGAGACCGGGGAAGAACAACCTTAACGGGGAATGCCTTGAAGTTGGTGGCGGGCGCGCGCTGCGCGCGCGGCTTCGCGCTCCGGGGGATTCTCAAGGCCACGGGTGCAAAGAACCTCGCCCTGCCTCGAGAGGGCGCTGAACTCGGCGAGGTGGGTCAGGAGTCGACGCGGGGGCGCCTCAGTGCGCGCCGCCGGCCGATTCGCGTTGATCGATGTTGCTGATCAGCTCGTCCAACTTCGCTGCCTTGGAGGGATCGATACGCTTCGCCTCGTCCAGCGAGGCGCGGGCGAGCGCGTAGTCGGAGCCGTGCAAATAGGCGATGGCCATGCCGATGAAGGCGTCGGCGTTGTTACCGTCCTTCATGATCGCGGTGCGGAAGGCCTCGATGGCCTGGGCGTTCTCCTGCTTGAGCAGCAGGGCCCCTCCCAGGCGGGTGTAGGCGAGCGACGAGTCCGGCGCCGCCTCTACCGCCTGGCGAAACAGGGCGAGGCCGGAATCGATCTCGCCTGCATTGAGCTTGGCCTCGCCCTGCTCGATCAGCGCCGCGGCGTCATCCGCGGTGGCGGCACCCAGTGACAGGAAGAGGACGATCAGAAGGAGGGTGGGGATCTTGGTCATGGTGTGTGTCTCGATGATGAATAGGGGCACGGAGACCGGACGCTTGGGGAGCCCAGGGCTCGCCGGCGCAGCGAGCCCTCCATAAAAAACGGCCGCGTCCGCCAAGCGGACGCGGCCGTTCGCCCGACCGGGGACTTTACTTCAAGGCACCCTTGCCGTAGCGCTTCTCAAAGCCGGCGCGCACCTTGTCGATGGCCTCCTTGTCCATGCCGTTGAAGTACCAGTCATGCCCGGCGATGGGCTTGAAGTGCTTGTCCAGCATGGCGGTGGCGAACTCCTCGTTGCCGTCCTTCGCGATCACGACATCCTTGAGCTCCGGGATCCAGACGAAGTAGGTGTGTTTGGCCACGTCATAGATGCCGTTCCACCATGTGTAGTCCGGGCCGCTCATGGAGGCCCCGTGACGGGCGCGGCGGCCCTCGTGGTGCCAGATCTCCCACCAGGTCCACTCGATCTTCTCATCGAAGGGTGCCGGCGTGATATAGCCCTTCTCCTTGAGCTCCGCCATGGTGGCGGCGATGGGCTTGGCGAACTTCTCATTGTAGAGATCGACCACGCCGTCGAACTGCTCGTAGTGGCCCTCGATGACGCTGGTGGCGTGGCAGCCGAAGCACACCTTCTCCATCTTGGCGCGCCGGTCCTTCCAAGTCAGCACCTCGACCACCTTGGAGCCCTTGGCCTCATCGCCGACGTTGGGGATCTCCTTGCCCTCGGGTACGTCGAACTCGTCGCCGTTCTCGAGCTTCACCAGGTTGATCTTGGTGGAGATGGGCGGGCGCAGGGTCCAGGAGATGCGCTCACCGACGTTGTGGGTCTTGCCGATGCCGGGGCCGGCGCTCATGTGGCAGGTGGCGCAGGTGGGGGCGGCGGAGTAGTCGACGCCGGCGACCCACTTGTCGGAATCCAGGTTCATCTCGTCCACCTTGGCGCGGTAGATGATGCCGTGCTTGGACTCGTTGTAGACCTCGATCTGCGGATGGTCGGGACCGACGTGGCACTTGCCGCAGGTGTCGGGCGTGCGGGCCTGGGCGCGCGAGAAGCGGTGACGACCATGGCAGGCCGTGCAGGAGCCCCAGGAGCCGTCCGGGTTCACGCGGCCAATGCCCGTGTTGGGCCAGGTGCCCGCGATCGGGCGGCCCTTGTTCTTGCCCTCGGTCTCAAACTGCAGCTCACCGCCGTGGCACTGGCGGCAGCCGGCGTTCACGGCCTCGGGTCCACCGACCACCTCACCCAGGAGATTGTCCAGGGAGGCCAGGATCTGACCGGCCTTGGCGTGATGGGAGCCGTCCATCTCCTCGAACTCGGTGGTGTGACACTTGGAGCAGTCCTTGGGCGTGACCACGATGGAGATCAGGGCCTCCTCGTGCATGAAGGCGTCGATATCGCCCTCATTGGCCTCGTGGCAGTCCAGGCAGGTGACGCCGTTCTGCCCGTGCTGGCTATGGTTCCACTCCCAGTAGAGCCCGGGGCTCTCGGTCATGTGACAGTCCACGCACTCCTGGCCCTTGGGGTCTCCCCAATCCACGCCGGCCTTTCCAATTGGCCGCTCGGCCTGGGCCGCCGACCCCAGGGTCAGCAGACCCACACCGATACAGAGGCTGGCTAGCCGGGTCGGCCAGCCGATTCGGCTCAAATGCTTCATAGTCCTCTCCTCTCTTGGTTTACAGGCTCGCGAGGCCCTCGCGGCGCGCGCCGGCACGGCCTCGTGGAACGAAAGGGCGGGAGCGAATCTTGTTCTATCGCTGTGAAACGTCCGGCCTCCGCGCGATGAGGGTCACCGCAAGGCCGGGTGCCAACCTTGATCCGGCTCAAGATTTACCGGGGCCGCTCGGGCGGATTGATTTATGTCAAAGGATTGGGAACCCCCAACGGGCCAGAGGCCCATGGAGGACCCGGCGAATCTGAACATTCGGTCACTTGACCCTGCGCGCCGCGCCGTTGCATTTAAGGGCCCGCTTGTGCCCGGCAGTGCCGGTTTAGGACGGTCCGGGCGGATGGATGCAGATCGAAATGGGGGAGCGATCCATGATCGAGGTTCGAGGGCTCAGTCGCAGTTATGGCGGGCTCAGGGCCGTGGAGGGGGTGTCGTTCGACATCGGCCACGGCGAGATCGTCGGGCTGCTCGGCCACAATGGGGCCGGCAAGACCACCATCATGAAGATGCTGACCGGCTATCTGGAGCCGAGCAGCGGAAGCATCCGCATCGACGGCCTGGACCTGGCCGATCAGCGCCGGGAGGTCCAGCGGCGGATCGGCTATCTGCCGGAGAACTGTCCCCTGTACCCGGAGATGACGGTGCTGGACTCACTGGAGTACCAGGCGGTGCTGCAGGGGATCCCGATCACCGCCCGGCCGGCCGCCATCCGCCAGTCGGTGGAGCGCACCGCCCTCGGCCCCAAGGCTGCGGCCACGGTGGCGACCCTTTCGCGCGGCTACCGTCAGCGTCTGGGGGTGGCCCAGGCCATACTGCACTCGCCCAAGATCCTGGTCCTGGACGAGCCCACCAACGGCCTCGATCCAACCCAGATCCAGCACATGCGCGACCTGATCCGTGAGCTCGCGCGTGACGCCACCCTGATCGTCTCCACCCATATCCTGCAGGAGGTGGAGGCGGTGTGCGATCGGGTGCTGATCATGAGCGGGGGGCGCCTCGTGCTCGACAGCCAGCTCGACGCCGTCGGGCGCAACCCGCGTCTCTTGGTGACCCTGGACCGCACACCGGCCGAGGCCGAGCCGCGGTTGGCCGCGATCGAGGGTGTCGCCGGCGTGGATCTCGTCTCCGACGACGGTGAGCGGCGCTGCTTCGCCCTGCAGATTGAGGACCCCCGGGCAGCCGCGCCCAGGGTTGCACGGGCCGTGACCGCACTGGGCTGGGACCTCTATCTCCTGGAGCCGGAGCGTCGCGACCTGGAGGCGCTGTTCGGGGCGGTTTCGGGGTCGGGCGCCTTGGTCGGCTCAGGCCTGGATGACGTCGGGGAGCCGGCGCCGATGACCCGCGGCACCCGGGGGTCGGCACATGTCTGAGACGCTCCGCATCGCCCGTAAGGAGCTCGCCGGGTACTTCGGCTCGCCGGTGGCCTACATCTTCATCGGCGCCTTCCTGGCCGTGACGCTATTCGTGTTTTTCTGGGCCGACGCCTTCTTCGCCCGCAACATCGCCGATGTGCGGCCCCTGTTCGAGTGGATGCCGGTCCTGCTCATCTTCCTGACCGCGGCCCTGACCATGCGCCTGTGGAGCGAGGAGCGCCGCGCCGGCACCCTAGAGGGGCTCATGACCCTGCCGGTGCCGACCTGGCGGCTGGTCGTCGGCAAGTTCCTCGCCGCCTGGGCCCTGCTCGCCATCGCGCTGGCGCTGACCCTGCCGCTTCCGGTGACCGTGTCCTTACTGGGCCCGCTCGACTGGGGCCCGGTGGCCGGCGCCTATCTGGCGACGCTCTTGCTCGGCGCCGCCTATATCGCCATCGGGCTCTTCGTCTCCGCCCGCACCGACAACCCCATCGTCGCCCTGATCGGGGCCGTGCTGTTGAGCGCGCTCTTCTATCTGCTGGGCTCCGAGGCCCTGACCAACCTGGTGGGTCACCGGGGCGGGGAGATACTGCGCCTCCTGGGCAGCGGCTCGCGCTTCGACTCCATCACCCGGGGCGTCATCGACCTGCGTGACCTCTACTACTACCTGAGCATCGTCGGCGCCTTCCTGGCGCTGACCGTGTTCAGCCTGGAGCGCCTGCGCTGGGCCGCCGACACCGACCGGCCGGCGGGTCACCGTCGCCTGACCCTGATCACCGGACTTGTCGCCGCCAACCTGCTCGCCGCCAACCTGTGGCTTCAGCCCCTGGAGGGCGCCCGGGCAGACCTCACCGAAGGCCGGCTCTACACCCTCTCGGATGCCACCCGGACCTATCTGGGCCAGCTCCAGGAGCCGCTCCTGATCCGCGGCTATTTCAGCGCCGAGACCCACCCTCTACTGGCCCCACTGGTTCCCCAGATTCGCGACCTGCTGCGCGAGTACGAGGTCGCCGGCGGCGGTCGGGTGCGGGTGGAGATCGTCGACCCGGCGGATCACCCGGATCTGGAGCGGGAGGCCGGCGAGCAATACGGCATCCATCCGGTGGCCTTCCAGACCGCGAGCAAGTATCAGGCGGGGGTTGTGAGCTCCTATTTCGATCTGGTGGTGAAGTACGGCGATCAGTTCGAGCACCTGGGCTTCCAGGACCTGATCGACGTCAAGGTGCGCGGTGAGACCGACCTGGACGTGCGCCTGCGCAACCCCGAGTACGACATCACCCGGTCGATCAAGAAGGTGCTCTATGGCTACCAGGGGGGCGGCGACCTCTTCGCCGGCCTTCCGCACCCGGTCCGACTGCACGCCTACGTGTCGGACCCCAAGATACTCCCGGAGCCGCTGCCGGCGCTGAGTACCGACCTGGAGGCCGTGCTGCAGGAGCTCGAGTCCCGCTCGGGCGGGCGCTTCAGCTTCCAGATCCAGGACCCGGGCGCCGACCCGGCCCTGGCCAAGGAGGTCGCCGAGCGCTTCGGGTTCCAGCCGCTGGTGATCGGGCTCCTGGACCCGTCGCCCTTCTATTTCTACCTGGCGCTGGAGTCCGGCGACCGGGCGGAGCCGGTTCCGCTGCCGGAGTCACTGGACAAGGCGGGTCTGGAGCGGGCCATCGAGGCGGGGATCAAGCGTTTTGCCCCCGGGGTGCTGCGCACCCTTGCCGTCTACACTCCGTCGCCGGCGCCGGATCAATTCGGGATGCCGGGGCCGGGATCGGCCTATGGGCTGCTCCGGGAGAGCCTGAGCCAGGGCTTCAACCTGGTGGACACCGATCTCGCCTCCGGTCAGGTCCCGGGTGAGGCGGATCTCTTGTTGGTGCTGGGGCCGGAGGGGCTCGTCGCCAGGCAGCAGTTCGCCATCGATCAGTTCCTGATGCAGGGCGGAACCGTCATCCTCGCCGCCTCCAGCTTCCACGTGGATCTCGGTGG
Source organism: uncultured Gammaproteobacteria bacterium (assembly GCA_963699735.1). Classification (GTDB taxonomy): domain Bacteria; phylum Pseudomonadota; class Gammaproteobacteria; order Chromatiales; family Chromatiaceae; genus Thiodictyon. The sequence continues at coordinate 90,879 of CAVOUZ010000010.1, forward strand.
CGGCACTATCAGCGCCCGGCCCCAGCCGACCGGGCTGGAGGACTGGCTGGAGCACCAGGGGCTGGGGCTGGCGCCGCTCCTGGTGCTGGATCCCCAGAACACGCCCTTCCCCATACCGGTGCAGCGCGATATCGGCGGATTCGTGGTCGAGGAGATCCAGACCCTGGATTACCCCTATTTCCCGGACGTGCGCTCGGACGGCCTGAATCCGAGCTCCGGCATCACCGCGAACCTGGGTCAGATCACCATGAACTGGTCCTCGCCCATCCAGGTGAACCCGCAGGGGCCTGGCGGCCTGACCCTGACCCGGCTGGTGGAAAGCTCACAGCGGGCCTGGACCAGCGATTCCACCAACATGCAGCCGGACTTCGAGGCCCACGGCGGTCTGGGTTTTCCGCGCGGCGAGGATGTCGGGCGCAAGCTGCTGGCGGTGGCGCTCGAGGGCCGCTTCACCTCCGCCTTCGCCGGCAAGCCATCGCCCCTGCTGCCCGAGCCCAAGGCGGCGCAGCCGCAAGTGGAGGAGGGGGCTGAGCCAAATGCCGTCACGGCGCCCGACGGGGATTCGCCGGACTCGGACCCGGCTGGAGCGGGGCCGGGTGACGCCGCCGCGGGCGAGGCCAGCGACGGTCAGCCGGCCAAACCCGAGAAGCCGGTCATCTCGGGCGTGATCGAGAGCTCCCCCGGCTCGGCGAGGCTGATCCTCATCGGCTCCGCCGCCTTCGCCACCGACACCGCCATCAGCCTGGCCACCGAGGCGACGCAAAGCCGTTATCTCAAGCCCCTGGAGCTGATCCAGAACGCGGTGGAATGGTCCCTGGAGGATCGCGGCCTGCTGGCCCTGCGCGGCCGCGGCCAGTTCAGCCGGCTCTTGGAGCCGGCGGGCCGGGAGGCGCGCATCTTCTACGAGTATGGGAACTATGGCCTGGCCCTGCTCGGACTGGCGCTCCTGTACTGGCTGGCGCGACGGCTTCGCGCCCGGCGTGCCCAGGCCCAGGCCCGCTACCTGACGTCACAGGAGGCCTAAGCGATGGAACCGAGCACCACAGTTACCCCGGCCGGGGCAGCGAATCCCTGGCTCGAGGCCCTGCGCGCGCCTCTGGCACTGGGCCTCGCCGCCTTGCTCGTCGCGCAGTTGCTGGCCGCGATTGGTCTTGCGCTGGGCGGGCGGGGCGAGCTCTCGCCCGCGGCGCTGGACAGCCCACTGCTCGGCTTCGATCCCGCGGCCATTACGACCATCCGGATCGCCGGAGGCAGACGGCGCCGCCGTGACCCTGGCCCGTGGCGATCGAGGCTGGAACATCGCCGAGCTCGGGGACTTTCCTGCCGACGGGGCCAAGGTGGACGCGCTGCTCGACAAGCTCGCCGGTCTCAAGCGGCCGCTGCCGGTCGGCACCAGTGCGGAGTCGCTGAAGCGCCACAAGGTCGCCGACGACGCCTTCGAGCGCCGGCTGACCCTGGAGTCGGGGGAGCAGGGCGTCGCCACGCTGATCCTGGGAGACTCGCCCGGCTTTCGCCGGCTCTTTGGCCGACCCGCCGGCGACCCCGCGGTCTATGATCTCGATCTGGCCCTCTTCGATGTGGCTGACCGGGCCGACGATTGGCTCGCCCGGGACAAGCTGCGGATCGGCCGCGAATCGATCGAGCGCGTTGCCGCCTCCGACTGGGTCCTGGTGAAGGGCGAGGACGGCTGGCGGCTGCAGGGTTCGGACCAGGCCCCGGATCAGGGCGCCGTCGATGACCTGCTGTCGCGGATCGGCAACCTGAGCTACCGCGGTGTGCTCGGCGTCGAGGACCCGCCGGAATACGACCAGGCCGCTCCGACACTGGAGCTGGAGATCGGGCTCGCCGGCGGGGAGCAGCGCCACTACCGCATCTCCCAGATCAAGGATGGCCAGGACTTCGTGCTCAAGGCCTCCGACGGTCCCTGGTACTTCCGGCTGTCGGACTATGACCTGGAAGGGCTCAGGGGCATCACCAGGGCGAAGCTCCTGGGGTCGGAGGCGGCAGGGCCCGGGGGCGAGGAGGCCGCGAGCCCCTCCACCGGGCCATCACCCGGCGAGGCGCCGGCCGGGGCCGCCGCGGGTGATGCAGACGCCTCGGCCGGCCCTGCGCCTTCGCCAGATAACGAGGTCCGTCAGGCGCCGTCTGCGGCCCCCGCGCAGTAAGTGTCGTTTCCGGGAGCCGTGGCGATTGCCGCTTCTTGACCGCCGAGCGGGCTTCTCCAGCGATCTGTACATGGCCACCGCCACCCTGCGCTTCTATGCGGAGCTGAATGACTTCTTGCCGGCCCGCCGCCGTCAGCGGGACTGGGTGCTGGACTTCACCTCGCCGGCGCCCGTGCGGCACCTGATCGAGACCTGCGGCGTGCCCCACACCGAGGTCGAGCTGATCCTGCGCGGCGGCGAGTCCATCGGTCTGGAGACGCAGGCGCTGGACCAGGACCGTCTGGCGGTCTTCCCCATGTTCGAGCGCTTCGACGTGCGCCCCCTGCTGCGCCTGCGCCAGCGCCCCCTGCGCCGCCCCCGCTTTCTCGCCGATGCCCACCTCGGTGCCCTGGCCCGGCGGCTGCGCATGCTCGGCTTCGATACCCTCTGGCACAACGACCTGGGTGATGGACGCCTGGCCAGACTCGCCGCCGCCGAGCACCGCATCCTGCTCACCCGCGACCGGGGTCTCCTGATGCGCCAGCAGGTGAGCCACGGCTGTTACGTCCGCCCCGGCCCAACCAGCGCCCAGCTCGCCGACCTGGTCCGTCGGCTCGATCTCTGCGCCGAGATCGCACCCTTCTCCCGCTGTATGGCCTGCAATGGGCCCTTGACGGCCGTGGAGCGCAGCGGCGTCGACGGATTGGTCGCGCCCTTCATCTATCGCCGTCACCGGGAGTACTGGCGATGCCGGGGCTGCGGCAGAATCTATTGGAGGGGCACCCACTGGGCGGCCATGAGCGGCCGGATCGACTCCATCTGTCCGCGACGGGAGCCGGGCGCCCGCACCCAAGGCGACGGCATCGCGCCGGTGGTTCTTGATCCCCCCACCTGAGGGCGCATATGCAACAGGGATCGCGACCACCCAACCGAGACCCGAAAGGAGGGGCTACCATGAGGCACGCAAAGAAGACGGTATTCTCACGACTGACGGCCGGGCTGCTGTGCGCAGGCGTCATGCTCGCGGCACAGGCCGAAGAGATCCCCATGGACAAGATCGAGCCGGCCATCAAGTACCGCCAGAACGTGATGAGTGCCATGGGCGGGCTGGCGGGGACCGCCGTGGGCCAGTTGCGCGACGGCTTCACCTTCGGGCCCGATCTGCAGGCGGTCGCCGCCGCGCTCGAGGCCCTGTCGGCGGACATTCCGGCGCTCTTCCCAGCCGGCACCGACTTCGGCGAGACCAAGGCCAAGCCCGAGGTCTGGTCCAAGCGCGATGCCTTCGAGGAGGCCGCGTCCAAGGCCAAGGAGGAGACGGCCGCCTTCACGGCGGCGACAAAGCAGGGCGATCGCAAGGCGATCTTCGCCGCCTTCAAGGGGGTCGGTGACGCCTGCAAGGGCTGTCACGATGATTTCCGCAAGGAGGAGAAGGGGAACTAACAGCGTCCCCGTGCGGAGCGCGCCGGTATGAGACGGCGACTCGTCATCGGCTTGGTGGCGCTGCTCCTCGCCCAAGCGCAGGCGGACGACCGTGTGGAGCAGGGACGCTACCTGTTCCACACGGCCCTCTGCGGCGTCTGTCACACGGCCGAGGAGGGCGCCTTCCTGGCGGGTGGTCGCGCGCTCCCATCACCCTTCGGGACCTTCTATACGCCCAACATCACGCCGGATCCCGACCACGGCATCGGACGCTGGAGCGACGAGGACTTCCTCGGCGCACTGCACCAAGGGGTCTCGCCCGCCGGCGAGCACTATTACCCCGCCTTTCCCTACACGGCCTACACGCGACTCACGCGACAGGACGTGCTCGCCATCAAGGCGTACCTCGACACCGTGGAGCCGGTCGCCCAGAAAAACCGCCCGCACGACCTGACCTGGTACGCCAGCTTCCGCTGGCCGCTCGCCATCTGGAAGTGGCTCTATTTCGAGCCGGGTGAATTCGCACCCCAAGCCGATCACGACGAACAGTGGAACCGCGGCGCCTATCTCGCCCAGGCCGCCGGCCATTGCGCGGAGTGTCACAGTCCGCGCAACCTGCTCGGCGCCCTGCGCCCCGACAGGCTCTACGGCGGGGCCGTCGACGGTCCGGAAGGTGAGAGCACGCCCAACATCACCCCGTCCAGGTCCGGCATTGGGAGTTGGACCCAGAGCATGCTGAGCTTCTATCTGGAGATCGGCATGACCCCCGACGGCGATTTTGCCGGCAGCCTGATGGCCGACGTGATCGACCAGGGCACCAGCAAGCTCACCCCCGAGGACCGGGACGCCATCGCTGCCTATATCCTGTCCCTTCCGCCCCTTCCGCCCCTTCCGCCCCTTCCGCCCCTTCCGCCCCTTCCGCAATAAGCGATCAACGACGTTGATCTCCAGCAGGGCGGATTTCAGCCCGACCTGCGGAGATCGGTTGGGGCGGCCCTCTCGTCATCCGCCGACGCGCCGCGCGCGCACCGCCTCCTCGCGCTCGAGCTCCTCGAGGGCGCTCTCGATGGCACCCAGGGTTTCGTCGATCTCGGGCAGCAGCACGTCCTCCAGGGCGCGGGCGCGCCGGGCGGTACGGGCGTAGTCCTGGCGCAGCCGCTCCAGGTTTCCGGCCAGGGCGGCCAGATGGGCCGCGCGCGGCACCAGGGAACGGAAGACCTCCCGGCAGCGCCTCGCCTCCGGGCTGGCGAGCGGGGTGTCGGCCGGGGCCTCCTGGTCCGCCATACGACAGCTGAGGTCATAGACGGTGACGCCGAGCACCGAGCGCGGCGCCAGCTCCATGGCGCCATCGATGGGTGCCGCGGCGGGATAGATGCTCAGGGTCTCGACGCCATGGCGAGCCACCGCCTCCCGCAGGGCCGCGGCGGCCTCGGCATAATCGGCATCGAAGGCGCCGAGCTCGGTCTGGTAGGCGGCCAGCTCCTTGAGGATCTCGGCGGCCAGGATGAGCCGCTTTTCGTCCAGGAAGCCATAGCCCTCCCGCATCCCGGTGCGCTCCTCCTTGAGCTCCAGCAGGAGACTCTGGGTGGGGGTGAAGTCCCGCTCGGTCATGGTCCGCTACGTCCCCGGGTGCGTCGCTCACCCAGATGATCGCGGATCTGCTTGTCGCTCAGACGGTGAAGCTCCGCCGGGGGCAGGCCAGCCAGGGCGTCCCAGCCGGCCTCCATGCTCTCCTCGAGGCTGCGCGCTGTCCCCCCCTGATTAATCACCGACTGCTCGAAGCCGTCGCCGAAGCCTAGGAAGCGACGGTCGGTCTCCGAGAGACCGTCCTCCCCTACCACGCTCGCCAGCACCCGGGTCTGCTGGGCGCGGCTGTAGGAGGCATAGAGCTGGGCGGCGAGCGCCGGATGATCGGCATGGGTCAGGCCCTTGCCGGTGCCGTCCTTCATCAGTCGGGACAGACTCGGCAGGACGCGGATGGGCGGATAGCGGTCGCGCCGGTGCAGCTCCCGGTCGAGCACGATCTGGCCCTCGGTGATGTAGCCGGTGAGGTCCGGGATGGGGTGGGTGATGTCATCGTTGGGCATCGTCAGGATGGGCACCTGGGTGACCGAGCCCGGAAGGCCGCGGATCCGCCCTGCACGCTCGTAGAGGGTCGCGAGATCGGAGTACATGTAGCCCGGGTAGGCCTTGCGGCTGGGAATCTCGCCGCGGCTGGCGGAGACCTCGCGCAGGGCCTCGCAGTAGTTGGTGAGGTCGGTCAGGATCACCAGGACGTGCTTGCCCTCGGTGAAGGCCATGTATTCGGCCGCGGTCAGGGCGAAGCGCGGGGCGAGCAGGCGCTGGGCGCTGGAGTCGCTCGCCAGATTGAGGAAGAGCACGGTGCGCGCCAGGGCCCCGCTCTTCTCCATCTCCTCGCGGAAGAACTCGGCGCTGTCGTGGGGGATGCCGATACCGGCGAAGACGATGGCGAAATCGCCGCCGTCACGGGCGTCGTTGGGCAGCCGGGCATTGCAGGCGATGTCGACGGCGATGCGGTCGTGGGGCAGGCCGCCGCCGGAGAAGAGCGGCAGCTTCTGGCCCCGCACCAGGCTGTTCATCAGGTCGATGGCGGTGAAGCCGGTCTCGAGAAACTCACTGGGGGCCTCCCGCGCCGAGGGCTTGATGGGCAGGCCATCGACCCGGAAGGCGTGACGCGCGGCCAGCGGCGGGCCGCCATCGAGCGGCTTTCCGACCCCGTTGAACACCCGCCCGAGGAGCCCCGGCCCCACGTGGAAGCGCAGCGGTTCGCCGAGGAAGCGCACCCGAGTGCCCGAGAGTGCAAGGCCCGCCGTGTCGTCGAGCATCTCGATGGTGACCGAGTCCTCGTCCAGCGCCGCGACCCGCCCGAGACGCGTGCTGTGGTCGCTCCCTTCGACCTCCACCGCCTCGTTGAGCCCGACGTCCACACTTCGGCGCAGGAAGAGCAGGGGTCCTTCGGCCCGCAGGGCGATCTCTTCACCGATCAATCTGGCATACATGGCCAAAGCCTCCAGCGGCAGGGACGCGGCGACTGGAGCGGCCGCGATTGAAGAGGAAAGCCGCACCTTGGCGGATGCAGGCGAAGCGGCCCCCAATGAGATGAGCGCCTTGCGCGCGCAGTGCCGCCCGAGCCCGGTGGTTGCTCTCGCTTGCGTCCATTTGGCCTTGCCACGGCCGCACGCTCAGCCCACGGTCTCGGCCGCCTCGCGCTGGGCGCTGGTGAGACGGCGTATGGTGGCGGCGAGCTCCTGGTCCAGGGCGGAGAAGCGTTCCCAGTCACCGTCCGGGATCTCCTCGCCCATGCGCATCAGTGCGCGGAAGACCGGCTCCTCGGCGATGGCCTCGGGCGGCACCTCGGCCTCCAGCAGCCGCTCCGTCCCCTCGATGAAGCTGCCGATGAGGCGCATCATCACCGCCTGGCGGGCGGGGCTGGCATAGCGGTCGTTGGGCGAGAAGGCGGACTGGCGCAGGAAGCACTGGTTGACCAGCTGTGCGCACAGCAGGGTGTGCCGCTGACGGGGCGGCATGGCGTCGCGGCCGATGATACGGGCCATGCGCTCGAGACGCGCCTCATCCTCCAGCAGGGTGAGGAAGCGGCGGCGCAGCTCCTCCCATCGGGTGCAGCCCTCCCGGTGCCACCACCTGGCCAGCTTTGCCGCCACCACGCTGTAGGACTGCAGCGGATGGATGGCCGGATAGAACCGGGCCTGGGCGCGCTTGGCGTCCAGCCCCCACAGACACCCTACGTAGCGCTTGCTGTGGGTGGTGACGGGCTCCGAGAAGTCGCCCGACGGCGGGCTCACGGCGCCGAGCACCGTCACCGAGCCGGGTGATCCGCACAGGGTGCGCACCCGCGCGGCCCGCTCGTAGAAGTCGGCGAGCCTGCTGGAGAGATAGGCCGGGTAGCCGGCCTCACCGGGGAGCTCACCCAGCCGCCCCGAGACCTCGCGCAGGGCCTCCGCCCAGCGGCTGGTGGAATCCGCCATCAGGGTGACGTTGAGCCCCTGGTCGCGGAAATATTCCGCCACCGTGATGCCGGTGTAGATGCTCGCCTCGCGCGCCGACACGGGCATGTTGCTGGTGTTGGCGATGACCACGGTGCGCTCGAGCAGGGGCCGGCCGCTGCGCGGATCCTCCAGCTCCATGAACTCGGCGAGCAGCCCCGCCAGCTCGTTGCCGCGCTCCCCGCACCCCACGTAGACGATCACGTCGGCGTTGCACCACTTGGCGATGGTCTCGAGCAGCACCGTCTTGCCGGTCCCGAAGCCGCCCGGGATGGCGCCGGTGCCGCCGCGGGCCACGGGGAACAGGCAGTCGATGATGCGCTGTCCGGTGAGCATGGGCTCGTCTGAGGCGAGCCGCTCACCCACGGGGCGGGGCATGCGCACCGGCCAGTAGTGACTCATGGCGATGGGGTGCAGGGTGCCGTCGCGGGCGCGAAGCCGGCACACCGGCTCATCGTCCCCATAGACCCCCGCCTCGGTGATCTCGGCCACCTCGCCGGGCGGCAGGTCGGGCGGCACCAGGCAGCGCTGGGGCAGCCCCGAGCCGCCATGCCCTTCACCACTGGAGACGGCACCGATGGCGGCCCCCGGGGTCAGGGCCGCGCCCACCTCCACACCCGGGGTGAAGTGGAAGCGGCGAGGCGGGTCCTCCTGATGGCCCGGCGTCACGTAGGGGTTCTTCGGATCTCCGATGGGGCGCAGCAGGCCGTCGAAGATGCGCGCGAGGATCCCCGGGCCTACCCGAACGGAGAGCAGCCGGCCGCTGCCGGTGACGGTGACCCCGGGACGCAGCCCGCTGGTGTCCTCGTAGATCTGCACCGTGATGCTGTCGATGGCGATCCGTATCACCTCGCCCAGCAGGTGCTGCTCGCCCACGGTGACCGACTCGCGCAGCCGGAAGGGGCCGTCCGGACGGGCGCGCATTACCGGACCGTTGACCCAGGTGGCGGTGGCCATGCTCATGTCTGCGCTCCGCTCGAAAGTATTGCCAGCAGCCGCGACTCGATGCGCGTGCGGTCCTTGAGCAGTCCCTCGAGGCTCCCGTCGAGGATCGCACCCCCGCATTCGACGGTGACTCCCGCCGCAATCGCGCCGTCGGCGACCAGGCGCGGCTCGATGTGGAGCCTGGCGGTGAGGTCGCGGGCCAGCGCCTGCCAGTCGGATGCGGGTCCGTCGGGGGCGTGGCGCAGGGTCCAGGTGCCGGCGGGAAGCACCCGCTCGGCCTGGGCGAGGACCGAGGCGACCCAGGCGCGGCGCTGCGACGGGTCCCGCCAGCGCTCCATCAGGGTCTCGCGCAGACGCGGCCAGGCGGCGGCCAGCAGCCGGGCGTCGGCCCGCTCCCCCCCGGCCCTTTCCCGGGTGTCGCGCTCGGCGCGAGCGGCGTTGATCCGTGCCCGCGCGCCGGCCCGCTCGGCCACCACCCGTTCATGCAGTCGCGCCCGCTCCCGGCGGTAGGCTTGCCGGACCAGATCCGCGGCCTCTGTGCGCGCGGCCTCGAGCAGACTGCGGCATTCGCCGTCGCGGTACTCCTCGACCAGCTTGAGCAGACCCCGCTCGCGTTCTTCCAGGTTCATTCCGCCATCCCCAGTTGCCGCCTTACCGCCGCCACCCGATCCGGGGGCAGGGTGCGCCGGCGCACGTCAGGAATCACCAGTACCAGTGGGTGCTCCTCCCGCTGGGCCCGTCGCAGGAGCTCGGCCGGCAGCTTGTCCGCGACCTCGGCAGTCATCAGGATTAGCTGGACCCGCTCGCGCAAGGACCGGAAGAGCGACAGAGTCTCCTCGGGCGCGGGCTGGTGGCACTCCACCCCGGCGAGCCGGAAGCCGAGCACCGAGAGCTCGTCGCCCAGGAAGGCGCACAGGGCCATGGTCCCTTCAACTCAGCCGGTTGAGGATCAGCACCGAGATGATGACCCCATAGATGGCGATACCCTCGGCGAGACCGACCAGAATCACCACCCTGCCGAAGAGCTCCGGCTTCTCGGCCAGCGCCCCGACCGCGGCCGCGCCGACGGCGGCCACCGCAAAGGCGGCTCCCAGGGCCGACAGACCAGTGGCCAGGGCCGCGGCCATATAACCCCAGCGCAGCACGCCCGGATCGATGAGGGTGGCCTCCACCGCCAGCACCTCCTCGGCCAGCGCCTGGGGTGACCACAGGGCCAGGCTGGAGAGGCCAGCCAGGACGGCGGCGGCGAGGACCATTAGGGTGACGAGCAGGATTCGGCGATTCATGTTGCAGCTCCGCTTGGGTCTCGAGAGAGACTGTTGAAACGCCGTCCTTAGCGAGGCCTTTGACCCGGGACCCAGCCCCCACGGGTCCCGACTCGGTGGGCCGGCCGGTCACGACGGCCGAAACCGGGTGCGGCCATTCAGCCGGCCGCTTCGACCACCGGGGGCGGCACCGGCAGGGGCTTGAAGACCCGTCCGGTCCCGCGCAGGAAACGGTTGAAGAACTCGAACAACACCAGCCTGGTGGTCTGGATCGACACCACCAAGCCCTCCAATACGATGATCAGGGCATTGCCCAGCACCAGGATGAGGGCCCCGGCCCACCAGGGCGCCGCGTCGGCCATTGAGACGACGGCGGTCGACAGGGCGGTGTGGGCCAGTGCGAAGGCACCCACCCGCGCGAAGGACAGGGTGTTGACCAGGATCTGCATGCCGGACTCGAGCAGATGGCCGATGGCCGCAAGTCCGCCGATCAGCTCCCGGTGCACGGCGAAGGAGCCGATCAGGTACCAGCCGGCACCCAGGAGGGGAACCCAGTCGAGCCCGGGAAAAAATGGCAGTGACACCAGACCCAGATAGAGGACCAGGAAGCCCAGGTCCCTCATGAGCCAGCGTCCGAGCTCGCCGCGCCAGAGCGCGCCGAGTCCGTCCAGCAACTGGCCGAGCGACAGCAGGGCCACCGCGAACACAAGGGGTACCGCCAGCACAGTGATGGGCTCGTGCAGGGGGTGAAGCCACAGGGCCGGGATCAGATCCTCCCGCGCGAATAGGCTGCCGAACAGGAGCCCGAACACCATGGCCGAGGCGCCTCCCAGGATCAGTAGCCGCGCCAGCTCGTGACCGCGCCGGGCCAGCCACCAGCCGAGTCCCACGAGCACGGCGCCCTGGCCGACGTCGCCGAACATATAGCCGAACAGCAGCGGCACCACGACGGCGACAACCGGTGTGGGGTCCGCCTCATCCCCGCCGGGGACGCCGAAGGCGCTGGCGAAGAGCTCGAAAGGACGCATCCAGGGCGGATTGTCCAGTACCTGGGGCGGGCGCAACCCCGGCGGGGGAGGTCGCAGGCGCAACAGGGTGCGGGACTGGCTCCGTTCCAGCGCCTCCGCGATGCGCTGTCCGCTCAGGTCATCGGTCCAGCCGGTGATCCAGACCAGGTGCTCGCCGGCAAGCTCCAGCCCGCCCACGTGCTCGGCGAACCAGGCGAGCCCCGCGACCTCGCCGAGGGCATGGCCGAGGTCATAGTCCTCGAACAGGCTGTCGAGCTCGGCGTAGAGATGGACCACCCGAACCGAGAGGAACTCCCGTCGCGCGCGGATGCGGCCAAGGGAGTTGCGGGCGTCGCCCTTGAGCCAGTCGGGACGCTCGATGATGCGGCCCTTCAAGGACTGGATCAGGTGCTTGACCTCGTCGAGGCGCCCGGCGGGGCCGAGGATCATATAGCAGCGCTCGGCCTCCCAGGGGACGCTGCGCAGCATCACCCAGTCGGGTGGCCGCAGATCCGCGTCCCGGGAGAGGATGGCGCAGAAGGTCCCGACGACCGGTCCGCTGCGTGCGACGGCCCCGAAGTCCAGCGGGCTCTCGGCGATCTTCTCGATGATCTGGGCCAGCCATTTGAGTCTGGTCAGCTCCTCCTCGCATACCTGGAGGGTGTCGATCAGGGAGTCCGCCTCGCGGCGCCAGGCGCCGATACGCGCCAGCGCCCGCTCCAGGACGACGGTCGGGGCCTCGGCCAGCACCCGGCGGCGCAGCCGTCCGCGCTCCCAGTAGCGCCCGTAACGCAGTGCGAGGGTCTGATAGTCGGCGAGCCCGGCGGCGAGATGCTGGACCGGGAAGTCCTCAGCGACCCGCTCGCGCACCTCGATCTCGATCGCCCCGGTGGCCGCCAGGGCCGCCACCGTGCGCACGCTCTCGGCGCGCGGGCACAGCACCTCGAACCAGCGGGTGGAGGCGGGCCTGAGCATCAGGCGCTCCCCTCGCCCACGAGGTCCCGGGGGAAGAGGAGGCGGCGCAGGAGCTCCGCGCGCAGCCGTTCCAGGTCCAGCAGCACCAGGGCCAGATAGATGTATACAGTCACCGGCTCCAGCAGCCGCTGGTGGAAGGCGAGCCGCATGCGCTCGCGCAGCTCCCGGCGCAGCCCCCAGGCGGTCTGGGGTGTGGCGAGTCGAAACGCCGCCAGATGGGAGCCGATCCTCGCGCTGAAGGACTCCAGGTGACGCCGGGACTGAGAATCCACGGCGGGCCAACGCTGGCGCCATGCCTCCACCCAGAGGGGTGCAACCCGCTCCGGTTCGCCGGCCGCGATCAAAGTGGGGAGGCCCTGTTGCCGAAGGCTATCTACCTGGAGCACGCCCCCCGGATCCAGCAGGGCGCCAAGCCGATAGTCCAGGGCCGCCCAGGGGGGGAGGGAGCCGCCCCGGGACAGGTGCTCGAACACCGGCAGGAAGGGGAGCCAGGCGACCCATTGCACCGCCTCGCGCCACTGACCCGGGACCCAGCGGGCGGTCTCCTCCACCAGGTCGGCGGCCAGGTTGCGCAGCCCCCGCTCCAGCTCGTGCTCGCCGCTCAGGGCGGACAGGCCCTTGACCCAGGACTGGAGCGGCCCGGTTCGCGCATCCTCGATGAAGGCCGAGAAGGTTCGGGCCCCGGCGAGGCGCTGCCAGTCGGTCTCCGCGGGCAGCGCGGCGTAACGGGCCTGCAGCCGCGACTGGCTGTGGGCGAATTGCGGGTGGGTGCTCACGGCACACCATCGGCGGGTACGCCCAGGATCTCATCGGCCAAGGTCGCGATCGCCCGCTCCAGGCTGGACAGGGACTGGGCGCTGAGGTCTTCGGCCGTATCCGCGGGGACCGATCTCAGAAGGACCGAGAGTGCCCGCTCGACCTGTGCGTCGGCGATGCGGTGGGCCAGACGGACGCGCCGGTCCGTCTCTTTGGCGAGACGTCGGGCGCGCTCTTCGGCGGCGGCCAGGATGGCCGTGGCCTCCTGCCGGCAACCCTCGACCACCTCCCGCGCTGCGGCCTCCGAGGCAAGGACCCGGTTGAAGGCCTGGTCCACACGGTCTGACTCGTCGCTGTGCGTCTGCCTGCCCATGGTGCTTACCGGTATCAGGCCAGAACCGGGCTCACCCGCCCTGGTGTGGACGGGGGTCGGCCCGCGTTAGAACTTCACGCCCGCCTGGTTCAGCAGGGCGCGCACGTGATCCACCGGGATCGCGTAGGTGATCCCGCTGGGGTTGGTCAGGGCCACCTCCTTGGTTCCCTTGACGAAGACGCTGTTGATGACGCCGAGCACCCGTCCCGTTTCGGGCTCGAAGAGCGGACTGCCCGAGTTTCCGGGGTAGGCCGTCGCATCGAGCTGGAAGATCTCGAAGGGCTCGCCCAGGCGCTTGAGCACCTGCGGCTTGAGGTCCCGGCCGGAGGCGACCGGGATCACCACCGGCGAGATCGCGGAGACGATGCCGCGGTGGGTGGCTGCAAAGAGCCCGAGTGCGTTGAGGATGGGGAAGCCGGTGAAGGCGATGCTCTCGCCCTCGCGCACCTCAGCGCTGTTGCCCAGCTGCAGCGAGGGCAGAGCGCCGCCTTCGACCTTTAGCAGGCACAAGTCATGGCCCTCATCACCCCTCACAAGCTCGGCGCTTCTCACCTCGGCCTGACTCCCGCCCCTGGGGATGAACACGGCGTGGGTCTCGCGCCGGCCGGTGTCGAGCCTGGGTGACAGGACATGGGCGTTGGTCACCACGTAGTTGCCGCCAACCACGAAGCCGGAGCCGCGCAGCTCATGGGACTGGGCCCGGATGGCAGAGAAGGTCCCGACCGCGACGACGCCGCTTTTGATCCTGGGGAGAATCTCCACCAGGCCGGCAGCCGCGCCGGAGGGCCAGCAGAAGGCCACCAGGGCGGTGAAGGGCAGGAGCAGCAGGACGATCCTGAGGAGAGCAAGCGGGACCGCGGGAGCCGTCGGCTCCGGTTGGGCAAGGCCATGAATGGACGGACAGGGCGCGGCCATCAGGCGTCTGATGAGTGATTAAGCAACTGGTTATATTCTACCAAACCGATCCTCATCGACCGGTAACGCCGAGCCGAACGCTTGACGCCGGTCAAGCGCCGCAAACGAATCAGGCGGGGGCGGTGGTCTCGCCCTGGGCCTGGCGCGGCCAGGCTGTGAGGATGGCCTGAACCAGGGTCGCCAGCGGGATGGCGAAGAACACCCCCCAGAAGCCCCAAATTCCGCCAAACACAAGGATGGCGACGATGATGGCGACCGGGTGCAGATTGACCACCTCCGAGAAGAGGACCGGCACCAGCACGTTGCCGTCCAAAGCCTGGATGACGAAGTAGGCACCGGCAAGCCAGGCGAACTGGGAGGACCAGCCCCATTGGAACCAGGCGATCAGCAGCACGGGGATCGTCACCACCGCGGCCCCGATGTAAGGGATGATGACGGAGAGCCCCACCAACAGGGCGAGCAGCATGGCGTAGCGCAGGTCAAAGAGAACGAAGGTGACATAGGTCACCGCCCACACGATCAGGATCTCCCAGAACTTTCCCCGCACATAGTTGGAGATCTGTCGGTCCACGTCCGCCCAGACCGTTCCGGCGATGCCTCTGTGCCTGGGCAGGTAGCTCTTGAACCAGCGGACGATCAGGTCCTTGTCCTTGAGGAAGAAGAACACCAGGAGCGGCATCAGGATGAGGTAGACCAGGACGGTGATGATCCCGACCACGCTGGCCATCGACCACGACAGCACGTGCTGTCCGAACGACGCGGCCTCGCCGCGGATGGTCCCGATCAGGTAGGCAATCTGTGAGTCCGTCACCAGCTCGGGATAGCGCTGGGGCAGGTCGGTCAGGAACTTGGTTCCTTCTGTGATCATCGATGGGAGCTGCTGGACCAGGTCCGTGACTTGGCGAGACGCGAGCGGCAGGACCCCGAACAGCACCAGGGCCAGAAACAGGATGAAGCTCGTGTAGACCAGGAGCACGCTGGTGAGGCGCGGCAGGCCCATGGCCTTCAGGGAACCGACCAATCCTTCCAGGAGATAGGCGATGACGATGCTGGCCAGCACCGGGGCTAGCATATTGCCCATGGTGAGGATGACGGCGAAGCCGCCGACCAGCAGCAGGGTCAGGAAGACGAGCTGGGGGTTGGAGAAGTAGCGTCGGAACCAGTCGGTGATGATCTGCATGGTCGATTCAGCCGTCCCGCTCCGCTCGGCCCGGGACGTCGGCCGCGCCATGGCGGGCCAGGTAGCTCTGGTAGTGACGCTCGAACAGGGCCTCCAGTTGGTCGATCACGTCGCGGGCGCTGCGTCCTTGCAGCACGTGGGCGGACATCAGCCCCGAGGTCTCGTGGAGCATGGGCTCCCGGTCGAGCATGCCATAGGAGAGGCTCAGGCGGCGGATCGCGGCGATCACCGTCTCCTCGTCGGGGCGCGGGAGCCGCTCGGGTTTCTGCAGCGGCTCTGGGGTCGGGCCCCGACCCTGTCTCTGGGCGAGAAATTCAGCGAATGAGATCAGGGTCCGGCGTTCGGCGGGTGCAAGGGAGCGATAGAGTCGCGCCAGCCGGCGCTCTTCGGGTGACCCCGCGGAAGACGGGGATTTGGGAGGGAGCATACTTGGGGATCCTTGTGCGCGTGCGTCTGCGCCAGGCGTCGATGGCGTGCCGCGGGGCAGGAGGCCACAAGCCTAACCTGAAGGGGTCGCCGCGCCTACGACTCGCTGTGGGTGCGGCAGTAGGCCCGGGCGAACTCGAGCAGCTCCTCCATGACGCGCAGGCGGAACTTCTGCTTCTGGTGGACGAACGAGAAGGGCCGGTCGAGGGGAGGATCGAGGTTGACCGCCACCAGGGTCCCCAGACGCAGCTCCTTCTGGATGGTGGCCCGCGATACCACGGAGACCCCCATGCCGGCCTCGACGGCGCCTTTCACCGCCTCGGGGCTGCCGAGCTCCATGGTCACCTTGAGGGTGGCGCTGCACTCGGGCAACTGGCAGAGATAATCTCCGATCACCTCGCGGGTGCCCGAGCCTTCCTCGCGGCAGATGAAGGGATACTCCAGCAGGCGGGCGAAATCGATCTTGTCCAACCGCGCCACCGGATGCGTGGGCGGGACGATGGCGACGAGCTGGTCCCGCTTGCAGGACTCGACCACCAGGTTCTTGTTGGCGACCGGTGCCTCGACCACACCCAGATCGATGGTGTTGTTCTCCACCATCGAGACGATGCCCTCGGTATTAGATACCTTGAGGTGGATGGTCACATCTGGATAGCGTTCCTTGAAGTCGCCAAGCAGGGTCGGGAGCATGTATTCGGCGATGGTGGTGCTGGCCCCGATGGTCAGGGCCCCGCTGATCTCGCCGGTGATCTCCCGCACCGAGTTCTCCATCTCGGAGTAGAGCTCGAAGATCCGGTCCGCATACCCGAAGACGTTCTTGCCCGCCTCCGTGAGGCTGATGCGGTTATGCGTGCGGTCGAACAGCCGGGTATTGAAGTATTCCTCGAGCTGGCGCACCTGAAAGGTCACCGCCGGCTGGGTCATGTGCAGGGTCTCGGCGGCCTTGGTGAAGCTCAAGAGCCGGGCGACGGTGTGGAACACCTGGAGTCTGCGGTCCGCCATCTGGTCGAAGATTCTTGTGCGTAAATAAAAAAACCTTATAGCACATTGCACCCGCTACGGCTGCGTTTCTCATGTGGAGTCAAGGGTTTTCGCGGCGCGCAACGACCCTGGATGTGGAATCTGTTGTAGTCCTCACGCACCTGATGATTTACCGCAACAGATTGGGTGGAAAAGCTGGCTCGCTTCGCATAGAGTTATTTGCCGTTTGGCGCTGTTCAGGTCTCAGGGCTCAGGGCATCCCGTTCTGCCGCGGTCTTCTTGCCTCGTCCGGCAAGCCTGGGATCTGTCGCGTAGGCGCAACGCGCACGGGAGTCCTGGACCAGCGCGAAGCGAACGGCCTTCATCAAATCCACTCACACGAACCTCGAGGGGGATACCCCATGCACTCAAAGATCGCACGCGCGGTTGCCTCCACCCTTGGGGGCTGCGCGGTTGGTGCCTTCCTGCTGCCCGGTAGTGCGGCCGCGTCCGGCTTCTCGGTCCCCGAGGTCTCCACGGCCGGTATCGCAACGGCAAATGCCCTGGTCGCGAACCCCGAGGAGACCGGGGCCTTCGCCTACAACCCCTCCGCCATGGGCTTTCATGACGCCTCCAGCGTCAATTTGGGCGCCATCATGATCGGGCCGAGCTTCTCGGTAAAGACCGGAAGCGGAAGCCACGACAGTCAGGGCGCCGACTGGCTCGCCGCCCCGATGATCCAGGTTGCGATCAAGGCGGCGGATCAGTGGCGCGTCGGTCTGGCCGTCAATGCCCCCTTCGGTCTCGAGACCCGCTGGACCTATGGGACCTTCCCCCTGCTCAGTCAGAGTCGGACCCTGCCATCGCCCCTGGGTCCGGTCACCGTGCCGACCGGTAACCACCCGACCGAGAGCAAGCTCGAGATCCTCGATTTCGTGCCCAGTGTCGCGTACCGGGTCAATGACAACCTGAGTCTCGGACTCGGCGCGGACATCTACTGGGCGAAGTCGGCCCAGCTCAATTCCAATCTCGGCAAGATGAGCGGCGACGGGAACGGGGTTGGAGTGAATCTGAGCGCCCTGTACCGGCTCGATGCCCTGAGCTTCGGAGTCACCTACCGTTCCGGCGCGACACTCGATATCGACGGCGGTTACACGCCCCAGAACATGCCCCTGGTGGCGGCGGGCCGGCTGCCGCCCGGTCAGAGCGCAAACGTGGAGCTGGATCTGCCCTGGAGCGTCCAGGTCGGCGTCCGCTACGCGTTTAACGCGGCCCTGGCCGTTGAGCTCGATTGGACCCGCACGGGCTGGAGCAGGTTCGCGACACTGGAGGTCAAGGGCGACAACACGGGCGACCTGATCTTTGCGGACACCAACGATTGGAGCAACGCCAACGCCTACCGTCTTGGGCTCACCTGGCAGGTTCGGCCCGCGACCCAGTTACGCTTCGGCTATTCCTATGATGAGACCGGGCAGCCGGATGAGCACTTCAGCGCCCGGGTGCCGGACAGCGATCGTCAACTCTTCGGTATCGGCATCGCCCAGGACCTGGGTAACGGGTACTCGGTGGAGGGCAGCTACATGTACGTCATGGGCGACGACCGCAATTACCGCAGTGCGACCCCCTATGCGCCGGGCGGGGACGTGAACGGTACCGATGCACTCAACGGCGACTACGAGATGCACGCCAATCTGTTCGGTATCGAGTTGGTCAAGGTCTTCTGACCCCATCAGGGGCCGGAGACAAAAAAAACGCCGCCCGAGGGCGGCGTTTCTCATCTGGGGAGGCGGGCCAATCAGATGTAGAGACAGATGTCGCTCTCGCCGGCAAACTCGAAGAAGGCGGCGGCGCCCGCGTACTCCAAACCGTCGATGAACTGGGAGTGATCCATGTCGAACAGGTCGACGGTCATCTGACAGGCGATCAGCTTGACCTCCGCCTCCTGGCAGAGATCGCGCAGCTCCTCGATGCTGGCGACGCCCTTCGACCTCATCTTCGACTTCATCATCCCGGTCATGATCCCTTCCATGAAGGGCAGGGCGGTGACCAGCACCGGCATGAACTTTTCCATGCCGCCGGGCATCGGCATGCCCGGGTTCCCGAGCGGGGTGACCTTGAGATCCAGCTTCTTTTTCAGGAGCTGCAGTCCGTAGAAGGTAAAGAAGATCTGAGTTTCGTAGCCGAGCGCCGCGGCGGTCGAGGCCAGGATGAACGGGGGGTACGCCCAGTCCAGGGAGCCCTTGGTGGCGATGATGGCAAGCTTCTTTTGGTCCATCGTGTCCTCCGGCGGGTTCTGCCCGCGCGAGTGGTGAAGGGGGCTTGGCCCAGACGGAGTCGTCAGGCCTTCTTGATCAGAAAGTGAAACTTGCCGCCCTCTTCCTTGGACTCCATGAGGTCGTTACCGGTCTGCTTGGCAAAGGCGTCAAAATCCTTCACCGAGCCCGGATCCGTGGCGATGATGTGCAGCACCTGGCCGGAGTCCATCGCGTTGAGGGTCTTCTTGGCGCGCAGGATGGGCAGGGGACAATTCAGGCCGCTGGCGTCGAGCTCTTGATCGAATTCTGCCACGGGGTTACCTCCAGGATCGGCTGTTTAAGAATATGAGCAAACACGAGAATGCCTATTTTGGGGCCAAGTACGGAAAAAAGGCAAGGCGGCTCGGCGGTTTCCACCCGGAGGCCGGTGCGACGCGCGGGGTCCCTGGCTCAGCGTCCCGGATGAGCGATTTCGTAGCCGTGACGGGCCCAGGCGATGATGCCGCCACGCAGGTTCAGCACCCGGGAATAACCCTGCTGAAGGAGGTAGGCGCAGGCCTGATAGGAGCGGGCGCCACTGCGACAGTAGAGGACCACGTCCTTGTCCTTGGGCAGCTCGCTCAGGCGCAGCGGGATCAGGTGCATGGGCAGATCGACGGCGCCGGGAAGGGCGCCCTGCAAGACCTCCGCCGGGGTGCGGACGTCGACGAGTAGCAGGTCCTGCCCCGTCGCGAGTCGCCCGTGTAGGGACTCGGAATCGATCTCGTTGACCACAACGACAACCTACCCGAAATCTAAGTAATTAAGTATATTAAGGTCTTTTCACGTCCATCTCAATGAGGCGGCGCCTGATGAGGCGCCGCCTCGGCGAGTCGCGCGAGACAGCCTATGACCTTGGAATACCTGCCCATCTCGCTCGCCGTCACGGGCAAGCACTGTGTCGTGATCGGTGGTGGCGCAATTGCCCAGCGCAAGGTATCGAGCCTGTTGCGGGCCGGGGCGGCGGTGACGATCGTCTCGCCGCGGCTGTCCGAGGACCTCGACCGCCGCTCAGCCGCCGGGGAAGTCCGGCACCTGGCGCGCCGATTCGAGCCCGGAGATCTAATCGGCGCCAAGCTCGTCATCGCCGCCACCGACGATCGGTTGGTCAACCGTCGCGTCGCGGAACTGGCGGGCGAGCAGGGGATACCGGTGAACGTGGTGGACGACCCGGAGGCCTGCAGTTTCTTGCTGCCCTCCATCATCGATCGGGCGCCGGTGGTGGTGGCGGTGTCGACGGGCAAGGCGTCGCCGGTGCTGGCGCGACTGCTGCGCGCCAGGCTGGAATCGCTCATCCCCGCCGGCTACGGGCGCCTCGGCGAGCTCTGCGCCCGCTACCGCGATCGGGTCAAGGCACGTTTCAGCGATGAGCGGGATCGCCGTCGCTTCTGGGATCGGGTGCTCCAAGGGGCGGCGGCCGAGCGGATCTTTTCCGGTCAATGGGAGGAGGCCGCGGCCGTGATCGAGCGTGATCTGGCCCCCGGTGCACTCGATGAAGACATGGGTGAGGTCTATCTGGTCGGAGCCGGTCCCGGTGATCCCGACCTGCTGACCTTCCGGGCACTGCGACTCATGCAGCAGGCGGACGTGGTCGTCTATGACCGGCTGGTCGCGGAGCCCATTCTGGACATGACCCGGCGTGATGCCCGGCGCATCTATGTTGGCAAGGAGCGGAACAAGCACACGATGCGTCAGGAAGACATCAATCGCCTGCTGGCGGATCTGGCCAAGGACGGGCACCGCGTGCTGCGCCTGAAGGGCGGCGACCCCTTTATCTTCGGCCGCGGCGGGGAGGAGATCGATACCCTGGCGGCCGAGGGCGTCCCCTTCCAGGTGGTCCCGGGCATCACGGCGGCCTCCGGTTGCGCCACCTACACCGGCATCCCGCTGACCCATCGGGATTATGCCCAATCGGTCACCTTCGTGACCGGGCATCTCAAGGACGGGTCCATGAAACTCAACTGGGCCCAGCTCGCCCAGCCCGGCCAGACCCTGGTCTTCTACATGGGCCTGCTCGGACTGCCCATCATCGTGCGCGAGCTGACCGCCCATGGCGTCTCGCCCCAGATGCCCATCGCCCTGGTGCAGCAGGGCACCACCCAGATGCAACGGGTCTACGCAGGCACCCTGGCCGACATCATCGGGGTGGTGGAGAAGGATCCGCCCAGGCCCCCGACGCTGATCATCGTCGGGGAGGTGGTGAAGCTGCGCGAGAAGCTCTCTTGGTTTCGTACCCCGAGTGATCCCCACCAAGGGGCGACGGCGCCCATCACGCCCGGCAGTTGATGGCCAGGGCAGGCCCGGCGCCGGCGTGAAGAGATCGGCCCCGCATCCATGCCGGATTCGGGCAGGCGGCGGGTCAGGGATCGGGTTCTGATCGCTTGGCGAGGCTAGATCGTTGTTTTGGCCTTAGCGCGAATGCCGGGGTGAGCGTTGATCGGCATCTCCTCGCGTGATCCTGATCAGCGGCCCGGGCGGCGGGCATAGGCCTGATCGAACAGCCCCTCAAGCCCCGCGTGGGTGCCGCGAAGTCGGGCAACCACCTCGAGCGCCCAGTCGAAATAGGCTTGCTGCCGCGCCAGATCCCAACCCACCGGCGGGCTCGCCGCCACATCCCGCAGGTTGCAGATCTTGTCCGCGAGCTTGACCAGCCGCGCGGCCTCGCTCGCACCCGCGGCGCGCTCCACCTGGAGACGCTTGCGCTCGGCCTTGGTCAGCCCCTTGTCGTCGGTGACCTCCATGACGACGGCGCGGATCTCGCTCCCGAAGCGCTGCTCGATCTCCTGCGGGCTGGTGCCGGTGTCCTCGACCGTGTCATGAAGCAGTGCGGCGCACAGGACCCTGGGGTCCTGGATGCCGGCCTCCAGCGACAGCACCCGCATCAATGCGATCGGGTGATTGATGTAGGGCGTGCGCGCCGTGTCCTTACGGCGCTGGTCCCGGTGGCGATCGGCCGCAAACGCGATAGCCTCAACCACCAGGGTGAAGGATTGGTGATTCATCGGGCGGATCCCTGGTTCTGTCTCGCCAGCGGTTCCTTGCCACGGATCGGGGCTCAATGGTCCCCGGCCGTGCCCTCGGGCTTGACGGTGGTCAATCCGAGCTGCTCCCACGACTGGATGCCGCCCCGGTACCATTTGAGTTTGTGTGCCGGATAGCCGTATTCCAACAGGGCCCGGATGTTGGTCGGGGACTGGCCGCACCAGGGACCGTTGCAGTAGAGGATCAGTGTCTTGGCAGATCCGAAGTTCCACAGCCCCTCCACCCGCACCGCTCCGAGCTCCAGCTCCATCAGCTCGGCGACGGACGCGGGATCTGCGCTGGCGGGGTCGAGCCGGGTATAAGGTATCGAAACGGCGCCGGGGATCATGCCCTGGGCCGTCCAGGGCGTCGTCCGCGAGTCGATCACCAGCACGGCTTCGCCAGAGGCGGCCCGCTTGAGATAGTCGATCAGCTCCAACTCGCCAATGGTCTCCACCCCCGGCGCGAGCTCCATGGGCTGGATACAGTAGGGGGGGCATTCCCGGGAGGTCTTGTCGTAGGGCGGCTCGATGGTGTGAGCCGGGTCCTGATGGCGCATCAGGAGCACCTTCCCCTCGCCGGTGCCGAGCTCGACGTAAGGCAGCGACTCGGTGATCTTGACCCGCAGGTCCTCCAGGTCGAAGACGTCTTCGGCGGGGTCGGCCGCCTCGGCCCGCGCGGCAGCGCTCCAGAGGACGAACAGGGGGAGCAGGCGACCGGGTCTCATCGAATCCTCAGTGTCAGCGGGTACGCCGCGGTCGCGCGGCCTCTTGGGGACTGAGCTTATCAGACGCCGTCCGGTGCCCCAACCCGGCGGTTCCCGCGGCTGAACCAGCGCTCAACCCGCGCCCTTTCCTTCCTTCAAGACGTCCTGGATCTCGACCCAGAGCGCCCGATAGGCGTCAGCGGCGGGACTCGACGGGGCATAGGCCAGCAGCGGCATACGGTGCACGCCCATGCGCTCCACCTCGGAGGCATAGGGGATGCACGTGCGAAGGAATCCCGGATGACGCTCCGGCAACTCTTCCATAAGCTCACGGTGGAGCCGTTTGCGCCGATCCACCATGGAGAAGAAGGGCAGCACCTTGAGGCCCTGGTGGGTGGCATGTCCGTCGAGAAAATCGAGCAGCTGCTGCAGGGTACGCGCCGAGAGGGTGGTCGGAATCGTGGGCACCAGCAGCACATCGGCGGCCCGGAAGACATTCTCGGAGACCAGTGAAATGCTCGGCGGGCAGTCGAGGAAACAGTGGTCGTAGGAGATCGACTGGGGCCGCAACAGCCGCATCAGACGCTTGGTCGGGCCCTTCTCGTCTTCCAGCAAGAGATCCATGTTGCGGAAGGAGAACTCCGCGGGAAGCAGGTCCAGCCCGTCGAAATCGGTCCCCTTGACCGCCGCATCCAGCTTGCGCTTGGCGCTCAATAGGCCCTTGGTTCCACCCTTGATCTGCGGCTTGACCCGGAAGTAGTAGGTCGCCGCCGCCTGGGGATCGAGGTCCCACAACAGGGAGCGGAAGCCCTCGGTCGCGGACAGGTAGGCGAGGTTCACGGCGGCAGCGGTCTTACCCACGCCCCCCTTGATGTTGTAGAGGCCGATGACCTTCATGGGGCGGCCTCCGCCGCGGCAATCGGTTCGCCCCCGTGGGCGCCAGGCCTGAACAAGGCGCGGATCTGTTGCTGAGTCTGGGCCGCGAATTCGGCGAACACCTGGGCGAACTCGTGCCGAGCCTGCCGTTGGCGCTCGAATAGGCCACCAATCAGGACGCCCATAGCGAGCAGGGTATCCGATTCGGCGCGCCCGGCGCTCTGCATCTGTGCCGCGAGCTCGCGCAGGTGGTCGGCTTGGACCGCCGCGTCCTGGAAGTCACCGAGGTTGTCGAGCAGCCGTTTCAACACCTTGACCAGGGTCCGCACCTCATCCTCTGGGTAGAGGCTCTGGAAGAACTCCATCAGATAGCGCAGCTTCTTGCAGCTCTTGCGCAGCTCGTGCATCTCCGTGGGCGGCGACCCAGGCTTGATGGCCAGGCCCTCGCGGCGCACACGCTTGGCCATCCGCCAGATGCGCGCATCCGCGAGTATCTTGATCGGCTTGGCGGCATCCCTCGCCTGCGGGTGCGCCGGAACCGGCGACTCCAGAAAGGCCCGCCACTCGCCGATCAGCCCATTGACTTCCCGGGAGCCCAGGGCCTCGGCCAGGCGCTGCTGCTCCTCTGCATGGCGGGAGCACAGAAAGCTGTGCATGGGCTCGAGATGACCGGCGAGCGGCTCGGGTAGCGCCCCCTTGTAACGGTCGAAGTCGAGCAGATAGACGTCGAGGTCCCGCACCGGTCCGGTCATCTGCTGCAGCCGGCCGAAGCCATCCTTGAAGTGCTCGACCAGGGGCTGGGGAAAGACGTCGCGAATCTGGGTCAGGGCGGAGCGGGTGCGTCGCACCGCCACCCGCAGGTCGTGCAGGAACTCCGTGTCCAGGTTGGCCCGCGCGCCGGGGATGTTACGTTCCAGGGTGCGGAGCAGGCCGCGCAGGATGGTTTTGGTGACCTGGTCGGACCGCTCCCGGGGGTCGAGGGTGAAATCGATCTTCGAGGAGTAGTCGCCGGGGCTCCGGCCGGCCGCCTCCAGGGCCTCGATCATCCTCGGGGTCCTGGTCTTCTCGAGCTCCAGGTCCACCGAGAGCATCCGGAGCACCGAGTCGCGCTCCCGGTCGTATCCGCGAAGCGCCAGCACCTTGATGCGCCACGGCAGTTCGTCCTCGGCGCCGCTCACCGGATCCCGGTAGTGGTCCTGCGCGAGCACTACACGAGCCACCGTCTTGTCCTCGTCGTCGAGGAGTCGCAGGATGCGCTCGCGGGACTGGATCCGCATGACCGGGAGCAGGCGTCGGATCCCCGCGGGCGCGCGGATGCGCTCGCGAACAGGTCCCGGTGCAAGTCCCTGGGCGAAGGCAGGATCCTCGGTGCAAGGCTGAGTCAGGGGATCGGATTCCCCGCCGATGGCGGTCCAGACCAGCTCGTCCACGCCGGACTCGCGGCGCCGATCCAGGATGCCGCCGTCGCTCCAGAGGGACCAGTCGAAGGTGTCATAGAAGCTGTGCTCCGAGGGGTGCTCCGGCTCCTCGACCACACTCCAACGCTCGCCGATCAGCCTGGTCGCCGCCTCGGCCCGGAGCGGCGAAGGCAGGGAAAATTCCGATTCGGCTCGGTTCATGGACCCACGCTCTCCCGTGATCCGGCGGGAATCCGACGCGGCGAAAAGAAAAGGTCGTTGAGGCTTCAGTGGCCCGTCCCGTATCGTTCGGGCGCCGAAGTCCAAGGGGGCAGTCTATCCGGGAGTGGTCCGGCTTGGACAGCGGCGGCTCGATGGCCGTGTGGCCCCCGACAGGCCCATCCAATCACAGGCTGCGACTTTTTCGCGCCAGGAGTCCCGAATCAATGAGCGACCCGAGCGAACCAGACCCACCGGAGATGGCCGAGGCCGCGGATGCGCCGGCGGCGACCAGGCGGCGCCACCGTCTCGGCGGTTGGCACGGGTCCGGCGTCCCGCGGCTCCATCGGCCGCCGCCGGGCACTCCGGCGGGGATCGAGTACCACGAGCTGCAGCAGACCCCGGCGGGAGAGACGTCGCGGGTGATCTGCACCGACTACTCAGCGGAGCTCGCGGAGGTCCAGGAGGTGGCCGACACCGCGGCCTTTCTTGCGACCCATCGTCCAACCTGGTCCCGGGTGCGCTGGATCCACGTGGAGGGGCTCCAGGACCAAGCGACCATTCGCGCCCTGGCGGAGAAGTATCAGCTCCACCCGCTCGCCATCGAGGACACGCTCGATGGGCAGCAGCGGCCCAAGGCCGACGATTACCCGGGCAGCGGCGACATCCCGGGGCGGCTTTTCGTGGTGGCGCGACGGGTCCGCGGTACCGACAGCGGGCCGCGGGCCGAGCAGGTGACCTTCTTCCTCGGGCGCAACACCCTGCTCAGCTTTCAGTCGAGCCCCTGCCCGGCGATGGACCAGATCCGCCGGCGCATCACGAGCCCGCGCTCGCGCCTGCGTGCGCACGATGCGAGCTTTCTGCTGTATGCGCTGATCGACACCATCGTTGATCGCTTCTTCCCGATGCTCGAGGAGATCTCCCAGCGGCTGGAGTCGGTGGAGGATGCCATTCTCTTCTGTCCGGACCGGGAGAACCTGCACTCGGTCCACCGGATCAAGCGGGATCTGGTCCTGCTGCGGCGGGTCGCCTGGCCCATGCGGGAACTGGTAACCCAGCTCCAGCGGGAGCCCCACGAATGCCTATCAGAGGTGACGCAGACCTATTTCCGGGATGTCTACGACCACTGTGTCCAGGTGATCGACCTGATCGAGACCTATCGGGAGATCGCCTCCGCCGTCGCGGACACCTATGTCTCCATGATCTCGAACCGCACCAACGACATCATGAAGGTGCTCACCATCATAGGAACCATCTTCATCCCGCTGACCTTTCTCGCGGGTGTCTACGGCATGAACCTGTACATCCCGGAGACGCACTGGCGCTACAGCTATGGGGTGTTCTGGGTCGTCTGCATCCTGATAGCCGGATTCATGCTCTGGCGGTTCCGCCGCGGCGGCTGGCTTTAACAGGGTGGTCCGTCAGACCAAGCCTCGGCTTGGCGGGCGCGGCGGTCGCTCAGGAATCGGGGTCTGGGGGGACGGGTGAGGTCGACGGCCAGTTGAGCTCCAGCATATGGCCGAGCACGGCATCGAGCTCGTCCGGCTCGGCCTCGCGGAACAGTGCGTCCGCGAATTCGTGCCAGCGCCGATCGGCACGGAAATCCCGGATCTGCTTGATCAGGTAGGCCGGGTATTGACGGGTGAGGGGAGGGTTGTCGGTATCTGGCTTGCCGTTGCCGTCGGCCCCGTGGCACAGGGAGCAGTCACTGATCCAGATTTCTTCGCCCAGCTCACGGTCGTACTCCCGATCCGGGGTCAGGCCAATGTCGCCTGGCGCCGGCGGAGGCAGGGCGGCGAGATAGCTGGCGACCGAGGCAATGTCTGTCGCTGACAGCCGCCCCGCCTTGAAGATCGGGATCATGGGTTTGTTCTGGCGCTTGCGGTCGCGGAAGGCCTGAAGCTGCGCCGCGAGATAGGCCGGGGGCAGCCCGGCGAGCCGCGGGTATTCACCGTCCTCTCCGCCCCAACCCTGATCGCCGTGGCAGTTGGTGCACTCGGCCCTGAAGATGGCCTCGCCCCGGGCGTTGTCCTGGGCCAAGGCGGGAGTGGCTTGAGTCCACGCCAGAATCAGTGTCAGCGCAGACGCGGCAAAGGCCCCCGCCCCCGGCAGGAAGCGATCAACGCCTTCCCGGGACTTTGCACCCGATCCGGAAGCGTCTTGTCGGGCGGGGCGCGTGGCCAGGCCTTGTCGGCGCATCGCAATGTTAGGTCGGACGTGATGGAGCCGCGGCGTCCCAGGGCAGGGGCCCCGGGATGCGAAAGTGCGTCAGTTGGCGGGGGCCGAGGCGGCCAGCTTCTCGTAGTACACGCTCTCGCCCGGGATGTCCTTCTCAGGATTGTATTGGGCGGGGAGGTGATGGGCGATGCCCTTGTGGCAGTCGATGCAGGTCAGGCCCTGGGCCTCGGCATCCTCATGACGGTCCTGACTGCGGGTCTCCTGCTTCTCGAAGTTCATGGATTCGTAGTTGTGGCAGTTGCGGCATTCGCGCGAATCCGTCTTCTTCATCGTGCGCCACACGTTCTGGGCCAGCTCGAACCGCTTCTCCTCGAACTTCTCAGGCGTTTCCACCGTTCCCATGAAGTGGTGATAGAGCTCGTTGGAGGCCTGGATCTTGCGGGCGACCTTGTGGATCCAGTCCTTGGGCACGTGGCAATCGGGGCAGGTGGCGCGTACCCCGGTTCGATTGGTGTAGTGGACCGTGTCCTGGAGCTCCTGATAGACGCTGGTCTCCATCTCGTGGCATGAGATGCAGAAGGTCTCCGTGTTGGTGGCCTCCATGGCCGTGTTGAATCCACCCCAGAGGATGATGCCGGCGGCCACGCCGATCACCAAGAGTGCGAGTGTCTTGCCGCCGCGGCGGCCCGGTTGTTTTTCGCTCATGACGCTGCTTCCTGAATTGATGTCCGGTGGACCCCTTGGGCCGGCGATGCGCCCTGCATTCGGCTCTCTGTCACCGGACGCCCTCGAAGGTGTTTTCGACCAGCGGCGCTCCGGTCAGCTGGGGGGCATGACACTGGGTGCAGAAGTAACGGCGCGACGACAGGTGATCCAGCTTCTTCCCGTCGCGATCCACGAAATGACTCTCCGGGGTGGGCTTGGTCTTCTCCTTCTCGGCAGTGGCCTCGCTGTGGCACTTGAGGCAGCCGTTCTGCCTGAGAGAGATCTCGTACTTCTCGATGTCATGAGGGATCAGGGGTGGCTGTGTCTGCCAGTCCCGCTCGAAGCCGCCCTGGACTACCTCGACCTTGTGCTTCTCCGGCTTGGCCGAGGGGGCCTCGATGGCGCTGCCCCGCTCAGAGATGACCTCCAGGGCCTGGGCGCCATCCCCTGCGGTCAGGGCCGTCAGGCAAAGGCCGAGTGTCGCGATTTTCAGTTTCATGACCAATTCTCCACCACCTCGTTGAAAGGGCTCCCGAGCCGCGCGTCAGATGGCCGGGGTTGGTTTCTCGTTGCAATGGGCCGGCAGACCGCTTCGATTGTTGTAGCGCCAATCGAAGCGGAAGACGTCCTTGGCGCAGACATCGATGCAGCGCCCGCAATTGGTGCAGTTGATGTCCAGGATGACCGGCCCGACACACCGCTCTGCCCCCTTGAGCGCTGGTTTGATCACCTGGGGCTCGGGACAGACCTCGAAGCAATCCATGCAGTCGTCGCACTGTGACCGGGCCGCGGCGGACACTCGCACCAGGGCGCGGCTGCCCAGGAGCCCATAGAAGGCGCCAACGGGACAGAGGCGCCCGCACCAGCCGTGCCTGGCGACCAGCAGGTCGAACAGGAAGACCCCGGCGATGATCAGCCACCCCAGCCCCATGCCGAAGATCAGCCCGCGGTGCAGCATGGAGACCGGGTTCAGGTACTCCCACGCGATGACCCCGGTGAGGAGCGGGAAGAGCAGGACCAGCCCCAGGATCCAGTAGCGCAGGCCGCGGGAGAAGGGCGAGCTGGCTCGCAGCTCGAAGCGACGGCGCAACCAGGCGGCCAGGTCGGTCACCAGGTTGACCGGGCATACCCAGGAGCAGAAGACGCGCCCGCCCGCCAGGGCATAGAAGCCGATTACGATCAGCGCCCCGACCAGGCCGCTCATCACCGGTAGGGTACCCGCGAGCAGGGTCTGCAGCAGCAGCAGCGGGTCAGTGAGGGGCAGGACGTCCAGCGTCATGCTGGCCGACAGATTGCCCTTGACGATCCAGATCCCGGCGAGGGGCCCGAGCAGGAAGAGCGCCAGGATGCCGATCTGGGACAGCCGGCGCAGCACGAGCCAGCGATGGGCGCCAAGCCAGCCCTTGGACGCGCTGGCGCTCTTGCCGGGATAGTCGCGGGTGGCGCTCACAACGAGCCTCGGTTCAGCGTGTCCAGTGGATTGTCGGAAAAGGGCACCTCCAGCTCGCCCGAACTGGGCTCACCTGGCCCGCCGGGGCCGCCCGACGCACCCTCCTCGATCAGCCCGCGCCCGTCGTGCTCGTAGCGCATCCCCTCCGGCAGGTTGTACCGGTGCTCGATGTCGGGGGTCACCAGGGCGCCGCCGGCCTGCTGCTTCTGCTCCCAACCCACCCGGTAGTGACGGCCCAACTCCCCCTTGGCCAGGCGCTTGGGCAGGACCTTGATGGCCGCCTCTTCCAGGATGCAGGCCTCCTCGCACTTGCCGCAGCCGGTGCAATGCTCCGAGTGCACCACCGGGATGAAGAGCGCGTGCTTGCCGGAGCGGGCGTTGTGGTGACGGTCCAGCGTGATCGCCTGGTCCTTGATCGGACAGATCTGGTAGCAGACCTCGCAGCGCAGGCCGAGAAATGCGATGCAGCTCTCCTGATCCGCCAGTACCGCGAGACCCATGCGCGCCGCGTTGATGTCCTCGAGCCCGTGGTCCAGCGCGTTGGTCGGGCAGGCGGCGACGCAGGGGATGTCCTCGCACATCTCGCAGCCCTTCTTGCGGGCAATGAAATAGGGGGTGCCGGTGGGGACGTCCTGCCCGAGCTCCCCGAGATAGAGCATGTCGAAGGGACAATCGCGCACGCAGAGTCCGCAGCGGATGCAGGCCCCGTTGAAGTCGTCCTCCGGCAGGGCGCCGGGCGGGCGCAGGTAGTACGCCGGCAGAGAGGAGGCGCGCCTCGCGTAGAGCCCCAGCCCCAGCCCGAACAGGCCCACACCGCAGGCGGTCTTGAGCACATCGCCGATGAACTGGCGGCGGCTAAACCTGGCGGTCCCGGTCTTGGCGCTACTGCTGGTCGACATGACCCTTTAACCTCGGTCGCTCCGGATCCCCCTCGGGCACGGGGCCCTGGGGGGACCCCGGGCCCTCGCTTCCCCTCAGACCTTCTCCACCTTGGCGGCACACTTCTTGAAGTCCGTTTCTTTGGACAGCGGGCAGGTCGCGTCCAGGGTCAGCTTGTTGACCAGGCGGCTGGCGTCGAACCAGGGGATGAAGATCAGTCCCTCGGGTGTGCGGTTGCGACCCCGTGTCTCCACCCGGGCGGTGATGTCACCTCGGCGGGTGGAGATCTTTGCCATCTGACCGTCGCGCAGCTTGAGGCTCTTGGCGTCGTTCTTGTGCATGAACACCACGGCGTCCGGCACCGCCTTGTAGAGCTCGGGAACGCGCCGGGTCATGGAGCCCGAGTGCCAGTGCTCGAGCACGCGGCCGGTGCACAACCACAGCGGGTAGTCGGCGTCCGGGACCTCGGCCGGCGGGTCGTAGGGGGCGAAGATGATATTGGCGCGCCCGTCCTTGTTGCCGTAGAAGTAGACGTCGCCCTTGGCCACCTCGGGGTTCTTCTTGGTCACGTAAGGGTCAAAGCCCTCGCGGAAGCGCCACAGGGTCTCCTTACCGTCCACCACCGGCCAACGCAGCCCGCGGGCCTTGTGGTAGGCGTCGAAGTCCGCCAGGTCGTGGGCGTGACCGCGACCGAAGGCCGCATACTCCTCGAACAGGCCCTTCTGCACGTAATAGCCGAAGTGGGCGCTCTCGTGGTTGCCGTATTCGTTGCCACGGTCGTCGACGATCTTGCCCTCGTAGGGGAACTGGTTGACCACCCCGTTCTCGAACAGGATCTCGTAGAGGGTCTTGCCCCGGTACTCGGGCTTCTGGGCCAGCAGCTCCTCGGGCCAGACCTCTTCCACTTTGAAACGCTTTGAGAACTCCATCACCTGCCAGACGTCGGACTTAGATTCACCCGGGGCATCCACCTGCTGACGCCAGAACTGGGTGCGCCGCTCGGCGTTGCCGTAGGCGCCTTCCTTCTCGGTCCACATGGCGGTGGGCAGGATCAGGTCCGCCGCCTGTGCGGAGACGGTCGGGTAGGGGTCCGAAACGGTGATGAAGTTGTCCGGATTGCGCCACCCCGGGTAGCTCTCCTCGTTCATGTTGGGGGCGGCCTGCATGTTGTTGTTGCACTGCTGCCAGTAGCAATTCATCTTGCCGTCCTTGAGCATGCGGTGCATCAACACGGCGTGATAGCCGATCTTGTCGTTGATGGTCCCGGGCGGGAGCTTCCACAGCTCCTCGGTGTGGGCGCGGTGCTCCGGGTTCATCACCACCATGTCCGCGGGCAGTCGGTGGGCGAAGGTGCCGACCTCGCGTGCCGTTCCGCAGGCCGAGGGCTGGCCGGTGAGCGAGAAGGGGCCGTTGCCTGGTTCCGAGATCTTTCCCACCAGCAGGTGGACGTTGTACATGTTGCCGTTCACCCAGCTCCCGCGGGTGTGTTGGTTGAAGCCCATGGTCCAGAAGGAGACCACCTTCTTGTTCGGGTCCGCATAGAGCTGGGCCAGGCGCTCCAGGCTCTCCTTGGGCACGCCCGAGAGCTTGGCCGTGTACTCCAGGGTGTAGGGCTCGATCAGCTTGGCGAACTCCTCGAAGGTGATGGGCGTCGCCGCCATCGGGTTGCCCTTCTTCTCGCCGGGCTTGTCGGGGTCGGGATAACCGTTGTTGGTGGCCTTCTGCTCCAGCGGATGGCTGGGGCGCAGCCCGTAACCAATGTTCTCGGCGGTGCGCTTGAAGTTGACGTGGTTGTCGACGAATGCCTTGTTGACCTTGCCGTTCCGGATGATGTAGTTGCAGATGTAATTCTGGATCGCGAGATCGGTCTGGGGGGTGAAGACGATGGGGTTGTCCGCCAGCTCGAAGCAGCGGTGCTCGAAGGTCGAGAGCACGTGGACCTCGCAGCCCGGGTGGGTCAGGCGCCGGTCGGTGAGGCGTGACCACAGGATGGGGTGCATCTCCGCCATGTTCGCGCCCCAGAGGACGAAGGCGTCGGCGTGCTCCAGGTCGTCGTAGCAGCCCATGGGCTCGTCGATGCCGAAGTGACGCATGAAGGCGACCACGGCCGATGCCATGCAGTGGCGCGCATTGGGATCCAGATTGTTGGAGCGCAGACCCCCCTTGATGAACTTGGAGGCGGCATAGCCCTCCCAGACAGTCCACTGGCCCGAGCCGAACATGCCGACGCGGGTGACGCCGTTCTCCTTCGCCAGGGCCTCCTTCCACTTCTGGGCCATGACGTCGAAGGCCTCGTCCCAGGAGACCGCCTCGAAGTTGCCGTTCTTGTCGAACTGGCCGTTGGTCTTGCGCAGCAGGGGCTGGGTGAGCCGGTCCTTGCCGTACATGATCTTGGGCAGGAAATACCCCTTGATGCAGTTGAGGCCGCGGTTGACCGGGGCATCCGGGTCGCCCTGGCTGGCGACCACGCGGTCGTCCTTCACCCCGACCAGGACCGAGCAGCCGGTGCCGCAGAAGCGGCAGGCCGCCTTGTCCCAGCGGATCCCTTCATCGCCCTCGTCCGCCGCCGCGGCGCGCGCGCTGATGCTGACTGGAAGGGCGACGCCCGCTGCCGTGGCGGCTGCCACGGCGGCCTGGGCCTTGATGAACTCGCGCCGGGTGATGGTCATTTGGAATGCTCCTCCGCTGGGATCTCGTCAGAGATATCGTTGCCACCGTAGTGGTAGATCAGAATCGTCGTGTTGACGCCGGGCACCTCATTGAGCGCCCCGAGGGTGTCCGCGGCCTGGGTCTCGCCGGCGTCTTCGAGGGTCACCACCAGCTTGTCCTCCTCGATGCCGCCGAGGACCTCCACCCCTGGTAGGGCCAGGAGCTGTCTCGCCACCTGCGCACCCTGTCCCGGATGGGTGTGCACGACGCAGCTACAGATGTTCATAGGGCGGCGATCTTCATGGTTGGCTCCGCAGCCGGAATCGTCCTGCGATCAGAGGCTCGATCCATCTGATTCATCGGGACCCTAGTCCTACCGAGTCGGTGCGGAAACGGACTTGAGCTTGATCAAGAATGGGATCTCGCTCAGGGTTCTCTTGATCCAGGTCAGGGTCGGAGGGTCCTGCCAAGGGCGGGTCCGGCGGTGAGGCTGGTGTTCATGCCGCCTGACCGGCGCGGCTCCGCAGGCGGGCGCCCAGGTCGACCAGCGACGGGATACGCACCTGGCGCCGCTGCACCTCGACCAGGCCTTGACGCGCGAGCTCATGGAGCTCGCGCGAGAAGGTCTCGGGGGTCAGATTGAGGCGGGATGCGACCACCGCCTTGGAGGCGGGCAGCAGGAGCCGGGCACCGTCCCCGCAGCCGGGATCGCCCTCGGACTCCTTGATCAGGAAGTCGACCAGGCGCTCGCCCGCGGACATCAGGCAACACGCCTCCAGGTCGTGGATGAGCCGGAAGCAGTCCTGGGCCACTGCGACGAGCATGGTGGCCGCGAAGGCGGGCCAGCGCCCGATGGCCTCGCGCACGCGCTCGCGGCTCACCTGCAGGACACGTGACTCGCACAGTACCTGGGCCAGAAAGGGAAAGGCCTTGTCCAAGACGACCGCGGCCTGCCCGAAGACCCGTCCTGGGAGGACCAGCTCGAGCACCCGCTCCCCGCCGTCCGCGGAGATCGCCGACAGCTTGACTCGGCCCGTCAGCAGACAGAAGACTCCGGCGTTGGGGCTGCCCTTCTCGCAAAGGATCTGGCCGCGGGACAGGGTTCGGAGCAAACTGCCTCCGGCGATGAATCTCGCGGGCTCCTCGGGCAGATCTTTGAGGGCCTGGATCTCACGGATGAGCGGGAGGTAGCTGATGGATCGGTCGGCGTCATTCATGTTGGCGTCGTTTTTCTTTAAGGCCGGTGCGGTGCTTGCCGTTCATCCCCGCTCGCCGTCAGGGGGCAGTCTATCCCTGGGGGTATTGGCGACAAGGGGATCAAAGGCAGAGCGAGCGGCTCGGAAATACCTCCTTGGTGGTAGTGTTGGCCTCTGCCGTCTGGTAACGAAATCAGACGATTGACTCCTGGCGGTCGATGGCGGTGACCCTCAACCAGGTGGTCTCGCCTCTTTGGAGGTATCACCCTTTGCCCGACGTCCGGGTTGGGCTAATAACCCCGGGGTATGGGAACGATGATTCAACGTCTGGCAACCAAGCCCATCCTGTTGCGCATCGGGCTCCTGCTCTCGTCCGTCGTGATGCTCGCGGTCGTCTCGATGCTGAGCTCGGTGTTTATCGCCAAGACCACCGAGGGCCTGGCGGCCGCGGTCAACCAGTCCGGCTCGCTGCGCATGCAGTCCTATCGCATCGGTATGGCGCTGGCGGACCAGAGTGTGCCGGCGCCGGAGCGGGCCGAGCGGGTCGCGCGCCTGGCCGGGGAATTCGAGTCTCGCTTGGCGAGTCCGCGTCTCGCCGACGCCATCCCGGCTCGTGTGGGGGACGAGGTGCACAAGGCCTATCAGCGGATCAGGAACGCCTGGACCGACCGGATGCGCCCGCCGCTCGCGAGCCGGCTCCGGGATCTGCGCGGGCAACCCGCGCCGACACAGTCGCAGTCACCGCCCCCCGAGATCCCCTATCTGCGCGATGTCGACGGCTTTGTCGCCGAGGTGGACGACCTGGTGGGTCAGCTCGAGCGGGTTGCCGAGGGCCGGATCGCGCGCCTCCAGCAGATTCAGGCCGTCGTCCTCTTTCTCACCATCCTGGTGATTACGGTCACCCTGGTGCTGGTGCTCCGGCGCGTCATCGTTCCGCTCGGCGAGCTGCTCACCTGCGCCGATCGGGCGCGCCGCGGGGACTTCACCGGGCGCACGCGCTTTCGCGGCCACGACGAGCTGGGCCGCCTGGGCTCTGCCATGAACCGGATGGCTGAGGACCTGTCACGGCTCTATGGGGACCTCGAACAGCGGGTGGCGGAGAAGACCCAGGATCTCGAGCGCACCAATCACTCGCTCGAGCTGCTCTACCGGGTCGGCAGCCGGCTCAACGAATCGCCAATCTCGGAGCCCCTGTTGAAGCGGGTGCTCACGGACATCCAGGACCGGTTGGGCGTTGGCCCGGTGACCCTATGCCTGCACGATGACCCGGATCAGGAGCGCGGGCGGCTCACCCTGACCACCCGCAGCCCCGACGCCCAGCAGGGGGCCTGCTCCCGCGCCGGGTGTCTCGCCTGCCGTGACGGCTCCACGGCGTCGCAATTCGATCTGCCCGTGGCGCACGGCGAGCGGCGTCGGGTCGTCGCCTTTCCGGTGGACGAGCGCGACGAGCGCTTCGGCGTCCTGATCGTCGACCTCGAAGCTGACGGGCGGGCCAAGGGTCGACTCGAGCCTTGGCAGGCCCGGCTGCTCGGCACCCTGGCGGGCAATCTGGGCACGGCGCTGAAGCTTCATCGGCGCCTGCGTGAGGGACGCCGTCTGGCCCTCTATGAGGAGCGGGGTATCCTGGCCCGGGAGCTGCACGACTCGCTTGCCCAGTCCCTGTCCTACCTGAAGATTCAGGCCGCCCGGCTCGCAGCGACCCTGGAGTCTGACCCCCGGAATGGCGAGCAGGCGCGTGCCGTCCTGGGTGAGCTGCGCGAGGGGATCTCGAGTGCGTACCGACAGTTACGCGAGCTGCTCACCACCTTCCGGCTCAAGATGGACGACCGCGGCCTGAACAAGGCCCTGGAGGTGACGGTGCAGGAGTTCCGTGAGCGGGGGGCCTGCGAGATCACCCTCGACAACCGGCTGCCGGCGACCCTGCTGGCCCCCAACGAAGAGATTCACGTGCTGCAGATCATTCGCGAGGCCTTGTCCAACGTGGTCCGTCACGCCGGCGCCCACCATGCCTGGGTTCGTCTCGGCCTGACCCCGGACGCCGTTGAAGTGGAGGTGGGCGATGACGGTCGGGGATTCGATGGTGCCGGAGAGCGGGCGCGCCATTATGGTCTCACCATCATGCGCGAACGGGCGCTCACCCTGGACGGGATCCTGAGCATGGATTCGGCGCCGGCCGCGGGGACCCGGGTGCGGTTGCGCTTCCGTCACCGGGCGTCTCTGGACGTCGAGTCGAGCCCGCCGGCCGCGGCGAAGGTCGCCTGAGGTGATCGCGACCGGGCCTGCCGCCGGTGACGCCGCCGAGGCCGGAGGGCACACCCGGATCGTCGTGATCGACGATCACCCCCTGTTCCGCAAAGGGGTCGCCGACCTGATCGCCATGGCAGCGAACATGGAGCTGGTCGGCGAGGCCGCAGACGGGGAGACCGGCCTGGTGGTCGCGCGGGACACCCGGCCCGACCTGATCCTGCTCGATCTCAACATGAAGGGCCTGGACGGTCTGGGCACGCTGAGGCGGCTGCGCGAGCTGGACCAGGACGTGCGCGTGATCATGCTCACGGTCTCAGACAGCGAGGAGGACGTGGTCGCGGCCCTTCGCGCGGGGGCCGACGGCTACCTCCTGAAGGACATGGAGCCGGAGGACATCCTCGCGGCCATCGAGCGGTGCACCCGGGGTCGGCTGGTAATCGGCGAGCGGCTCACCGAGCTCATCGCCCGGGCCCTGCGGGAAGAGCCGCGACCCGCCGGCATCGACGACGCCGGTCTCACGCCCAGGGAGCGCGAGATCCTGGATCTCTTGGAGAAGGGCTTCAGCAACAAGCTGATCGCCCGGGATCTGAACCTGACGGTCGGCACCGTCAAGGTCCACGTCAAGCATATTCTGAAGAAGCTCCGGCTCAGGACCCGCGTCGAGGCCGCGGTCTGGGCCGTGCACAGCCGCGGTCCCTGATCCGACCCAGTCTGCGCTCAACGGGTCCGGGCTTTTCTGGTCAAGGCCTCTGGGCGCTTTGATCGGAGGTCTGACCGTCTCGATCGGAACCCTGATCGCCTTGATCAGAATCACTGCCAGACAGCCGTCCCTGGAGCCGCTTCAGCTTGATCTTCAGGGCGCTGGAGCGCGGATTGTCCGCGATCCCCTCTTCAAGGGCCGCGATCGCCTTGTCCGGCTGGTCCTGTTGCTCGTAGAGGTCGCTCAAGCCGATATAGGCCCTCGAGTAACCGGGCTTGAGCTTGAGCGCGCGGGCGAAGCTCTCCTCGGCGGCCTTGACGTCACCCGCCAATGTATGGACTTCGCCCTTCATGACGTGGATCTCCGGGATCAGTACACACTTGTTGCCGGACCTCTCCAGGACGTAGTCACCGTTTGAGATCGCCTGTTTCAGTTCGTTCTTGATGGTTTGTGCATCGCCATTGCCAAAGGTGGCGCGGTATTTGTGTGCCAGCGCCCAGCAATAGTGCCAGGCCCCATCGCAGCCGGATTTGAGGATCTTCTGCTGGAGGGCCCGTGTACGTGCATCGGGTTTCGGGAGTGTCTCCCCGCCCTTGTAAACGAAATTGTAGGTCGGGCACCAAAGCGGCAGCATGGGCAGCTCTTCGAGTGTCGCGCCGGAATCGGCGATCGCCCCGGACCAGGAAGCGGAGCCGATGAGAAACAGCAAGGGCGGGAATCGCATCACCAGGGATTTTGGGTGCATGGCTCGGGACTGCTTCAACAGAGGTACTTCGATCTCAAGGAGTCTGCCACATGACGTTCTTGCCCGCTGCCGCGGCATCCCTGAGTAGCTCGATCAGGGGCAGTGCGCGGTGGGCCAGGCTGACATGGGGCTGGTCGTCGTCATCCGCGGCGCCGGTCCCGTCTTGGGGGTCGAGCGGCACCTCGGGTGACGCGGCGATCGCTGCCCGCAGCCGCTCCAGGGCCGCGGGAACATCCTCCGCCATCAGGGCACCCGGGACGGCCCCGCTGTGGCCCATCAGCCTGAGCAGGGTTAGGGCGACATCGCCGAACATGGTGATGTCGGCGTGTGCCTCGGTCGTGAAGGTCACGAGCATGATTCTTCCTCGAGTTGGATCTTCCTGCGGTTCGGCGATGGCGCGAGATCGGGCTCCCCGCGGCCCCAGTGCCCGCACCCCCAGACAGGGCCTTATATCGGTGCACCGGACGAATCATCCCGTTGCTCAAGGCCAAATTGCAACCGCAAACCTGGCCCCCACGCCGCCCACTCCCTACGGGTTGGTCCTGGGCGTCAATCTATCAAGCCCCAAAAGCGGGCGATCCGGCGGGTTGCGCAGAGCCCGACGTCGGTGACGAAATCGGTGGCGCGCCGCGGGTCATCGTGGCCGCATCCCGCGTCCTCATCGATGGGCGTGGCATGGCCGACCCGATCGGTGATCCAGAGCTCCACCAGGTTTCGGCCCAGACTGTCCCAGTAAGCGAGGCGGCGGTGCTCGCCGATCCGTTCGTCGATCTCGGGCACCTGGTCGATGCCCTGGACGGCTGTCCATTGCTCCATTGAGCTCACGGCGTTGTAGGGATTGACGACAGTGTCACCGGCGTCGTGCCAGATCGCGACCCGAGGCCAGCGGGTCGTGCCTGGAGGGGCCGCCCGGCGCACCTTGTCGGCCCAGGCCGCGGGGCCGCTCACCAGCCGGTTTCCCCATTTCAAACAGGGCAAGGCCTGGAAGCCGTTGGCCGCGCAGCCATAGGGGACCCCGCCAACGACCGCGCCGCCGGCGAACAGGTCCGGGTGGGTGGCGAGCATGACGCCGGTCATGGCGCCCCCGGCGGAGAGGCCCGTCACGAACAGGCGATTGCGGTCGATCGGATAGTGTGCGACCAGGTTCTCCACCATGTGCCGGATCGACTCTGCCTCCCCGTGGTCTCGCCCCTTGTCGATGGGATTAAACCAGTTGAAGCAGCGGGCGGGGTTGTTGTAGGGGCTTTGCTCGGGCAGCAGCAGGATGAAACCGACCTGGTCGGCCAGGGCGGTCCAGCCGGTCTCATCATCAAAATCAGCGGCGTGCTGGGCGCAGCCGTGCAGAGCCGTCACCAGGGCCGGATGCTCCGCGAGCTGGGTCGGCACATAGACGAAGGCTCCGAGCGCCCCGGGATTGTCCGCCACGGCGAGCGGCTGGAGGCGCCCGGACTCCGTCCGAACCGGGCCAGCACCCAGGAGGAGCAGCACCAGCAGGGCCCACGCGCCCCCTCGGCGCGGCGTCTGAACCGCGACTTGCGCGACTCGACGGTGGGAGTCGGTCATGGGCCAGTGCCTCCTGGTTATCTTAGGAGCGGTTGAGAAACAAACGCGACATCCGATATGAACGAGGAAAAACACGGAATGTCGCGGAAAAGCTCAAAATGCACTGAACTTCTGCGAACCCGCGTATTCGTTTGCTCCGCTCCGCGGTCATGTTCAATGTTGTCTTCCGATCGTTCCTCGGCGGATCGAAGCTGGCGATTCCCGGCTGCTGGACCAGCCGTGCCCGGCCTCGGCGGCGGTGCATCCATCCGGTTCGGGCTAGAATGGCCCCTTGCGCGCGAGCGGCCCAATTCCCAACCTGTTTGGCAACGATCATCACCATGACCGGTCCAGTCGAGACGCCCCGTACCAATTTCATCCGCCAGATCATCGAGGAGGATCTGGCGGCCGGACGCCATCAGGCGATCCGCACCCGCTTTCCCCCGGAGCCCAACGGCTATCTGCATATTGGTCATGCCAAGTCCATCGCGCTCAACTTCGGGCTGGCGCGCGACTATGGCGGCACCTGCAATCTGCGCTTTGACGACACCAACCCGCACAAGGAAAACGTCGAATTCGTGGAGTCCATCCAGGCCGACGTGCGCTGGCTGGGATTCGACTGGGACGACCGGCTCTACTTCGCCTCCGACTACTTCGAGCGACTCTACGACTTTGCCCTCGAGCTGATCGAGAAGGGCCTTGCCTACGTGTGCGATCTTAGCGCCGAGGAGACCCGGGAGCACCGCGGCACGTTGACCGAACCCGGCCGCGACAGCCCATGGCGAAATCGCAGCGTGGCGGAGAACCTGGACCTGTTCCGGCGCATGCGCCTGGGAGAGTTTCCGGACGGCACCCGCACCCTGCGCGCGCGCATCGACATGGCGTCTCCCAACATCAACATGCGCGATCCGGTGCTCTACCGGATCCGCCACGGCGTCATCCACCACCAGACCGGGAGCGCCTGGTGTCTCTATCCGACCTACGACTACACCCACCCCCTCTCCGACGCCCTGGAGTGCATCACCCACTCCATCTGTACCCTGGAGTTCGAGGACCATCGTCCCCTCTACGACTGGTGCGTGGAGCACGTCTCGGTGCCATGCCGGCCCCGCCAGATCGAGTTCAGCCGCCTCAACCTGGAATATACCGTCATGAGCAAGCGTCGACTCACCCAGCTGGTCTCGGAGGGCCATGTATCGGGCTGGGATGACCCGCGCATGCCGACCATCGCGGGGTTGCGGCGGCGCGGCTATACGCCGGCGGCGATTCGCGACTTCTGTGAGCGCATCGGGGTCACCAAGTCGGACAACAGGGTGGAGATGGCCATGCTGGAGCACGCCATCCGCGACGATCTCGACGTCCATGCTCCCAGGCGCATGGCGGTGCTGCGGCCGCTCAAGGTGGTGATTACCAACGTTCCCGCCGGGCAGGTGCAGGCGATGCAGGCTGCCAATCACCCCAAGGACGAGTCCATGGGGTCGCGGAGCCTGCCCTTCGCGCGGGAGATCTATATCGACCGCAATGACTTTGCGGAGGTCCCACCCAAAGGCTTCAAGCGCCTGGTCCCGGGAGGCGAAGTGCGACTGCGCAACGCCTATGTGATTCGCTGCGATCGGGTCATCAAGGACGACAGCGGCGCCCTGGTGGAACTGCATGCGAGTGCGGATCTCGAGACCCTGGGCCGAAATCCCGAAGGCCGCAAGGTCGGCGGGGTCATCCATTGGATCTCGGCGATCGCGGCCATGCCCGCCGAGATGCGTCTTTACGACCGCCTGTTCCGGGTCCCCGAGCCCGGCGCGGGCGGCGGCGATTTCCTCGCCGATATCAATCCCCAGTCGCTGGTGACCCTCACCGACAGCGTCGTGGAACCAGCGCTCATCCATGCGGCACCTGGAGAGCGCTTCCAGTTCGAGCGCGAGGGCTATTTCGTGGTGGACCCTGACACCAGGGTCGGGCGTCCGGTCTTCAACCTCACCGTGGGCCTGCGCGATACCTGGGGCAAGACCAACGCCCGGGTCGTCGGCCCCTGAGGCGTAACGCATTACATCCGCTTAACCCGTCCGCAAGCGCCTTGAAAGGCGCGTTCGGAGAGACTGTTTGGCGTGTCGTGCCGGGCGGTGGCGCTTTCCCAACCGCAGCCCGGGCGAGCCCGGCGATGACCACCTTCCAGGAGAAGTACCTTGAACGACGATCAACTGGCCGCCAGCGAAGCCGCGGTGGCCCGGGAGACCGGTGAGGCCCAGGGGCTGGCCCGCGAGTTCGCTGCACTGCGCGATCAGGTCGGCCGCGCCATCCTCGGCCAGGCCAACCTCATCGAGCGGCTCCTGATCGCCCTTCTGGCGGATGGGCACCTCCTGGTGGAGGGGGCGCCGGGCCTTGCCAAGACCACCGCCGTGAAGCAGCTCGCCGCCGGGCTCGAGGGCGACTTCCATCGCATCCAGTTCACCCCGGACCTGCTGCCGGCGGACCTGACCGGAACCGAGATCTACCGGCCCAACGACGGCACCTTTCGATTCGATCGC
This sequence comes from uncultured Gammaproteobacteria bacterium, assembly GCA_963699735.1. GTDB lineage: Bacteria > Pseudomonadota > Gammaproteobacteria > Chromatiales > Chromatiaceae > Thiodictyon. The sequence goes on from CAVOUZ010000010.1 coordinate 132,595, forward strand.
GGACCCATCTTCCACAACCTCCTGCTCGCCGACGAGGTCAACCGGGCCCCCGCCAAGGTCCAGTCGGCCCTGCTCGAGGCCATGGGTGAGCGGCAGGTCACGGTGGGGCGCGAGACCTATCCCCTGCCGCACCTCTTCCTGGTGATGGCGACCCAGAACCCCATCGAGCAGGAGGGCACTTATCCGCTGCCCGAGGCCCAGCTCGACCGCTTCCTGATGCACGTTCGGGTGGACTACCCCAACCGCGAGACCGAGCGCGCCATTCTGCTGCTCAATCGCGAGGAGGCGGTGCGTGAACGCCCGGCGGCGTCCCAGGTGCGGCTCAGCCAGACCAGCATCTTCGCCGCCCGCCGGGCCATCTTCGGCCTCTACATGGCCCCCGAGGTCGAGGACTATCTGGTCCACCTGGTGATGGCCACCCGCCGTCCGGCGGACTATGCGGGGGAGCTTGGCGGCTGGCTGCGCTTCGGCGCCAGCCCACGGGCGACGCTGGCCCTGGACCGCTGCTCGCGCGCCCTCGCCTGGCTCGACGGGCGCGACTACGTCTCGCCCGAGGACATCCAGGCCGTCGCGCCGGATGTCTTGCGCCACCGGGTGCTGCTCTCCTACGAGGCGGAGGCCGAGGGTCGTCAAGCGGACGACTTCATCGCGGCACTGCTCGCGAGGGTCCCGGCGCCGTGACGCAGTGGTCCGGTGAGCCCGGGGTGGGAGCGACCCATCGATGAGGGCGTTCGACAAGGTCCAGCCTGGCGACAGCGGCATCGGCTCGGCCCCTTCCGGGATTGCCGCCGCCGATAGCGGGCGCGGCTCCGGTGTCCAGGCGGCCCTGTCGGAGCTGATTGCACTGCGCGAGCAGGCCCGCCGGCTGGACCTGGCCCCCAGGGGGCGGGCACTCGCCACGCGTACCGGCGGTCACCTGTCGCGATTTCGCGGGCGCGGCATGGAGTTCGACGAGTCGCGCGTCTATCAGCCCGGGGACGACCCGCGCAATATGGACTGGCGGGTCACGGCCCGGGCCGGCGCGCCCCACGTGAAGCTCTTCCGCGAGGAAAGGGAACGCCCGGTCTGGCTGCTGGTCGATCAGGGGGCCAGCATGCGCTTCGGCACGCGCGTTGCCTTCAAGTCAGTGGTCGCCGCTAGGGCGGCCGCCCTGCTCGGATGGGCGGCGGTGGACCGGGCGGATCGGGTGGGCGGCTTGGTGTTTGACGAGACGCGCCACTTGGAGCGCCGCCCGGCCGCGCGCACCTCCGGGCTGCTGCCCCTGCTGGAGCGCCTGTCGGAGCCGCCCGAACCTGCGGATCGAGGCTACCGTACCTTGGGCGACGCGGCCGCCCACCTGGTTCGGCTGGTGCGCCCTGGCAGCCTGGCGACGGTGATCAGCGACTTCGCGGGGGTCAGTCTCGACTCCGGACGCTGGGTGGCGGAGCTCTCGGGCGCGAGCGAGCTGATCCTGATTCTGGTCTACGACCCGCTGGAGGCGGCGGCCCCACCGCCGGGCCTCTACCCGGTGGCGGACCGCGAACGGCGCGGGATTTTAGACCTGACCGCCGCGCGCAGCCGCGAGCTCTATGACCGCCGCTTCCAGGAACGCCTGGAGACGCTGGAGCTGCTCTCGCGCAGGCACCGCGCCCACTTGCTGACCTTGGCGACGGACGCGCCGGTCGGCCCGACCCTGGCGCGCGGGCTGCGGGCGCGGCCAGCCGGACTGGCGGCAGGTGCCCGGCGATGAGTGCCCGCGGGGAAACACCTCGAGACTTAGACTGACGACCCATGCCTTCGGTGATCGATCCCAATGCGGCCGCCCCTTCGGTGCTCCCGGCCGATCCGATGCCTGCCGATCCGCTGACGGCACTTCGCGATTGGCACCTGCCGGACCCGGTCTCCTGGTGGCCCCCGGCCCCCGGCTGGTGGCTGATCGCGGCGCTGCTGCTCGGGGCCTGCGTGCTCATGCTGCGCTGGTGGCTCAGACGCCGCCGCACGGCCGCCCCGGCGCGCGCGGCCCTCGCCGAGCTTGAGCGCCTGCGGGCGCGCGCGGCGGAGGAGCGGGATGAGCGGGGATTCGCCGCGGCGGTCTCGGCGCTGCTGCGTCGGCTGGCCCTGGTCCGGTACCCGCGGGCCCAGGTCGCCGGACTCACCGGCACCGATTGGCTGGCCTTCCTCGATCGAACGGGCGGGGGAGGGCGCTTCTCGACCGGCCCGGGGCGGGTCCTGGGCGAGCTGCCCTACCGCGCACCCGATCGCCTGCAGGACGGAGCACCGCAGGCGTCGGCGGTAGCGCTGGATGCCTCCGTCCTCGCCCAGCTCGCAGGGGATTGGATTCGCGCGCACCGGGGGCCGTCGTCATGATGGCGCTCGCCTGGCCCTGGGTACTTGCGGCCCTGCCGCTGCCGCTCCTCGCGCTTGTGCTGCCGCGCGCCCAGACCGGCGTCGGTGAGGCGCTGCGCCTGCCCTTCCTCGCCGAGCTCCCCGGCATGGCGCTCGGCGCCACCGCGCGCCGCTCCTGGTGGCGCCTTGCACTCGCGCTCCTCGCCTGGGTGTCCCTGGTGGTGGCGGCGGCGCGCCCGGAATGGGTGGGTGAGCCGCTCAGCCTGCCGGTGTCGGGACGGGACCTGATGCTGGCGGTCGACATCTCGGGCAGCATGGAGCAGCAGGACTACGAGCTGGGCGGCGGCATGGTGTCGCGGCTCGCGGTGGTCAAGGCGGTGGCGGCGCGATTCGTGGAGGGGCGCAGCCAGGATCGGCTGGGGCTCATCCTGTTCGGCAGCAACGCCTATGTGCAGACGCCGCTCACCTTCGACGGGCGCACCGTGGCCTCCATGCTGCGCGACTCGGTGGTGGGCCTGGCCGGGCGCGAGACGGCCATCGGCGACGCCATCGCCCTTGCGGTGAAGCGCCTGCGCGAGCAGCCCGAGGGCAACCGGGTGCTGATCCTGCTGACCGACGGCGAGAACACCGCCGGAAACCTCGACCCCCTGGCCGCGGCCGAGCTGGCCCGCCAGGCCGGGGTGCGCATCTACACCATCGGCATCGGCGGCGGCGAGGTGGGGGTGCGCACCCCCTTTGGCCTGCGGCTGCTGCGCCAGGGAGGGGACTTCGATCCCACCACACTCAAGCGTATCGCCGAGATCACCGGCGGGCGCTTCTTCTCGGCCACCGGCCGCGAGGAGCTCGAATCGGTCTACAGCGAGCTCGACCAGCTCGAGCCCAGCCGTCGCGACGAGCGGACCTACCGTCCGCGCCAGGCCCTGTTCATGTGGCCGGCGGCCCTGGCCCTGGCGTTGAGCACGCTGCTCGCGCTGTCCAGCCTGGTCCCGCCGCGAACGAGGGTTGATCATCGTGGTCGCTGAGCTCCAGTTCCTGCGCCCCCTGTGGTTCCTGGCGCTGCTGCCGCTGGCCGCGCTGCTCGTCGCGTTTTGGCGGCGGCGCGGCCGCAATCAGGCCTGGCGCGGCCTGGTGGACGCCCACCTGCTGCCGCATCTGCTGGTGGGCACGGAAGGGGCGCCGCGGCGCCTGCCCCTGGCCTTGCTCGGACTGGGCTGGCTGCTCGTGGTCACCGCCCTGGCCGGACCCGTCTGGGAGCGCCTGCCTCAACCCGTGTTCGCCGCTACCGCCGAGCGCGTCTTCCTGCTCGATCTGTCGCCCAGCATGAACGCCGCGGACATCCGCCCATCGCGCCTCGCCCGCGCGCGCTTCGAGCTCCTGGACCTGCTGCGGGAGACGAAGGAGGGCCAGGTGGCGCTGATCGCATTCGGCCCAGAGCCATTCCTGGTCTCGCCCCTGACCGGTGACGCCAAGACCATCGCTGCCCAGGTCCCGCGGCTGGCCTCCGATCTGATCCCGGTGCCCGGACGCCGCCGCACCGAGCGCGCACTCGAGATGGCGGCTGATCTGCTCACCCAGGCCGGTGCCGTAGGCGGTGAGGTGATCCTGCTCTCCGACGGCATCGCTGATGCGCCCTCCAGCGGCGCCGAGGATGCACCCGCGCTCTCGGCGGCGCGCGAGCTCGCCGCGGCCGGGGCTCGGGTCTCGGTGCTCGGGGTGGGCACCGAGCAGGGGGCGCCGGTGCCAGAGGCGAAGGGCGGCTTCGCCAGCGACCCGAGCGGGGCCGTTCGTTTCTCCCGCCTGGACCGCAGAGGGCTGGAGGCACTGGCCGCGGCGGGTCGGGGGCGCTACGTGACCCTCGACGCGGGGGACCGGGATACCCAGGCCCTGACGGACGACGCCGCCCCTGGGCCCGGCAGGGTCGTGGAGCAGGGGGGGCTGACCGCGGACCAGTGGCGAGAGGAGGGCCCCTGGCTCCTCCTCGTCCTTCTGCCGCTGGCGGCGCTTGGCTTCAGGCGCGGTTGGCTGCTGCCGGTTCTGGCCCTGGCGTTCCTGTTGCCGCCGGCGCCCGGCTGGGCGCTCGGCTGGCAGGATCTGTGGCAGCGGCCAGACCAGCGGGCGGCCCGCTCTTTTGCCTCCGGCGACCCCGAGGCGGCAGCCGCCGGCTTCGAGGATCCGGCCTGGCGCGCGGCGGCCCACTATCGCACGGGTGCATACCCGGCCGCACTGGATGACCTGAGGGGTCTCGGCGGGCCGGAAGCAGACTACAACCGCGGCAACGCGCTCGCCCGTCTCGGCCGTCTGGACGAGGCCATCGCCGCCTATGAGCGCACCCTGGATCAGGCTCCCGGCCACGCGGACGCCAAGGCCAATCTGGACCTGGTTCGCGAGCTCAAGGAACGCCAGCAGCCCCCGCCTCAGCAGTCCCAGGACCCCGAGCAGGCCCAGTCGCAGGGCGGCCAGGGCGACTCACCGGAGGGCCAGGACTCCGAGGACGCAGAGGGCTCCAAGGAGGCTGAGGCCTCCAAAGAAGGATCTGCCCCGGGAGACGCATCCCAGGACCGCAGCGCCCAGTCAGAGGGGGCGGACGGTTCGGAACAGGGGGCCGGCAAGCCCCAATCGGAGAAATCGCAGAGCCAGGACCAGGAATCGGGTGCGGGCCAGTCCCCCGGTGAGTCGCCCGCCGCTCAGTCGGTGGCGGACCCCGCCGGTGGTGCCGGCCAACAGCCGGGGGAGGAACAGGCGGGGGCAGATGGCCCGACGACCTCCCAGGGCCCGGGCCAGGAGCCGAAGGCCGCTGACCTGGGTCGCAGTGCCCTTGAGGGCGAGCAGGAGCTGGAGCTGCCGCCCGGTCAGGGGGCGGCGGACCCGCTGGGGGCGGACGCGCAGGGCCGCGCCGCCCCCGGCCAAAGGAACACTGAGGAGGCGACCGGCGAGGGCCGGCCAGGGGCCGCCGGTATCCGCCCCGAGGACCTGACGCCTGAGCAACGCGAGCAGCTCCAGGCGATGGAGGCCCAGCTTCGGCGGGTGCCGGACGACCCGGCGGGGCTCCTGCGCCAGCGATTCCTGCTCCAGCACCTGCGTCGCGAGGGCCGGCTTCAATGAATGGACGGCTCGGAATGAATGGAGGGCCCGGTGATCGTGTTCAAAGCCCAATCGTCGCCCGCCCGGCGCCATCAGGCGGTAGAGGTATGTGCATCCGTTTCAGCCCCCTTTGTCTCATCTTCTTGCTGATCGCCCTCACACCGCTCCAGAACGCCTGGGCGGGCCCTTTGACTGCCGAGCTCGACCGCACGCGGCTGGGGCTGAACGAGACGGTTAGGCTCCGTGTGATCGCGAGCGGGGGGCTCAGCGGCGAGCCCGATCTGTCTCCCTTGGAGAAGGATTTCGAGGTGCTGAACCGCTCCAGCAGCTCCAGTACTACCGTCATCAACGGCGCCGTCAGCCAGAGCCGGGAGTGGACCCTGGAGCTGGCGCCGCGTCGCACCGGCCCGTTACAAATCCCGTCCCTGTCGCTCGGCGCCGATCACACCAGTCCCATTGCGCTGCAGGTGGTCACGGCGGATCAGGCCAGGGCCGGCTCCGGGCCCAGACCACTGTTGCTCGATACCTTGGTGGATGCGTCCTCGCCCTATGTGCAGCAGGCCTTCGTCTATCGGGTCAAGGTCGCCTATCTGGAGCAGCCGCGGAGCGCCACCCTGTCCGATCCCGTCGCCGAGGGGGCGACCATCGAGCAGCGCGGGGATGACCAGAGTTACACCGAACAGATCGACGGGCGTACCTACAGGGTGATCGAGCGGCGCTATCTGGTGGTTCCCCAGCGCAGCGGCCCCCTGACCATCAGCGCCCCCCGGCTGGATGCCGTGCTGCCGGACCACCGACCTGGCGCCCGGCGCGGCCCCTTTGCGGATTTCGAAGAGGCCTTCGGCGGTGGTTTCTTCCAGGGCTTCCCGGCGTTGCCGGACCTGGGCTCGGGTCGGCGGGTGGTCGAGCGGGGCCCGGACCGGACCCTTGAGGTGCGGCCTCAGCCCGCCGGCGCTGGGGATCCCTGGCTTCCCGCGGAGTCGATCGAGCTCGCAGATGAGTGGACCCCCACACCCCCCCGGTTCCGGGTGGGCGAGCCTATCACCCGCACCCTGACGATCACGGCGAAGGGGCTGACGGCGGCCCAGCTGCCGGTCCTCGACATGGGCGCGCCTGATGGGGTCAACGTCTACCCGGAGCAGCCCCAGGGGGAGGATCTGCCGGACCCTGGCGCGCCCGTGGCCCTCAAGACGCTCAAGGTCGCCCTGGTGCCCACCCAGGCGGGCGCACTCACCCTTCCCGAGGTCCGCCTGCCCTGGTGGGACACGGTTGCGGATCGGGCGCGCGTCGCCGTCATACCCCAGCGCACGGTCCAGGTGGAGCGGGGTTCCGCCCCGGTGCCCCAGGCGCCACCTGAGCCCGTGGCGGAGACGGTACCCGCCATTTCGCCCGCGACGCCCCAGGCGTCGGGGCCGGACGATCCTCGCGAGGTCCCGGAGCCGCTCCCAGCGAAGGGATCGGCCGAGCGCTTCGGGGCCGCCGGGCCCTGGCCCTGGGTGGCCCTGATGCTCGGGGTCGGCTGGCTACTGACGCTGGGGTGGATGCTCTGGGGGCGCCGGCGCATCCGCGAACAGGGGACGCTCCTCCAGCCGCTGGCAACGCCCAGGAGCAACTCGGCGCTTGGGAAGGCGCGCGACGCGCTGCGCAGCGCCTGCGTGGCCGGGGATCCGCGGGGCGCGCGCTCCGCCCTGCTCGCCTGGGGCAGGGCCCGCTGGCCCCAGGACGCGCCCCAGGGCCTGGGCGGGCTGGCAATGCGTCTGGGGGGGGAGGACACCCAAGCGCTCTTGAACGAAATCGACCGAGCCATCTATGCGCAGACAGCCACAGGGGGCCCGGTCGGTTGGAATGGGGCGGCCCTCTGGTCCCAAATCGAGCCCCTGTTGGGTCGCGAAGAGCGACGGCCGCGCAAAGGGCCGGAACCCTTGCCGGCGCTCTACCCCAACGAGGCTTGAGATGCCCGGGCGCTGCCCGGGCCGCCGGTTCATTGTCGGGCTCACTTCCCCGAGGTCTCGGGCGGCAAAGCGGCACCCGGCTCCCCCGTCCGATCCGGCGCAGTACCCATGGGTCCGGGACCATAGCCCGCCACGCCTGGTCCATACCCTTGCTGGCGCATCTGCTCCCAGTGCTGCTGGCGCTGCTCCGGGGCCGCGTTGCGCATCATGCCGGGGCCGTAGCCCTGTTGGCGCATCTGCTCCCAGTGCTGCTGGCGCTGCTCCGGGGTCGCGCTGCGCATCATGCCGGGCCGTAGCCTTGTTGGCGCATCTGCTCCCAGTGCTGCTGGCGCTGCTCCGGGGTCGCGGTGCGCATCATGCCGGGGCCGTAGCCTTGTTGGCGCACCTGCTCCCAGTGCTGCTGACGTTGCTCCGGGGTCGCGTTGCGCATCATGCCCGGTCCTATCATTCCGGGTCCGTAACCTCCTGCGCCTGGGCCTGGTGATGGACCACCGCGTCCCTGGCCTTGGGCCAGCACCGTCTGTCCTCCCATCAGGAGGCCGAGCGCGAGCGCGGGCAGGGTGAATCGCCGTGACTTCTTGAACAAACGGTTCATGGTGTCTCCTCAGTGCTGGCTCGGGACACCGCCGGCCGCGGCATCCAACCCGGCCATGTCGGCAGAATGCATGCCAGCGCGAGTCCGGACGTCCGGAAATGGCGCGATCCGGGGCTGGGCCTCGTCTGGGCGCGCCGATGCCCCAAGCTCCAGGAGTGAGCCGGGACGCCATAAGGTGGGATATCGAGATGGCCGAGGAAATCAGAATCGGAGTAAGCGGCATGACCTGCGCCTCCTGCGTCACCCGGGTGGAGCGGGCCATCGCGCGACAGCCGGGGGTGGAATCGGCTGAGGTCAACCACGCGCTCGGGACCGCGGTGGTGCATTACGACCAGGCGCAGATCCCGCAGCTGCTCGAGGCGGTTCGCTCCGCCGGTTACGATCCGGTGCTCGAGACCGCTCGCATTGGGGTTGGAGGCATGACCTGCGCCTCCTGCGTGGCCAGGGTCGAGCGGGCCATCAGGGCGCTCCCGGGCGTGACCAGTGCCACGGTGAACCTGAGCACCGAATCGGCGGCGGTCGAGTATCTGCCCCACAGCCTGAGCCGGGAACGCATCGCCCAGGCGATCCGGGAGGCGGGCTACGAGCCTGGCGAGCTGGCGGAGACCCCCAATGCGGGGAAATTTCGACGGGACAGGGAGCTCGCCGCGCTGCGGCGCGACCTCCTGATCGCCGCCACCTTCACCCCCCCGCTCCTGCTCCTCAGCATGGGACCCATGGTGGTGCCCACGCTCGGCGAGCGGTTGGGCGCGGTGGCGCCAGAGAGGGTCTGGGGCTGGGTCCAGCTCGCCCTCGCGACCCCCGTGCTGCTATGGGCAGGCCGTCGCTTCTTCGTCCGCGGTTGGGCGGAGATGCGCCATCTCAGTCCCGGAATGGACAGCCTGGTCATGCTCGGCAGCGGGGCCGCCTATCTCTATTCACTGCTCGCCCTCGGCCTTCCCCGGCTCTTTCCAGCTGGAACGGCCCACCTGTACTTCGAGGCCTCCGCCGTCATCGTCACCCTGATCCTGCTCGGGCGCTATCTGGAGGCGGTCGCCAAGGGACGGACCTCTGAGGCTATTCGCCGCCTCGTGGGGCTGCAACCCAAGACCGCCCGCGTGGTGCGGCCCGAGGGCGAGGTGGAGATTCCGGCCGATGCGGTGGTCCCGGGTGACCTGATCTCGGTGCGACCGGGCGAGCGCATTTCGGTGGACGGTCGGGTGAGCGAGGGCGCGACCCGGGTCGACGAGTCCATGATCAGCGGCGAGCCGGTCCCGGCGAAGAAGGAGCCGGGCGACGAGGTGGTCGGTGGGACCGTCAACCAGACCGGCGCATTCCGTTACCGCGCCACGCGGGTCGGGGCGGACACGGTGCTCGCGCAGATCATCCGGCTGGTGGAGGAAGCCCAGACCGGCAAGCCGCCGATTCAGCGGGTGGCGGATCGCATCGCGGCCGTCTTCGTTCCGGTCGTCATCGCGGTGGCCATCCTGACCTTCCTCGTGTGGCTCTGGCTCGGCCCGCAGCCCACGCTCAGCTTCGCCTTCGTCGCCGCCGTGAGCGTGCTGCTGATCGCCTGTCCCTGCGCCATGGGTCTCGCCACACCTACGGCCATCATGGTCAGCACCGGGCGCGGCGCCGCCCTTGGAATCCTGTTTCGCCGCGGCGCCGCTCTGGAGACCCTGGCGCGCGTGGAGAGCATCGTGCTCGACAAGACGGGAACCCTCACCGAGGGCCGCCCTGCGCTGACTGACCTGGCGGCATTCGGTGTCGCGGACGACGAGGCACTGGCGCTCGCGGCGGCGCTCGAGCGCCACAGCGAGCACCCTATCGGGGCCGCTATCGTCGAAGCGGCTACCAGCCGTGCATTGGCGCTGCCCGAGGCACTGGATGTGGAGGCCGTGCCGGGATTCGGGATCAAGGCCCGGGTCGACTCCCGGGTGGTCGCCGTCGGCGCCCGGCGCTTCATGGACCAGATGGGGGTGAGGGTAGACGCCGCGGCCGGGGTCGCCGATCGACTGGCCGCCGAGGGTAAGACGCCAATCTATGCGGCGGCGGATGGACAACTGGTGGCCGTTCTCGCGGTGGCCGATCCGATCAAGCCGGGCAGCGCCGGGGCGATCCACCGGCTGCACGGGCTGGGGCTTGAGATCACGATGCTCACCGGCGACGGCCGACGCACCGCCGAGGCGGTGGCGGGCCAGCTCAAGATTGATCGCGTACTCGCCGAGGTATTGCCGGCGGACAAGGCGGCCGAGGTGCGGAGGCTGCAGGGGGAGGGGGCGAGGGTGGCCTTCGTCGGCGACGGCATCAATGACGCCCCGGCACTCGCCCAGGCCGATGTCGGCATTGCCATCGGCACCGGCACCGACATCGCGGTGGAGGCGGGCGAGGTCATCCTCATGAACGGAGATCTCGGCGGAGTCGTCGATGCCCTGGGTCTGGCCCGGCGGACCCTCAGCACCATCCGGCTCAACTTCTTTTGGGCCTATGCCTATAACGTGGCGCTCATCCCGCTCGCCGCGGGCGTCTTCTATCCGCTGACCGGCTGGCTCCTGAATCCCATGCTCGCCGCCGCGGCCATGAGCATCTCGAGCCTGTTCGTCGTCACCAACAGCCTGCGGCTGCGCCGATTCCGCGCGGCTTCCCGGCTCGCGCCGGCGGGTCTCAGCCCTGGCCCCAGCGTGGGAGCAGCTCCTGGTGGACACCAAGATGGTCGAGGATCCGGGCGACCATGAAGTCCACGACCTCGGCAACCGAGGTGGGGTTGGTATAGAAGCCCGGGTTGGCGGGCATGATGACGGCGCCGGCGCGCGCGAGCCGGAGCATGTTCTCCAGATGGATGACGGAGAAGGGCGTCTCGCGCACCACCAGGATGAGCTTTCTGCCCTCCTTCAGGGTCACGTCCGCGGCCCGGTCGATGAGACAGCTCGAATGACCCGCGGCGATGTTGGCCAGGGTACCGGTGGTGCAGGGGCAGACGACCATGGCATCGGGGGGATTCGAGCCGCTGGCCACGGGGGCCGTCCACTGCTGACGGCCGAAGACGCGGATCTGGCCGGGCCCGGCGCTGAAATGATCGGTGAAATAGTTCTCCGCCTCGGCGGGGCGCGACGGCACCGTGAGCCCCGATTCCATCCTGAGCACCACCTGGCCGGCCTCTGAGATCAAGAGATAGACCCGGTGGCCGCCCCCCACCAGGCACTCGATCAGCCGCAGCCCGTATTGAACGCCGGAGGCGCCGGTCAGCGCCACCGCGATGGTCCTCGACGCGATCGGGTTGGGGTCGCTCATGGGCGGCTGGGCCCCGCTCAGGTCGAGCCCTGGCGGGCCGCAACCGCATCGAGCAGCTTCTGGTGGATGCCGCCGAAACCGCCGTTACTCATCACCAGCACCTGATCACCTCGGGCGCTCTCGGCCGCCACCCGTTCCACGATGGCGTCCACCGAGCTCAGCACCGCCGCCCGGTCGCCGAGCCCGGCAAAGACCCCCCGGGCATCCCACCCCAGGTCTTCCGGTGCGTGGACATAGACCCGGTCCGCGTCCTCGAGAGAGCGCGCCAGCTCGGCGTTGTGCACGCCGAGGCGCATGGTGTTGGAGCGCGGCTCCAGGACGGCGAGGATACGTCGCTCGCCGACCTGACGGCGCAGCCCCTGCAGAGTGGTGGCGATGGCGGTCGGATGGTGGGCGAAGTCGTCGAAGACGCGGATGCCGGCGGCCTCCCCACGCAGCTCCATGCGGCGTCTGACGCCCTTGAAGCGGCCGAGCGCCGCGATCCCGACCGCCGGCGGCACCCCGGCATGTCGGGCCGCTGCCAGCACGGCGAGCGCATTGCTCACGTTGTGCAGGCCCGTCTGGCCCCACCGCACCGACCCCTGCGGCTCTCCCTGCAGGAGAACCCGGAACTCGCTGCCATCCGCCGCGATGAGCTCCGTGGACCAGTCCGGTGTGTGCATAACCTGCCATTGCCGGTCGGCCGTTAGGCCGAATGCCTCGCGGCCGCTCCAGCAGCCCATCGCCAGGACCTGATCCAGTGCCCGATCCGCGGCTGGATGGAGGATGAGACCGGTGCCCGGCACGGTGCGCACCAGATGGTGGAACTGGCGCTGGATCTGGCCCAGATCGTCAAAGATATCCGCGTGGTCGAACTCCAGGTTGTTCAAGATCAGGGTCCGCGGCCCGTAGTGGACGAACTTGGACCTCTTGTCGAAAAAGGCGGTGTCGTACTCGTCCGCCTCGACCACGAAGAAGGGCGAGGCGCCGAGCCTGGCCGAGACGCGGAAGTCCAGGGGAACCCCGCCGATGAGGAAACCGGGGTCGAGCCCGGCGTCCTCGAGCACCCAGGCTAACATGCTCGCCGTGGTGGTCTTGCCGTGGGTCCCCGCGACCGCAAGCACCCAGCGCTCGCGCAGCAGGTTCTCACGCAGCCACTCGGGGCCCGAGCAATAGCGCAGGCCCCGGTCCAGCATGAGCTCGACCGCCGGGATGCCCCGGCGCATGGCGTTGCCGACCACCACGACGTCCGGCGCCGGGTCCAGGTGCGAGGCCGCGTAACCCTCCATCAGGCCGATGCCTGCCGCCTCGAGCTGGGTGCTCATGGGCGGGTAGACGTTGGCGTCGGAGCCGGTCACCCGGTGGCCCAGGGCCCGGGCGAGGAGGGCTATCCCGCCCATGAAGGTGCCGCAGATACCGAGAATGTGCAGATGCATCGGTTGCTGTCAGTGCTGTCGAATCGTCAGTGAGTTACGGAGGCCGTAGCGGACCTCGCCGCGCCCTCAGCCGGCGCCAAAGAGGATGCCCATCAGCGCAATGGCGAGGATCTGAAAGGCCGTGGCGGCCGCCGCGCCCTGCGCCAGGGTGATCCCGAAGCTGTGCCGCAGGATGTGGCCGTTGACCACGATGTTCCAGATCATGAGCGCCAGCAGCATGATGGCGCCGATCGTTGCCGCGTCGGTCTGGTCGCTACCGGTGGGGTTCAGGCTCAAGGGCACCACGGCCAGCAATCCGATCAGGGCGCCGGAACCGAGCAGTGCGGTAGCAGACTGGATGAAGCGCCCCGGGTGCCGGCTGAGATAGAGCGCCAGGTAGAGCGCCCCGAGCATCAGCGCCACCTCCACCGCCCCCTGGATCAGGCTGGACCCCGCGGATAGGCCGGCCGCGACCCCCGCCAGGACCCCGATCAGCAAGTCCAGGATCAGCATTAGCCGGAACAGCATATCGGATGCCGGCAGATCCTGGGGCGCTCGGCGCAGCAGGCAGAGCTCGACGAAAAAACGGATCAGTGCCTGCACCGCTACGTCCTTGGGAGAGTGAGTCCGGCAATGATAACCGGGTCGGCGGCCGCTGCCACGCTCGGACCCGGCGCGGCGGCCGGGACGATACCCGGAGCTCAGCGGCGCCGCCGGCCCATCAGGACGGCCGCGGCGGCCAAGACGAGCGCCAGCAGGATGGCCAGCCAGTTGTGCACCCGCACGAAGGGCGTGGCCCCCGAGCGGACCTCCACCGCGTCCGTATAGGCCCCGCGCACGAAGGAGGGAACCGTGCCCAGCACCCGGCCCCGGTGATCGACGATGGCGGAGATGCCGGTGTTGGTGGCGCGCACCAGGTAACGGCCCGTCTCGACGGCGCGCATGCGGGCGATCTCCAGGTGTTGGTGAGGCGCCAGGGAATCGCCGAACCAGGCGTCATTGCTCACGCTGATCAGGAAGGCGGCCTCCGGGAGAGCCTGCACCACCTCGCCCGGGAAGGCGTCCTCGTAACAGATGGAGGCGCCAGCGCTGTAGTCTCCGACGGCGAGCAGGGGACGGGGATCATCCCCGGCACTGAAGTCGGACATGGGCACCTCGAACAGGCGCGCCAGGGGCCCGAGCCAGCCCTTGAACGGGAGGAACTCGCCGAAGGGCACCAGGTGGCGCTTGGCGTAGATGTCCTCCTGGCTGCCGAGGCTCACGAGGGCGTTGTAGTAGCGATCGCTGTCGGGATCCAAAACAGGGATGCCCATGACGATCTCAGAGCCCGATTCCCGGGCGCGCTGGGCGAGCGGGTCGATGAGGACGGTCCGGACCTGGTGCAGGAAGTCGGGGATCGCCGTCTCGGGCCACAGGATCAGGTCCGAGCCCAGGTGATCCAGGGTGAGGTCGACGTAGGACTCCATGATCCCGAGCCTGGCCTGCGGGTCCCATTTGATCGCCTGCGGAACATTTGCCTGCAGGACACTGGCGGTGATGGGCGGGCCGGCGGCCCGGGTCCACTCGATCTGTTGAAGCCCGGCGCCGGCGAGCCAGAGGGCGAGGAGCCCGATCGCGGCCCCGGCCCGGGGGCGCCCGCCCCAGCGGACCAGTCCCCACAGGAGCCCGCCCGAGACTGCCGCGGCTAGGCTGACGCCATAGACCCCTGCCACGGGTGCGAGGCCGGCCAGTGGACCATCGATCTGGCTGTTGCCGAGAGTGAGCCAGGGAAAGCCCGTGAAGAGCCAGCCGCGCAGCCATTCGAGGAGCACGAAGATCCCAGGGAACAGCAGCACCGGGCCCGTCCAGACCGGCCCGCGGTCGAGGCGACGGGTGAGCCATCCCACCAGTCCGTAGTAGAGGGCCATGGCCGCGACGAAGACCAGCATCAGCAGGTCCGCGAGCCAGGCGTCCAGATTGCCGAACTCGTTGAGACTGATGCGGATCCAGGCGACACCGAAACCCATCAGACCCAGACCGAAGGCATAGCCGCGCCAGAAGCCGGCGCGCGGCGAGCCGCGATGCAGCGTCTCATAGAAGAGCGCGAGCGCGGCCACCGCGAGCGGAAACAACGAGAAGGGGGCGAAGCCGAGGACGGCGAAGGCGCCGGCCGCGACCGCAGTCAGGACAGGAAGCAATGGGCGCAGCCGGGAAGCGATCGGATTTGCAGGGCGGTCGCTCGGTGGGTACATCGGTTGGACCGCGTCGGTGTTGATGGAAGGCCGCCGTTTCTAGCAGTCCTGGGGGGAGTGGTCAATCCGGCGCAGCGCGGGACGCCCTTCGCCGAGGGCGTCGAGCTTTCGCCGAAGCAGTCGGCCGGGGCGGTCAATCGTATTCGGTGTCCTTCCACCGTCGAAGCGCGGTGAACACCTCCGCATGACCCATGAGCGGACGGGCGGCGAAGCGCCCGGCTGCAGCGATCACCCCCGCCTCGCCAGTGCGCAGGAACGGATTGGTCGCGAGCTCCAGGGCGAGCCGCGACGGGACCGTGGGTCGCCCGGCGTCGCGGGTCGCCCGATCGGCGCGCTCGCGGGCCACGAGCTCGGCGTTCTGCGGTTCCACCCAGCGGGCGAAGCCCAGGTTGGCGAGGGTGTACTCGTGGGCGCAATAGCAGAGCGTTTGCGGATCGAGCGCCGCGATACGCCGCAGGGAGGCGGACAGGTCATCGAAGGTGCCGTCGAAGACGCGGCCGCAGCCACCGGCGAACAGGGTGTCTCCGCAAAAGAGCGCGCCCTGGCCCACATAGGCGATGTGGGTGGCGGTATGTCCCGGCACCTCCAGGACACGGAAGCGGCTCTCGAGACCGTTGGGCTGGATCAGATCCTGTTCGCCGACCCGATCAGTCAGCTCCGGGATACGAGGGTCGTTGGGGCCGTAGATACGCAGCCCGGGCCAGGCCTCGGCGAGCGCTTCGAGACCGCCCACATGATCTCCGTGATGGTGGGTGACCAGCACCCCGGTCAGGGTGAGCCCCGCGGCCGCCAGGGCCTCCAGCACGGGGTCGGCGTCGCCCGGATCCACCGCGACCGCGGATTTTCCAGTTGGCTCGGTCAACAGCCAGATGTAATTGTCGTCAAAGGCCGGAATGGGGCGGATGCTGAGCATGGCCATATTGGAGGTGCGGGCGCGGAGCAAACTCAGAAGTCGTAGGTCTTGGGGGACAAGAGCCGAGGTCCCGGCGGCGGACCCTCACGGAATGCCGTCGACCCGGCCCGGGGCCGTCAATGGACTCGGGATGCCAAAGAGGGGAAAGGGCTTTCCGTTGACGGTGAGCAGCCCGTCGGCGAGCCGAAAGTCCGAGGCCAGGCGCCCATCGCGGAGCGAGACCCAGCCGCCCTTGATCCAGGGCCGAATCCGCTCCTGCGCCCGCTCCGCGTCGCCGCCGTCCGCCGATCCGTGGCCGGTTGGGCTGGAATCGAGGCGTGCCAGCCACTGGAGCGCCAGGGGCTCGGGCAGCTCCAACTCGCCATCCCCGCTCAGCGCGCGGATCCAAGTGCTGGGGGAGGCGAAGGGGTTGACCGGCTCGCCGGGGTTCCCGAGGGCATCGAGCCCGAGGCGCAGACGACCAACGGCGGGCCCATCTGCCGTGTCCACCCGTAGGGGGTCGATCTCGAGCCGGGGGCCGGCGACGGCGATCCGCGGCAGCAGACGTGCCACCAGGGCGGCACCCACGAGGCCGCGCATGGTGGGTGACACCGCATCGGACGCCAGTGCCTTGACCCCCTCGACCAGCTCGGCGAGCGCCTGGGTATCCATGGCGTCCGCGGTGAGCGCCATCCGCGCGTTCTGATAGGGAGGCCCACCCAGTCCGAGGGACCGGGCGGCCAGCTCGATTCGAAAATCGAGATTCCCGTCCCGCGGGGTCTGGGCGATCGCGAGGCTCAACTCATCGAGGCGCTTCCCGGCCTCGGCCGCACCGGCCTGGGCCGATTCGATGGCGAGGCGCGCCTGGCCCGCGGCCGGCGCGCCGCTCCCGTCGGCCAGATCCGCCTCGAGGCTGAGCCCGCTCAATCCGGCCAGGATCCCGCCGGGGGAGAGCAGCGCCAGCTCGGGCAGTTGGATGTCCGTCAGGATGCGCCTGTCCTGGGGTTCGAACCGGAGGCTTCCCCGCAGCTCTCCGTTGCGCAGCCTGTAGGCGCCGTTCTGACCCGCCCACTCCCCGGCCGGGACGTGCAGCCGTGCCAAGGCACGACCGTCGATCCCGATGTCGGTGCCCACCAGCAGAGGGGGCAGCTCGGCCGGCAGGTCCAGGATCTCGGCGCGCGTGTGGACCCGGGCGATCACCGGCGGAAATGCCGTAAGCCAGTGGAGCGGTCCATGGGATATCCGACTGTCGAGACGCACGCGCAGCGGCCTGCTGAGACGCCCGCCGAGCCCCGGTCTGAAGGCCAGCTCCGTGTGGGCCTTGGCACCAAACCAGCCGCGCTCGTAGTGCTCCACGACCACCCAGCCGGGTGGCAGGGCCTCGAGCAGGTCACCGAGCAGGTTCTGGTAGGCCTGCTGAGCCCTGCCCCCGAGGGCGAGCGGGCCGCCCAACAGGAGCAGGGCGACGGCAGCCGCGACCGCGGCCAACAGAGGCGGGCGGGCCCGACCCGGGAGCGGCATCAGCCGGCGCCCTGGCGACGGGAGGTGCTCGGCGCAGAGGCGGGGGCCGGCGCTCGCGCGAGGGCGTCGATCTCACGGCGCACGCGCGCGACGATGCCGTCTGCGTCCAGGCCGCAGGCCGCGAGCTGGGCCGAATGGGCCGCGTGCTCCACATAACGGTCGGGGAGCCCCAGGTGGACGCAGGGGACGCGCTGCCCCTGTTCCGCCAGCAGCTCGGCGACGGCACTGCCCGCACCCCCAGCGATGGCGTTCTCCTCCAGGGTGAGCAGCAGCGCGTGGCCGCGTGCCAGCTCCAGGATCAGCTCCTGGTCCAATGGCTTGACGAAACGCATGTCGGCAACGGTGGCGTCGAGGACGTCCGCCGCCGCTAGCGCGGGGCTTACCAGGCTTCCGAATGCCAGCAGCGCGACACCCCGGCCCTCGCGCACCAGGCGGGCGCGGCCGATCGGCAGTGCCGGGGCCTGGGGATCCACCAGGCTCCCAGGGCCGGTGCCGCGGGGGTAGCGCACCATGGCCGGCCCCGGGTGCTCGTAGGCCGTGCGCAGCATACGTCGGCACTCGTTCTCATCCGATGGGGCCAGGATCATCAGATTGGGGATGGGGCGGCCATAGCTGAGATCGAAGCTGCCCGCATGGGTCGCCCCGTCGGCACCCACCAGGCCGCCCCGGTCCACCGCGAAGGTGACGTCCAGATTCTGCAGGCAGACGTCGTGGATGAGCTGGTCGTAGGCGCGCTGCAGGAAGGTGGAATAGATGGCGACGATCGGTTTGAGCCCCTCGCACGCCATGCCCGCGGCCAGGGTGACCGCGTGTTGCTCGGCAATTCCCACATCGAAATAGCGCCCGGGGAAGCGCTTGGCGAAGGCGGTGAGTCCGGAGCCCTCACACATCGCGGGGGTGATGCCGATCAGGCGCGGGTCCTGCTCCGCCGTGTCGCACAGCCAGCCGCCGAACACCTGGGTATAGGAGAGTCCGGCGGGCTGGCCCTTGTGCAGCTTGCCCGTCTGGCGGTCGAAGGGGGTGACGCCGTGATAGACGACGGGCTCGCCCTCGGCCGGCTCGTAGCCGCGGCCCTTCTGGGTGACCACGTGCAGAAAGCGCCGTCCGCGCATGTCGCGCATGTTGCGCAGTGTGCGCACCAGGGCCTGCACATCGTGCCCGTCGATCGGGCCTATGTAGTTGAAGCCCAGCTCCTCGAACAGGGTTCCGGGCATCACCATGCCCTTCATGTGCTCTTCCCAGCGACCCACCAGGTTCCTCAGATGGGGCAGACCGCGAAGCGCGCTCTTGCCGCCTTCGCGCACGCTGGTGTAGAGCTTGCCGGAGAGCAGCCGCGCCAGATGATTGCTGATGGCGCCCACCGGGGGCGAGATGGACATGTCGTTGTCGTTGAGGATCACCATCAGGTCCAGGTCCAGAGAGCCGGCATGATTGAGCGCCTCGAAGGCCATGCCGGCGCTCAAGGCGCCATCGCCGATCACCGCCACCACGCTCCGCCCCTCATCGCGCTGCTGTGCGGCGATCGCCATTCCCATGGCCGCACTGATCGAGGTGCTCGAGTGCCCGACCCCGAAGCTGTCGTATTCGCTCTCGCTGCGCCTGGGGAAACCGGAGAGCCCACCCTCCTGACGCAGGCTGGGCATGCGCCCCCGGCGCCCGGTCAGGATCTTATGGGGATAGGCCTGGTGACCGACGTCCCAGACCAGACGATCGCGGGGGGTGTCGAAGACATAGTGCAGGGCGATGGTCAGCTCCACCACGCCGAGCCCGGCCGCCAGGTGGCCGCCCGTCTTGGAGACGCTGTCGATCAGGAAGCCGCGCAGCTCCGCCGCGAGCTGCGGCAACTGCGACTCCGCCAGGGCGCGCAGGTCCCGGGGATCGTCGATCGAGGACAGCAACGGGTGGTGATGGGGCATGATGTGATCGCGATCGTGGTTGGCGGTTCGCCCTTAATGAGGCCAGGATGAGCGTCCGGCCCGGTTGTTCCGGTCACTGCGGCCCCGGCCCATGGCTCCCCGCGCTGTCGCTGGGCGGGGAGCCGAATCGGCGGCAGCGCGCTAGTGTAGTCGATGCCGCCATTGCGACCCAGTGAGGTAGTCACACGGACAGCCGGGTTGAGGGGCCCGCCCAGTCCCTTGCGGCGAAGTGCCGGGGGGCCGATCGATGAGCGATTGGCCCCAGCAGTACACGGGTACGGAGCAGGAGGGGTGGCCCCTTTCGGGTTCCGCCTCTCCCGCGGGCGACACCACTCATCCGTCCGCTTGATACAGTTCTCGAATCTGAAGGATTGTTCTGGTATTTTGTGTCTTCACGTCGTTGTTCCCGGGTGGATGTCGCGCGTCCCTGTGGGATCTGGAGTCAGGCGCCAGGACGTCCACCGGATTCCATCGACCCATTGTCGATGACCGCGGGGGTCGGGCCCGCCCCGGACGCGGCGGTGATGCCTTGCACCGCTGGACGGAGTGTGATTAACCTCTACCCGAAAGGCAGGGCCTTTTGGCGCGGCCTGGCCTGCTGCTCACCTCCCAATCCTCTGCTGCGTGGTAGGGGATTGCTCAGGTGTTTTCAAAGCCTATAGTTTGGAGCAGGGAATGAAAAAGCGAATATTCGGAAGCTCCCACAGAATCTACCCACTGTGGCTATTGATGCTCGCCAACTTCCCCGGATGGGCAGCGCCGTGGATATCGATTACAGGCGAGGTCCGCACGGAGACCGGGATCCCGGTTTGTGCCATGGTGCTGGCCAACGGAGAGTACATGTTCTCTTGCGGCGGCAGCGGAGCCTATAGCCTCAATGTGCCGTTGGACGAGAAGGGGCAGATCACGCTGTTCGCATTCGCGGACGGTTTCGCCCCATTCAGCGCGACGGTCGGCCAAAACAGTTTTCCCCTTCCGGTCCGAACGCGTATCGCAGAGCCCGGTAGCCCACTGATCAACATGACCCGCGCGGTGGAGTGCTCGAGCTCAGGGTGGGTGCGAGTCCACGGCACGATCGATTCCGTCGACGGTCAACCCCTGTGCGGGATGGTGCTGGCCAACGGCCAGCATATGTTCTCCTGCGGCGCGAGCCAGGGTCGCTATGACCTCACCGTCCCGCTCGATAACAAGGATGAGGTGACGCTATTTGGCTTTGCCGATGGCTTCCAGCCCTTCAGCAGGACCTTCAACGGGTCGAAGTGCGACGCTGACGGCGACGTGCTGCGCGACATCCTCGAGCGCATGCCGCCGAACAGTTGGGCCAAGATCAGTCTGAACGAGATTCGGGACGTGTTCACGCCTGTCGATCAGAGGCCGACGAGCGCGTCACCGGGCTCGAACATCGACGCCTGGAGCGGGGCCGCCTGGGACGACAAGCGTCGCGATCTGCTGATCTGGGGCGGGGATATCGGTAACGAGCAGGGCAACGAGACCTACATCTTCCACACCAAGACGGGACTGTGGGAGCGCGGCGCCCTGCCGAGCGCGATCGTCCGGGAGGACACCCAGTACACCTGGACGGTCGACGGGTCTGACGTGACCCCCATCTCTGGTGAGAGCTGGGACAACCTCGTCTACCTCAAGGGTTTC
Source organism: uncultured Gammaproteobacteria bacterium (assembly GCA_963699735.1). GTDB lineage: Bacteria > Pseudomonadota > Gammaproteobacteria > Chromatiales > Chromatiaceae > Thiodictyon. Next base: position 153,422 of record CAVOUZ010000010.1, read on the forward strand.
GATCGTCTGATCATCATGGGCATGGCGCGGGAGGGACAGACCTGGTGGGATGAAGACCTCAACCCCACGGGTCCGTACCTCTGGGATCCGGCGAAGGCCGACTCGACCAAGGTGTCCGGGCTCACGGGTTCCCAGGTCAACCCCTCGTTGTTTCCGGACGTCATCGGGGGGGAGATGTGGCAGAACCTCGATCATATGTACGAAGACCGGGGGCTCACGGCAGGCATCAAGGCCACGACGGATTACATCGAGCTCCCGCAGGGCGATGGTGTGCTGCATGTCTCCTCGGTCGGGTATTTGCGGCTCTTCTCGATCGACAGCATTAACCCGCCCGTGACGTCCTGGACCCTGCTGGGACGGCGCCCGCGGACTGGCCACAGTGGTGGACCCGGGGCCGGCGTCTACGATCCCAAACGCAATGCGTTCGTGAGAACCGTCGGCCAGACGCTGCCCGGGGGGCCGCTCTTCCTTTGGGATATCAATCGGGCCGATCCATTGAATTCTGCGGAGATCGTATTTCCCGAGTTCCTGGGTAACGATTATCTCGCCACAGCGGGCGGATATGGGATCGTCTACGATCCGGTCCTCGATCTCTTCGCGTTGTGGGGCGGAAACAGGGATGTCTGGCTTCTGACTCCTCCGGAGATCGTGAGCGCCGCGGGGTGGCGGGCCAAGCGCGTACTGCCACCGGGCACTGCCGAAACCACCCTGGTGGCGAGCAACTTGGCGAACGCCCTCTATGGTAAGTGGGTCTACGTCGAGACGGGCGATCAGCGTGCCTACATCGGGGTCACCAACGGCGACACCGGGGCCGTCTTCGCCTATAAGCCCTTCGCCTCCCGTGAAGAGGCGATCGCCAACGGTTTCTCCGACCTCTTTTAGCCTTGTGGAATCGATCCTCTGGCGTCGGCACAGGGACCGTGCCCCGCTGGGGAAGGGTCTTTCCAGCGCCGATCCGGATTATGGGAGTCGGTTGGCTTGGGGGCAGAGTCTCAACGATGCCTGGCGCTGGCTAGCGGCCACCGTGCGTCTCTTGGGCTGCTGGCGCGGATAGATGCGAGGACGCAACAGCCGACGCGGGCGCGGCGATGGCCGGTCCCTCTTGGAGCACGAAGTCGCGGAAGGCGCCGGCGGCGGGGGAAAGCCGCTTTCCGCTGCGATAGACCAGATACCACTGCCGATCCAGCGGAAATCCCTGAACATCCAGGACCACCAGTCGCCGTGTCTCGAGCTCCAGCTCGATGGTGTGCAGCGACACCACGCTCAGTCCCAGACCCGATCGCACGGCCTGCTTGACCGCCTCGTTGCGGGTCATCTGCATGCCGTGGCGGATCGCCATCCCTGACTCTTTGAAGAACCGCTCCATGGCCTGACGGGTGCCGGAGCCGGGCTCGCGCATCACGAAGATCTCACCGGCAAGCCGAGTGAGCGGAATTGCGCGCGCCCCGGCCAGGGGGTGGTCGGGTGGGGCTATGACCACCAGCGGGTTGGCCAGAAAGGCCTCGGATTCGACCTCGACGTTCTCTGGAGGAACGCCCATCAGCGCGATATCCACCGTGTTGGCATCGAGCAGCCGCACCAGAGATTCTCGGTTTGTCACGTCCAGCTTGGGCGTGATCCCGGGGTAACGCTGATGAAAGGCGGCGAGCAGGCGCGGGGCAAAATAGTTCACGGTGCTCGCGACGGCCACGTGCAGCCGCCCCCGGCTGACGCCCTTCAGGGCCTCCATGACCTCCTCCATCTCCTGAAGTGAGTGGTTGATGCTGCGGCTGTACTGGTAGGTCTCGCGGCCGGCCTCGGTCAGCACGATGGACTTGCCGACCCGCTCGAACAGGGCCAGCCCGACGGCGTCCTCGAGCTGGCGAACCTGCATGGAGACCGCTGGCTGGCTCAGATGCAGCTCCTCGGCGGCCCGGGTATAACTCGACAGACGCGCCACCGCCTCGAAGACACGAAGTTGGCGCAGGGAGACGTTCATGGGCAAACCCCAGTGTTTTGGTGGCCTAAAGACATAAGCATATGCTTATCAGCGATATTAGAAATATTGACTAGTAATTATAGGGTTGCTCCCTATAATTCGGCGCCAGGTTGCGAGGCCGCCGGAACCCGCTAGTTGCGGGCCAAGAGGATCCGGAACCCAACAACCGGTCAGCTTCCGGCCGCTCCACCGGCGCGGCCCGATCAATCCATCCACTTCGGAGGCATTCGCCAATGGCAAAGAACTACAGCGCGGGCGTAAAGGAGTACCGCGAGACTTACTGGATGCCGGACTACACGCCCAAGGACACCGACATCCTTGCCTGCTTCAAGATCACCCCGCAGCCGGGCGTGCCTCGTGAAGAGGCCGCCGCCGCCGTGGCAGCCGAGTCCTCCACCGGTACCTGGACCACGGTCTGGACCGATCTCCTGACCGACCTCGACTACTACAAGGGCCGCGCCTACGCCATCGAGGATGTTCCCGGCGACGACACCTGCTACTACGCCTTCATCGCCTACCCGATCGACCTGTTCGAGGAAGGCTCGGTCGTTAACGTCTTCACCTCCCTGGTGGGCAACGTCTTCGGCTTCAAGGCGGTCCGCGCCCTGCGTCTCGAGGATATCCGCTTCCCGATCGCCTATGTCATGACCTGCAACGGCCCGCCTCACGGCATCCAGGTCGAGCGCGACATCATGAACAAGTACGGTCGCCCCCTGCTCGGCTGCACCATCAAGCCCAAGCTCGGGCTCTCGGCCAAGAACTACGGCCGTGCGGTCTATGAGTGCCTGCGCGGCGGTCTGGACTTCACCAAGGACGACGAGAACGTCAACTCCCAGCCCTTCATGCGCTGGCGCCAGCGCTTCGACTTCGTCATGGAGGCGATCGACAAGGCCGAGCGGGAGACCGGTGAGCGCAAGGGCCACTACCTGAACGTGACGGCTCCGACCCCGGACGAGATGTTCAAGCGCGCGGAGCACGCCAAGGAGATCGGCGCGCCCATCGTCATGCACGACTACCTGACCGGCGGCTTCTGCGCCAACACGGGCCTGGCCCAGTGGTGCCGTGACAACGGCATCCTGTTGCACATCCACCGCGCCATGCATGCCGTGCTCGACCGCAACCCGCACCACGGCATCCACTTTCGGGTGCTGACCAAGGCCCTGCGCCTGTCCGGCGGTGACCATCTGCACTCCGGCACCGTGGTCGGCAAGCTCGAGGGCGACCGCGAGGCCACCCTGGGCTGGATCGACACCATGCGCGACAGCTACATCAAGGAAGACCGCAGCCGCGGCCTCTTCTTCGATCAGGACTGGGGCTCCATGCCCGGCGTGTTGCCGGTCGCCTCCGGTGGCATCCATGTCTGGCACATGCCGGCATTGGTCACTATCTTCGGCGACGACTCCGTCCTGCAGTTCGGCGGCGGTACCCTGGGTCACCCGTGGGGCAATGCGGCCGGCGCCGCGGCCAACCGCGTCGCGCTGGAGGCCTGTGTCGAGGCCCGCAACCAGGGCATCGCGGTCGAGAAGGAAGGCAAGGAGGTCCTGACCAAGGCGGCGAAGAGCAGCCCCGAGCTCAAGGCCGCCATGGAGACCTGGAAAGAGATCAAGTTCGAGTTCGACACCGTCGACAAGCTGGACGTGGCTCATAAGTGAGTAGCGAGTAGCGAGGTGAGAGTGGCGAGGCCCAATACCTCGCCACTAGACACTCGCTACTGAAAACAGGCGCGACATGTCGCGCCAGCGCCGAACGCAGAACACCCAAATTTCGGAGTAAGAGTCAATGAGCGACATGCAGGACTATCAATCGAGCCTCGAAGACGTCAACAGCCGTAAGTTCGAGACCTTCTCCTACCTGCCTGAGATGGAGAAGGACGACATCAGGAAGCAGGTGGAATATCTGGTTCGCAAGGGCTGGAATCCGGCGATCGAGCACACCGAGCCGGAGAACGCCTTCGATCACTACTGGTACATGTGGAAGCTCCCCATGTTCGGCGAGACGGATGTGGACCGCATCCTGAGCGAGGCCGAGGCGTGCCATAAGGCGCATCCAAATAACCACGTGCGGCTGATCGGCTACGACAACTATGCCCAGTCCCAAGGCGCTGCCATGGTCATCTACCGCGGCAAGCCGGTCTGACGGCGTATCCGGATCCGGCGCGATGAGCCTCGCCCGCTTGTTCGGGCGAGGCTCTTGCTGATCCGCGATCCCACCAAATGGTTGACGATGATCCTGGGATCCTCAGGGGCCCAGGGTCACGGGTCGCCCTTCGGCTCCGGATTTCAGTCCAGTGCGTGGGGACGCCTCGCGTCAGGTCACTGGATAGCTTCCCCCGGCTTTTCCGCTTGAGGCTTGGTAGAGGCAATGCGCCAGAGTGGCGACGACATGATCCTGCTGTTCGGCATGCCACGCTCGGGCACCACCTGGGTGGGAAAGACGTTCGACAGTCATCCTGACGTGGTCTATCGTCATGAGCCGGATTCGCAGTTCCGGTTGGATCCCGCCATACCCCTGCTGCCCGAGAGCGCCGACCGCGATGGGTATAGGAGCGCTTTGGTCAATTATTGTCGGGACTATCTGCCCCGATGCTCGCCGAGGGCCTGCGGCAAGCAACCGGTCTTTGTCAAATCGGGAGAAACGGCCCTTCGCCGGCGCGCCCGGGAGGCCAGGATCCTCGGAGCCAAGATCGTGGAGAAGGCCCGAGGTCGTGCTTTGAGCTGGCGAGAGCCGATGCGGGGACGCCTGGTGTGGAAGTCCATCGAGTCGACCGGCAGGTTGGGCTTGATCCTCGGCCTGTATCCCGAAAGTCGCGGGGTTCTCCTGCTGCGTGATCCGCGCGGTTACGTTGCCTCGGTCCTTCGGGGCGAGGCGCAGAGGCGCTTTCAGGGTGCCGCCTCCATTGCCGAAGACTGGCATCTGTTCGAGCTACTCTGCGCGACCAGCTATGCGCGGCGATATCAGGTCACGGTGGACCACATTCGAAGTCGGTCCGCGGAAGAGCGGCTGGCATGGATGTGGGTCCTCTTTAACCAAAAGGCCTTCGAGGACATCGCGGATCTGCCGAACGGCAGAGCGATCCGATACGAAGACCTGTGCGCGGGGCCAGACGAGGGCTTTCGGTCGCTGTTTCAATTCTGTGGGCTCGAGTGGCATGAGCAAACGCAGCGTTTCGTCGACAGCAGTACCAGTGGAGAAAACGCGACCGAAGACTTCTACAGCGTCTTCAAGAGCTCCACTGAAAGCGCCAACCGGTGGCGACGCGAGTTGAAACCGCAGCAGATCGCCGCGGTCGACTCAGTGATCGCCGAGCACCCGGTCGGTCGCATGTATGTGAGCAATTGATGGTCCGCGAAGGCTCCTGCCTTTCGTCACGGACGGGATGATGATTGTCAATATGCAGTTTTTTTCATCGCCGTGGTAGGGCTTGCCGGACTCGCTGCATTTTCGGGCCGAATGGCATTCGCCACGCTACCCTCGCTTCCGGGAGTTTGAAGAGATGAGTGAAGTCGACCGCGACCAATTCCTGATCGAGAAAGAGCCTTACTACCGCCCCGTGACGAACGAGGTGGAGATGTACGAAGCCGCCTATGCGGCGCGGATGCCGGTGATGCTCAAGGGACCGACGGGCTGCGGCAAGTCCCGATTTGTCGAATACATGGCGTGGCGGATGAAGAAGCCGCTGATCACCGTCGCCTGCAACGAGGACATGACGGCCTCGGACCTGGTCGGGCGCTTCCTGCTCGATATCAACGGCACCAAGTGGCAGGACGGCCCCTTGACCGTGGCGGCGCGTATCGGGGCCATCTGCTACCTCGACGAGGTGGTGGAGGCCCGCCAGGACACCACGGTGGTGATCCATCCGCTCACCGATCACCGCCGCAACCTGCCCCTGGAGAAGAAGGGCGAACTGGTCCACGCCCATCCCGATTTTCAGATCGTGATCTCCTATAACCCGGGCTATCAGAGTCTGATGAAGGATCTGAAGCAGTCCACCAAACAGCGCTTCGGGGCGATGGACTTCGATTATCCGTCAGCGGAGATCGAGACCGAGATCGTCACCCACGAGGGCAAGATCGACGCCGAGACCGCCGAGAAGCTGGTCCAGGTCGCCCAGCGCAGTCGCAACCTCAAGGGTCATGGACTCGATGAGGGCATGTCGACCCGACTGCTGGTCTACGCCGCGCAGCTCATCGGCAAGGGCATCGATCCGCAGTCGGCCTGTCAGATGGCCCTGGTGCGGCCCCTGACGGACGATCCGGACATGCGCGACACCCTGGACGCGGCGGTCAACACCTATTTCTGATTCGCCGACGTCCCTGCACGGGAAACACTGAGCGAGGACCGACGAGATGTTGGTGGATATGGGGGACATGCTCCGACACGCCCGTGCCAATGGGTACGCCGTGGGGGCCTTCGATCTGGTCAGCCTCGACTTTCTGCAGGCCGTCGTCACGGGCGCCGAGCGTCAGCGCGCGCCCGTGATCCTGAGTCTTGCGGAGTCCCACTATGCCTATTTCGACCCGGAGCTGATCATGTCCGCGGTGCGCACCGCCGCCGAGCGGGCGAGCGTTCCGGTCGCCATCCACCTGGACCACGGAGGCTCCCTGGAAGCCGCCGTCCGCGGCATCAATCAAGGCTTCAACGGTGTCATGGTCGACGCCTCTACGCAGCCGCTGGAGGAGAACATCGCCCGCACCCGCGCCGTCGTCGAGATGGCCCACGCCTGCGGGGTGCCGGTGGAAGGGGAACTCGGCTACGTGGCGGGGGTGGAGGGGGAGGACGCGGACCGTCACCCGGGCGAGGTGATCTACACGGCACCCGATGACGCCGAGCGCTATGTCCGAGAGACGGGTGTGGACTTCCTGGCCGTCTCCATCGGCACCGTCCACGGGCGCATGCGCGGAAAGCCGCGCCTGGACTTCGAGCGGCTCGCCGCCATCAACGGGCAACTCGGGATCCCGCTGGTGATCCACGGCGGAACCGGCCTGAGTGACGCCCAGTTCCGGCGCCTGATCGAGAACGGAGTGGCCAAGATCAATTACTACACGGCGCTCGCCGACGCGGCCGGGGCCGCCATTCGCGCGAGGATGCAGAACGCCGACAACCGCTCCTACACCGACCTCACCAGGGACGTTCAGGACGCCATCCGTGCCGAGGTGGAGCGTTGTATCGAGCTCTGGGGCGGCGCCGGACGGGCGCAGGAGGTCGCCGTGGCCTGCCGTCCCTGGCGCGAGGTCGAGCACCTGATCGTCTATAACACCAGCGCCGCCGACCCCGGCGAGACCGCAGCCATGATGGCCGAGGGCCGTCGGGTCCTGGGCGCCATCCCCGGCGTGCGTCAGGTGATCACGGGCACCAGCGTCGCGGAAGGCGCGGCCTATCGACACTGCTGGCTGGTGCGGTTTGCCCATCCGGCGGTGATCGATTCTTACCGCGACCACCCGGCGCACAAGCGATTCGCCGACGACCTGTTCCGCCCTCTGGCGGCGGATCGCATCAGTATCGACTATCAGCACAGTCTGGACTGAAGGCCAGCTCGGTTCGGGCGTTTCGCCGTGCCAGCAGAACCTATCGGGTGACACCTATGTCCGTCGACTTCAGCGAATACGTCTCCTGCCTCAAGACCGATCCCGAGCACCCGCACAAGCTGGCGCTCGAGTCGAGCTATCACGAGGCGGCGCGAGTGATGTCGCCGCGGGGGCTCGACCACTATCTCACCGGCATGAAGGCCATGTGCACCCTGAACAGGGGCGAGGACCTGATCCTCACCTATGTGCAGGAGATGCCGAGCGTGGCCAAAGAGGTCGGTGAGGACATCATCCCCGACATCGTCAGCGCCCTGATGAAGCTCGCTTCCCACACCTCCGGCACCGTGATCACCCTGATCATGGCCAACATGCCGCTCGCGGCCAGCCGCCTGGGCGATGCGGAGGTGGTGCGCGGCTACCTCAACCTGCTCCACCTGCTCGCCGGAAAGGCCCCGCGCGGCTTGCGACCGATGATGGAGAACATGGACGAGCTCCTCTCCAAGCTCACCCTCGGGGGGCTGCGCCGCTGGGCCCTGTGGGGCGCCCAGGCCCACGCCAGGGACCTCGACGGTCAGCTCGCCTACTACGGGCTCAAGACCGAATCCTCCCGCGCCGTGCTGCAGAAGGAGCGCCGCGGCACCCTGTTCGTCGACAATCAGCGCAAGCTCAATTTTTATCTCAGGGCGCTGTGGGCCCGGGCCTTTTTCATGCGCCCGACCTCGGGCGACTACGAGAGCCGCCAGGGGCTCAAGCCCTTTATCGAGGACTTCCAGATCCACCTGCCGGACGCCTTCGACAGCTACCGGGGCATCTCCGGACAGGCGATGTACCGGGCGGCGGCCGCCCATTGCGCCGCCCATCTGGTCTATACGACGGCGCCCATCAGCGCCGAGCAGCTCTCTCAGGCGCAGATGAAGCTGATCGAGCTGTTCGAGGACGCCCGGGTCGAGAGCCTCGCGATCCGCGACTTTCCCGGTTTGCGAAAGCTTTGGCTCGCCTTCTTCACCGCGCGCCTGACCCCGGAGGATGAGTATCAGGAGCTCCACCCGATGATGGATCTTATGATGCGCCAGGCCCGGGCCCTGCTCGACCCCGACTATCGCGACGAGCTGCCGCTGGTCAACGAGACCGCCGCGGACTTCCGTCGTCAGCTCGCCGAGCGGGCGGAGGACAACCGCGTCAGCTGGGATGCGGGGGTGACCTTCTACAACAAGGTGACTCAGAGCGTGGCCCTGCCGAACCTGCGGGTCATGGAGAACTGGCCGCTCCCCTACCGGGACGACAACCGCTACGTCTGGGACTTCGACGAGAATCGCTTCGTGTCGCGCGGGGTCGACTATCTGCCGGCGTCGCACCAACAGGTCCGCAAGTACGTGTCCGCCATGGAGATGGCCAACGAGGTGGACTGCGAGCTGGCCGGCGACGACGCCCAGGAGATCTGGGTCTGCGCCACCGAGTTCTTCCCCTATGAGGATGCCGGGATCTCCTTCAACCAGATGTGGGGCAAGGAGCCGGTCTCCGAGCCCCATCACTATCAGGAATGGGATTATCACGCCCAGCTCTTCCGCCCCGACTGGGCCACGGTGATCGAACGCCGTCAGGGGCGGGGCGATCCCGAGGTGATGGACGAGATCCTGACCAAGCACAAGCCCATCGCGAGCCGTATCCGCCATCTGATCGACGCGCTCCAGCCCCAGGGAATCGTTCGACGTCGCGGCTACGAGGAGGGCGAGGAGCTCGATCTCAACGCGGCGGTGCGCGCCATGATCGACATCCGCCGCGGTGTCATGCCGGATCCGCGGATCAACATCCGGATCAGCCGTCATCTGCGCGATCTCTCCATCGTGGTGCTCATGGACCTCTCCGAGTCCACCAACGAGAAGGTCGGGTTCGAGGAGGGTGAGCCGGGCTATGCGGAGGCGCCGTCCATCCTCGACCTCACGCGCGAGTCCACCGGGCTGCTCTCCTGGGCCATCGACAGCATCGGCGACAACTTCGCGATCCACGGCTTTGCCTCGGATGGGCGTCATGACGTCCAGTACTACCGCTTCAAGGATTTTGGCCAGCCCTACGACGACGAGGCCAAGTCGCGCATGGCGGGCATGAAGGGCGGGCTCTCCACGCGCATGGGCGCGGCCCTGCGCCACGCCGGCTGGCACCTGGCCCAGCAATCGGCGCAGAAGCGGCTGGTCCTGGTCATCACCGACGGCGAGCCCGCGGACATCGACGAGCGCGATCCCCAGTATCTGCGGCACGACACCAAGAAGGCGGTGGAGGATCTCGCCATGCAGGGCATCCACACCTACTGCCTCACCCTGGATCCAAACGCGGACCGTTATGTGGCCCGGATCTTCGGTGAGAACAGCTACTCCATCGTCGACCACGTGGAGAAGCTCCCGGAGCGCCTGCCGGCGGTGTTCGCGGCCCTGACCGGCTAGCCCGGACGGAAGCGCCACGCACCTGCTGATCGGTCGCTCAGCCCGAGCTCGGAGGACAGGTCCATGATGTTGCGAAACCCGATGCTCGCCCTCGCCCTGGCGGCATTGCTTGCGGGCTGCGGGGGCGGCGAGGCGGCGCAGAAGCGCGCCTACCGTGCCCAGGAGGAGGTGGCCAAGGAGCGGTTGCGCCTGGTGGAGAAGTACCAGGAGTGCATGAAGGACGCCCGAGGCGACGTGTTCGCCGAGCACGCCTGCCAGACCTATCGCGACTCGGCGGAGGCGCTTAAATAATCAGTGAGGGATTGGTCCGTCAGGGATGAGGCGCAACGACCAGGCGCGCGATGACCATCAGCAGTGATCCGAGGGCCGTGGAACGACATGGAACACGATGACGTCATGCAGGCCCGGCACGCCGGGAAACTCGTCGAGGCAGTCCTGAAACCAGCACCGTCGTCCAACGGCTGGGTGCTGTTGCTCGCGGCGGCGGACGGCGCCCAGGTGCCCTACACCACACACGGGGGCGACCCGAAGGTCTTTCATAGCCTCGACCATGCCACCGAGATCGCCCGCGAGCTTGGCTTCGAGTCGATCCGGGTGGAGGAGCCCTTCTAGCCGCAATCAGAGGTCCGCACGCAGGGGGTGCTCAACCGGCGGCGCTCAGGCGCGGTCGGCGCTCGAGTGCTCGGGCGGCGGGAAACTGGCAGACGAAGCGCGAGCCGCGGCCCAGCTCGCTCGCGATCAACAGGCGGGCGTCGTGGCGGTTGAGCACGTGCTTGACGATGGCCAGTCCCAGCCCGGTTCCACCCGAGGCCCGTGAACGCGCGCCGTCGACGCGATAAAAGCGCTCCGTGAGCCGTGGCAGGTGCTCGGCGGCTATGCCTTCCCCGTCGTCTTCCACCCAGAAGTTGAGCCCTTCGGCGTCGCGCCGCCAGCCGATGCGAATGCGGCTATCCGCGCGGGTGTGGCGCACCGCGTTGTAGACCAGGTTCGAGAAGGCACTGCGCAGCTCGAGCTGATTGCCCAGCAGCAGCAGGTCCGCGTCGATATCGGTCTCGAACCGATGCTCCCCGCCGCTCAGCACGACCGCCTCGTGGAGCAGGCTGTCCAGCTCTTCCGGCACGTCCACCGCGAGCTGCTCCTCTGAGCGGTCGTCCATCTCCAGGCGGGACAGGGTGAGCAGGTCGTCAATGATGGAGCGCATGCGCTCGCTCTGGCGCCGCATCAGGGACATGGGGCGACGGTGGGTATCGGGGGTGGCCGGTGCGTCCGCCAGTGTCTCCAGAAAGCCCGAGATGACCGTCAGCGGGGTGCGCAGCTCGTGCGATGCGTTGGCTACGAAGTCGCGTCGGATCATGTTGAGGTGATAGATATTGGTGATGTCGCGCCCCACTACCAGGCGCTGACGCTTGCGCTCACCAAAGGGGGTGATACGCAGAGACAGCATGATTGCCTGGTTGTGCTCGGGCGCCAGATCGAGCGGGCGCATGTAATCGCCGGTCTCGATGAAGGCCGCGACCTCGGGTTGGCGCAGGAGATCCGTGAGGGGGCGCCCGTCGTCCTGGGGCCAGTGGACGTTCATCAATACGGCGGCCGCCGGGTTGGCCCACTCGATACGCTGTTGCTTCCCGAGGATCAGCAGGGCGTCGGGCACCGCGTTGGCGGCCTCGCGGAAGCGACGGGTGAAGCGGATCTGACGCTTGCGCCGCTTGCGATTGCCCTGTTGATACTGGGCGATGCTGCGGTAGACCTCGCCCCACAGGCCGGCGGGAAACGGTGGCACCAGCCGATGCTGGCGGCGGATCAGCCTGCTCAGCCGCCACAGGTGGAACAGATGACGCAACAGGTAGGGGATGAGCACCAGGGGCCAGACCCAGGCGAAGCTGGCGCCTGAGATCACCAGCAGCACGCCGAGTGCGACTGGTATTAGAAGGGCGTTGAGCTCGACGAGCAGAGGGCTGTGCATGGCTAGTCCGCCCGCCGGCCGCCGCCTGGGCTAAATCTTGTCGGAGAAACGGTAGCCTACACCGCGTACCGTCTGCAGCAATTGGTCGTGACCGGTGGGCTCCAGGGCCTTGCGCAGGCGGCGCACATGGACGTCGACGGTGCGCTCCTCCACGTAGACCTGGTTTCCCCACACCTGGTCCAGGAGCTGGGAGCGGCTGAAGGCGCGGTCGGCGTGGGTCATGAAGAAGTGGAGAAGGCGATACTCGGTCGGTGCGATCTCCACCTGACGGCCGTCGACGCTCAGCCGGTGGCTCACATTGTCGATCCGCAGGCCGCCGATCTCCACCTCGTCCGCCGTTTGCTCGGACCTGGTACGTCGCAGCACCGCGTTGACCCGCGCCACCAGCTCGCGCGGTGAGAACGGCTTGGCCACATAGTCGTCGGCGCCGGTGTCCAGCCCCTTGATCCGGTCCTCTTCCTCGCCCCTGGCGCTCACCATGATGATGGGGAGGTCCCGTGTCTTGATGTTCTGCTTGAGCTGCTGGGCGAGCTCCAGACCGGAGCGCCCCGGCAGCATCCAGTCCAGCAGGAGCAGATCCGGGCTTTCGATTCCGAGCAGCTTGCGGGCCTCATCCGCGTGTCCCGCCTCGATCACGCGGAAGTCGGCGCCCTCGAGGGCGAAGCGGATCACCTCGCGGATATCCGGCTCATCGTCGACGACAAGTATGGTGGCCATGACAGTGGGTCCTTGGGTCCGAGTGCGCCGGTATGGCGCGGATCCGTCTTTGGTCGGGCGGGCGGGATGTCCCCCGCCTCCTCGCGTTTGCCCGGCGGATGCGCTCTCGCCTGGCGGGTCTGAGACCGCCCAGGGCGGCTCCGGCCCCGCGCCGGGGCGCGGAAAGCGCCCATTCTATTTACATAGGGTTACCGGGAGATGACCAAGGGCGCTCGACGGCCGCAGTGCCGGCTTTGACGGCTGAGCCATGTTCGGGTGATCAAGGCTCCGAGACCTTCAGTCGTCTGCTTATGCGCTACGGCGTCAGCGCGAACCCGAGGGTTCCGGCTTGGGCGCCGGTTCGTGCGCCGCGCGGTCCAGCGCCCTGAGGCGCTCCAGCTTCTCACCGATGCGCAGCTCGAGACCCCGGTCCGTGGGCTGATAGTAGTGCCGGTCTGCCAAGGCGTCGGGGAGATAGCGCTCACCGGCGGCATAGGCCTGCGGCTCGTCGTGGGCATAACGGTAGGCGCGCCCGAAGCCCAGCTCCTTCATCAGCTGGGTGGGGGCATTGCGCAGGTGCGGTGGCACCTCCAGGGAGCCGGACCGGCGCGCATCTGCCAGCGCCGCGTTCCACGCCAGATAGACCGCGTTGCTCTTGGCGGCGCAGGCGAGATAGACAGCGGTCTGGGCCAGGGCGAGCTCGCCCTCGGGTGAGCCCAGCCGCTCCTGGGTCTCCCAGGCATTGATCGCCAACTCCAGTGCGCGCGGGTCGGCGTTGCCGATGTCCTCACAGGCCATGCGTACCAGGCGACGGGCGATGTAGAGGGGATCGCAGCCCCCGTCGATCATGCGCGCCAGCCAGTAGAGCGCGGCGTCCGGCGCTGATCCGCGGATGGACTTGTGCAGGGCCGAGATCTGGTCGTGAAAGAGGTCGCCGCCCTTGTCGAAGCGCCGCACCTGACCCGAAACCACCTCGGCCACGGTCGCGCCGCTGATCTGCTGCCCCTTGCTCAGGTGGGCCGCGAGCTCCAGGAGGTTGAGCGCCCGGCGAGCGTCACCGTCGGAGGACTCCGCGAGCAGGTGCTCGGCGTCCTCCGGGAGGGTGAGCCCGCGAGACCCCAGGCCCTGAACCGGGTCCGTGAGGGCGCGCCGCAGGATGGCGCGGATCTCGTCGGTGCCGAGGGCGTTGAGCACATAAACGCGGGCGCGCGAGAGCAACGCGTTGTTGAGCTCGAAGGACGGATTCTCGGTGGTCGCACCCACGAAGGTCAGAGTGCCATCCTCCACATGGGGCAGAAAGGCGTCCTGCTGGCCCTTGTTGAATCGATGGACCTCGTCGATGAACAACACGGTGGCGCGGCCGTCGCGCTCGCGTCGGGCGTGGGCCCTGCTTACCGCCTCGCGTATGTCCTTGACCCCGGCCAGCACCGCCGAGAGATTGAGGAACTGAGCGCCAGAGCCCTTGGCGACCAGGCGGGCGAGGGTGGTCTTGCCGGTGCCGGGCGGGCCCCAGAAGATCATGGAGTGCAGGCGGCCGGTCTCGACGGCCTGGCGCAACGGCTTTCCCGGCGCCAGGATATGTCCCTGGCCGAAGAATTCGTCCAGGCTGGCCGGGCGCATGCGGTCGGCCAGTGGCGCATCCCGGGTGGTGATGGACATGGCCTACGGGCGATCCCGGATCATGCGGAGCGCGGCCAACGACTGAGCGGGGCCAGGTTGAGCTCGGATGGGGAAACGACCAGGAGCCGCCGGGCCATCGTCGGAGGATCGGTCAATCGAACGACAGGAAGTCGTCCATGGCCCCCTGCTCAACCTTGAACAGGCCCGGGTCCAGGCTCGGGTTGCGCTGGGTGGCGCTGAAGTCGAGTCGGGTCATCTGACCGAAGCTGTCCTCCATGATCATGCTGTCGAGCTCCTTGCCCCCGAAGCCGAGCTCGATTCGAACCACGTCGGTATCCGACGCCTTGGGGGTCAGCTCGACCCAGTCACGCCCGTCGCTGCTCTCGATCGGCTTGGCGGTGAAGTGCCGGTCGATGGGGCCGCCGTCTGCCAGCAGCAGGGCCGGGGTGCCGCGCAGGGCCTTGGCCTGGCTCTGATGGGAGATCTGCTCCAGATCCAGGTCGTGAAGGTAGACCCGCTTGCCATCGGCGATGATCACCTGGCGGTTGGGGGCCTCGTACTCCCAACGGAAGAGTCCCGGGCGCTGCAGGTAGAAGGTGCCGCGCGCCTCCATCATGCGGGTGCGGTCTGCGTTGAACGTGACCTGCGTGAAGCTCGACTTCAGGCTGCTGAGACCCTTGAGGTAGTCGTCCAGGCGCTCCCTGCCGTCGCTCGCGCCCGAGACGGCAGCGGCGGGAACCAACAAGGTCGCGAGCGCCAGGACAGTCGCGAACAGGGCTATGATCCCGCGGCGGGGAGCGACAGTCGGATTAAAAAGCGGCATGGCGGTTTCAGTCCTCGGGGGGTGGGGGGGCCAGCACCTCGCGGTTTCCATTGGTCTCCGCGGGTCCGACGATACCGATGCGCTCCATCTCTTCGATCATGCGCGCCGCCCTGTTGTAGCCGATCTTGAGCCGGCGCTGAACCCCGGAGATGGAGGCCCGCCGGCTCTCGACCACGATCTGCACCGCCTCGTCGAACAGGGGATCGGTGTCCTCGGTATCGCCGCGCGGCTCGGGGTCGATCCCGGGCAGTGACTCCAGCGGCTCCCGAAGCACATCCACGATGTAATCGGGCCTTCCCTGTGCCTTCAGGAACTCGGCGACGTGATGGACCTCATGATCGTCCACGAAGGCGCCGTGGACCCGCTGCGGTATGTTGCCGCCCGGGGGCAGATAGAGCATGTCGCCATGGCCCAGGAGCTGCTCGGCCCCCATCTGATCGAGGATGGTCCGCGAATCGATCCGTGAGCTCACCTGAAAGGACATACGTGTGGGGATATTCGCCTTGATCAAGCCCGTGAGCACGTCCACCGAAGGACGTTGGGTGGCGAGCAGCAGATGGATGCCGGAGGCACGCGCCTTCTGGGCGAGGCGGGCGATCAGCTCCTCGACCTTCTTACCCACCACCATCATCATGTCGGCGAGCTCGTCGATGATCACCACGATGTAGGGCAGGTGCTTGAGGTCCGGGACCTCGTAACCGTCCTCGGCGGCGAATTCCATGGCGAGGATCGGGTCCTTCAGCGGCGTGCCGGCGGCCTCGGCGTCCGCGATCTTGCGGTTGTAGCCGCCGATGTTGCGCACCCCGAGGGCGGCCATCAGCCGGTAGCGGCGCTCCATCTCACCTACGCACCAGCGCAGGGCGTTGGCCGCCTCCTTCATGTCGGTGACCACCGGCGTGAGCAGATGCGGGATTCCCTCGTAGACGGAAAGCTCCAGCATCTTGGGGTCGACCATGATCAGGCGCACGTCCTGGGGACCCGCCTTGTAGAGCAGGCTCAGCACCATGGCGTTGATGGCCACGGACTTTCCGGAGCCGGTGGTCCCCGCGATCAGGGCGTGAGGCATGCGGGCCAGGTCCACCACGACGGGCAGCCCGGAGATGTTGGTGCCGAGCGCGAGTGTCAGAGGGGACTTGGCATCCTGATAGGCGCTGGATCCCAGTATCTCGCTCAGGAAGACCGTCTCGCGCTGCTGATTGGGGATCTCGACGCCGATCACGGACTTGCCGGGGATCACCTCCACCACCCGGACGCTGATGGTCGACAGGGCCCGCGCCAGGTCCCGCGCCAGGCCGGTGATCTTGCTGGCCTTGGTGCCCGGGGCGAGCTGCAGCTCGAAGAGGGTCACCACCGGGCCGGGATAGACCGCTACGACGCTTGCGGTGACCCCGAAGTCCCGGAGCTTCTCCTCCAGGTCGCGCGACAGGGTCTCGATCTGCACATCGGTGTAGCCCTTGCCCGTCTTGCGGGGGGCATCAAGTAGCTCCAGGGGGGGGTGGCCCAGCTCGCCCGCCAGCTGCGGCAGGTCCAGTTGCCCGTCCGGCACCGGGGCCGCGCGCCGCGCCTTCTTGACCCGCGGGGCCTCCTTGGGGACCGACCGTTGCCCCTTCATGATGTCCGAGATGGTCAGGACCTGATCCGCCGCCGCGGGCGATCTCCGGCTCGAGGGCGAGCCGGAACCCGCTTGCTCGGGGTGGAAGAGGGCGTCCGGGATCGCGGCTGGACGCGGCTGCGGCCCCGCCATGGCGCGCTCCCCCGCCTCGATCAGCTTGAGCTCCGCAGGCAGGTCGGGCGCCCAACCTCCGCTGCGCCGGTTGAACAGGCCTCCCACGCCGCCGGTGAGCAGGGGCCACAGGAGCTTGAGGCCGCGCAAGACCGCGTCACCGATGGATTGGAGCAGCGCCAGCCAGGAGATGCCCGAGAACAGGGTGAACCCGACCAGGAAGGCGCCGGCCAGCAGGATCTCGGTGCCCGACGCGTTGAAGTGCTCGAGCATCCAGTTGCTGACGAGATGGCCGAGACCGCCTCCGGTGCCGTTGGGCAGGGTGGAGCCCCAGTGAGCGAGGTGCATGGTCGCGTATCCGCAGCCCGCCGCCAGGGTCACCACAAAACCGATCCAGCGCAGGGCGAGCATCCAGACCCGCGGCCTGGCCTCCTCATCACCGCGTCCGCGGAACACGACCCAGGCGCTGAACCCCAGCATGAGGGGCAGCAGATAGGCGAAGAAGCCGAAAAGATACAGGGTGACATCCGCAAACCAGGCGCCGGCGGGTCCGCCCGCGTTGGTGACCTGAGCGCTGTCACCGACGTAGGACCAGCCCGGATCATCGGGGGCATAGCTCGCGAGCGACAGCACCAGGTAGAGGGCCAAGCACATCAGGGTCCACATGGCCCCTTCGCGCAGGGCGCGCTCAACATGCTCGCTGAATGTCAAGTGCCCGGTGCGCGTTGCCTGTGCCATATAGCCCCCTTAATAGTCCGCCGCATTATAGCGTTGCGGAGACTTCCTCGTGAGAATTCCGACACGGATACCGAGCCGGGGCAGGGCCTGGCATCGTGGCAGGAACCCGGGTCCCACCTCGGGGGGCGGGCTTCTGAAAACAACGGGTGTCCGAGATGGCGTTCCCAGGGACTTTCACCGGTGTCGCGGACCCAAGGCCCAGGATCCTGAGGTGGAGTCGACTGCCCGAACACGTGCGCGATTGTCTCTTGAGAGCAACGGTGACGCCTCTTTGGCAAGGGTTTGATGGGTGAAACTACGTAAGTCGGTGTCTGGATGACAGAAAAAAGATCCTGAAAACACGACACATGTGCTATTTTTGCATCCGCGGGCCTGGTATGGGGCTTCCGGCCCGCGATGACTGTTGCGAATTGAATGTTTTTTATCAGGGGATCGATCAAATGAAAGCTTTCAGTATCAGTGCACTTTCGGCTGCGCTACTTGTAAGTCCGCTCGCAGCGACCGCGGAGACCGCGGATCCGGGCTATCGGATGGTGGATGACGGCGGTTACCAGTCGCTCAAGAGCTTTGACGACCGTTGGTACATTTCGCCCTTCGCCACCTACACCTGGGCAGACTCCGACCGCGGCACCGAAGACGGCGTTGGTTTCGGGCTCGCCATCGGCAAGCCGGTCAGAGAATGGCTGAACCTGGAGTTGCGCGCGACCTACACCAATCTGGTGAGCGAGGGCGGAGTCGACGGATATGCCGGGCAGGGCTACGCCGACGAGGGCGATTTCGAGGTCGGTGATCTTGCGCTCGACGGCCTCTTCTTCTTCGGGCGCGGCGCCGTGCAGCCCTTCCTGCTCGCGGGGCTGGGCGTGATCAGCGACGACTTCAGCTGCGACCGCACCCCCGCAAACTACGCCACGGGCTGCCGCAACGGCAGCAACAAGTTCAGCTTCATGGCCGAGGCAGGCGCGGGCGTCATGATCCCGGTGGGTGAATACGTGTCGCTGCGCCTGGACGGACGCTACCGGTACGACGACAATTCCGACGACCTGCGCGATGCCTCCGAATTCGGCGACTGGCTCGTGACGGCGGGCATCGCGATCCCGATCGGGTCCAGGGCGGCCAAGCCCGTAACCCGCAAGTACGAGCTGTCCGCGGACGCGCTGTTCGGCTTTGACAAGGACGTTCTGAAGCCGGCTGGTGTGGCGACCATGAACAACTTTGCGCGTGAGCTCGACACGGTCAATTACACCGCCGTGCAGGTCGATGGCCACACCGATCCGATCGGATCCGCCGCCTACAATCAGGACCTCTCCGAGCGCCGCGCTTCCGCCGCCCAGAATCAGCTGGTGACCGACGGCGTGACCGCTGATCGAATCAACGCCCGTGGATTCGGGGAGACCCAGCTCAAGGTCACGGAGGCGGACTGCGCCGGCGCCTCGAGCCGTGCAGCCCTGATCGAATGCTTCCAGCCCAATCGTCGGGTCGAGGTGACCGTCGAGGGCGTGACGGCGAAGTAAGTCTGCCGGGATCTTCGCGATCGCCATGGCCGGCGCGACCTTCGGGGTCGCCCGGCCATTCTTGCTTGTGTGTCATCCGGCCCGGACGGCCGGCGCACGTCTATCCCCGGCGGGCAATGAAAAAGGGCCAGGCTCTCGCCTGACCCTCATGTCTCAGCCCGCCGCCGAGATTAAGCGGCGGCCTGGCTCTGTTCCCCCTCGATCAGACGGTTGCCCTCGCCCCCGCGGATCTCGATCTTACGGGGCTTCATGGCCTCCGGAATCTCGCGCCTCAGGTCGACGTGCAGCAGCCCGTTCTCGAGTCGCGCGTCCACCACCCGCACATAATCGGCAAGTTGGAACTTGCGCTCGAAGCTGCGGTTGGCGATGCCGCGATACAGCAACTTGGCCTCGGACGGCTCGGCTTCCTCGGACCTGTTGCCCGAGACGGTCAGGATGTTCTCTTTGACCTCCAGGGACAGATCCTTCTCGGCGAAGCCCGCCACCGCCATGGTGATGCGGTAGTCATTCTCACCGCTCACCTCGATGTTGTACGGGGGATAGCCGCCCGGCTCGGTCCGGTAGGCAGTCTCCAAGGCATTGGAGAGCCGATCGAAGCCGATCATGGAGCGGAACAAGGGAGAGAAGTCGATCGTCGTCATGGACATATCCTCATGTTGAGCAATATGGAACAAGTGCGTTCTTGCGAACCGCTTGACCTGCAGACCTCAGTTGAGCGCCTGCGTTATGTAAAGTAGATCCGGTCTTTCGCGTTGTCAAGGCAGACCCGGGAAAGATTATGTATCGTTAATTTTCCTGTCGTTTCCGGACCGGCACCAGGTCCCTCCCAGCCGAAATCCCACGCCCTTGCCAATCTTTCCGGTCGTATACTTGGGGGCGCACG
This sequence comes from uncultured Gammaproteobacteria bacterium, assembly GCA_963699735.1. Classification (GTDB taxonomy): domain Bacteria; phylum Pseudomonadota; class Gammaproteobacteria; order Chromatiales; family Chromatiaceae; genus Thiodictyon. The sequence goes on from CAVOUZ010000010.1 coordinate 173,320, forward strand.
CTGGTCACCCAACCGGAGGTACGGCCCCATGACCCAGATCGGCGAGACTTCCCCGTCCGCGACGCCAGGCTCAGGACAGGTTGCCGACCTCGTGGCCGCGTCGCTGCTGCGCCTGGGGCGCACCCCGGAATACCTGCTTCAGCACCTGATCGCCATCCAGCACCGGTTCGGATTCGTGCCGGACGAGGCGGTCGAGACACTGTCCGCCGAGCTTGACGTCACCCGCGCCCAGGTACGCTCCGCGATCGCCTTCTATGCCTTCCTGCACGAGCGGCCAAGGGGCGACTACGACATCCTGTTCTCCGACAACATCACCGACCGCATGCTGGGTAACCAGCGCCTCGCCGGCCTGCTCAGCGAGCGTCTGGGGGTGGCGATCGGTGAGACCCGAGCGGACGGCCGCGTCAGCCTGGGCTTCACCTCCTGCACCGGCATGTGCGATCAGGGCCCGGCGGTGCTGGTGAACGGTCAGGCCGTCACGGCCTTGGACCCTCAGCGGGTTGACCGGGTCGCAGACCTGGTGGAGGAGGGCGCGCCGCTCACGCGCTGGCCAGGCGAGCTCTTCCGGGTGGAGGACAATATCCTTCGTAAGGGCCTGCTGCTGAGCAACCCCGCCACCGACGGCGGCGGATTGCGTGCCTTCCTCGAGAAGGGCGCCGATGCCGCGTTGGCCGAGGTGGAGCGTTCCGGGCTGCGCGGGCGCGGCGGCGCCGGTTTTACCACGGCGCTCAAATGGCGCTTCTGCCGGGAGGCGGCCGGTGGCGATCCGGCGGCGGAGCGCTTCGTGGTCTGTAACGCGGACGAGGGCGAGCCCGGCACCTTCAAGGACCGGGTGCTGCTCACCAGTTACGCCGACCTGGTCTTCGAGGGCATGACCCTCTGTGCCGGGGTGATCGGCGCGAGCCGGGGGTTCCTCTATCTGCGCGGCGAGTACCGGTATCTGCTGCCTCACCTGGAGTCGGTGCTGGCGCGGCGACGTGCCGACGGGCTGTTGGGGCGGAACATCCTAGGCGAGCCCGGCTTCGACTTTGACATCGTCATCCACCTGGGTGCTGGGGCCTACATCTGCGGCGAGGAATCGGCCCTGATCGAGTCCCTGGAGGGCAAACGGGGGGTGACCCGCAAGCGGCCTCCGTTCCCGGTAACCAGTGGATTCCGGGACCGGCCAACGGTAGTCAACAATGTGGAGACCTTCCTTGCCGCCGCCCGCGTGGTTCAATGGGGCGGCTACTGGTTCCGCGGCGAGGGCACCGACAAGTCCGCCGGCAGCAAGATCCTGTCGGTGAGCGGTGACTGCGCCCATCCTGGTATCTACGAGTATCCGTTCGGCACCCCGGTCCATCAGGTCCTGACCGATTGCGGGGCCGCGCATCCCCAGGCGGTCCAGATTTCCGGTGCCGCCGGGGCAACCCTGGCGCCGTCGGAGTTCGACCGCATCATTGCTTACGAGGATCTGCCCACCGCCGGGTCCTTCATGGTTTTCGACCGCACCCGGGACATGTTGGACATGGTGCGCAACTTTGCCGCCTTCTTCGCCCATGAGTCGTGCGGATTCTGCACGCCCTGCCGGGTCGGGGGCGCCCTGCTGCGAAACCTGGTGGAGAAGGTGGCCGCGGGCCAGGCGTCTCCCTATGATCTGGGTGAGATGCGTCGTATCGGTGCCGTCATGCGCCAGGGCAGTTATTGTGGACTCGGGCACACGGCGCCGAACCATGTGCTGAACACCCTGGACAAGTTCCCGGAGATCTATCGGCGCCGGCTCGCCCGCGCCGACTACACGCCGTCGTTCGACCTCGACGCGGCCCTTTCCGAGGCCCGCGCCATCACCGGCCGGGACGACGCCCAGGCCCACATTTCCGAGACAGCGGAGGGGGCGACATGAGCAAGACCTTCAAGCTGGACGGGCGCGAGATCCCATTCATCCCCGGACAGACCATTATGGACGCGGCACTCGCCGCCGGCGTCTATATCCCCCACCTCTGCCACAATCCCGACTATGCCCCCCACGGCAGTTGCCGGGTGTGCGTCGTGGACCTGGGCGGGCGCCAGGTGTCGGCCTGCACTGCCCCGGCGGCGGACGGCCTGACGGTGGACTCGAGCTCGGAGGCCATCCAGTCGCTGCGCCGAGCGATCCTGCAGATGCTGTTCGTGGAGGGTAACCACCTTTGCCCCGCCTGCGAGGCGAGCGGGAACTGCCAGCTTCAGGCGGTGGCCTATTACACCGGGATGCTTTCCCCGCACTTCACCCACTTCTTCCCCAGGCGCCCGGTGGACGCATCCCACCCGGACTATCTCATCGACTTCAACCGCTGCATCCTCTGCGAGTTGTGCGTGCGCGCGAGCCGCGATCACGACCACAAGCGGGTCTTTGCGATCAGCGGTCGGGGACTCGACAGCCACCTGGTGATCGACTCGCCGAGCGGACGCCTGGGCGATTCCAGCTTCGCCGCGGATGACCGGGCCGCCCATGTCTGCCCGACCGGCGCCATCCTGCCGAAGCACAAGGGCTACGCGGTGCCGATCGGCGCCCGGCTCTATGACCGGGAGCCGATCAGCCTGGTCGGCGACGCCCATCCGCCCCGTGGGGCCCCTGAGGAGGTCGACTGAGATGGCCGAAAAGATCCGAGTCGCCACCGCCTCCCTGTGCGGCTGTTTCGGCTGCCACATGTCGTTGCTCGACATCGACGAGCGCATCCTGCAACTGGTGGAGCTGGTCGAATTCGACCGCACCCCACTCACCGACATCAAGAACATCGGTGAATGCGATCTGGGGCTGATCGAGGGCGGAGTGGCCAACGCGGAGAATGTCGAGGTGCTGCGGGAGTTCCGCCGCCACTGCAAGACCCTGGTGGCCGTGGGCGCCTGCGCCGTGAACGGCGGCATTCCCGCCATGCGCAACGGATTCGGGCTCGACGAGTGCCTCGCTGAATCCTATGTGGGCGGGGTAGGGGTGCATAATCCGGGCATTCCCAATGATCCGGAGATCCCGCTCCTGCTCAATCGGGTTCATCCGATCCATGAGGTCGTGAAGGTGGATTACTTCCTGCCCGGCTGTCCGCCCTCGGCAGACGCCATCTGGACCTTTCTCACGGAGCTGCTGACGGGTCGGCCCATTGCCCTACCTTATACCCAGCTCCATTACGACTGAGGCGGGGACGGATGCTCCAGGAGTCCGTGAACGATCTGCCACCGAGATCCCGAACATGACAAGTCCGCTTGAAACCGCCCGCCATCCCGAGACCCTCAAACGCGTCTGTATCGAGCCCCTGACACGGGTCGAGGGCCACGGCAAGGTGACCCTGTTGCTAGATAGGGACAACCACATTGAGCAGGCCCGGCTGCATATCGTCGAGTTCCGCGGCTTCGAGAAGTTCATCCAGGGTCGGCCCTATACGGAGCTTCCGGTGCTGGTCCAGCGGCTGTGCGGCATCTGTCCGGTCAGCCATCATCTGGCCGCCGCTAAGGCCTGCGACCAGTTAATCGGGGTGGAGCGGCTGACCCCGACCGCTGAGAAGATCCGTCGTCTCATGCATATGGGGCAGACCCTGCAGTCGCACGCGCTGCACTTCTTTCACCTGTCCTCCCCCGACCTGCTGTTCGGTTTCGACGACGCGGTCGCTCACCGCAACATCCTGGGCGTCATCCAGGACCATCCCGAGATCGCCAAGCAAGGGGTGTTGTTGCGCAAGTTCGGGCAGGAGGTCATACGCGTCACCTCCGGCAAGCGCGTGCACGGGACCGGGGCCATACCCGGCGGTGTGAACAAGAACCTGAGTCCGGAGGAGCGCGATTACCTGCTCTCCGACGTGGACCGGATGGTCGAGTGGGCGGAGCAGTCGGTCCAGCTGATGAAGCGGATCTTTCTCACCAATCCCGAGTATCACTACCGGTTCGGGGCCGTGGATGCCAACACCCTGGGATTGATCCGGGAGGATGGCGCCTTCGAGCTCTATCACGGCGGGCTCCGCGCCAAGGATCCGGATGGCAGCACCCTGCTCGACCATCGCGATTACCGGGGTTATGAGGGGGTTATCCGCGAGGAGATCAAGCCTTGGAGCTACATGAAGTTTCCCTTCCTGAGCGAGCTTGGGCCCGAGCTCGGCTGGTATCGGGTCGGTCCGCTGGCTCGGGTCAACAACTGCGACCGCTTTGACACACCGCTTGCCGAGCAAGAGCGTCAGGACTTCGCCGCCGCCGGCGAGGGGCGCCCCCTGCAGGCGGTGCTGGCCACGCACTGGGCGCGGCTCATCGAGCTCCTCTATTGCGCCGAGGCCATTCGGGGGTTGCTGGCGGACCCGGATCTGCTGGGCGACGAGCTGCATCTGCGGGGCGACATGGCCGCCAAGGGCATCGGGGTGGTCGAGGCCCCGCGCGGCACCCTGTTCCACCACTACGAGATCGACGGGGACGGGCTGGTGACCCGGGCCAATCTCATCGTCTCCACCACCAACAACAACCAGGCGATGAACCGATCCATCCGCCAGGTGGCCGCCGAATACCTGGACGGCCGCGAGCTCACCGAGCCCCTGCTCAACCAGATCGAGGTCGCCATCCGCGCCTACGATCCCTGCCTCTCCTGCGCCACCCATGCCCTGGGGCGCATGCCCTTGGAGCTCGACTTGCAGGACGCCGACGGGCAGCTGATCGACCGGCTCGCCAGGCACCCGGACGGGTCCTTCGAGCGGCCGGCGGCACCGGGGTGACGATCTTACGGAGCCGGGTCCTGGTGTTTGCCTGCGGGAATCCGTCCCGCGGAGACGATGCCCTGGGACCGGCCCTCATAGAGCGACTGGCGGAGCGGGACGGGTTCGAGGCGGAGCTGCTTACTGACTTTCAGCTCCAGATCGAGCATGTGCTTGACCTCCAGGGCCGCGAACGCGTGGTCTTTGTCGATGCGGCGCTCGACGGGCCCGAGCCATTTGACTTCAACCCCGTTCGGGCCGAGCCCCTGGCGAGCATCACAACCCATGCGATGACGCCGGGTGCGCTGCTGCGGGTCTTTGGAGAGGCTGTCGGCGGGCAGCCGCCCGACTGTTGGCTGCTTGCCATCCGAGGCTATGCGTTCGACCTGGGCGCCGGTCTCACGCCCCGGGCGGAGGCAAATCTGGACGCCGCCCTTGCGCACCTGGCCCAATGGTGCCGGGGTCTTGGGGCCACCGCTGTTGCCCGCCATCCGGCTGCGATCGGATAGCTGATTTCGTGAGCATTTCGGCTTATGCTTATATAGGGAGCTGTAGGTAAAGGGAGTCGAGAGAATCTTGCGTCTATCCTGATACTCGTGAGACGAGGAGGAAAACATGAAGAAAGCCTTGATTCTTGCTGCTGCCGCTGGCTTGGCCGCTGCCGCGTCCCTGCCGGCAAATGCCTTCTGGGGCTCCTGGGGTGGCGGCCCCTGGTACGGCGGTCCCTGGGGAGGCGGCCCCTGGTGGGGCGGCTATCCCGGCTACGGCTGGGGCGGCTATCCCGGCTATGGCTGGGGCGGCTATCCGGGGTATGGGGGAGGCTGGGGCGGCTATCCGGGGTATGGGGGAGGCTGGGGCGGCTGGCCCGGCTACGGCTGGGGCTCGCCCTACGGCTATAGCTATCCCTACAGCGCGGCTCCGGCTGCGCCCTCGGCCCCTGAGTCCACTAAGGCCAAGTAGGCCACTGACGGCCCGGTTCGGACTCAGGTCCGATCCGGGCAAACGCCCGAGGGCCGGCAATCGCCGGCCCGTTTTCGTTGGCGCCGGGCAAAGCGGTGACCGCTCAGTAGGGTTGGGAGGCCGGATAATCGCGAAAGGGGCCCGTGGGGTCGAAGGGTGGGGGCGCCATCAGGGGGTCGCCGATCGGCCAGGGGTCGCCGAGGCTGTCATCTGGAAGCCAACCCTCCTGGTAGGCGCCGAGCTCCGCCGCCATCGCCTCCCGGATCGACGGTGGCAGCCAGCCACCCGCCATTTGGATGCACTGGGTCTGGGTCGCGGCGGCGCCCCCGAAGTCCCCGGCTGCGGCCTGCGCCAGGGCGAGGACGCGCAGGGCCTGGGGGCCCGGCTGGGTCAAGGCGAGATAGCGGGCGAGTTCGAGCGCTCGAACCGGGTCGCGGACTTCTGGGTCGCCGGAGAGCGCGAGCAGTCGGATCCTGGCGTACCCGATCGAAGGGTCCTCTGGCCGCTCGCCCGCAAGTGCGGCGATCTGTTGAGCCGATTCGGCATCACTGGAACCCGACCGGTGCTCGGCGACGATGGCGAGCAAGGCGGCTGGCGGCGGGGCCTGCTCGGCAGCGGCCAGCGCACGGCGGTAGCCGGTGGCGGCCTCGCGCCAGCGGTCCTCGTTGAAATCCAGGTTGGCGAGAAAATACAGCACCCCCGGATGGCTCGGCTCCCGCTCCAGCACCCGTCGGTAGAGGGCTGAAGCGCGCCCGTTGTCGCCATCCTGCTGGGCGAGCGCGGCCTCCAGAAACAGAGCCAGGGTCTGGTCCGGCTGCGCGGCCAGGACCCGATCCAATTCGGCCTCGGCACCCGCCCGATCACCGTCGAGGTAGAGGACCCGGGCATAGCTCACCCGCGCCGCCAGGTTGTCCGGAGCCACCTTCAGCCCCCCCGCAAACTCGGCGGCGGCCGTCTTGTAATCGCGCTTGTCGACCGCGTAGATGGCGCGCTCGAAGGCCGGCACCGACTGCTCCGCCGCCCCCTGGAGCTGCTCCAGCAAAGGGTCCTTGGCCGGGGGCGTGCGCGGCTCCACCAGCGCCATATGCTCCCGGGCCAGGTCGTCGCGTCCGAGCGCGCGATAGGCCTGGGCAAGGGGCCACTGTGCCTCGCTCGCCGCGGGATCCTTCTCCAGCGTCGTCGTCAGGTGGGCGACGGCGTCCTGATAGCGGCGCTCCAGGTTGGCGATCTGACCCAGGTAGAAGTGGGCGGCGCTCTCCAGACCCGGGACCTCGGCGATATGCTCGAAGGCGGCGCGCGCCTCGCCGAGCTCACTGCGGTCCAGCCGGACCTTGCCGAGACGCAGGTAGAGGGCCGGGTAGCTCGGGTCCAGCTCCCGGGCGGCCTCGAGGAGCTCCAGGGCATGCTCGACGTTCCCGGTCATCATGGCGAGGTAACCGGCGTAATAGGGCCAGCGGAAGGACCGGGGCTCGAGCGTTCGGGCGTTGCGGAAGGCCGCGTCCGCGGGCGCCTCGACCTCGCGCAGCACCAGCAGGGCACCGAGGCGGCCATAGGCGCGGGCGAGCCTTTCCCGGTCGCTGTCCGCCGACCCGAGCAGTCGGGCGATCTCGGCCCTGGCCTCGGTGATGGCCTTCTGCACCCCGGGCTCGGCACCGGAGATGTCGGACTCGGGAATCGGGACCAACTGTTGATCCCAGGGGGGCGGGAGGGACGCGACCGGGTCGGGTGCGGGCGGGGCCGCACTGCCCCGGAACGGGAGCAGGCTCAGGAGGAGCAGCAGCGGGGCCAGGTGGCGAGCGATCGGACCGGCGGGTGTTCCCGAGCGGCTCATGGCGCCGCCTCCACGGGCTGCTTGATCGTGATTAGCCGATCGATCCCCTCGGGCACCAGGGCCTGTTCCTGGCCGTCAGGCCAGCGGATCAGGAGCGAGCTCACCCGGTCCGCCGAGCCCAAACCGAAGGTCAATGGCAGCTCGATCGAGGACAGATAGCCGCGCGCTGGGAACAGCTCCCGCACCTGGGTGGTGGTGCCGGCGGTGAGGGTCACCCGGGCGCCGATGGCCGATGGGTTGGGCGGGCGCCCCACCAGGTGCAGCCGCAGCCAGCGGTGCCCGGTCTGCTGGTCGTTGCGCAGCAGCACCGGTCGGCGGCCGTTCTGGGTGATCAGGACGTCCAGATCGCCGTCGGCGTCGATGTCGGCGGTGGCGATGCCGCGCCCCACCAGCGGGGTGGTCAGATCGCCGCCCTCGGTCACCGGGACAAAGCGCCCGTTGCACCCGTCCCCGCAGTTCCAGAAGAGCTGGGGCGCCTGGGCATAGGTCTGGCTTTGCTGCACTTTGTTGATCTCGTGCTCCAGGTGACCGTTGGCGAGCAATAGATCCTGGCGCCCGTCCAGGTCGTAGTCCAGGAACAGGACGCCGAAGGTCAGGGGGATGCGGGAGGCGGGGCCCAGTCCCTCGATCACCCCCTCGTCGACGAAGGGGGGGCGGGCATCGGCCGTGACGAACAGCGAGGACATCTCGTTGGCAAACTTGCCCACGGCAATGCCGACCTCAGGGTCGTTGCGGTAATGGGCGGCGTCGATCCCCATGGAACTGGAGGACTTGCCGTTGCGGTCATAGGCGATCCCATCGAAGACTCCGACCTCCTCGAAGGTGCCGTCGCCACGGTTGCGGTAGAGCAGGTTGCGCACCGTGTCGTTGGCCACCGCGAGATCGGTCCAGCCGTCGCCGTTGTAATCGAGCGGCACGACCCCGAGCCCCTTGCCTGCCGGGCGCCCCGAGACCGGATCGGTGAGCTCGATTCCGGCGCTCGCGGAGACGTCGGTAAAGCGCCCATCCCCGTCGTTGCGGTAGAGCCGGTTCTGGGTGCCGATGAAGTTCACCGGCGCCCCATAGGCCCGCCCCAACCCGGTGAGCCGGAAGTCGATCTCGAGATCGATGCCGCGGGACCAGCGCACATAGTCGACCACGAACAGGTCCAGGTCGCCGTCACCGTCGTAGTCCAGGAAGGCGGCGCTGCTGCTCCAGGTGTCGGCATCGCCGGCGACACCGGCGCGCGCCGTCGCGTCCTCAAAGCGGCCACCGGCGTTGTGCAGCAGGTGGTTGGCATTGAGACTGGTGAGATAGAGATCGTCCCAGCCGTCACCGTCGTAATCCCCCACCGCCACGCCCATGCCGTAGAAGCTGAGGGCCAGTCCGGCGGCCTCGGTCACCTCGGTGAACCGGCCCGCCCCATCGTTGGCGTAGAGCGCCTGGGTCGGCGGCGCCCCCGGGCCGGCGTGGCCCTCCCACTCGCGCGAATTGACCAGCAGCAGATCCTGGTCCCCGTCGCGGTCGAAGTCGATGAAGGCGGCGCCGCTGCCGATGGTTTCGGGCATCAGCCGCTCTCCGTAGGCCCCGTTGACGTGCACGAAGCCGATCCCGGCGGATTCGGTGATGTCGGTGAAGGCCACGGCCGGGGGTTGATTCGGGGCGGCCTGGCCGAGGGCGGGTGCCTGGACCTGGGCGTTCTGCACCGGGGTTTCCGGGGCGGGGGGGTGCCGGACCCAATAGAGCAGGAGCCCCGCCACTGCCGCCGAGACGATGATGACGACCGAAAGGATGAAGGCGCGGCGGATGCGCGCCTCGCCGCGGGAGAGCCGTCTGGGCTCGGGGGCGTTCATGGGGTGTCCTCCGCTGCGATCCGTGGATGGTGGGCCGTGTCGGTGCCGGTGGCGAGGCCAAAGGCTCCGGGGCGCTGCAGGTCGTAGATGGCGACCGCCTCCGCCGCATGATTGGCGGCGGGATTGAGCGAGCGGTGGCGGGTGATGGCGCGCTCGGTGATGTTGTCGTCCGTGCGGTAGAGATTATGGAGCCCCCGGTGTCGCTCGGCGCCCTCCCGGTCACCGAGGTCCGCGAGGATCAGGCTGAGGTGGTAGTGGGCCGCGGCGTATTCGGGGTCCAGGGCCAGGGCCTGGTCGAGCCGCTGGGTGGCCCGGGTGAGCAGCGCCTCGCGGGCCTGGCGGCGCGCCTCCCCGCGCTCCTGACGGGAGCGCTCGTAGAGGGTCCGACCGAGCTCGGTGAGCATGCGGTAGTCGGCGGCGAAGTCAAAGCCGCGCCCCCGGGCCTCGGCGAAGCGGGTCTCGGCCAGGTTGTCCAGGTCGCCGATAGCCCCATCGAGGTCGCCCAGCTCGCGCTTGACCAGAGCCGAATACCAGGCGAGCGTCCAGGCGGGCGCCGGCGGGTCCATCTGCTCAGCGCGGCTCAGGGCCCCCGCCGCGGCGTCGAGATCGCCTTCACGAAAGCGCACCCGGGCCAGGTTGAGCGGGCCTTCTGCCCGGCCCAGGCGCTCCACCTCGCCGAACGCCTCCGCCGCCTGGCGCAGCTCCCCCTGCTTGCCGGTGTCACCGGCCTCGCGCAACAGGCCGATACCATAGTCGTTCCAGCGCTCCCAGTCGGCGACCTCGAGCGCAGCCCCTGTCTCGGAGGGGGCCGCGCCCCCGGCCAGGGGCAGCAGCACCCGATCCGTCGCGAGCGTGGCGACGGGCAATCCGTTGGTGGTGAATGCCTCGCCCTCGACGAAGCGCAGGAAGCGGGTGTCGAACTTGCGGTAGCGCAGGGCGGCGTCGATCGTGATGGGCCCCCGTGCGTCTGACGGCACCCTGAAGGCGTAATGGACGACGGCCGCGGCCCCGGGCGGTATCTGGTGGTCATAGAGGGCGACGGCGATGTCCTGGACGTTGCGCCGCTCGATGCGGTTGCCGTCCCGGTCCAGCAGATAGGCGTTGAGGAAATAGCTCCAGGGGTCCACGTCGCGCTCCGCGTCGAGTCCGCCGGAACGACCGATGACACGCTCGCCGTCCTTGAGTGTCAGGTCCAACCACAGCTCGTTGGAGTCCACGGTCCCCTGGGTGAGCTGGTGGCCCATGCCGAGGGTGCGCACCACCAGCTCCAGCAGATAGGGCTTCCCCGGCTCCAGCGCGGGCAGCACCGGGCGCAGGGGCGCATGCAGGGCGCCATCGATGGCCCCGTCTTCCTTGATGGCGAAGAGATCGACGCGGGCGGCTTGTGCGAGCAGGTCAAGACGCGCCCCATTGGCCTCCTCCTGGTGCCCCATCATCACCGGCACCGCCGTGTTGGCAGCGGCGAAGAGATGATCGTGAACGGCGCGCCCGCCGCCGTCCGCTAGCGAACGGGCCGCGGGGTCATCGGAGCCATGGAGCGGCATATGGCAGTCCGCGCAGCCCGTCTTCGCCATGCGGGGATAGTAGAAGCTGTCCACCCGGTGGCCCGAGACGCCGCTCATCAGGAAGCTGTCGTAGTGGTTCTGCCCGCGCAGCCAGCGGTAATGGTTGAGCGCCTCGGGCAGGTGCACCTTGTGGCAGGTGGAGCAGAACTCGGCGCTTTGGTGCAGCGGCTTGAGCAGGCTGTGCTTGTGAAGATCGGGCTTGGCGCGAATCAGCTGGTGGTTCAGGGCCTTCAGCAGCGGGTTGTCGCTGCCGTCGAAAGGGTAGGGTGGGGGAGCGGCGAGCCGGTAGTCCCCGTTGCCCTGGGGGCTGCCGATGGCGTCGATGGCGTGGCAGGTCATGCAGGTGATGCCCGAGCGGCTGCCCGGGTCGGAGTCGGGGTCGTAGCCCGGGTCGTCGAAGCGGCCCGAGTAGAGGGGCACCGGATCGTGACAGCTTGCGCACAGCCGGGCGGCGGCCACGGTGCCGTCGCGCGCGAGGAGCACGCGGCGCGTCTCGTCGATGCTCGCCCGGTAGGCGGGATTGTTGAAGGAGCTCAGACGATGGACGCTGGCCTGGTGGCGCTCGGCGATATCGCGGTGACACTCCGCGCACCGGGCGTCGGAGTCGAGCCGGGCGATCGGCAGGGCCCCGGAGGCGGGCTGCTGGGCCAGCGATGGCTCGAAGTTGCGCACCCAGCGCGGCTCCTGGTCCAGGGTCGCCAGGTGCAACGCCACGGCGCCCGCTCCCGCGGCCACGACGCCGGCGGACCAGGCGAGCCCCGAGCGCCAGCCGGGAGAGGGTCCGGCCAAGCGGTGGAGCACGAACAGCCACACCGCGGCCAGCGGCGCCAGTACATGGACCCAGTAGGCGATCCCGCGCACCGCCTGATCATTGACCTCCAGGACCTCGAACCGCGTCAGCAGCAGTCCGGACAGGATCAGCAGCACGACGACCAGATAGAGGAGGAGTCCCGCCCATACCGCGTACCGATTCGACCGGCGGTAGGCACGGCGCAGGTGCAGGGCACCAAAGACCAGCGCCGGTACGCTGATCAGGAGTCCCAGGCCCAGGTGGGCCAGGAACATGTAGAGGTAGCCTGGTGTCTGGAGTGTGCGGTGGGTGAGCGATTCGGCGGCACTGATGCTGACCAGATAGAGTGAGTTGAGCGCCAGCAGGCCGAACAGGATCAGCACGGCGGCGAGCAACCGGCGAAGGGCCGGGGTCAGCACGGACAGGCGCGAGGGTGACTCGGGGCTCGGCATGGTCGTGGCAGCGGGTTTGTTGGGTACTTGCGAATGCGCTTATGAATTGTAGCCAGGGCGCGCCGGGATGGTGAGCGCCGAAGTCCCCCCGCCGTAGGGCCGGTTGATTCGCCGGGCCCTTGCCGGCATTCTCCGGCATGGACACCGGTGGCTCGTTCCGCCTGCACGGGCACTTCGCGAACAGGGACGCGCACGCCGGCAGGCTTTATCCTCCCAGCCCCGTTTTTTGGCTCTGTCTCCCATCGATCCCGCCATGACCTCCAACCGTAAGGACATCGACGCCGCCGATAACGTGAGCGCCTTTCTGAGCGAGGTGGCCTCCACCCCTCGCCGCGGACCGGCGGGTGATCGCGGGCGCCTGATCTTCGCCATGGACGCCACGGCGAGCCGTGAGCCCACCTGGGACCAGGCCGCGCGCATCCAGTCCGCCATGTTCGCCGATACCGCCGCCCTCGGGGGTCTGGAGGTGCAGCTGTGCTATTACCGCGGCTTCCTGGAGTTCGAGCATTCAGACTGGTTCAGGGATTCCGACGCCCTGCTCAAGCGCATGAACCGGGTCTTCTGCGCGGCGGGCCTGACCCAGATCGGCCGCGTCCTGGAGCACGCGATCGCGCAGGCCGAGGCCGGCCGGGTCAACGCCCTGGTGTTCGTGGGTGACTGTATGGAGGAGGACCGTGATCGTCTCGCCGGGCTCGCGGGTCGACTGGGGTTGCTGGGCGTGCGCGCCTTCATGTTCCAGGAGGGTCGCGACCCGACCGCCGAGCGCAGCTTCCGCGACATCGCGCGCCTGAGCGGCGGTGCCTGGTGTCCCTTCGACGCCAACAGCCCCCACCTGCTGCGCGACCTGCTCGGTGCCGTCGCCGTCTACGCCGCCGGCGGCCGTAAGGCCCTGGCCCACTATGGCGAGGGGCGCGGCGGCGCCGTGCTTCGGCTGACCCATCAGGTCAACGGGTATTCCCGGGGCTGAGGGGCGAATGCCACGCCTGCTGCTGCTGATCGCGGTCGTCGTCGGGGTCTTCTGGTTCCTGCGCTGGTTCCGCCGCACCCCGCCGGCCCAGGTGGCCCGCACGCTGCGCAAGGCGGCTCTGTGGGGACTGATCGTCGGCCTGGTGGTCGCCGCCGGCACCGGGCGCCTGAACCCCGTGTTTGCCGCCATCGGTGCCCTGATCCCCCTGGCCTTCAGGTTGCTGCATCTGGTCCAGTTGCTGCCCGGCCTGCAACGCTTGCTCCGCTCGCTTGGATTGGGCCCTCCCGGCATCCTCGGTGGCGCCGGACCCGCCAGCGGTGCAGCGGGCGGCGGCTCGGCAGCATCGGCAGGCACCTCCGAGATCCGCACCCGATTCCTGGCGATGCGTCTGGATCACGCCACCGGCTCTATGGAGGGCAGGGTCCTGGAGGGCCCCTTCGCGGGCCGCTCCCTGGGTGAACTGGGGCTCGACGAGCTGCTGCGCATGCTCGAGCTCTACCGCGAGGCCGACAGCCAGTCGGCCGCCGTCCTCGAGGCCTATCTCGACCGGGAGCGAGAGCCCAATTGGCGGGACCAGTACACGGGTGGTCCGGCCGGCAAGCAATCTGTTAGGGACGGCAAGCTCAACGAGTCCGAGGCCTGGTGCATCCTGGGCCTCGAGCCGGGGGCGGACGCCGACGCCATACGCGCCGCCCACCGCCGGCTGATGCAGCGGCTCCATCCCGACCGCGGCGGATCGGACTACCTGGCCGCCAAGATCAACGAGGCCAAGCGGGTCCTGCTTGGGGAGCGGAGCTGACGTCTAAGGCCGGGGCCTGAAAGGCAAGCCGCTTAGTGGGCGCGTATTAGCCGCAGCATGGGCAAACTGGATGGTCGATCCCACCCTTGGTGCTCGAACAACGCTGGGCCCATGAATGGCTAGTGCGCCGTCACCCTCCCGGTAGGGGCACTGGCCTTCCTGGCCAGCCTCGCGCTTCGACGCCATCCAGCAGCCTGTGGCCGCGACGGTAGTGCTGGCCACCGGCGTGAAGCTCCCAATCGCGGGTGAGGGCATCGATCAGCTTGATCACCTCTTCGTACCGCTCGAGCTGTTGCACCGCAACTCGGAGGAGCGATGAGCATCTCCCTCAGCAAGGCCGCGCCGATCCGGGTACTGATGATGTTTCTGCCGCTCGTGGCTTCGCTGACCGGCTGTTCTCCACGAACCGCGATCGATCCGCCGGAGGCGCTGACGGGACCCTCGTTTCCCGCGGAGGACTGGCAGTACATCCTGGTCGACGAAGACAGGGGCAAGTGGGGGCGCTTCGATGCGCCGGAGTGGCTGCGCTACTTCGGGCTCGCCGCGGGCGACCTGACCGGCGACGGCCACAAGGACATCGTCTCCGGGCGCTATTTCTATCGCAATCCCGGCGGAGACATGTCCGGACCCTGGCAGCGGACGGACCTCGGCCGCAACCTGGATGCCATCCTGATCACCGACGTGGACGGGGACGCCCGCGGGGACCTGATCGCCCAGGCGCTGCCCGACATCTTCTGGGTCGAGGCCGCGGACGGTCTTGGGGATAGCTGGACGGCACGGAAGGTCGCCGCGGCACCCAGAACCGGGCACGTCAACAGCCAGGGTTTTGCGCTGGGGCAGCTGGTGCCGGGCGGGAAACCCGAGATCGTCGTCGCGAGCGGAAAGGGCATCTACTTCTTCGAGATACCGGACGACCCGGGGGCCACTCCCTGGCCGCGGACCCTGGTCACCGAGGACGCCTCCGACGAGGGACTCGACATCGCCGACATCGACGGCGACGGCCTCGCGGACGTGGTCGCATCCAGAGGGGCCAAGTACGTCGCCTGGTGGCGTAATTCCGGTCGCGGGGACGGGACCTGGACCCGCCACATCATCGGCACGACCGAGCCCCACGACGCGGACCGGCTCAAGGCCGCCGATATCGACGGCGACGGGAAGACCGATGTGGTGGTGACCGAGGAGCGCGTCCCCGGCGACGAGCCGGACGCGAGCCTGTACTGGTTCCAACAACCCGACGACCCGACGTCCGGCCAGTGGCCGCGCCGGCGCCTGCTGACCGAGTATTCGCTCAATAGCCTGGATGCCGCCGACCTCGATGGGGACGGCGATATCGACCTCGTCATCGGGGAGCACAAGGGCCCGCACCTCAGGCTCCAGCTGCTGGAAAACGACGGGCGGGGTCGCTTCCTGATCCGCGAGATCGACCGGGGCAAGGAGAGCCACCTCGGCGCATTGGCGGCGGACCTGGATGGCGACGGGGATCTCGACATCATCAGCATCGCCTGGGACAGGTACCAGGACCTCCATCTGTGGCGCAACGACCGCCCGGCACGGCGCGACCGGGTCTGCTGGAGGCATCTGTCCAATCAAAGCCAAGCCTTCGCGCACGCCGGCGTCGGCGAGCAGTCGTCGGCACTGGTGTTCGACATCGACCGGGACGGGCGCGACGACTTCGTCATCGCCGGCTGGGGCCGCGAGGCGAGTATGGTGTGGTTTCGATCCCCACCGGCCGGGCCCGAACGCTACCTGGTCGACGACCGCCAAAGCCACATCGAGGCCGGCGGGCAGGCGTTCGATATCGACAGGGACGGTGATCTGGACATCGTCCAGGGCGGGAGCTGGAAGACCAATCGGCTCTGGTGGTGGGAGAACCCCCACCCGGCCCACGACCCCGACCGTCCCTGGGAGCGACATACGATCAAGGACTGGGGAGAGAAGCAGCACCACGACCAGATCATCGGGGACTTCGACGGGGACGGTTCGCCGGAGCTCGCGTTCTGGAATCAGCAGGCGCGCAAGCTGTTCCTCGCCGATATCCCCGAGATGCCGCGGGACCCGGAAGCCTGGAAGCCGGTCGCCATCTGGTCCTGGCCCAGCGGGGCCAACTACGAGGGTCTGGCCAAGGCGGACCTGGACCTCGACGGCAAGGTCGATCTGATCGGCGGCGGGCACTGGTTCAAGCACATCCAGGGCAACGATTTCAGACCCCAGGTCGTCGACGAGGACTACGGTTTCTCGCGGTCGGCCGTTGGGGACTTCGTCGAGGGTGGGCGGCCGGAGATCCTGCTCGGCTCCGGCGACGGCCAGGGGCCGCTGAACCTCTACCAGTGGCGCGACGGCGCCTGGCAGCGCTCGGCGCTGGTCGCTCACCTTGACCACGGCCATACCCTTCAGACCGGTGACATCGATGGCGACGGCCACCTGGACATCTACACCGCCGAGATGCACACGCCGGGCCCCGGCGCGGCCTGCAGACAGCTCCTGCTCTACGGTGACGGCCGCGGCCGGTTCGACACCCGGGTCCTGTCGAGCGGCATCGGCACGCACGAGGGGAAGCTCGGCGACCTCGACGGCGACGGCGACCTGGACATCCTGCAGAAGGACTTCCAGCATGAGCAGCGCGTCGACATCTGGCTCAACGAGGGGCGCGGGCGATGTGATGCGAAGGCCGCAAGCCCCGTCGACGGGCCATGATCGCGGGCGTTGTTGGGCCTCAGGGTTGCCAGACAAAGTTCGTCAGGCGGTGGAGACACTCGACGTGGAACCGGGGAAACCGATTACGAACGGGTTACGACGGGGGAATCGTCCAGCCTTCCGATGCACGGAGCGCAGCCGTTCGGGAGACGGATACCTGTGGTCCGCCAGACGAACCGGTCCGGGACGCGGTAGTCCGCTCGGCTGACACGAGCAGTCAGGGAGGCGCTCCGCCATGTGGGAGATCTACTCCATCGGCGACTCGGCCTATCTGGCGACTCGGCCTATCTGGCCGCCATCCTCAACGCCGTGGCCATGATCAGCGGCACCGGGGACTTCCGCCAGCTCGCCGGGGTGGGCTTCCTGCTCGGGGTGCTCCTGGTCCTGTTCCAGGGCATCCTCCAGGGCGGACGGGGCATCCGCTTCCAGAACATCCTCCTCGCCTGGCTCCTCTACGCCCTGATGTTCGGCCCCACTGCCCGGGTCGCCATCGAGGATGCCTACTCGGGGGCGGTGCGGGTGGTGGACAATGTCCCCCTGGGACCGGCGGCGGTGGGCTCGCTGATGTCCAACGTCGGCTACGGGGTGTCCCGGCTCTTCGAGCAGGCCTTTGCCACCCCGGCCATGACCGACACTGGCTTCGCCGATCCCCTGCAGACTCTGATGAGCGTGCGCAAAGGCACCCTCTCGCGGATTGCACTGGGAAGCGCCAACAGCCCCACCCCCGGCGCCGACATCGAGCGCTCCTTCATCAACTAAGTCGCCGACTGCACCCTCTACGACGTCGACATCGGCACCCGATCCATCGACGACATCCTGCGCGACCCGAGCTGGGACACCGCGCTTCGCAGCGATCTCAACGTCCCCACCACCGAGCTGCTGATCCGGGGTGCTCCCCAGCTCCTGCCGTGCGACGCCGGACGAAATAGTCAGACCTGGTCAGACAAGCTTCAAATCGCAGCGCGAAACGAACGCGGTCTTTTGTTCCTTTTTGGGGCTGGCTTTCCGTCCCGTCACGTCGCGAGGTAGCCATGCGTCTGGCAGAGCGTCTCATCTGGGCGTTGCTCATCGTCGTCGTCGATGTCGCGGCCTTTGCGGTGCCGCTCGCGGCGCTGCTGATCGCATACGTCCTGCTCGCCCGGCCGGCGTGGTTTCGGGAGCGGATGGGGCGGCTATACGACGAGGCACCCCGGTAGGCGGGCGCCGGGAAAGATCGAAGTCTTCGCCTGGGGCGCGCCTTTCGCGCAAAACGAAGTCGGCACCTTCACGCCGTCCTGAATGTCTGAGTGCCCCGTGAACGGAATATTGACCTTTGGCCTGCTCTTCGCGCTCACCGCGGCGCTGGTCCCGGCGGGCGTGCACCTGGGCTTTCGCGCCCGTCGCCTGCGCGAGACCGCGACGCCGGCCGGCTATGGATTCGCCTTCGAGGCGGTGCGCATCCCCACCGTCCGGGGCCGTCACCTGTTCGGCTGGCTGCTCACGGCCCCGGACGCCGCCCGGACCGTCGTCATGCTGCACGGATGGGGCAGCAACGCCGAGCTGATGCTGCCGATCGCCGCGCCGCTGCGGAGAGCCGGTCTCAACGTGTTGCTCGTCGATGCCCGCAATCACGGCCAAAGCGATTCCGATACCTTCTCCTCGCTCCCGCGTTTCGCCGAGGACCTGGGCCAAGCGATCGCCTGGCTCAAGCGCCACCAGCCGCGGCGCGGCCAGTGGATCGCGGTGCTCGGCCACTCGGTCGGGGCCGGTGCCGCCCTGTTCGAGGCGACCCGGAACCCGGACATCGCGGCGGTGATCAGCATTGGGGCCTTCGCCCATCCGGCCGAGGTGACCCAGCGGTCGCTGCGCCGCCTGCGCTTGCCGCGCTTCGTCACCTTGCTGGTGATCCGCTATGTGGAGTGGGTGATCGGCTACCACTTCGAGACCATCGCACCGATCAACACCGTGTGCCGGATCACCTGTCCGGTCCTGCTGGTGCACGGCCGCGAGGACCAGACCGTCCCCGTGGAGGACGCGCGCCGCATCGCGGCCCAGTGCCGCGCCCCCAACGTGCGCCTCCTGGAGATCGCGGGCGCGGGTCACGACTCGACTGACCAGATCGAGCGGCACGCCGGAGAGCTCCTGCGTTTTCTCGATGACAGTTGGACCGCGCGTGCGTCAGAGGACCCCCGCGCACCGGTCTGAAGGGTTGCGTCCAGCATCTTTGCCACCCGTGGGCGGTGGCGCCCCAGTGCGGCCAGCCACCTCGCATCGCCGGCTGGCTGCCCGCTCTGTGCGAAGAGCTGCCGCTCATCCTTGGCCGGTCGAGCGACGGCTAAACGCGCCTATGTAAACCTTCACATAGGCGCGTCGATGTGTAGATCCAGACTATGTGAAGTTCGGTAAGGTGCATTCGGTGAATGTCCTGCCAGTGTTGGTCTGAGGCGAGGGCTGCGGCGCGGGAACTTCACATAGTTTTCCGGTTTTCTGAAGTGTTGTCAGTAACTTCAGGAGACTGCGATGACTGCGACCCTACAGCTTTCCGGAAACTGGCTCGACCGGCTGCGAGCCGGTGCGCTGGCGCCGTATGCGGGGATCGACGAGGGATATCTCGCCGAGCGCGGCTGTGCGCTATCGACCAAGAAACGATACCTCCGCTGCCTTGTTCACCTTGGCTGGTGGATGAGCCAGTGCGGACTGGACGTGGAGGACCTTGACGAAGGTCCGACGACGAACGCTCCGCGGTCCTCGTCTGCCAGGACCCGCACGGGGAATTGCTCGGCTTCGCCGAGGTGTCGCTGCGGGCCTGGGCCGAGGGCGGTGAGTCGTCCCCGGTGGGCTACCTGGAAGCCTGGTACGTCGCGGAGCATGCCCGACGGCAGGGGATCGGCGGCGGGCTCGTCGCCGCTGCGGAGGACTGGGCGCGCTCGCGCGGCTGCACTGAGATGGCGTCGGACACGGAGCTCGCCAGTCGCGTCAGCGAGGCCACCCACCTGCGCCTCGGCTACCAAGTTGCCGCCAGGGTCACCGCGTTCTGAAGGCGGCTGACATGACCGCGATCCTCCTGATGGCACTCCTGCGGCTCGCCTCGGTTGTCGCTTGCCACGCGATTGCCAAACGAAGTGGGAGCAACCCGGTCTTTTAGGGCGTGATGGGGCTGCTGTTCGGCCCCCTGGCGATCCCTTTCGCCCTCCTGGCAAGGCCGAAGCGCCGGGGATAGACCCTGGCTCAGGTGCCACAAATCCGCTCGGATGCAAGGATTCGCCTTCGAATCTCGGTTTCATGAACGCGAGTGGGCAATCCTGCGCGCGGCCCTCGGCAAGTGGAAATGGGAACGTCTATCGTGTGGTTGTCCGGTCGAGATGGGTGTGTACAGTGTCGAACATGCACTCGCGAGCGCAAAGCGGACGCAGGATGAGAAGGAAACATGAAGCTCGGGTCCGCGAGACCGATGCAAGCCTGGCTCAACGGCGCGGGAGCGAAGACCATCCGGGGGTAAGATGAAGCTGCTCGTATTCGGATCGACCGGCGGCACGGGACGGGAGCTGGTCAAGCAGGCCCTCGCGCAGGGCTACGAGGTCACGGCCTACGCCCGTAACCCGGCCAAGCTCGGCGACATGAAGCACCCAAGCTTGCAGGTGGTTCGCGGCGACGTGCTGGATTCGGCGGCGGTGGAGCAGGCCGTCCCGGGGCACGACGCCGTCTTGTGCGCCATCGGCGCCGGGGCCGGGGCGACCAGCCTGCGAGAGGACGGGACACGCAACATCGTCCGGGCGATGGAGAAGGCGGGCGTGCGCCGCCTCGTCTGCCAGTCCTCCATGGGCATCGGTGACAGTCGCGCCAACCTCGGCTTCCTCACCAAGTACGTGATCGTCCCGGTCTTCCTGCGCCATGCCTTCGCGGACCACGAGCGCCAGGAAGCCGTCGTGAAGGCAAGCGCCCTGGACTGGACCATCGTCCGACCTCCCCACCTGAAGGACGGTCCGCGAACGGGGAGCTATCGGCACGGCTTTCCCACGACGGATAAGAGTATCCGGGGCAAGATCTCACGGGCCGACGTTGCCGACTTCATGTTGAAGCAACTGACGGACGACACCTACCTTCGTCGGACACCCGGCGTGTCGTACTAGCCGAGATGCGATCCCTCGACACGGCGCTGGCGAACGACAGGCTGCAGACGGCCGTGCTGCCCGCTGCGGCGGTGCGTTGAGGTCCCCTGAATGACGGAAACGGCAGAGCACTGGCTGGGCTTGGGGGCGTTGACCGTGGTTGTCGGATTCGCTGCGCTGAACGCCCTGGCCTTCAATCATGCCGAAGCCATGCTGCGCTTTTCCGATGGCGGCCCGCGCACCACGACGCCAGAGCGGCTCGGCGTGCTGCCAGGGTGAAGGTGCCCCTCACCGGGGTGAATATTCCACGCCCCGTAAGTCATCGACGTCCCTCCGAGCTCGCCCCCAATTGCCGGGCGCTGTCCGTCCCCGGACCGAGCGGTATCGCCCTCGCGTCCTGGTACTTCAACCGCGGCAATGGAACACCGTTGGTCATCCTTTTTCACGGCTACTCCACGGAGAAGACGTCCCTCTTGGAGGAGGCGAGGCGGCCAGTCTGACCTGGTTGGTTACGAAGGCCCTGTCAACCAGCCATCAGGTCTGCTTCGACAATGTTGCGGGCAAAATCTCTGTAGGCAGCGCCGATTTGCCCGGCCATGGTGTCCGGAAACACGTGGAAGTCCTCCGTCGCAAGCGCCGCGAGGATCGCCTCGGGGACGACGATCGCCGGCTCCGCAATGCCGTCCAGCCCGGCCGACGCCGCCATGTCCGTGGCGATGGGGCCGGGATGCACGCTCAGCACCCGCGTGCCTTGCTTGGCGAGCAGCTCACGGAGCCCCTGAGTGATGGAATAGGCGGCGGCCTTCGAGGCTGAGTAGGTGGAGAAGCCGGCGAAATTCTTCATGGACGCTACCGAGTTGATCTGCACGAAGACACCGCCCCCGTTGGCCTTGAGCACCGGCGCGAAGGCCTGGGCCATGTGCAGCAGCCCATGGACGTTGACGGCCATCTCGCGATTCAATGCATCCACGGCTGTGTCGTCCAGCGGCGAGGCCACCTCGAGCACGCCGGCATTGTTCACCACCACTTGCACGTCCACCGCCGCCTGCGCCGCGGCGCCGACGCTCTCGGGTTCGGTGACATCGATGCGCAGGGGGACAACCCTTCCGGGGTTTGCATCGGCGAGGGGGTCTAGCGTCGCCAGCCTTCGCGCCCCGGCATACACCTTGGCCGCCCCGGCCGCCAGAAAGAACTCCACCATCGCCTTGCCGATGCCGCGGTTGGCCCCGGTGACGAGGATCACGCTGTTGTCGAGTGTCTGCATTGTCTGAATCTCCAGGGAATCGATGTGGATTACTGTACCAATCGGTACGAGCCAAATATGTACCGTTCGGTATATCTTCTCAAGAGAAGACGATTGATCAGGAGACTCACCGATGAGCAGGGGGCGCAGACGCATGTTCGACGAAGATCGGGCCTTGGAGACGGCCATGCGGGTTTTCTGGCACAAGGGCTATGTGGGGACCTCCTTGAGCGACCTGACCGCGGCCCTCGGGATCAACAAGCCCAGCTTGTACGCGGCCTTCGGTAACAAGGAGCAGCTCTTTGCCAGCGCCCTGACCCGTTACGGTAGTCGCTACGGGCTGCCTCACGCCGAGCATCTCCTGGAACCGTCGGGTGCTCCCTTGCGGGACCGGCTGCGCAACTACCTCTCGTCTGTAGCCCACATGCTGACCGACCCCTCACTGCCCGGCGGTTGTCTGATTGCCCAATGCAGCTACGAGGCCGGCGGTGGCAACCTGCCCGAGGGGGCCACGCGCACGCTGACCGGTCTTCGTCAGGAGACTCGGCGCCTGTTGGCGCAGGTGTTCCAGCAGGAGCAGGCGGCGGAAAACATGCGTTCCGAAAAAGATCCGGACCAAATGGCGTCGTATGTCATGACCGTGATGATGGGTATGGCCGCGATGGCCCGGGGCGGAGCGGACTTGGCGGAGCTCGAGGGAGTGATCGCGCTGGCGATGGAATCGATCTAGCCAAGACTTGCTATCCTGAAACCTGTGCCGCCGCAGAATCACGCGCTTGTCGACGACTTCTCCAAGCCGGGCGCCTCCGTTTCCTGCTTCGCTGGTGCCTTTGACGGCATGCGTCCTGCCGTGGCACTGAGGGCCACGCGTGCCGGGATTGCGACGTCGAGTATCCTCATCCGTGCTCACGGTGCCGAGGGCAGGGAGCGCTCAGAATCGGGGCAGGGGCTACCAGATCCCTATCGGAACGGTTCTCTACGAGCTCGACTGCTCTGCCCGTGCCCGGATCGGGCCCGTGCACGCCGCCGGGGCCGGGCCCGCGGCGACGGGGCAACCCGGCTGCTGGCCTGACTCCGGAAGACGAGAGCAGTACACAGCGAGGAAGAATCCATGAGTGCCGAATCCCAAACTCCGTCCTCCTGGCCGGAGCTTCCCTACGCGGCTTGGGCAGATACCTGCACCACGCTGCACCTGTGGACGCAAGTGGTCGGCAAGGTCCGCCTCGCCAAGTCGCCCTGGATCAACCACTCTTGGCACGTGACCCTCTATGTCACGGCGCGTGGACTGACCACCTCGCCGATACCGCATGGCGAGCGGCAGTTTCAGATCGACTTCGACTTCATCGATCACCGGCTCGTCGTCTCTGTCAGCGACGGCCAGAGGCGCACCCTCCCGCTTGTGCCGATGTCTGTCGCGGACTTCTATGAAAAACTGATGGGGATGCTCGGCGAACTGGATATCCCGGTGCGCATCCGCGAGCTGCCGAATGAGGTCCCGGACCCCATCCCCTTCAGCCAGGACCAGGTCCACGCGTCCTACGACGCCCGGTACGCCAACCAATACTGGCGGGTGCTGCTGCAGGCGGACCGCGTCCTCAAGGCGTTCCGGGCCCGCTTCACCGGCAAGTGCAGCCCCGTTCATTTTTTCTGGGGCAGCAACGACCTGGCGGTGACCCGCTTCTCCGGCAGGCCCGCCCCCGTCCACCCCGGCGGCGTTCCCCACCTTCCGGACCCGGTCACGCGCGAGGCCTACAGCCAGGAGGTCAGCAGCGCCGGGTTCTGGCCCGGCGGGGGGCCCATCGAGCACGCCGCCTTCTACTCCTATGCCTACCCGGTACCTGCGGGATTCGGCAACGCCCGGGTTCAACCCGCCGCAGCCTATTTCCACGACTCCCTGGGCGAGTTCCTTTTGCCCTACGAGGCGGTTCGTACCTCCGACGACCAGGACGCGACGCTCCTTGCTTTCCTGCAGAGCACCTACGAAGCCGCCGCGGAGTCGGCCGGATGGGATCGAACAAGCCTGGAACGGGATCCAATGCCACCGCAGTGACGCTCGGTGAGCGCATTAAGGCGGCGTCAGCTCAACGCTGATACCGGTCGCCCGAGCCTGACCTCCTGGACGGCCGCAACGGACGCTTTGCCGCCTATCGCGTCAGCTCAGACAAGCGGTTCCAACCGGTCAGAAGCGGGCACTCATCCGCCGTCCCTGAGCGTCCGCTTGATCCTGGTTGCGGTCACCGCCGCCTCTAGGCCTGGGCGGGTGAAAGTGGTCCTTTGCGGACCTTGAGCCATGTAAACTCATAGACCGCTGCAGAGCCCTAGGCGGACGATGGGACGCAAATTGGGACAAGGTTTGACGCCGCCGAGATGCTGCCAGTCCCGCCGCAGAGCATTACCGCCACGCACTTTTCGGCCCGGGTGGGATGCGCACCTGCTCGACCGCGATAGAGTCTGCATAGGGTCATCGCATACTCCATATCCCTATCGAAAGTCGCATCGAGGGTCGCACAGTCGCTATCCTACGATGTCTATCCTCGGTAAGAGTCCGTCAGCGTCCGACTATTTCAGTCGCGTCTCTCTTTTCGCGCATTGGCACGGCAGAAAATCACCGAGAGGACCCTTTCAAGGTAATGGAATCGGCAGACACTCAGAACGGTCCCGTGGAGGATCTCACCGTCCGCGGAGGGCGCCAGGGCGACAGGGGAGCTCTGGCCGCGCAGAGGCAGCAGTCCGAGGAAGAGTGCGCCCATTTTTTCGAGCACTCGCTGGACCCGCTGTGTGTTGCCGGCTTGGACGGATATTTCAAGCGCCTCAATCCCGCGTGGACGAACCTTTTGGGGTGGCCCCTTGAGGAGCTGACCGCTAAGCCATTCCTCGACTTCGTGCACCCCGACGACCGCGAGGCTACAACGACAGAAATCGGCAGGCTTGCTGCCGGCCAACCGACGGTCCTGTTCGAGAATCGCTACCGCCACCAGGACAGCTCGTACCGCTGGCTGCAATGGAACGCGCGACCGGTGCCCGGTCGCGGGTTGATCTATGCCACAGGTCGGGACCTGACCCGGCTGAAATGTCTGGAGCGGGAGGTCCTCGAGGTCGCTGATCGAGAGCAAGAGCGTCTGGGGCGTGAGCTGCACGATGGGTTGTGTCAGTCCCTGGCAGGCATTGCGGCCCTGAGCGCGACGCTCTCCAGAAACCTGGCGGCGAACGGCGAACCCGCGGCATCCGCCGCAGCGGCCGAGATCGCCGAGTTGCTGAGCGAGACCATTGGCCAGGCCCACGACCTTGCCCGCGGTCTTGGTCCGGTCGGCCTGCACGGGTCCGGGCTCGCCGGTGCGCTCGAGAGCCTGGCGCTTAATGTCGAGCACATGTTCCGCGTCTCCTGCACGCTCACGTGTGATGACCCCTTTCTCGGGCTCCCCGACGAGGTCAAATTGCACCTGTTCCGTATCGCACAGGAATCCGTACACAACGCCGTGGCCCATGGAAGAGCTGATCGGATCGAGATCCGCTTGAGTCGCAGGGACGGAAAGGGCGTGTTGAGCATCCGGGACAATGGCGTGGGCATTTCCGAGAAAGCGCGCACCGTGGACGGAATCGGGCTGCACACCATGGCCTCCCGGGCGCGCCTGATCGGTGGTTCTCTGAAGGTGCGACGGTGTACCCCGCAGGGCACGGCGGTCACCTGCGTCTTTTCCCCACCCGAGATATCCGACCTTGGCGAGAGTCCGAATCATGTGCGTAACGACACCTGAGCCGGGACGCGCGATCAAGAAGGCGATTCTCATCGTCGACGACCATGCCCTGGTGCGGCGTGGGCTGACCGCCCTCATCGCGTCCGAGCCCGACCTCGCCGTGTGCGGGGAAGCCGCCACCTGCCGAGCGGCGCTCGAGGCCATCGGGCTGCACCGACCCGACCTGGTGATCGTCGATCTCGTGCTCGGGGAAGAGGACGGCCTGGACCTGGTCAAGAAGATCAAGGCGCGCCACCCGGAGATCCCCTCGTTAGTGCTCTCCATGCACGACGAATCGGTGTATGCCGAGCGTTCCCTGAGGGCGGGGGCTCTGGGCTATGTCACCAAGCAGCAACTCGACGACACCGTGCTGGTCGCCATCCGTCGCCTGCTCGACGGTGAGACATACTTGAGCGACAGGCTCGAGCGGCGGCTGGCCGTGAAATATGTTGGGGGGCGGACGCTCGAAACGGACTCGCCCCTAAACGCGCTTAGCGACCGCGAGCTGCAGGTGTTTCGCCTGATCGGTCAAGGGCGGACCACGCGCCAGATCGCAACGACCCTGAACCTGAGCATCAAGACGATCGAATCCCACCGCGAGCACATCAAGCAAAAGCTCGACCTCAAGTCCTCTGCCGAGCTGGCCCAACGCGCAACCCAATGGCTTGAAACCACTGACCGCAGTAGCTGACTCCCCTGCTTCGCCCTGCATGGGGGTTTCCCCCAGGCCATAAACAGGCCGTCGCCCCGATTCTTTAGCGCCCGTCAGGCCACACAATCTGGCAGGGAGGACTCGACGAGCCCGACCGGACGGCCTGAGCCATGCGCGAGAAAAGCTCCCTACGACGAAAACCAGCCAAATGGCGGATTCTGATCGTCGACGACCATGCCCTGGTGCGGCGTGGGCTGACCGCCCTCATCGCGTCCGAGCCCGACCTCGCCGTGTGCGGGGAAGCCGCCACCTGCCGAGCGGCGCTCGAGGCCATCGGGCTGCACCGACCCGACCTGGTGATCGTCGATCTCGTGCTCGGGGAAGAGGACGGCCTGGACCTGGTCAAGAAGATCAAGGCGCGCCACCCGGAGATCCCCTCGTTAGTGCTCTCCATGCACGACGAATCGGTGTATGCCGAGCGTTCCCTGAGGGCGGGGGCTCTGGGCTATGTCTCCAAACTGGAGGTGACCGAGACGCTGCTGACGGCCATCCGCTGCGTGCTCGGCGGCGGGACGTACTTGAGCCCGAGAATCCGCGCCGCGCTCGACCGGACCTAGCGGTCCAGCGCCCTCTCGCCGACAACTGACCTCCGGAGCGAGCGGAGCGCCATTCCCATACCAGCAGGCATCCGTCCCTGACGCTTGGGACCTCCCGCGCCGCCCACCATGGGGTAATGCCCCATGCCAAAATCAGCGCGGCTCCCCGATGCGCCGACCGAGTGTGCTTGCCTATAGTGTTTGAGAGCGGTAACGGGACGTAAATTGAATGGCATTGCATCCTGCGCCGCAGTCAATCCATAACCATACCCTAGGACAAACAACCATGTTTACAATGTCCAGTTCTGCAGTAAAAAACGCGCACATGACGGCTGGGTCCATTCGCAGTGGGCCTGACGACAAGACGTCAACCAGTAAAACAAGAGGAAATAACGCGATGAACACGACAAGCACCCCTTTCCGGTTCATCAACCCAGATGGAGATCGCAGAAGCGTCACGCGCTCACCGATGATTGCCGCCGCGCTGATATCCGCGACTTCGATCCTCGCCCCCAGCGCCGCCATCTCGAGCGAGGCGAACAAGCCCGCGGACGGCATATCGCTCGACCTGGGGAGTTTCCACGGCTCGACCTATCACACCGTCGAGAATGACGGCGATCACCTGGTTGTCACCTTGGTCAGGATGAACGGAGAGGAAATGCCTGGTGAGCCGCTGCGCTTCGAGACCGTGTTGTCGGCCGGTGGGAGCGCGACCATTTCGACGCCCCAGGCCGGGGGCCAGCAGTCAATCGCGTTAACCGTCCATCGCGTCGGCGACCGGCTGGTATGGAGCGAGGGTGCTGGAGCGGCGGCAATGGCTCAGCCAATTGCGTCGCAAGCCCATGCCCTGCCGACCATCGCCAAAGCGCAACCGACTACCCGGTCACCCTCCGAGCTGTACGGGTATCTGCACGCACCCGGTTTGCATCAACTGGATGGCCTCGCAAGCGACGGGGAAGACTTCCGGGCGGCCTACCCCAACTGACGCGATGGATGCGATGACCCATCTGAACCCGGTCGATCGCGACCCGTCCGCCCCCCCGGCAAGCCGGGGGATGTGCTCGCCTCCGGTCGCGAAGACGAGGGGATGCGAGTCATGCTCATGACACCGTCGATCATTGCTGCCTCGATGTTCGTCGGCACCCTGTCCATGAGTCACGCGGCACAGGCGGAGGACCTGCGCGGCATCGAGCTTCGGCGGCTGTTCGAGCCGACGCCTTCACAGCTTCGGCAGGAGCAGGCAGGCCCCGTCTAGATCTACCACGGGCTCGCGGAAACGGACATCGCGCGGGCTATCACGGAGCAGTTCCATCGGGTGGATTCCATGATGTTCATCCGCGTGCAGCCCACTCGGACGGATCCCAGCCCGGTCGAAGACGGCGCCCCGGCGCCTGTCTTCTGCGGAGACCACGCTGCTGAGGGCTCGCAGGTAAAGGTCCACGCCGCAGCCCTACGGCGCGCCGGTCCATGCCGCTGGCTAGAAAGGAGCAGTGTGTGTCGCGAGCGCGATCTCAAGCCCGGGGAGCGGGTCGTCGAGCCCGCCTACGGCTGGGGCGCCCTAGCGCTGTAAATGGCGAGGCACTACCGGGTTTAATGGCCGGGCCTACAACATCTCGTGGGTCATAAGGTTAAAGGGCTAGGGTCGAATACCGGCCCGCCGCCTGAGGTACGGCTTGCGCCTTCATTGCTGCCAGCCGCCGGTTCGCGCGCAAGGGCCGCTTTGGGTCGTAAGCGGGCTGTCCGAAGCGTGACCGCGAGCGACAGCAATGCGCGTGGTGCCGCCCCCGGCGCGCCGAGGTTCAGCGGCGGGTCAGGACGCAAGGCGGACGCCGGCGGTTGCACTCCGACTAGGCGGGTGACGGCCAAAACCGGTCACAGGATCCGGCTTCGGCAGCCGCCGAAGTGGATCTTGGTGTGGACCAAAGCGAGCCGAAGCTCCCGTGACGGGACACGCCGCGGCCCTTGCATCCGTCGGTCGTACATACCAATATATGAGAAATATTGGTAACAGCAGTCCTGGGAGCGAGCCCATGCAGAAGACCACCAGCGTGTCGCTTGGCGAGCACTTCGAGTCCTTCATCAGCCACCAGATCCAGGCGGGGCGCTTTGCCTCCGCGAGCGAGGCGGTTCGCGCGGGCCTACGTTTGCTCGAAGAGCGGGAGACCAAGCTCGAAGTCCTCCGGCGCGCCTTGCAGGAGGGCGAGGCGAGCGGCTCGGCGGACTACGCCCTGGGCGACATCCTCGCCGAATTGGACGCCGAAGACCTACATTGATGGCGAGGTTCCATCTAACGCGGACGGCAACGGAGGATCTCAAGGCCATCGGCAGGCACACCCAGCGCAACTGGGGGCGGCGGCAACGCGACGCCTACCTGACCCAACTCGACCGGCGATTTCACGCCCTGGCCGAAATGCCCAGCCTCGGGCGAGCCTGCGATGACATCCGACCGGGCTATCGCCGGTACGCCGAGGGGTCACATACGATCTTCTACCGCGAGGTGGGCCGCGACATCGAGATCGTTGCGCATCCTGCACGGGCGCATGGACCCTGATCGCCATTTTTGACCGCGCGTACCTGCAGCGACCAGCCGCCGCAAGACCCACCGGTCGCTGAGGTCGATCCCCTCCGGCATAAATCGCCCCGCGCTTGCGGTGGTCCGGTGACCGGGGCACAGGGGCCGTTCCCGGAATTTCACGGATGCCAGCGGGCCGTTCGCGGACCTGCTGCCGGTCAAGGACGCGGGCGAGACCGGAGCGGGAACGCTGCATTAGCCCCGGGTGGCGCGACCAGGAACTTCTGATCAGCGAGGGAAGCGGGCAGGGAGATCAGCCCGGTGGCGGATAGGCGCGGGCGCGCCCCGCCCGAGGCCGAACTGGCGCTGGGGGTTGCACTGAGACGATAGGTTTGGGGGTGAGCCTTTCCATGCACATTCGATGCGCACTCGGCGGCAAGCTGTTCGCTCTGTGCCTGCTCTTGCTGACGCTCGGCGGCTGCACCGGCATACCCGAGGGGGTTCGCCCGGTCACGGGCTTGCAGTTGGACCGCTACCTGGGCACCTGGCACGAGATAGCCCGGCTTGACCATTCGTTCGAGCGCGGCCTCACGGATGTCAGCGCCACCTACAGCCGGCGCCCGGACGGCGGGGTGGACGTGCTCAACCGCGGCTTTGATGCGGCGAAGGGCCAGTGGAAGGAGGCACGGGGCCGCGCCTATTTCCTGGATCGCCCGGAGGTCGGCAGCCTCAAGGTGAGCTTCTTCGGACCCTTCTATGGCGGCTACCACGTGTTCGCGCTGGACCCGGACTATCGCTGGGCCCTGGTGGCGGGCTATAGCCACGACTATCTCTGGATCCTGGCCCGCGAGCGGGAGCTGCCTCCAGCCGCGTTGGAGGACCTGTTGGCCAAAGCCCACAAGGCCGGGTTTGCCACGGAGGCGTTGATCTTCCCTGGTGGCGCGGCGCCGTGACGGGCGACCGCGTGACCCAGGCCTTCCGATAACGACGTACGCCCGGTCTGCCGATGCTGCCGAGATTGCACGAACACTACTCCTTGAGCCGATTGAACAGCTTCGGGGTCGAGGCGCGTGCGCGCTGGTTCTGCCGCGTGCGCAGCGCCGACGATCTCGCCGCGCTGGCCGCCGATCCCCGGCTCGCCGGGCTGCCGCGGCTGGTGATCGGTGGCGGCAGCAACCTGCTGCTGACACGCGACTTCGACGGCCTGGTGATCAAGGTGGAGGTCCCCGGACTGCGGGAGCTTGGCGAAGCGGGCGACGCTTGGCACCTAGAGGTCGGCGCCGGCGAGAACTGGCATGCGACCGTCGAGCGGTTTCTGGCGATGGGGCGTCCCGGGCTCGAGAACCTGGCGCTCATTCCCGGCAGTTGTGGCGCCGCGCCGGTCCAGAACATCGGCGCCTATGGCCTGGAGCTGGCCCAGCGCTTCGACTCGCTGACGGCCTGGGATTTCGGGTCGCAGCGCCTGGTGCGCATGACGGCCGCCGAGTGCGCCTTCGGCTATCGCGACAGCCTGTTCAAGCATGGCCTCGCCGACCGCCGCCTGATCCTCTCGGTCAGGCTTGCGTTACCCAAGCGTTGGCGGCCGGTGGAAGGCTACGCCGACCTGGCGCGGGAACTGAAGGAGAAGGAACTGAAGGAGAGGGACGGGGCGCGACCGGATGCGCGCGCGATCTTCGATGCCGTGGTGGCGATCCGACGCCGCAAGCTGCCCGACCCGGCGGTCATCGGCAACGCCGGCAGCTTCTTCAAGAACCCGGTCGTCTCGTCCGAGGCACACCAGGCGCTGATCGCGCGGTACCCGTCGCTCGTCGGCTATCCGCAGCCCGGCGGGCACGTCAAGCTCGCCGCCGGGTGGTTGATCGAAGCGGTGGGCCTAAAGGGCGCCACGCGGGGCCGCGCGGGCGTTTACGAGAAGCAGGCATTGGTGCTGGTCAACCGCGGGGGCGCGACCGGGGCCGAGATCCTGGCCATGGCGCGGGAGGTACAGGACAAGGTGGCCGAGGCATTCGGCGTCCGGCTGGAACCGGAGCCGGTGATCGTTTGAGCCGCCAATGGCTGGCCGGGATCAGGACATGCGCCAGCCCACCGCAGCCTTCTGCAGTCGGCACGCGGCTCGAGCGGGCTGCGCAGCAGGGGCCGTGTGCGTAAGCTGTGCTCCGTTACCACCTGCACCTCGACGCTGATGCGACCGATACTCGCGCTGCTCATTGGGATTGTTTTTGCCCTGCAAGTCCACGCCGAAGACGCCGAGATCGCTTCGCTGTTCTCGGAGGCCGGCGTCGAAGGCACGATCGTCATAGAGAATCTCGATGGGAACGAGCGTTACGTGCACAACGCGACCAGGTCCGCGCAGCGGTTTCCATCGGCGTCGACCTTCAAGATTTTCAACACACTGATCGCCCTGGAAGAGGGGGCGCTGTCAGGGCTCGACGAGGTGATCCGCTGGGACGGGCGCGTTCACGAATTCCCCGACTGGAACCGGGACCACACCATCCAGAGCGCGTACGCGGTCTCCTGCGTTTGGTGCTACCAGGAACTGGCCCGGCGGATTGGCGGTGAGCGCTATCGGGCCCACCTGGCCCGCGCGGGCTACGGCAGGCTCCAGGAGCCGTTCGACGGCACCGCCTTCTGGCTCGACGGCTCCCTCACGGTCAGTGCCGGGGAACAGGTTGCCTTCCTGCGCCAGGTGATTCTGCAAACCTTGCCCGACCAGGCATCGTCCTATGCCGGACTGCGGGAGGTAATGCTGATGGAGCAGGGGGAGGACTACAGTGTTCGCGCCAAGACCGGCTGGGCCGCGCGGTCCACACCGCAGATCGGCTGGTATGTCGGCTATATCGAGAAGCCCGGCGCGACCTGGATCTTCGCCATGAACATCGACATGCGCGGCAAAGCGGACCTTCCTTTGCGCCAAGCACTGACCCGGGCAAGCCTGAGGGCCAAGGGGATCATCGAGTAGAGCGCAGCGACAGGCGCGCCGCTCTTGCGAGGGAGCGGGGACACTGCGCTCGCCGACCGGTGGCGTGACCAGGATCTTTTGGTCCGCGGCGATTGGATCGCTGCGCGGATATGATCGGCAATCGAACCTCGCTTGCTCGGTAAGACGTGCGGAGCCTCAATCTGCGCCATGACCCGCCTCGTCATGCATGTCGACCTCGACGCCTTTTACGCGTCGATCGAGCAGCGCGACCATCCGCAATGGCGGGGTGTCCCCGTCGTGGTCGGCGCCGAGCCCGGCCAGCGGGGCGTCGTTGCCACCTGCTCGTACGAGGCCCGGCGCTACGGCGTCCACTCGGCCATGCCGATCTCCGAGGCCGCGCGCCGGCTGCCGCCGGAGACCGTCTATGTGCGCCCGCGCATGGATGACTACGCGCGGGTCTCGCGGCAGGTCATGAGGGTGCTCGACCGCATCTCCCCCGTCGTCGAGAAGGTCTCCATCGACGAGGCGTATCTGGACGTCTCCGGGTTGGAGCTTCTCGTGGGTCCGCCCGAGGTCATCGGCCAGCGGGCCAAGGCGGCGATCCGGGAGGCGGTCGGCCTCACCGCCTCGGTGGGGATCGGTCCGAACCGGCTCGTCGCCAAGCTGGCGTCCGATTCCCACAAGCCCGATGGGCTCACGGTGGTCCCGCCCGAGGGCGTGCAGGCGTTCCTCGACCCCATGCCGCTCACGGTGCTCCGGGGGGTGGGCGTCAAGACCGCACCGCGTCTGCATCGCCTGGGCTCGAGGACCGTCGGCGATGTACGGCGCCTGTCCCTCGAGGAGCTGCGGCGGAACCTCGGCGCGCAGGCGGGCAGCCGTGTCTATAGCCAGGCCCGCGGGATCGCCGACGATCGCGTTTATCCCGCAACCGAGCGCAAGTCGATCTCGAAGGAGACCACCTTCGCAGAGGACGTCACCGACCGCGCGGTCCTCAAGGATACGCTGCGCTGGGCGGCACAGGAGGTCGGGTTCATCGCCCGCCACGAGGGCCGCAAGGGCGCGGCGGTGACGCTCAAGATCCGTTTTCGTCCGTTCGAGACCCACACGCGTTCACGCACGCTACCTTTGCGGACCGCGCGCGATGGCGACCTTTTCCAGGCGGCGTGGTCTCTGTTCGAGGCGGAGCCCTGGGCAGGAAAGCCGGTGCGGCTGATCGGACTGGGCCTGTCCGGCTGGGAAGAGGAGGGCGGTGTCCAGGCTGATCTGTTCGGCAGCGAGGCGCCGGACCCCCACCCCCGGGACGAGCGTCTCGACGAGACCCTCGATTCGATCCGGCGCAAGTTCGGCACAGGATACCTCCAGCGCGGACTGAGTCGGCGGCGATAGCCGATAGCAACCGAGGGCGAGGCAGAGCCGCGGGGGTTCGGTACCGTCCGCGCTCGGTTCTTGGGATTCCCCCGGCCTCTTTACCGACAGCGTCGTTGCGCGCGTGCCGATACGCGAGGGGCTTTGTCAGGAAGACCCGGAGTGAAATCCGATACCATCGCCACGCACGGCGCTGGTTCGGGAAGACAGCACCTGTCCTTTCGAGACGCCCGATGTCTGTCCGCGAGAGATCCTGCTCGCGGCCGCACTGATTTCTTCCTGCACCTGATCGGACCCCGATGGCGACCGATGAACCTTGCGAATGAGCCCCTTTCCGACGCCGAGATCGACGTCCTTGACGCGTTCCTGATGTCCGACAGCACGTCTGAGGATGTGCTCTCGATCGACGAGCTGCACGGGTATCTGACGGCGATTGTCTGCTGTCCGGTCCCGGTGATGCCGAGCGACTGGCTCAACGGTGTCTGGCGGGATGA
>CAVOUZ010000011.1:0-368692 GCA_963699735.1 uncultured Gammaproteobacteria bacterium
ACACACCGAAGGGAGGGCGCTATGACCGATATCCTGGGCTTGTTGGGAGACGAGGCGGAAGGGCTCCTGGGACACCAGTGCAGGGGCATCCCAAAATCCATGCTGCACCTGCCGGGGCCGGACTTCGTGGATCGGGTGATGATGGATTCGGACCGCCCGCCGGGGGTGTTGCGGGGACTTCAGACCCTGATCGGCCATGGCCGTCTCGGGGGCACCGGCTATCTCTCCATCCTTCCGGTCGACCAGGGCGTGGAGCACTCGGGCGGAGCCTCCTTCGCCCCCAACCTGTTGTATTTCGACCCGGAAAACATCGTGCGGCTCGCCATCGAGGGGGGCTGCAACGCGGTCGCCTCCACCCTTGGCGTGCTGGGCTCCATCGGGCGTCGCTATGCCCACCGCATCCCCTTCCTGGTGAAGCTCAACCACAACGAGCTGCTCACCTACCCCGCCATCCACGACCAGACCCTGTGGGCTTCGGTCGAGCAGGCGTTCGATCTGGCGCGGTCGCCGTGGGCGCCACCGTCTATTTCGGTCTGCCCGAGTCGCGGCGCCAGATCCAGGAGATCGAGCCCGGCCTTCGCCCGCGCCCACGAGCTCGGCCTGGTGACCGTGCTGTGGGCTTATCTGCGCAACCCCGCCTTCAAGCACGAAGGCGTCGACTATCACGAGGCGGCCGACCTCACCGGCCAGGCCAATCACCTCGCGGTCACCATCGAGGCGGACATCGTCAAGCAGAAACAGGCCACCCGCGACGGCGGCTATACCGCCATCGGCTTCGGCAAGACGCACTCGCGGGTCTACTCCGAGCTCTCCGGCAACCACCCCATCGACTGGGTTCGCTACCAGGTGGCCAACTGCTACATGGGGCGCATCGGCATGATCAACTCGGGCGGCCCATCGGGTAAGGACGACCTGCATCAGGCGGTGCGCACTGCGGTGATCAACAAGCGGCCCGGCGGCACGGGGCTGATCTCCGGTCGCAAGGCCTTCCAGAGGCCCATGGAGGAAGGCATCCAACTGCTCAACGCCATCCAGGACGTCTACCTCTCGCCGGAGGTGACCGTCGCGTGAGGGCGCCATCGGCGGGCCCTGAGGCTGTGAAAATACCTCGGCGTCTGGGCTGTGGGCCTGAGGACTGGTAACGGCCCCATTGAAGCAGCAGACCCCAGCGAGCGAGCGATGGCGGACGATCTCCAACCCGGCCTGTTTGACAGCGACCCGGACATGCTGGCACCGGCTGAGCCGCGTGAGGAACCGGCACCCGGTGTGGCGCGGGTGCGCCTGCCCAATCGGGCGCAACTGGAATTGCGCCCGAGCGACTTGGACTCGCTGTTGCCCGAAGGGCACCGGGCGCGGGTCGTCTGGGCCTGGGTCGAGCAGGCCAACTTAAGCCGGATGTACGCCGGCGTCCGCGCGGTGGAAGGCGGCAGCGGGCGCACCGCGATCGCCCCCGAGGTCCTGTTCGCCCTGTGGCTGTATGCCACGCTCGATGGCATCGGCACGGCACGGACCTTGGCGCGCCTGACCCAGGCGCACGACGCCTACCACTGGATCTGCGGCGGGGTGCAGGTCAACTATCGCGCCCTGTCGGATTTCCGCAGCGCCCATGGCGAGGCGTTCGACGGCGTGCTCTCGGGCGGTGTGGCGGCCTTGATGGCGGTGAGTACGGTCACTCTCAAGCGGGTCGCGCAGGACGGCGTGCGCATCCGCGCCAGTGCCGGCGCCGCCTCGTTTCGGCGCGAGGAGACGCTGGAGCAGTGCTATGGACGAGGCGCGGGCGCAGGTCGCCGCCCTCAGCGGCAGGCCGAAGAAGACCCCGAGCGCGCACCCGACGCCAACAGGCGGCGCGCGAGCGGCCGCGCGCGAGCGCCAGGAGCGCATTGATGCGGCGCTCGCACGGCTGCCGGTACTCGCCGAGATCAAGGCCAAACAAGGCAAGCCGTGCGACCAGGCCCGAGCCTCCACCACGGATGCCGAAGCCACCGTCATGAAGATGGGCGACGGGGGCTTCCGTCCGGCCTACAACGGTCAATACGCCACCGACACCGGCAGCCAAGTCGTCGTTGGGGTGGAGGCGGTCACCGTTGGCACCTACATGGGACAATTGCTCCCCATGATCGAGCAGGTCAAAGAGCGCTGCGGGCACAGCCCCGAGCAGTGGTTGGTGGACGGCGGCTATCCGGCGCACGAGCAGTTGGATGGCGCCGCCGAGCACACCGTGGTCTACGCCCCCGTGCCCAGGGCGAAAGACGCCGGCAGCGACCCGCACGTCGCCAAGGACGGTGACAGCGAAGCGGTCGGCGCCTGGCGTGAACGCATGGGCACGGACGAGGCCAAGGCGATCTACAAAGACCGCGCCGCCACCGCCGAATGCGTCAACGCCCAGGCGCGCGAGCGCGGTCTGACCCGGCTGCGGGTGCGCGGCACCGCCAACGTCCGCTGTGTCCTCCTATTGCATGCCCTCGCGCATAACCTGATGCGCACCTTCGCCTTGGCGCCCCGTCTGCTGGGCTACGGGGAAGGTGTGCCAAGCGGGAACCCAGACTGTACAACCCACTGATAAAAAAGGATACCATCGGTTTCGGCGTGAATCCCGCCGGTTGAACCCTACCGTTTCCCGATGACGGTCACCGACCGCTTCGCGGTTCTCTGTGCGACGCGACGCACGATGCTGTCACTACGTCGGGCCGTAAATCGATTTCTTCACAACCTCTGAGACCTGGGAGGCCTCGGACCGGACGATCAGGGGCCCCCGGGGGGCGGAGCGATCTTCTCGAGATAGGCGATGCAGCCGGCGAGGCTCGCCAGCTTCGGGTAGTCCGCCTGGGGAATCCTGACCCCGAGACGACGCTCCAGGTCGAGCACGAAACGGAGAAAATCCACCGAGTCCATCTCGACCTGATCGCGCAGGGCCACCCCCTGGTCCAGGTCGAGCGGATCCACCTCCGGGGCGATCCGGGTCAGCGACTCGTGGATGGCCCTGATGAGCGCTTTATTCTCCATCGAACCTGTTCCCTCTCGATCATCATGACTGGCGCGGCCCCGGCCGGCGCTGTTGCACCCTGCGAATCGAGCCCCATCGAGCCATGACCATCAGACATCTGGATGCCCTGTTCAAGCCCGCCTCGATCGCCCTGGTGGGCGCGAGCGACGAGGCCGGATCCATCGGCGCCCTGGTCTCGGCCAACCTGCTCGGCGGCGGCTATCGGGGACCGGTCATGCCGGTCAACCCACGGCACCGCCGCATCGCCGGGCGTGAGGCCTATCCGGACCTGGATCACCTGCCCCAGCGCGCGGACCTGGGCGTGGTGTGCACGCCCCCGGCGGCGGTCCCGGGCGTGATCGACGCGCTCGGCAGGCAGGGTGCGCGCGCCGCGGTCGTCATCACCGCCGGGTTCGCCGAGGACCGGGAGGCCCGCGGGGGCGATCTCCAGCGCGAGCTGGTGAGCGCCGCCAGGTCCCACCGGATGCGGCTGGTCGGTCCGAACTGCGTCGGCATCCTGGTCCCGGGCATCGGGCTCAATGCCAGCTTCGCCCGCGGCCCGGCCCAGCCCGGCAATCTCGCCTTCGTCGCCCAGTCGGGGGCCATCATCACCTCGGTCCTGGACTGGGCCGATCCCCGCGGGATCGGTTTCTCCCACCTGGTGTCGCTCGGGGACATGGCCGACGTCGACTTCGGCGACCTGCTCGACTATCTGGCCGCGGATGGGGCCACGCGCGCCCTCCTGCTCTATATCGAGACGGTCGGCAATGCCCGCAAGTTCATGTCGGCGGCCCGGGCGGCGGCCAGGATCAAGCCGGTGGTGGTGGTCAAGTCCGGGCGCCATGCGGAGGGGGCGCGGGCGGTCGCCTCCCACACCGGGGCCCTGGCAGGCAGCGACGCCGTCTGCGAGGCGGCGTTCGACCGGGCGGGGATGCTGCGGGT
This sequence comes from uncultured Gammaproteobacteria bacterium, assembly GCA_963699735.1. Classification (GTDB taxonomy): domain Bacteria; phylum Pseudomonadota; class Gammaproteobacteria; order Chromatiales; family Chromatiaceae; genus Thiodictyon. Next base: position 3,926 of record CAVOUZ010000011.1, read on the forward strand.
CTTCACCCTGGCCGAGCTGTTCGACGCCGTGGAGATACTCGCCCTGGCGCGGCCGCCCCACGGCGATCGCCTCGCCATCGTGACCAACGGGGGCGGAATCGGGGTGCTCGCCGCCGATGCGCTGATCGACGAGGGCGGACATCTGGCCGAGTTGTCCGCCGACACCCTTGCCGCGCTGGATCGGGTCCTGCCCGGCACCTGGTCCCACGGCAACCCGGTCGACATCATCGGCGACGCGACGGGGCAGCGCTACACCGACGCCCTCGCGTCGGTCCAGCGGGACCCGGGCGTCGACGGGGTCCTGGTGCTCCACTGCCCCACCGCGGTGACCTCGCCCACCGAGGCGGCTCAGGTCGTCGCGGAGCGGCGTCGGCCCGCATGGCCCCGCTGACCCTGACCAGCTGGGTCGGCGAGCGCACGGTGGCGGACGCCCGCCGGCTGTTCGCCGAGCGTCGGCTCCCGACCTACGAGACCCCGGAGCGGGCGGTCCGCGCCTTCATGTATCTGGTGCGCTACCGACGCGACCAGGAGCTGCTGACCGAGACGCCTCCCTCGATCCCGGACGGGGTCGAGCCCGACCGACAAGCGGTCCAGGCCCTGGTCGCCCGCGCGCTGGCCGAGGACCGCCGCATGCTCAGCGAGCCCGAGGCCAAGGAGGTGCTCGCGGCCTATGGCGTACCCTCGGTGCTCACGCGCAGGGCCCAGACGCCCGAGGAGGCGGCCACCATCGCGGCCGCAATCGGCGGCCCGGTGGTGATCAAGATCCTGTCCCCGGACATCAGCCACAAGAGCGACGTGGGCGGCGTGGTGCTGGACCTGATCGGGCCAGTTGCCGTGCTGGAGGCCGCCCGCGGCATGCTGGGCCGGATGCGTGAGGCCTACCCGCGGGCTCGGATCCAGGGCTTCGCGGTGCAGCCCATGGTGCGGCGCCCGGGGGCCCGGGAGCTGATCCTGGGCGCGGCCGAGGACCCCCAGTTCGGGCCTGTCATCCTGGTCGGCCAGGGCGGCACCGAGGTCGAGGTGGTGGCGGATCAGGCCCTGGGGCTGCCGCCCCTGAACCTGCGTCTGGCCCGCGAGCTGCTCGCGCGCACCCGCATCCACCGGGTGCTCCAGGGGTTTCGCGGCCAGCCGCCCGCCGATCTGGAGGCGGTGGCGCTCGCCCTGGTGCGGGTGTCGCAGCTCGTCATCGACATACCAGAGATCCGCGAGCTGGACATCAACCCGCTGCTGGTGGACAGCTTCGGGGTCATGGCGCTGGACGCGCGCATCGCCTTGGCCGAGGCGTCAGGACCCGGCACCCGACGGCTCGCCATCCGGCCCTACCCCAAGGAGCTGGAGGAGACCATCGAGATCGGGGACGGGCGCCGGCTGCTGCTGCGGCCCATCCGCCCGGAGGACGAGCCATCGCTCCAGCGGACCTTCGCGCGGCTCAAACCGGAGGAGATCAGGCTGCGCTTCTTCGCGCCCATGACGGTCTTAAGCCATGCCGCGGCGGCGCGCCTGACCCAGATCGATTACGACCGCGAGATGGCCCTGGTGCTCACCGACCCGGGCAGCGCCGGGCGCACCGAGATCTACGGCGTGGTCCGCATCATCGCCGGCGCGGACGAGGAGCGGGCCGAGTTCGCGATCCTGGTGCACCATGACCTGACCGGCATGGGCCTGGGGGTCCTGATGATGCGCCGCATCCTTGACTACGCCGCGGCGCGCGGCATCCGCGAGGTCTACGGCGAGGTGCTGCAGGAGAATCGGACCATGCTGCGCCTGTGTGAGGCGCTGGGATTCGAGCAGCGGCGCCACCCGGACGAGCCCGGGACCCTGGAGGTGAGGCTGCGGCTCGGTGGGCCGCACGACGCTGCGCCCGATGTGGGCGAAGGGAGGGAGAATTGATCCTGGCGAGAGCGCCGCTCCTAAGGGCGGCGCTCTCACAGGGCGCCGCCCCTTTAGCGCCCAACTGGTTCCCCGGCCTCCCCCGTCCTGGCTCAGGCCGCCTCTGAGATGGCCTTGGCGGGGCCGCTGTAGTGCCCGGAGATGTGGACCACCAGCTGATGATCGCCGCAACTGGTCTGCCAGCATTCCAGATCGCGGTTCCACAACAGGGTCAGGTTGCTTAAGGTGCCGTTGGCGACCGGTCCCTCACACCGGATGTCGCGCGCATCGAGGACCAGTGATACCTCCGCGGCCTCGATCACAGAGCGCACCTCGAACTCGCCGCGGAAGTGACCGCAGCCCTCACAACCGATGCCAAAGAGCTCTACCAAGTCGCCGACTTTTGGGAGCCTGCTCATCGAACTACTCCTAGCTGCTGCCCACTACCCGACCGGGCCCCGACATCGAATCCCGCGTCGCCGCACGGCTGTAGAGGCTTGGGTTTACCACGCGCCGGTAAGCTGCGGGCGGCCCCCCGGCTGCATCCTGATTTTAACGGATAAATGACCTAATGAGTGTGCGGGCATCGGTCATTTGCTTCCGCCTGGACCAGTCTCCCCGGGCCATCCGATCGCCGCCGCCGTTTCCCCCGCGAGCTACAGTTAAGTTGGCGTCCGCAAAAACGCGCGCAGCGGCGCGGGGGCGGGCGAGCGGAGTATGAGACCCGGCCGTTATAGTGGCCCCTTTGGTTCCTGGGACAGGCCCGGTCTCTCCTCCCCGTTCAATAGATCCCCGTTCGGGGGCGAGCACGGTAGGGAGGCCCGTGATGCAGCTCAGGCCGGTGGCCGCTTACTGGTTCGAGGTCGTCGTCCCCCGGGGCGACGCCGAGGACACCATGGAGGCGCTCGTCCGCCGTGCCGAGGTGCAATTCGAGTGGCACGGCGAGGGCACCACGGGGGAACCGATCGAGACGCTGCGGCCCCTGGTCGACCGCTACCGGGCGCTCGCCAGCGGGCACGCCCGCTTCTGGCCGCCGCCGCTCTTCGAGAAGCGCTGCTGCGACCCGCCGATCGAGTCGGCGGCCGCGACGGCACTGCGGCGCATCGAGCGTTGGCGCGCCGCCGCCGCTCACCTGCTGGACCAACATGCCCTGCTGCAGGGGGAGGAGACCGCCCTGCAGGCCTGGCCGCCGATACTGGGTGCATTGGTGGGCTCGGGTATCGATCTCGGCGGCCTGGCCCGGGCCGGGCCGGTGCTCTCCGGCGTCTGCGCCGTGCTGCCGAACGGGGCCCAATGGCCCCGGTGCGCCACCAGCCTCGAGATCCAGATCCCCTGTGCCCAGGGCCTCGCCGGACTGGCCCTGGTGCCCACGGCCGAGGCAAGCGCCTTCTGCGCCGAGGCCCGCGCCCAGGGGGGCGGCTGCCTGACCCTTCAGTCGTCCTTTGCGAGCGACGCGCCCAGCTGCGCGGCGCGCATCGGCGCCCGGCTGGCGGAGATCAGGCGCCAGTGCGCCGGGTTGGAAGGCCAACTGCGCGACCTGGCCCTGGAGCACGGGGTGGACCGGGCCGCGGCCGTGCTCGAGCGCATCGAATGGTTTCTGGAGACCGCCCGCGACATCCGGTGTGAGGGCGGCGTCTGCTGGATCACCGGCTGGACCAGCGAGCCGGACCGCTCCTTCCTCGACGGGGCCCTGCGCGAGGTGGGTGTCCGGTCGGCCGTGCAGTTCCGCGACCCGCCCGGGTCCGCCGCCACGCCCTCGGTCAGTGCCAACCCGCTGTGGCTGCGGCCCTTCGAGGTCTTCACCCGTGCCGTCGGGGTGCCCGGGCTCAAGGAGCCGGACCCGACCACCTGGGTCGCCCTGCTGGTGCCCCTGCTCTTCGGCTACATGTGTGGCGACGTGGGCCACGGCATCGTGATCCTGGCCGCCGGGCTGCTGCTGCGCAACCGCACACCGCTGTGGCCACTGCTGGTCTTCTGCGGTCTCTCGGCCACCGCCTTCGGCTTCGTCTACGGCGACGTCTTCGGCTACGAGCATCTGATCCAGCCCCTGTGGGTCAGGCCCCTGGACGCGCCGCTGCAGATCCTGCTGGTCCCGGTGGCGGCAGGTACGCTGGTGCTCACCCTGGGGGTCCTGCTGCACGGGGTTGCGACCTGCTGGCGCGGGGAGGCAGGCACCCGGGGCGTCGCCGACGGCGCTCAGCTCCTGGTCTACTGGGGCCTGCTCCTGCTGTTCGTCGACCCCCGCTGGGGCTGGCTGTCGGTCCTCGGGGTGGCCCTGTGCGCGCTCGGTCATCTGCGCGCCGAACCGACCCTCGGCTCCTTGGCGGGCGGATTGGGGCATCTGGCCCAGAGCACCTTCGAGATGCTGCTGAACACGGTCTCCTTCGCCCGCGTCGGGGCCTTCGCGCTGGCCCATTCGGCCCTTGAGTCCACGGTCGTCATACTCGCCGCGGACGCCGGCATCCTCGGGCTGAGCATCCTGATCGCTCTGCTCGGAAACCTGCTGGTGATCGTGCTGGAATCGGTGGTGGTGAGCGTCCAGACCACCCGGCTGGTGCTCTTCGAGTTCTTCGCGCGCTTCTTCACCGGGGAAGGCCGGCAGCTCCAGCCATCGGCGCCGCCGCGCCCGAAGTCGAGCACAGGTGCCGCCGATTCAGTCCCCCGAACCTGAGCACTGCGTTGCGCACCAGTCCGGGGCGACTGGGCCCCGACCTGGTCGCGCTGAGGCTGGGACGACTATTCCTTTGCCTTGGACTCCTCGCCCTCGGGCGCCTGCTCCGACTCGGGCTCACCGACCGAGATCAGCTCCACGTCGAAGATCAGCGTCTGGTTCGCGAGCGGTCCGCGGGCCCCGTAGGCAAGCTCGGCCGGGATGAAGAGCTTGATCTTGCCCCCCTCCTTGATGAGCTGCAGACCCTCGGTCCAGCCCTTCACCACCCCGTTGAGCGGGAAGGTGGCCGGCTTGCCGCGCTTGTAGGAGCTGTCGAACTCCTTGCCATCGACCTGGGTGCCGCGGTAGTTCACCGTCACCTGATCCGTCGCGCCGGGTGCCTTGCCGCTGCCCTCCTCCAGAATCTGGTACTGGAGCCCGCTCGCGGTCGTGACCACGCCGGGCTGCTTGGCGTTCTCCTCCAGGAACTTCTTGCCGGCCTCCAACGCCTGCTGCGCCTGTTCCCCGGCCTTCTTCTTCTGGGCGGCGATGATCTTGCCCTTGAGCTCGATCAGGGTGCTCTGCATCTCATCGGCCGGCATCAAGGGCTCGGCGCCGGAGACGGCATCCTCGATGCCCTTCACCATCGCCGGCGCGTTCAGGTCGATGCCCTGACGCTGAAAGTCGCTGCCGATCTGGTGGCCGAGGCTGTAGTTGATTCGGGCGGTCTCGTCGCTGATGTCGACGGTCGCCTCCGCCAAGGCGTTGCCTGCGACGGCGAGCGTGGTGACGAGTGCCAGGGCCGGGATCCGGTAGAGCATCTGCTCCTCCTTCGTTGGGATTGTGTTTGGATTGGGGTTCTGCTTCGAGGCGCGAAGCATATCAGAGGCACGAACAGGGCGTGGCCGCCCCGATGTATACCGAAGGCGGGCCCGCGCCGCGATTAAATTGTCGTCACACGCCGCTCAGGGTTCGGGCACGCAGGATTCAAACTTCGATGACAGTCCTGTAGTCTCCCCTGACCCGGAATCCGTTGCGATCCTCAGTCCAGGCGTCATGACTTCAGGACCGTTCGAACCCTCGACCCATCCGGCGCACCTGGTCCGGGCCAAGGCGCTCATCTGCATCGGCCTGATCGCGGGCGCGTCCGCCTATGCCACCGAGCCTCCAGCGAGCCGCGCCCTCATCGAGACCGGCCGCGGCATCTATGAGCGCGGGCTGCTGCCCGACGGGACACCCCTCGAGGGGTCGTATCCCGGGGGCGCCCGGCTGAGCGGGGCCCAGGCCGCCTGTGTCACCTGCCATCGACGCAGCGGCTACGGCTCCTTCGAGGGCAACGTCCTGGTTCCGCCAATCACGGGGGCGGTCCTCTCGCAGCCGGGGCCGCATTTCATCGTGCCCGGCGCGACTCCGACCGGGGCGGACGCCAGCGTGCCCTGGTATCGGGCAATGACGCGCTCTCCCTACGACGCGAGCGCCCTCGCCCGCGCCATCCGCCAGGGCCTGGACCCCGATGGCGACGCGCTCATGGCGCCCATGCCGCGCTATGCCCTGGACGACCAGGCGGTCTCCGCCCTCTTCGCCTATCTGAGCCAGCTCTCCGCCGCGCCATCCCCGGGGATCGAGCCCCGGAGACTGCGCCTGGCGGCGGTGGTCACCTCGGATGCACCCCCGGAGCCGACCGAGGCGGTCCTTGGAGTGCTGCAGGCATGGGCCGCCCAGCAACGCGGGGAGATGCCCTGGGAGCTCGAGGTCTGGCGGCTGTCCGGACCGCCCCAGGGCTGGGAGGCGCAGCTCGAGGAGCAGTACAGTCGCCAGCCGGTGTTCGCCCTGCTCTCGGGCATCGGCGTGGCCGAATGGTCGCCGGTGCATCGATTCTGCGAGGACACCGGCATCGCCTGCATCCTGCCGTCGCTGGAGGCCCTGCCCGAGCAGGCCCTGAAGGAAAATGGCCGCTACGCGCTCTACTACTCACCCGGCGTCGGACTGGAGGCGGAGCTGCTGGCGCGCCACCTCGCCTCGGGCGCCCAACCCGGCAGCCCCGACCCTGGCGCCACCGGCGACGCGCAAAGGGGCCGCATCGTCCAGGTCTTCGCGGACGCATCGGGACAGCGGGCGGCGGATGTGCTGCGCGCCTGCGCCGCCGACCTGGCCGGGCGCGTGGACGACCGCAGGCTCCGGGGCATCGCCCCCGCCGCGGCGCTCGAGGGCCTGTCCGACGCCGATACCCTGGCCCTGTGGCTGCGCCCCCCGGAGCTCGCCCGGCTGGTAGCGCGCTCGCCCCAGGGTCCGCCGGCGGGCCAGGTCTACCTGTCGGCGCTGCTCGCACCGCCCGGTGCGCTCGCGCTCCCGCCGGCATGGAAGGCGCGGGTGGGCTACGTCTCGCTGTACGACGACTGGGGTCCCCAGAGCGCCTACTCACGCACCTGGCTTCGGGGTTGGCTGGAGCGCGTGGGGCTGCCGACGGCGGGGGACCTGAGGCCGCAGGCGGACGCCTACGGGGCCTGCTACTTCTTCACCCGCGCCCTGGCGCACATGCAGAAGGAGCAGTTTCTCTGGCGCGGCACCCAACTCACCCGCGACGCCCTGCTGGAGAGTCTGGAGTCGGCGGTGGCGAAGAACACCGGCAACCCGGTCGAAATCGCCGCCTGGACACCCTTCTATGGCCGCCTCAGCCTGGGCGCCGGTCAACGGATCGCGGCCAAAGGCGGCTACATCCTGCGCTTTGCCTCACCCGAGTCGGATCAACTGATTCCGGTGGAGACGGAGGCCAGCCCCTAACGGATCGGGTGCGGGTTCGTAGGGTGGATCAGGCGCTCGACCGCCGCTCGGGTTCCGGGTAAGGCTCCCGCGCCGCATCCGACAACGCCGATGGTGGATGCGCCGCGGTTACCGAGCGCGGAGCCGCCAATGGTGGATGCGTTGCCCTGATCCGATGGTGGATGCGCAGTGATGGATGCGTCGGGCTGATCCGATGCTGCATGCACTGCGCTTATCCACCCTACTGGGGCGGCTCGGGGGCCACGGCGTCCGCGGCCGGGACGACGGACAGGAGCTCGACCTCGTAGATCATGGCGCGGTCGCGCAGGGTGCTGAACTCGGAGAACCCCAGCGCCGGGGGCACATAGAGCTCCCACTTGGCGCCCTCGCGCATCAGCGCCAGGGCCTGCTTCAGGCCGGGGACCTCGATCTCGCTCAGGCGCAGGGTCGCCGGCTCACCGTCCTCGTACGTGCTGTCCACCAGCACCCCGTTGGGAAAGGACGCCTTGTAGTTGATCGTCAGGATATCGTCGTCCTTGGGTTGCTTACCGCCCCCCGCGCGAAGAATCTTGTACTGCAGGCCACTGGGCAGGGTGACCACGCCTTCCCGACCGGCGTAGAGGGCATTGAAGGCCCTGGTGGTCTGGTCGTCGAAGCTCGGGGTCTTGGCCTCCGGCTTCGGTGGTGCACCCCGCTGACGAAGCTCCTCCAGGGCCGCGCCCATCTCCTGGGCGCTGACGGCTGGCTCGACGCCCGCCATGGCATCGGACAGGCCTTTCAATACGGCCTCCAGGTCCGTAACCCGGCCCAGGCGCTTGAGGGCGGCGAGATCGCTTCCCAATTGGAAGCCGAGACTGTAGCTTGCGGTCGCCTGGGGCGCGCCCGGATCCGCCGGCGGGTCCGAGGCGACCGGCGCGTCGGGTGCTTCGAGCGCCCCGGCGCCGCCTACGACGCAGACGTAGAACAGGGCGCCGAGCAACCTCGCCCTGGTGGCCGAGCCCCTCATGACCCGACCATGCCGTGCGATTCCTTCGACAGCTCGGCACCACTCGCCAGGCCGTCGATCCGCACCCACTGGGCCAGGGGCGACGCGCGCATCAGGGTCAGGGGCGCATGATTCATCTTGTCGCCGCGGTAGGCATCGAAGGCGCGCTGGACGGCTATGACGTCGTCGGGACTGCCGGTGAGGAATGACCATTGGGGGCCGGCATTGAAGCGCTCCGCGTAGAGCTTCAGCTCGGCCGGCGTATCGTGCTCCGGGTCGATGGAGATGGAGACCATGCGCAGCCTGGCGGCATCGGCGCCCAGGTTCTTCTGGACCTGGGAGAAGGTTCCGCTCATGACCGGGCAGATCGCCGTGCAGGTGGTGAAGATGAAGTTCAGCAGGACCGGCTCGCCAACGTCCAGCAGCGCCCGCAACCGCACCGGCTGCCCGCTCTGATCCACCAGGGTCACGTCGGGTATCTCGTAACGCGCCGTGACCCGGCGCGCGGCCTGGTGCATGGCATGGTGGTGATGGGCGTGCTCGTCCTCGACGGCCGCGGCCGCACTCGGGTTCCCAGGCGCCTCGGCGCGGCCGTCCCTGGGCTGCAGGGTCGCCGCAGCGGTGAGGCCGACCAGGGCAGACAGCGTCAGGGCGCGGGACAGGGCGCTGGGCAGATGCAAGGGCATGGGATCCTCCTGATGGTTGTTGGATAAGAAAGGGGTTCAGAAAACCAACGCGGCGTCCTTTTAGAACCACCAAAAGCACGAAGTATCGCGAAAAGGCTCAAGATGTACCCGATTTTTGAATCGTTTCTAAGGGGGGCGGTGGATGCGGGTTGGTGGATGCGCTTCGCTTATCCAGCCTACGGGGTGTCCTTGGGAGCGGTCGCCGGGGTCACCGAGAGCAGCTTGACGTCGAAGACGAGGGTCTGCCCGGCGAGCTTGCCCTGGTCGCCGTAGGCCAGGTCCGGTGGGATGAAGAGTTCCCAGTGGGCGCCCGGGCGCATCAGCTGCAGGGCCTCGGTCCACCCGGGGATCACCCCCTGCAGGGCGAAGGTCGCGGGCTGACCCCGCTTGTAGGAGCTGTCGAACTCGCTGCCGTCGATGAGGGTGCCGCGGTAATCCGCCGTCACGCTGTCCTGGGGTCCGGGCGAGTCGCCGCTACCGGGCTCGATGACCCGGTACTGGAGCCCACTGGGCAGGGTGACGACACCCTCCTTGCCGGCATTCTCCCCCAGGAAGACCCTACCCTCCTCGATCAACCGGTCCAGCTCCTGCTGCCGCTTTGCCTGCGCCTCGGCGACCGCCTGGCGCTGCAGGTCGGCCAGCGCGCCCTGCATGGCCTCGCGAGAGATCAGGGGCTCGGCGCCGGCGACCGCGTCCTGGATGCCCTTCACCAGCAGTTCGGGGTTCAGTGCCCCCTTGCCCTTGAAGTCGCTCCCCACGCGGAAGCCGACGCTGTAGTTGATCCTGTCGGCCTGATCCGCCAGGCCGACAGGCGCGTCTTCGGCCCAGGCGCTGGGCCAGACGGCCGCGACCGCGAGCGCCGTCAGCAGCTTGTTCATGGAAATGCCCCCCCTGCGGTCCAAGGGCCGCGCGCCGCCGCGTCCCGCGCCCATTGCCGCCGTCATTGGGTCCTACCCGCGGGTGCCGTGACCGGGTCGCCGCCGGGCGGCGCCTCCTGCACCTTCAGGAGCTCCACGTCGAGGATCACCGCTCGGTCGGCGAGGGGCCCGCGCACGCCGTACCCGAGGGCCGGCGGGACGAAGAGCTGCCAGCGGGCGCCCTCCTTCATGAGCTGCACGCCCTCGCGCCAGCCGGGGATGAGATCCTGGACGAAGACGGTCGCCGGCTCGCCCTCCTCGGCGGTGCTGTCGAATTCCATCCCCGTGACCAGCGCGGCGCTGTAGCCGAGGGTCACCTGGTCACGGGGGCCGGGCCGGCGTCCGGTCCCCTCCCGGATCACCTTGTACTGCAGGCCGCTCGGGAGCGAGACCACGGACTCCTTCTTTGCGTTCTCGGCCAGGAATTGCGCCTCCTCCGCCTGCTGCCGCGCGGCCTGCTTGCGCGACTCGGCCGCGTCGCGGGAGGTGATCCTGCGCTTGAGCTCCAACAGGGTGCGGCGCATCTCGTCGGGCGTCATCTGCGGGCTCGCGCCCTGGAGACCATCGGCCAGTCCACGCCGCACCGCATCCGGCCTCAACTCGACGGACTGATGTCTGAGGTCCTGACCGATCTGGTAGCCGAGGCTGTAGGTCTCCCGGTCGCGGGCGCTCTCCAACGCCGCGGGCGGGGCGGCCGCCCAGGCCCCGGCCGCCAGGGCCGCCGCGAGGGCCGCGCTCAGCAGTCGTTTCATGGCGATTCCTGCCTGATGGTTCTCGAATCCGGTCCGCGACCCGCTCCGGGCGCGGGCCGAGGATAGCAAAAAGGGGCTGCCCGAAGGCAGCCCCCGATCCAACGGGCCCGTCGGGCGACGGGCGTGGGTCCTTTAGGGTGCGGCGGACGCGATGGGAACCGTGCTGCCGGGGCAGCTCTGGCCGGCGCTGCCGTCGACGCAGAAGGGCACCATCATCTCGTTGTCCTCGTGCTCGACGATGTGGCAGTGCCACACATAGAGCCCCGGGATGTCGAACAGGGCGCGCACGCGGGTCACCTCACCCGGGTAGGCCGTGACCGTGTCCTTGTAGCCCAGCTCCGTGACCTCCGGGGGACGCACCGTCGCCTTGTCGACCATGGCCGGGATGGCGGGCATGCCGGTCAACGGGTCAAGCACCAGCGCTGCCCGATCCATGACGACGAAGCGCACCAGGTGGATGTGGATCGGGTGGGCATCGACCGTGTAGTTGTAGATCTCCCAGTCCTCGGTGGCGCCGAGGGCCGGATTCTGGGTGATGGGATCGGCCCAGAACTGGGGCGTCGGCACTCCAAGCGGCATGGTCCCGAGCAGGGCCTCCTTGGGCGCGAAGGGCACCGCCCGTACCTGGGCGCAGGTCGCCGCGATGGTGCCGGGGCGGGCCGCTGCCGGCAGGGTCAGCACCGTCTTCTTGATCTTGCCGGTCAGGGCATTGGCCCTGACGCAGATCTGGTCTGACTCGGCCTCGTTCAGGCTGAGCTGGCGGGTCATGGTCGGATCGGCTTGGACCGGGACATCGGCCGGCAACAACAGGTTCTGGACCGGGGTGCTGGGGTCGGCGGCGATACCGGGACCGGCTGCAACGACGGTGAACGACATCACCTGACCGGTGGTGTTCTTGTCTGCCACCGGGGCTGCCGGGAAGCCGCCGAATGGGGCATCGGGCCCGGTGTTGACCATGCGTACGACGGTGCCGGGGACCAGACCCGTGAAGTCGAGGATGACGTCCGCACGCTCCGCTGGGGACATCAGCAGGGCCTGGTCGGGGCTGGCGCTCGCCGTCGCAGCCGGAATCGTTCCGTCACCAGGCAACGGCGTCGCGAACCCGGTTGAGATCTGCACCACCTGGGGAAGGAAGCCCTGCTCCGCACCGATCTGGTAGATGGGCATCTCCACGAACTTCGCGCGGTTGATCAATTGATTGCTGTTCAAGGTATAGGCGTTGGTCGCCGGCGCACAGCCACCGACTCGGGTGCACTTGGGCGGCACGATCCAGAGCGACAGATTCAGGAACCGGGCATCGGTCCCATTCAGCAGGCGCAGTCGGTAGCGCTGCGGGGTCACCTGCAGGTCGGGCCAGGTGGTGCCGTTGACCACCATGGTGTTGCCGAAGTACTCCGGGTTCCAGATCGGCGCGATGTCCGAGCAGGTCATGGTCGGCCCGCAGGTCGCCGGATCGCTTGGAACATAGGGGATCATCGCGTTCGGCCGGATGAAGTTGAAGAAATCCCGGCTCTGCGGATAGAAGAGCGTCCCGTCCGCGTTGAACGAGCGGCCCTGGATGGCGATCGGGATCTCGCGGATCGAGGCGCGGCACTGGGCGTCGAAATTGGGGTCGCAGCCGCCTGCGGTGGTGGGGTCGGTTGGACGCCCCGGGGAGCTTGGGATCACCCCGACCTGGCCGGGCAGCACGGCCGGGCCTCCGTTCACACCATCGGTGGCACTGTCAGGGACGACTTGTCCGCTGACCGGATCCTTGAAGGTCCCGCGGATCAGCCAGAACCCCGCCGGGCCCGCGTAGACGTTGTTGCGGGTCATTCCCAGGGTGTGGTCGTGGTACCAGATCGTGGTCGGCGCCTGATCGTTACGGTAGCTGAAGGCGGCCGACCCCGGTACGGCGTTGGCCGTCAGGGCCTGGTCGAACTGCGTACCTTGGGTGGCATATCCAGCCGGGATGTTTTCCGCGTCCGGGAGCCACCAGGCCTCGGGGTAGCCGTCACTCTCCGGGTCGACGTGGGAGCCATGGACGTGGGTGATCATGGGCACGGGCCCCGTATAAGGCTGGCCCAGGCCGGGGTTGATGACGCTGCTCGGATCGGGGCGACAGTCCGTGCGAGGGGTGCCGTCGGCGCAGGTCAGCTTGCCCGGATTCGCCCAGTGGAGGCTCTGGTCCACCGAGCCCGCGACCACATGCGGCAGGAAGGTCCGCAGTGGATCGCCCGCGGGATAGGGTCTGCCGGTGGCCGGGTCGATCGCCACCAGCTCGTTGACCCAGCGGACGGTGGTTCCGACATCGGCCATCGCCTCGACGGTGAATGCTGGGTAGTTGAAGGAGGACTCCGCCGCAGGGACGGGTGCGACCCCTGGGGTTGTCCCAAGGGTATTGCCGGTCGGAATGGGGTCGTCGGCCCGTCCATAGCTCCACACCGAGGTGGCGGGAAAGGCGTCCGTGCGGCCGTTGACGACATTCCAGACGCCGCCCGGAAGGATCTGCTGCTGGAACTGGCGCACCGCGATGTTGTAGTCGGTCGTGGCACCCTGGTTGTAGGCAGATCCGGCGGGGGGGTTCTTCGGCATCTCCGGCGGAATGACCAATGGGATGACGTACTTGGGGATGGTCAAGGGGTCCAGGGTGCCCCCAGGCAGCGGGGCCGCCAAGGCACCCGATACCGCAAGTGCCAGCGGCAGCAGGAGGGGCCCTCCCCGTTTGATTGCGCGATGGTTGCTCGATGTCATCATCCCATCCTCCATTGTGCTCGTGGCTGATGCTTCTGCCGCTTGTGTCGCGGATTCGGAAGCCGGGTAAGGACAGGCAGGCAGCCGTCCTCGTATCGAGTACTATGCAATCACGGGGCCGGGTGTAGGGGCGGAGAAAGTCAAGGGGCTTGACGGGGAGGCATCAGAAGAAGGATTCCTCCGACGTTTCAGAGTCTTAAAAAATCTTAATGAAAAACAAAAGACACGCCGGTGGAAGGACTTAGGGGCGCGATATGGGGCCTTCCCTACCCCGAAAATGGGGGAAAGTCGGCATGTCAAATCCCATGGCACCCCTGTCAAACTGTCAGTGCGCTCATGACATTTTTGTCATATACCGTGATCCGTGTCACATAACGGAGTGCGGGTCACGGCACTTCTGTGTGCTTTCCCGGCAAAAAGTGAATCAGGAGGCGACGTGCGCTTTTCTGCGGAAGTCCAGTCGGTGGTCGATATCTACGACCAGCCCTTCCTCATCATCGACGACCGGCATCGGGTCGTGGTGGTCAACCGGTCATTCGAGGAGGCCTATGGGGTGGGGCGCGACCAGGCGGTGGGGGCCCCCTGCCATGCCCTGATCGCCAATCAGCCCCGGTTCTGCCCCTGCGGCCCGGACGGTGACAACTGCCCCTTTGCCGACACCTTCAGGCACCAGGTCACCTCGACGGTCGTGCACAGCTACCAGGATGATGAGGGGCGGGAGCATTCGGTGCAGATCCGCGCCTACCCGATCCGCACCGAGAGCGGACGGGTCTATATCGGCGAGCTGATCCAGCGCGACGCCATCCGTCAGCACCCCGCCGGCAGCGAATCGGCCTGCCCCGGCACCTATATGGTGGGCAAGGCGCCGGCCTACCTGGAGGCGCGGGACCGGCTGCTGACGGCCGCCAACTCCGACGCGCCGGTGCTGCTGCAGGGCGAGACGGGCACCGGCAAGGAGCTGGCAGCGGCCTTCATCCATCGCCACTCGTCACGCCACGCGGGACCCTTCCAGACGCTCGACTGCAGCGTGCTCACCAACGAGCTTTTCGAGAGCGAGGTCTTCGGCCACAAGCGCGGGGCCTTCACCGGCAGCGTCGGGGAGAAGAAGGGCCTGTTCGAGTTGGCGGAGGGCGGAACCCTGTTCCTCGACGAGATCGGCGAAATGCCCCTGCCCCAGCAGGCCAAGCTGCTCCGCATACTGGAGAGCGGGGAGTTCAGACGGGTCGGCGGGGTCAACACCCGGCGCGCCAATGTGCGGATCGTGTGCGCCTCCAACCGTGCACTCCTGGGCGAGTCCTGGTTCCGCCGGGACCTCTACTACCGCATCGCCTGCCTGACGATTCGTCTGCCCAGCCTGTCGGAGCGCCGCTCCGACATACCACTGCTCGCCTCCGAGCTCCTGGAGCGCATCGGCCATTCATCGGGGCAGCGTTACACCATGGACGATGACGCCTTGCAGCTGCTGGTGGATTACGACTTCCCCGGCAACATCCGGGAGCTGCGCAACGTGCTCTGGGTCGCCGCGGTGAACGCCCCCGGCGCGCGGATCACCGTCGCCCAAGTCGCCGCGGCCCTACCCGCGCCGGCCCCGTCGTCAGGAGCCGAGGCGCCGGAGGAGGAGCCCGCCGCTCCCGCCCACCCTGCCGAGGCGCCGCGCGAGCAGCCGGCGATGCGCTATGCCTGGACGGCGGAGAGCCTGGCCCAGGTGCTGCGCCGGCATCGCGGCAACCGGCGGAAGGCGGCGCGGGAGCTCGGCGTCAGCGAGCGCACCGTCTACCGCAAGCTCCGCGAGCTTGGGCTGACCTGATCGCTCGAGTGGAGATCTCGCCGACCTGACACCGTCGCCCTGAGACCGCCACGAGGGGAACGGCAGTGATGACCGCTGCCACCGGCTAGTCCGAGCCGGGAACCCCCCAGTCCTTGACCGCGGTCAGGTCCTTCGCGCTGGTTGCCGAAGCCGGGAAGCGTGCGACATAGGCGGCCCCCGAGACGAACCGCTGTCCGGGCGCGAGGCTGATCCGCGGGTACACGGATGTATAGGACGCCCGGTCCACCAGATGCTCGATGCGCTCGAGCAGATAGTCGCGGATGAAGAACCCGCGGATGCCGACTACGGCGCTGCCCGCCATCTTGAGCGCGAAGAAGGCGTTTGCCTGCGCCACATTGGCCTCGGGCGAGTAGATGCGCTTTGCCTTGAGCCAGCCGGTGGAGCGGGCGAGCAGCCGCGGCAGCCGGCCCGGAAGCTCGTAGGGATGCACCAGATACAGGCGTTCGCGCACCGCGCGAGGGATCTGAGCCGGGCCGAGACCGTATAGGGTCGTGGACAGGTACAGACGCCCGGCCGGCTCCGCCGCCTCCGGGCCCCACAGCGCGGCGAGCTCCGCGGGCCTTAGCCACAGGACCAGGGTCGCGCCGTCATCCGCAGCGAGCACGGAGCGCCAGAAGCCGGCGCTCAGGACCGCCGCGTCGGTGACGCGCAGATCGGTGACACGGCCCCCCTGCTCCCCCAGCCGGCGCCGCAACTGCGCCGCCGCCGCCTCCGCACGCGGGTCGCCGGCGCGGTAGACCTGCACCACCGGCGAGGTCAGACGCCCGTCCTCGAACAGGTGCCGGGCGACGACATCCGCCTCCAGGGTCATGCCTGCGGAGAGATAGACGTTGTAAAAGCCCTGCTCCTCCACCACCGGAAGGTCGGTGTTCGGGAACAGACAGGGAAGGGCGTTGCGCTCACAGAAGTCGTGCACCGGCCGCCAGCTCCCAGGGGCTATCCCGCTCAGCACCGCGAACACGGGCTGCTCGTCGTACTGACGCTGCAACTGCCCGGACCAGGACTCGGGCGCACCCTTGAGCTCCCAGACGTGAAGCACCCACTTGCGGTAGGGCGCAAACAGCCATTCCTTGTGCCAGGGGGCATGTTCCGCTCGGCCGCTCTCATTGCGCGTCTCGGAGTTCTTCTGCTCGATGTACACCTCGAAGACGTCCAGGAAGGCCTTGCGCACGGCCGGGTCCACCGAATCGGCGACGATGGTCGCAAAGTGGATCTCGTGCTCGTCCACCCCCGGGTCGGCGGCGGTGTCGAGGCTCTTGAGGTAGGCGATCAGGTTGCCGAGATCCGTGTCCGACAGGGCGTAGCGCGGCATCAGCGGGTTGAGGGCGCTGCCGTCGGCCCCGATCCCGGCGCGGATCGCCTTCCCCAGGCTCTCGTCGGTGTGGGCCGGCCTCTGCATGGGCGCCAGCGGAGGCTTGCTGGTCGGCAGGCGCAGGGGCTGGAAGAGGATGTCCCCGGTCACCGCCGGCACCACCTCCTGACCCTCCATGGAGCCGAGGCCGCTGCGCCGGTGGCAGGCGCCGCAGACCACCTGATCGCCGCTCAGGCTGATATCGCCCTGCACGGTCCCGGAGATCAACTCGCCGGACGCCAGCAGACCCTCCTGGTAGATGCGCCGGCCCGCCTCCACCCGTTCGGCCTCGCTCGCCGCGTCTCCCGCGATGTTCGCCGCACCAAGCGACCAACCGGGCAGCACGGCGGCCAGGGCGAGCAGCGCCGCCCTGATCCGGAGCGCCGGGCGCGATGCCAGACCACGCATCGCAGCGTCCCGGGGATCAGTCTTTGGCAAGCTGGCGGTACTCCGCGACAATCTCGGCGGCGCTGGCGATACCGTCCAGGCGCACCCAGGGACTGCCCGGCGCGCCGCGCAGCAGGGTGGTGGGCTCGTGACTCATCTTGTTGCCCCGGTAGACGTCGAATGCCTTCTGCACGGCGATGATGTCGTCGGGATCGCCGGTGAGGAACTGCCACTGGGGGCCGGCACCGAAGCGCCGGGCGTAGTCGCGCAGCCGTTGGGGGTTGTCGTACTGGGGGTCGATCGAGACCGAGATCATGCGCACCTGGTCGCTCTCGGGCCCCAGCTCCTTCTGCACCTGGGCAAAGACGCCGCTCATCACCGGGCAGATGGTGGTGCAGGTGGTGAAGATGAAGTTGACCATCAGCGGGCGGTCGTCATCGAGCTCCTCCAGCAGGCTCGTCTGCCGGCCGTACATGTCCACCAGCTTGTGGTCCTTGAGGGCATAGGGGTGCTCGGAGCGCTGATAGCCCTTGTGCTGCATCATGGCCCGATGCTGCGCGTGCGGATCCTCGCCGTCCGCGCCGGCGGCCTGATCGTGACCCTCGTGACCCTCGTGACCCTCGTGACCCTCGTGACCCTCGTGACCCTCGTGACCCTCGTGTGCCTGATGGTCCTCGTGTCCCGCCATCGAGGGGTCCGCGGGCGCGGCGGGCGGGGTCTGATCCGCCTGCAGATGCGCCGCGTGGTCGTGCTGCGGGTCCGCGCCCGGATCACCGGCCTGGGCGAATGCGAGCGCCGGCGCCATGCAGCCGATTGCGCAGGCGAGCGCGCGGGAGGCGGCGATTCTGGGGTTGTGTTTGCGAGGGGACATCGAGCAACTGCTCCTTGACGATGGGATTGGGTGCCTGGCAGGCACTCTGGTGGATGCGGCGCCGGGCGATCGCGGAGGCCCGCGACCTCCATGTGCACCTAATCCACCCTACAGATTTGCTGGCGCAACCGCCAGCGCGGGCGGGGCGGGCGGGTCGCGCGTCCGACCACCGGATGTCCCGATTGGCGCGGCTGGCGCCCCTGTCCGTCGGGCTGCAGCCCGACCGGGGCGTCACCGACGCCTTTCGACCCCCTCCCCAACCCTCCCTCTGCCAAGGGGAGGGAGAAGGAGTCGCGGCCTCAGGCCCTGCCCTTCCCCCCTCCCCGACCGTGGCTGTTGGGGGGACGCCCGCGTCAGGGCAGGTCGATCGCGACGATGTCCTCGCCATCAAGGCCGTTCGCGGTGCCGTCGAAGTACAGCGAAAAGCTGCAGCGGGTGGTGGTTCCGAGCGACGAGGGGGTGCAGACGAAGATGTCCTCGTCCTCGCCCGATACCCCGTCCACGCCAAAGTTGCCCAGGGTGCTCAGATAGATGTCCCCGTTCGGGGCCACCGCGGCGGCGTCGACGTCCTCGTCGGCGCTGTTGTTGAGCCCCACGTCGGAGCCGTCGAACCAGATCGCCCAGGTGCCGCTGGTGTCGGCGCCCAGGCTCGTGGGCGTGAAGGCCAGCAGGTCCTCGTCGGCGTCGCCTTTGAGTCCGGGGATCGTCGGGTTGCCGCGGGTCGACACCAGCAGGGTGCCGTCATCGAGCAGCTCGACGGCGTCCAGCCGGTCCTCGTTGCCGTCGAGCCCCACGTCGGAGCCGTCGAAGAAGAGGCTGAAGGTACCGCTGCTGCGGTCGTAGGCCACGACGTCGGAGTCGTCCACGGTGCCGGCGATGCCGGGGACCGTGAGGGGCGCGTTGAAGGCCAATAAGATGCGGTCTCTGGCCTCGTCGATCTCGAAGCCAAAGATGTCCGCGCTCGCCGGGAGCCCGGCGGCCGAGCCGTCGAAGACCATCTCGTAGCTGCTGCCGTTCCAGCTCAGGATGTCCTCGTCGCGGTAGGCGAGATCCGACCCGTTCGGACCCAGCCCCACCAGGGTGCCGCTGTTCCTCGACAGGGTCAGATAGAACTGGACGGCTGTGCTCCTCGGGAGCGCGCAGCCGACGGCGTCGACGGCCTCGCCGGAGGGCGTACCCGGGCACTGGTCGAGGGCATCGCTGATCCCGTCGCCATCGCCGTCGCGCTGGCTGGCGGAACAGCCGCTCGCGTCCGCGGCCTCACCGGATGGGGTACCCGGGCACTGATCCAGCCCGTCGATCACACCGTCGAGATCGCTGTCGAGCTGGCTGGCCGAGCAGCCGGCCGCGTCGACGGCCTCGCCCGCCGGGGTGCCTGGGCACAGGTCCAGGGCATCGCTCACCCCGTCGCCGTCCCCGTCGGCGACGTCGTCATCGAGGATGGTGATCTGGGCCGCCGCCGGACTGCCCAGGGTGGCGCCAACCGCGTTGCTCAGGGTCAGGGTGAGGTCCTCGTCGCCCTCCACCAGGGTGTCGTCGAGGATCTCCATGGTCAGGGTGGCGCTCACCTCGCCGTCGGCCAGGGTGAGGGTGCCGGACGCGGCCTGGTAATCCAGGCCGGCGGTGGCGGTTCCGTCAGCCGTCGCATAGTCCACGGAGACGTCGCCGGTGCTGCCGCCGGTGCGGCTCACCGTCAGGGTCAGGCTCGCCACGTTCTCGTCCAGGCTGAACGCGCCGGCCTCGAGCTGCAGGCTGCCCGGGTCTCCGCCCCCGCCGCCCCCGCCGGGACCTCCCCCGTTTCCGCCGCCCAACTCGGCGTCGAGGCGCTCGTAGGCCCCGGCCAGGTCAAGCAGGCCGTAGCCGTAGGTGTTGTCGGGCCCCGGCTCACCCAGGTCCAGTGCCCCGCCGATCAGGGCGGAGCGGATCTGGGCGGCGCTGGCGTCGGCGAAGGCGCCCTTGAGCACCGCCATGGCGCCCGCCGCATGGGCGACGGCAAAGGAGGTGCCGGACACGAACCCATAGGTCTGGGGCATGCGGTCGGCGGTCAGCACGCCCTCGCCGGGTGCCACCAGCTGGGGGTAGATACCGCCGTTGCAGGCACCGCGCCGCGGCTGCTCTGGGCGTCGATGCCGAGGGTGCTGTCGACGGAGCCCACCGCCAGCACCGAGGGGTCGTTGGCGGGGCTCACGCTGCTGTCGGGGTTGGAGCCGTAGTTGCCGCCGGCGAAGGCCACGGCGATGTCCGAATCCGCCAGCAGCGCGAGGTCCGGGGCGAACTCCTGGTTGCACCGGTTGACGGTGCCGGTCAGATCCCAGGAATTGTTGACGATATCCGGGGCGTCGTCGGTGGCGGAGTTGTCGTCCGGGTCCAGCACCCATTGGTAGGCCGTGTGGATGCCGCTGAGGGTCGCCTGGTTGGAGTCGTCGAAGATCTTGGCCGCGATCCATTGGGCGTCCGGCGCCATGCCGAGCTGATAGTAGACCGCGGAGCCGCCGACCATGAGCCCCATCACCTGAGTGCCGTGCCCATTGACGTCGGCGGGGGTCGCGTGCTGGCCGTTGGGATCGAGCCAGCTGTTGCTGCCGCCGCGCCATTTGGACGCGATGTCCGGGTGGGTCGCATCGACCCCGGTGTCGAGGCTGGCCACCACCACGCCCGACCCCGCGTGGCCCATGGACCAGAGGCCGCGCACCCCGGTGGCGTCCAGGTTCCAGTAAGTGGGGGCCGAGGGCGGCGTGCTGGGCCCGGGGCCCTGCAGCCGCGCGTCGAGCTTCACCTTCTCCACGCCCGGCAGGGCCGCCAGCTCATCGAGCAGATAGACCGGCAGGTCGGCCACCACGCTGTTGCGCGCCCACAGCAGCTTGAGCTTGCGATTCTCCTTGTGGGACTTGAGGAAGGCCCTGACCTCGGCCTTCGACGCCTTGGCCTGGTCCTTGAGGGCGTCGATCAGGAGCTTGCGAAACAGCTTGCGGCGCGCCTTCTTGCGCTTCTTCGCGTCGTCCGGGTAGAGCGCCCTGGCGGTTTCGTTGGCCTGGGCGCGCAGCGCCGCCTTGTCGACGTTGTTGCTGAACTGGACGATCACCGGCAGGTCGGCATGCACATCGCTCTGGGCGGCGGCGTGCTGCAGGGCCGGCGCCACCGTGCCCGCACCGGCGCTCGCACAGAGCGCGAGGGAGACCGCCGCGGCCAGGGCCAGACGGGCGCCCCAGCGCCCGATACCGGGTCGACGCTTGGGCGCGGCGTCCAGGCTGGAGACCGCGGACGGGGTAAGGGTGTGGTCGAGGGTGCGCTGTGGATTCATTTCTTTTCGCTGCCTTGGTCAGTTGACGGTCAGGTGCTCGACCTTGAAGTCCCCGATCACCACCGAGACCTTCTGGCCCGGCTTCACGTGGCGGCCGGGGTTCGCGAACATGATGGCGTAGATCTTGTCGGGCTTGATGTTGCCGCCGCGGTTGGTGGTGCGCAGGGCGCCCACCTTGGCCGCGGAGGGCACCGCCAGCTTCACGTGGCTCTCGTCCGACTCCAGGTAAGGCTTGATGCGGCTGTCGAAGAGCGGCAGGGCCTTCTGGGCGTCGGTCACCCGGAAGCGGAAGTCGAGCCAGAACCCGTCGGCGGTGGAGGCGACGCGAATCACCTCCACGCCCCAGCGCTCGCTGACCTCCTTGGGGACCCCGGGATCCGGGCGCAGCGACTCGGTGCGGCGCTGCTCCGCCTCGATCATGGCGTTGCGGATCTGCTCCGGCGTCAGGACGGGGGCGCTCGCCGTCCCCTCGCCCGTGGCCGACTGGGGCCCGGCCGTCTCCGCAGCGCCGGGACCCTCCGCCGCGCTGACCTGCACGAGGCCCAGCAAGGCCAGGGCGCCGGCCGCACGCGCGACCCCCCTGGCGACAACGGCAACGTCCAACTCCATCGACTTGTTCATACGGCGCACCCTCGAATCCAACGGTTACAGCTCCAGCTTCCTCCCCCCTGGCAGTGGGGAGGCCAGGTGGGGGGTTGAACCCCCGGGGTCACGCCCGACCTTACCTTCCTCCCCCCTGGCAGGGGGGAGGCTAGGTGGGGGGTTGCACCCCGAGGTCACTCCCGACCTCCGCTCCCTGACCCGGCCTTTCGACCCCCTCCCCAAACCTCCCCCTGCCAGGGGGAGGGAGAAGAGTCGCGGGTTCGGGGCCTCCCCTTCCTCCCCCCTAGCAGGGGGGAGGTCAGGTGGGGGGTTGAACCCCGAGGTCACTCCCGACCTCTGACCCGGCCTTCGACCCCCTCCCCGACCCTCCCCCTGCCAGGGGGAGGGAGCGAAATCAGGGGGTTTGTCTCTCTTTCGGCTCGGTTGAGTGGACGCGGCTGGGGCATCCACTCAACCCAGCCCCCCGCCTAGGCGGGGACTGGGGTTCACAAGAGTTTTGGTTAATTCGATGGTCTGAATGACCGGCGGGCGCCTCCCTGTGCCCGCCGGCCGACTCCTCACTACGGCACGTCGACCGCGTCCAGGTCCTGCCCATTGGCGGTGAGGTCGAGGCCGCTGAAGTACGGCCCCCAGGTCGCGCCGTCGAAGGACACCACCTCCTCGTCCTGCACCGTGCCCAGGCCCGGCACCGCGGTCCCGGCGTCACGGTTGAATGACAGGTAGTAGGTGCCGCCCTTCACCGTGAGGCCGTCGATGTCGGCGTTGCCCGGCAGGCCCACGGCGCTGGCATCCAAGGCACGCCCGCAGTTCGCGGTCCCGTGGTGCCTCCGCTCCAGGTGTAGACGTCCGCGTCGTCATAGGGCGCTGCCACCCCGCCGACCCGATTGCCGTTGCCTCCACCGGCAGTGGAGAAGTACAGGGTGCCGTTGTCGATCGAGATGGCATCGATGTCCTGACCGTTGCTGGTGTCGAGCCCGCAGACCGAGCCATCGAAGTAGCGACTCCAGGTGCCGGCGTCGTAGAGCACCACATCCTCGTCCTGCACCGGACCCGACACCAGGTACGTCGACGCTGGCGTTGGAAAAGGACAGGTAGAAAGTGTCCGCGTCCACCAGGTCCAGCGCATCCACATTGGCGTTGAAGCCCATGGTGGCGATGAAGTCCAGGACCCGGCTGTAAGCGGCACCGTTATACGCGTAGATGTTTGCGTTGTTGAAGCTGCCGGACACATCCGGTACCGATACCCCCTGCAAGGTCGAGAAGTACAGGGCCACAGGCGGTGAGGTGACCGCGTTGACAGTGATCGTCACGACCGCCTGGTTGCTCTGGTCCGTGCCATCAGTCGCCACGTAGCTGAACGAGTCCGGCCCGCTGTAACCCGCGGTCGGCGTGTAGTCGAACGACCCGTCCGCGTTCATCGTCAGGCTTCCGTTCGCCGGCGGGGTGCTGGCAAACACGCTCAGCCCATCGGTCTCGGCATCGGTATCGTTACCCAAGACTCCGGGCGCGATCACCGTCAGCGTGGTGTCCTGGTTGACGCTGTAGGTATCGTTGACCGCTACCGGCGGGGTATTCGGCACCACCACCGGGTTCACCGTGATGGTTACGACCGCCTGGTTGCTCGGATCCGTTCCGTCGCTCGCCACGTAGGTGAACGAGTCCGGCCCGCTGTAACCCGCGGTAGGCGTGTAGTCGAACGACCCGTCCGCGTTCATCGTCAGGCTTCCGTTCGCCGGCGGGGTGCTGGCAAACACGCTCAGCCCATCGGTCTCGGCATCGGTATCGTTACCCAAGACTCCGGGCGCGATCACCGTCAGCGTGGTGTCCTGGTTGACGCTGTAGGTATCGTTGACCGCTACCGGCGGGGTATTCGGCACCACCACCGGGTTCACCGTGATGGTTACGACCGCCTGGTTGCTCGGATCCGTTCCGTCGCTCGCCGTATAGCTGAAGCTGTCGCTTCCGAAGAAGCCCGTGTTTGGCGCGTAGGTGAGGGAGCCGTCCGCAGCCAGCGTCAGGCTTCCATTCGCCGGCCCAGTGCCCGGGACCGCCGTCAGCGCAGTCGGACCGTCGACATCGCTGTCGTTCCCCAGCACACCGGGCGCCGGCACTGTCAGCACCGTGTCCTGATCCACGCTGTAGGCGTCGTCAGCGGCCACCGGCGCGTCATTCACCGGGGTCACCGTGATCGTGACCGTCGCAACGTTGCTATCCAGCAGGCCGTCATTCGCCACGTAGGTGAAGGAATCGGGCCCGTTGAAATTAGCGTTCGGCGTATAGGTGAAGGAGCCGTCGGTGGCCAGCGACAGGGCGCCGTTGCTGGGGCCGGTGCCCAAGGCCGCCGTCAGCGCGGCCGGACCGTCCGGGTCGCTGTCGTTGGCCAGCACATTGCCGGTTACGGCGGTGTCCTCAGCCGTGGTCACCGTATCGTCCACAGCCACCGGCGCGTCATTCACCCCGTTGACGGTGATGGTCACGGTCGCCGTGTTGCTGTCGGCTGTCCCGTCGTTCGCCACGTAGGTGAAGGAGTCGGTGCCGACGAAGTTCGCGCCCGGCGTGTAGGTCACGGTGTTGTCCGCATTGATCACCACCGAACCGTTCGCCGGCGTGCTCGTCCCCGTTACGGTCAGGGCATCCCCATCGGCATCGGTGTCGTTCGCCAGGACGGGGATGATCACCGCGGTGTCCTCGTCGGTCGTCGCCGTGTCATCCGCCGCCACCGGTGGGTCGTTCACGGCCGCGACCGTGATCACGCTGGCGGTGTTGGTGACGGTGACGGTGCCGTCGGAGACGTCGTAGCTGAAGGTGTCGGTGCCGTTGTAGTTGGCGTTCGGCGTATAGGTGAAGGAGCCGTCGGTGTTGAGCACCAGCGACCCGTTGGCGGGCTGGGTGTTGCCGACCACGTTGAGGGTGTCCCCGTCGACATCGGTGTCGTTGGCGAGCACACCAGTCGCCGCGTTCACGTCAAGGATGGTGTCCTCCGGCGTGCCATAGGCGTCCGGGGCCGGGACCGGGGCGTCGTTCACCGGGTTGACGGTGATGGCGACGGTGGCCGGCGGATCGCTGTTGTCGGTGCCGTCGTTCGCCACGTAGGTGAAGCTGTCGGCGCCGTTGAAGTCCGCGTTCGGCGTATAGGTGAAGGAGCCGTCGGCGTTCAGCGTCAGGTCGCCGCTCGCTGGCCCGGTCACCACGGCGGCGGTCAGGGTGTCGCCGTCGGCATCGGTGTCGTTGGTGAGCACGCCCGGCGCTGCGACATTCAGCGCCACGTCCTCGTCGGTGCTGTAGGCGTCATCCGCGGCCACCGGCGGCTGATTCGCCGTGAAGCTCAGGAACCGCAGCATGCCGCCGACGGTGTCGCCCTGCGCCTCGAACGCGGGGTCTGAGGGGTTGGTCATGTAGCCGTTGCCGTCGTAGACGGCGTAGCGCCCGCCCTCGGTGGCCACCACGATGGCGTCCTTGGTCTTCGCCGGGGGCAGCATGGCGGAGTATTGGACCCGGGGCGAGTAGCCGCCCAGGGTGTCGCCGTTCTGCCAGTTGTAGCGCTGACCGTCCTCCGCATGGATGGTCATGTTCAGACCCTGGATCACCGCCACATGGGTGTCGGTGGCGGTGCTCGCCAGACGCAGCAGGGTGTTCTCGTTGAGCTTGCCCGCGGGGAGGTCGGCGGTGGGGGTCGCGCCCGCCACATAGGGCGCCCCGTTGATCAGGAACCAGCTGGGACTGCGCTCGATGGCCGTGGTCAGGGTCCCGGCGGCGACGGCCTCATTGAAGGCCGGGTCGATGTCGCTGAAGAAGAGCTCCACCGCGTTGTCATAGGTCACGGCCGGGCCGTCGGGGTAGAGCTCCCCGGGCGCCGAGTCATTGGTCACCAGGCCGCTCAGGCCCATGTAGACCTGCTTCTGCGGGTGGGTGCCGCTGTGGTAGATCAGGGTGCCGTTGCCCTCGATGCTGGGCCAGTCATAGACGCCGGTCGCGCCGGGGGCCACCTCGGTGCCGAAGGAGCGGACCCGCCCGGCGACGAAGGTGGCGACGCTGCCCGTAGGCAGGGCCTGCCCGGGGATGAAGATGGACGTGGGATTACCAGCCGGCAGGTCGTTGCGCAGGTTGATGGTCAGGGCGCCGTCGGTCACCTCCAGGGTGGGACCGGGGATCTGCGCCTCGCCCGCGCAGCCATCGGCAAAGTTGGCATCGGACAGCGCATAGCCCCACATGGGGACGCTGGTGCCGTCCGGCAGGGCGAGGGTCGTTGGCTTGGCGCACAGCCAGAACTCGGTGGCGGCGGCGGGCCCGGCCAGCAGCGCCAGCGCCGCGGCGGCGAGCAGCGCCGACCCAGGCTTTGGTAGTGTTTTCATGGTATTGAGCCTTTTCATTTCCACTCCCCCCTTAGTCGATCGTGACGGTCATGGGCAGCACGACCATCGCGCTCAGGCTGCCGCCGGGGAAGATGTCGAAGGTGGTGAGCTCCTTCTCGGCGTGTGAGTGCCACACGAAGAAGTAGCCGCCATTGGGGTTGAGGCCGCCCTCGCCGGGGGGCAGGTCTCCGGTGTCGCCCATGAAGGGGCTGCCGCTCCAGAAGCCGCCCAGGGTCAGCTCGGCGACGCCGGGCAGATCGACCGGGATGGCCTTGCCGTGGTCCGGGCAGTACTCACGCGTCGTCGCGTCGAACCCGTCGCCCCGATCCGTGCAGGTGTGACCATTCGTGGTCCCGTAGATGTCCCAGCCCAGGTCCTTGCCGCTCCAGGTCCAGATGGCGTCGACCGTCTGCTTGGGGGCGGAGTTGATGGTGTTGTCGGAGCGCCCCAGATCGGCGACCAAGCCGTCGGAGGACAGCATGTTGCCGTCGCGCCCGATGAAGCGGTGGTTCTCGCCGTGGTAGTGGAAGGGGTGGCTGTCGTGTCCGGCGTTGACGTTGCGCACCAGCACCCGGTCCAGGGGGTGCGACATGGCCAGGGAGCGGTAGGGCTGGTGGGGGAAGACGCCGTCGAAGTCGTTCTGCACCAGGTCCGGGTAGACGCGCCCGTTGACGAAGTAGATGGTGGCGAAGCGCTCGTGATTGGTGAAGTGGCCGTAGTGGCCGCGCTCCATCTGGAAGTGCACGTCCGGGTCGGCCTCGCTCAGGAGATAGAGGTACTCCTGGTCGTATTCGGTCCCGGTAGCTGGCGCCATAGGCGGTCTGGCTGCCGTCCGCGGGGCGCACGATCAGGGCCCCGAGCAGGCCCATCTCCACGTGCAGGCCCGGGTTGGGGCCGTCCAGGCTGTGATAGACATAGGTGCCCGGCTTGCCGGCGGTGAAGCTGTACTTCACGGTTCCGCCGAACTTGGCGCCCAGGGTGACCAGGCCCTGGACCGTCGTGCCGGGGGGGACACCGCCTCGGCCGTCACCTGGTGGCCGGTCACGACGATGGACACCGGGTTGTCGACCGGGCCCGCCGTGGTGGTCAGGGTGTCGGGCACGCCCCAGTTGGTGACCTCGATGGTGACCGTCTGGCCCTCGGTGACGATCAGGGTCGGCGCCGGATACTGGGGCAGGTAGTAGCCCCCGCCCTCCGCCGGATGGGTGGCGCCGGCGCCGGCGTTGAGGTCGCCGAAGCCCCACATGTAGAGGCTCGAGCCCTCGGGCAGGCTGATGTTGAAGGGGGCGGCATAGAGCCTGAAGTCGGGGCCCGTGATGCCGCGGATCGCGTGACCCGCCGCCTGGGCCGAGGCCCAGGGCAGCAGGGCCAGCCCCAGCAGGGCGGCGCCCAGCAGACGCCCGGTGGTCTTGGTTCGATTGATCATTGCTCGTATCTCCTGGTGCGCCGGGCTAGTTCACGACGATCTCGGTGATCAGGCCGCCGTCGAGCTGGGTCTTGTTGCTCATCTGGTAGTACTCGGCGGCCGTGAGGAAGTAGGTGCCCGGCGCGGCACCGGCGGTGTCGATGATGACGTCGTGGGTCTCGCCGCCGCCGAAGTTCACCGAGGAGGTGGTCACGTAGAGGTTCTTGCCCGTCACCCCGCGCATCTGCTTGGCGCCGGTGCCGACCACCTGCATGCGCAGACCCGGTGCGGTGAGGGTGAAGAAGCGGTCGATGCTGACGTTGGAGAGCCGCAGCAGCACCCTGCCGCCCGCGGGCACGGTGATCCCCGCTCCCATGTCCTGGGCGACCTCGCCGTTGTTGAGGTCCTCGCCCTCGGGCAGCCAGGGCGTGCCGTCGTTGTTGCGCGGCACGCGCATGGCGACCTGGTCGGGCGGCGTCAGGACGTCGTCGAGCACCGTGTCCGGGTAGCCGCGGCCGTTGAACTGCGGGTAGTCGGTGCGCAGCTCCGAGAAGGGCAGCGGCTGCACCTGGATGTGCTGGTCGTGGAAGTTGGAGTCGAAGCCCGAGACCTGGATCGGCGCCTCCACGTCATAGGCGGTGGTGCCGTCCCCGTCGTTGTAGGCGTAGCCGGCGGGACCGTCGCCGTTGAAGCGCTTGGCCTGGGTGGCGATGTCGGGTGCCTCGACAGTGCCGCCGATGCCGGTGCGGTCCTGCCTCGGGTGCACGTAGAGATTGGCCAGCATGCCCATCTCCATGTGCTCGGTGGCCTCCACGTGGCAGTGGTAGATGAAGGTGCCGGGCTCGACCACGTTGTAGTAGTAGGTCAGCGTGGAGCCCATGTTGATGG
Organism: uncultured Gammaproteobacteria bacterium; assembly: GCA_963699735.1. Lineage (GTDB taxonomy): Bacteria > Pseudomonadota > Gammaproteobacteria > Chromatiales > Chromatiaceae > Thiodictyon. The sequence goes on from CAVOUZ010000011.1 coordinate 32,264, forward strand.
CGATGGACACCTCCGGGACCCCGTCGAACACGGTGGCCGCGTTGGGGAAGCCGTGGTAGTGCACGGTGTGCGGGTCGAACAGGTCCGGTCGCATCACGGTGCCCACGTTGGTGAGCGAGAGGAAGAACTCGTCGCCCTCCTCGAGGACGATCTTCGAGCCCGGCCAGCGGGCGGCGAGGATGCCGTCGGAGATCACGTCCGCCGGCAGCGATCCGGTCTTGTCGGCGAAGCCGAAGGTGTACATGGGGTGGCCGTCGGACATCTCGCTGAAGCCGTCGCCGGCGGTCAGGTGCATGCACTTGACCGGTCCGCCGTTGGGGCCCGGGGCGTTTGATACGACAACCGCGTCGCTGCGATCGGGGTCGTCATTTGGGCACTGCACGTTGACCGCGGCCCGGGCCGCGCCCATCCCGCCCAACAGCGCCAGTGATACGGCGGCGCACAACGCCTGTCTCTTGAGAATCTCATTCATCGTAGGTCTCCTGAAGCCTTGCTCTGTGTCCCCTTTGACCCCGAGGTGTTGCCGCGCCCTCCCCCCGGCCCTCCCCGCTCGGGGAGGCCGAGGGTCATTCAGGCAAGGGCGGCGGTCACCACCGGGCCACGAGGTCTAGAGCTCGTCTGCGCCAATCTCGTTGGTGTTGCCGTTGGTACGGGGGTCGCCGTCGAAGTCCACGCCGAGCGGCCCGCCGATCCCCACGTTCTGGCCCGCACCCTCTGCCGGCGAGCCGGGCTGGATGTGGTAGTCGTAGAACACCCGCTGGTTGGCGTTGCTGCCGAGCTCCACGATGGTCAGCGGGCTGAAGGACACCTGGATGAAGTTGCCGCCCTCGTCCAGCGCCGCCGCCGTCTGCAGCACCGTGAACTCCGGGACGTCGACGCCATCCTGGCCCTCGTTGAACACCGGGTTGACGAACACCGGATCCGCGGTGAAGAGGTTGCCGCCGCCGACGTAGTTGCCGCTGGCGTCATCCTCGGCACCGGCGGTGAGCAGGCCGTAGCGCACGAACAGGGTGTCGCCGGTGTCCACGCTGCCGTCGAGCACCGCCAGGTCGTCCGTGTAGGCGGCGAAGTCGGTCAGGTTGCAACCAGCCGGGGCACCCACGCAGTTCGCCGGGAACAGGCCGGTCTGGGTGATGGTGTTCGCGGCACCGTAGTTCAGCCAGAAGAACGACCGGTTGGCGAACACGATGTTGTTGTTGAAGTTGGCATCGGAGAAGCTCAGGTACTCCAGGTCGCGGCCGCCGTTCGCCGGGAACTCCGCCCCGACCAGCAGTTGCTCCATGTCCGGACTGTGGAGCCGCGAGACCAGACCCGCCGGCTGCGGGTTGGACTGGTTCGGAGTCCCCGGGGTGAAGGCCCGGGCCACGGTCGCGGTCGACTCGTTGTGGGCGACGGTGTTGTTCACCACGTGCACCTCGACCGAGTCCTGGAGGGTGATCGCACCCGCCAGACCGGCGACGTTGTTGGTGATCATGTTGTTGAACAGGCTGAGATCCCACCAGGCGCTGCTGGCCGGGTTTCCGTTCTCCAGGGTTCCGGACAGGTTGGTCGCCACGTCGATGCCGTTGGCGTTGACGATGGCGATGCCACCGCCGTCACCGGCCCCGGCCAGGTTGCCGTGGATGCGGTTGGCGTCGATCACCACGTTGCCCGAGCCCTCGGACAGCAGCAGGCCGTTGGTCGGCGCCAGGGGCGTCTCGCCGCCGACGAAGATGCCGCCGCCGTGGACCGAGTTGGCCTGGCTGAAGGACTCGTTGAAGAGCACGTCGTTGTGCTCCATGCGCCCGCCGTTGGACAGGCCCATATGGCCGATGCCGCCGCCGTTGCCCTGGGTGTAGTTGCCGCAGATCCAGTTCTCCTGGACGCGGTACTGATCGGCACCCGTGTGCAGCGAGATGCCGCCGCCGGCGCCGCCCATGCCACCGTTCTTGGTGATCAGGTTGTGGTGGATGCGGACCCAGTCGTTCACCGAGTCGGTGTAGGACGCCTCGTCTGCCGTCAGGCCTGGGTGGCCGACCCGGATACCGCCGCCGTAGAAGCCGGCGTTGGCGGTCAGCAGGTTGTTGCCGATGTTGAGGAACTGGGCATAGCCGTTGACCACGATGCCGCCGCCCTGGCTGGCGCCGAGGACGGTGAAGCCGTCGATGCGCGAGCCGCGGTTACGCGGGTGGCCGAAGCGGTCCAGCCCGGTGGCCCGACCGGCGACGAAGATGCCCGCACCCTCCTCGGTCGGGAAGGCCGGGGCGCCCAGGGCCGGGAAGCCGCCGACGTTATTGGCCTGACCCGGCAGCAGGCTGATGGAACCGGCCTCCAGCAACTCGTCCACCTTGGCGCGCCACTGCTGCACCTTCTCGGTGGGCGTCTGGCGGGCATTGATGAAGACCTTGTCGGCGCCCCAGCCCTGGAGCTTGACCGGCTTCCACATGACGAGCAGCTCGTTGTACTGACCCGGGGGCACCAGGATCAGGTCGCCGGGGGTCGCCTGGTCGATGGCGGCCTGGATGGAGGCGCCGGGGGCCAGGTTGGAGACGGCGTAGAGCTCGTCCAGGGTTGGGGCGAGCGGATTCACCGCATCCGGGCGCACGCCGGCCTCGAGACCGTTGCACCTCCGGCCGCTGGTCGAGCCCTGGCAGACGCCGACGGTCAGGGTCACGCCCATGGGTGACTCGACGAAGCCGGTGTTGGGGTACTGGCTGCGCACCAGGACCTGGTAGTCGCCTGGGTCGGTGCCCGTCGGCACCTCGGCCACGATCTGGTTGCGGTTGGAGTTGACGACGTCGATCTGGGTCTCGACGCCATTGGCGTCCACCAGCCAAACCTGGTTGTTACCGGCGTCGAAGCGGTAGTCACGCACGATGGTCTTGGCGTTGGTGCCGTCCCACTCCGGGTTGGGCACCGTGACCCGGCCGCGCGAGCGGATGACGATGCGCTGGGGCTGCGGGGTGTCGCGCACCACGAAGGGCCCGCCGCCGCCGCTGTTGTTGTGGCGCTCGACCGTGGCGATCATCGGGGTGCGGGTGGGCTGCTCGCAGTCCACCGGGTAGGTGGTCGGGGTGGTGAAGGCCGCGATCGCCACCACCGGGGTGTCGAGGTAGGTGGCCGAGCCCGGCATGAACTGGAAGGTGTAGCAGAACTGGCTGAATGCCGGATTGAAGTTCGGATCCACGATCAGCTCGCCGGGGTTCTGGGGATCGGGGATGGGTCCGGCGTCGTTCATGCAGGAGATCAGCATGTTGGGCGACATGCCCGAGGGCATGGGCAGGTTGGCCGACCAGGTCGAGGGCACCATGGCGTTGTAGCGGCCGTACTCGTCGGCGTAGACGCGGTTGACCTGCTTGCCGTTCCAGTCGTAGAAGCCCACCGGCACCAGGGGCGGGGCGTACTTCTCGCCGAAGTTCGGGCTGTTCGGATTGAACTCGTTGGCCAGGTCGTTGAGGATCACGCCGGTCACGTTCGCCGCGACCGGCACCTCGCTGACCAGGAAGAAGTCCGCGGCGGCGTTCTGGGCGCCGTTCAGGGGCACCAGCTTCTGGTCGCAGACCGGGCGCAGGTCGCCGGCGAAGGGCGCCGCGGCGTCGGCCGCATTGACACCCGGGATGATCTGGGCCAGGTCGCCGCTGCCGTCCTTGGTGGAGAGTGCGAACAGGGCGGGCACCGGCTGCTCCGGACCCACGCACACCGGCGGCAGGGCCTCGGGCGCGGGCTGGAACTCGTCGCCGAAGTCCACGTTCTTGTGGTGCTCGCGCAGGGTCTCGTAGCCCGGGGGCGTGGTCGCCTCGACGATGTAGTCGCCGGGGAGCAGCCAGGCCTCGGGAAGCTTGGCGGCGCGGGCGGGCGTGCGCACGCTGTCATAGAAGGCCTGGATCTTCGCGACGATCGTTGTCGCGGCGTCCGTGCGAACGGTTCCCAGGTGGTCGAGATCGTACTCGTTGAAGGCATAGCCGCCGTCGAAGACGCCGGGTCGCACCTGGTTCCAGTTGCGCATGCCGTCGAAGCAGCGGTCGTCGGCGATGCCGACGGCGGCCATGTTGTTCTGGCCCTGGCAGCCGGTGGGGGTGTTGTCGTCCCAGCTGTCGGTCCAGGCGACCGCGAGGGCGTCGCCCAGGTCGAAGACGCCGTTGCCGTTGTGGTCCACATCCTCGGCGCCGCGGTTGCACTCGTTTCCGGGAATGGCCGGAGAGTTCACGCAGTTGGGATCGCCCCAGCCCAGCGGGTAGTTGTCCACGTCCGCGAGGGTGACGCCGTCGCCGTTGAGGTCGTCGATCACGCCGTCGTCCGCTTGATAGATGCCGTCGCCGTTCCAGTCGACGTCGCCCTCGCCATTGGGAAATACCGGGAAGGGCTGGCCGATCGGCGGCAGGACCGGCGAGTCGATGTCGCCGTCGGCATAGAGGTTGACCTGCACCCGTGGGCACGCCGGGCTCCCAGCCCTCGCCCACCGCGAAGCGCGGGTCGTTCTCGGCGCGGGTGACGGTGTTGAAGACGATGCCCGAGATGCCGCCGTTCTCACCGACGTAGGTGGGCGGCCCGTCAAGGTTGAAGTCGAGGTTCAGGTATTCGGCCTTGCCGAAGTGGATGACGTTGGTCTGGCCGAGGAAGCCCTGGAAGGCCTGGGTCAGGACCGGGCCGGTCTCGGTGCGCCACAGCTGGCCGTCGGCCTGGATCTGGGGATTGAGCTCGCCGTAGTCAGGGAATTCGCCGGTGCTGATGATTTCACCGCCCGCGTCCACCACCATGGTGGCGCCGGTGGCCTTCTTGTTGGTGAAGCCGACCTCGGCCACCATCCAGTGGAACCAGGGGAAGGACTCATCGAAGGGAGCGACGCCCTCGAAGTCGGTCGGGAAGCTCTGGTAGACGGTGCCGTCGCGCCAGCGCACGTTGACCGGGCCGTTCTCGGCGCCCAGGTTGGTCTCGCCGGCGTCCCAGAAGCCGTTCTGGTTTTTGTCGTCGAACAGGTAGGTGGTCAGGCGGTTGAACCAGTTGAACACCGGCACCTCGCCGAAGTCGCAGCGTCCGGCCGCCAGTGCTGCAGGTGCCATCGGGGTCTACGGTGAAGGCCAGCGTGGCGATGACCACGTCCAGCGGGGTGTCGAACACCTTGAGCTCGTAGCTGCCGGCGGGCACGCCGGGGATGGAGAAGCTGCTGTCGGCGTTGCAGGGCATGGCGTAGCGGTTGACGCCGGGCGCCGCGCCGCCCTCGTTGATGGCGACCCAGCACTGGGGGAAGGGACGGCCGCTGAAGAACTCGGTGGCGGGCGGCCGCGACATGTGCATGTCGGTGATGGTGCCGCTGACGTCGGCCGAGCCGCCGGTGAGGTCGTTGCGCTCCTGGGTGAAGCCGACGAAGACGTGCGGGCCGGGGAGACCGAACTCGACCATGAAGGGGGGCTCGTTGGCCTTGACCCAGGCGTCGATGACCCGCGTGCCCTCGATGGTGGAGGTCTGGGTCCAGCCGGCGCCCGTGGGCGGATTCACCTTGATGCCGTACTTGGCCGGGGCCAGGTTCTTGATCAGCAGGGTGCCGTCGGCATTGGGCGAGAGGGTGCCGTTACCCAGCTTTTTCACAGTGCCGTTGGTGTCGGAGTAGGTGGTGCCCAGCGGGTTGCCGAAGGCGTCCTGCAGCAGGGGGCCGCCGTTGGCGCCGTACTTGCCGCCGGGTTCCTCGACCTCGACGCTGAACTTGGTGAAGTCCGGGGCCGCCCAGGGGCAGGCGGTCGAGCCGACCTCTTCCTCCGGCAGGTCCGGGGCGCCGTTCAACGGATAGCAGTCGTGGAAGAGATAGACCGCGATCTGGGCCGTGGGGATCTGGTAGGGCTCCACCACGATGGTGATGTTGTCACCGTCCTGGTTGGGGTCCTGGGCGTTGGGGAGCACGGTCACCGGGGCGCCGCCCATGGCGTGACCCGAATAGGGCAGCACCGAGACGTAGTAGCGGCCAGGCTCCACGTAGTTGACGGTCACGCCGTCAGCATCCGTGTTGCCGCTCAGCGGCTGGCCGGCGTTGGGGTCGCCCGCATTGCCCTGGGTCAGGGCCAGCGGGTGGTGGCTCTTGTGGAAGTTGAGTGCGAGCTGCTGGTCGAGCGGTGGCGGGTTGGTGGGGTCCACCGCATAGGTGGTGTCCTGCTGCACCAGCCAGCGGAAGCCGGAGACGGGGTTGCCGTCGCCGTCCACCACGTTGATGTTGAACTGGGCCGCCTGGACCCCGAGCGACAAGCCGAGCGCCGCCATGCTGATCGCATAGCGGGCCAGGGCCGTCGCGGTTTTGCGCCGTCTCGTCTCTCTCATGGTTCAACTCCCAATCTCGCCTGATCGCAGGCCTGAGGTTCAGAAAAAGCTGCCGAATACGAACTCGAAAAGGGCGACCCACGGACGGAAGGGCCTTCCGGAGGGCCGACGTGAGGCTAGTGTCGATGAGTGAAATGACTCAGCACAGTGGGGTAATGCCCCAAAGTGGCGGGGGGGTCACCCGCCATCTGGTAGGGGCCCGCGATGGGGCGGGAGGTAGGGTTTCGGGCGGGGAGCCCACCGCTGGTCGGTGGTGCGCCGTAGGCCGGGCTTCAGCCCGACGCGACCTCATCGGCACCTACGGGCGCCGTTGTCGGGTTGAAGCCCGACCGACCGATCCGATGACGATGCGTCTGCCGCGATGGGCCTAGGAGCCGCCACGGGGCGCCCAAATTACCCGCCCCCGCGGGCCGGCGTCAGTGGGGTTTGCACCCAATCGGTGCCCGAGGGACCCGCGAGAACACCCGACCAAGCCCCCCGTAGAGGCGACGAAGCGTCTTTTCGATGCGGTACACTCCCCGTCGTGTCCCTGGCGGGCCTCCCGGCGCCGGGTACCCGGGGATACAGAGGGTGGCCGTCACCCGACCGCGGCGTCGATAAAAACAACGAGGACGAGAGTGGACCCATGGCAATCACAACGACTGTTGGACGCAACCTCGCCGCGGCGAGCCAGCCCCCCGGTGCTCACAGGCCGCCCGCCCGCGCGACGGGAGGTGATCGATGAGCAACGTCTTCGATCTCTACCCGCCGGACCTCCAGCAGCCGGGCCCGGATCCCGCGCCATGCACGCAGGCGCTGATCCCGGAATTCGCAAGCCTGATGCGGAGCTGCCGGAATACGGACGAGCTGCTCACCGGCGCCGCCCGTCTCCTTGGCGCCGCCCTTCCATTCCCGCAGGTCCTGGTCCTGGAATACGCGGGTCAGCCGCCCGCTATCGAGGAGGCGGCCGGGCTCGGCTGGACCCATGCGGCGCCGCGAGACCTCGGGAAGGCGCTGCTGGGGCTGCCGGCGCTGGCCGGCCGCGGGGCCGCCGGGCGCCGCCTGCACCGGCAGGACTGCGGGATCACCGAGCTACGGGGGCCTGAGCTGCGTGAGCTGGGCGATCGGCTGAGCGCCGTGGGTCACACGGGCCCGACCGCCGCGGCCCTGTGCATCCGGCTCCCCCTGCGCGGCAGATCCATCGCCGCGCTGCTCAGCGCCCCGCGGCCCACCCCTGCCCTGACCTCCGGGGACCGCGGCACCTTGTCCGCGGTGTTCGCCATCCTGGGGACGGCGCTCGAGTTCGCGTCGCGCAAGCGCAGGTACGCCCGGCGGCTCGGCCAGATCCGCCGCGCCAAGATGGCCTGGGAAGGCACCGTCGACGCCCTGCCCCAGATCGTCTGCGTGCTCGACCAGGAGGGAACCGTCACCAGGGCCAACCGGGCGATCGAGACCTGGGGCCTCGGCTCGGTGACCTCCGCGGCCTTCGGCACCCTGCACGATCTGCTACACCCGGGTTGCGCGGGCACCGAGTGCGGCCTGCACAAGCGCCTGGAGACGATGCTGGCCCGGGGCGTCGGGCCGCGGACCGAGCAGTTCGAGCACGCCGACCCCGTGCTCGGTCGGGAGCTGCGGATCAAGGTCGGCTGGGTGAGCGCCGCGCCCGCCCGCGGGAGTCGCAGGGGTGCCGGCCGACGCTTTGCGGTGGTGGAAGACGTCAGCCGCGAGCACGCGGCGCAGCGCAAGGTCTCTCTGGCGAACCAGGAGCTGACGCGCACCCTCGAGAGCCATTCACAGGCCCTGACGACCACCCATGAGCACCTGCGCGCCACCGCCTCGGAGCTCGCGGATGCGCGGGTGGAGCTGGACGAGACGCGCCGGCGCCACCGTCTGGTCCTGGAGAACACCAACGCGGGCCTGCTGATGGTGCAGCAGGGCCGGGTGGCCTACTGCAATTCGCGCTTCGAGGAGCTGCTGGGCTATGCGCGGGGCGAGCTGGCGGGCAAGCCCGTCGATGCCCTGTTCCCGCCCGGTTGCAGCGCCGCCCAGACCGCCTGCTGCATCGACGGCGAGCCGGTGGCCCTGCACGAGCGCGTCTGCCAGGTCACGCGCAAGGACGGCACCAGCATCTGGCTGAGACGCGCCGAGGCGGGGATGCTCACCGGCAACGACTTCATCCAGTTCATCACCGTGATCAACGTCACCGACCAGATCCTGGCCGAGCGGGCGATGCAGATCTCGGGGCGGACGCTGCAGCGGCTGTCGCGCTCACTGATCTCGTCCCAGGAGGACGAGCGCAAGCGCATCGCCGGTGACCTGCACGACGGGCTGGGCCAGAGCCTGAGCGCGGTCAAGCTCATGCTGCAGAACACGGTGTCGGATTTCGGCGGCCGCATGGACGAGTGCCTGGAGGAACGGCTGCGGGCATGCGTCGACAAGACCCAGGAGATGGTCGACGAGGTGCGGCGGCTGTCCATGGCGCTGCGCCCGGCCATCATCGACAGCGGCGGCGTCCTGTTCGGGCTGACCCGGCTGTGCCACGAGCTCAAGGACACGCTGCGGGGGCTCAAGGTCCACTGGTCCGCGGATGTGGAGGAGCGCGAGATCGACGATGCCCTGAAGATCCACGTCTTTCGGATCGTGCAGGAGGCGTTGAACAACGTCATCAAGCACGCGGGGGCGAAGAACGTCTGGGTCCAGGTGGACCGATGCGGGGCGGCGATCCGGCTGGTGATCCGCGACGACGGCGTCGGCTTCGCCCCCGAGACCCTGGAGGCACAGGGGCGCGGTCTCGGCCTGAGCAGCATCAGGCAGCGGGTGGGCCTGTACAACGGGCAGTTGTCGATCGACTCCAGGCCCGGCGAGGGGACGACCATCTGTGCGATCTGGGGGAGCAACTCCGCGCTGGCCGGGGGCAGCGAGCCGCCCCCGACGACTGGAGTGGGACCGCGGCACCCGTTGGCCGGTCCGCGGGTCCGGACCAAGGGCGCGGCACCCAAGAGGACGACCGCCAAGCGGACGGCAGACAGCGGCCTCGATCGGCCCCTGACTCCCCGCCGATCGGGACCGGGCGCGGCCAAGCAGGCGGTGGAGACCGGGGGTGCGCCGGATCAGATCAGCGCGGGCGCCGGTGTCAAGCCAGGCTGACCGGGTTCCTCCGGCTTCAGATCAGACCGCGGTCGAGCGCGTACGCGACCAGCTCCGAGACGTTGGCGAATCCCATCTTGCGCATCAGGTTCGCCCGGTGCTTCTCGACCGTCTTGGCGCTGAGTGACAGGAGCTCGGCAATCTCGCGGTTCTTCTTGCCCTCGGCGACCAGCTTGAGCAGTTGCCGCTCGCGGGTGGTCAGCGTCGACCAGGAGGTCTGAGAGGCCCCCTCCTCCGGACCGGGCGAGCGCCCGCTCAGATAGCCCGAGATGACACCGCCGCAGATTCCGGGGCTCAGAAAGACCTTCGACTCCCGGGCTGCACGCAGGGCCTTGAGCAGATCATCCCGGGTGTCGTCCTTGAGCACGTAACCGTCGGCGCCCGCCTCGAGGGTGGCGCGCACGTGGTCCTCCGAACAGTGGCCGGTCACGACGATGACCTTGGCGGCCGGCACCCGCTTCTTGATCACGGCGATCGAGTCCATGCCGTTCTGGTTGGGCATACAGAGATCAATCAGCACGATATCCGGGTTCAGCTCGACCGCCATGGCGATCGCGATCAGCCCGTCGCTCGCCTCGCCGACGACCTCGAAGCCCTCGTTGCTCGACTCGATCAGGGAGCGCATTCCGTGTCGGAAGAGTGAGTGATCGTCTGCAATCAGGATGCGCTGGGCTGACATGTTGCTTGTGTCCTGGATCCCCGGGGTCATGGAGACGGCAATTCTAAGCCTTTGTGCCGATGAGATGGGCCCCCAAGGCCCGTCCTGGGATCGTGAGTGCTGCTACATAGGAGCATTCCGGTTTCAGTCGCTGGAGTGACCGAAGATGTCGGGTCATCGGTGGCCCGCGTCCGCACTTCCCTGGGGCGGAAACGGCGAGGGGTGCGCCGGACATCCGTACCCGGCGCGCCCCTCGCCTACCCCTTCGGCTAGCCGCCGATCCTGGTGCTCAACCCGCGCTCCGGCCGCGAGAACTTGTGGCAGGTGGAGCAGTCCCGGCGCTTGTCCTTGACGTGCTTGTCGTGGATCTTGGTGAAGCTCATGGAGCCCTTGTTGCCATGGCACTGGGTGCAGACCTGGTCGGTCGGACCCTTGAGCTGGTAGCCCAGATCGGCCTTGAGGTTCATCCGCGCCGGACCACCCGACAGGCCGCTGTGGCAGGCCCCGCACTGGAGCGCCTTGCTCGCCACCTCGACCCCGTGGTTGACGCTCTGGAAGGTGTGCACGGCGACCACCTCGTAGTCGTCGCTCGCCTTCATGCCCTGGGTCTGCTCCATGCCGCTGCGTACCGCCGCATCGAAGTCACCCGTGCGGAAGAACTCGAAGGTCGAGTGGCCGATCAGGGTGTCGGTCGCCAGATGGCGCGCCAGCTTGCCCAGGTGCTCCTTCATCGGCTGGAGCTTGGCCGAGGGGTCGGCGACGTTGCCGAGCGGCAGGCCGAGAACATAGGCGTCGCTGCCCCGCGGCAGTCCGAATGCATCGGCCTCACTGTCTGCCAGCGTCAGTTTCGGCAGGCTCGCTAGCGGCTCGCCGAGGTAGGAGACCTCACTGGTGCCGTTGAACCAGGCATAGGTCGGGATCACGTTGCTCGCCTTGTCCTCCCTGGGCAGCCAGCCGCCACGGCCATTACAGGCCGCCGCCGAGTAGTGCGGGTCCTCCCAGTCGCGGGCCATCTCGGTGGCGATGCCCTTGCCAAAGACCGGGATGTGGCAGGTCTGGCAGGCGATGTGCCCCGCATGGGTATCCCGGCTCGATCCGGAATAGGAGCTGTAGTCGCCGTGGGGTCGGTTGCTGTGGCAGCCGCTGTTCTCGCAGGTGAGACGGGCGGGGACGTCGTTGGGCCTCAGGTCCACGCCGCGTCCGACCACCCGATGATCGCCCTCGGAATGGCAGTCCGCGCACTTGAGCCCGCCGCCGGCGCTGCTCATGTGCATGTCGATGCCGATCGAGGGGTTGGCAAGCAAGGACGACAGGTCACCGCGCTTGGCCCCGTCGGCACCGGCGGCGCCGGCATGGCAGTTGAGGCACGACTTCCTGGTGGTGGCATGGACGGTGCGGGCCGCCTCCAGCGCCGAGATGGACATCAGCGGAATCGGCGCCCCGGCCAACAGCGGGTTGGTGGGGTCGGCCGGCACGAACCGGAAGTCCTTGGTCAGCGGGTCCACCGCCGGGATGCCCTCGAGTCCGGTGCGCACCAGGGGCGGCAGGCTGGGGTTGGGCTCGCCGGTCACCGGATCGGGGGCGACGATGCTGAGCTGCACGAACTGGCCGGCCGGGTCCGGGAACCGCTTGTACTGCTCCTGATGACACATCAGGCAATCGATGTTGGCCAGCTCCTTGGCCTGGTCCGCGTCGGACAGGACGGCGAAGGCATCCGGCGTCTTCGGGAAGCGGCCGTTGCCCACATGGCACCCGGCGCAGGTGAAGCGCGGCGAGTTTTCGTGGGTACCGCAGTAGGTGTTGATACCCGAGAAGCCGTCGCCGGGGAGTCCGTTCCAGCGCTCGCCCGCGGGACCATTGATGTTGGTCACATAGTCTGTAGGACCCGACTGCTGGTAATGCACCGAGCCGTGCATGTCGCGGGCCTCGGACTCGTGGCAGGCGACACAGACCTCGGGGCCCGTGTACTCCTGAATGCACTGTTGGTGGACCAGCTTGGGATCCGCCGGCATCGGGTCGCAGGCGAGGGGCGACGGGGCCTCATTCACTGTCACCGACACCGTATCCGCCGCGCTGCTGGCGCCGTCGTTGTCGGTGACGACCAGGCTGAAGGTGTAGCTGCCCGCCGCGAGATTGACGCTGGGGCTCAGGGTGTTGGCCGGATCCGGGCTGCCGGTCCAGTCGTAGCCGGTGACGGTGCCGTCGGGGTCGGACGAGCCGCTGCCGTTGAGGGTCACGGCGATGCTGCCCTGTCCGGTCGCGAGTGTCAGGGTCTGATCGGGGCCGGCGTTGGCGCTCGGGGCCTTGTTCACCACCGGCGCCGGGTTGACGGTGATCCTGACGGTGTCCGGCGCGCTGCTGGCGCCGTCGTCGTCGGTGACGACCAGGGTGAAGGTGTGGGTCCCGGCCGCCAGGTTGACGCTGGGGCTGACGGCATTCGCCGGATCCGGGCTGCCGGTCCAGTCGTAGCCGGTGACGGTGCCGTCGGGGTCCGACGAGCCGCTGCCATCGAGGGTCACGGCGATGGTGCCCTGACCGCTCGCGAGCGTCAGGGTCTGGTCGGGGCCGGCATTGGCGACCGGGGCCTGATTGGTGGGCGGCTCGACGGGATTCTTGGGCCCGCAGTCGGCGGGCGCCCTGGCGACGTCGATCTCGATGCGCCCGCCCCGACTCGAGGTCGCGATCACCCGGCAGGGCACCGGGGACGGACCGCGGCTGATCACCCGCCAGGCCGTGCGGTCGCGGCGCTTATCGGAACCAATCGCGAGGGTGGGATCGTAGGCATTGACGACCTCGACCGAGGCGTCCTCGTCGCGGGTTCCGACCACGACCAAGCGACTCCTGTCGGCCCTCCAGATCGCCTCTGTAACGGAGAAATTGTCACTTTGGCCGGGTTCATTGTCGTCGTCATCGGCCAGCGCCGGCAGGGCGAACAGGGTCGCGATCAGCGCGGACAACAGACTGGCGAACAGATATCGATGCCTTGGAGCCATCTCGAGATCTTCCTCTATAGAGCTTTACCGACGGACGCGACCGGGCGCCTTCCGAGCGCCGCTGGGACTGCAGGCCGAAATTCGTGGTGCGCACTCCTCTCGGAGACCCAGACAAGCGCACCCTGAAGGGCCAGTTGATCGCGGACGTCGCTGCTGCGGGTTCTTATCCACGGCTGGGCCGGGCCGTGCTCGGAAAACCGGACGCAGATCCCATCGCGGTTTTCGCCTGGCCACCCTAACGAAGTCTCTGATTACGAGGGGTGAACGGGGTCATGCGCGGGGGAATCGAGGGCGGGATCAGGCGTCGATCGCGCCGTAAAGTGACTTTTGTCACACCGGTACCCGGGCGAACGCGGATGGCGCCGGAAGGGTTCCGCTTGACGGGACCGGGTGCGCGTGAACCGGCGGCGGGGTGAGGGTCCGCGTCGACGCGTCAACCCCGGGCCCTCGCGCGGGCGGGAACGGCGGTTGGAAAGGTCTCGGGTCCGATCAGCGCGCCTGGGCGGCCGGCCCCTCCTGCGGCTGAGGTTTGGATCCGGCCTCCATGAGGCCCGTCAGCAGATCGTTGATCTCGTCGGCGTCCCACTCCAATGGGCCGCGCCCCACATAGCGGACCCGCCCCTCCCCGTCCAGCACATAGGTGGTGGGGAGCACCGTGGCCCCCCATTCATCGAAGACGGCACTGTCCGGGTCGAGGAGCACGGGAAACCGGATTCCCATCCGCTCCACCATCGCCCCGACCCGCAACCCGGACTCGGCGACGTTGACGCCGATGACGGCGAAGGGCCTGCCGCTCATCCGCTCCGCGAGCCTCTGTATGCTCGGCATCTCCTCGAGACAGGGGGTGCACCAGCTCGCCCAGAAGTTCACCAGGACCACCTTGCCCCTGAGCTCGTTGAGACCAAGCTCCCGGCCGTCCAGATCGGGCAGGCGCAGCTCGACCGGCGGCGCGGCGGAAACCGACGAGATCTCGCCGGCAGCGCTTTTTGCTACCGGCAATGGCGACGCACAGGTCAGGGCGAGCCAGATGACGATGCGGGCGCGGCAGGCGCGGGATTCTGGTATCGAGGGCATGGACATAAACGAAGCTCAGGTGAGATGACTCCCTCCCCCGGGCAGGGGGAGGGTCGGGGTGGGGGCCTCCCCCCTGCCGGGGGGAGAAAACACGCTTCAGCGTGTAGGTCGGGCTTCAGCCCGACAACAGCCTCGCGGCCGCCCCACCGCCGCTGTCGGGCTAAAGCCCAACCTACACCATGGGGAGCCCGGCCGCGATTCGAAGCCGACGAGCCAAAAAAAGGCCCCGCGCGGAAGACCGCCGGGGCCTTGGCCGTTGCGGCATCCCTGCCGCGCGATGGGCCTCCGGATCAGCCGCCCGAGCCGCTGTGACAGAGGATGCAGCCCACGGGCTGGCCCTTGGCGACGGTGACGGTGCGATCCTCCGCCCGCAGGGTCCGATTCGCCGCGGCGCGCGACAGGACGGTCCCCTGGGAGTCGCGCCGGCTGGTCCCACCGTGGCAGGAGAAGCAGGCATTGCCGTTGTCTTCGGCGATGTGCTCGTGGCCGCCGTCGGAGAACCTGGAGTCGCCTACCACGTGCATGCCGTGTGGCCCACCGAGGGCGTCGTCGCCCGAGGGCTCCCAACCGTTGCCGTGGCAGGCGCTGCACTCGGTGATGGGGCCCGTGTGCCCCTGCACCTGAATGGCCGTGAGGTTGTCATTGGCATTGGGGTTGCCGTTCGGCCATTCCGCATGGGTGGCGCCGTGGCAGCCCTCGCACATCACGCCCCCGTGTCCGGAGCTCACCCGATACAGCTTGGGATTGCCGGCACCCGGGTTGGGGAAGCCGTTGAACGAGGCCGGAACGGCCGGCTCGGCGAAACGCTTGTTCGCCGGCACGATCGGCTTGGCCTTGGCATCGCCCTTCTTGAACGCCTGGCGCAGGCGGATACCGTCGACGACCCCGTTGGCATCCCTCGTGTTGACGACCAGCCCTGGGCCGCTGAGCCGGCTCTTGGCGTCACCCGTATGGCAGGAGCCGCACCCGGGCTCGTTGGCCCAGGGCACGCGCGGGGTGTTGGGGTTGGTATAGAAGTCCTTTGCCAGGATGAAGGCGCCCGGCTTGCTGGGCGAGACATTCTTCGAGAAGTCGTCGCCCACCTGCAGCATGCTGCCGTGGCAGTCGCTGCACAGCATGCCACCGTTAAACATGGCACCGCGCAGACACTTGGTGTTCTTGCCGGGATGGCACTGATAGCAGTTGTTCTCGAGGGCGGCGAGACGCTGCGTCTGATTGGTGATCGCCCCGTTCGCGCTCTGAATGGGCGCGGGGATGGAGGGGAACAGATTGCCGGGCAGAGAGCCGTGATGATTGTGCATCACCCGGGAGTTGCTCGGGTGGGCGATCTGGTTGCGCCCATTGGCCTCGGACCCCGGCGCCCCCGCCTTGGGGCCGACCTGGGCCAGGTCGAGCGCCGGCGTGTAGTGACAGACCTGGCAAACCACCGGCTTGTTCTGCACCAGGGCCTTGTTGGTCAGGCAGTTGGCGTTTCCGTTCGGGTTGGCCTGATTGATGACGCAGCGCGCCGGCGCCGTGTTGAGGCAGTTCTCGCCGGCCGGGACATTGTCACAGGCCGTGCTCACATACCGGGCGCCGTGACGCAGGTCGTGCAGGCGCAGGATGTTGATGTCCGCCGCGTACTCGACGCTCACCTTCTCGGGCAGATTGCCATTGGGGTCGTCCAGGCTCAGGGCGACCGGGAGCCTGGCGTTGCGCAGGGCCTGGGTCGGCGCGCTGCTGCGGCTGTTCTGAACATCCGCTGGATCGGAGTGGCAGTTGGTGCAGCTCGCCTCGCCGGAGATCGGCAGGACGGTATCCACCGTGGTGACCACGGAGCTCCCCTGCTTGGCCTGGACCCGGACCAGCGGATAGGCGTTCTCGCGCCCGAAGTCGTCGAAGGCGGCGAAGGGGACGCCGGCGCCCTCGTACCAATTGACATCCTCCGCCACGTAGCCGAACGGGAATTTCAGGAAGAACGGCTTGTCGAGGTAGTGCTCCTCGAGCCGTTGCGGTCGGTTGACCACGTAGGGGTTGGCGACTCCCGGCATGGCGTGCTGGACGGCCGAGAGGAAGCCGTCATTGCTGACACCCGCCCGGTCGACCAGACCGTCCGGACCGATGTACAGGTCCTCCACATTAGGCACCGGCAGGCCCACGTCTTCCGTCGTCGGGAAGAGTCCGGTCGTCAGCGGGGTGAGGCCCATGCGGCCCGGATAGAAGGGGTCATAGGCGCCCAGAGAGACAGAGTCCCAGAAGTTGGTCTTGTAGGTGGCGCCGTCGCCCTTGACGCCGTCGAACACCTTGCGGGCCAGGATCGGGTCCTTGGGGTTCGAGGCCGCCGAGTACAGCAGGCTCAGACCGGGGGGATTGAGGACCGGCTTGCTCCCGGTGCGGATCACCTGGGCGAGCAGCACCTGGAAGGGCGGCAGAATGCTGGCGATGCGGGTATCGAAATCACCGCAGTGCATGCCGAGGTCATTGATCGCGAGCACCCGATAGCTGCCTTTGACGACCTTCGCCTGCTCCGGCACCGCCTTGGTGACCGAACCCAGGGAGTCCTGGCTGGTCGAGTTGATGGAGACGTTCGGTGCCGGCGGAACCACTGGCGGAGGCGGCGGTGGGGGCGGGGTCGGGACACCGACCTTCACCCTGGCCGTGCAGCTCGCCTTTGTCGTGCCGCGGGTCAGCACCAGGCTGGTGCTGTAGGTTCCGGCGCTCGCATAGCGAACGGTGCGGGTAGCGGCACCGGACGCACTCGGGCTGCCGCCCTGGAAGGCCCAGCGATAGCCAGGGCTCGACGGGAAGCCCGAGGAAGTGGCTGACCAGGAGACCGTCTGCCCCGGCTGGATGCTGGGGTTGGACGGAGAGATCTTGCAGGTGGCCGCCTGGCTGACGCCGGACCAGGCCAGCGTGAGCCCGAGCAGCGCCAGTAAGGCACCCGTGAGACGCCAAAGAGGCGGCGCCGATCGACTTCTGCTTCTCATGGTCCACTCCTCCGAATGTTTTCGAGTTATCCCCGTGCCGAACCGGCCGGAATACAAATCCGTTGAGCCTGTTGGCTCGTCCGTTTTGGGAGCGACGGGAACGCTTGGTGAATGCGCCTGTTCCGTTCTGAGGCCGTCTCATGGAGCCGCCCTCCGGAACGGGGAGCGTCGCGGCTTGTTGCGACCCGCACGCTACACGCGGAAACCTTAAGGAAGCGTTAAGAAGGTGTTAACCGGGTCACAGTTTTCGTTGAAACACTGACCTGGATCAATAAAAAGCGGGGGTTTTCGGGCGGAGGAGACGGGCGGGACCGCAAGGAGTTGCAGACGGGTGGGCCCTGGGAGCAGACCGGCGGTAGGACTCGCGCCTGAGTCGGAAACTTGGTGATGACCGGTCACGGTGGCCTTGCACACCGGACGGCGTCGTCGGGCTGCGCTATCCGGCGAGCGGAGCCCATCCATGTGCTCGCCGTGAGTTACGCGACCTCAGGTGCTCCAGTGACTGAAGATGCCGGGCCATCCCTGGCCCGGACGGGAAGCGCCTTGAATCAGGCGGTTCCTAGCCGCCGAAGCTCTTGTCCAGACTATGGCAGTGGTTGCATCCGACCGCCTGGCCCGCGGCGACCGTTCGGTTGCTGCCCTCCACGCTCCAGGTGCGGGCGACCGGGGTGCGCGAGAGCACCGTCCCCTCGTGGTTGATCCCATGGCAGGCCGCACAGGTCCCGCCGTTCGGCCTGCTGTTCTCCCGCTTGGCCGCGTCCTTGTGGGCCTCGCGCCAGAAGCGGCTGTCGTTCACCAGGTGCATGCCGTGGGGGCCGCCTTGGGTACTGGCGGACAACTGGCTGGTGATGTGACAGGTGCTGCACTCGCTGATGGTCCCGGCGTGACCCTGGAGCTGATTGGCCGCGACGTTGTCGTTGGCGTTCGGGTTGGCGTTCGGCCAGATGGCGTGGGTGCTGCCATGGCAGCCCTCGCACATGACGCCGCCGTGGCCCTTGCCGCTGCCGTCGTTGTTGCCGCTCAAGCGGTACAGGGTCTCGTTCTCCGCAAAGCGCGAGCTCGGAGAGAGGATGGGCAGGGCGTCACCGCCGGCGTTGGAGTGCTCGGTGGTGGGGTACGCCTGCAGCAGCCGGATCCCGTCATCCGCCACGATGGCATTCGCCGGGTGGTTCTTGTTCACGGCGTCTCCGGTGTGGCAGGACTGGCACTTGGGCTCGCTGGCCCAGGAGACGCGCGGCCCGCCGCCGGTGAAGTCGTTGCCCACCTGGGTCATGTTTCCGTGGCAATGCCTGACAGACGATCCCGGCCCCGCCCATGGCGCCGCGCAGGCACTGGGTCCGCTTGCCGGGGTGGCACTGATAGCAGGTCTGCATGAGGATGTCCTGCTGGTCGCCCGGTGAGCGCATGTCAGGCGGGGGCATGTCGGGGAATACCAACTTCCCATCGACCTGCAGATCACCGTGATGCCCGTGCATCGCCCGCGACATGCTGATGTTTCCGACCTGATCCCCCTGGGGCCCGACCTGGGCCAGGTCCAGCGCGGGCGAATAGTGGCAGCTCGCGCAGACTACGTTGCGGGTCGCGTCGAGGGTGGTGCCATGCTTGGCATCGTGCAGGCGCAGGATGTTGATCTTGGCCGCGTTCAGCAGCTTCTGCTCGATGGTACCTCCGGGTGCCGTGTCGATGGTCGAGGGGGTGAAGGTTGCACCGGAGATTGCGGCAGGCGTGTAGGCGATGCCGGTGCACGCGTTGCTCTGGATCTCCTGGGGCAGATCCGGGTCGGCGCAATCGACCGGGTCGGCATGGCAGAGCTGGCAGTCCGCCTCCGCCGCCACCGGAAGGACCACGTCGGTGGAGGCCACGGGCACACCACCCTGTCTGGCCATCACCCGTACCAGGGGATAGGCGTTGCCCCGCCCGCTGTCGTCGACGGGCAGGATCGGGATGCCGTCAGCGCGGAACCAGTTGACGTTGTTGATCACGCCGCCCAGCGGCTGCCCGGCCACACCCGGGATGCTGTTCGCCGAGCCCAGCAGGTCGGCAAAGAAGCCGGTGTCGCGATCGAAGTGCATCGGCTCCGGCTCGTTGGCGTAGTAAGGATCGCTGATCCCGGGCATCGCCTGCTGCTCGAAAGCGCAATCGGACCCGTCAGGGGCGCCGTTACCCAGTGGCCCCGGCAGGCAGTCCGTCAACAGGGTCGTCTCCGGGGCCGGAAGGCCGAGATCCGGTACCACCGCCGCGGGGCTCAGCAGCCCGAAGAACAGCGGCTCGTAGGTATCGAAGCCCTGCGGATTACCCGTCGCCGGGTTGATGTCCCAGAAGTTGCCCTTGTATACCTGTTGCCCGGTCGTGGCGCCGATGGGCCAGTTGGAGCTGGTGGAATTGATGGAGTCGGGGCCCACCGGGTCGTCGGGGTTCGAGGCCGCCGAATAGGTCACCTGAACCTGGGAGCCGTTCAGGATAGCGGGCGTCCCACCGCGCCGGATAACCTGAGCATGCAGGACGTTGAAGGGGGGCAGCACGCTGAAGATGCTGTCATCCTGATCGGCGCAGTGCATGCCGAGGTCGTTGGCGCCGAGCACCACGTGGCTGCCCTGGTCGCGCCCAAGCAGGGCCGTGTTGTCCTCCTGGCCTACCGGCGGGGGCGGAGGGGTCGCGGCCGCCGCGACTTGAACCGTGTCAGAACAGACGGCCTGGTTCGAGTTGCGCGAGTCCTTGACCGTGAGGGTGGCGGCAAACCCCGCCGCGGGGCTTGCCGCCGCGTACTCCACCACCTTGGGGCCGCTGCCCGTGGTGCTCGACGCGTTTCCTCCCTCGAAGGACCAGGTGTAGACCCGGTACTGGGAGGGGATCCGAGGGTTGGTGTTTCTGAAATTGCCCGACCAGGTGACTGACTCTCCCTGGTCGATGCTCGCGGGTTGCGGGGAGATGGTGCAAGTCGCGGCCTGCAGGCCGGGCCATGCCAGCGCAGAGCCGAACAGGGCGAGGCCGACCGGGACCCACAGGGCCGGACGCCCTTTGATATGCCTAAGTTTCATGTGACCACTCCTAAGCTGATTTTTTGTTTGACGGACGGCAGCGAACGCCGCAAGGGGTGGACGCTGATGAAAATCCCTGTGAAGACAACTGCGGGTCGAGCCGAAGAAGCTGGCTCGCCGCCGCACCTCTCACGCCGGGTTTGCCCTTTCGTCGGCGCAAACTGACCGTTTGTCGAGATGCTCGCGGGACGGATGCTAATCCAGCCGACCTTAAAAGAACCTTAAGGGCAGGACTTTTTTGTTGGAGATGCGAAGCGGGTTACAAACCGGGACCGACGGAGAGGGTGTTCGAGACGCCCGAGTCCGACAGGCGGGTTCGGTCCAGGCGGGTTCGGTCTCCAGCGTCCAGGGTGCCACCTGGCGGGGCATGGACGGCATTGCCGGACCCTTCGATGGGGCGTTGCCGTCTGGCGATGGCGCTCAGGCCAAGGTCAGGAAGGACACCTCGAAGCGGAGCCCCTGGCCACCGTCGCCGTCGAGGAGCGCGATCTTGGCCCCGTAGAGCTCACAGATCCGCTGCACGATCGAGAGTCCGAGGCCGGCGCCGGGCACCGTCGACTTCTGTCGGTAGAAGCGCTGCATCACCCGTGCGCGGTCGGCGACCGGGATTCCTGGCCCGGAATCGGTGACACCCAGGACGATGGCCTGATCCCGCCGCTCGGCGACGACCCTGACGCGGCCGCCACGGGGGGTGTATTTGATGGCGTTGTCGAGCAGGTTGGAGACCAGGACCTCCAGGGCGGACGCATCGACGGCAACCACACAGGGGTCGTTCTCCGGAAGCCTCTGGTCGAGCTCGAGCGACTTCGCCAGCGCCGAGGTCTCCTTGTCCGCAAGCGCGAGCCGTACTGCCTCGATCAGCGAAGCGGCGTGGTGCACCCGGTCCGCGGCCTCCGGGTCCAGCCGGGCGAGCACGAGCAACTGGGAACACAGGTGGGATGCCCGGTCCACACCGGTGATCAATCCCTGCAAGGCCTCGTCGCGCTCGACCGGGTCCCGGCTGCGCTTGGCGACCTGGGCGTGGGTGCGGATCACCGCCAGCGGGGTGCGCAGCTCGTGCGAGGCATCGGAGGCAAAGCGCCGCTCCTCCGCCAGGGCCTGATCGAGCTGCTCCATCAGGCGGTTGAGGGCGTTGGTCAGGGGCTGTATCTCAGTGGGGACGGTGGACTCGGCGATGGGCGCCAGACGCTCCGCCGAGCGCTTGCCGATGGCGCCGGCGAGCCGGCTCAGCGGCCGCAGTCCGTCGCTCACTGAAAACCAGATCAGCAGCACCGTCAGCGGCAGCGACCACAGGATGGGCTGGAGCGCATTGATGGTGAGGAACCCGATCAGCTCCTGGCGGATGGCATAGCTCTGGGCGACATAGAGAATCTCGTCGGGGGGCCCGGCGGCGAGTCCGTAGACCCGCCACTTGGTATCCCCGATCTGGCGGTCGGAGAACCCCATCGAATTCGCCAGAGGCCCCGGCGGGGCGCCGCCGAAGGTGCTGATGAGTTCGCCGCCGCGCCAGAACTGGAAGCTGATCTTGCTCTCGTAGGGATGCTCCATCGTCGGCGCAAGCTCAGGCAGGCTCGCCAGGCCCCCGACGTTCTTCGTACCCCGAAAATTGACGGTGCCGGTGATCTGGGAGAGCACCCGGGCGGTCTGCGCCAGCTCTGCATCCAGCAGCTCGGCCACCTCGTGACCCGAGCTTTCCAGCGTGATCACCGCGACCGCGATCCACACGGTCGTCCAGGAGCCCAGCAGCACGATCAGGAGGCGACGGCGAATCGAGATCACGTGGGCTCGCCCGCGATCAGCCGGTAGCCCACACCCCTGACGGTGACGATGCGGTCCTTTCCCAGCTTGCGGCGCAGGTTGTGGATGTGTACATCGAGGGTGTTGCTCTCCACATCGTCCTGCCAGCCGTAGGCGCTCGACTGGAGCTGCGCGCGCGACACCACCTGGTCGGCACTGCGGATCAAGGCCTCCAGCAGGATGTACTCCTTGGGTGACAGGCACAGGGTTCGGTGCCCGAGGCTCGCCTGACGCCGGGTTGTATCCAGTGCGAGGTCGCCAAAGCGGGTGAGCGGTCCGGGCTGGCCCTGGCTGCGCCGCGTCAGGGCCCGGATGCGGGCACTGAGCTCGTCCAGATCGAAGGGCTTGATCAGAAAATCGTCGCCGCCCGCGTCGAGACCCGCGACCCGATCGGCCACCGCGTCACGGGCGGTTAGGATCAGCACCGGCAGGCAGAACCCATCCCGGCGCAGATCCCTCAGCAGAGAAAGCCCGTCGCGGCCCGGCAGCCCAAGGTCCAGGACCAGCAGATCAAAGTGCTCGATCCGCAGTGCATGCTCGGCCGCCTCGGCATCCTGCACCCAGTCCGCCGCATATCCATCCTGACCAAGTCCGGTCTTCAATCCCGGCCCGAGCAGCGTGTCGTCTTCAACGATCAGGATTCGCATGGCCTTTGAATTCTTTTATGCCGGTTGATCAGGAATCCGACGGGTTCGGCGCCGACGCCGGCTCGGGGGTCGCTCCCCCGGTTCACGGCACTCCTTGTTTGACGGGCGGGGCGGGTACGGCGACCGATCGCAGTGTACGCGGCTCGGCACCCTAGCGCCGATAGGGCCCCCGGGCAAGCCGGTGACCGGTCACTCCCAGGGAGATCCACGCCACGCCTGGAGCGGCGGCTAGGTTATTCCGCCTTGAGCTCGCGTTTTGGGACAGATCTAGCCGGCGCGACGCACTGCCAGTACAGGAGGGTGCAGAATTGAGTGCTCGCCCGAATCGTTTGCCAGGCTCCCCAAGGCGCCCACGGATCCACGAAATCGGTGCAAATCAGTGCACCTGAATGCGGTTGTCGAGGCTCACCACGCCGGCGGTCTCGCGTGCCAGGCTCTCCGCGTGCCGCTTCTGGGCCTCGTTATCGACGAAGCCATCGAGGGTCACGGCGCCGGCGCGACTGGTGACGCGGATCGCGGCGGCATCGATTGATTCCTCCTTGATGAGCTGGGCCTTGACCTCGGTGGCGACCACCGCATCGCGTTTTGACTCCGGCATCACCGCGACCGGGCCGAAGCACGCGCAGGCGCTCAGCAGCAGGGCGCCACACCCGACCATCAACAACAGGGCTTTTCGGTACATTCCGGCACGACTCCTGGCGATGAGATTTGGGGTGATGAGATCGGGCGATGCGCGATGAACGCCAGCACCGTCCCAACAACGGCTCAGCAAGCTCCCGGCACCACACCGCGCGCCTGATCCCACTTTTCGGATGTGCGGTCCATCTCGGCGCGACTGCACTAGCGCGCCTGATCGAGGGTGGAGACCAGGCCGCTGCAGTAGACGCTGCCCTGACCGTCTCCCGGCTCGATCAGCGGGAGCAGGGCCGCTAGCGGCGTCGCCAGGGCACCGAGCGCGGCGGCCGAGCCAAGCCTCAGCCAAGCCGCCGCGCCCGGATAGATCGCCGGGTCCTTCAGGCGCCACTCCACGTGAAGCGGGGCCTGGGCGCTGAAGAGGCTGAAGTCCTTGGGCTTGGGGTCGATCACCAGGTCGATGAGCTCCTGGTTGAAGTCCACGAAGCCGTCGGCGAGGAACAGGGTGTCGCGGGTATCCACCACCCCGTGCTGCGATGCCGTTCTCCGCGTGCAGATTGAGATAGGCGCAGTCGATCGGCACGGTGGCATGCTCATCCCCCAGCAGGGTCACCGCCGCCTCCCCGAGGTCCAGTCCGGCGACCTCAACCAGCATCTGGTCCAGCCGCCCACCGTTCATCAGCAGGTAAAGGCCGCCATCGGCGGAGGCGAAGAGATCGGCCACGCTGTCTCCCCTCACCCAGGACTTGAGGCGCCCGCCCACCACGCCCAGGCTGTCGTCACCGATCTCGAGGGGCGCCAGCAGCTCGCTCAGATCCACGCGCTTGACCTCGGCCTCCAGCTCCCCGTTCGGGGTGGAGCCGCTGGTATCCAGCGCGATGCGGCCGCTCACCCGGCCCTTGCCGATGCCGAATGACAGGGGCTTGAGCTGGACGGAGGGGCCGTTGAGCCGGAGCACCAGGGCGATGTCGTCAAAGGGCAGCCCGGGGGCCTCGAGATGCTTGCCGTGAAACCGGATCACCCCGTCCAGCTTGCCGGTCGCGGCGGCCAGCCCCAGCGGCTCGTGGGGCAGGACGTAGGGCGACTTCGCCTCCTGCCGGGCCTCCCGCTTCTGACCGCTCGATACCGTCTCACCCGGTCCGGTCGCGGGTGCGGTCCCCACCAGTCCGCCGAGGTCGTCCAGATCGATCCTGGAGGAGCGCAGATCCGCATCGATCCGGGGCGGTGTCTTGGCGAGGTCGAGCGCCAGCGTGCCCGCCAGGTCGCTGTCTCCCACGCGCCCGTCGAGTTGACTGAAGCGGAGCTCCTGACCCTCACGGGCGAGGCGTCCCCGAAGGGAGTACGGCGGGAGGTCCGGCAGCGGATAGCCCAGGACGGAGGACAGGCGGGCGGCCCCGTCGATCGATTCGAGCTTCGATCTGCGTCTGCGCCAGGAGGATCAGGGCCTGCACATCAGCGGTGACGGGAGTTTCCGACAGAGGCCAATCAGGCTCGATCTCAAGGGTGGCTCCCTCGCCGCCCTCGGGGGTGCTGATGCCTATCCGATCGAGGGGGACCTGATCCCAGACGATTCGCGGCTCGCCCTGAAAGGCCAGGTCGGTCTCGACTCCACCCCCGTCACGGCAGAGCTCGCGGTGCGCGGCGATCGGCTGGCCCTTCATCGATGCGCAGCTCGGGGAGCGCCGCGTCCAGGGTCAGGCGATCCGGCAACCGCTTGAGGCTGAGGTCCAGGGTCCCGTTGAGGGTACCGGGCGCCTTGATGCCGAGCCCAAGCTGCTGAGCCGCCTCCCTGACCCCAACCCGCTCGAGGTCGACCTGCAGGGTCGCGGCATCCCCGCCCCTGTCGGGGACGGCAGCGTCGAGCTGCAGGGAGGCGCTGGCCTCGCCGCCGCCCAGTGCCAGGCTGATCGGCGCCACCCTGAGCCGAGCGTCCTGAACCTGCACATCGACCGCCAGTCGGTTAAGCTCGAGCCCTCCCGGACCCAGGAGCCTGTCCGCCCTCAGCTTCAGCTCGGCCTCCAGATCCTCGAGGGGCGCCAGCCGCTGCTTGACGTCCAGGGGGGCGCTGTCGCTCGACGTGCTGGTCGCGTCGGAGGCGATGACGGCGGCGCAGGTCCAGCGTGGATGTGTCCACCCTGCCCTCGATCCTCGGATGATCGCCCCCGTATCGACGGTTATCGCGCCTTCGACCCTGCTCTCGTCGTAACGGATGCTGAGCCCGCTCAGGCGCCATTGGGGCTGCGCATAGTCCAGTTGGGCGGCTAGCTCGAGCGGTGAGGGCAGGGGTCGGTCGAAACCGAAGGTCTCCGCCAGGGGCAGCGGTTGCACCAGCCGCGCGGCCAGATTCATCGACAGCTCGGACGGCTGCACCAGGCCATCGGTCTGTCCGGAGAGGCTCTGGGTCGAATCGCCGACCTGGAGCCGGGCGTCGATCGGAAAGGGCTTGCCCGCGACCCGCAGCGCCGCCAGGGATCCGCCATCGAGGCTGAGCTTGAGCGGCTGCCCCGCCAGATCTCCGGTGGCGTTCAACGTGATCCGATGGCTCGAGACGCTGCCGGAGGCCCCACGGAGGACGCGCTACAGAAGGCGCCCGACTACGCGGCCGGGAACTTTCACTCCCTTCAGGACGACTAGGTGCTTGGCGAGATTCCGTCTTCCGGCGCGGCAAGGGGAGACGCGCGCCAGTAGCCGAACAGCGGAGGAACACGGGCACGGAGGTCAACAGCTCGGGAGGCCGCGCTCGCGCGATCCAGGCGCCAAGCCCTTCATCGGCCGTGGCGCCGGCAGGATTCACGCGCGCCGGAATTGCTTGATTGGTCGACACCGGGCTGGCCGTCATTTACTGTCGACTCCATTGCAAGGAGGGGCCAATGACCATTACGAATAGCCAAGCGGGGACCAACGTACAGGAAGTTGCCGACGGGATTTATCGCATCAATACACCGGTCGTGATAGCAGGCGGGGCCGGATTCTCGTTCAACCAGTACCTCATCGTGGATGATGACCCCCTGTTATTTCACACCGGGCCTCGCAAGATGTTTCCTCTCGTGCGCGAAGGCGTGGCGCATGTGCTCCCGGTCGAACGGCTACGTTACGTTGCATTTTCTCATGTGGAGGCGGACGAGTGCGGATCACTCAACGAATGGCTTGCCGTCGCCCCGCACTCGATCCCGCTGTGCGGGAGAGTCGCCGCTATGGTCTCCATCGAGGATCTTGCCGATCGAAGCCCTCACGCCCTGGCCGACGGGGAGGCACGTTCTCTGGGCACACACCGTGTTCGATGGTTCGATACCCCCCATCTGCCGCACGCCTGGGAGTGCGGCTTTCTGACCGAGGAAACCACACGTACATTACTTTGTGGCGATCTCTTTACGCAGGGAGGTCGTGATCTTCCACCCCTCACCGAATCGGACATTCTTGGGCCCAGTGAAGCCTTCCGGCAGACAATGGATTACTTTTCACACACGAAGAATGCGCATGGGATGCTCGAGCGGCTGGCCGCCACGGCACCAACTACGCTCGCCTGTATGCACGGCAGTGCGTGGCGCGGTGATGGAGCGCAACTGCTGCGAGCTCTCGCCGATGCACTGTCTGCCTAATCCCGATTCGAGGAGGTTCATGTACCGGACATACCATTGGCCGAGCACCCTCGTCGGAAAACGGATCTCCGGTCGATTGAAGGCGCCACCAGCAAATGGACCGGTCATCAGGAATCCCTGTCAAGGCGCGACATAGATCCCCGGAGTCGACGTCGTTGAGGGAAGTCGGGTCCCATACGCGTTAGGTCCTGTAAGAACAGAGAGGAGACCGCGATGAGTAACGAACAGGCGGCGCCTGAGACAAAAGGTGTCACGGTAGAGCTTCTTGCAACGGTTGACCTGGGCCCAGAGATCGAGGGCATGACCGGGCGCCAGCTTCGCATGCGTATGGTGACCATGGAGCCTGGAGGCGTCTTCGGCCCTGTTCACGACCACAAAGACAGACCCGGCACCGTGTACGTACTGCAAGGAACGATCACTGACCATCGAAATGGAGTCGCGACGGACTATGGGCCGGGAGTGGGGTGGCCCGAGGATAGGAACACCATGCACTGGCTTGAGAACAGAGGAACGATCCCGGCGGTGGAGATCTCGGTCGATATCGTGAGGCAAGATTAGCGCAGGCCCGACAATCGAGCTCCGTTGGAGCTAACGCGCCCCTCAGCCGGACGCGTCTTCAGTTGGCGTAACTATTCAGGACCCCTTGCAAGACAGCGAGATTGGAGCGTAACCCTTGGCCATGATTGAGGAACGCTCTACAAGCGACTCAACCGTTGGAGAGCAGGAGCTGCACGCACTGACTGCCGAGCAGGCAAAGCTGATCGAGCAGCTGCGCCAGCGGGTTGCGGAGCTGGAGGCGCGCCTGGCCAAAGACAGCCACAACTCCAGTAGGCCACCGTCGTCGGACCCGCCAGTTCGCAAGCCGCCGCCGCGCTCCCAGCGCAAGGCGAGTGGACGCAAGCCGGGCGGGCATCAGTCGCCCGTCAACATCGCCTTCAGGCCCGCCAGGTGGGAGACGCCCCGGGCCTTCGCGGCCTGGGGGTCGATCGTGCGCTGGCGGTCCCACTCCAGGGCCTCCGCGGGCAGCTCGCCCAGGAAGCGGCTGGGCTCGGTCAGCACCAGCTCGCCAAAACGCTTGCGCCGCCGCGCGAGCGAGAAGGTGAGTGAGCGCTGGGCGCGGGTAATGCCCACATAGGCAAGCCGGCGCTCCTCCTCGATGGCGTCGTCTTCGATACTGGCGCGGTGAGGCAGGAGCTCCTCCTCCATGCCCGCCAGGAAGACGTGGGGAAACTCCAGTCCCTTGGCGGCGTGCAGGGTCATCAAATGAACCCGGTCGCCGCCCGACTCCTCGTCCTGACGCTCCAGCACGTCCATCAGGGTCAGGTGGCTCACCATCTCGCTCAGGGTCTTTTCCTGCAGCTCTCCTTTGTTGAGCGCCCCGAGCCACTCGATCAGCTCGTTGACGTTCTCCATGCGGCGCTCCGCCACCGCCTGGGTGGACGCGCCTTCCCGTAACCAGCCGGGCAGATCGAGGGCATCCACCAAGGACCGCACGGCGGCCACGGGGTCCGCGGACGCACGCCGCGTGAAGGCGGCGACCAGGGCCGCGAACTCCCCCAGGCGCTCGCGTTGGCGCTCCCCCAGATGCTGGGACAGACCCAGCTCGCCACAGGCCGACAGCAGGGGGATCTGACGCCCGCGGGCGTACTCGGCCAGACGCTCCAGGGTGGTGGGCCCGATCTCCCGGCGCGGCGCGTTGACCACCCGCAGAAAGGCCGCGTCGTCCTCGGGGTTCGCCAATAGCCGCAGGTAGGCCATGAGGTCCTTGACCTCGGCGCGCGCGAAGAACGAGGTCCCGCCGCTCAGGAAATAGGGGATGTTATGGACGCGCAGGGCCTTCTCGAATGGGCGTGCCTGGTGATTGCCCCGATAGAGGATGGCCACGTGGCCGAAGGGGGTCGCCTGGGTGAACCGATGGTGAAGGATCTCCGAGACGACCCGCTCGGCCTCGTGGGCCTCGTCCCGACACTCGAGCACGCGTGGGGCATCGCCCGGACCCAGCTCGCTCCACAGGCGCTTCTGGAACTCGTGGGGGTTGTTGGCGATAAGGTGATTGGCCAGGCCCAGGATGCGGGCGCTGGAGCGGTAGTTCTGCTCCAGCACGATGACCCGAAGGTTGGGATAGTCCTGCTTGAGCCGGGCCAGGTTCTCAGGGCGGGCACCCCGCCAGGCGTAGATGGACTGGTCATCGTCCCCCACCACCGTGAAGGCCCCGCGGGGTCCCGCCAGATGTCTGACCAGCTCGTATTGCGCCCCATTGGTATCCTGGTACTCATCGACCAGCAGATAGCGGATGCGCCCCTGCCACTGCTCGAGCAGATCCGGTTCGGCAGCAAGCACGCGCACCGGCGTCAGGATCAGGTCGTCGAAATCCACAGCGTTGTAGGCACGCAGGCTCTGCTGGTAGCCCGAATAGAGCCCCGCCATCCGCTGCTCGAATGGGTCCTCGGCCGCGGCCAGGGCCTGATCGGGATCGATCAGATCGTTCTTCCAGCGCGAGATGCGGTGCTGGACCGCTGCCGCATTGACGGCATCGCCACCCAGCCCCGCCTCGGCGCCGCGCAGGTGCTCCTTGATCAAGGACTCGCTGTCCTGGGCGTCGAGCAGGGAGAAGCCGCTGCGCAGTCCGGCGCGGGCGGGATCACGGCGCAGGATGTTGAGTCCCAGGGTATGGAAGGTGGAGATGGTCAGGCCGCGCCCGTCGCGCCCCTTGAGCTCCCGCCCCACCCGCTCGCGCATCTCCCGTGCCGCCTTGTTGGTGAAGGTGACGGCACAGATGTGACGCGGGGCGAGCCCGCACTCACGGATCAGATAGGCGATCTTGCGGGTGATGACCCGGGTCTTGCCGGAGCCGGCCCCTGCCAGCACGAGCAGTGGACCGCCGATAAAGCGTACCGCCTCGAGCTGTCCGGGGTTGAGTCCCTGCATGGTGTGCGCCGCCGTCTTGACCGGGGGCGCGATTATGCCCGAGCGGGGGGATCACCGCGACGGCGCCGCCGCTCGACGCGAGTGCTTTCGGCGGCTGCTACAGGATCGGGGCCGGGGGAGCATTCCGCTGCGGTTCGTACTACCATGCAGCGTCTTTAGCCCTCGGGGAGCCCTCCAGACCCATGAACGCCCGACTCATTTGTCTCCTGGCGCTGTATGCCATGGGCCCTGGCGCCTTCGCCGCCGAACGGGAGCCACCGCCGCCCCCCGGCGCGGACGCAGACGCCGGCGGATTCCTGCAGGCGCCGCAGGTGGTGCCATCGCCGGTCACCGGCGAGTCGGTGGAGCCCGACATCACCATCCGGACCGAGGGTCAGCAAATGATCTACGAGTACCGGGTAAACGGTCAGCTCTACATGATCCGGATCCAACCCCAGTTCGGGCCGCCCTACTTCCTGATCGACACCAACGGTGACGGCGTCATGGACATCCGCAACAGCGACGCCCGCGACATCTCCATCCCCCAATGGGTGCTGTTCAGCTGGGACTGAGCCTCCGCAAGCCGCACTCGACCTCACGACGCCCGGCGCGGGCGTCCCCGCGATTCGGTTACGCCCAATGACCTCTGACCCCCACCGCGATCGGGTGCCGCCCGGGCTGCTGCGCATCGCCGACGCCCTGGATGCGGGCATTCGCCGGATCGGCGAGATGGTCTCCTGGCTGTCCCTGGCGATGGTCCTGGTCACCTTTCTGGTGGTGGTGATGCGCTACGCCTTCGACCAGGGTTCCATTGCCCTGCAGGAGTCCGTCACCTTCATGCACGCGGGCCTCTTCATGCTCGCCATCTCCTACACCCTCGGGCAGAACGCCCACGTGCGGGTCGACATCTTCTACCAGGGGATGGGCCCTCGCGCCCGCGCCTGGATCGACCTGCTCGGTACCCTGCTCCTTCTGGTGCCCGTGTGCCTGCTGATCCTGTGGCTGGGCTGGGCCTACGTGTGGGAATCCTGGGCCGTCCAGGAGGGATCCCGCGAGGCCGGCGGCCTGCCGGGCGTCTATCTGCTCAAGTCCCTGATCCTGCTCATGCCAGCTCTGCTCCTGCTTCAGGGGTTGTCATGGATCTTGCGCAACAGCCTCTTCCTGGCCGGCGTCGAGGGCGCCCTGCCGGTCTCGACCGGCGGAACCGGCATCGCGGGAGGGAGACCGGACGCCGGCGATGCATGAGCTGATGCCCCTGCTCCTGTTCATCGGGGTCGGATCGACCCTGTTGCTCGGCTACCCGGTGGCCCTGACCCTGGGCGGCACTGCACTGGCCTTCGCCTTCATGGGGGAGGCCTTCGGGCTCTTCGACCCTGCATTCCTGGAGGCGCTGCCGAACCGACTCTACGGGGTCATGACCAACGACACCCTGATCGCGGTGCCGCTGTTCGTCTTCATGGGGGTGATGCTCGAACGCTCCCGGGTCGCCGAGAGCCTGCTCGACACCATGGCCCTGTTGTTCGGTCCGCTGCGCGGCGGGCTGGGGATCTCGGTCACCCTGGTCGGCATGCTGCTCGCGGCGAGTACCGGCATCGTCGGGGCCACGGTGGTCACCATGGGGCTGCTGTCGCTGCCAACGATGCTGCGCCGGGGCTACGACCCCAGCCTAGCCGCCGGCACCATCTGCGCCTCGGGCACCCTGGGGCAGATCATCCCGCCCTCCATCGTGCTGGTGCTGCTGGGGGACGTGCTCTCATCGGCCTATCAGCAGGCCCAACTGGACATGGGCCTGTTCTCTCCCGAGACGGTCTCGGTGGGCGACCTGTTCGTCGGCGCTCTGATCCCGGGGCTGATGCTGGTGGGACTCTATATCCTCTATCTGGTCGGGATCGCCCTGTTCAGGCCGGCGGCCATGCCGGCCATTCCGGCGGCCGAGCGCTCCATCGGCGCCGGGGTCCTGCTCGGGCGCGTGGCGATGGTGCTGATGCCGCCCCTGCTCCTGATCGTGGCGGTCCTGGGCTCCATCCTGGGCGGCTTCGCCACCCCCACCGAGGCCGCATCGGTGGGCGCCGTGGGCGCCCTGCTCCTCGCCGCCTTCCACCGTCAGCTCGGCCTCGCCAACCTGAGCGCCGTGGTGCGTCAGACGGCGCAGGTCACCAGCATGGTGTTCCTCATCTTCGTCGGCGCGGCCATCTTCTCGCTGGTGTTTCGCGGCTTCGAGGGCGACACCATCGTCAGCGACTTCCTCACCTCTCTGCCCGGTGGCGTGGTCGGCGCCGTGAGCCTGGTGATGCTGGTGATGTTCCTGCTCGGGTTCATCCTCGACTTCATCGAGATCACCTTCGTGGTGGTGCCCATCGTCGGACCGGTGCTGCTGGCGATGGGGCTCGACCCGGTGTGGCTCGGGGTCATGATCGCCGTCAATCTGCAGACCTCCTTCCTGACGCCCCCCTTCGGCTTCTCGCTCTTCTATCTGCGCGGTGTGGCCCCGGCGACACTCAAGACCAGCCAGATCTACCGCGGCGTCGTGCCCTTCATCCTCATCCAGCTCCTGATGCTCGGGACCCTGGCGCTGTGGCCGTCCCTCGCCACCTGGCTGCCGAACGTGGTCTACCAATAGGCCAAGAGCGGGCGCTGCGCCTGCAGGCGCAGCGCCGGTCTGCGCTGTGGCAACGGAATGGAGCGATCAGTGGCGCGCCAGCTGCGGGCGCTCCAAAGGCGTCTGTGGACGCGGCGTCGGATCGGC
Organism: uncultured Gammaproteobacteria bacterium; assembly: GCA_963699735.1. GTDB lineage: Bacteria > Pseudomonadota > Gammaproteobacteria > Chromatiales > Chromatiaceae > Thiodictyon. The sequence goes on from CAVOUZ010000011.1 coordinate 64,733, forward strand.
GAGGGCGGGATCACCGCACAGAGGTCCCTGCAACAGGCCTTGATAGAGGGCCGGCTGCGGCTCCCTGAACATCAGGCCCACGGTGGACCCGCTGCGATGCGCCACCACCGCCTCGATGAGCCATTCGCGCCCGAGACAGGCCAGCTCCAGCTCCACCATGGTGCCGATGGGCAGCGTGAGATTGTGCAGCGTCAGCAACATGCCCTGGCTCGACAGATTGCCCGCCCGCGCCCCATAGAAGCGACGCTTGCCGTAAAGGATCTGCACCATCAGGGTAATGGGGTGCCGGGCGCTGTATCGGCGTTCTGTGATCATCGCGCCTCCTCGCTAGTGTTTGTCTCCATGTCTGGTATCTTAGGATAAAAACTTGACGAAGTGGTTGAAACAACATGACCAGATGATGACCGAGCCTCCACCTCGTTAACCCCGTCACAGCCGCCCGCCCCCGCCGCCGATCCAGGGCCCGCCGCCCCGCCGCTGGCCGTGCCCGCTGGCGGTACCGGCTCGATGAGGTCGACTCGCTCCAAATAGCCAACCATCGGGCGCGGCACCCGTTATCGACCACCCGCCTTACGCCAATCCGGAGAATCTGGCCCCATGACCATCGAGACCGTCCCCGCCACTGACACGCGCTATTACCTCATCAACTTCGACAAGCAGGGCCTGGAGCGTCGGGAGGGGGAAGACGGCAGGCTGAGCGATCAGGTCGCCCAGGAGCTTGCCAACCGGCCGATCACCGACGTCTTCCTGATGAGCCACGGTTGGAAGGGCGACGTGCCAGCGGCCAAGCTCCAATACGACGCCTGGATCGGAGCCATGTTGTCGTGCCACGCCAATTTCGAGCGCCGGCGCGCCGTCCGCCCGGGCTTCCTCCCCTGCTGATCGGCCTGCACTGGCCAAGCCTCCCCTGGGGCGACGAGGATCCCAGCGCCCGCGCGGCCTCGTTCGCACCCGGCGAACCGGACCCCATCGAGGACTGGATCGCGGACGCGGCGGCGAAGCTGGCAGACACGGATCGCGCCCGGGCGGCCCTGCGCACCCTGTTCACCGCCGCCCGCGACGACCTCACCCCGGACGAGCTGCCCCTCGAGGTCGTGGAGGCCTATAGCGCGCTCCAGGCGGAGGCCGGACTCGGCGCCAAGGGCCCCGGCGGAGCGCCGGGCGATGACATCGAGCGCTTCGACGCCCAGTCGCTCTATCAGGAGGCATTAGAGCAGGAAGCCGCTTTCGGAGTGCCGGGCGTCGGGCCCTTCTCGCCCCGCTACGCCAGCTCTCCTTGGCCGGTGATCGCCTCGATCTCGATCGCTCCAACCCGATCGACGGCTAGCCGAAACTGCCGGTCCCCCGAGTCGAAGGACAGGGTCGCCGGCCGCGCCCCGAGGACTTCCCCGATCAGCGGACCCAGACTGGCCAGATGTCCGCCCGCCTGTCCGGAGAAGATGCCCATCAGGGCCTGGCTCTGTGCCTCCTCGGCCCTGTCGTCGACGTACAGCGCGACCTTCCAGTTACCGGCCTTCATCTCGCCGGGCGAATGCAGGAGCAGCGCCGCGTTGAGTCCATCGAGGGTGATCGGACTGCGCACGACGCCGCGTCACGCAGCCCTTGTCAGGAACCGCGAAGCGGCGGGGCCCGGCGCGCGGAGTCCTTCCGGTCGACTTGTAAGTCTCCCGAGGTAGTCTTTTCTTTGGTGATAGGTCGAGCAGCGTGTCGCGGCGTGCTTCGGGCCTTGCATCGAAATGGTCGAATGATCGTGGGGAGGGCCGCCATGCGGATCACCAAGCAGGTCCTGACGGAGCTCGGCGTCAGCCCGGCCAATGCGGACAGGCACCTCGACAGGCTCAATGAGTCCATGGGCCAGCACGAGATCGACACGCCCCTGCGGATCTCTCATTTCCTCGCCCAGGTCGCTCACGAGTCGATGTTGCTCAAGGCGGTCTCCGAGAACCTCAACTACTCGGCGGAGGCCCTGCTGCGCGTCTTTGGCAAGTACTTCAGCACCCGGGAGATGGCGAGCGGCTACGCGCGCCAGCCCGAGCGCATCGCCAATCGGGTCTATGCCAACCGCATGGGCAACGGGCCCGAGTCGAGCGGAGACGGCTTCCGCTACCGGGGGCGGGGGCTGGTCCAGCTGACCGGAAAGAACAACTACCGCACCTTCTCCCAGTGGATCAGCACCGACTGCGTGGCCGATCCGGACCGGGTGGCATCGGCCTTCGCCGCCTGCTCCGCCGTCTTCTATTGGGACAGCAACGGCCTCAATGCCCTGGCCGATACCGATAACCTCAAGCTCATCACCAGGCGGATCAACGGGGGTCTGAACGGATACGACGACCGGCGAAATCTGCTCGTGAAGGCCAAGCGGGCCCTGAGCCGGCTAGCTGCCGGCATGGGTGAGCAACCGACCGCGCCGCCGCCCGCACCCGCATCCGTCCCTGCCCCCGTACCCGCCCGCCCGCCGTCATCCGGTCCCGATGCCGATGCCCCCTTCGACCCGACCCATCGGGTGGTCCCAAGGGCATTGAGGCTACGCAGGACGCCCAACACGGGTGTGAGGAATCGAATGGGCACACTCACCCGGGGCACCGTGGTGCAGCAGCTCGGCAAGACCGGTAAGACCGGATGGGCAAGGGTCCGGGTCCTTCGCGGCGGCAGACCCCGGGTCGGCTTCGTCGCCGCGCGATACCTGGCGCCACTGGTGCGGGCTGATGCCCTGGCCCCCGGCGCCGGGGCACCCTTTGCAGCGACCCACCGGGTGACCGCGGCCTCGCTCAACCTGCGCAGCAGCCCCAGGGTGCGCCCGTCCACGCGCATCGCCGTGTTGGCCCACGACACGCCGGTCGAGGAGTTGGGCGAGGCGGAGATCAGTGGCTGGGTGATGGTCCGGGTGATGCTGAATCAGGTGCTGCGCGAGGGTTTCGTCGCGGCCAGGTGGCTGGCGCGCCTGCCTCCGGAGGCGGCGGCCTTCGCGATCAGGACCGGCCAGATCGGCCGGGTCCCGATACCGCCGGCCCGCCTGAGCGCCGGCAACCAGACGATCACCCGCGCCCGGGGCGGAGGCCGTCTGTATCCGCTGACTGAGACCGGGGGTCCCAGAGTCACCGGCTCGACCATCGAGACGCGCGTGCGGCAGCTGCTCAAGGTCATCGCCTGGCTCGATTGCGAGAATCCCGAACATGGGCGCTACCGGGCAAAGGGGCGCTCGACCTTCGCGGAGACCTATGTGTGCGACTACTGCGAACTGGCCGGTGTGTTTCTGCCGCGGGTATGGTGGACCGCGGATGGGCTGGCTCGGATCGCCCGGGGAGAGCGGGTCGATGCGGCCCTGGGACAGAACGTCCGGGGGCTCCCCATCAACGGGCTCCACGACTGGCTGGAGGATCACGGTAGCGCCTTCGGCTGGCACCGGGAGATCGAGCTGATCGACCTCCAGGCGGCGGCCAACGGGGGCGAGGTCTGTCTCATCGTCGCCAGGCACCATGACCTGAACCGGGCCGGTCGGGTGGTCGCCGCGGTACCGGAGCACGCGGGTTGCCTGGCCAGGCGCGACAGGGAGGGGGACGTCGTGAGACCGGTGGAGTCGGGGTGCGGAGCCCGAAACCGCCGCTGCGCCACCGCCAGGAGCGCCTGGTGGCTCTCCGCCACCTATTCGAGCCATGGCCTCTGGCGCAATCCGGGAGATGAGGGTGATTGAGTCGCACCACACGAGGTTGGCGCGGCCATGCCCGCGAGTGCACGGCGCGTCAGGTGAAAAAACCGCGCCAATAAGGAGTTAACTTGACCTGGATCAGGCGCCAAACCCGGGTTTGGGATCACCGTCACACCGAAACCGGCGTAGCCTATTTTTGGTTCTTCAACCCCGGCGGTCAGCAGCGATTCTTCCAACACCCCCGGCACGCGGTGGGCAAGCTGCATAAAACAAGGAGATATGCCATGACGGGTCTCGTATACCACTCCAACCACAGGCCCAACCGGCCGGGGCCATCCCGCCAATCGGCGCGTTCAAGCTCAATCGCACTGTCCCTCTCCGTCACCCTCTGGGCAACGACCCTGCTCGCCGGCACCGTGCCCGCGCTGGCTGTCTCCGCGACAGAAGACATGGTTGACTATTTCGGGCTCAACATTGGGAACAGCCTGACCTACCGCAGCAAGCAGAGCGTTGACACCACCTACATCGAGGAACGCGCAGAGGTTGGTGGCTACGTCGACTTTCACGGGGTGACGGCGCTGCAGATCAAGTGGTTCGATTCGGGTGCCTCCAGCACCCTACAGCATCGAGTTTCTAAACGCCGACGCCCAGCACCTGTGCTATTTCGGCGAGCGCACCCCCGACGGCGACACGGTCTTCGATCCGCCGATCTGCATTCCGCGCTACATGGCCGTCGGCGAGACCTTCAGCGTGCAAACCATGGTGACCGAGCCCGCTGGCGTTCCAAGGATCCGGACCTTCGTCTGGACCGTCGTCGCCAATGAGCCGGTCACGGTTCCCGCTGGGACCTTCTTGGACGTTCTGCGCATAAGAGCGGGCTGGGCCGACGAGGGCGGGGGCGACAGCTCGTATGCGAAGGGCATCGGGTTTGTTCGGGGCTGGGGCGATGGCAGCGCCGATGACTGGAACTCGGAGCTGACCGCATACCAGTTAGCGACCTGGGTGCCGATCCAAGGAAACGTCCGTCTCGCCGACGGCACACCGATCTGCGCCATGGTGCTGGCGAACGGCCAATACATGTTCTCCTGCGCCGGCGCCGGCGCGTACAACCTCAATGTGCCGCTGGATGAAAACGGTCGGGTGACCCTGTTTGCGTTTGCGGACGGCTTCTCCCCCTTCCGCGTCACCGAGCTCCCGGCAGGGCTTCCGCTGACGGTCCGGACCGAGACCGCCAACCCAAGCAGCCCGTTCATCAGCATGACCCGCGGCGTCGAATGTTCCACCAACAATTGGGTCCGCATCTACGGAGTGATCGAGTCCTTCGGCGGAGACCCCTTGTGCGCCATGGTTCTGGCAAACGGTCAGCATATGTTCTCCTGCGGCGACAGCCAGGGACGCTACGACCTCACGGTGCCGGCCGACGGGAACGGCACGGTGACGGTGTTTGGGTTCGCCGATGGCTTCCAGCCTTACAGCGAAAACTTCGTCGCACCCCTGTGCGGCGGGAAGTAGCAAACTAACTGACGGGACGACGTTTTCTGGCAGTCGGCGATTCTGGCCTGTGACTCGGCGGAAGGATGGCCCCCGATTCCATCTAACCCCAAGTCCCGCCCAAACACCGGCCTCCAGGGGCAGCCAAGGCAGGCGAATGGGTCTATGGTGAAAGCTCAAGTCGTCGAACGGGTGATGAAGACCATGGACAGAAAGCAAACCAGGACGTTTCTCGGTCTGGGACTCGGCTTGGCCCTGGGGCTGCAGGCTGCTTCTCCCGCCGCCTGGTGGCCGGGTTATCCCGCAAACGCCCCTCGCCCGCCCGCGCCGGGGGCTTGGCTCAACCACACGGGCCCGGGTGTCGCCGACATGGCGCGGGGGCAGCCCTGGCCCCTTGGTTATCCGGCTACCCCCACTGGTCAGGGCGTCGTCCAGTTCTGGAACTATCACGCCATGCCGTTCGGACCCTGGTCCGCCTGGTCTACGATCATGCCAACCAGCGGCCTTTACGTGGAGCAGAGGCAGTCTCCCGCCGGCTATCTGATCCGTGTGCGCACGGGACGAGGCGCGACACCGGCCATCGATCTCAATGTCGAAGGCGGCGTCCTTAAGATCCAGAGCCGCTCCATGACAGGCGCCGGCGCAGGCGGCGATTTGCAGATGCAGCAGACCGGTTGGTCGACCCAGTGGGTCTCCTTGGCCGCGGATGCCGATGTCCCGGCGATGCAGGTGCAGTGGGGCGATGGGGTGGTCGAGATCTTCATTCCGCGGCGCCGCTGAGATCGAGCAGCGGCGGACCCGGCCGGCTCCCGTCCGCCGGGGATCTTAATTGAGCGCAGGGAAAAGAGATGGGCTGGGGTCACCCCTGTTCGACGCCCACCTGCACGTCATCGACCCCCGATTTCCACTCACTCCGAGCCAGGGATTCATCCCCGACCCCTTCGATGTTGCCGCCTACCGCCGCGCGACCGAGGGACTGGGAATCACCGGTGGGGCCGTGGTGGCCGGCTCCTTCCAGGGACTGGACCAGGCATGGCTCGAGGCCGCCCTGACCGACCTGGGCCCGGGGTTCGTCGGCGTTGCGCAGCTCCCGGCCATGGTGTCAGACGCAGAGGTGCTGCGCCTGGACGGCGGCGGTGTCCGCGCGGTGCGCTTGAACCTGCGACGGGAGGTTCATCCGGACCTCGCGGACATGAAGCGACTGGCCATCCGCGTTCACGCCCTGGCGGGCTGGCATGTCGAGCTCTACCTGGATGCGGCCGACCTGCCGGATCTGATGCCGTTGCTCCGCACCCTGCCCCGCCTGGTGATCGACCATCTTGGACTTACCCGCGCCGGCCTTCCCCATGTGCTCGCCCTCGCGGCCCGGGGCGCGCGGGTCAAGGCCTGCGGGTTCGGGCGCCTGGACTTCAGCCCGTTGGAGGCACTCGCGGCGATCCATCGTGAGAACCCAGACGCGCTCTTGTTCGGCACCGATCTGCCCTCCACACGGGCGCCCAGCCCCTTCGCCAGGGCCGACCTGGATCTGATCGCGGCGGCCATCGACGACGCGCTCGGCCTGCGCCGGGTGCTCTACGACAACGCCGTGGCCCTCTACCGGCCTGGATGCCGGGGTGCGGCCGCGAACAAGGCCTGAGCTCAAGCCTTGCGAGATCCCGACTCGACCCGGGGTGGCACCGGCGCCGAGGGTCCGCCTGAGATGCCGGCCGACGGGGCCTGTCCGAGCTTCTGGCCGCCGCGCGACGGCCTGCTACTCGTCGATCGGGACATAGTAGAGCCAGGCGTCCTGATCCACCTTGAGGTCGATGAGGCTGCCGTTGCGCACGTCCAGGTGGACATAGATGGGTACCCCGGCGGGCACCAGGATGCCGTAACCAGCGGGGAAGCTGATGCTGGTGTTGGTGATGTTGGAGCCCAGGTAGGTGCTGCCCGACGTGGAGCCGTAATCGAAGAGCCCGGGCCCGGCATATTTCGCCCGGAAGATGCAGCCCGGCGCATCGCTGCCGGAGCACTGGTACATCTCGGGCCTGGTGCTGACCTCCAGGTCCGTGTAGAGGTCAATGTCCGCCTGCTCGGCGGCGGATACGGCGAGGATCGCAACCCCGGTCTTGGGGACCCAGACGCCGGCCCTGTCCTTGTGGCAGGTCTCCCCGCGCCGGCACAGGCCGGTGGTGGCCTTGATGACGGCCGTGCTCAGGGGCCGGATCTGATCGGGGCCGCCGGCCATTGGCTGGGCCTGCCAGAGGGCCAGGGTCAGGGCGGCGAGCAGCGTCCGGGGGGCAACAGGGGTCAGTGACATTCGAGCCTCGTTTTTCTTGGGATGATGGATCCTTGGGAGCGGAGGGCCGGGCGAGACTAACCGAGCCTGACCCGAACCCGATGGGTCGCGGAACCCGGAGGCAGGGTGACCCGAGCGGTCCCGTCCGTCACTGGCAGGCCGACCCCGTCCAGCGAGCAGGCGGTCACGCCGCCACCGCCGGCCCCATTTTCGACCCGGATCTCGCAGCGGGTCTCGCCATCGGGCAGCTGGTAGCTGACGCGAAAGCCGGGCCAGTCGGTGGGGATGCAGGGTCTGATCACCAGGGTGCGTCCGCGCCGCACCTGGATGCCGAGCACCGACTCCAGGGCCGCCCGATACCACCAGCCCGCGGAGCCCGTGTACCAGCTCCAGCCCCCGCGGCCCATGTGCGGCGCTGCCCCGTAGACGTCCGCCGCCACCGCGTAGGGTTCGAGCCGGTAGCGGGCGACCCCCTCCGCGGTGGCGGTGTGGCTCACCGGACTCAGCATGGCGAGCAGGGCTGCCGCGCGCTCGCGCCGCCCGAGCCCGGCCATGGCGATCACGCTCCAGCAGGCGGCATGGGTGTACTGGCCCCCGTTCTCCCGCACCCCCGGCAGATAGCCCTTGATGTAGCCCGGGTCCTTGGGGGTCTCGGCGAAAGGCGGTGTGAGCAAACGGATAAGACCCTGAGACTCGTCGATCAGGTGCGCCTCAAGGGCATCCATCGCCTGCTCGGCTCGCGGTGGCGGCGCCGCGCCAGAGATCACAGCCCAGGACTGGGCCAGTGCATCGATGCGGCACTCCGCATCCTGCGCGGACCCGAGCGGGGTGCCATCGTCGTAGTAGGCGCGCCGGTACCAGGCCCCGTCCCAGCCGCCCGCCTGCAGCGCGGTCGCCAGCGATGTCCGGTAGTCCCGAAACCGGGCAGCGCGGCCACGGTCGGATCGGGCCTCGCAGAAGGGCTGAAAATCGCCCAGGATGCGGTAGAGGAAGAAGCCGAGCCAGACGCTCTCGCCGCGACCCTCCCGCCCCACCCGGTTCATGCCGTCGTTCCAGTCGCCGGTGCCCATCAGCGGGAGGCCGTGGGCGCCCCGGGTCAATGAGCGATCGAGCGCGCGGCAGCAGTGCTCGTAGAGATCGGCGACCTCGCCGCTCGCCACGGGTCTCAGGTAGGCCTCGTCCTCGCCCGGCGCCAGGGGCTCGGCGGTCAGGAACGGGGCCCTCTCGTGGAGGATGGCCTGGTCCCCGGTCACCTGGATGTAGTGGGCGGTGATGGCTGGTAGCCACAGCAGATCATCCGAGAAACGGGTGCGCAGACCGCGCCCCATGGGCGCCGGGTGCCACCAGTGCAGCACGTCGCCCTCGACGAACTGCTGACCCGCGTGGAGCAGGATCTGCTCCCGGGTCAGGTCCGGGCGGATCGCCGCCAGGGCCGCGGCGTCCTGGAGCTGGTCGCGGTAGCCGAAGGCCCCGCCGGACTGGTAGAAGGCCGAGCGCGCCCAGATCCGGCAACCCAAGTTCTGGTACAGGAGCCAGCCGTTGAGCATCAGATCGATCTCGGGTCGCGGGGTCTCCACCTGGATGCGCGCCGTCAGATCCGACCAGAAGCCGCGGGCGCCCTCCAGGGCGGCCTCGATGGCCTTGGGCCCGCGGTAGCGCTTTGCCAATGCCGCCAAGGCCTCCTCGTCCGCCGCCTCTCCCAGTAGGAAGGCGCAGACGGCGGTCTGGCCCGGTTCCAGGTCGATGCGCAGCTGCTGGGCGAGGCAGGGGTCCAGACCCGGACCGCAGCGACCGTCGAGGCGGGCCCCGGGGTCCAGGGCGGCAGGTGTGGAGGCGTCGCGGTGCAGGCCAATGAAGGCCCGGCGGTCGGTGGTGTGGCTGCTCTCCTGGATCTCGGCGCCCCAGACCCGGACAGAGGCGAAGACGATGCCGCCGGCGAAGTCACCCGCCAGGGGATTGGTGGCGCGCAGCAGACCCAGGTCGGCGTCCCATGCGGTCAGAATAGGGCTTGGAGTCACCGGTTGGCTGGCCATCACCAGCCGCTGATAACTGAAGATCGACAGGGAGCGGGGACCGGGGCCGGCATTGGTCAGGGTCAGGCGCAGGATGCGCAGCGGGTCCCGGGGGGGACGAACAGGGTCATTTCCTGGGTCAGCCCCCGATAGTCACAGCGAAAGCGCGAGTAACCCAACCCGTGGCACGCCTCATAGTCGACCGGTGCCGGCCGCGGACCCGGCAGAGGCGACCAGGCCTCGCCGCTGTGCTCGTCGCGCAGATACAGCGCCTCCCCATGGGGGTCGCTCACCGGGTCGTTGGACCAGGGGGTGAGCCGATTGGCCTGGCTGTTGCGCGCCCAGGTGTATCCCGCCCCCGACTCGCTGACCAGGAGACCGAAGCCGGGGTTGGCGATGCAGTTGATCCAGGGCAACGGCGGGCGGCGCGGCGCGCCGTCTCTCCAGGGCAGCAGCATCACGTATTCGCGCCCATCCGCCGAGAAGCCGCCGTGGCCGTTGAAGAGGCGCAGTCCCGCCGGGTCCGCCCGGGACTCGTCAGCCGATGGCTCTGGGATCGGGTTCCCGGTGCGGGTCCCGACCAGCGGCCATTGGCCGGCTGCCCCGTCGTTCTGAATCAGGTCCAGCGCGGCTCCGCGCTCCGCCGCGGCGCCGGTCAAGACGACCAGTTCTGCGTGAGCGCCCGGCGCCAGATGGACGCGGGTGCGCAACGACAGGACCGGGTCCAGCACGTTGCCCACCGTCCCCGACAGGGGAGCCCGGCGGGTCAGGGCCAGCGGGCTGGCGGTGGTGCGGCCACGCCCGATGAAGGCCATGCGGTCGGTCTCCCACTGCAGCCCCGCGCCGCCGACGGCATCGCCGCCCCCGATCAGGCGCAGCGCGTGCACCAGCCAGGGCCAGGCCTCATTGGCCCCGCGCGGGCGGCGGTGGGCCAGCAGGGCCCCGCTGACCGGATCCCGCTCGGTCTGGACGAACAGCTTGGCGAAGGCCGGATGGGCCCCATCGGCCTCGGCCGGGAACAGGACCACCTCCAGATAGGTGGTGAGCTCGATGGACCGCGGACTCGGCGACTGGTTGGTCAGGGTCAGACGCCGGCGCTCCAGGTCGAGCACGGGATCGACGCTCACCTCCAGTCGCGCGGCGATCCCCGCATCCTCGCGTTCCAGCACGAAGCGCTCGCCATCCAGCCAGGTCCGATAGGAAGGGCTGGTGACACGGGTGGGCTGCAGACCCGCGGACCAGAAGGCGCCGCTCTCCAGGTCGCGCAGATAGAGCAGGCCGCCGAGGTCGTCCTCGATCGGGTCGTCGCGCCAACGGTTGAGCGCCAGACCGTTCCAGGATGAGCGGCCGGCCCCGCTCGCCGAGATCAGGATCTCGTAGCGTCCATTGGCCAGACGGTGAAGGGCGGCGGGGCTTGATTTCATGCCGGCGGCGCTGGCTTTCATGGCGACGGGGGGCGCTTGTTCTCAGCAGGACAGCGTGACGGTGGCGGGAACGGCACCGACATGGACCTCGGCGGCGGTGAAGTCCGCGCTGGGGCTGCCGTTGACCCAGACCTCCAGGATGGACACCGGCACCGGTGGTGCGACCCGGATGCCGCCCGGCGGCAGCCGGAGGTCGCCGCCGATCCGGACCTCGAGCGTCCCGCCACCGGTGCGGGCCATCCACAGGTCCAGACGCCCGTACCAGGTGGGTAGGTCCCGTACCGATACCGGTCCGACGTCCAGCCACTGGGCCGGGATTCCGGCCCCCACCACCAGCGAGCGGTCGGCCTCCCGCTCGTAGGCGAACAGGTTGCGGAAGACCAGGCAATATTCGGCGCCGATCCAGGCGTGGGGCAGGTCCCCCTGATGGCCGGGGGCGCGGGGGTCCTGCCACGCGATCTCGGGCCACTGGTTCCACACCGGGGGGCGCCGCTCGGCGAGGAAGAACGTCAGCAGCTCGTGGGCCTCGGTGCGCCGCCCCAGCCGGACCAGGGCGCCGGCGATCCGGATCTCATAGGGGGTATAGTTGTTCCAGGCCACGGGATGCTCCCCGTGCATGGCCCGGAAACGCTCCATGAAGAGATCGAAGCTGCGCCTGAGGGCGTCCGGCGGGAGCCGGTGGGCCTCGTCGATCAGGGTCAGCGCATTGGCCAGGGCGGTCGGGTCCGGATCGGCCCACTCGACGGAGGCGGGGATGAAGTCGATCCCGCGGGTCTCCATGGTGCGGGCGATGGAGTCGTGAAGCGTGGCGCGGAACGAGTCCCGCAGCCCAGCCAGGCGCTCGCCCTCGGCGCTGTCCCCAAGGACCTGCGCCAGCTCCACAGCATCCTTGAGGCCGCGCAGGGCCCAGAAATCGTCCCAGTAGGAGTGTACCGGGTGGGCCAGATAGCCCTCGTGGCTCACCGACTCGGGCAGCAGGCCGAAGCAGGCGAGCCGCTCCGCGTCGCGCCAGGAATCCGTGAGCCGCCGGGCGCGCAGGCGTTCCAGGTAGCCCACGGCAGCCCGCAGGGCCGGCCACAGATCCTCCACCAGCCCCCGGTCACCGGTGAAACGGTAGTAATCGGCCACGGCGAAGATGAGCTGACCCAGGCTGTCGTGCTCCGGCAGCAGGTCCGGGCCCTGGGCGTCGACACAGCAGGGGACATTGCCATCCTCACCCTGGAACCGGGCATACCAGCGGATGAAGTCACCCGCCTCCCGCCCACGCCCCAGTCGCAACAGGGCCGCGGCCATCACCGCCCCGTCGCGGATCCAGGACCGGGTATAGCGGCGCGGACCGGGCTGCAGGGCCGGGCCGTCCCGGTTGATCAGGATATGGGCGAGGGCCCCCTTGCAGGCGTCCGCGCCGTCCTGGGCCGGCGCCGGCAGGTCGAATGTCACGCCGCCCAGTACACGCGCCCACTGCTCCAAGGCGAGGTCGAGCTGCTGGGGTCCGCGCAGGCTCCGCGCCAACCAGACGCCCGCATCCCGCCCCGCCTCCCCCGGAGGCGCGGACAGGAAGACGTCAGCGGACCCGCCAGGCGGGAGTTCCAGGTCGAAGCGCAGGGCACCCGAGGCGTAGCCGAAGGCGTCGCTGACCCCGGTGGCCTCGGGGAGCCGGCCCGCCGCCAGATAATCGCTGATGGGTCCCTGATCGAAGAGAGCGGCGCCGAAGCCGGCGGGCGGCGAAAGGGGGACCAGGGCCGGGACGCCGTTGACCCGGACCAGGCCGTCCTCATAGGCCAGCTCCCGAATCGGACTCACGCCGCCAATGTCACGGTAGCCCTGCCAGGGTGGGGAGACCTGGAAGGGGCGAACCGCGACGAACAGGGTCACCCGGTCCCGCTCGCTGCCGCCGTTCTCCAGGCGGTAGCGCAGATAAAGCAGGGCCCCGGACGCGCCGCCCCCCGCGCCGGCGGCCGCAAAGGCGGTGACCCTGAGGCTCAGGGCGCCATAGGTCCAGATGGACTCGGGGATCGGCAGTGGGGGCCGCAGCAGCCCCTGACGGGGCGCACAATCCGCCCAGGTGAGGCAGCGACCATCGACCCACAGGAAGGGCTCCACAGAGAAGCCGGCGCGGCCGATCTCCACCATCCCCTCCTCGTTGAAGAGCGCGGGGACGGCACCGTCAGGGACGTCCACCGGCGTCCAGTAGCTCTGCTCCCGGTACAGCCACCGCGGATAGCGCCCGCGCGCTCCGAGGGCGGCCAGATGATGAAAAAACCCGTCGATGGAGCGCCCGACCCCCTCGGGCTGCACCTGCACCGCGACCAGACCGGGGGGCGCCGCGCCCTCCTCCCCCTCGACCTGGATCTTCAGGTATCGAGAGCGGCCCCCGGGCAGGAAGACCCAGCTCTCCCTGCCCCCCGAGCAGGGGGCCGAATAGAGGCTGCACCACTCCTCGCCCTCGTCCGCCGCCAGGACCTCAAATCCGCGCCCGGCCGGCGAATCCCAGTGCAGGATGAGGCCGCCGTAATCCCGTTGCTCGCGCAGATCAATACGCAGCCAGGCGGGGCCGCGGTCCGGGCACCAGCAGGTGTCCGTCCGGCCATCCAGCGCGCACTCCGCCGGGTGTCCCGGCAGTGCCCCCGAGGCAATGGCAAGGGCCGGCTCCACGGAGGTGAGGTCCTCCAGTCGCAGGTCAGCGATCCACAGGCTGCCCTTGCCCCCCGGGCCGGCCGCCACCACCAGCTCGATGGCGCCCACCTGCCGGGGGACACCGCCCCCGGCCGGTCCCCAGCCGAAGTCGATCTCGCTGCCGCGGATCCGCAGTACCCGCCAGGAGGACCCGAAGTCGAAGCCCTCGTCGCGATAGCGCCAGACGTTGGCCCCCCCGGGGTCCACCAGCTTGAGCTCGAAGACATTGGGCGGCCCCTCGGCGCGCACCCTCAGGCGCAAGGCGTAGCTCTCCGGGAGCACCAGCGCGATCGGCTTGCGCGCCACCACGAAGCCGCCCCCGCCATGGAAGTCGAAGTCCAGGCGCATGACGCAGCCGCCAGGCGCCCACTCCAGCCCGGGCTTCGGCGCCGGCGCCGGCTCCGGCAGGATCTGCAGGCGCGCCTGACCCGAGGCGATGGCCGACCACCCGGAAAGATCGGAGAAGTCATCCAATGTTTGAGTGCGCATGGGGGCCCCGCGGCAAAGATCGAGGATGGGTCGCGCGAGTCCGCCCGGCCGGTGGTCAGAATCCCGCTCAAACCGTCACAGACAGGGGCGCTTGGCGCGCGGCTATACTGCGCCAAACCCGAGGTCGACGTATAGCGCGCGGCAGGCCCCATGCCCCCGGCCAACCTTCCCCCCAACGGTCCGCGAGCCTCCCCGATGCCCAGCGTCTGGTTCGTTCTCAATGCCCTTCGGGTCCCAATCACCCCGGCGATCTGGAACCGTTTCGTCCAGATGATGCGGGAACTCGGCCGCTCCGAGGTGGGTCCCCGGGCCCGCTACCTGTTCGTCGTCCTGATCCTGTTTCTGTTCACGATCAACGGGCTCAACGTCATCAACAGCTACGTGAACCGGGATTTCATGACGGCGATCGAGAACCAGAACATGGGCGGCTTCGTGCGCTATGCCCTCCTCTATCTGGGCGTCTTCGCGCTCTCCACGGCCGTGGCCGTACTCTACCGCTACGCCGAGGAGAAGCTCGGTCTCTTGTGGCGCAAGTGGCTTACCGCCCAGGCCGTCGATCGGTACCTGAGCGAGCGGACCTACTACAGGCTCCACGTCAGCGGTGAGCTCCAGAACCCGGACCAGCGGATCAGCGAGGACATTCGTGCGCTGACCGCGACCACCCTGTCGTTCACCCTGATGTTTCTCAACGCCAGCATCACGGTCGTGGCCTTCTCCGGTGTCCTCTGGAGCATCAGCCCGCTCCTCTTCGCGGTCGCGGTCGCCTATTCGCTCCTCGGGTCCCTGCTCACGGTCTACCTGGGACGACCGCTGGTCCGGCTCAACTATGACCAGCTCGATCGTGAGGCCAACTTCCGGGCACGCCTGATCCATGTGCGCGAGAACGCCGAGTCCATCGCCCTGCTGCGCCGCGAAGGGCGGCTCAAGGCCCGGCTGCGCGACCGCCTGGAGTCACTGACCGCGAACTTCGATCGCATCATCCGCGTCAACCGCAACCTGGGATTCTTCACCACCGGCTACAATTATCTCATTCAGATCATCCCGGCGCTGATCGTCGCCCCCCTATTCATCCAGGGAAAGGCCGACTTCGGGGTCATCACCCAGTCGGCGGTCGCCTTCGGTCATCTGCTCGGGGCCTTCTCCCTGATCGTCACCCAGTTTCAGTCCATTTCCGTTTACACGGCCGTGGTGGCGCGGCTCAACGCCCTGCGCGACGCCATCACCCAGGAGCGGCCGCCCCAGGCCCCCACGGTGGAGTTCAGCGAGGCCTGCGCAAGCGTCGCCTTCGAGCACCTGACCCTGTTCTCGCCCCGGGACGGGCGCCCCCTGGTCAAGGACCTGAGCCTGTCGATCCCTGCCGGTGTCTGCCTGCTGGTGCGCTCCACCAACGAGGGGGCGGAGAAGGCCCTGTTCCGGGCCACCGCGGACCTCTGGTTTCACGGGGAGGGCCGGGTGCTGCACCCGGGACACGACGAGATCTTCTTCCTGCCCGAGCGTCCCTACCTGCCGCCCGGGACCCTGCGCGAGGTCCTGCTGCGCAGCGCCGATCGCGAGCGGACCCCCGATGAGCGCATCCTGACGAGCTTCGAGGCCCTGAACCTGGGAGGCGTCCTGGCCCGGGCCGGCGGCCTGGACTCGGAGCAAAATTGGAGTGATACGCTGTCGCTCGGTGAGCAGCAGCGGCTGAGCTTCGCGCGGGTGTTGCTCGCCGCCCCACGGTTCGTGTTCCTCGACCACCCCAGCCGGGGCCTGAGCGAGTGTCCGCTCGGGGAGCTCCTGAGCCTGCTGCGCCAGCAGGACATCACCTACCTGACCCTGGGCGACTCCAAAGACGACCACCGCTTCTACGACCGGCTGCTCGAGATCGCGGATGACGGCACCTGGCAGCTGCGTCCGCCCCGATCGAGCGCGGCCCTCGCCGGCTCGGCCGAGATCAAAGATTACAACGGCGGCACCTCCGGGGACGCACCCATACCACCCTTGCCCGCGGGCTGACTGATCGTGGCATCCACATGAAGGAATCCGCCGCCTTTCCAGCAGGCTTTCTCTGGGGCGCCGCGACCTCAGCCTATCAGATCGAGGGCGCGCCGCTCGCGGACGGCGCCGGCCCCAGCATCTGGCACCGCTTCACCCATAACCCGGGGCGGGTGGCGGGGGGAGACACGGGTGATCTGGCCTGTGATCACTACCGCCGCTATGCCGAGGACGTGGCCCTGATGGCGGGCCTGGGCCTGGGGGCCTATCGCTTCAGCGTCGCCTGGGGCCGGGTGCTCCCCGAGGGCCGGGGGAGGGTCAATGCCAAGGGGCTCGACTTCTATCTGCGCCTGGTCGACGCCCTGCTCGAGCAGGGCATCCAGCCCGTGCTGACCCTCTACCATTGGGACCTCCCCGCCGCCCTGCAGGATCGCGGTGGCTGGCTCAATCCCGACAGCGCCGCCTGGTTCGCCGAGTACGCCCAGGTGCTGTTCCGGGCCCTCGACGACCGGGTGAGGCTGTGGGTGACCCTGAACGAGCCCTGGGTGATTACGGTCCCGGGTTTTCTGGAGGCCACCCTGGCCCCCGGTCACCGCGATCTGTTCGAGGCGCCGCGGGTCGCCCACCATCTGCTGCTGGCCCACGCCGAGGCCTTGAGCGCCTATCGGACCCTGGGCCGAAACCGCATCGGCATCGCGCTCAATCTCGAGCCCCAGCACCCGGCATCACCCGCCCCGGCGGACCGCGAGGCGGCCCATCGACGCGACGCCTTCATCAACCGCTGGTTCCTGGACCCCCTGTTCCTGGGCAGCTATCCGCCGGAGCTGGCCGCGATCTTCGGACCCGCCTGGCCCGGATACGACCCCGTCGACCTGGTCCAGGTCCGCGCGCCCCTGGACTTCGTCGGCGTGAACTACTATACGCGGGCCTTGGTGCGCGCGGACGCCAGGGCGCTGCCGCTGGGCGCGATAGCGATCCAGGCCGCCGGGGCTGCCCATACGGCCATGGGTTGGGAGGTCTACCCCGCGGGCCTGTGCGAGACCCTGCTGCGGCTCAAGGATGACTACGGAAATCCGCCCGCCTACGTCACGGAGAACGGCGCGGCCTTCGACGACCCGGCCCCGTTGGACGGCGAGGTGCCGGACCCGGATCGGGTGAGCTATCTCAGCAGACACCTGAGTGCCGCGAGGGAGGCGATCGGCCTCGGCGTGGATCTGCGCGGCTATTTTGCCTGGTCCCTCCTCGATAACTTCGAGTGGGCACAGGGCTATGCCAAGCGTTTCGGCCTGTTTCAGATCGACCCCCGGACCCAGGCGCGCACGCCCAAGTCCAGCGCCCGCTTCTACCGGGAGCTGATCCGCGGCCAGGGTGCCGGTCCCGATGCGCTCGATGATTAGCCGCACCTTACTTTCCGGTCCAAGGAGCGGCAAAATACCGATGCTTCCAGCTGGGCCGGCCGGGCTTAGGCGGCCGTCTCTCTCACAGCGCAGATAGGCGCCTGCCATTGGGGCTCGGCGCAAGGGCAGCAGTATCGATGGAACAGCGGCGTTGGGTGGTCGGGGGGCTGGACGGCCGGTCGGGCGTGCTGGCGCTGGCCCTGCTCCTGGCCCTGTTCATCCGATCGGCCCCGGCGGCCCTGAGCGAACAGTCCCTCGCCACGGATTTCGGGCCCGTCCATCTGGTCCAGTCGGAACGCCCCGCCAAAGGGCTGGTTCTCCTGGTCACCTCACCCGGCGCCTGGGACGCCGCGGCGGAGCAGCTTGCCGAACGGATGGCCGCCCTCGATTATTGGGTCGCCGGCCTGCCCGCGGACGCGCTGCGGGCTCAGGCAGGATCCATTGACACCTCCGGGTGCGAGGACCCTGCCGCCGATCTCAGCGGGCTTGCAACCTGGATCGCTGCCCGCTATCCGCTGCCCCAGGGTGCCCTGCCGATCCTGCTCGGCGCGGACCAGGGTGCGGCGCTGGTCTTCTCGGCCCTGCGGCGGGCCCCGGCGAAGACCTTTCACGCCGCACTCACCCTGGATTTTTGTCCCGCCGGGGTTCAGGACAGCGGCGACGCCCCCACCAATGCCGACCAGGGTCCCAGTCCAGCGCCGGCAGCAGGTCGAGAACCGGCCTCCCTCAAGCGGGTCCAAACGCCCTGGTTCGCGATCGAGACGGGTCGCCCACCGGCCTGTCCGGGAGACGCGGCGCGCGAGCTGGTGCTGAGGGTGGATAATGCACGCCTGGTCGCCGCCAGCCCGCGCCAGACCGCCACCGGTCAGAAACCGGTCTCCGCGGTTCAGGACCAGCCACCGGCGGTTCAAGATTGGCTGAGCTCGACCCTGACATTGCTGCAGTGGCTGGACCCGCGAATCCCAAACCAGGTTCAATCGGACGCCGAGCCGTCCGATATCGGAGGCCTGCCGCTGGTGGAGGTGCGGGCCGAACCGGAGGACCCCTCGACCTTCGCCGTCATGCTCTCGGGAGACGGCGGCTGGGCGAGCCTCGACCGGTCGGTCTCGGCCGCGCTCGCGGCGCAGGGCATCAGCGTCGTCGGCTGGGACTCGCTCGGCTATTTCTGGACGGCTCACGAGCCGGACGCGGCGGCGGCCGACCTGGTCCGGGTGCTCAGACACTATCTCGCCGGGTGGCGGAAGGAGCGCGTGTTGTTGATCGGCTATTCCTTCGGGGCCGACGTGTTGCCCTTTCTCGCCAATCGCCTGCCGCCGGACCTGAGCGAACGGGTCGATCTGGTGGCCCTGCTGGGCGCCGGGCCGACCGCGACCTTCGAGTTCCATCTGAGCGACTGGCTCGGGGGAGGCCCCCGATCCGACGGCCTGCCGGTGCGCGAGGCGCTCGCCCGGGAGACATGGCCCCGGCTGCTCTGTATCTACGGGGACCGCGAGACGGACAGCATCTGTCCCTCGCTGTCCGGGCCTGGTGTGATCGTGGAGCAGGTGCCGGGCGACCATCATTTCAACGCCGACTACGCGGGGCTCGCCGAGCGTATCCTAAAGGCCTTGCGGAAAGGCTCGGAGGGCAGTTGATCGGCTCGCGAATCGAAGAATCGGTTACCGATTCGCTCCACCTTCAGATACTCGGTGATTGAGAATGCCGGCTATTCGTGGCCAAAACGGGAAGTGCAATCGACCGAGGCTTCCTGAGCGCACAAGGCACCCGGTGCGCGCCGGCAATCATCCCTTAGACCAAAAGCGCCAAATCGAGAACGCAACATGATCCCTCGCATCCTTGGACTCCTTCCCCTGTGTCTGGCCCTCACGGGCGCCGGATACGCCGTCGCGGCGGAGCGTACCGAGTTGGCGACCCCACCGGTGGCCGAAAGCACGCCGGGCGACTTCACCTTTGCCGCCGTGGTGCGCCGCGCCGCCGAGCTGGCCGCCGAGTCCTATAGCCCGGATCGTCCCGATCTGCCCGACTACCTCGCCCATCTGGACTACGACAAGTACCGCGACATCCGCTTCCAGCGCACCGAGACCCTTTGGCTCAAGGAAGGTCTGCCCTTTCAGATGCAGCTCTTCCCCCGGGGCTTCCTGTTCAAGGACCGCGTCAAGATCAACGTCATCGAGGATGGGCGCGCGAGCCCGTTGCCCTTCCGCCACGACCTGTTCGACTATGGCAAGAACGAGGTCCCCCAGGAAATCCCCGCGGACATCGGATTTGCCGGTTTCCGCATCATGTATCCCATCAACAGCGACCAGGTGTTCGATGAGGTGGCCGTCTTTCTAGGCGCCAGCTATTTCCGTGCGGTTGGACAGAATCTCAATTACGGCATCACCGCCCGCGGTCTCGCCATCGACACCGGGCTGCCCAGTCAGGAGGAGTTTCCGACCTTCCGAGAGTTCTGGATCCGCAAGCCGGAGAAGGACGCCACCGAGGTCACCGTCTACGCCCTCCTGGACAGCGAGAGCGTGACCGGCGCCTATGCCTTCGTCATCAAGCCCGGTGCCCAGACGGTCATGGACGTCCAGACCCGTCTCTACTTCCGCAAGGAGGTCGAGAAGCTCGGGGTGGCCCCCCTCACCAGCATGTTCTTCCACGGCGAGACCACCGATCGGTTCATCGACGACTTCCGCCCCGAAGTCCACGACTCGGACGGGCTCCTGGTCGAGACCGGCCTGGGCGAGCGGATCTGGCGCCCCCTGGTCAATCCGGTGGGCCTGCGGATCAGCGACTTCGAGGTCACGAGCCCGCGCTCCTTCGGGCTCTTCCAGCGCGACCGCGATTTCCGCAGCTACGAGGACCTGGAGGCCCACTACCAGAACCGTCCCAGCGCCCTGGTCGAGCCCAAGGGGGATTGGGGCAAGGGAACCGTGGAGCTGGTGGAGATTCCAAGCAACGCCGAGCGCTACGACAACATCGTCGCCTACTGGATACCGGAGCGTCAGACCAAGCCCGGCCAGGATTGGGAGTTTTCCTATCGCCTGCGCTTCGCCACCGACCCCGAGGCGGGCATGTCGGGCGGGCGCGCGCTGACCACCCGCATCGGCGCCGGTGGCACCGACATCCTCGACCCGGCCAAGCGCAAGTTCGTGATCGACTTTGCCGGGGATGCATTGGCACAGTTGGATCCCGAGACGCCCGTCGAGCCGGTGGTGACGACCTCCTCGGGCGCCATCTCCAAGCCCGTGGCTCAGCACAATGAGGAAAGCCGCGGCTGGCGGCTGTTCTTCGAGCTGACCCCGGATGGTGATACCCCCGCCGACATGCGCGCCTTCCTGCGCAACGGCAACGATGTGCTGAGCGAGACCTGGAGCTTCCGATGGGTGCGGGAATAGCCGCCGCGGACAACACCAGGGACGCCGCCGCCGGGTCAGCGGTTGTCCTCGCCGCCCAGGACCTGGCGCCCATCGATTGGGGGCGGGTGGCCGAGCAGGCCTCCAGTTACCTCCAGTCCATGGGCGTACGGGACCCGACGGAGATCGGGCGCTTGTGGGGCGAGGTTCGCACGCGCCTGGAGTCCCGTGCGGCCGCAGTCCCCCTGGAAGACCCCGCGGAGGCGACCATCGAAGAGACCCTCGGGCTCCTGGATCAGTGGCTCAGCCTCGAGTTGGGGATCGAGGGCGACGCGAACCGCGTGTATCGCGCCCGGGCGGCGGTGCTCGGGGGCGGCATCCCTGGCTGGAGCGCCCGTTGGGCGGGGCTCTCCGGCC
This sequence comes from uncultured Gammaproteobacteria bacterium, assembly GCA_963699735.1. Classification (GTDB taxonomy): domain Bacteria; phylum Pseudomonadota; class Gammaproteobacteria; order Chromatiales; family Chromatiaceae; genus Thiodictyon. The sequence continues at coordinate 85,878 of CAVOUZ010000011.1, forward strand.
GGTCCCTGGCGCCGCAGATCCAGGCGCTGTGCGTCCCGGCGGTACCCGATCCGGCTCCGCTGGTCATGGAGCCCAATCCGATCGAGCTTTGCTGCCACCGACTGGGCTGCCGTATCGGCGAGGCCTTCGGCCGGCTCCTGTGCCGGCCCAGTAGCCGGGGCAGACAGGGCGGTGAGCCGCGATGAGCGGTCAGACCGGCGCCGCCGGGACCGGGGCCCTTCATCGCGCGATCTACCTGTCGCTCGTCCTTCTCACCACCCTGGGCGCCATGTTCCTCCTGAGTGCGGCCATCCAGGATGGCGGCATCACTCCGCTCGAGCTTCTGCTCCTGATCCTCTACGCGATCCTGATCCTCTGGATCAACGCCTCCTTCTGGACTGCGGCCATGGGATTTTTCAAGCTGCTGATGGAGGGTCGGCGGGTCCAGAGCGACGTACCCGCGGACCCCGCGCCGCAACCCCCGAGGGGCGCACCAGCGGAGCCGTTCAAGACCGCTCTGGTGATGCCTGTCTACAACGAGGACCCGGAGCGCATCTTCGCCGGACTGCGCGCCATGTGGGGCTCGCTGACCCAGACCGGGCAGGAGCAAGGTTTCGAGATCTTCGTTCTGAGCGACACCCGCGATCCCGATACCTGGGTCGAGGAGGAGATCCATTGGCGTCAATGGGCCCAGGAGCTGGGGCAGCCGGCGCGGCTCTTCTACCGCAACCGGGTCGAGAACACGGCGCGCAAGAGCGGCAACCTGGCGGATTTCTGCCGAAACTGGGGCGGCCGCTATCGCTACATGATCGTGCTCGACGCCGACAGCATCATGAGCGGCGAAACCCTGGTGGAGATGGTGCGGCGCATGGAGGCCGATCCCCAGGTGGCGCTGATCCAGGTGCCGCCGGTCCCCGTCAACCGCTCCTCCCTGTTCGCGCGCATGCTGCAGTTCGCCGGCAACCTCTACGGGCGCATGTTTGCCGCCGGCCTCGCCTATTGGCAGCAGGACACTAGCAATTTCTGGGGCCACAACGCCATCATCCGGATCAGACCCTTCGCGGACCATTGCGGCCTGCCCAAGCTGCCCGGGCGCGAGCCCTTCGGCGGCGACATCCTGAGCCACGATTTCGTGGAGGCGGCCCTGCTGGCGCGGGCGGGCTGGAAGGTGCGGCTCGCCTACGACCTGAGCGGCAGCTACGAGGAGATCCCGCCCACCCTGATCGACTACGCCAAGCGCGACCGGCGCTGGTGCCAGGGCAATCTGCAGCACGCCCGTCTGGTCCTGGCCCGCAATTTCAAGGCGCTGAGCCGCGTCCACTTCGCCATGGGGGTGATGTCCTATATGGCCTCCCCCCTGTGGCTGCTGTTCCTTATCGCCACCGGCGTGGAGGCCTATCTCGAGGGCCTGGATGCACCCGTCTATTTCTTCGGCGACAACGTGCTTCCGGTTTGGCCGGCCTCCTATGCGGTCGAGATGACCACGGTGCTCTGGGTCACTCTGGCCATGCTGTTCCTGCCAAAGCTCCTGGCGTTGGTACTCCTCGCGCTCCGGCCCCGACTGGCACGCCGCTTCGGCGGCCTCACCCGCGCGACCCTGAGCGTGCTGATCGAGAGCCTTTTCTCCGTGTTGCTGGCACCGGTGCTGATGCTCTTTCAGAGCAAGTTCGTGGCGGCCATCCTGTTGCGCACCACCGTGGGCTGGCCGAGCCAGCAGCGCGGCGATCATCAGACCGGGCTACGCGAGGCCATCGGTGCCCATGGATCCCACACCCTGATCGGGGTCGCGGCCGGGCTCCTGACGTACTTCTATGTGCCGAGCTTCTTCTGGTGGTTCACCCCGGTGCTCGCGGGGCTCCTGCTCTCGATCCCGGTCTCGATGATCACCAGCCGCACCTCACTGGGCCTGATGGCCCGGCGTGCCCGGATCTTTCTCACCCCCGAGGAGACCGACGAGTCGGGCGTGCTGCGCCTGCTCGATCGGGAGCTGGAGCAGGCCCCGACCGCATCTGGCGCGGGGACGCGCCAGCAGGACCTCTGGTTCCACGCCCTGCTCGATCCAGCCGTCTATGCCTTGCACGCGGCACTGCTTCCCGACGAGGCCCCGAGCCGGCGGCGGCGCCATTATCTGGAGGGTCTGATCTTCCAGCTCCAGGACGATGGACCCGGCACCCTGAGCGGCACGGAGAAGCGGGCCCTGCTGTCCCATCGCGACGGCATGTACGAGCTTCACACCCTGTTGAGGGGCCAGGAGGCGAATCCTGACAGGCGTCAGCACGCCCACCCTTAGAAGGGGACGATGACCTTCCTACTCACTCACCGGGCGCCTCGGGGGAGGGGGTCGAGCAGCCCCGCCCCATCCCCAGCCTGTGCGGACCGACCGTCAGCCGTTGTTCAGCTTTGCGCTGATAGACTCGCCACCATGACTCGCCACGCCTCCCATTGGTCGAATCCTGACGCGCCGCCTCGACCCGGCCGACTGCTGATCGGCCTGACGCTTCTCTTTCTCGCCCCATGCTGGGCGGCGGCGGCGAGCCTGGCGGAGGCGGTGACCTCCGCACTCGCGGTACAGCAACAGGAGGCGCGGGTCGGGGCCCTGCGCGGCGAGCAGGCGGCGTTGATGCGCCAGGCCGGGAGCCCGATCGCTGCGGACCCCGCCTTACGCGCCAAGGGGCTCAGCGACGCCGCCACCGGCGACAACGGGGCCTATGAGCTCGAGGGCATGGTTGACCTGCCCCTTTGGATGCCGGGTCAGCGCTCGGCCCGGCGCTCCGTGGCAGAGGCCCTCGGGACCCAGGCGGACTCGCTGCAGCGCTACCTGAGATGGGACATGGCCGGACAGGTGCGCGAGACGGCGTGGGACGCGGCCCTCTCCCAGGGGCGGTTGCGCCAGGCCGGTGCGGCCCTGGAGTCGGCGCGCGCCCTAGAACGGGATATCCGCAAGCGCAGCGAGGCCGGCGAGTTGGCCCGCGTCGATCTGCTGGTGGCGCAGCAGGATACCCTGGCGAGGGAGGTGGATCTGCAAGCGGCTCAGATCGACTATGACCGCGCCATCCATTCCTACATCCACCTGACCGGACTGCCGGCCCTCCCCGACCCCCTGGTCGAGCCAGCCGCGGCCCTCACCGGCGGGGTGCACGAGCCCCCGCTCGATCACCCCCGGCTGGCGACCAGCGCGGCCGCGGTGGCCGAGGCGAGGGCACTGCGCGAGCGGGTACAGAGTGAGCGCCGTGGCAACCCGATCCTGAGCCTCGGTGCAAAGCGCGCGCGCGCCGAGCGCGGCATCGATGCCGAGGATGCCCTTCAGCTCGAGGTCAATCTGCCCTTTGGCCTGGCCAGCCAGGCGGCCCCCGCCCTGGCCAGCGCGGAGCGCACCCTCACGGAGCGGGTCAGCGAGCAGCGCCTCCAGCGACTGGAGGCGGAGCACGCCCTACACGAGGCCCTCATTGGCGTGTCTGGCGCGGCGGAGGCCCTGAAGGTGGCGGAGCGTCGCCAGGTGCTGACCCAGGACGCACTCAAGCTGGTGCGCCACGCCTTCGACCTGGGCGAGGCAGACCTGACGGCCCTGCTTCAGTCCCAGGAGCGGGCGCGCCAGGCAAGCCTGGATCTGGAGCTGCGCCGTCTGGAGCAGGGGCGTGCCGCTGCCCGTCTCAATCAGGCGTTTGGAGTCGTACCCGAATGAACGAATCTTGTGCCAGCCGATCCACTGGGGGCGCCCCACCCGACGTGGCCGCCCCGGCGCCCCACCCAATCCCCACGGTCCGGCGCCAAGACACCGCTCACGCTCAGGCCGCTCCTCTTTCTCAGAGCAGCGCACTCACCCTGGGCGGCACCCTGCTCGGCTTGGTGTTGCTGAGCGGCGGGGCCCTCGGGGCGGACGCTGTCAACCTGATCCCATTGGAGCCCGCCCAGCAGAAGGCCTTCGGCATCGAGCTCAAGGGCGTTCAGCCCGCGGGTGAGACCCTCACCCGTCGCTATCCCGCTCAAGTGGCGGTTCCCAACCGCCAGATGCGGGTGGTTTCGGCCCCCCAGAGCGGCATCCTCTCCGCCCTGCTGGTGGCCGAGGGCGAGCGCGTCGCCGCGGGTCAGGAACTGGCGCAGCTGCGCAGCCCGGAGCTGGTCGACACCCAGAGTCAGTATCTGGAGTCGGTGACCCGCCTCGCCCTGGCCGAGAGTGAGCTCAAGCGCGACCAGATGCTCCATCGCGAGGGTGTGATCGCCGAGCGCCGCCTGCTCGAATCCCAATCCAAGCAGAGCGAGCTCGCCACCCAGGTGGAGCAGCGCCGCCAGCTTCTCGGCCTCGCCGGCCTGTCCGGCGAGGACATCGATGCGCTGAACCGCACCCGGGAGCTCAGCAGCATCCTGCCCGTGCGCGCGCCGATCGCCGGCGTGGTGCTCGAACAGATGGTGAGCACCGGTCAGTCGGTCGCTGCCGCCACCCCGCTCTATCGCATCGCCGAGCTCAATCCGTTGTGGATCGAGGTCCATGTCCCGGTGGACCGGGTAGAGGCACTGAAGGTCGGCGGTCGCGTCCTGCTGCCCGTGGTCGGCAGCGAGGGGACCATCATCACCATTGGACGCATGGTCCACGAGGAGGACCAGGGGGTACTGGTGCGCGCCGAGGTCAGCGAGGGGACCGAGCGCCTGAGACCCGGCCAGTTCGTGGAGGTGCAGCTCAGCAGCGCGGCTCAGGAAAGCGGCTGGCGCGTCCCCTCCGCGGCGGTGGTGCGCAACGCCGGCGCCGCCTATCTGTTCGTAGCGCGGGAGGGCGGATTCGCCGCCGTGCCGGTCACGGTGCTCGCCGAAGAGGAGCGCAACGCCGTGGTCGCCGGGGCCGTCGGCGCCGCGGACCAGGTGGCGGTGAGCGGCGTGGTGGCACTCAAGGCCGCCTGGCTCGGGGCCGCCCAGTGAGAGGCCGCCCATGCTCGCGCGCCTGATCCAGTTCGCCCTCACCCAACGGCTGCTGATGCTGCTGGCGGTGCTGCTCCTGATCGGGGGCGGCTGGAGAGCCTTTCAGCAGACGCCCATCGATGCCTTCCCAGACGTCTCCACCACCCAGGTCAAGATCATCGTCAAGGCACCTGGGATGACCCCGGAGGAGGTGGAGTCCCGCATCACCAGCCGCATCGAGGTGGAGATGCTGGGCATTCCCCGCCAGACCATGCTGCGCTCCATCGCCAAATACGCCCTCACCGACATCACCGTCGATTTCGCCGAGGGCACGGACATCTACTGGGCCCGCCAGCAGGTGGCGGAGCGCCTGAACGCCATCTGGGCCGATCTGCCCCAGGGTATCAGCGGCGGCATTGCCCCCATGACCACGCCGCTCGGCGAGATGTTCATGTTCAGCATCGAGGGCGGCGACCTGTCGCTCGCCGAGCGCCGCGACCTGCTCGACTGGACCATCCGCCCCGCCCTGCGCTCGGTGCCCGGGGTGGCGGACGTCAACTCGCTGGGCGGCTTCGTGACCACCTTCGAGGTAGTGCCGGACAACGCGCGCATGGCCGCCAACGGGATCCGGCTCGGCGACCTGGAGACCGCCATCGGCGCCAACAACCGCAACGACGGGGCCGGGCGCCTGGACGAGGGCGAGGAGGTCCTGCTGGTGCGCAGCGAAGGGGCCATCCGCACCCTGGACGATCTGGCGGCCATCGTCGTCGGGGGTGACGCCCAACAACCGGTGCGCGTGGCCGACATCGCCACGGTCCGCCTCTCCGCCCTCACCCGTTACGGCGCCGTGACCCGCAATGGCACCGGCGAGGCCGTCGAAGGGCTGGTGCTGGGGCTGCGCGGGGCCAATGCCCGGTCGGTCGTCGCAGGGGTGAAGGCGAAGCTCGATGAGCTGAAGCCCGCGCTTCCCCAGGGCGTCTCCATCGAGGTCTTTTACAATCGCGGCGTCTTGGTGGACAAGGCCGTGCACACGGTCTCCAAGGCCTTGGTGGAGGCCATCGTCCTGGTGCTGGTGCTCCTGGTGCTGTTCCTGGGGGACCTGCGCGCGGCACTCACGGTCGCCCTGATCCTGCCGCTGGCGGCGCTGGCCACCTTTATCCTCATGCACCAGTTCGGTCTCTCGGCCAATCTGATGTCGCTAGGCGGACTGGCGATCGCCATCGGTATGCTGGTCGACGCCGCCGTGGTGGTGGTCGAGAACGTGGTCACCCAGCTCGCAGCCCGCTCCGAGGGCGGCGGGCGCATCCCCCGCCTGCACCTGATCTACCGGGCGACCCGGGAGGTCTCGGTGCCCGTGGCCTCCGGCATCCTGATTATCGTCATCGTCTTCCTCCCCCTCCTGACCCTGGAGGGACTGGAGGGTAAGCTGTTCGGGCCGGTGGCCCTGACCATCGTCTTTGCGCTGCTCTCCTCCCTGCTCCTCTCCCTGACGGTGATCCCGGTGCTGGCCTCCTTCCTGCTCGGGCGGGTGGGCCACGGGGAGCCTTGGCTCGTGCGGCTCGTGATCCGGCTCTACCGACCGTCCCTCGGCTGGTCGCTGCGCCATCAGTGGGTGGTCATAGGGGTGGCGCTCGCCATGCTGGTGGGGGCGGGCCTCCTCTACACGCGGATCGGCAAGGCCTTCATGCCCACCATGGACGAGGGGGACCTGATCGTGCAGTTGGAGAAACTGCCCTCCATCAACCTGGCCGAGTCGATCGCGATCGACCAACGGGTGCAGCGGGCCATCCTGGAGGAGGTCCCGGAGGTCTCGGCCATTGTGGCGCGGGCGGGCTCCGACGAGCTGGGCCTGGACCCCATGGGACTCAATCAGACCGACAGCTTCCTGGTGCTCAAGCCGCGGGATCAATGGACGGTTCCGGACAAGGAGGCGCTCACCGAGCGCATCCGCACCGTGCTGGACCGCTTCCCGGGCGTGGACTATGCCTTCACCCAGCCCATCGAGATGCGGGTCTCGGAGATGCTGACGGGGGTGCGCGGCGACCTGGCGGTGAAGATCTTCGGGTCCGATCAGGAGGCGCTCAACCGGACCGCTGAGGCGGTGGTGGCGGTCCTGGAAGGCATCGCGGGGGCCCAGGACGTCTACACCCCGCGCAACGATGGGGCCCAGTACCTCAACCTGGTGGTTGACCGGCTCGAGGCCGGGCGCCTCGGGATCGACGGCGACGCCCTGGCCGCCCTGTTGCGCGCCCAGATCGAGGGCATGCCCGCAGGCACGGTGTACCGGGAGGGCAAGCGCCTGCCCCTGGTGATCCGCGGTGCCGACGCCCTGCGCCACTCCCCCTCGCGCTTCAGCGGGCTCCAGGTGGCCCTGCCCGACGGGCGCTCGGTGCCATTGACGAACCTGGTGCGTGTGGAACGCATCGAGGGTCCCGTGACCTTATCCCGGGAGCGGGGCAACCGCATGGCCGTGGCCATCGCCAATGTGAGCGGACGGGACCTGGTGGGATTCGTGGAGGAGGCCAAGGCCAAGGTCGCGGCCCAGGTGCAGTTGCCAACCGGCTACCTGCTGGAATGGGGCGGCCAGTTCGAGAACCAGCAACGGGCCGCGGCGCGCCTGGCCCTGGTGGTACCGGTGGCACTGGGACTCATCTTCCTGGTTCTGTTCTCGACCTTCGGCTCGGTGAAGCAGGCGATCCTGGTGCTCTCCAACGTCCCCTTCGCACTGATCGGCGGGGTGGTCGGGCTGGCGATCACCGGGGAGTATCTCTCGGTGCCGGCGTCGGTCGGATTCATCGCCCTACTGGGCATCGCCGTGCTCAATGGCGTAGTGATGGTGACCTATTTCAACCAGCTCCAGTCGCTCGGACGACCCATGTGGGAGGTGGTCACTCAAGGCGCGGAACGGCGGCTCCGGCCGGTCCTGATGACCGCCAACATCGCCGCCTTCGGACTGATTCCGCTGCTGTTCGCCACTGGCCCCGGGTCCGAGATCCAGCGTCCCCTGGCGATCGTGGTCATCGGCGGACTGGTCTCCTCCACCTCACTGACCCTGTTCCTGCTGCCCATCCTCTACCAGCGCTTCGGCTCGACCGCCCCGGCAGCGGTCAAGCCCGGGCCATCCGTCAGTGTCAGGAGTCCGGCGCCATGAATACGGGTCGTGATCAGAGCCAACAACGAGCGGATGATCCATGATGACTAGCGGAAGCAAGGGCCCGGACGAGATCCTGGTGCTCAACCTGATCTCACCGCCCGATCTGGCCGAGCCCCTGGCCGAGTGGCTGCTCGAGCGAGACGACGTGCCGGGCTTCACCAGCGTCCCGGTGTCCGGCCACGGCTCGTCCGAGCACTCCATGACCCTGGCCGAGCAGGTGGCGGGGCGCAGCCGCAAGGTCCTGTTCTTCAGCTATCTTCCCGCGGCCACCGTGGATCGGCTCCTGCTGGGGCTGAGCGAATCCTTTCCCCGCAGCGGCCTGCACTACTGGGTGACGGCGGTCCACGCGGCGGGCCACCTGGGCTAGGGTCCCGGCGGCGCGCTGCCGGGCCAACCGGAATCCCAAGCCGCCCCCTTCAGGACACCCGAGGAGGCGCCGCATCTCGCCAGACCCGCCCGCAAGGGGCGACGGCCCCACGCCCGGGTTGCTAGGCTATGGCCATGTCGCGCGGCCTCACCCTGCTCCTGACCCTGATCGCCATGTTGGCGTTCGCCGCAAACGCGCTGCTGTGCCGCGCCGCATTGAAGACAACAGCGATCGACCCCGCCAGTTTCACCGCCGTGCGGCTGTTGGCCGGCGCGCTGACGCTGTGGCTCATCGTGCGGGTGCGCACCCGCGCGGGCCGGGTGGCCGGTAGCTGGGCATCGGCGCTCGCACTCTTTGCCTATGCGGCGACCTTCTCCTACGCCTATCTCGACCTCTCGGCGGCCACCGGTACCTTGCTGCTGTTCGGCGCCGTGCAGGCGACCATGATCGGCTACGGACTCTGGACCGGCGAGCGACTGAGCGCCTCGCAGTCGTTGGGAATGGTCGTGGCGGCGGCGGGCCTACTTGGGCTGCTGCTCCCGGGCCTGACCGCGCCTCCACTGGCCGCCTCGGCGCTGATGCTCGCGGCCGGTGTGACCTGGGGCATCTACTCCCTGCGCGGCCGCGGCGCGGGCGACCCGACCTACCTCACCGCCGGAAATTTCATACGCGCCCTGCCCTTCGCGGCGGCCTTGAGCCTCATCACCTGGCACTGGCACTCCTGGGACGGCGCCGGGGTCGCGTATGCGCTGGCCTCCGGTGCCTTGGCCTCGGGGATCGGCTACGCGATCTGGTACAGCGCCCTGCCCGGCCTGGCGGCGACGACCGCGGCGACCGTTCAGCTCAGCGTTCCGGTCCTCGCCGCCCTTGGCGGTATCCTTTTTCTCGGTGAGACCCTGACGCTTCGGCTGGTCGTCACCTCGGCGGCGATTCTCGGTGGAATCGCACTGGTCATTCGCAATCCGCCGGCCGACCGCTAGCAGGAGTCCGCTGACTGGACCAAGTCTCCCGTGAAAATGGTCTGGTGCGGGGGCGGCCAAATTGGGATTGTTTCGAAGGAGAGCCTATGAGCGGTGGGCATGACCGCGGCAGCGGCGTGATCAGGCACGAGAGGCCCCTCTGGTGGTCTCTCGGGCTGACCCTCGTCGTTCTGGTCGCCGAGGTCGTCGGCGGCATCCTGACCAACAGCCTGGCCCTGCTCTCGGATGCGGCGCACAGGGGGACCGACGCCCTGGCGCTGGGCATCTCGCTGTTTGCGGTGCGCCTGAGCCGACGCCCGCCGGACGCCAGGCGCACCTATGGCTATGCCCGCATGGAGGCGCTGGGCGCCCTGGTGAACGGCGCCCTGCTCTTTATCGTCGCGGGCTATGTCCTGTGGGAGGCCGCCCTGCGCTTTCGCGATCCGCCGGAGGTGGCGTCCACGGGCATGCTGGTGGTCGCCACCATCGGCCTGGTCGTCAATCTGATCGCCATGCGCCTGCGCAAGGCGGGAAGCGGCGAGAGCCTGAACCTCAAGGGGGCCTACCTGATGACCGCCCATGTGGTGCTCGCCGCCGATGCCCCGCCCGCGGACGAGGTCCGCCATTCCCTCGTGAGCATCCTCCACGAGCGCTTCGGGGTCGACCACGCCACCCTGCAGATGGAGACCAGGCCCTGCTCGGAGAGGCAGGTTCACCCCTGACCGGGGCGTCGTGCGACACCGGCCTTCCTGGACGAGCTCCGCCGGGCGCTCAGGGGGCGCCCCTCGACTCCGGTTGCATCTGCGCCTGAAGGTAATTCTGCAGCCCCACCTGATCGATCAGACGCAGCTGCTGCTCCAGCCAGTAGGCATGATCCTCTTCCGTATCCGCGAGGATCCGCTCGAGGATCTCCCGGGTCTGATAATCCCGCTCCTGCTCGCAGACCACGATCGCCTCCTTGAGTGCCGCGGCCACCTCGTACTCCAGCTGCAGGTCGTTGGCCAGCATCTCGGGCACCGTGGCACCCACCCGCAGGGCATCCCGCTGGCCCATCTCGGGCCTGGCCTCGAGGAACAGCATCCGGCGGATCAGCATGGAGGCATGCCCATGCTCCTCCTCGGTCTCGTGATCGATACGGGCGTAGAGACGCTGGTAGCCCCAGTCCTCGTACATACGCGAGTGGATGAAGTACTGATCGATGGCGGTCAGCTCGTTGGCGAGCAGGCGCTGGAGCTGCTCGATGACCTTGGGGTTGCCTTGCATGGGATCTCCTCCGGGCTCACATCGCGGATTCAAGATAGTTGGCGATCCCCAGCTCCCGGATCAGGGAGCCCTGGGTCTCGAGCCAGTCGATGCGCTCCTCGGCCTCCTCCTGGAGCTCCTCCAGGTGGTGACGGCTGACGAAGTCCCGCCCCTGCTCGCAACCCGCGATGGCCGCTGCCAGGGCGTCGCGGTAGTCGCGCGCGGTGAGTAGATCGCTTGCGAGCATCTCCTGGACGTCCTCGCCGATGAGGAGCTTGCCCAGGTCCTGCAGGTTGGGGAGCCCCTCGAGAAACAACAGACGCTCGATCAAGACGTCGGCGTGCCTCATGGCCCGGATCGAGGCCTGGTATTCGTGCCCCTCGAGGCTTCTGAATCCCCAGTTACCGAGCATTCGCGCGTGAAGGAAATACTGGTTGACCGCGGTCAGGGCGTGCTTCAGCACCTGGTTGTGGTGCCGGTGGATGCTGCTGTCTGCCTTCATGGAGGGCTCCAAGGTCCGGGTTGATTGATCGACATCGGTGCACCGCCAGACCCCACAAGGGGAGGCCTTGTCCGGCGAGTCGCATTTCGGTCCGGGCGCGAACTCTTGGCCGCCACGAAGCCCGCTGTCGGGCTCACGCCGGATCATCGAACGGGCGGCGATGTCCCGAGCTTACCAGGCTCTTGACGTCAATACGAATCGTTCTTATTCTCTAGATCAAGCTCAATCCACCGGAAGCGCACCACCATGTACGTCTGCATCTGTCATTCGGTCACGGAGCGCCAGATCCGCCAGGCGGCGGCCGAGGGCGCCGTGTCCCTCGACGACCTTCAGCGTGAGCTCGGGCTCGGCGGCACCTGCGGCCAATGCAAACCCTGGGCCTTCCGCACCCTGGAAGCGGTCCAGGCCCTGAAGCCGGGGACCGCCGACCCCACCTCGCTCACGGCCACCTACGCCTGACCCGAGGGCCCCTGCCATGTCACCAAAGGACCGCCCGATCTCTCCCTGGCGCCAGACCATCCGCCGGCTGGCGAGCCGGTGGGGTCAGAGCCGTCGGGCAGCGCGCTGGCGCCTGATGCGTGAGCACCTGGCCGGCGATTGCAGGAGCGAGCGAGCCGGTCACTCCAGCGGTGAAGGCCCGCGCGCAGGCGTTCCCGTCAATTCCATCGCGGTGGATTGAAGGCGCCACGAGGCTCCTGATTCACCGGTTTGCTGGCGCGGGGCGGCAGGGGCTTGAGTCCTGGACCGCTCGGCCCGAGTGGCGGCCTCGGCGGCGAAGGCCGCGACCTCCGGAAGCATCTTTGCCAACACACGATTCGCTGCCACCACGCCACCATAGGCATCATCGGAGGGGGCGGGCTGCGATCCCGTAAAGACCCGGGTCGCCAGCACACGCCGCCCCTGGAGGTCGACCAGCCGCACCCGCAACTGCACCCGTGCCTGGCTTGGGCGGCTGCGGAAGTCCTGATACAGCGACTCGATGACGGTGTCGAGGCGCAGATCGGCCCCGACACCCCGTGCGTTCTCGGTCACGGCGGCAAAGGCCCCGCTGCCGCGCAGGGCGTCGATGAGCAGGGGGCCGAGCATAGCGCCGGGCGAGTCCACCCAGGCATGATCCGCGTAATAGTCGAGCCGATAGTCCTGGTCCATGTAGGCGATGCGCGCGCTCCCATAGCCCGCCGCGGCCTCCGGGCGTGAGACGGCGAGCGTCGGGGCGAGACTCCTGAGCTCTCCCCTGGCCGCCTGCGCGGGGCGGGCTTCGCCCTCGTTCGGGTCCGCCGACAGCAGATAGGTCCGAGGCGGCAGCTCCGGCGGCTTTGGCAGCACGCCGGCGCAGCCGGTGACGATGCCGGCGCACAGCAGCGCCCAGAGGGCCATCGATGAGGCGCGCATCAGCGCTCCCCCGGCCCGGGCCGGCGCGGTCGTCCGTAGATCAGCAGATTGGGATCCTGCTCCAGGTCCGAGGCGAGCCCGTCCAGGCGGGCGGTGAGATTGCGCAGGTCTCGTAACAAAGACACCAGCTCGGGCATGCCATCCTCCGTCAGGGCGGTGATCCCGGGGGCGGCCTTGGCCGCGACCTCATCCAGACGCTGCGCCGCCCGATTGACCGCAAGGGCCGCCTGACCCGTTGCTTCGAATGCATTCTGTGCACGCTCGGCAAGATGGGGAAGCCGGCCCGTGGTGCGGGACAGATCATCCAGAATGGGCGAGAGCCGCTCCAACTGGAGGTTCAGGGTCACCGCCGCCTTGGCGAGCCCGGCGGCGGCCCGCCCCGACTCGTCGATGACGGTGCCGATCGCACCTTGTCGATCCTCGCCCAACAGGGACCTCAACCCGGCGAGGGTGGCACGCAGCTCCCCGGCTGCATCCCTCGCATCCGCCAGCAGCTCGGTGCCGGTACGCTGCAGGCGGGTGAGCTCCGAGACCTCGGCGGGGATGACCGGAAACTCGGCCCCGGGTGCCGGCTTCAGCGGCGGGCTGTCATGGGTGCCGGGTTGCAGCTCGATGAAATAGACCAGACCCGTCAGCCCCTGACTGGCCAGCCTGGCGGTGGTATCGGTTCGGATCTCCAGGTCCCGGCGGATATCGAGCAGGATCCGCACCCGCTGCGGATCCTGAGGATCGATGCTCAGCTCCCGCACCTTGCCCACGTCCACCCCCTGAAATTTCACCGCTGACTCGGCCCCGATGCCCGCCACGGATTCGGGCGGGTACATGGCGTAGGTTCGATAATCCGCCGTGGGGCCCACCCCCACCAGCCAAAGGGTGGCGACCAGAAAGGCGGCCCCCGCGATGAGCACGAAGAGACCCACGAGGGCATAGCTCACCCGCGGTTCCATGAGGTGCTCCGTGCAGAGCGGGCGCGCGGCCCGCGAAAAAAGGCGGCGAGCACCGGATCCGCCGACTCGCTCAGCTCCTGAATGGTCCCAATGGCCAGGATGCGCCGCTCGGCGAGAAAGGCTACCCGCTGGGAGACCCGCCACAGGGTATCCATATCGTGGGTCGTCATGACGACCGTCAGACCCAGGGCCTGATGGAGGTCCCGAATCAGCTCATCGAGTGCGTCGGCGCCCACCGGGTCCAGCCCGGTTCCGGGCTCGTCGAGCACCAGCAGATCGGGGTCGATGGCGAGCGCCCGCGCCATGGCCGCACGCTTGTGCATGCCCCCGCTGAGCTGATCGGGATACTTGTGAGCCGCATCCGGCGGCAATCCCGCGAGCAACAGCTTGAGCATGGCGATGTCGCGGATCAAGCCGGGCGAAAGCCTGGTCTGCTCCTTCAACGGGGCGGCGATGTTCTCCAGCACGGTGAGCGCGTTGAACAGGGCACCCTGCTGAAACAGGATGCCGATCCGCTGGCGCAACCGGTTGGCGGCCCGGTCATCGGGATCGGCGACCGTCTCCCCGAACAGGCGCACCCGCCCCGCCGTGGGCCGCGCGAGCAGGACCATCTCGCGCAGCAGCACCGACTTGCCGCTGCCGCTCGCCCCCACCAGGGCAAGTATCTCGCCTCGCCGGATGGTGAGATCCAGATCTTCGTGAATGCAGCTGTGCCCGAAGCAGGTGCGGATTCCGCGAAGCTCCACCGGATTGCCATCCGCGGTCTGGCGCTCGTCATCCAAGACTCAGATCCCCAACCAGCTGTAAGCCACCGAGAAGGCGGCATCGATGACGATCACCAGAACGATGGCCTGCACCACGCTGATGGTGGTGTGGCGTCCCACGCTGTCCGCCCCGCCACGCACCTGAAATCCCTGGTAACAGCCTACGGCGGAGATCACCGCGGCAAAGACCGGGGCCTTGGCCACGCCGGTGAGGAGCGAGTTGACGGAGACGGCCTCCGGAAAGCGATCGAGGAAGGTCTGGGGGCTGATGTCCAGCATGACCGCTGACATGACCATGCCCCCGCCGACGGCGGCGGCGTCCGCGAACACCGTGAGCAGGGGCAGCGCCAACACCAGACCCAGGATCTTCGGCAGGACCAGCAGATCGAGGGGGGCGACCCCGATGCTGCGCAGGGCATCCACCTCCTCGGTGACCTGCATGGTACCGATTTGGGCCGTGTAGGCGGAGCCGCTGCGCCCGGCAACGATAATGGCGGTCATCAACGGCCCGAGCTCACGCAGAACAGTGATGCCGACCAGGTCGACCACATAAAGATTTCCCCCGTAAAGGCGGAGCTGCACCCCGGACTGGTAGGCGATCACCACCCCGAGCAGGAAGGAGAGCATACCCAGCACCGGTATCGACCCCACGCCGTCACGCTCCACCACGGCCAGCATCTGGCGCCAGCGAAACCGCTGGGGATGGGCGAGGCCGTGCAGCAATGCCACGGCGGCCGCCCCACCGAAGGACAACATGGACCAGCCCTCGCGGGCCCAATCGGCCGTGGCCCGGCCCAGCCGCTCCAGTCCGGCGTCACGCCGGGGCGGCAGCAGGCTGGCCAGCTCTTCGCCGCTGCGCTCGAGCTGCTCGCTCACCAGATTGATCAGTGCCAGGCGTCCCTCCCCGAACCCGCTGAGGCTCACCTCGAAACCCTGATCGCTCAGGGACCGGCGGATCTGATGCAACAGCAGGGCGCCGGCGGTGTCGAGGCCGGCGAGAGCCGAGCCATCGATGGTCAGGGCCCGTGGCGCCCCCGCCGGGGCCGGCCAGGCAGGGGGGACGGCCTCGAGCGCGGTCGTGGTCCAGCTTCCGCTCAGCCGCAGGGCCTCTCCCGCGGCAGCCCAGTGGAAGGCTGCGGGGGACGGACCGAGCGGTTTGACCGGGGGTCGGACAGCAGGACTTTGGGCGGACGTCGGCATCAGGTGACCCGGCAAAGGGAAGCGCGCCCCAGAAGACCCGCATGAGCGTCGGTGACGGCGTCGGCGCGCGAGCCACCGCGAGCTCGGCGAGGCGGGCGGCTGCTTCAGTCTACCCCCCGCGCCTTCTGAGAACCCGGCGGCACAAGGCACCCCTTTTCCGGAAACGGTGGAATTGCCCCGCGATCTGGTGATTTTCCACCGCCAGGAGCTGGCGGGCAAACCCGAATTGGGGGCGCCCCCGCCCCGCCACCCCCCGCGCGACCCGCCAGCCCGGCCCTCAGCGCACCGAGCGGTAGACGTCCACCCGCCCAGGCTTGGAGAACACCAGCTGCCAGAGCCGACCACGGCGGGATCGGAAATAGCCCATGAAGAGATGCAGGTAGTACTTCCACATGCGGTAGAAGCGCTCGTCGTAGCGATCCCGGTCGAGCGCCGGCCAGGCCGCATTGAAGTTGTCCCACCAGGCCTGAAGGGTCCGGTCGTAATCGGGGCCGAAGGCATGCCAATCTTCCAGCACCAGGACCGGCTCGAGTGCAGCGGAGATCTGACGCGCCGAGGGCACGGCTCCATTGGGGAAGATGTATCTCTGGACCCAGGGGTCGGTCCCGCGGTAGGTGAGCCTGGACCCGATGGTGTGCAGCAGCATCAGTCCCTGATCCTTGAGGACCCGTGCGGCCGCCTGGAAGTAGGCGTTGTAGTTCTTGGGGCCCACATGCTCGAACATGCCCACCGACGCGATCTTGTCGAAGTGGCCGTCCAGGTCGCGGTAATCCATCAACCGAAACTCCACCGGCAGCCCCTGGCACCGGACCCGCGCCAGCTCGAGCTGTTCCCTGGAGATGGTGATGCCCACCACCTCGACGCCGTAGTCGCGCGCGGCATACTCGGCCAGACCGCCCCAGCCCGAACCGATGTCCAACAGCCGCTCGCCGGGGCGCAGCTCAAGCTTGCGGCAGATCAGGTCCAGCTTTGCCCGCTGGGCCTCCTGAAGGCTGGTTGCATCCCTCCAGTAGCCGCAGCTGTAGCTCATGGTCGGATCGAGCATTACCTGGTAGAGGTCGTTGCCGATATCGTAGTGGCGCTCACCGACATGGAAGGCGCGCCGACGGCTCTGACGGTTGAGGAGCCGATCCTCCAGCGCGGCCAGCGCCGCATGGACGGCAGCCAGACCTGGCACGCGGTCTCCGGCCCCCACCCGCGTCAGGCGGGTGAGGTCTCGTCGAGGCGCTCGGCGTCCCAGAGCCCATCCATATAGGCCTCACCTAGGCCGAGGGAGCCATGCCGTAGGATGCGCCGATACACCGAGGCGTCGTGCACTGTATATCCCAGGGCCGACCGCCATTGAACACGATGCCGGCGCCCAGGGCCAGACGTTCGAGCGCCGCCGGCGGTACAGTGGATTCTCGCTGCCTGGTCGATGGCTCGGCGGTCGAGCGCTGGGCGATCGACTGGGCGAAATCGTCATTCTGAGTGAGAGAGCGATCCATATCCTGTCCCTTGACGGCCGACCGTGAGGCCGGCCTTTGCTATGAATTAAACGCCATCAGGCGCCTGCCGGAGCGCGAGACCCCGCCACCCGGTGCCTGGAATCGATCCCGCGAGCGGTAAAGCCAGATTCGGGCCAATTCAAGGTACAGGACCGGCATCACAGGACCGGCATCGCCCGGTTCCGCCCTGGTGCGTTTCACCATCCGTCCCGCCGCGTTGGTAAGCCTCATGCCGCGCACCGCGGGCATCCACCCCGATTCCAGTCGTCCCCTTCCAGCGGTGCGCGGAGCACCCCGGGCCTGTCCTCGCTCGACCTGAAGGTGGCGAGCCCCTTGAGGCCCAGCCGCCAGGCGTTCAGGTAGAGGTCCCGGAACCGGCTGAAGGGGGCATCGTGCGGCAGGTTCACCGTCTTGCTGATGCCGGCGTCCACGTAAGGTGCGACCGTCGCCACCATTGCCAGGTGAGCATCGGCCCCGACCTCCAGGGCGGAGACGAAGGCCGGAGGCAGCGCCGCCGCCTCTCCGAAGCGGTCCCGAAAGCACCGATAGGCGTGGTCGCTCACCGAATAGTCCCGGCTCCCCTCCCCCCACCTGACGCGGCGCCGGTAGCTCCAGGCATAGGCGGGCTCGATCCCGTTGCTGGCGTTGTCCGCGAAGGCGAGCGAGATGGTGCCCGTCGGGGCAATGGAGATCAGATGACTGTTGCGGATGCCGTTGGTCTGGATGTCCTGCTGGAGATCCGGCGGCAGACGCCGGATGAAGGGGCTCTGGCCGTAGCCTCGAGGGTCAAGCCCCGGGAAGGGCCCCTTCTCTCGGGCCAGGGCCACCGAGGCGCGGTAGGCCGCATCCCGCAGGGTACGGGCGATCGCCGCGGCGGTGTCGCGGGCCGCGGCGCTGTCATAGCGCAGCCCCAGCAGGATCAAGGCGTCGCCCAGGCCAGTGAACCCAATCCCGATGCGGCGCTTTGACAGGGCCTCCAGGGCCTGCTCGGCCAGCGGGAACTGCGAAATGTCTAGGACCTTGTCCAGCATGCGCACGGCCGCGGGAACGCGCGCCGCCAGGGCCTCGTGATCGAACCGGGCGTCCGGCTCGAAGGCCCGACGCACGAAGCGCGTGAGGTCGAAGGAGCCCAGGCAACAGGCCCCATAGGGAGGCAGCGGCTGCTCCCCGCAGGGGTTGGTGGCCCGAATGGTCTCGCAATAGCGGAGGTTGTTCTCCCGCTCGATGCCGTCCAAGAAGAGCACCCCTGGGTCGCCACAGTGGTAGGCGCGCTCCATCAGCGAGTCGAACAGGCCGCGGGCGCTGACGTTGCGGTAGACCCAAAGGCCATCGGATCGGCGATGGGCCCCGGCGGCCCTGAGCTCGGCCCCGGGTTCGGCCGGATGCACCAGATCGATCCAGCGGCGCTCGGCAACGGCCCTCATGAAGTCGTCACGGATCGCCACCGAGAGGTTGAAGTTCGAGAGCTCCCCGGGCAGGTCCTTGGCGGCGATGAAGCGCTCGATGTCCGGGTGGTCCGCTCTCAGCACGCCCATCTGGGCCCCACGGCGAGCGCCGGCCGACTCCAGGGTCTCGCAGGAACGGTCGAACAGGCGCATGAAGGAGACCGGTCCGCTGGCCAGCGACCGGGTGCTGTGCACCAGTGCACCCTTGGGGCGCAGCGGGGAGAAGTCGTAACCCACACCTCCGCCCCGGCGCAGGGTCTCGGCCGCCTCCTGCAGGGCGGTGTAGATCCCGGGCCATCCGTCGTCCCGACCACCGATGCTGTCGCCCAGGGGCTGGACGAAACAGTTGATCAAGGTAGCCTTGAGGTCGGTCCCGGCAGCGGCAGCGATGCGCCCGGCGGGGATGAACCCCGCCTCCTGGGTCTCCAGAAAGACGCCCTCCCAATGGGCCCGATCCCGCTCGCCGACGGCAAGCGCACGCGCGATCCGACGGCGAACCGCCTGCGCGTCGGTCTCGCCAGGCGCGGCATATTTTCGCTGCAGGGTGTCGATGGAGATCTGCTCAGGCTTCATCGGAAGGCTTGACCTCTGGGCCTCTCGGCGTTTCATGCGGAGTGAGACTGCGGGCAACAACCGAGGCGAGCCTCGAAACTATTCTTTAGCCGCAAATGGACCGGCGCGCAAAGGAGGTCGGATTGGGCTGCGAGGACTCGCGGGCGCGGACCGTCCCTGCCCCGGCTGACGATCTCCCGCGTACCGTTCTCGGGGGAGGCAATGAGGGAAAACCCCGTTGCGGACCGGACTGCCGCCAGGCAGGATGCGCGCCCCATGAAGGCCGGCGCTGACATCAAGGCCGGGCGGGGCGCACGAGAAGAGGAGGAGCAAGGGTGCAGGCAGCCATCGACCTTGATGGGATCCTTCGCGAGAGCGGGGTCCCCTTCGACACGGTGCGTCGCGACGACCGGTGTGCCCCGCTGATCGGCCGCTCCCGCATCGCCAAGACCCTGTTGCTGGTCGATTCGAAGGGTTATGCGGTGGCCGTCATCCCGAGCAACCGCCAGATCGACCTACTCGCCCTGCAGCGGGAGTTCGGGCGTAGCTTCCGCCTCGGGCGCCCGGACGAGACCGAGCGATTCTTCCCCGGATCGCGTCCCAACGCCCTGCCGCCGGTCGGGGTCGACCCGAAGCTGGAGACCTTCCTCGACCTCTCGCTAGTGCGCCTGCGCGACGTCTTCCTCGAGACGAGGGACCCCCGCCGCCTGATCCGCATCGTCGGCGAATCTTTCCTCGCGCTCTTCTATGGCGCCTGGTGCGGAACCATCAGCCGGACGACGGCGCCGGAGGCGGGTTGCTTCCAGCCCGCTGCCCGGGCGCGCTGAGACGCAACGGGAGCGCAGCGCCCCGCTCGGGAGACCGGTCACTGGGGGATCAGGTCCGCCGACCGTGACCCGTGGTGCTTGATCCCGGCTTCTTCGCTCCGATCTCCCGGCGATAGGTCCCGGAGATCCCATGCTCAAACAATCCTGGCGCTGGCTGATGATCACCCTGGGATGGATCGCGCTCTCGGTGGGCGTCATCGGCATCTTCGTCCCCCTGCTGCCGACCACGCCCTTCGTCCTGCTCGCCGCCTTTCTCTTCTCGAAGGGATCCGAGCGCCTGCACCTGTGGCTTCGGGATCACCCACGCCTGGGCCGCTATGTGCGCGACTGGGAGACCGAGCAGGTGATTCCGCCCATCGGCAAATATGCGAGCACCCTGATGATGGTCCCGTCGGTGAGTTGGGTACTGGTGACGCGGGACCTGCCGCTGGGGTTGTCGGGTGGAATGGCGGCGACGGTGATCGCCGTTCTTTGGTTCATCTGGACGCGACCCTCACGCCCGACCAGGCCGGTGGCAAGGCCAGCGAGCCCCGAGAGCACCGGCCCTGGACTTGATGGGGATCAAGGTTAGATCTCTGGCCCCTTTCCTACCCTTGAGCCGCATCGCGGCCGCTATTGGTCATTTTTCCGCGGGCATGGGCCCGATGCGGGGTCTTTCCCGTCGCGGGCGAGTTGTGGAAACCGGCCGTAACGTATAAGGTTCCGGCCTTTCGCGCGGGCTCGAGCCCGATTCGATGACGAGCGGACGATACTCCGGGCCGACGGCCAGGGAGGCCACGACCGCCGCAACCCTGCAGGACTCCCGCAAAAAATGCTTGAGGTATCGAAGCTCGAATGCCGGCGCGGGGACCGCCGGCTGTTCTCGGGGCTCGATTTCGCCGTCAGCGCGGGCACGCTGCTCCACGTGCGCGGGCGCAACGGCAGCGGCAAGACAACCCTGCTGCGGACCCTGTGCGGGCTCTACACCCAGGATTCCGGCGAGGTACGCTGGAAGGGCGAGCCGATCCGGGCCCTGGCCGAGGACTACCGCCAGGACCTGCTCTATTTCGGGCACCTCAACGGGATCAAGAGCGATCTGACCGGGGTCGAAAACCTCTCGGTGTCCGCAACCCTGGATGGGGACGCGGTGGACGATCCGACCATCTGGTCCGCGCTGGCGCGCATCGGCCTAGGCGGATTCGAGGATCTGCCGACTCGGATGCTCTCCCAGGGACAGAAGAAGCGGGTGGCCCTGGCGCGACTGATCCTGAGCAGGGCGCCACTTTGGGTGCTGGACGAGCCCTTCACCGCCCT
Organism: uncultured Gammaproteobacteria bacterium; assembly: GCA_963699735.1. GTDB lineage: Bacteria > Pseudomonadota > Gammaproteobacteria > Chromatiales > Chromatiaceae > Thiodictyon. The sequence goes on from CAVOUZ010000011.1 coordinate 106,878, forward strand.
GGACGTGGACGCGGTTGACCTGCTCCAGGGGCTGATCTCGGACCATGTGGCCGCTGGTGGCGTGGCGGTGATCACCACCCACCAGGCCGTGCCCCTGACCTCCGGTCAGGCGCACCACCTCGACCTGGGCACCTGACCGATCCCGTGCTCAAGGTCTTCTGGCGCATCGTGACCCGCGATCTGCTGCTCGCCATGCGGCGGCGCACCGACGTGCTCACCACTCTGTTCTTCTTCGTCATCGTGGTGAGCCTGTTCCCGCTCGGCGTGGGCACGGAGAAGCAGATACTGCGCACCCTCGGTCCCGGCGTGGTCTGGGTGGCCGCCCTGCTCGCCTCGATGCTCGCGCTGGAGCGGTTGTTCGCGGCGGACTACGAGGACGGGACCCTGGAGCAGATGCTGCTCACGGCCCAGCCCCTGGCGCTGCTGGTGCTGGCCAAGGTCGCGGCTCACTGGCTACTGACCGGGTTGCCACTGGTATTGATCGCGCCCCTGATCGGCATGCAATATGATCTGAGCGAGAGCGCGATCGGGATGATGATGCTGGCGCTCCTGCTCGGCACGCCGGTGTTGAGTCTGATCGGGGCCATCGGTGCCGCCCTGACCCTGGGGCTGCGCGGTGGCGGGATCCTGCTGTCGCTCCTGATCCTGCCCCTCTATATCCCGGTGCTGGTTTACGGGGCTGGGGCCGTGGAGGTGAGCGGCGTGGACATCGCCGAAACCAGGCCCTATCTGCTTCTGCTCGGGGCCTTTTTGCTCTCGACCCTGGTCCTGGCGCCGGCGGCTGCATCGGCAGCCTTGCGCATCTCCATCGAATAGTCCCAAACGCGAACGCGAACGCGAAAACACCGTTGCAATGTCGACCACCTGGTTCAAATTTTCCTCGCCCGCCGCCTTCTACCCCCTCGCCGGGCGCCTGATCCCGGTGTTCTGGGTGCTGGCCGCGGTGCTGATCCTGATCGGACTCTACTGGGGGTTCTTTCAGACCCCGGATCAACTGGGCGGCAACAACCCGCAGAAGGAGTACTACCGGATCATTTTCATCCATGTCCCGGCCGCCTGGATGTCCATGTGGCTCTACATCGTCATGGTCGGATGGGCCGCCATCGGACTCGTGTTCAACACCCGTCTCTCCTTCATGATGGCCAATGCCATCGCCCCGACGGGTGCCATCTTCACCTTCCTGGCCCTGTGGACTGGGGCCTTCTGGGGACGCCCGAGCTGGGGCACCTATTGGGACTGGGACCCGCGCCTGACCTCCGAGCTGATCCTGTTCTTCCTCTACGTCGGCTACATGGCCCTGCACTCGGCGATCGATGACACCCGCCGGGCGGACCGCGCCGCGGCCCTGCTCGCCATCGTGGGACTGGTGATGGTTCCGGTCATCTTCTGGTCGATCAATTGCCCGGACCCCAACCAGTGCGCGGCCCTCCATCAGCGCTCCGGGCTTGGCAAGATCGACGGAAACATTCTGTTCGCGATGCTGACCATGACCCTCGGCTTTTGGATGTACTCCTTCGCCACGGCCTTCATGCGCCTGCGCTCCATCATCCTGACCCGGGAGTCGGAGACCACCTGGGCACAGGAGACGGTCCGCGCCGCGTCGGGCACGGCCATCCAGACGGGGGCGTCGTCATGATGGAGTTCCTTTCACAGGGGGGTTACGCGGGATACGTCTGGGCCTCGTACGGCATGGCCCTGGTGCTGCTGGTCGCCGAGGTGATCGGCCTGCGCCGCCAACAGCGAACCATTTTGTCGCGACTTGGTCGATTGCTACGGCTGCGCGACTCCGGAGGCAAGCAATGAAGGCGAGACAGAAACGGCTGGTCCTGGTGGGCCTGGCGATCATTGGTGTGGGTAGCGCCGCCATGCTGGCGCTCAAGGCCCTGCAGAGCAACATCTCCTATTTCTTCAGTCCGTCGCAGGTGATGGCCAAGGAGGCGCCGGCGGACCACGTGTTCCGGCTCGGTGGGCTGGTGTCCGAGGGGACACTCAAGCGCACCGACGACGGGCTCACCGTCACGTTCGACGTCACCGACATGGCTCGATCGGTCAAGGTCTCCTATACCGGCATCCTGCCCGATCTCTTCAAGGAGGGTCAGGGGGCGGTGACCCGCGGTCGCCTGGGGCCCGACGGCGTCTTTTATGCCGAAGAGGTGCTGGCCAAGCACGACGAGGAATACATGCCGCCCGAGGTCGCCGACAGCCTCAAGACCGCCCACGCCAAAGGGATGACCGGCGCCGCCGATGCCGCTGCCTCACAGGCAGCCGGGACGGTGACCCGATGATCCCGGAGCTTGGTCACTTCGCCCTGATCCTGGCGCTGTGCCTCGCCCTGGTCCAGGCAATCTTCCCGCTATGGGGCTCGTTCGCTGGTCGCCGGCCCTGGATGGAGCTGGCGCGGCCGCTGGCCTATGGTCAGCTCACCTTCCTCGCGCTGGCGTTCGCGAGCCTGCTTCAGGCCTTTCTGACCGACGACTTCTCGGTCGTCTATGTGGCCACCAACTCCAATTCACTTATGCCCGATATCTACAAGGTATCGGCTGTGTGGGGGGCCCACGAGGGCTCGCTGCTCCTGTGGGCCCTTCTGCTGGGCGGCTGGGGCGCCGCGGTGGCGGCCTTCAGCCGCAACCTGCCGCTGCCGATGATCGCCCGGGTGATCTCGGTCCAGGGCATGATCGCCATTGGCTTCCTGCTCTTTATGCTGCTGACCTCCAACCCCTTCGCGCGTATCTTCCCGGCGCCCCTGGAGGGACGTGACCTCAACCCCCTGCTCCAGGACCCGGGGCTCGCCATACACCCGCCCATGCTGTACATGGGTTATGTCGGATTCTCCGTCGCCTTTGCCTTCGCCATCGCCGCGCTCATGGGCGGCAAGCTGGACGCCGCCTGGGCGCGCTGGTCCCGCCCCTGGACCACGGTGGCCTGGATCTTCCTCACCATCGGTATCGCGCTCGGCTCCTGGTGGGCCTACTATGAGCTCGGCTGGGGCGGCTGGTGGTTCTGGGACCCGGTGGAAAACGCCTCCTTCATGCCCTGGCTGGTCGGAACGGCCCTGATCCATTCACTCGCGGTGACGGAGAAGCGCGCCGCTTTCAAGAGCTGGACCGTGTTGCTCGCCATCTCGGCCTTTTCACTCTCCCTGCTCGGGACCTTCCTGGTCCGCTCAGGGGTGCTGACCTCGGTGCATGCCTTCGCGACCGACCCCACCCGCGGCACCTTCATCCTCGCCTTCCTGGTGATCGTGATCGGCGGCTCCCTGGCCCTCTACGCCTGGCGCGCCCCGGCGATCTCCGGCGGCGGGCGTTTCGATCTGGTGTCGCGTGAGAGCTTTCTGCTGATCAACAATCTGCTGCTGGCAGCTCTTGCCCTGCTGGTCCTCTTCGGCACCCTGGCCCCGCTGATCTACGAGGCGGCCGGCTGGGGCAAGATCTCGGTGGGCTTCCCCTGGTTCAACACCATGTTCATCGCCTTGTCGCCGCTCCTGGTATTCGCCATGGGCATAGGCCCCATGGCGCGCTGGAAGCACGACGAGATTCCCCGGCTGGTCCGCCAGCTCTGGCTCGCCTTTGCGATCAGCCTTGTGGTCTTCGTCCTCGCGTCGACCCGGCTGCTGATCCCCGGCAGCCTGCACATCGGACTGGGACTCGGCCTCACCGCCTGGCTGGTCCTCTCCCACCTGGCCAACTTCAGGGAGCGGCTGAAGGGCAAGGGCGGCCTCAAGGGGATGGTGGCCGACCTGCGGGAGCGCCGCCGCAGCTACTACGGCATGTGGCTGGCCCATGTGGGGGTGGCCGTCTTCATCGTCGGCGCCACCATGGTCTCGAGCTTCGGTATCGAAACCGACGTGCGGATGTCCCCCGGGTCTGCCCACGAGACCGCCGGCTTCCGCTTCCAGTTCAATGGCGCGACGAGGGTGCAGGGGCCCAACTACCAGGCCCAGCGGGGCGAGTTTCTGGTGTTCCGGGGCGATCGCCAGATCGCCGTGCTGCACCCGGAGAAGCGCTCGTACGTGGCCGGTGGAATGCCGATGACCGAGGCGGGGATCGACGCGGGCTTTCTGCGAGACCTCTACATCTCACTGGGTGAACCGGTGGGTGACCAGGGCGACTGGGCGGTACGGATCTATTACAAACCCTATGTGCGCTGGATCTGGCTCGCCGGCATCCTGATGGCCCTCGGCGGGCTGCTGGCGCTGAGCGACGGCCGCTATCGCACCCAACGCAGGACGGCCACCCAGGCCGCCGGCAATCTGGCCCGGGCCTGAGGTCAGGTCTCACCGCGCCGTTCACTCGACATCAGATCATCGTATAGGTACCCGGACCCATGGCCCGTTCGACCAAGAGCTATCTGCTGCCACTCGGCATCTTCCTTGCGCTGGCGGCGCTGCTGTTCTATGGCCTCAGGCTGGACCCGCGGCTGGTCCCCTCGCCCCTCGTGGGCAAGCCCGCCCCGGCCTTCGAGCTGGAATCGCTGACCGAGCCGGGCAAGCGCGTCAGCTCGGACGACATCCTCAAGGGCCACATGTCCCTGGTGAACGTCTGGGCCTCCTGGTGCCCCTCCTGCCGGCAGGAGCACGCGGAGCTGGTGCGAATCGCCCAGGAGTCGGACGTTCAGATGATCGGCTTCAATTGGAAGGACGAGCGCCCCGCGGCCCTGGAGATGCTGCGCCGCTTCGGCAATCCCTACGTGCTTAGCGTCTATGACCCCGAAAACACGGCGGGGATCGACTGGGGTGTCTATGGCGCCCCCGAGACCTTTGTGGTGGATGCCGAGGGCGTGATCCGGCACAAGCGCGTCGGCCCGATCGACCGCCGAGTATGGCAGGAAGAGATCATGCCGGTCATCGAGCAGTACCGGACCCGGGGCTGAGCGGACCGCCAAGACGGTGCCGGGCGGCTTGTCCCAGCCTGCCCCGCCTTGTCGTGCGCCCGTCGCTCACGCAATCACCCGCAACAACTCGAGACAGCCACTATCCATGCCCCGATCATCGCTCACCGCCCTGTTCCTCTGTGCAGCTCTACTCTGGGGTGGCGCATCCGCCTTCACGCTCGAAGAGTTCCAGTTCGAGAATGCCGCCGAGGAGCATCAATTCCGCGACCTCATCGGCAAGCTGCGTTGCCTGGTCTGCCAGAACGAATCCCTTGCCGCATCCCAGGCAGACCTGGCCCAGGATCTCCGCAAGGAGGTCTATGGCATGATGCAGGCGGGCAAGAGCAACGATGAGATCATTGAGTTCCTGGTGGCACGCTACGGGGACTTCGTGCTCTACGAGCCGCCGGTCAAGCCATCGACCTATTTCCTCTGGTTTGGCCCCTTCGTCCTGATCGCGCTGGGCGGCTTTCTGCTGCTGCGCGCCCTGAAGCGCAAGAAGACCGAGCCCGAGCAGGACCTCAGCGCCACCGAGCGCGCCCGTATCGACCAGCTTCTCAATTCCCCTGGGTCGCCCCAAGTCAAGCGTACAGATCGAGCCTAATGACCATCTTCTGGATACTTGCTGCCGGCCTCGCAGGCCTGGCGATCCTCTTCGTCGCCCTGCCACTCCTGCGTCAGACCCAAACCCTGGCCGGGCGGTCCCCGGACCAGGATGCGTTGAACCTCCAGGTGTTCCAGCAGCGGGTCGCCGAGCTGGATGGCGATCTGAGCGCCGGTTATCTCGACCGAAGTCAATATGACGCCGCGCGCCACGATCTGGAGCGGGAGCTTCTATATGACCTGGACGGCGGCCCGGCCACGGGTGCGGAACCGGCATCCAAACCCCCATCGGGCCCCTCCCCCTGGCTCGCCGCCGCGCTCGCGCTGGCGGTGCCTGTGGGGGCCGTTGTCGCCTATCTGCAGCTCGGAGATCAGGGGATCATCGATCGCATGGAGTCGGCCCCCGGCACTGGTCAGGTCGCCATGGCCGGTGCCGACGGACAGAAGGTGCCGCCCCTCGACGTGCTGGTCCAGGGCCTGGCCGATCGACTGGAGCGCGATCCGGACAATCTGGACGGCTGGCTGATGCTGGGTCGGACCTACTTCGCCATCAAGCAGCCCGCCAAGGCGCTTCAGGCCCTGGAGCGTGCCTACCGGCTCGCCCCCCAACAGGCCACCGTCATCATTGCCTATGCAGAGGCGATTGCCACCAATCAGGGCAACAGCCTGACTGGCCAGCCCGCGGAGCTGATCCGTGCGGCGCTCCAGATCGAGCCGGACAATACCAGCGCCCGCTGGCTGGATGGGATGCTCGCTTACCAGCAGAAGCGCTTTGCCGACGCCGCCGCGATCTGGCAGGGGATACTGGCGGAGATGGATCCCTCCGGGCAGGAGGCGCAGGAGGTCCAACAGATGATCGCCGAGGCCCGCGCCCAGGCCGGTCTGAGCGGAGTCCCGGGCACGGCCGGCCAGGACACCGGATCGACGCCCCGGGCGCCTGGGGCTGACCAGGCGGCGACCCAGGCACCTGGCGAGCCGTCCGCGGCCGCGGATAGTGGCTCCAGAATCCAGGTAGCCGTCACACTCGACCCGGCCCTCGGCAACAAGGCCGGTCCGAGCGATACGGTCTTCGTGTTCGCCCGCGCCGCGGCCGGTCCGCCCATGCCACTCGCGGTCCAACGCCTGAAGGTCACGGACCTGCCGGCGAGCGTCACCCTGGACGACAGCATGGCGGTGATGCCGACGATGCGGCTCTCCAGCTTCCCGCAGGTCCTGGTTGGCGCACGGGTGTCGAAAACAGGCCAGGCCACGCCCCAGTCCGGCGATCTGGAGGGCCAGGTCGGCCCCCTGAGCAGCTCCGGCGGGCCCGCGGTGGCGGTGACGATCGACCGGGTCCGGCCCTGAGGCTGGAGCCATCCTCGCGGCGTCGATCCGCTCCTGGGTTTAGGCGCAACGGTCGGTCCCGGCCCGGGCTGGTCCCAGGGGTCCGTCTCCGCACCTCCGTTCGAGGCTTCAGTCCGCGACCTTCTCGTAGGTGCCGACCAGCTCCGTATGGGCCAGGATGTGCTCCTCCATGGCGAGCAGAAGGTGGTCCTTGGTCGTCTGACCGAGCTCCTCGGGCAGCCGGGTATCTAGGGCATAGAGCCGGTGGAAATAGCGGTGACGTCCGATGGGCGGACAAGGGCCACCGTACCCGGTCCGCCCCCAGCTGTTGATCCCCTCGCCACAGCCTGGCGGCAGCGCGTCCGACGTCACAGCCTCCGGCAACCCGCCGACGGACGACGGGATGTTGTAGAGAATCCAGTGATCCCAGACCATCCGAGGCGCCGCCGGATCCGGCGCGTCGGGATCGTCGATGATCAATGCCAGGCTCTCGGTGCCCGGCGGCAGGCCTTCCCAGTACAAACCCGGAGAGACGTCCTCGCCCTCGCAGGTATACTTCGTCGGCATATCACCGCCATCTTCGAATCCCTCGGATCTGAGAACCAGCGCCATCGTACCGCCTCCGACATGTGCTACGTTTTTCAATGGTTAAAATGTATGCGCACCGGCGGATCTCGCAAGATCACAGTGGCACTTTCGGATGGCTCATGGTGATGGCCGGCAAGGTATGGCCTCGATCCATCGCCGCGCGTTCAATGGCTTCAAACTTCGGGGTAGTCTCTGATCGTCTCTGCGATTAAGGTTCAGAAGCTCAAGAGACGGTCTTACCCCTCCCTAGCTGTGCGTCCTTCGGCGGCCAACTGGCCGCCTTTTTTTTCCCGGCCATCCTTACTCAGGGGTGCCTCAGGCATCGAGCCCTCGAGCCGCGATTGGGTCATCATCGGGGTCATCCCCGTACAGACGTGCTGGGCGAAGCCCGCCCCCGCCTCCGCGTAAAGATTAAACACCATGTCCACGCCGGCGGCGCGCAGCACCGGCTCGTCATCTGAGAACTTCGCAATGGCCCCGATGATGCCATCGAACCCCTCGGATTTGAGGTGCCTGGCCGCAAAGACGTTTTCCGACACCTGGGGCATGGACAGGAGGACCATCCTCAGGTTGCCGTTATGACGCTGCAACCGGTGCCAGAAGTCCGGATCGGTGGCGCTGCCGTGGATCACGTTACGCCTGGCGGCCTGATGAAAGCGCACCATGTCAGGGTCTGAATCGATGCCGACCGGCCTCCGGCCCTTCTGGTCGGCCATGGCGTCGTAGGCACCCATGCCCACGCGCCCCATGCCGACGATCAGCACATCCGCGTCTCCGGGATCGATCTCCGCCTCCGCCGGGATGCGCACGGCCGACTCCCCGACGTGCAGCCGGGGGCTCAGGCGCTCGTAGATCTCGTGGGACTTCGCGTTCAGGGGCGCGGCGAGCACGAAGGAGATGGAGGTGGCGACCGCGAGGATGATCAGCCATTCGCCGCCGATCCAGCCGTTGGCAACGCCGATGGCCGCCACGATCAGCCCGAACTCACTGGAATTGGCCAGCGTCAGGGAGGTGAGCAGCGAGGTGCGCGCGCGCAGCCGAAACAGCAGCAGCAGGCGATGGAAAACCCACAGTTTGGCCGGTACGGCCGCCACCAACAGCAGCGCGATGCCAACCATCACCGGCGTGGGCGCACCGCCGAGCCCAATATTGAGGAAGAACCCGACAAGAAACAGGTCCTTGAAATTCAGAAGCGCCTTTGCCAGCTCCTTGGCCTTGGGGTGGGTCGCAATGATGACCCCGAAGATAAGTGCGCCGAGGTCACCCTTGAGGCCCACCAGCTCGAAGAGATGGTAGCCGCCAACGGCGAGCGTGAGACCGAAGAGCACCAGGAGCTCGCCGTGTCCGGTCCGCTCGAGCAGCCGGAAGACCAGGGGCCGGGCCGGGATCAGCAGCAGGAGCGACAGGGCCCAGGGGGTCGGCACCTTGCCGGAAGAGATACCCAGGAACAACACCGCCTCGAGATCCTGCATGATCAGGATGCCGATGGCGATGGTGCCGTAATAGGAGCCGAGCTCGCCCTTCTCCTCGAGGACCTTGACCGCAAAAACGGTGCTGGAGAAGCTCAGGGCGAAGGCCAGGATCGCGGCGCTGGTCCATTCGAGATCCCTCAGGAAGGGCAGCCCCAGTGAGCCGGCGCCCATCAGGGCCGGCATCACCAGCAGCACCACCAACAGCGTATGGATTCCCGCCACGGCCCAGATCTGGGGCTGCGCCAGGCTCGCCAGCTTGAGCTTGAGACCGATGGTGAACAGGAGCAGGGTGACGCCGAGCTGGGCGAAGAGGTTGATGGTCCCGTTGGACTCCTGTCCAGACGCGTGCAAGATGAAGCCGGCGCCCAGATAGCCCACCAGGGGCGGCAAGCCCAGCTGCCGCGCCGCCAGCCCGAGCCCGAAGGCGAAACCGATCCAGACAACGTCCAGCATGGATGAATCCTTAGTCGGCAATGGGGCCAGGGCTCGGAGATCGCGCTCCCGCTCCTGGCCCCGTACGAAGCGCCGCGGTCAGGGGAGGCCCGACCGAACCCACGCGCGACTCGCGGTCGGCGTCTTTCCGTCGAGCGTATTCGGTGATCGGGATCTACTGAAGCCGATCAGGGATCGAGGCCCACTGATGCCCCCTGCCCTCTCATAACCGACCCATGGGCACTGGGGCATTGATCTGACGCACCCGGCATGGTGAATTCGGCGCCACTGGATTGGGCCAGCGGCGAGTTACGGTATAATTTTGGGTTCCGAAAGAACCTCCGATAGGGCGTCCGGCAGACCGCCCAGGCCCTTTTCCACTTTGCCACCACAGGATCCCCGATGTCTGAATACAATGCCGAGGACGTCCGCAACATCGCCCTGGTGGGCCACGCCGGTTGCGGAAAGACCACTTTGGTCGAGGCCCTGCTCGCCGCGAGTGGCGTGATCAGCGCCCCGGGCAGTGTCGCGAGGGGCACGACGGTCTGCGACTTCGACCCCCTCGAAAAAGAGCTTCAGCACTCGCTGGACTCGGCCATCACCAGCCTCAACGCCCACGGCAAGCATGTCAACCTGATCGACACTCCTGGCTACCCGGACTTTCTCGGGCGCAGCATCTCGGTGCTGCCGGCGGTGGAGACGGCCGCCCTGGTCATCAATGCCCAAGCCGGAATCGAGGCCGTGACCCAGCGCATGTGGAAGGCGGTGGACAACCGCAATCTCTGCCGCATGATCGTGGTCAATCAGATCGACGCACCGGGGGTGGACCTGGCGGACCTCACCGCCCAGATCAGGGAGACCTTCGGCGCCGAGTGCCTGCCCATCAACCTGCCGGCCGACCAGGGCACCCGGGTCATCGACTGCTTCTTCCAGCCCAGTGGCGAGGGGGCGGACTTCTCTTCCGTCGAAGAGGCCCATGCCCAGATCATCGACCAGGTCGTCGAGGTCGACGAGGAGCTGATGGAGCTCTATCTGGAGCAGGGTCAGGATCTCAAGCCCGAGCAGCTCCACGACCCCTTCGAAGCGGCGCTCCGCGAGGCCCATCTGATTCCGATCTGCTACTGCTCCGCCGAGACCGGCGCCGGGATCAGGGAGCTCCTGGAAATCCTGGTCCGACTCATGCCCAACCCGGCGGAAGGCAATCCTCCCCCCTTTATGAAGGGCGAGGGCGCCGACATGGAGCCGGTCAGCGTCTCCCCGGACCCCTCGCTGCATGCGCTGGCCCACTGCTTTAAGGTCGTCAACGACCCGTTCCGCGGCAAGCTCGGGGTCTTCCGCATCCATCAGGGTCGCATCACTACCAACAGCCAGCTCCTGATTGGCGACGCCCGCAAACCCTTCAAGGTCAATCACCTGTTCCGGCTGCACGGGAGCGAGCAGATCGAGGTACCGGAGGGGGTGCCGGGTGACATCCTCGCCGTCGCCCGGGTCGACGATATCCATTTCGACGCGGTGCTCCACGATTCCCACGACGAGGATCATCATCATCTCAGCAGCATCGAGTGCCCGGTGCCCCTGTTCGGCCTGGCCATCAACCCTGCCAAGCGCGGCGACGAGCAGAAGCTCAACGACGCCCTAGCCAAGCTCCAGTCCGAAGATCCCTGCTTCCATGTGGAGCACCACGCCGCCACCAACGAGACAGTGATGCGCGGACTGGGCGAGCTGCACCTCAAGGTCCTGCTGCGCCGGCTCTCCGAGCAGTTCCATGTGGATGTCGAGACCCGGCCGCCGAGCATCCCCTATCGGGAGACCATCACCGCCAAGGCCGAGGGCCACCATCGCCACAAGAAGCAGACCGGCGGCGCGGGCCAGTTCGGCGAGGTCTTTTTGCGGATAGAGCCCATGGAGCGCGGCGCGGGCTTCAGCTTCCAGGATGATACTGTCGGCGGGTCCATCCCCGGCAACTTCATCCCGTCTATCGAAAAGGGCGTGCGACAGGTCCTGGCCGAGGGGGCCATCGCCGGCTTTCCAATGCAGGACGTTCAAGTCAGTGTCTACGACGGCAAGTATCATCCCGTGGATTCGAAGGACATTGCCTTCTCCACCGCGGGTCGCAAGGCCTTTCTGGACGCGGTCGACAAGGCGCGTCCGGTGATCCTGGAACCGATCGTCAAGATCCGGGTGGTCGCCCCCGACTCCTGCATGGGAGACCTGGCGGGTGACCTCTCCAACCGCCGCGGACGCATCAGCGGGAGCGAATCAAAGACGCGCGGGCGTGTCGCCATCGACGGCGAGGTGCCGCTGGCGGAGCTCAACGGCTACGATCAGCGCCTCAAGGCGATCACGGGCGGTGAAGGAACCTACGGCATCGAGCTCAGCCATTACGAGGCCGTTCCCGCCAGTATCCAGAAGCAGCTCGCCGAGGCCTACCAGCGCAGCGAGGATTGAGCCTTGGGTCGGGCGGGCTTCCCCGCCCGCCCGACCAGGCCCTTAAAGGGGGCTAGCGCCGGGCGCTGAGCCGGATCCCGGCCACGATCAGGGCGAACCCCACCCAGTGAAACCACGCGAGGCGCTCCCCGAGCAGCAGGACGGCGAGCAGGGCGCCGAACAGGGGCATCAGATGGATGTACTGCCCCGTTCGGTTGGCGCCCAAGACCGCCACCGCCCGATTCCAGATCACATAGGCCAGCACCGACGGAAACAGCGCCACGTACCCCAGTGCCGCGAGATGGGCCGGGGTCACATCGAAGCGGTTTCCCGCGCTCAAGTCCCACGCATAGAACAACGCCAGGGGCACGCAGCCCAGGGCGACGGTGGCAGTCAGCAGGACCAAGGGGTCGAGGTCTTTCGGACGCCAGCGCAGGCACACGGAGTAGAGGGCCCAATCCAATCCGGCGGTGAGGATCCACAGATCACCCCGGTTGGGACGCAGCGCGGCGAGCCTCGCCAGGTCGCCGGCGGTAACGATGGTGACGACGCCGAGCAGTGATAGCAGGATCCCCAGCGCCTGTGCGGTACCCACCCGCTGACCCAGGAGCAGCCAGGACAGGACGACGATCAACACCGGCGTGGCCGAGGTCAGAAGGACACCATTGGTCGCGGTCGTAGATTGGAGCCCGATGTAGGCGAAGCTGTTGTAGCCGGTCACCCCCAGGAGCGCCAGGAGGCTGAGGATGGGCCAATGGCGACGGATGACCGACCATTGAGCGAGCACCCGTCCGAAGGTGAAGGGAAGCAGGATCAGCAGCGCAATGGCCCAGCGCCAGAAGGACAGGGCCAGGGGCGGAATCTCGGCATGCAGGGCGCGCCCGAGCACGAAGTTACCCGCCCAGAACAGGGGTGGCAGTGCGGCCAGCCAGGCCATCCGTCGAAGGGGTTTGCTCACGCGCTTGCAACCGGGCGTGGCGGCGAGCCGAAAACCGCGATTGGAGCCCGTTTTTCAGGCACGAAAAGGCCCCGGCTCATGCGACAATCCCCATTCCAATCCCATTCGAGTGACGAAAGCCGCCGAGCATGGCTGCCACCATCCCGCCCCGATTGAACCAGGCACTGCGCCCGGTACTGGCCGCCCTGGTGATCTGGTGCGCCGCACTTGACGCTCAGCCGCTTACAGCGCCTCCCGAGGGCCGGTTCATGGCGGTCGCCGTCCAGGGCAAGGCACCCGAGATCCGCGCCGACGCCGCCCTGGTGGTGGACGAGACCGGCCGGGTCCTCTACGCCAAGCACACCCGCACCCCCAAGCCGATCGCCTCCATCACCAAGCTGATGACGGCCATGGTGGTGCTCGATGCCGGACTGCCGCTCGATGAGCCCATCACCATTCTCGAGGCGGACCGCGACACCCTGCGCAACAGCCGTTCGCGCCTGCGCATCGACCGGGGCGCCACCCTGAGCCGCGGCGAGATGCTCGCCGTGGCGCTCATGGCCTCGGACAATCGCGCCGCCTCTGCCTTGGGACGCACCGCATTTCCAGGTGGCAAGCCGAGCTTTGTGACGGCCATGAACCGCAAGGCCGCGGCCCTGGGTATGAGCGACTCGCACTTCGCCGACCCCACGGGACTCGACGGCGGCAACCAATCCACCGCCGAGGATCTGCTGACGATGGTGCGCGCTGCGGCTCAGTATCCATTGATCCGGGAGGTCACCAGCCGCAAGCAGATGACGGTCTGGCCCTATGGGAATAGCGGCAATCCCGCGGCCGCCCTGGAGTACCGCAACACCAATCCACTGGTGGGCGATCCCGACTGGGGCATAGAGGTCAGCAAGACCGGCTACATCAACGAGGCCGGCCGGTGCCTGGTGATGCGCGCGGTGGCCGCCGGGCGTCGGCTCGACATCGTCCTGCTCGATGCGGCTGGCAAGCGCACCCCGGTGGGTGACTCCAACCGCCTGCGCCAATGGCTGGCGGGGTCGAGCCGGCAGGTGCTTGAAGCGTCCCCGACTCCGGATGATCGCTGGAGCAACCCGTATTGGGAATGAGGGCCGCGGACCCAGGATCCGCGCCTAATCCCGGGTGGTTGGGCCCGGTCGGCGCGGGCGCGGCATGGGCGTCGCACCGCTGCGCGGGCCGGGTGCCCGCACCGGCTCCCGTCCGCCACCGGTGCGCTGCCCCCTGGAACGGGGCCCACTGAGACCGGCCAGAGCGGTCAACCCAGCCCTCTCCTCCTCGGTCAGCGGCCGCCAGACCCCCGGAAATAGACGTCGGCCCAACTCCACGGTGCCGTAGCGCACGCGAATCAGCCGACTAACCTGGCAGCCGACGGCCTCCCACAGTCGCCGCACCACGCGATTGCGGCCCTCCCGCAGGACCACGTGATACCAGCGGTTGGCCCCGCTGCCGCCACGCTCCTGAATGGAGTCGAAGCGCGCGGGCCCGTCCTCCAACTCGATGCCGGAGGTGAGCCGTTCCAGGGTGCCCGACGGCACCTCGCCCAGGATGCGCACGGCGTATTCGCGCTCCACCTCCCGGGATGGATGCATCAGCCGATTCGCCAGTTCCCCGTCGGTGGTGAAGAGGATCAACCCCGAGGTATTGATGTCGAGCCGACCCACCGCGATCCAGCGTCCGGTCTTGGGACGCGGCAGGCGCCTGAAGACCGTCGGTCGCTCTTCCGGGTCCCGCCGGGTGACCAGCTCGCCCTCGGGCTTGTGGTAGGCGATGATCTCGGTCTCGCCCCGATCGCGGCCGCGCCCTTGGCGTATCTCGTGGCCGTCGACGCGGATGCGGTCGCTGCCGGCCACCCGGTCGCCGAGCTTGGCGATCTGGCCGTTGACCCTGATCCGGCCCGCGCTGATCCAGCCCTCGATCTCCCGGCGCGAGCCCAGCCCCTGATCGGCCAGAAACTTCTGCAGCCGGGTGCCGGATTGCGTGGGCGGTGAGGGCTGGGATTCACCCCGCAGGGGTGCGCGGCCAGGCCGTGGGCGTCCGCCCCTGGATCCGATGCCTGGGCGAACGTGACGATCGCGCACTCAAATCTCCGAGACGACCTTGTCGTAGAAGGCCAGATAGTCGTCCCGGGTCGGCCCCTCGCTCCACTCGATGGCGGAACGCGGGTGCTGGTTGAGCTGACCCGTGAGGTTATAGGGAATGGACGGACCCCACTCGATCTCCCGGCGCAGTGGGACCAGGTGGTGCTGGATCACGTCGATGATGGGGCGCAGGTCGAACTTGGGATTGCGCAGGAAGCCGAGCAGCAGCTCGGTGTGGCAGTTGCCGGCGCCGCGCCCGAAGCCGTAGAGGGTCGAGTCAACGCGATTGCAGCCGAGGATGATGGCCTCGATGGTGTTGGCGAAGGCGAGCTGCTGGTTGTTGTGGGCATGGATGCCGATGTCCTTGCCGGTCCCTTCCAGGGCCGCGGAATATTTGTGGTAGAGACGGTCGATCTGCTCCCGGTAGAGGTAGCCAAAGCTGTCGACGATCACCATGGTGTTGGCCGGGGTGTCGGCGATGGCCTCAAGCACCGTGTCGATCTCCTCCTCCGTGATGTTGGAGACCGCCATCAGGTTGGCGGTGGTCTCATAGCCCAGCTCGGCCGCGTGGCGGATCATGTCCACCGCCTCTGAGACCTGGTGGGCATAGAAGGCGACGCGGATCATGTCGAGCACGCTGTCGGCAGCCGGCAGTATCTCCGTCTCCCACTCGCTCTTGCCGGCGTCCGCCATGGCGGCGAGCTTGAGCCCGCTGCCGGCGGCCTTGTGGTCACCCACCACCCGGCGCAGATCCTGCTCGTCGCAGTGACGCCAGGGCCCGAACCGGTCCTTGGGAAAGACCTTGCTGGAGTTCTTGTAGCCGATCTCCATGTAGTCGATGCCGGCGTCCACACAGGCGCGGTAAACGGCGCCGACGAAGTCGTCGCTCAAGCGGTGGGCGTTGACCAGACCACCGTCGCGTACGGTGCAGTCGAGCACCTTGAGCTCGGGTCTATAGGTAATCCACGGGGCCTTGTCCGACATGGGGTTCTCCTCAGTGCTAGCGTATTGGGTTCATTGTCCGCGCCGGCGGTGGCGGCCGCAAATCAATGAACGAGTGGCGGCTCCCGCGGCGTGATTCAGCGGGGGGTCTCATCCGCGTCCCGCGGGCGTGCCCCTGAATTCTCCAGGGATACGTCGTCCACGGACGACCCGTTCCGGGCGGACTGGTCCAGGGGTTGTCGGTCCGACTCCCGAGCCGACACCTCGTCCGGCTCCTTCGCCGACGAGGGGTCCGGATCCTCCAGATCCAGCTCGTCACCCAGGAATTCCGGGTCGCGGATCTCCGAGAGCGGCGGCAGATCGTTCAGAGAGCGCAGACCAAAATAATCGAGGAACCGGCGTGTGGTCGCATAGAGGGCGGGGCGACCGGGAACGTCCCGGTGACCAACGACCCGGATCCATTCCCGCTCCACCAGGGTCTTGACGATCTGGGTGCTGACGACCACCCCACGGATGTCTTCGATCTCGCCGCGGGTGATGGGCTGACGGTAGGCGATCAGTGCCAGGGTCTCGAGCAGGGCCCGGGAGTAGCGCACCGGCTTTTCGTCCCACAGCCGCGCCACCCAGGGGGCCACGCTGGCCCGCACCTGGATGCGATAGCCGCCCGCCACCTGGGCCACCTCAACGGCGCGCCCGCCATAGTCCTCGGTGAGCCGTCCGATGGCGGCGAGCAGCGCATCGCGCCCGGGGCGCTCATCCTCCTCGAACAGAGCCTGCATCTGTTCCAAGGTCAGTGGACCGCCGGCGGCAAAGAGGGCCCCCTCGACGATCTGCGCGAGACCCGGGACCCGGGGCCCGGCGGGGTCAGTGCTGGAATCGGTCATCGGGGCCCCAGTCCCGGTCATCATCGGACATCGCGGCCGGCACCTGAAGCTCCCGCATCCGCACATGGATGGGGGCGAATGGCTCCGGCTGCACCAGCTCCAGGGTCGCGGCCTTGATCAGCTCGAGCAGGGCGAGAAAGGTCACCACCACGCCGGCCCGTCCTTCGGTCACCTCGAACAGGTCGGTGAAGCGCACGAAGCGGTCGGCACGCACGCGCTCCAGCACCAGGGACATGCGCTCACGCAGCGACAGAGACTCCTTCTCCACTCGGTGACTGGTGAAGAGGTCGGCCCTCGCCAGCAGGCCGCGAAGGGCGATTAGGACCTCCCTCAGATCCACGTCCGGGGGGATACGGCGAAGGTGTCCCGCGGGGAGCTCCGCGTTGGCACAGTAGAGGTCGCGCTCCAGGCGCGGCAGGGCGTCCAGATCCTGGGCCGCACGCTTGAAGCGCTCGTACTCCTGGAGCCGCCGGATCAACTCGGCACGCGGGTCTTCCTCGTCGTCGCCCTCCTCGCTGGGACGGGGCAGCAACAGGCGGGACTTGATCTCCGCGAGCATGGCGGCCATCACCAGGTACTCCGCCGCCAGCTCCAGTCTGAGCCCTTTCATCAGCTCCACGTATTCGATGTACTGATCGGTGATGACGGCGATCGGAATATCGAGGATATCGAGATTCTGCCGCTTGATGAGATAGAGCAGGAGATCCAGTGGCCCCTCGAAGGCGTCGAGAAAGACCTCCAGGGCATCGGGCGGTATGTAGAGGTCCTGGGGCAGGGTCAGGAGCGGGGCACCCAGCACCAGGGCAAAGGGCATCTCCTGCTGGGTCCCGGCCCGGCGCCAGGTGCTATCACGCTCCAAGTCGTCCGGCCCCCGCTTCGGCTCGGCGGCGAGCCCCGCGGCAGCCGTGTCATCCGGATCTGGTCCCATGGGAGGGCCCAGGCTCACACCGTGACGAGCGACATGGCGTGACGAACCTCCTCCATGGTCTCCCTGGCCACATCGCGGGCGCGCTCGCAACCCTCATTGATAACGTTGCGCACCACCTCCGGTTGCGCCGCATACTCGCGCGCCCGCTCACGCATGGGGGCGAGCTCGGCGAGCACCGACTCGATGACGGGCTGCTTGCACTCGATGCATCCGATGCCCGCGGAGCGGCAGCCCTGCTGGACCCAGTCGCGCACAGACGCGTCCGAATAGACCTGATGGAATTGCCAGACCGGGCATTTCTCCGGCTCGCCGGGATCGGTCCGACGCACCCGTGCCGGATCTGTCGGCATGGTGCGCAAGGCCTTCTCCACATCGGCCGGATCGTCGCGCAGGGCAATGGTGTTGCCATAGGACTTGGACATCTTCTGCCCGTCCAGCCCCGGCATCTTGGAGGCCTTGGTGAGCAACGGCATGGGCTCCGGGAGAATCACGCGGCCGCCGCCCTCCAGGTAGCCGAACAAGCGCTCGCGGTCCGACAGCGTGATGTTGCCCTGGTCGTCCAGGAGGGCGCGGGCCACCTCCAGGGCCTCCTGATCGCCCTGCTCCCGATAGGCGCGTCGCAGCCTGTCGAACAGCTTGGCGTTCTTCTTGCCCATGCGCTTCTTGGCCTCTTCGGCCTTCTCCTCGAAACCTGGCTCCCGGCCGTAGATGTGATTGAAGCGCCGCGCGACCTCCCTCGTCAGCTCCACATGGGCGACCTGATCCTCGCCCACGGGCACGCGCCCGGCCTTATAAATCAGGATGTCCGCGGCCTGCAGCAGCGGATAGCCCAGAAACCCATAGGTGGCTAGATCCTTCTCCTTGAGCTTGTCCTGCTGATCCTTGTAGCTTGGCACCCGCTCCAGCCAGCCGAGCGGCGTGAACATGGAGAGTAGCAGATGGAGCTCCGCATGCTCGGGCACCCGCGACTGGATGAAGAGGGTCGCGGATCCGGGATTAATACCCGCGGCCAACCAGTCGATGACCATTTCACGGGTGCTCTCCGGGATCAGCGAGGGGTCGTCGTAATGGGTGGTGAGGGCGTGCCAATCGGCAACGAAAAAAAAGCACTCGAACTCATGCTGGAGCTCCAGCCAGTTCTTCAGCACGCCATGATAATGGCCGAGATGCAGACGCCCTGTCGGACGCATACCGGAGAGCACGCGGGCGTGCTGCGCAGAGACTGAAGTCAAGTGGAGCGACCTCAAATGGGATGAACGCTAACTGAAGAAAATCTCTTTGACGACGCCCGCGCCAGGCAGCAAACCCACGGTCGCGACGACCAGCGGCAGCAGTACCGCGCTCAGCAGCCCGGTCAGGAGCAACGCCAGCAGAATGAAGATGCCATAGGGCTCGAGGCGCGCGAACCACGCCGACCAGCGCGGTGGCAGCAGTGAGCTCAGCACGCGTCCCCCATCCAGCGGCAGTAGGGGCAGCAGATTGAGGACCATGAGAAAGACGTTAATCAGGACGCCGGCGGCGCCCATGTAGATGAGGGGGACCGCGACCCACTCGCTCGATGGCAACAGCGCGATTCCGATGCGCACGGCCAAGCCCCACACGAGAGCCATCGCCAGGTTCGCACCGGGGCCGGCCGCAGCCACCAGGGCCATATCGCGTCGCGGGTTTCCCAGATTGCGCGCGTTCACCGGGACCGGCTTGGCCCAGCCGAACAGGAACCCGGAGAGCATGAAGGTCAGGGCCGGCACCAGCAGGGTGCCGAACGGATCGACGTGCTTCAGGGGGTTGAAGGTGACGCGCCCCTGCATCAGTGCCGTGCGGTCGCCGAGCCGGTTGGCGACCCAGCCATGGGCCGCCTCGTGTACGGTGATCGCGAGCAGCACCGGCAGTGCCAGCACCGCCAGCAGTTGGATCTTGTTCAGGGTTTCCATCGCGGAATTATACGGGAAAGGGGGGCTCGGCGGCCGTCAGATGGCGCCGCTCGTGGCACCACCGCCGGGATCAATCGGCGAACAGAGCGGGGTCGCCCTTACCCACCCGCAGCACCTGGGGCGGATCGGCGATCATGTCCACTACCGTGGTGGGCTCCAGACCGCAGAATCCCCCGTCGATGATGAGATCGACCTGCTTGTCGAGCGCCTCGCGCATCTCTTCGGGATCGGTGAGGGGCCGATCATCGCCGGGAAGGATCAGGGTGGTGGAGAGGATCGGCTGATCCAGCTCCTCCAGCAGTGCCCGACAGATGGCGTTGTCGGGCACCCGAATACCGATCGCCTTGCGCCTGGGGTGCAACAGGCGCCGCGGGACCTGCTTGGTCGCCTCATGGATGAAGGTATAGGGTCCAGGGGTCAGGGTCTTGAGCAAACGGAAGGCCTGGTTGTCGATCTTCGCGTAGGTGGTGATCTCCGAGAGGTCGCGACACACCAAGGTGAAATTGTGCTTGGCATCAAGTTGACGGATGCGTCGGATGCGCTCCATCGCCTCCTTGGCGCCGATCTGGCAGCCGAAGGCATAGGACGAGTCGGTCGGATACAGGATGACACCGCCGTCCAACAGGATATCGACGGCACCACGCACCAGCCGCCTCTGGGGGTTCTCCGGATGGATCTGGAAGAATTGAGCCATGGCGACGGCACCGAGGGCGGCGATTCAGGCAACGGCGACCTTGAGCTCGGAAGACCCCTGCTCCAGGGGCCAGTCGCCCCAGATCGGGGAGCAGCCATCCGGCAGGGGCGGCAGCCGCCCCAGACCGATCCAGGGGTGGCTCGATAGGGAGAGCCGAGGCCCGTGATAATCCGACCCGGCCGAGGCCAGGAGCCGCTGCTCCCGCGCATGGCGCGCAAAGTTGAGCGCGTCGTCCCGGCTGTGGCTGCCACAGACCACCTCCAGACCCGCTCCGCCCAGCTCGCGGAACTCCCCGAGCAGGCGCAACAGTCGCGTGCGGGTGAGCTTGTAGCGGGCGGGGTGCGCGATCACGGCCTGACCGCCAGCGGCGCGAATCCATCCGACCGCCGCTTCCAGACTGGCCCAGTCTCCCGGTACGTGGCCCGGCTTGCCGCTGACCAGAAAATGCCTGAAGCAGTCCCGCTCGTTGGCGGCGAGGCGGCGCTCCACGAGGAAACGCGCGAAGTGGGCGCGCCCGATGAGTCGCCCGCTCGAAAGCCTCTTGGCCCCCAGATAGGCCCCTTCGACCCCTTTCTGCGCCAGGCGACGACCAATCTCCTCCGCCCGCCAGTGACGTAAGTCCACCAGCCCGGCCAGCCCCTGTCTGAGGCCGGTATGATCGGGGTCGACGTTGAGCCCCACCACATGGATGGTGCGCCCGCCCCAGGTCACCGAGACCTCCACTCCGTCGACCAGCCGGATGCCTCGGGAACTGGCCGCGGTCCGGGCCTCGGCGAGCCCGTCCGTGGTGTCATGATCGGTGAGCGCGAGGACACACACGCCGGCGGTCGCGGCTCGCTCGATCAGCTCGCAGGGACTCAGGGTGCCGTCGGAGGCGGTTGAATGGGTGTGGAGATCCGGAATCCTGTTCATCCGCCTATTCTATACCGGCGGTGCCCGCCATTGCCGTCGTGAATGGCGGGCGACGCTGGAGCGGGACATTGGGGTGCGGCTGTCGGCCCCGAGACGCTGAACCCTGGGGTTGCTATCATCGGAACCATGCTGCCCCCGGTCGACATAGGCTCTATTGCTGAGGAGGCGATCCGGCTGGGAGAGGAGGTGGCGCGTGCGGCAGAGGAGTCGGGCGAGCCGATCGAGCCGCGCCCCGAGGTCCTGAACACGGCACTGCGTAACCTGCTGGACGCCCTTGGCGATGCCGAGGCCGACACCCTAGCCGCCTCGGCCCATGCGCTGCGCGAGCGCACCGGCAGCGAGCCAGGGGCCCTGCTGGCCCACGGGATCGACCTGCTGTCCCAGCTCTCTGGACTCGCCACCCGTTTGAATCAGCCCCAAACGGCAGCCGCCCTGGAACGACTGACCCTGCCGCTCGCGTGCTGGCTGATGCGACGCGGGGCCGAGTTGGTCTTTCCCGAGCCCGTGGTCAATGCCGCCGCCGCCCTGGCCAACACCCTGCGCGAGCCCGACGACCTCGCGGCGCTCTATGGACTGATGAGCGAGGTGGTGGACGGGGTGAGTCCGCTACGCCGGCAGGACGCGGAGGGCGCCGACCCCTCCCGACCCTGGCGGGTGCTGCTGCTCAACCGCGCCATCGTCGCCACGCGCAGCCATCGGCCAGCGCTGATGACGGAGGCCTTCAACGCCGTGGTCGAGCAATTGCCGGACGACGCCCCGGCCTTCTTCAGGGAGGGCATGGGACAGATGGAGGCCCTCAATTATCCCCAGCCCGTGCTCGAGGTGATGGAGCAGTTTTTCTACCTTTGGAGCACCAATCAGCGCTTGCATTGAGCTCGCGGCGCGGGTCAGAAGGGGCAACATCGACCGGCCGCTCGCACACCCCTTGCTGGTATCGACCCGGCGCGACCCTTATCTTGGGTCTAAGATGTAGTGGTAACCGCGCAAGCTTGATCGAGTTATTGACGTGACAAAAGAACGCTGGGTGATCGCCTTGCTGATTGCGGCTCTGGCCGTTGTCCTCCTCTTCCGCAACGGCGGGGAGCCTCAAAAGGAAGTCTCCAGCCCCAGGACCGAGGACACCGCGGAGACACCCCGCACCGCGCTGCCGCGCCCCCCCCGGCCTCCAGACGGCAACTGGTCACGCCCGCGGGCACCGACCTATCCCTCGTATGGCGGCTCCTTGCAGCCACCCGCGACCGCGCTGCCGGAGCCCAAGGAGAGCTTCCGCTTCAGGCCCTTGAGCGAGCGCGACCGTGAGCGGATCGACCGGCAGTCCCAGGATCCATACGGGCCCTACGATCGCGGGCAGTGGCAGCCGCGCAACCCCCGGGCCACATCTCCGGAGCCGGCCTATGGCGGGTATCCACCCTGGGGTGAGCCGGGAGGACCGGCCTGGGATTCCCCGGACTGGGGTACCGAAGGCTATAGCCTGAGGCCCGCCGAACCCTCCACCAGGAAGCGCGACACCTGGGAGGGTGCCTACCCGCCCCAATGGGGCGTCGTTCCCCCCGAGCGCATCCCACCCTCCCACCGCATGTTGCCGTCCCTGGATCTGCCGCGCGATCGCAAGCTGACCGCTCGCTGAACGGGTTAAATCGGGCGTATCCACGGCGAAGGGGCGCGATCCCCGGCTTCAGGCGGCCGAGGACCCGCAGAGCCCCGGGCGGCGGGCGAGGAGCGCTCAGGCGGGAATCAGAAACTTCTGAATGCGATAGAGCAGGGTGTCCCGGGTGAGACCCAGCAGGCGGGCGGCATGGCTCTTGTTCCCACCGGCCAGTGCCAGGGCCTGGCGGATGAGCTCCGCCTCGAGCCCGTTGAGGTCGATGCCCTGAGGCGGCAGCGTGAATCCGCGCGCGCCTTCGCCGCTGCGATCACCACTAATCAGCTCCCGGGGCAGGTTTTCAGGGACCACCTGGACCCCCGGGAACAGGATCACCAGGCGCTCGCACAGGTTGGCGAGCTCACGCAGGTTCCCGGGCCAGGGGTAGCGGCGAAAGAGCCGCTCGGTCCCCGCGGAGAGCGTCGGCGGGCGCAGATGGTGACGGGCACCGGCGACGGTCAAGAAATGGGCACTCAGCGCCGGGATGTCGAGCACGCGATCGCGCAAGGGTGGAATCTCGATCGGGACCACGGACAGGCGCAGATACAAGTCGCGGCGAAACCCGCCCCCTTTCACCGCGGCACCCAGGTCCTGGGCGGAGGCGGCGATCACCCGTGGCGCGGCCTGGGCCGCGTCCGCGGCGGCCATGAGGTGCAGCAGACGCGCCTGATCCTCCGGGCACAGCTCCCCCACCTCGTCGAGGAAAAGGGTGCCGGCGGGACCGGTGTCCTGAAGGGCAATGGTCTTGACGGCCGCGGCCAGCGCACCCTCCGGTGCACCGGCGCAGACGAAGGTGACGAAGGGCCCGCCCGATCGCCGGCTCGAGGCGTGGATCTCCCGCGCCAGGGTGGCGCGTCCGCTGCCAGGCTCCCCGATGAGGAGTACGCCAACGTCGGTGGCCGCCACCATCAGGGCGGTGTTGCGCATCCGTTGGAAGGCGGGCGAGCCGCCGATCAGCTCTCTCGTCACTGGCCTAGCCTCGCGTTGACCGCCGCACCCGGGTTGGACGGCGGGGATGAATGTGATCTGTCTCCATTGTATCCTTGAAAATGAAGGGTCGATAGCCCGAGGACGATGACCAGAATCCCGGATACGGCCTGAAAGCGCCGGTCCTGTCCGAGGCGATACAGGCGACCCGCAAGGAGTCCGCCCGCGAGCGTCACCGGC
This sequence comes from uncultured Gammaproteobacteria bacterium, assembly GCA_963699735.1. Taxonomy (GTDB): domain Bacteria; phylum Pseudomonadota; class Gammaproteobacteria; order Chromatiales; family Chromatiaceae; genus Thiodictyon. The sequence continues at coordinate 130,734 of CAVOUZ010000011.1, forward strand.
AGCGTGCCGGCGCCAAACAGGGCCATGTAGGTCGCCCCCGCGGCGGCCCCCGCTTGGGCCGGTGAGCCGATCAGCATGCTGTAGACGAGTCCGCAGGGGAGCCAGCCCCAGATCGCACCGTAGAGCATGGCCTGAAACAGGGTGCGCACCGGCAGGAGACGCCGTCCGATGGGCTCGATCCGACGCCACAGGGGCATGCCGAGGCGCTCGAGCGAGGCGAATCGGGGGAACCAGCCACCGATGTAGAGACCGATTCCGACCATGACCAGGGCCGCCAGGAGCCGCAGCGCGTCGTACATCCAGGCGCGCGCGTCGTCCGCCAACAGGGCGCCACCGAGCCAGCCGAAGAGGGCCCCGGCCGCCGCATAGCTCGCGATTCGACCCAGGTTGTAAGCGAGCAGGAAGGCGCTCAGCCGCCCGGGGCGGGCGCGGATCTCCGCCGGCAGGGAAAAGCTCAGGGCCCCGACGATGGCGCCGCACATGGTGACGCAGTGCAGCGCGCTCAGTATCCCGACCACGAAGGCCAGCAGGAAGGCCGTGTTCATCGCCAGATGCCGCCGGCACACGGGTGCACAGGGCGGCGCATTCGCCTGTTAAGGAGTTGGACCATTGGAGCTGTTGAAGGCCAATCTGGACGTCGGCGTCATCGCCGTTCTGGGGTTCATGAGTTTCCTGATGATCACCTTTGTGATCGAGCGCTATCTCTATTTCGCCCGCGTCGACCTCAGCGCCTACGACCATCCGGAGGACCTGGAGATCGCGCTGACCCGCCATCTCACGGTCATCGCCAGCGTCGGGGCGAACGCCCCCTACGTGGGCCTGCTGGGTACGGTGCTGGGCATCCTGATCACCTTCTACGACATCGGTCAGGAGGGCACCATCGAGACCACGACCATCATGGTCGGGTTGGCCCTGGCGCTCAAGGCCACCGCACTGGGGCTGTTGGTCGCCATCCCTTCGATCGTCTTCTACAACGCCCTGTTGCGCCGGGTGGACGTGCTCAAGGCGCGCTGGCGCCGACTGCGCGACGGGGGGCGACCGGCATGAGGCGCATGGATCAGATCAATGTGATCCCCTTCATCGACATCATGCTGGTGCTGCTGGCCATCGTGCTCACCACCGCCACCTTCATCGTGGAGGGGCGCCTGCAGATCCGGCTCCCGGTCTCGGAAAACCAGGCCAAGGCACTGACGAGCGAACGGGTGGAGATCGCCATCGATGGGGCCGGCGGCCTCTTCATCGGAACCGATTCGCTCGGCTCCGGCGTCGAGGGCTTGAGCGCCCTGGAGCGGCAACTGCAGACGCTCGAACAGGACACCCCGATCGTCCTGCGAGTTGACGCGGGCACTCACTTCGAGGCATTCATCGCGGTGGTGGACCGGCTCAAGGCCCGGGGTCTGGAGCGCCTGACGGTCCTGACCCGGCAGCCGTGACCAGGAAGCTGCGCTGCCGGCGTTGTCTCGCCGCCGGCCTGCTGTTCTCCGCGCTGCTCCATGGTGCAGCGACAGTGTGGCTGAGCGCGCGTCCGGCGGCCACCGCCAGGCCAGACGTCCGCATCACGGAGCTGGACCTGGCGATCTTTGCGGCCGCCGGGCCCGCTCCGGTTACCCTGGCTGCCGGGGATCCCGAGACGGAGGCAGCACCGGCTGAGCCGCCGCCCGAGCCCGAGCCGTCGATTGCCGATACGACGGAGCCGCCAGTCGTCCCCGAGCCGGAACCGGTGTCGGAACCGGAGCCAGACCCGAAGCCGGAGCCAGCCCTGGAGCCCGAGCCCGAAGCGCCGATCCCGGCGCTCGCCGAGGTCGAGCCTGTGCCGGAGCAGGCGGCGCAGCCTCCACGCCCCAAGCCCCGCCCCCAGGCCAAACGACCGGCCAGGAAGCCCCAGCCCAAGGCCGTTGCCGAGCGTAAACCTGATCCCATCGAGCGCACGCCGAGCCCTCCGGCCCTGGCCGCAAAGCCCTCGGATGGTACCAGCAAGGGCGGCCAGGTCATCAAGGCGGGCGACTCCAGGGACAGTGGCGCACGCGCCTCCTCCGCCAGGAGGGACGCCGAGCAGGCCTATCTTGCGGAGCTGCAGCGGGCCATCGGTCGCTACCAGCGCTTCCCGGACGAGGCGCGTCGGCGGCGCAAGACCGGGGTGGCCACCGTCGCCTTTGTCGTCACCGCGGACGGCCGCATCCGGGAGGTCAGACTCCACAAGACATCCGGTGAGGCCAGCCTGGACGACGCGGCGCTCAAGGCCTTGCAGCGGCTCAATCGTTTCAAGCCGATACCCGAGGTCATCGGGCGCCGGACCTGGTCCATGCGGGTACCTATCCGCTTCGACCTGCGCTGATCGACGCCGTGTCGGGGTCTAAAGTCAGGGCTTCAACCCGCGAGCTTCCGTCGAAGCATCCACTGATCGATCGAATTCGGAGATAGAGCCATGCCAAGCCTGAACCTGGAACACATCGGTCCCCTGCAGGAACAGCTCGACGCCCACCCCATCTACGGGGCCATCCGCGATCGATCGGACCTCCAGGTCTTCATGGAGCATCATGTGTTCTCGGTCTGGGACTTCATGTCGTTGGTCAAGTATCTCCAACAAGAGATCGCCCCCGTGAGGGTTCCATGGATGCCGACCGGCGACCCCAGCCTGCGCCACTTCATCAATCGGCTGGTGCTCGAGGAGGAGTCCGACGACATCGTCGAGCCAGACGGGACCCGCTTCTACGGGAGTCACTTCGAGCTGTATTGCCGCGCCATGAAGGAGATCGGTGCCGACAGCGAGAGTCCCGGGCGCTTCATCGCCCTGGTCGCCGAGCGGGGAATCGACGACGCACTCTATTCGAGCCTGGTTCCCGTCCCGGCCCGCTACTTCACCGAGACCACCTTTTGCTTCATCCGCGAGGACAAGCCCCATCAGGTGGCGGCGGCCCTTGCGGTGGGGCGCGAGCGGCTGATCCCGGCCATGTTCCGCCAGTTCGTGCAGCGCATGGGAATAGGCGCGGATCGGGCGCCCGGCTTCCACGCCTATCTCGACCGGCACATCCATCTCGACGATGAGCTCCACGGCCCCCTGTCCATGAAGTTGCTGACCGAGCTCTGTGGAGCCGACGCGACGCGAATCGAAGAGGCGCAGATCGCCGCCGAGGAGGCCGTGTGTGCACGCATCCGCTTCTGGGACGGGATCCTCGAGGCCATCGAGTCCCGCCGGGGGCGTTGACGCGATGGCCGAGAACGACCGCGACGAGCGCTTCGAGGATGCCCGCCAGCTCTGGGCGGGCCGCTTTCAGGCGACGCTGAGCACCCACTCGGAGGCGGAGCCAGGGTACCCCTTCCCTTCGGTCGTGCCCTATTGCCTCGACCGGAACGGGCTTCCTCTGCTGCTCCTGAGTCACCTCGCCCAGCATACGAAGAACCTGGCCGCCGACCCCCGCTGCGGTCTCCTGATTACTGAGCCCACCCAGGGAGACGTACAGCAAGCGCTGCGGCTGTCCTGCCCGGCCGATGCCATGCTGATCGACACCGGCGACCGACCGAGCCACGCGCGCTGGTTTCGTTATTTCCCGGCCAGCCGTCCCTATTTCGAGCAGCTCAATTTCCGCCTCTATCGGCTCAGGCCCCGGCGTTTTCTCTTCAACGGCGGATTCGCCACCGCCCGCTGGCTCGGTAATGAGCGGATCCTGCGCGGCTCGCCCCTCGACGATGCGGAGGAGACCCGGCTCCTTGGTGCCTTGGTCGACCTGCTCGACGGGCTGCCCCCGCTGGACGTCGAGCTCGCCGATCCGATGCGACTGGCAGGGCTCGATCCCTGGGGTCTGGATCTCGCCCAGGGGCCGCGGCTGCGCCGGATCGCGCTCCCCGGCCCGCTGACGACGCTCGAGGACTTGCGCCGCGCCGTCGTCCTTGCGGCCCATGGTGCCCGGGATGACGCGGTGGATTCCTGAGTCGGTCCCGCCGTGCGTTGATTCGCGGGAGCTTGCCTCCATTCTTTGAAGACGACGATGAAGCCGCAGCGCTTCTTTACGGCCCGCCGGAGCCGATGTACTCGATCAGGGACCTCCGGCGATCCTGGTTCCGATTCTTTTTTATGGTCTTTTAGGAGATGTACCCCATGACGAGCACTGCCGTGAGCGTACCCTTGGATGGAGAGGGCTTCCTGGTCAACCGTGACGACTGGAGCGAAGAGGTGGCTGTCGAGCTGGCCCGCTCGGACGACTTCGAAATGACTGGACAGGTCATGGACCTCATCGTGAAGGCCCGAGCCATGTACGAGGAAGACGGGGTGGTGCCGCCCATCCGCATCTTTGCCAAGAAGCAGAAGATGTCGACCAAAGAGCTCTATGACATCTTCAAGAAGGGCCCCATGAAGCTCATCTGCAAGTGGGGCGGCCTGCCTAAGCCCACCGGCTGCGTCTGATCTCGACAACATGCCGCGCCTGACCGGTGCGGCTGTCTCTCCTGGCACCGGGGCGCTAAGCTTGCGGCCCTTCGACGGGAGGACGGGCACCGATGTACAGCGTCTCCAAAGAGGTCAACTTCTGCTATGGGCACCGGCTGCTCGGCCACCAGGGTCAGTGCCGGCACCTGCACGGCCACAATGCACGGGCGGTCATCCGGCTCGAGTCCGAATCCCTCGATCCCCTCGGCCTGGTGGTGGACTTCAAGCAGATCGGGGACTGGGTCAAGTCCTGGCTGGACAGCGAGATCGACCACACCCTGCTGCTGCACCGGGAAGACCCGGTGCTCCCCCTGCTGCTGGAGACCGGCGAGCGCGTCTTTGTGATGGACGCCAACCCATCGGCCGAGAACATCGCCCGGCTCATCTTTGAGCGGGTGCAGGCGGGCGGCTTTCCGGTGGTGGAGGTTGTCCTCTGGGAGACCCCGACTGCCGTAGCGAGCTACCGACCGACCTGAAAGGCCGGAACCCGCCCACCGGCCCTCGCCCCCTCGACCGATCACACCTCACCCCGGTTGTAGTCCGGTTGAGCGGTGATGCGATGGATGCTGAGATCCGCACCCAGGTACTCCTCCTCCTCACTGAGCCGAAGGCCCATGGTGGCGCGGATGGCCCCATAGATCAGGTAGCCGCCGCCGAAGGCCACGGCGACACCGGCCAGGGTGCCCACGAGCTGGGCGCCCAAGGTCACGCCCCCGATCCCGCCCAGGGCCTCGAGGCCGAATATGCCAGCGGCGATGCCGCCCCAGACCCCGCACAGGCCGTGCAGCGGCCAGACCCCCAGCACATCGTCGATGCGCCAGCGGTTCTGAGTCAGGGTGAATGCATAGACGAAGAGCGCCCCGGCCACAGCCCCGGTCACCAGGGCCCCCAGCGGATGCATGAGGTTGGATCCCGCGCAGACCGCCACCAGGCCCGCGAGCGGTCCATTGTGCAGGAAGCCCGGGTCGTTCCTGCCGGCGATCAGCGCCGCGAGTATGCCGCCCACCATCGCCATCAGCGAGTTCACCGCCACCAGTCCACTCACCGCATCGACCGTTTGGGCCGACATGACGTTGAACCCGAACCAGCCCACCGTGAGCGTCCAGGCACCCAGCGACAGGAAGGGGATGGACGACGGCGGGTGGGCGGTCATGCCACCATCCGAGCGGTAGCGGCCCTGGCGGGGACCGAGCAGCAGGACCGCCGCCAGCGCGATCCAGCCGCCCACCGCGTGGACCACCACGGACCCGGCAAAGTCGTGAAAGGGGGCGCCGAAGGTGGATTCGATCCAGGCCTGCACGCCAAGGTTACCGTTCCAGATCATGCCCTCGAAGAATGGATAGAGGAGGCCGACGATGAGTCCGGAGGCGAGGAGCTGAGGATAGAAGCGCGACCGCTCGGCGATGCCGCCGGAGACGATCGCGGGGATGGCTGCCGCGAACGTCAGCAGGAAGAAGAATTTCACCAGGGCGTAGCCGTTTCCCGCCTGAAGCGACTGGGCCCCCTCGAAGAAGCTCACCCCGTAAGCGACGGAGTAGCCCACGAAGAAGTAGGCGATGGTCGAGACCGCGAAATCGCTCATGATCTTTGCCAGGGCGTTGACCTGATTCTTCGCCCGAACCGTGCCGAGCTCCAGGAACGCGAAGCCCGCGTGCATCGCGAGCACCATGGTGGCGCCGATGAGGATGAAGAGGACGTCTGTGCCGACCTTGAGCTGTTCCATCGTCTAATCTCGTGGGTAAATTGGGTGCACGCTTAAGCAGAAGGCATGCCGAGGCAAACAAAGGCGTGCGGCAGACCCAAGACCAGCGGATTGAAGCCCTCGCGCCAATCCCGGGGGCGGTGGTAAACGGCAGAGGACGCCCGTTATCGGTGCAGGACTTGGGGATTGGGGCCAGCGACGATCCGCAAGTGCCTGTTGACGGCCCGGGACTTCTGGATGGCGCACCAAGACGGAACGCCGGAGACAACTGAACTTACCACTGTTTTTATTCGAATTTTTGATCGGTCTCCATATCACGACCCGGGCCGGCGGGAAGCCTGTGGATCACCGCGCACCGATACGGTGCGTCAATAGAGGGGTGCCGGCCTGGGGGGCTGCACCGGTTTGGGGAGAGTCTTCACCACCGAAGCCACATCCTGACTGAAGTTCGCGAGCGCCGCGCTCAGCGCGGCGATCAGGGCGGATTCGTCCCGCGGCTCGGCGAGCGGCTGGCGATAGGCGTTCTCCCGCAGGGCAAGTGCCTGCTCCAGATAGGGGTCCAGCACCGCCCAGCGCACCTTGAGCACCGCCTCGCCCTCCGGCGTACCCTCGAATGCCAGTACATCGGCGGTGACGCGGAAGTCGAGCGGATAGCGCACCTCGCTGGGATAGATGACGATCCGGCTGCTGCCCAGGAGGTGGGACAGATTCTCGCTCCAGACCCTCAGGAAATCGTCCTGCAGGGTGCCGCCCCAACGGTGGAACTCGTCCAGCTCCAGACGATTCCCCGGGGTCCGCACGACGATCTGCGGGCGGTCCAGGAAGACCGGGAAGCTGACCGGGCCAAGCCCGACACCGATGGCGCCATCTGCCAGAGAGGCCTGCCCCTGGGCCGCGAGCAACGGCGACAGGGTATAGAAGGCCGACGGTGGCGAGCTGGAGCAAGCCGCCGCCGCGAGGGTGGCCACCAGGGCCAGGAACACCCAGTCCGGCACCCCCTTCATCGTCCGCCCCTCTTGCCCTTGAGCAGGGCCTCCGGATGGCGCTCCAGGTATTCCGTCATCAACCGGACCGAGCGCGCGGCGGAGGACAGCTCCTGGAACATGCGGGTCATCTCGATATAGAAGGGCGAGTTCTCGGCGACGATATCACCCGCGGACTTCAGGGTCTGGGTGGTCTGGCGCAGCGATTTGGTGAGCTCGGGGGCGATGACGGCGTTGAGGGTCTCGGCGCTCTTGCGCAGCTCCCTCAAGGAGAGTTGGGCGTCCTCGACGGCCGACTTGAGCCCGGTGGAATTGACCAGTGCGTTGGCGCCGCTGACGGTCTCCCGCAGCTCCGCGCCGATGGAGTCGATGGGCAGGGCGTCCACCTTGGCCAGGATGCTGTTGACCTGACTCAGGGCCGAGTTGGCCTGGGTGGTCAGGGCCTCCAGGGGTGCCGCGACCGTGGGCAGCACCTTGTAGTCCCCGTGACGCGCGATGATCTCGGCCCGTGCGTCGGGGTGAAAATCCAGGTCCACGTAGAGCTGTCCGGTGATCAGGCTCGCCGACTTGAGCTGGCCGCGCAGGCCCCGCTCGACGAGTCGCTCCATGACGTTTTGACCGTCCATACGGCTGGGATCACCGCGGAGTCCCACCCGTTCGGGCTCCAGCTCGATCAGCACCGGGATGTGAAACTCGAAGTCGTCGATGCTGAAGGTCAGCTGTACGTCCAGCACGCGCCCAACGCTGATCCCGCGCAACATCACCGGCGCCCCGATGCTCAACCCGCGCACCGAGCCCTTGAAGAACATCAGATAACGGTCCCTGCGTTGATAGATCTTCTCGTGGGCCTCGTCGCGACTGGGATAAAGCGGAAAGACCGCATCGGCCTCCGCCAGGCGCCGGCCCCCGCTCTCAATGGTGTCGGGGGTGTCGAACGAGACCCCGCCGATTAGCACCGACAATAGCGACTGGGTATCCATCTTGATCCCATGGGCAGAGACGGAAAAATCCACGCCGCTGGCGTTCCAGAAGCGGGTATCGGTGAACACCAGGGCGTCGTGCGGGGCGGAGACGAAGAGCTCGATGCTCACCGCCCCCCCGTCCTCGTCGAGCTGATAGCCAACCACTTGGCCGACCTGGATCTGCCGGTAATACACCGGCGAGCCGATGTTCAGGGAACCCAGGGTGGCGGACCTCAGCACCAGACGCTTGCCCGGTTCAGAGGTGGTGAAGAGCGGCGGCTCGTCCAGTCCGACGAAGGAGCGCTCCGGGTTACCCCCGCTCACCGGGTCCATGGCGATGTAGGCCCCCGAGAGGAGCGTCTCCAGTCCGGACACCCGGCTCGCGGTGACCCTGGGGCGCTCCACCCAGAAGCGCGTGTTCTCCGACAGGTAATCGGAGGACCCGTATTTGAGCTGGGCGGTCACGGTCACGGTCTTGAGGTCGGGGTTGACATCGATGGCGCTGACCTGCCCGATGTCCACGTCCCTGAACTTCACCTTGGTTTTGCCGGCCTCCAGACCGGCTGCGGTCTTGAATTGGATGTCGATGGTGGGGCCCTGCTCGGTGAAGGTCTTGAAGGCCAGCCAGCCCCCGATGGCGAGGGCCACCAGGGGGATCAGCCAGACCACGGAGACGCCGCCGCGCCGCAGCGCGACCGCCTCGGGAACCGATTCAAATTCTGCCGGGGGCATGGGTGTCTGCGGGCCGCCCCCGACCCCGCCTTGGCGTTCTGACATGCGCAAGCTCCCGTTCTTGTCCGCCTTCGCGGCCCATGCGGTCCCAGATCAGCCGGGGGTCGAAGGTCATGGCGGCCAGCATCGTGATCACCACCACGGCGCAGAAGAAAAGTGCGCCCACCTCTGCCCTGATGCTCGCCAGATTACCCAGCCGCACCAGGGCCACTAGGATGGTCACCACGTAGACATCGACCATGGACCAGCGCCCGATGGTCTCGGTGATCCGGTAGAGCCGTGTCCGCTCCCGCGGCCGCCAGCTCGAGCGCAGATGCACGGACACCAGCAGGAAGATGAGGATCAGGAGCTTCAGCAGCGGCACGAACACGCTGGCCACGAAGACGATGAGCGCCAGCGGCCACATTCCGTGGGTCAGCAGAAACACGACGCCGCTGAAGATGGTATCCGATTGACTGCGCCCGAGCGACGTGACCGTCATGATCGGAAACAGATTCGCCGGCACATAGAAGACGGCCGCCGCGATCACCAGGGCCCAGGTGCGCTGCAGACTCTGGGGCTTGCGATGGTGGAGGACATCGGTGCAGCGCGGGCAACGCAAGCGCGTGCCGTCGGAAAGAGCGGCGCGGCGCGGCACCAGCAGCTCACAGACGTCACAACCGATCGGCTCCTCGCCCGGGCGCAAGGACCCCGACAGGTCCCTGGCCACTGGTACCCGCGACCAGACCAGGTCGGGGTCCAGTGCCGCCTGGGCCGCGGCCAGCACAAAGATCAGAATGACGAAGGCGAACAGAGAGGTCCCCGCAACGATGGTCGCCATGTCCGAGAGCTTCACCACCGAAACCAGGATGGCGAGCATGAAGACGTCCATCATGCCCCAGGGTGTCAGGGTGCGAACGAGGCGGAACAGGGTCGGAAGCCAAACGGGGATGCGGCCGAGGCGCAGCGGCAGCAGCACCACAAGCAACAGGGCCAGTTGGAGTCCGGGCGCCAGCACGGCGGTGAAGGCCACCACCGCCGCGATCTCCCATTGCCCCTGCTCGTAGAGGTCGATGATCCCGGTGAAAAGGGTCGTCTGCGTGCCCTGGCCCTGCATCTGGAAGGACAGGAAGGGGAAGCTGTTGGCGACGATAAAGAGCACCAGACCGGCGATGGTCAGCGCGAGCGTGCGGTTCAGGCTGTCCGGCCGATCGCGGTGGAGCACGGAGCCGCAGCGCCCGCACTCAATGGAGCCACCCGCGGGCAGGGGCGGATTGCGCTGGGTGAGCCCGCAATCGGTGCATTGGGTGAGTTGGTCGGTCACGGAGCTCCGGTAGCAAGGGCCGAGGGGGGAGAGTTTACAGCGATCGGGCAGCAAGCCAGGGCGCCGAGGGCCCAATCCCGTAATTTGAGCAGCCGCGGCTATCGGTTAGGTTAGCCCCGACAGCGGATAATCCGCCCGTCGCGTCACGCGTCACGCGTCACTCGTCACTCGTCAATCGTCACTTCGAATGACCCGCATCGACTTCTATACCCTCCAAAGCGAGAGCCCCGGCGACCGGTTATTGCTGACCTGCCGCCTGGTGGAGCGCATCCGTGCCGAGTCACTTCGGATCCTGATCCACTGCCCTGACCCGGAGCTGGCGCGCCATCTGGACCGGCTGCTCTGGACTTACCGTCAGGACAGTTTCCTGCCCCACGGAATCGTCGGCCAGGCCAATCCACCGCTGGATCTGACCCTGACTCCGACCCTGATCAGCGGTGACGGCACGCCGGAGACCGAAGACCAGGTACTGATCAATCTGGCCCCCCAGGTCCCGACCTTCTTCAGCCGCTTCGAACGTGTCTGTGAGCCGATCGACCAGGAGCCATCCGTCCGTGCCACCGGCCGCGAGCGCTACGGCTACTACCGCGACCGCGGCTATGAGCTCAGGCATCACCAGATCCGATTCCAGCCTGGCGGACCGGTGGGCTGGTAGCCGCCGACGCGCCATTGGCTGCCGGCCCCTCGCGGCGAGCTCCACTGAAAGCCAGTGCGGACTTGTGCCGACGCGATTAGCCGCTATAGTTGGGTGGTGCGTATTTTCTTATGCGCGCATCAAAACTACTAATCGCCCCCAGGCGTCACATCAAATCAGGTGGATGGAGCAATGAACAAGACGACCCTTCAAGACCTTGCCTCCGGCGCACCCCGCCCCCTGCCAGTCGACGAAGACGGCTTTCTGGTGGACGCGGAGCTGTGGAACCAGGGGATGGCCCGCGTCATGGCCCGTATGGACAACATCGGCCCGCTCACCCCCGACCACTGGTCCGTCATCTACTACCTGCGCGAGCACCGCATGACCTACGGGGCCATCCCGCCCGTCTCCCAGATCTGCCGCACCCACGGCATGGACAAGAACGCCGTGCTCAAGCTCTTCGGCTCCTGCCGTGAGGCCTGGCGCATCGCTGGCCTGCCTCACCCCGGTGAGGAGGCGTTGAGCTACATGGTCTGAGCCCCTGCGCTCCCGCGGGTCCGCCAGCGGCGGCCCCGTCCAGCCAAAGGCCGCCCCAGGGCGGCCTCTTTCGTTTCGAGGCGGGGGCTCCCGGCACCGGCGCCGAGCGGACCAGGGGATCGCTGCTATTGTCCCGGGCCTCTCAAACCCGGAGAATCCAGGTCGAGCTCCTCGGGGCACCCCGTCCCGGTGCATCCGATTGATCGCCCGCCCCATCCCCGAGACCGCCCGTGGCCGCACAGATCGTCTTCGAACATCCCCTGAACGAGCGCGTGCGCACCTTCCTGCGTCTCGAGCACCTGTTCGAGAAGATCGACTTTTTCATGCCCCAGTACGACCCCTGGGCGACCCGGGTCGCGGTGGAGGCCCTCATCGACATCACCGCCGCCACCGCCCGCGCAGACCTCAAGAACGAGATCGTCAAGGAGCTGGATCGAAACATCTCCACCCTGAAGCGCATCGCCAATCAGCCCGGAGTCGACCCGGCGGCACTGGATCGGGTGCTGGGGGAGCTCGATCGTGCTGCCAGCGGCGTCCATGCCCTGCAGAGCCCGATCGGCCAGGCGGCCCGCGAGGACGAGCTCCTCAAGGCGGTCGCCCAGCGCAGCAGCCTGCCCGGCGGTGCCTGCAGCTTCGACATCCCCCAATACCATCACTGGCTGATTCAGACGCCGGAACGCCGCCAGTCGCGCCTGGACCAGTGGCTGTTGGACCTGCGTCCCGCCAACGTGGCGATCCGCCTCATGCTCTCCCTGGCCCGGGGCAGCGCCAATCCGCGCCAGGTGACGGCGGAGAGCGGCTTCTTCCAGGAGGCGCTCGACGCTCAGGTCCCGGCCCAGCTGCTGAGGGTCGGACTTGACGGGGGCGACGAGCTCTTTCCGGAAGTTAGCGGCCACAAGTCCCGCTTCAGCATCCGCTTCATGCGGCTCGAGCCCAAGGGCCGGCCGGTCCCCTGGCTGCAGGACGTGCCCTTCCGTCTCACCTGCTGCGTCTTCTGACGTCCCTCTCGCTGAGTTGAAGACCGGCCAAATGCCCAAGACAGTCTCCTGCCCGAACTGCGGGCGCCCCGTGGTGTGGGGCGAGGAATCACCCTTTCGCCCTTTCTGCAGCGAACGCTGCCGACTGATCGATCTGGGCGCCTGGCTCGAAGGCGACTACCAGATCATCGACGACAGCGACGCACCGAGCGACGACCCGCCCTGCGAGGACTCGTCCCACACCCATTGATCAGGTCGGCGGCACCCTGCCGCCTCAAGTCGTCGCCGCACAGACACCGCCGGCGACCATAGGAAGCCATGCATGATCGAGCTACCGCTGCTGTTGAAGGCCCTGATCCTCGGGATCGTGGAGGGCATCACCGAATTTCTGCCCATCTCGTCCACCGGGCACCTGATCATAGCCGGCAGCCTGCTCGACTACACCAACGACCAGTCAAAGGTGTTCGAGATCGTGATCCAGCTCGGCGCCATCCTGGCGGTGTGCTGGGTCTACCGCCGACGCATCATCGACGTCCTCCTGGGGATGTGGACCCAGGAGCGGGAGCGGCGCTTCGCCACCAATATCTTGATCGCCTTCCTGCCCGCCGTGGTGTTCGGGCTCCTCTTCCATCACGTGATCAAGACCTATCTGTTCAATCCGCTCACGGTCGCCGCCGCACTCATCGTCGGCGGCCTGGTGATCCTGTGGATCGAGCGGCTGCCGCGCACGACGCGCTTCGAGAGCGTGGACGACATCGGCTGGCGCGAGGCCCTGAAGGTGGGGCTGGCCCAATGTCTCGCCCTCTTTCCCGGAGTGTCGCGGGCGGGCGCCACCATCATGGGCGGACTGGTCTTCGGCCTGTCCCGGCGGGCCGCGACGGAGATGTCCTTCTTTCTGGCCATCCCCACCATGCTCGCCGCCACCGTCTTTGACGTCTACAAATCCCGGGACATACTGAGCCTCGACGACGTCCCGGTGTTCGCGGTCGGATTCGTATCCGCCTTCATCTTCGCCATGCTGGCCATCAAGGCCCTGCTGCGCTTCATCTCCCATCACAGCTTTGAAGCCTTCGCCTGGTACCGGATCGTCTTCGGCTTCATCGTGCTGGGCACCGCCTATACGGGGCTGGTGGACTGGTAACGGGCTGGCGCCCACAGCCGCGGGATCCTTCCGGGGGGCTGGCTGTCGCAGATCCCACCAGCAAGCCGTCGAGATCCCTGAGAGGACCATGAACCGTCGTTCATTCATCACCAGCCTTGCCGCTGCCTGCTCGGGTCTGGTGCCGATCGGACAGGCGGCGCGGGCCGCGGAGCCGGCACGCCTGACCAGGCTGTTGACCGCGAGCGGCGGGCCGCTCCCTCCGATCGGCATGGGCACCTGGATCACCTTCAACGTCGGTGAGGATCCGCAGGCACTCGATGTCCGCACCGAGGTCCTGCGCGCCTTCTTCGCCGCCGGAGGCGGCATCATCGACTCCTCGCCCATGTACGGCTCATCCGAGGCGGTGCTGGGCAAGACGCTGGCCCGCCTGGATTATCCCCCCGGCCTGTTCGCTGCGACCAAGGTCTGGACGGCATCCGGAGCCGATGGGCCGGGCGAGGTCGCCAGCTCTCAACGGCTCTGGGGGGTGGAGCGCTTCGATCTGCTCCAGGTCCACAACCTGCTCGCCTGGCGGGCGCACCTGGAGACCCTCAAGGGGATGAAGGCCGAGGGGCGACTGCGCTACATCGGGGTCACCACCTCCCACGGACGGCGTCACCAGGAACTGGAGGGGATCCTCACGAGCGAGCCCATCGACGCCGTGCAGCTCACCTACAACATCGTCGATCGGGAGGCCGAGCGTCGCCTCCTGCCCCTGGCCCAGGAACGTGGGATCGCCGTGATCGCCAATCGCCCGTTCCGTCGCGGCGAGCTGATCGAGCGGGCCCAGCGCCACCCGCTCCCCGGCTGGGCGGCGGACATCGGCTGCACCGGCTGGCCCCAGGTGCTGCTCAAGTTCATCGTCTCCCAACCCGCGGTGACCTGCGCCATTCCGGCCACCGCTCAGGTGGCCCACATGCAGGAGAACATGGGCGCCTGTCTTGGTCCCCTGCCCGACGCGGCCATGCGTCGGCGCATGGCCGCCGATTTCGCCGCCCTTTAGCCGCGCGGACCGCCGACGCGTCCCCGTGTCGCACTGGCTGACCTATTCGCTGTCTGATTTTTTGCCTTTTTCACAAGCCACTTATCAGCGGCTCTTCGAGCTCTACAACAGCAGGTTCTGGCCGGCCGTCCTCATCGGCCTCGCGATCGGTTTGTGGCTGCTTTGGTTGCTGTATCGACCGGCGGCCCCTCTCCGGCTGGCCTGCGGGATCTTTGGGGTCTGCTGGCTCTGGATCGCCTGGGCCTTTTTCTGGGAGAGCTACGCCCCGCTAATGTGGTCCGCAGGTTATTGGGCCATCGCCTTCGCGGCCCAGGGGGTGCTGCTACTGACGTTGGCGGCAGCGCCGCGCTGCACCTGGTTCGGTTCAGGCGGCTCGCCGACGCGCATCGGACAGGGCCTCTTGGTCTTCGCCGTCCTGTTGATGCCACTTCTGGGCCTGCTGGGGCACCAGGGCTGGAATGGCCTGGGGCTCTTCGGCAGCGCGCCCGACCCCACGGCCATCGCCACACTCGGGCTGCTGATGCGGCTGGAGCGTCCTCGGCTGGGTCTGCTCCTGATGATCGTCCCCGCGCTCTGGTCGCTCTTCTCTGGCCTCACCCTGCTCGCCCTGGACGACCCGCTCTGGCCGCTGCTGCCAGCGGCGGCAGTCGTTGCGATTGGTTTGTCCACACCATGGGTGCGCACCCGGTAATCGGGGCTGCGCTCGCACGGCGACTCATGAACATTCCGGTCAATTGCCCGGTCTGTCGACCCGCCTACTCGCCCTTTGGGTGTCAGCCTTGGGCGCGCGCCAGGGCAAGCCACAGGGGCAGGGTCAACATGGAGATGAGCGTGGTCAGGGCCACCTGGGCGGCAATCACCTGACCGTCGCCGCCCATGCGGGTGGCGAGCACATAGGCCACGGTAGAGACCGGCAGTGCCGCCATCAGGATGGCCGTCTCCAGCCAGATCCCCGAGAGTCCCAACAGTTGGGCCAGACCCCAGGCAACCGCGGGCAGGACGACGAGCTTGATCAACACGCCGTACCAGAGGTGGCCGCGGGCGTGATCCAGCGCATCCAGGCGCAACCCCGCCCCCACCGCGATCAGACCGAGCGGCAGTGACGCGCGAGCCAGCAGCTCCAGGGTGCGCTCCATCAGGGGCGGCAGTGCGAGGCCGGTCAGGCTGAAGACCAGGCCGCCAACGGTGGCGATGATCAGCGGGTTGCCCAGGATCTCACGCAGCCAACGCCCCTCGCCGTGTCGCGCCAGGACCGCCACCGAGGCCAGGTTCGCCAGGGGCACCAAAAACCCCATCATGAGCCCGATGGCGGCGATCCCGGCCTTGCCGTGCAGGGCGCCGGCAACGGCCAGCCCCACATAGCTGTTGAAGCGGAAGGAGCACTGGAAGGCGGCGGCGAACACCGGGGGCGGGTCGTGAAAGAGGCCCTGGCTCAACCATCCGAGCCCCATCCCGATGAGGGTGAAGAGGATGCCCGTCGCCACCATGGGCCAGGCGGCGAGGAGATCGATCTCCCCGTGGGACAAGGCCTGAAACAAAAGGGCCGGAAAGAAGACGAAATAGACCAGCCGCTCCAGGTCCCGCCAGAAGCCGGCCGTGAACGCACCCCAACGCCTGATCCCCGAGCCCAGAAGGATCAGACCGAAGATCGGCAGGATGATGGAGACGACGGACATGGGCGGCCCGGTGGCGGGGATGCAATGGCCACGTGGGTCCGCGGCGAAGGGTCAATCGGCGGTCTTCCGCTCCCGGGACGCCATCCTGATTGGCCGCGTGCCCCGATTCCTAGACGCCCTTCTCCAGCATCAGCTCCTTGATGCGCCCAATGGCGCGGGTGGGGTTGAGTCCCTTGGGGCAGACCTCCACGCAGTTCATGATGGTGTGGCAGCGGAACAGCTTGTAGGGTCCCTCGAGTGCATCGAGTCGCTCGTCGGTGGCCTGATCGCGGGTATCGGCGAGGAAGCGCCAGGCCTGGAGCAGGGCCGCCGGGCCGTGGAAGCGCTCCGGGTTCCACCAGAACGAAGGACAGGCGGTGGAGCAGCAGCCACACAGGATGCACTCGTAGAGACCGTCGAGGCGGTCGCGCTCCTCGGGGGATTGCAGGATCTCCTGCTCGGGCAGCGGGTCCTTGCGCACCAGGTAGGGGGTGACCGAGCGGTACTGCTCGTAGAACTGGCTCATGTCCACCACCAGGTCGCGGATCACCGGGCGCCCGGGGAAGGGGCGCACCTCGATCGGCTCCTTCAGCTCGGTGATGGGGGTGATGCAGGCGAGGCGGTTGCTGCCGTTGACGTTGACCCCGTCGGAGCCGCACACCCCCTCGCCGCAGGAGTGACGAAAGGCGAAGGACTCGTCCTGGCGTTTGATCTCCAGCAGGGCGTCGCGCAGCATCATGCCCTGGAAGGGCCGCACCTCGAAGGCCTGCATGCGCGGCTTGGCATCGGTGTCGGGATTGTAGCGGTAGACGCTGATTTTCATGGCTGGTGTCTGCTATCGCTGGAGCTCAGGCCCACGTGTGCGGTGTCGACGGGGGCGTTCTGATGGTGTCTCAGTTGCGAGTTGCGCGTAAGGAGAGCCGGCTCAGGGTCTTCCTCGCCACTCGGCCCTCGGCCCTCGGCCCTTCCTCAATACACCCGCTCCTTGGGCGGAAAACTCTCCACCGTGAGCGGCTTGGTGCGCACCGGCTTGTAGTCCAGGCGGTCGGCCTCCTTGAAATAGAGGCTGTGCTTCATCCAGTTGACGTCGTCGCGGCCGGGATAGTCGGGGCGCGAGTGGGCGCCGCGGCTCTCCTGGCGCTTGAGCGCCGAGACGGCGACGGAGAATCCCACGTCGATCAGGTTCTCGAGCTCCAGGGCCTCGATGCGGGCGGTGTTGAAGACCCGGGAGTGATCGCTAAGACGCGCCTCGGCGAGCCGCTCACGGATGGCACAGAGCTTGTCGTAGCCCTCGCTCATGATCGACTCGGTGCGGAAGACACCGGCGTGGTCCTCCATGCACTTGCGGAACTCGGCGCGCAGCTGCTGCACCGGGATGCCCTCGCCCTTCTGGTCCCAGCGGGTGAGCCGGCTCATGGCCTGCTCGAGGCTCGCTGGGTCGGTGTTGCGCTGATAGGGGTTCTCCTTGACGAAGTCGATGATGTCCTTGCCGGCGAGGCGCCCGAACACCAGGATGTCGAGCAGTGAATTGCCGCCCAGTCGGTTGGCCCCATGCACCGAGGCGCAGGCGCATTCGCCGGCGGCATAGAGCCCGACCACCACCTCTTCGCCGTGCCGGGCGGGCACCACCACGCGTCCGAAGCGGTCGGTGGGGATGCCGCCCATGGCATAGTGGGCGGTTGGAAAGACCGGGATCGGCTCGCGCACGGGATCGACTCCGGCGAAGATCCGGCTCGATTCGCGAATCCCGGGCAGGCGCTTGGCGATGACCTCCTCGCCCAGGTGATCGACCTTGAGCAGGACGTGGTCGGCGTTCTCGCCGCAGCCGCGCCCCTCCTTGACCTCGGTGACGATGGAGCGGGCGACCACGTCGCGGCTGGCCAGGTCCTTGGCGCGCGGGGCGTAGCGCTCCATGAAACGCTCGCCGTCCTTGTTGATGAGGAAGCCGCCCTCCCCGCGCACCCCCTCGGTGATCAGCATGCCCTTGCCGGCGATGCCGGTGGGGTGAAACTGGTAGAACTCCATGTCCATCATCGGCACCCCGGCACGCAGGGCCATGGCGCAGCCATCGCCGGTGTTGATGTGAGCGTTCGAGGTGGTGCGAAAGACCTGACCACAGCCCCCGGTGGCGAGCAGGGTGGCCTTGGCCTCGATCAGCAGTGGCTCGCCGGTCTCAATCTCCAGCACCAGGGCGCCGCAGACGATGCCTTCCTTGTCACGCACCAGGTCCAGAGCGAAGAATTCGTCGAAGAAGTGGGTGCGAGCGCGGATGTTCTGCTGGTAGAGGGTGTGCAGGATAGCGTGGCCGGTGCGATCGGCCGCGGCACAGGTGCGCGCGGCCTGATCGCCGCCGAAGTTCTGGCTCTGGCCGCCGAAGGCCCGCTGGTAGATCTTGCCGTTGTCCAGGCGCGAGAAGGGGACCCCGGCGTGCTCGAGCTCGTAGACGGTGGGGATGGCCTCGCGACACATGAACTCGATGGCGTCCTGATCCCCCAGGTAGTCGGAGCCCTTGACGGTATCGAACATGTGCCAGTGCCAGGTATCGGGGAGCACGTTGGCGAGCGCGGCGTTGACCCCGCCCTGAGCGGCGACGGTGTGGGAGCGGGTGGGGAAGACCTTGGAGACGACGGCGACCCGGGTCTGGGCGCCGGCGAGCTGCAGGGCGGCGTTCAGTCCGGCGCCGCCGGCGCCGATGATGAGTGCGTCGAAGTGACGGGTGGGGATGCTCATGGGTGTCCTGGGAATGTCGATTCAGGCGCCGGGGCCGGCGCCGAGGATGGCCCTGAGCGCCCACAGGCCGGAGGCCAGGAACACGAAGGCAAACAGGCTGAGCAGCAGGACCCGCGCACCGAGCGGGTGGACGTAGTCAATCAGCACGTCGCGGATGCCAATCCAGGCGTGAGCGAGCAGCACCGGAACGAACACCAGGAGCCCCAGGGCGACCAGTGGGCCGGCGACCCAGGCGCGCAAGGCCTCGTGGTCCGCCGGCGGGCTCAGGGTGAAGTGGCCCAGCAGGTAGACGAGGAAGAGCCCGAGATAGACGGCGCTCACGCGCTGCACGATCCAGGCCTTGAGTCCGGAGGCTTGACGGCTCATGCGCTGGCCCCCGTGGCGAGGATCAGGACCAGGACGGTGGCGGCGACGCCGGCGACCAGGGCGATCCAGGCGCTCTGGCGCGCCGCTCCACGATCCACGCCGATACCGAGGTCGAGCAACAGATAACGGATGCCGGCGGCCAGGTGATGGAGCAGGCTCCACAGGAGCAGCAGCACGATCAGGCGCACCGGCCAGCTCGCGAGGAAGGCCGCACTGGCGGCGAATCCATCCGGTCCGGACAGGGCCTGGTGCAGCAGCATAGCCCCCGCCGGGATGGCGAGCACCATCAGGACCCCGCTCAAGCGATGCAGGATGGAGACTAACCCGGGCAGCGGCAGCTTGATCCGCCACAGCTCGAGAAAGACGGGACGCTTGGTTCTGGTGGCGCTCATGTCTGGGTTCCGAGCTGGATTCCGAGCTGGGCCCCGAACGGGGCCTTGATTGGACACTGGATCGATTGCGGCCGCGCAACCGCAATCATTGGGCACGAACCGCCGCCAAGGCCGTCATGTTGAGCAGGCCCCGAACTGTGCTGGCCGGCGTGACCACATGGGCGGATTTCGCGGCTCCCAGCAGCAGGGGCCCGATAGCGATCCCCTCCCCCAGCACCTTGAGCAGGTTGAAGGCGATGTTGGCCGCGTCCTGGTTGGGCATGATGAGCAGGTTCGCGCCACCCTCCAGGAGTGAATCCGGAAAGCGCTCCGCCCGCAGCTCCTCCGATAGGGCCAGATCGGCCCGCATCTCCCCGTCCACGTCCAGGTCGGGCCGGGCGTTGCGGATCAGGCGCAGTGCCTCGCGCATCTTGTGGGCGGCCGCGTCATCGTGACTGCCGAAATTGGAGTGGGAGAGCAAGGCGATCTGGGGCTCCACCCCGAACCGGCGCACTGCGTCGGCGCACAGGGCCGTGATCTCGGCCAGATCCTCCGCGTCCGGCTCTACCTGCACATAGGTGTCGCCGATGAACAGGGTGCCGCACCTCAGCACCAGACAATTCATCGAGGCGAGCCGCCTGACCCCGTCCGAAAGGCCGATCACCAGCTCGACCTGCCGCAGGTGAGATCCATAGCGCCCGATGGTGCCACAGATCATGGCGTCCGCCTCACCGGTGCGCAGTAGGGTTGCGGCCAGTGCGGTGGGGTTGTTGCGCATCATCTCGCGGGACTCGGCGGGGGCATAGCCACGCCGCTTCGCCCGCTGGTAGAAGGCAGCCACATGGCGCTCGAAGCCGGGGTTCTGCTGGGGATCCAGGAGCTCGAAGTCCCGATCTGGGAGAATATCGAGACCGAGATCGGCGAGGCGCTGCTCCACCACCTGCCGGCGCCCGATCAGGATGGGCCGAGCTATGCCCTGCTCGAGTGCCTGCTGAGCCACCTGCAGGATCTTGTCCTGCTCGCCCTCCGCGTAGACCACCCGCTGCACCGAGGTGCGGGCCTGGTCGAACACCCGCTTCATGGTCATGCCGGTGCGGAACACCTGCTGGTGCAGGCCCTGCCGGTAGGCGGCGAGGTCCTCGATGGGCCTGGTGGCAACGCCGGAGGCGGCGGCCGCCGCGGCGACCGCGGGGGCCACGTGCTCCATGAGCCGGGGGTCGAAGGGCTTGGGGATCAGGTAGTTGGGGCCAAACCGCAGCTCGGCCCCTCCATAGGCCCGCTGCACGATGTCCGATGGCCGCGCCCGGGCCAGGGCCGCGATGGCCTCCACCGCCGCCCGCTTCATGGCCTCATTGATCTCGGTGGCCCCGCAGTCGAGCGCTCCCCGAAAGAGAAAGGGGAAGCACAGGACATTGTTGACCTGATTGGGGAAATCCGTCCGGCCAGTGGCCAGGATCGCATCGGGCCGCACCGCCTTGGCCTCGCTCGGCAAGATCTCCGGGGTGGGATTGGCCAGCGCCAGAATCAGGGGACGCTCGGCCATCCGGGTGAGCCAGTGGGCCTTGAGCACCCCGGCTGCGGATAGACCGAGAAAGATATCGGCACCGTCCAGGGCCTGCTCCAGGGTGCGGTGGTGGGTCGGGGAGGCGAAGCGGGCCTTGTATGGATCCATCTCCTCGGTGCGGCCCTGGTAAACCACGCCGGCGATGTCCGTGACGATCAGGTTCTCCGGCCGGAGACCCAGCTCGATCAACAGGGACACGCAGGCCAGGGCGGCGGCCCCCGCCCCGGCCGTGACCAGGCGCACCTCTTCGATGGACTTGCCGACCACCCGCAGGCCATTGATCACCGCGGCGGCGACCACGATGGCGGTGCCGTGCTGGTCGTCGTGAAAGACCGGGATGCGCATGCGCTCCCTGAGCGCCTGCTCCACGATGAAGCACTCCGGTGCCTTGATATCCTCGAGGTTGATGCCGCCGAAACTGGGCTCCAGCCGCGCGATGGTGTCGATCAGGGCCTGGGGATCACGCTCGTCGATCTCGATATCAAAGACGTCGATGTTGGCGAACTGCTTGAAAAGCACGGCCTTGCCTTCCATGACCGGCTTGCTCGCCAGCGGCCCGATGGCACCCAGCCCCAGCACGGCGGTTCCGTTGCTGATCACGGCGACCAGGTTACCCCGGGCGGTGTAGAGGGCGGCGTTGAGCGGATCGGCGGCGATCTCCTCGCATGCCGCGGCAACCCCGGGGGAATAGGCCAGGGCCAGGTCCCGCTGGTTGGCCAGCGGCTTGGTCGCCTGGATCGCGAGCTTGCCGGGACTGGGGTAGCGGTGGTATTCGAGAGCGCTCTTACGCAGCTCGTTTGGCATGGCCTGCTCTAAACACTTGATTGATTTGGTGCCGGTATGGGTCGCGGTGGCCGCCCCGTCCGCGTATAGGGATGTACCCGCGGCGGTCGAGGCGGTCATTAGATCAAGATCAGTCCCGGGCTCGCTCAATTCTTGCAATTCGGAACCACCAATACCGGCACCTCGCTGCTCTGGATGACCCGTCTGGCCGTGGAGCCCAGGAGCCCGTGCCCCAGGAGTCCATGGGAACAGGTCCCCATCACGATGAGATCGGCCTTGCGCTCCTTCGCCTGTCTCGGGATCTCCACCCCCGGCCGGCCGTGGACGACCACCACGTCGGACACCAGCGCGAAATCCTCCGGGGAGGAGCCGGTTTCCTCCTCGCAGAATCTGGCGATGCGCGCGCGCATCTGCTCCAAGATCTTCTGCAATCCCTCATGCTGGTACTGATCGAACTGGGCCTTGGGCAGATAGGCCTCGACCACCGCCAGTCCGGTCGAGGTCAGCGGCTCGGCCACGTGCAGCATGATGATCTGCGCCTTGTGACACTCGGCCATGGCGATGGCCCGGCGGAATACCGGGCGCATGTGGGTTCCCTGGTCCGAGGCATAGATGATGGTCTTGATCGACGGCGACTTGTTCACGGGAATGACCCTCACTTATAGCCTTGTATCTTGTCGATGAATTCGGGCAGAAAGAGTGAGATCTGTGGAATGTACGTGATCATCATGAGGAACAGGAGCAGCAGCAGCATCCACGGCAGCACCGCCTTGATGACCCAGCCCATGCTTTCACCCGTAATACCAGCGGTGACGAACAGATTGAGCCCGACCGGCGGCGTCAACATGCCGATCTCCATATTCACCACCATGATGATGCCCAAATGGATGGGATCGATGCCGAGCTGGGTGGCGATGGGAAACAGGATGGGCGCCATGATCAGGATGATGGCCGATGGCTCCATGAAATTGCCGGCCGCCAGCAGGAGCAGGTTGACCACCACCAGGAACATCCAGGGTTCCAGCCCCCAACCGACGATCGCCTCCGCGATATGATGCGGAATGCGCTCGGTGGTGAGCACATGGGCGAACAGCATGGCGTTGGCGATGATGAAGAGCAGCATGATGCTGATCCGGGCCCCGTCCATGACCACCTTGCGCACCTCGGGATGAAAGACGCTGGCGGGCAGGGCCCACAGGACCTGCCAGGAGTTGCGGAACAGCACGCTGGGGCCGCCCTCCCCTTCCTTGCGCCAGGGCGTGCCCTTCAATGGCCCCATGTCCCGATAGCCGATCACGGCCACCAGGAAGGCATAGACGGCCGAGACGGCGGCGGCCTCCGTCGGGCTCGCGATGCCGCCATAGATCGACCCCAGCACGATGACGATCAGCATGATGCCGCCGGATGCGCTCACCGTGCCCCGGATCACCTCGCGGAAACCTGGGAAGGGCTGGGCCGGGAGCTTCTTGATGCGGGCGACCAGATAGATGGCGACCATCAGGAACAGGCCCATCAGGATGCCCGGGATGAAGCCGGCCATGAACATGCGTGACGCCGAGACCTCGGTCGCCGCCGAATAGACCAGCATGACGATGGATGGCGGGATCAGGATACCCAGGGTTCCGGCGGTGGTGATGGTGCCCGCCGCGAGCTCCTTCGGATAACCGGAGCGCACCATGCCGGTGATGACGATGGTGCCGATGGCGGCGACCGTCGCGGGCGACGAGCCGGACACGGCCGCGAACAACATGCAGGCAAGGATCGAGGCCATGGCCAGACCGCCGCGGATGTGCCCGACCACATTGATAGCGAAACGAATGAGCCGCCGCGCCACGCCGCCGGTGGACAGGAAGGCCGACGACAGGATGAAGAACGGGATGGCGAGCAGGGTGTAATGACCCGATAGGGCCTCGAAGAGCTTGAGTGCGATCGAGGCCAGCGAATCGTGCGAAAACAACAGGATGGTGACGATGCTGGAGAAACCCAGTGAGATGGCGATGGGCATGCCGATCAGCATGCACCCGAACAGCAGGATGAAGAGGGCGGCGATGGTCATTGGAGCCCCTCATCTCTCTTCAGCCTCTCCGCCAGCCGCAGGCTCTCCTTGGCCTCATCCACGTGCCCGAAGCTCGTGGCCCTGCCGGTGGCGACCGCCCACAGGAGCTCGAGCAGACGGATGCCGAGCAACACGAAGCCGATCAACAGGATGCTGTGGGCGATCCAGGCCTGGATCGACAGATCCTCCAGCTCGATGCCGATCTTCTGCATCTTTGCCAGATAGATCCAGGCGCCGTAGATGAAGAGCCCGCAATAGACCAGGCTGAGGATCACCCCGATCCCGGTCAGCACCCGCTGCCCCAGGGGCGAAAGCTGCCGGACCAGGGCGTCCACACCGATATGGGCCCCCACCTTGAGCCCATAGGAGGCCCCGAAGAGCACGAACCAGGCGGACATATGCAGGGTCAGCTCTTCGGACCAGATCATCCCCTGGTTGAATCCGAAGCGCAGCACCACGTCGATGAAGACCAGCAGCGTCATACCGACCAGGAGCAGCGAGATGATGGCCTCCTCGGCCTGATTGAGCAGACGTAACAACATGGACCGAATCCTCCGATGGCACCGGACCGCGCCCGCGGGTCTTACCCACGTGTCAAGACGCGGCCACTGGGAGAGGCCGGGGCGATCAGCAGACGCGTTCCCCAATCGCGTTCCCGGAAAAACCCCGCCCACGGGGAGCGCTGGCCACGCAGCAGCTTCCCGAAGGCGTGGATGTTCCTTTATTCGGGGGCGCGCGGTGGTCGCCGGAGACGAAAGCCGACGCCGGTCCAGCCAGTCCGCGCGACCTCAGGCTTGGTCAATTGGCGGCGCCGCTGTCCTGGTTGGCCGCCAGGGCGGCATCGATCAGGTCCTTGCCGATGTCCTTCTCGAACTGCTTCCACACGGGTTTCATGGCCTCGACCCACTGGGCGCGCTCATCGGGCGTGAGTGGGATCACCTCGGAACGCTTGGAGTCGATGATCTTCTGCCGGTCATCCAGTGCCTGCTGGGCGGAGACCTCGTTGCCGAACGCGATGGACTCGTCCAGTGCCTTCTTCAGCTCCGCACGGACGTCGTCCGGGAGGCCATTCCAGAACTCGGCGGAGGTCACCACCATGTAATCCAGCACGCCGTGATCGGTCTCTGTGATGAACGGCTGCACCTCGAAGAACTTCTTCGAATAGGTGTTCGACCAGGGGTTTTCAGTCCCGTCGATGGCCTTGGTCTGGAGCAGGGTGAAGACCTCCGAGAAGGGCTTCTTGACCGGGAGTGCGCCGAGCGCCTCATACTGCGCCGCCAGGACGTCGGATGCCTGGATCCGGAACTTGAGGCCCTTGGCGTCGGCCGGAACGCGCAAGGGCCTGTCGGCGGACATCTGCTTCATGCCGTTGTGCAGATAACCGAGACCGACGAGACCCTTCTTCTTGAGCGAGTCGAGTAGGGCCTGACCGTTAGGCCCCTGCTGGAAGCGGTCGACCGCCGCCATGTCATCGAACAGGAATGGAAGATCGAAGATGTCGAGCTGCTTGGTGTAGCGGCTGAACTTCGACAGACTGGGTGCGGCGAGTTGCACATCGCCGAGCAGCATGGCCTCCAGCACCTTGTCGTCACCGAAGAGCTGGGAGTTCGGAAAGACCTCGACCTTGACCTTGCCGGGTAGGCGCGCCTCGGCCAGCTCCTTGAACTTGTTTGCCATCTGACCCTTGGGGGTGTTTTCAGCAACGACGTGGGCGAACTTGATGACGATGGGGTCGTCGGCCAGGGTCATGCCCGTTGTCATGACGGCGGCGAGACCGAGGGCCGCCGCGGTGAGCTTATGAATCATCTTGCCTCCCGATCGAGTGGTGGTATGGATCTTATGTGCCCAATCCGGACCGTGCGCCGGATTGCCAACGGACTATAGCCGGTTCCGCCAGAGTCAGACACCGTTGGCCGTTCAAGGGTCCGCGCCTTTTCCATGGCTTCTAGGGTGTAGACGCAGGGTTTGCGGCACGCCGACGCACCCTGGAAGGGGTGGATCGGGTGCGGTGGCGACCCGGATCAGGATCCGGGGATGAAACCGAGCGCGGCGAGAAACTCAGCGACCGCCTCGTTGGTCACACTGTACCAGCGGCCCCTCGCGACCGACGGGTTGAAGAAGCCGTGTCCCGCGCCCTCGTAGAGCGCCGTTACGCAGCGACCGCCTTGATCGCGAACGCGGGTGCAGAAGGCCTCCACGGTGGCGACAGGCACCTCCGGGTCCCGGGTTCCGGAGAGGATCAGGGTCGGGGGCGTCGCCCCGTCCACGTGTTCCATGGGGGAGAGCTGCTGCCAGTCGTCGCCCACCAAATCGTGATCCGGCTGGCCCGGCGCAAGGTCGAGCATGGGGTTGTAGAGCACCAGCGCATCGGGTCGCACGGACACCCGCTCATCCTGCCCCGGATCCGGTAGATCGACAGCGGTGCCGAGCGCCGCCGCCAGATGTCCGCCCGCGGAGCCGCCGCCAGCGGCGATGCGTGCCGGGTCGAGCCCAAGCTCGCTCGCATGACGGCGCAGGTAGCGGATGGCGTCGCGCGCGTCCTGCACCGCGGCCGCCGGCGGGGTGCCATGCACCGAACGGATTCGATAGCCGACGCTGACGCAGGCGAGGCCCAATGAGCTGAAGTGACGGCATTGGGGATAGAACTGCGCCGGGTTGCCGAGCTGCCAGGCGCCCCCGTGAAAGAGCATCAGCACCGGGGCCGGGGACGCCCCGTCGCGTCGGCGCGGCTCGAAGAGGTGCAGCTTGAGGGAGTGACCCTCGACCTGCTTGTAGGCGATGACCCGGTCGGGGCGCGGGTCCAGGAGTCCACTACGCTTGGCCAGCAGCAGGGCCGCAGCGAATGCCAGCCCAGTGCCGAGGGCGATGAGGAGGACCCAGCGCGGCTCGATCGTCATCGAGGTCGCAGGACGGCCAGTCCGGCGCCGGGCGCGAGGACCGAACCCGGGGGGGCGCGTCGGACTGAAGTCCGATCTGCAGGATTTGACGTTCCCACCGACCAGAGACCGGGCCCGAAGGCCCGGTTGCGCCTCATCAGATCAGGCTCGGGTAATCGGCCAGCCCGGGGTTGTCGGCCACGCCCTTGAGCTTGGGGGTGTTGAGCCGGTCGATCTTCACCGTCTTGACGTCGCGCAGATAGGTGGCGACCGTTTCCCAGATGGGCTCGCCCGGTGATTGGCTGCCTACCGTTGCCCAGCCGGCGACCATGTAGCTCTTGTCGGCCTCGATCTTGGTGCCGTCGTTGAGCTGCATGTCCGTGATGCGGTTGCCGATCGTCTCCTTGGGATCGCAGACGTAGTCCAGCCCGCCGACACGCACCATGTCACCACCCTGCTGGACATAGGGATCCGGATTGAACAGGTTGTCACAGACGTCCTCGAGGATCGCCTTGATCTCGCTGCCCTTCATCTCCCGGCGATAGGTCTCCGGATAGGTGATGCAGGTCTGATCCATCACGTTGTCCATGGTGATGGTCTGGCCCGGCAGCACGGTGGTGCCCCAGCGGAATCCCGGAGAGAGGCTGATCTGGGCGTCGTTGACCTTGATCAGGGCGTCGCAGATCACCTGATCGAAGGTACCGTTGAAGTTGCCGCGGCGGAACAGGGTCTGCTCCGCAACCGCCAGCTTCTCCTCCAGCTTGTCCTTATAAGGGGCGCGCACATCGTTGATGTACTTGACCATCTCCGCGTTTGGCTCGAGCAGATTCGAGAACACGGGGAGCAGGCGGTAGCGGAAGTCACGCAGCTTACCGTCCTTGACGTCCAGGTCCATGACCCCGAGGAACTTACCGTTGGAGCCGGCATTGGTGACCAGGGTCTTGCCGTTGGCGTTCTCCACCACGCTGGGTGCCGGCATGCCGTCATGGGTGTGGCCGCCGAAGATGACGTCGATGCCGGTGACCCGGGACGCCATCTTCAGGTCCACGTCCATACCGTTGTGGGAGATCACCACCACCAGGTCCGGCTTATCTTCCTCACGCACCTTGTCCACCATCTCCTGCATCCGGCTGTCCTGGATGCCGAAGGTCCAGTCCGGGATGAAGCGCTGAGGGTTGGCGATGGGGGTATAGGGGAAGGCCTGGCCGATCACGGCGACCTTGACGCCGCCAACCTCCTTGATGGTGTAGGGCTTGAAGGCGAGCCCCGCGTCCTCGTCGAAGCCTCCAAAATCGGGGAAGCGGTAGTCGAACAGGGCCTCCTCGCGCACTTTCACGTTCTGGGCCACGAAGTCGCCCTTGAACGCCTCGACGTTCTTGATCACCTCCTCGTCGAGATAGGTGAATTCCCAATGACCGGTCATGACGTCGACTCCGAGCAGGTTGCAGGCGCCGACCATGTCCATGCCGCGGGTCCAGTACGCGGTACCGGAGCCCTGCCAGGTGTCGCCGCCGTCCAATAGCAGGCTGTTGCCGTCGCCGCGCTCGCTGCGGATGCGGTCCACCAGGGTCTTGAGATGGGCGAAGCCGCCAACGGAGCCATATTTCTTCGCCGCCTCCGGGAAATTCAGAAAGGTGAAGGCGTGGGCCTCGATGCCCCCGGGCTCGATCCCGAAGTGCTTCAGGAAGGCCTCGCCGACCACATGGGGGGCGCGCCCAAAGGCGTCGCCGAGGCCGATGTTGACGTTCGGCTCGCGAAACCAGATGGGGTTGAGCTGGGCGTGGGTATCGGTGATGTGCAGCAGGGTGACATTGCCGAACTTGGGCACCTCGTAGAGGTCGCTCGGCTGGCGCATGGCGGCGAAGATGGAGCTCGGCAGCATGCCGGCGGCACCGGCGAGGCCCATGAGGCGCACGAATTCACGGCGGGATAGGGACATTGTTATGATCCTCCAGTCGATAGGGGTGGCGGGAAGTGCGGCAGCGGTCCTGTGCCGCCGGTTCTTTTGATTCCGACTAGTATGCCCGGCTTAACGGCGCGAGCGCCATTGTTGAAAATGGCGGCCAAATCTGGGGTTTTTTCCGATCGCCGGGTCGCCGCCGTGCCTCCGACGACCAGCCGGCGGCGATCTTGCGGACGGCTCCAGCGGCCGATCGCCGACGCACCGCAAAGAAGATAGACCTGATCGCCAAGCAGCTATCAAGGCCGGCACGAGCGGCGGCCCAGGGTCCGCGGGCTTCCGGCAGACGCCTATGCCGACAACTCCGACAGGGGACCCTGTTGCTGGTGCTGGTGTTTCTGTTCGTCGGGGGTGGTGCCTCCGCTGGGCCGCCGGACCGGGAGATCCGCATCGGCGTCCTGAGCCACCGCGGCGATGCACTCACCGAGCGGATCTGGACCCCGACCGCCGAATATCTGGACAGCGCCCTGCCCGGGTTTCGCTTTCAAATCATCCCGCTGGACTTCTCCGCCGTGGATGCCGCGGTGCGTGACGACCACCTGGACTTCGTCCTGGTAAACCCGGGAATCTATGTGAATCTGGAGGTTCGCTATCGGGTTTCGCGCATTGCCACCATGCGTAATCGTTTTGGAGATATCGAGCGAAATGTGTTCGGCGGCGTGATCTTCACGCGTGCGGATCACCTGCGCATCACGGGTCTGCGGGATCTCGCGGGCGGATCCATGGTCGCCGTCGACCGCGAATCCCTGGGCGGCTTTCAGATGGCCTGGGGCGAGTTGGCGGAGCTCGGAATCGACCCCTGGCGCGACCTGGCGAGGCTCGAGTTCGCCGGCACCCATGACGCCGTCGTGCTAGCGGTGGAGCGCGGCAACTATGATGCCGGCACGGTGCGCACCGACATCCTGGAACAGATGCAGGCCGAGGGTACGATCGATCTCGATGACTTCCGGATCCTCAACCCGCGCTCCGATCCAGACTTTCCATTCGTCCACAGCACCCCCCTGTTCCCGGAATGGCCTTTCAGCAAGCTCCGTCACACGGACAACGATCTGGCGCAACAGGTCGCTATCGCCCTGTTGCGCATGCCTGCGGACCATCCGGCGGCCCTGGCCGGGGCCCACGCCGGCTGGACGGTGCCGCTCGACTACCAGCCCGTTCACGAGCTGCTGCGCCGGCTGCGCCTGCCGCCCTATGATCAACCCTCCCCCTTTACCCTTAAAGAGGCCATCACCCGCTACTGGCTCGGGCTCCTGGTCGGAGCCCTGACCCTGCTGGTGATGGCCCTTCTCACCACCAGGGTAACCCGCCTCAACCAGCGGCTGGCGCGTTCCAAGGCGCGCCTCGAGCAGCAACAGGAGCTGATCCTGAACTCGGTGGCCGAGGGTATCTACGGCGTGGATCTGGCCGGGCGCACCACCTTCGTGAACCACCCCCTGCTGGAGATCACCGGCTGGCAGGCGGAGGAGCTGATCGGGGCCAACCAGCACGAGATACTGCATCACACCCACGCGGACGGCGGCGCCCATCGGGCGGATGACTGCCCCGTCTATGCCACCTTCCGCGACGATCAGCCGCGTTTCGTGGAAGACGACGTCTTCTGGCGCAAAGACGGGACCAGCTTCCCGGTGGAGTACAGCTCGACGCCCATCCGCAACGAGCACGGCTCCACGGTCGGCACCGTCGTCGTCTTTCGCGACGTCACCGAGCGCCAGCAGGCGGACGAGCGCATCCGCCGTCATCAGTCGGAGCTCGCCCACGTGGCGCGTCTCAGCACCCTGGGCGAGATGGCGTCAGGTATCGCCCATGAGCTCAACCAGCCGCTGACCGCCATCACCACCAATGCCCGCGCCTGCGTGCGTATGCTCGAGGCGGGGCACGACACCAGCGAGGCGTGCAGCGACGTCATGGAACGGATCGCCGCTCAGGCGGAGCGGGCGGGCGAGGTCATCCGTCAGATCCGCCATTTCGCCCGCAAGGAGACGCCGATCATTTGCCGCACCTCCCTGGGTCTGATCTTCGACACCGTACTGGGGGTGCTGCGCCCGGATACCCGGCGAGCCGGCGTGGAGCTGGTGATCGAGCCGCCGCAGGAGGAGGTCTGGGTCATGGCCCAGGAGATCCAGATCGAACAGGTGCTGCTCAACCTGAC
This sequence comes from uncultured Gammaproteobacteria bacterium, assembly GCA_963699735.1. Taxonomy (GTDB): domain Bacteria; phylum Pseudomonadota; class Gammaproteobacteria; order Chromatiales; family Chromatiaceae; genus Thiodictyon. Next base: position 161,641 of record CAVOUZ010000011.1, read on the forward strand.
CCGCAATGCCATCGAGGCCATGGCGGATGTCGAGGGGCGACGCCGCCTCATCCTGTCCGCCCGGCTCGTCGGACAGGGGCAGGTGGAGCTCGCGGTGACCGATACGGGGCCAGGCCTGGCGCCCGATATCCGGGAACGCGTCCTGGAGCCTTTCGTGACGACCAAGGCCCAGGGGATGGGGCTTGGACTCTCGATCAGCGCCGGCATCATCGAGGCACACGGCGGTGAGCTCGTCGTCGACTCCGCCCCGGGCGCCGGCGCCAGCTTCCGATTCTCCCTACCCCTGGCCCCAGCCAATGACTAACACGACCACTGAGCCGACCGTCTTCATCGTCGATGACGACCGCGAGGTCCGCGAGGCCATCGAGCTGCTAATGAGGTCCATTGGGCTTGCGGCGGAGACGTTCGCCTCCGCCCAGGAATATCTCGATCAGTTCGACCCGGAGCGCCCCGGCTGCCTGGTTCTCGATGTTCGGATGAAGGGCATGAGCGGGCTCGATCTGCAGCAGCGCCTCGCCCTGGAGGCGATCCACCCCCCGGTGATCCTGGTGACCGGGCACGGCGACGTGCCGATGGCGGTGCGTGCCGTCAAGGCCGGGGCCGTCGACTTCATCGAGAAGCCCTTCAACGACCAGACGCTGCTCGATGCGGTGCATCGCGCATTCGATCAGGACGCCCACCACCGGGGAGAGGCCTCCCGCCTGGCGGATATCCAGGAGCGGCTCACCCGGCTCACGCCGCGCGAGCGTGAAATTCTGGATCAGGTGGTGGCGGGCAAGCGCAACAAGGTGATCGCCGCTGATCTCGCGATCAGTCAGTCGACGGTGGAGGCCCACCGGGCCAAGGTGATGGAGAAGATGGGCGCCCGATCTCTTTCCGACCTGATGCGGATGATGCTCGCGATCACCCCGAGGCAATGAGCCGGCGATTGCTCGTGGAAAACCCCAATGGCGGTTGGCGCATCTCGCAATTGTGACGAGCGCGTGACGCCACGACCATTCAAGCTGTCGCATGCGGTGCGCTCAGGCGAGCCGTATTCGGCCGCGGCGGTGTTCGGCCGGGTCGTCCTGGGCAGGGAGGAGCAGCAGGCAACCAGGGCGGTCTGGGCGTCCACCCGCGGCCGGCGACACTTCGATCGCAGCCTGAGCCCGTCGCCCCTCCCAAAAAACCCCTGCCGAAGCGAGAACCGGCCCGACCGGCCGTTGTCCACTGCTCTGGATTCCTGATGGGCGCCGGCATCCGGCCACGAAAATCTGCCGGATCGATGGGGTGCCCTGGTACGATAGGGCCGGTATCCGGTCATGCCCGAGGGCGCAGATCGGACATTGCGCCCTGGCCGTGCTAGGATTTCGGCTGATCTGGCGACGGGGGATGGATCTGTGACCTCCCCTGCCTGTCGGCGACGGCAAACGGAGAAGGCCCGAAAAAAGGGTCCAGATGAATCGAGCCGGACACGGAAAATGTCGTGCCACAACCGGGATCCCAAGGCTCGCGACAACAATCCAGACTTACCTCCAGGAGGTTCAAAATGCTGTCTCACCCTTCCTCCAGGCGTCGCCAAGGCGCACACCTGTTACGCGGATTGGCGCTCGGGGCCCTCGCCCTTACGGCCGCCGGGGCCTGGGCCGAGATGCCCAAGATGCAGCTCAACGGAGACGCGGATGCAGGCAAGAAGATCGCCATGGATCGTGCCAAGGGCAACTGCATCGCGTGCCATATGATCCCCGGCGGCGAGAGCCCAGGGGCCATCGGACCGGCACTCGTTGCCATGCAGACCCGCTACCCGAGCAAGGACGTACTCGCCGCCCAGATCTGGGATGCCACCGTCAAGAATCCGGAGGCCGTGATGCCGCCCTTCGGCAGGAACGAAATCCTCACCAACGAGGAGTTCGTCAATGTCGTCGAGTACATCTGGTCCCTCTAAAGGTCCACTACAGAGGCACCACTACCATGAACAAGATTATCGCCACCTTTGCCGCGACCGGACTGGCTTGCGCCCTGGCATCTCCCTTCGCCGCCGCAGCCCCGAAGGACGACCAACAGGCCTTCCAGAATTTTTTCACCGAGCGCTTTCCCAACGTCCCAATGGACGACTTCAAGAACGGTGCCTATGCCATCGACCCGGCGGGCCGGGAGAACTGGGAGGCCATCGAGGAGTTCCCGCCCTACGAGGCGGCGGTCGACAATGGCAAGGAGATGTGGGACACCCCCTTTGCCAACGGCAAGACCTATAACGACTGCTTCCCGGACGGGCCCGCGTTGGGAGCCAAGTATCCCTACTGGGACAAAGAGCGCGGCATGGTGATTACGCTTCCGCTCGCCATCAACGAGTGCCGCGAGGCCAATGGCGAGAAACCGCTCAAATACCTCAAGGGGCCCATCGCGGACCTGCTGTCCTACATCGCCATGGAGTCGCGGGGTCAGATCACCAATGTCGTGATTCCCGAGGATGATCCACGCGCGCTAGAGGCCTACGAGAAGGGCAAGCAGTTTTATTTCGCCCGCCGCGGCCAGTTCAATTTTTCCTGCGCTTCCTGTCACTTCGGAAACTCCGGCACCACCCTGCGCACCGAGATCCTGAGCCCGGCCCTAGGCCACACGACGCATTGGCCGGTCTATCGCTCCAAATGGGGCGAGATGGGCACCCTGCATCGCCGCTTCAAAGGCTGCAATGAGCAGGTCAGGGCCAGGGCCTTCGAGCCCCAGGGCGAGGAATATCGCGACCTGGAGTTCTTCTATACCTACATGAACAACGGACAGGAGCTCAACGGTCCCGGCGCCCGTAAGTAGACCAGCCTCATCCCCAGTAGCATCCACCCGGCGCCGCGCCCTCGGGGCGCGTCCGGGAGCACGCGAGGAGCATTTAACAGATGAAAACGAAGAATATCTATAGTCTTGCGGCGGGGGTCCTGGCGACGGCCCTGATCGCGGCCGCACCGGTCACCGGGGCCCTGGCCGCTCACCGATCCGAGGCGGAGCAGGCCATCGCCGCGGCCAAGGCGGCCCATGAGAAGGCGGCGGGCAATGCATCGGCGAGTGCCGCCGAACTGATCAAGCAGGCGGAAGACCTGATCCCCTCACGGCAGTACACCAAGGCCATCGAGCTCGCGAATAAGGCCATGAAGCAGGATAAATTCTCGGCCTCTCAGGCTGCTGCTCCCAGCGGCTCGGCACCGGCGACCGATGAAGGCGGAGCGGCCAAGGCCGAGCAGGCTATCGCCGATGCCGAGGCGGCGCGCAAGAAGGCCGCATCGGTCGGCGGCGAATGGCGCGACACCGGCAAGATGATCAAGGAGGCACAGGATCTGGTGAAGACCGGCGAGTACGACAAGGCCATCAAGCTGGCGAACCAGGCCAGGCGCCAGGGCGAGCTTGGTTATGAGCAGGCAGTGGCCGAAAAGAACGCGACTTTTCCCTCCTACGTTCATGCCAAGAACTGAGGCTGATTCGGTGCCCCGGAGGGGTTACCGGACACCCCAGCTTGAGACTCATCTTTACGCCTAACACGCCTGTTGAGGAGGTTAGATCCATGAGAACTCCCGCCCTGTTCGCGCTTGCCGTCGTCGCCGGACTCTGTTCCGCACCTGCCTTCGCCGAGGACAACAAGATCGCGCCCATGATCGACTCGGTCCAGGTCACGCACAATGGCCAGCCGGTTACCATCCAACGGGGCCACAACCCCGACGCCCATCTGCCCGAGGCCTTCCAGAAGACCGATCGCGGCTGCCCGCCGTTCTGCGTCCAGCCCATGGTCGTGGTCCCCGGCGTGGATACCATCGGCGAGCTCGAGATGCTCGACTATCTCAACCGGGCGTCCCACGGCGACGACTCCATCTTGGTGGTCGACTCCCGCACCCCGGACTGGGTCATGCGAGGGACCATTCCGGGCTCCGTCAACGTCCCCTGGAACAAGATCAATATCGATACCGGCGGCACCTTTGAGACCCCCGGCGAGGCCGAGGGACTCAAGCACATCCTGGCCGACGAGTTCGACGCCAAGCAGACCGCTGACGGCAAGTGGGACTTCAGCCAGGCCAAGACCCTGGTGCTCTTCTGTAACGGCATCTGGTGCCCCCAATCCAGTACCAACATCAAGACCCTGGTGGAGTACGGCTACCCGGTGCATAAGCTCAAGTGGTATCGCGGCGGCATGCAGGACTGGGTGAGCGTGGGGCTGACCACCGTCAAGCCCTGAGGCCTTGCATCCGTGCCAAAGCAACGGGGCGCCTTCGGGCGCCCCGTCCATTTGGAGCTGACGGATCCTCGGGATGGTCCGGACCTAAAGGATCCGGTATAGAATTCCCGTCCAGGCGCGGATGGCGGAATTGGTAGACGCCCTGGATTTAGGTTCCAGTGCCGCAAGGCGTGGGGGTTCGAGTCCCCCTCCGCGCACCATTCAAATTCAAGAGCTTAGACCCATACACCCGGGCGTTGGCTCTTACCCTCTCGACTCAACGTGACTAAAACGTGACGCATCGAACCGCGCAACGGTCGCTCGGAGATTCTCCGGCGCCAAATGCGCGTAACGCTCGGTCATGAGGATCGTGCTGTGCCCGAGCAGGTCCCGGATCTCCGCGAGGGGGGCTCCTGCCGATACCAGCCACGCCGCGCAGGTATGGCGAAGATCGTGGATCCGGAAATCCGTGATCCCTGCCTCGCCGCACGCCTTACAGAAGGCGCCGCGGACGTTTGACATGCGCGTGCCATCGGCCTTGGCGAACACCCACGGGCTGTTTGGCGACGTTGCAGCGCGGAAGGCAGCACGACGCAGCAGTGCACCACGGGCGGCTTCGCACAGTGGCACGCTGCGCCGCCGACCCGACTTGGTGTGATGCGCCTCCAAGTGCAGAAGATCCTGGTCGAGGTCCACACGCTTCCATTCGAGCCCCAGCCTCCTTGCGGCACCCCGTAAACAACCCAACAGTGATCAGGTCCGCAAGGAAAGGCACGCGCCGCGCCTTTTCGGCCGCCGCCACCAGCCGCGCGGCCTCCTCACGGGTGATCCATCGCACTCGACCCTCAGGCTCCATAAGCTTGCGCCCCCGGGTCGGGTTGGGCAGCCGCCAATCCCATTCGGTGTTGGCATATCAGATCGCTGCTGACAGCAATGCGAGGTCCCGGTTGATGGTGGTGTCAGTGACCCGCTGGGCTCGGCGCCAGGCGACGTAGCCTCGGATATGCGAGGGGTCGAGCGTGTTCAGCTCCACTCCCGCGAAGTAACCCCGCAACGCCTTGGCCCGGAAGCGGTCTGTCTCAGCACTGCGCTTCTGGAGCGTGGTCGCGTTGAGATAGGCCACCAGCCCAGTCGGGCGGGAGGTCCGCGCGGACCCGGGCGAGGAAGCTGTGCCCGTGGAGGCGTCGGGATGGATGCCCACCCGCCAGGATGGAGACACGGCGCGCGGCCTCGAAGGGCGCGGCGGCGATGTGGAGCAGCCGCTCGGCCATCTCAGGCCCCCGGGAATCGGCTCAGGAGCGGCGTTGATGCCGGCCGCCCGCGCCTGGCTGCCGATCAGGTAACGGAACATCTGGCCCTGGTGCCAGCGGCCGTCCGGGTGGTCGCGCTGTCGCTCGATCTCCCCGTTGATGAAGCTGGTCAGCCGGTCGCTGTTCAGGTGCAGGCGCACGCCCTCGGTCTCGACCCGGTAGCCGTGCAGGAGGGTCTTGCCGCAGCGGGGATGGGTTTAGGGTGAAGGTCTGGGTGAAGGGGATATCGGGTTGGGCCGGGGCCATCAGGCGCAGCTCCGCGTCTGCATCCCAGATCAAGGTGGTCACGGTTAGGCCCGTCTGACTGCCTTCGGAGCGGGCGCTGTAGACGGCATCGAACGTGGCGCCGTGATGAAGAGCACCGGCTCCCTGTCCACGGTATCTGAGAGCACTTGTATCGGCGCCTTAACGTGCCGCCGCCCCACCCGCATCGGTTGGGGTCCGGAATAGCAGGTCTGGAACAGGGCCACCTGCCGGATGCACGGTCGCCCAGCCGTCAAGGGCGTACCCATAATCGCTCGAAGGATTGGCCGCTGGTGGTGCGAAGCATGTCGAAATCGCGCCGGTCGGTCGTCAGCACTCGCTGCGTGCCTTCGGCTTCGGCCAGCCAAACCAGCGTTGCATCAGCTAGATCGATGTTGTGGTCGGCGAAGCGCGCGATCACGCTGCTGATGGCTGCCAGGTCGCCGACCTCGATGGGACGCAAGCGCATGGCGCCGCGCTCGACCCACTGAAGCAGCGCGCGCTTGCCGCGAGGATCGAGAAAAAAGCAGGTCTCCACGATCGTCGGCCATACACTGACCAGCGCCGTGCGACGATCGCGCACCAGCGCCGTCAGCATCTGTTTGGCGCTTTCGTGCAGCGTATCGGTGCGGTCGAATAGGGCGACCAGGAATCCCGTGTCAACCAGGACGGTGCTTCGCACGAAGACGCTCCCAGATCTCGCGCCGCCGAGGATCGCTCGGTGGATCGGCCGCGGCGCCTTGATCGAACAGATCCGCTCCCAGCTCGAAGGCATCGGGCGCCGGCTCGAAACTGTCGAGCCATTGTTCAAGGCTGCGCTTGACCGCTTCGGTCTTACTCAAGCCAAGGCGACCGCACGTGGCCTGCAACCGGGCCTCGATCTCCTCATCAAGCCGCACCGACAACATGGTGAACCTCTCCATCGACTAGCGTATGACAGTACTACAACAGACTTTGTGTGATCCGGCAAGGCAATGGTTTCCCGGCACCGACGCCCTACGCGGTTCGCTTGGTGCGGGCGCGTGAGGCTTTCGACGATCTGCCGATCCCACCTGAGCGGTCTGCCGTCAGCCGCTCCAAGAGCCGCCGGCTGACGGACGGTTCGGCGAGCGCCCCCGGCATCAGGTCGCTGCCGGAGTGCAGGCACGCTTGGCATCCGTCCACACAGAGTCGTGCGCTCAGCCGGTAGGCCTGCTCCGCCAAGCGGGATTCGGCCCCCAGGGACTCCTCCTGGCAGGCTTCTTCCAACCCTTGGTAGGCTCGTATCAGAGCAGCGAGCCTGGGGGCTTCAGGGTCGTCCTCGGCCGCGGCCCGCACCACGGCGCTCACCAGTTCCCACTGGGATGGTTCCCTGGCCATATCGGCGCGCAGGCGGGCGTCTACCGCGGTCATCTCGCCGTGCAGGCTGTATAGGTCGAAACGCTCCGGTCCGACGGATTCGGTTCCGTAGAACAGGCGCAGGACGCTTTGCATCGATGCTGGATCGGCGTGGGGGCCGAGCCCCAGTTCCGCGGCGAGTCCGGCCATGTTCTCCGGATTGCGCGGATCCAGAGTGCGCCATTCGGCGTGTCGGTCGGACCTTTGGAATGCCTGCAAAACTATCGCATCTTCGCGGGCGTTGGGACACTCGGCCAGGGTGCCGCTGGACCAGTCATCCAGGACGAGGTTGAGATTCTCGACGAACATCCGCGTGGTGCCGTCGCCATGGGCGCCGCTCTCCGCGACGGTGATGATGTCCTCAGCGTCGGGACCGAACTGGATCGGCAGCTTGGCGTGGACCAGGACTTGGCGATCGTCGCCGCGGCCGTGGAGGACGAAGGCTTGCTTCAGGCGGATCGCGAGGCTGTGGATCAGGACGCTTCGCAGATAGGCAGCAAACTGCTCGTCGGAGCGCACCGACTCCAGGGCCTCGGCGAAGAGGTGCTGGAACTTGCGGTCAGCAAGGGCATCGCCCAGGCGGTCCACCCGGCGCGCGGAGAGCAGCGGATGGTGGGCGAGCATCTCGCTGAAGGTCTGTTGCAGGAGGTCACGCAGCGTTTGGGCGTCCCACCGGCGGACTACGCCGCGCAGCTTCTTGCGCAGGTCGGGGCGACCTGCGGCGCTGAACAAGAGGTCGGCGGCGCGGTTGGCCTCGTAGGCGTTGATGCCGGCCGCCCGCGCCTGGCTGCCGATCAGGTAGCGGAACATCTGGCCTCGGTGCCAGCGGCCGTCTGGGTGGTCGCGCTGGCGCTCGATCTCCCCGTTGATGAAGCTGGTCAGCCGGTCACTGTTCAGGTGCAGGCGCACGCCCTCGGTCTCCACCCGGTAACCGTGCAGCAGGGTCTTGCCGGAGCGGGGATGGGTGAAGGTCTGGGTGAAAGGGATGTCGGGCTGGGCCGGGTCCATCAGGCGCAGCTCCGCGTCTGCACCCCAGGTAAGGGTGGTCACGGCCAGGCCGGTTTGACTGCCTTCGGAGCGGCCGCCGTAGAAGGCCTCGAAGCGCGAGGCGAGCTGTTCTATGCCGCGGGTGCTGAGGGGATGGCCGGCGCCGGGCCGCGCCTCCACGTAGGTGAAGCCGCGTACACTTCCGCGGGACTTGGGGTGGACCTTGAGGCGGCTATCGGGCTCTGTGGCGCCGATGCGCCGGACCGCTCTCTGCTCCGCGTCGTAGTACCAATTGGCGGTCCATCCTGCCCCCAGCATCCTGCCGGCGCTCTCCAGGGCGACGCCGCCGGGTCGGCAGATCTTGGGATAGATGTCGGGGCCGATCTCCTGGCGTGCCTCCAGGGGCAGTTGCCGGAGCAGTGCTTCTGATCCCAGCTCCAAGGGCGGAATGGTGAAGCCATCGGAGCCTCGGTACACCTCGTCGCTGAGCCAGGGCGAGCGGCCAGACTTGGGCGGCAGCCAGTGCAGCAGGCTGAAACCGTAGCGGCGGGTCATGTTGCCGGGGGTAGCGGCCTCGAAGGCCAGATGGATCTCTTCTTGCTGGGTGCGGTGCTCCCCACGCTCGTTTTCGTACCGAACCGCGAGCTCCGGCAGGTTGACCGTGGCGAACAGGGTCCGTGGCACCCAGGGCAAGGCCTCGCGCAGTGCTGTCAGGGCCATGCCCGCATGCAGTGACGGGGATGCTTGGGAAATCGCTTGCCGCCACAGGTCGTCCAGGTCCGCAACCTCCAGCTCCCGATAGACCGCGGCGCCGAAGATCAAGCGGATGAGTCGATCGGCCTCCTGCTTCGCTTGTGCGGTCATCGTGACCCGCCCACCTTCGAGGGTCAGTGCCCTGCCGCCGGAAACGGTCACGTGATGCGCCAGGGCGTCCAACACGGCGGCCAGCACCTGCCCTTGGCGCACGAAGAAGTTGCCGGCGTTGAGCGGAATGTCGAATCGGGCGCTGTCCAGCATCCGCTCGGGGCGGCGGAAGTACCAGGAGTCCCGGGGAGAGTAGGGGGAGAGGGTCGCGCCGGTGACCGGGCGGTCGTCCAGGCCGCGGCCACCCCGGCCCTTGCGTTGGATGAAGCTGGCCAGGTTGTTGGGGGAGTAGTGTTGGTAGACCAGGGCCATGTCCGGGTCGTCGTAGCCGACCTCCAGGGAGTAGGTGGCGAAGACCAGATCGGAGCGGCGGATCATCTCTTCGGTATTGCCCTTTTCGCCCGAGTAGACCGGCCTTTCGCAGACGCTCAGGGCGCTACCGGGGCGGTAGCGGCCCCGGGCGGCGATCTGGTCGCCATCCGTCGCGGCGAAGTACCAGCACTCGCCTTCACGGAAGCGGTCGCAGGTGGCGGGCTGGCCGCAGCACTCCCGGCGCGGCTGGCCCGTGCCGGGGTCGTCGTCGAACAGGTGGGTGCGGAACACAGCCAGGCGGCGGGCCATACGGATTGGCCCGGGTGTCATCGGGCTTAGGCTCGAGCATCCTGTCGCTCCGGGCGAGGATTTCCGGGGGTTCCGGAGACTGTAACGGTAACCCGTGGGACTGGAACGGTTTGTCGTCGCGTTTCCGATTCCTGGCCAACATTCGCACGCCGGCCGTGTCTCGAGGCTGAAGGACGCGGAGGGCTTGCCTATCTCCGAGGGCTCAAGCGACGGAGAACGCCCGAAAGGTGGCCGGACCGTCGCGCTTCGCATGGTGAGTCGAGGTCAAGGTGTCCGGCGACGACGTCATCGAAGGGGGAACCCAGGTCGGACGCGGAGCGGGTACAGGACGTCCTCCGCAGGGACTCCTCATTACACGGACCGTCGCGTTCGGCCGCTGTCGGCTATCGACGTGGCGGATCGTGGCGTAAGCTCGTCGGCATCGGCCTGACTATCCTGCATGCCCTGCGAAATGCCAACCGCACTGATCACCGGAAGCAGCCGCGGACTCGGACTCGAGTGGGTCACGTCAGTGCGCGGAGCGCGGCTGGCGTGTGGTCGCGACCTGCCGCTCTCCGGACTCGGCGGGAGACCTTCAGGAGCTGGCGTCCCAACACCACAACGTGACCGTCCACAAGCTCGATGTGACCGCGCCGGACCAGCTCGCCGACCTTACCCAGACCCTTAGCAACGACAGCCTCGATCTCCTGGTCAACAACGCGGCGGTCTACTTCGAGCACTTCGGCCAGGACCCCGTCGGGAGCATCGACTACGACGCCTGGCAGGAGACATTCCGCGTAAACACCCTGGGGCCGATGCGGGTCACCGAGGCCCTCCTCCCTCAGCTCGCCCGCGGCGAGCGCCCACTGGTGTTGGCGATCAGCAGCAACATGGGCAGCATCGCCGGCATCGACACGCCACGGAACTACGCCTATCGCTCCAGCAAGGCCGCGCTCAACGCGGCGATGCGCGGTCTGGCCGAAGAGCTCAGACCGAACGGGATCGGGGTTCTGCTGCTGCACCCCGGCTGGGTGCGCACTCGCATGGGGGGATCCTCGGCGTCGACCCTGCCCGAGGAAAGCGTTCGGGGGATGCTCGCCTTGGTGGATCGCTTCACGCTGGAGATGTCCGGGCAGTTCCTTCGCGTCGACGGCACCCCACTGCCCTGGTGAGCAGACGACACGACGTACCACCGAATGTCCGACCTGCGATAGCCCCACATCAACTGGCCGAGCTTCGGCAGTCTCCCGGCAACGTCATGAACCCCTTCTCACGCATGCTCGAGCGGCTGTATGCGAAGGGATGCCAAAGCCGGTCGAACCACCACCGCCTGGTGACCATCTGCTGGCTGCATGGTGAGGGCGTCTCTCCAGAGTGGCTGCTTCGCGCCGCCTTCGACGCCTTTCGCCCGGGAGATGACGTGCACCCCGCGCAGCTCGCGCGGTGGTGGGCCAAAGGGCGGCTGGAGGTCCAGCGCCTCCAGCTCTGGACGGGCGGCGAGCCGGACGAACGCGGGGTTTACAGCTGGCAGGCCGCGACGGCCAAGACCCTGGTGCACCATTACGCGCTCGCAACACCGTTCGGGCCGGTACGGTTCGCCGGGGCGCTGGAGCGGGCCACCGACCCCCAGCTCGCCAAGACCCCGGAGCTGGAATCCGTGGTCCGGATGGGTGATCCTCGCGATCCGGCCCTCTATGGACCGGGAGGCGCGGTCCCGACACAGGCACTGGGCCTTGTGAGCGACGTCGATGGAAGACAGTCTTGGCGCTTCAGCCTCGTGGGGGATCGCGTGCGCGTGGAGCACCTGTCCGAGGGTCGACGTCTCGCCCGGGACGCGGCCCTGTTCGCACTGCTGGGACCGGCCGCCGCTTGGTTCTTCAGGTTGCTCCACGATCTGGAGATGCGCCGGGGATTGCGCTCGCTCCCGGGTTTCCTGATGACGATGTTGAGCGACGACCCGGAACAGTCGACCCTGACCGCCGACGAGCCGGCCAGCCGCACGATCACACTCGTGTTCGAGCGGCCGCGCTGGCTGGCGTGGCTCGATCGGCCCGCCGGGACGAACCGCTGAGGCACGATGGCGCCATGACACGCCTGATCATGCACGTGGATCTGGACGCCTTCTATGCCGCAGTCGAGCAGCGTGACCACCCCCAGTGGCGGGGCCTTCCCCTGGTTGTCGGTGCCGAGCCCGGCAGGCGCGGCGTGGTCGCCACCTGCTCCTACGAGGCCCGCCGCTACGGCGTGCACTCGGCCATGCCGATCTCCGAGGCGGTGCGGCGCCTCCCGGCGGAGACCGTCTATGTGCGCCCCGACATGGAGCGGTACGCGGGGGTCTCGCGGCAGATCATGGGGGTATTGGAGTCCCTCTCCCCGGTGGTGGAGCAGGTCTCGATCGACGAGGCCTACCTGGATTGCTCGGGTCTGGAGGGCTTGGTGGGTCCACCCGAGGTGATCGGCGAGCGGACCAAGGCGGCGATCCGGGAGGCCGTCGGTCTCACCGCCTCGGTGGGGCTGGGTCCGAACCGGCTCATCGCAAAGCTCGCCTCCGACTTTCGCAAGCCCGACGGCCTAACGGTCGTACCCCCGGAGCAGGTCTGCGCCTTCCTGGACCCCATGCCGCTCTCCGTATTACGCGGTGTCGGGGTCAAGACCCGACCGCGGCTCGAGCGACTGGGGCTACAGACGGTGGGCGATGTTCGCCGTCTGCCGCTGGAGGTGCTGCGCCGACACCTCGGGGCACGGGCCGGCACCCAGGTCCACCTGCAGGCGCGCGGGATCGCCGACGACCACGTCTACCCCGCCACCCAACGCAAGTCGATCTCCAAGGAGACCACCTTCGCCGAGGATGTCAGCGACCCCGAGGTCCTGCGCGACACCCTGCGCTGGGCGGCTCAGGAAGTCGGCTACCTGGCCCGTCATCAGGATCTCAAAGGCTTGGTGGTCACCCTGAAGATCCGCCTTCACCCGTTCGAGACTCACACCCGATCCCGCACGCTCGCCGTTCCGACGGCGAGCGACGTCGAGCTCTTTCGGGCCGCGTGGGCACTGTTCCAGTCCGGGCCCTGGTCCGGCAAAGCCGTGCGTCTGATCGGCGTGGGTCTTTCCGGCTGGGAGGGCGACTCGGGTCTGCAGGGTGATCTCTTCGGTGCGGAAGCGCCTCGGCCCCACCCCGAACAGGATCGGCTCGACGCGACCCTCGATGCCATCCGGGACAAGTTCGGTCGGGGAACCATTCAACGGGGGCTGAATCGTCGGTCATAGCTCCGAGCGCCGACGGGCGTCTACCGGCCCAGATAGGCCGCACTGATCTGCTCGCGCTCGTGCCCCAGCTCCCGGCTGATGGTCAGCCGCGCCTCCCGGTCCAACACCCGCTGCTCGGCACTGAGGGCCTTGGCCGAAGGACCGCCGGCGGCCGGGGCCTTCCACCCGGTCAGCTCCGCATAGCGGTCCTGCGCATACTGATGTCGGAGCCCGTGGAGCTTGGAGAGTCCGGCGTTGGCGGTGTGGCGCTCGTAGACGCGCAGTTGCTGGCGGTAGGTGCGCTCGGCGGGGATCAGCGAGCCGCGGCCGGCGACGCGGTGTGCCCGGTCCAGGACCTCGCGCTGTTCAGCGGTTCGCACGGGGACCGACCGTGCCTTGCCGCCCTTGGTCCAGGAGGCCTTCAGCAGCAGGTGATCGCCCTGGTCCGCGTAGCTGGGGGAGAACTTGATCGCCTCCTCTCGGCGCAGGCCAAAGGCACGCTGCAGCTCGAGGCTCATGCGGACATGCGGGTCTCGGACCTTGTCCAGGTCCGTCTCCTCGACGGTCCTGGCCTTCGAGCCGTCGGCGACAAAGCGCCGCTCCGGGATACCATAGTGGGCGTTGGAGCGGGCGATGACGTTCTGACGGTCCACCTTCTGCGCCCACCAGCGCAGCGCTGCCAGGCGGTTCTTGATGGTCCCGACCGACAGGTCTTCCCGTTGCCATTGGCCAAGCAGGGCCTCGACGTGCTTCGGCTTCAATGATCCGGAGCTCATGCCCCGGAAACCGAGGGTGTGGAGCTGGTCGGCGATCAGACTGAGGATGCGCTCGCGGTCGCGCTGGGTGGCGTGGCTGCCGTCGCGGTTGCGCCGGCACAGCTCCTTGAGTTGGTGGTTCAGGTCGCGCACGGTGTTCTCGGTTCGGTAAGTGTTTCTGACCATCCGTAGGCCGCAGCCGTCCGGATCCGCTCGCGCGGCAAGGGTCACGGGACACCACTCCCGTTCAACCTGAAGGTGCCTGGTTGCAGGCAACGCCGGTTCTCCCTGTTGGGATGGGTCCGACGCGGACCAACGCGCCCTTCTCGGGCTTGGGTCGATACGGGTGTTGACCTCCGTTTGAGTTGTGCGGATTGGGTCCGCGTGGGTGGAACAGACAGCCTTGGTCGAACGACGCCGCTGGCGTCTCCGATGGCGGGCTTCTCGGAAGTGCGGGCGATGCCCGCGAGGATGCCGGCGTTGCGCGCGGCTAGGTGGAAGGAGGACCGGCGACCCGAGGGTCGCGGCATCGTCGCGCGGTCCGCGATGCCTTGTCGGCAGCTTGACCCCTGCCGGGCTGCCCGTTTCGGCGTACGCCAGGGATGGACGGCCCTTCTGCCACTGAGCCGCAGTGGCCACGGATAAAACCGTCGGGGACTTGCGATTCCGTGGCCGCAGTTTAGGAACGCGTCACGCGCCGGTCACCCGCCAATCCTTGCGGCAGCCGCCACGGTTTCAGGGCCTGCCGCCATCGTCACTACCCCGCTGCGCTGCTAGTGACGATGGCGGCTTCGCGCGTGGCGAGCCGCCCGCCAGGCGCACGCCTGGCAGGCGCTCGCAGACCCGATGCCGTTGCGGACCTGCGGTGCGTTGTCACCTGCCCCCAGGGGTCCACAGGCGCCGCCGCTGGCGGCCCCGCCCTTGGCTGCGCGAGCTGGAGAGGGCTCGCTTCGCCGTGGCGGGCAAGGCCTGGGGACTCTGGGGACAGCTGAGCGGCGATTCTGGCCGTCTCGGCGTGGCGAGGTCGGCGACCGGGGCGTATCATTATGACGCATGCATTTTGATGTCAATCGCTGGAGTCGAACCGATGCCGTCCCTGCAGATTCGGGATCTACCAGATGACCTGTATCAGTCCCTCTCCTTTCGTGCCCGCCAGGAGCACCGCAGTCTCGCCCAGCAGGCCGTCGCCGAATTGCGGCGCTCCCCGGCGCTGACCACAGCTGAGCGCCGTAGGTCCGTGATCGCGAACATTCGCGCGACCTTGGAGAAACCGGAGGTGCCACTGACGCCTTCTCCGGAAGCGCTCGTGCGCGAGGATCGGGAGCGCTAGCGGGTGCGGCTGGTACTGGACGCCTCCGCAGCCGTGCGGCTGGTGATGCGTGCCGAGCTGGCGGAGCAGCTGCTCGCCCCCATCGGAGCCGCGGCAGTGATCGTCGCGCCAAGCCTGTATGCGAGCGAAGTGGCGAACGCGTTGTGGAAGTACGTGCAGGCGGGCACCTTGGGGATCGAGACAGCGCTCGATCGGTATGCAGAGGCCATCGACCTGATCGATGACTTCACACCAGACTTAGAGCTCACGACCGAGGCGCTCGCCGAAGCCGCTCGGTACGGGCACCCCGTCTACGATCTGCTCTATGCCATCCTCGCCAGACGCACCGGTTGCGGCGTTCTGACCCTGGATCGGCGGCTGGAGGCGCTACTCGGCCAGATGGGCATTCCCAGTATCCAGGTTTAGCCCCGGTCGACTGCTAACCCTGCCTATCCTTCAACGGGTCCAAGGCGAGTCGCGCCTTGGCGTCGCAAGGGTCACATCCCTCCCCGCCTCGAGGTCCGCCAGACCGGCGACGATGGCGCGCATGAAGGCGCGCTCCTCTTCGGCCTCCTCGTAATCGGAAACGGACTGGAGCACGGCGACACCGCGACCCTGGCTGGTGAGCAGGACGGGGCGGTGGGTATCGGCCGTGTGCTTGACCACCCGGCCGGGGTTGGCCTTCAGTTCGGTCAGGGGAATGACGTCTTCGGGGAGCTTCACGCGCATCGGCCAGACGTCTCGTGTCGTGAGTGGACACGAGCGTAGCACCCATTGGTCGGCGCTTGGGCAGGATCGCAACAGTGATCGAAGGAAGGCGCCGCTTTCACCCAAGCGGCCAGGGGAAGGTGCCGGGAACCCCGCTTGGTCAGTCCTCGTTGGGCAGGAGGATGGTGATCACGGGCTCGCCCTGGTCACCGGGGCCAGCGATGAGCTTCAGCGTCGCGATCTCGGCTTGCGTTGATCGGCCATCTCGCGGCACGCGGTAGAGCTCGAACGTCAACCGGTCACCGCCGCTGCGACTGGAGCGCACGGCATGGTGAGCCATGAACAGGACATCCCACAGGCGTCCCGTTTCATCCTGATGGACCTGGCACGCGTTGTCGGCGTCAGTCCATGCCACACAGTCGGCCCAAACCGCCGCGGTGATGGCCACGGGCCAGCGGAAGCCGACCTCCTGGGCCATGGGCCCGGCGTCGACGAGGACGCCGTCGTCCAGGGCCTGGGCGCGGCTGTAAGTGGAAATGACCTCCTGCCCCGCAGGGCGGCCAGGGTGACGCTGGTGAAGGGGTTGCCCTCCTCCGGGGTCACGTCCCGGACCCGGTTGATGTAGTCGAGGCCGGCGGTGAGAAGATCGAAGTGCTTGGCTTCTTGCTCTGACATGGCGCGTTCTCCAAGTGGACTGAGGATCGGTGCCGGAGAAGACGCCAACCCCTGAGGGGAAGACGCTTCCCCGGCAGGGTGGGTGGACGACGACGCAACGCGTCGCTGGAAGATGGGCCGGCGGTGGTGACCGCTGCACCTTTGCAGGGCCCGAAGGTGCTCTCTTGCCACTGAACCGCAGTGACGACGGATGAAGGACCTGAGCCCGAATCAGACTCGGCGATTCGCAGACGAAGCGCAGGTACTTGAGCATGCCGCGGGCATTGGCGAAGGCGGGGTGCTCGGCCAGGGCCTGGTTGGGGAACCAGTCGCGGATGCGCTCGGCCAGGGCGACGGCGCCGCCGCCGACGAACAGAACCCAAACCCAGCTCGTGGGTCTGGCAACCTTGCAGGCGTTTTGAGCAGCCCCGGTTTGACGCGCCTTGTGCACCTCGATCCTATACCCGGTGGCTTGGCGCCACAGTCCTATCTGAACTCCAGACGCGGATCCCTCGTCGCGTTCGTCGTGCCTGGTGGTGAAAATCAGAGGACGGCAGCGACAATATCGCCCTTGGCGAAACCCTGGCCCCTGAACAGGAGCGGCTCCGCACACTGCCTGGCGAGCTCGGCATCCGGAGAAGGGCCGCCGCCGTCCCGGTATCGCGCCGGGTCAGGGGTCGGCACGCCGGCTCTGGTATTCCGCGACGCTGGACCGATCTCAGCCACCTTGAAGCCGGGTATCCGATTCTCCACGATGAGCCATCGCCCAGAGGCGCCACCCGAAAGCTCGCCCGCAACCAGAGAGGCGCCATCGATTCACGCCAGCGCCTTTTGGGTGACCGAGCCCGGCCGCGGCGAGATCCGGACCGAGCCCCTTCCCGACCCCTGCCCTGGGGATGCCCTGGTGCGCGCCCTCTATAGCGGCATCAGCCGCGGGACCGAGTCCCTGGTGTTTCGCGGCGAGGTGCCGGAGAGCGAGCGCTGCACGATGCGCGCGCCCTTCCAGGCGGGTGACTTTCCCGGCCCGGTCAAGTACGGCTATTGCAGCGTCGGCCTGGTGGAGCAAGGTCCCGCGGACCTGCTGGGGCGGACCGTCTTCTGCCTGCATCCGCATCAGACCCGCTACCGGGTCCCGGCAGACGCGCTCCACCCGCTGCCGGACACCTTGGGAAAGGAGGTCCCGCCCGGCCGTGCCGTACTCGCCGCCAATCTGGAGACTGCCGTCAACGGGCTCTGGGACGCCGCCCCCCGCCTCGGTGACCGCATCGCCGTGATCGGCGGCGGCACCCTCGGCTGCCTGGTGGCCTGGCTGGCGGGCCGCATCCCCGGCTGCCGGGTGGAGCTGATCGACCTGAACCCTCGCCGCGCCATCGTCGCCGCGGCCCTCGGCGTCGGCTTCGCGCGCCCGCAGGAGGCGAGCCCCGATGCGGACCTGGTGATCCACACCAGCGGCTCTCCGGCGGGTCTCGCACAGGGGCTGCGGATCGCCGGCTTCGAGGCGACGGTGCTGGAATTGAGCTGGTACGGTACGCGGGAGGTCCCGCTGCCCCTGGGCCAGGGCTTCCACCGGCGCCGGCTGTCCATCCGCTCCTCCCAGGTCGCTACGATCGCCACCGCCCAGCGGGCGCGCTGGGATCATCGCCGGCGCATGGCCCTCGCCCTCTCATTGCTCGCGGACCCGGTCCTCGATCTGCTGATCACTGGCGAGGACGCCTTCGACGACCTGCCGGCGGTCCAGGCACGTCTTGCGCTGGACCCGGGAGAGACCCTGATGCACCGCATCCGCTACCCCTAGAGGAAGATCCATGTACAGCCTCTGCGTACGCGACCATGTGATGATCGCCCACAGCCTCCGCGGCGAGGTCTTCGGCCCAGCCCAGCGGCTCCACGGCGCCACCTATGTGGTGGACCTGGAGTTTCGCCGGCCGGCGTTGGACCAGGACAACCTGGTCGTCGACATCGGGCTCGCCGGCCAGGCCCTGCGCGACGTCCTCGCGGCCTTCGACTACCGCAACCTGGACCAGCACCCGGACCTTCGGGGACAGAACACCACCACGGAGTACATGGCACGGCAGATCTTCAACGGAATGGCTGCGCGCATCGGCGCGGGTGAGCTTGGCGATACCGCCCGGGGCATCCGCGGCCTTCGGGTGACTTTGCGTGAGTCACACCTCGCCTGGGCCGCCTACGAGTCGGAGCTGCCGGTCTGAGCCCCACCCCGTCCGGGCGCAAACGCTTGTGGTTCCTCGTCCCCGGGGAGATCGATATGCCCACCGGGGGCTATGGCTATGACCGGCGGATCCTTGCCGGGCTGACCGGTCTGGGATGGCGGGTGGAGCTCCGCTCCCTCACCGGCAGCTTCCCGGTGCCGTCCGCGGCCGACCTGAGGCAGGCCGCAACCGTCTTGCGGTCCATCCCGGACGCAGGCCTCACCGTCGTGGACGGGCTCGCCTTCGGCGCACTTCCCGAGCTGGCGCAGACACAGCGCGAGCGCCTGCGACTCGTGGCCTTGGTCCATCACCCCTTGGCGCAGGAGCCCGGCCTCGCCGAGGACTTGGCCGCGAGGCTTCGCCAATCCGAAACGCGTGCCCTAGCACAGGCCCGGCTGGTCGTGGTCACCAGCGACTTCACCGCGCGCCTTCTGGGCGACTACGGGGTGCCGTTGGTGCGCATCCGGGTGGTGGAGCCCGGGACTGATCCAGCGCCCGAGTCCCAGGGCGCGCCGGACGGTCCACCGCGCCTCCTGAGCGTCGGCGCCCTGATCCCACGCAAGGGCCACGATCTCCTGCTTCGGGGGCTCGCTGACCTTCGTGACCTCCCCTGGCGTCTCGACTGTATCGGCTGCACCGACCGGGACCCGGATTGGACCCGCGCACTGCTTCGGCTGCGGGAGGCGCTGGGGCTGCGCGAGCGGGTGAGCTTCTCCGGGCGGCTCACCGCTGCGGAGCTGGACCGGCGCTATGCAGAGGCCCATCTCTTCGTGCTGGCCACCCGCTTCGAGGGCTATGGAATGGTCTTTGCGGAGGCCCTCGCCCGCGGGTTGCCGATCGTGGCTTTGCGGTCAGGCGCGGTCCCAGGACTGGTCCCGCCCGGGGCCGGCCTCCTGGTCCCGCCGGAGGACCCAGCGGCCCTCGCGAGGGCACTGCGCGCGGTTCTGGAGGACCGGGACCTGCGCCGGGGGCTGGCCGCTGGCTCGCGCGCGGCGGGCGCGCGGCTCCCCACCTGGCCGCGGGCCGCGGGCGCCTTCGCCGCCGCCTGCGCCGAGGTCCTGCATGGGTGACTTCAGCCCCCAGTGGCTGGCCCTGCGAGAGTCGACGGACGCCCGCTCCCGCTCCAGTCGCCTGGTGGAGCGGCTTGCGGGCTGGCTGTTGGAGCGGGCGGGACCGGATGGCGCCCCCATTGCCCCGCTGACCGTTCTGGACCTGGGCTGCGGCACCGGTTCCAACCTCCGTTTTCTGGCCCCCAGGCTCGCAGCCCGTGCAATCGGCGGGCAAGCCTGGATCGGCCTGGATCGGGACGCGGACCTGCTCGCCGCCCTGCCGCATTGGACGGCGCTATGGGCAGCTGGTCTTGGCATGGCCGTTTTGCCAAGCCCGCACCAACTGCGTATCCAGGCGCCAGGGGTCGACTGGCAGATCCACACCCGGTCCGGCGATCTCGCCCTGGGCGCCGACGCCCTTCCCATCGAGCCCGGATCCCTGGTGGTCGCCTCCGCCCTGCTGGATCTGGTCTCGGACGCGTGGCTCGGGGGGCTGATCAGCGCCTGCCGCCGACTCCGCGCACCCCTGTTGCTGGCCCTGACCTACGACGGTCGGGTGGTCATGGAGCCGGAGCATCCGCTGGATGGGCGAGTGATCGATCTCGTCAATGCCCACCAGCGCCGGGACAAGGGGTTTGGTCCGGCCCTGGGCCCCGCCGCCCTGGAGCGACTGGAGCGGCTGGCGGATTCGATGGGGCTTTCGCTGGAGTTTTCCGGCAGTGACTGGCTGCTCGCAGGCCCTGACAGCCGGCTTCAGCTGGCCCTGACCCAGGGTTGGGCCGGGGCCGCTCTGGAGCAGGACGGCGCGGCCCCGGCCACGGGCTATCGCGGGCTCAAGAGCCCTATCGGGGAGTGGCTGGAGTTCCGGCGCACGGAGATCCAGGCCCAGCGCTCGCGTATGCGGGTCGGACACCAGGACGCCCTGTTGCTCCCCCGGTGACTTCAAGACGTCCACGGCCTACCGGCGGGCTCCAGCCGCTGGGTCGCGCAAGGTTGAAACTGGCAAACGCGGGACCACTAACAGCGAGGAAGCCGGACCGGCGGTTCTCCCGGGACCAACAACGACAGGTGCAATCGTGATCGAAGCCGACCGCTATGCCTTGATACAGCGACTGCTGCACTGGCTGATCGCCCTCCTGGTGCTCGGCGCCCTGGGGATCGGCATGACGCTCGGATTTCTCGGGTTCGATCGGGTCAAGGAGACCTTCGGAGCAGAAATGACCAACGCGCTCTACACCTACCACAAGACCTTTGGGATCACGATTCTGGCGCTGATGATCCTTCGCCTCGCGCTCAGGCTCCGACTCGGCGCGCCGCCCTATCGGCCGCCCCTCGGCGCTCTCGAGCGCGGGGCGAGCCGCTCCGTCCACGGGCTCTTCTATGTCGCCCTGCTGGTGATGCCGGTTATCGGCTGGCTCGCAACGGCGGCGGGCGGCTACCCGGTGCAGTTCTTCGGCTGGAACCTGCCGGGACTCGTCTCCAAGGACGAGGGGCTCAGCGAGACCCTGTTCTACCTCCACGGGCTGGTCGGGTGGGTGATCCTGGGCCTCATCGTCCTGCACGTCGCCGGCGCGACGCGACACTGGCTGATCAAGCGCGACACCGTCATGGCGCGGATGAGCCTGTTTCGCTGAGCCGGTGAGGCGCGCCTCCACTGGCTGCGGACAACCCCGCGGACTTCTCCGCTGACGGAGTCGGAGAACCCGAATGCAACAACCAGCTCGCCGAGCCCCCTCCCCCCAGCCCACGCCGCCGCCAGGAGACAGGGTAGCCTGGGCGGCGATTCTGGCCGCCTCCCGCATCGCGCGCTCGCCCACGCTGCCGCCGCAGAGGGCCGCATTCGCCACCGACCGGGCGGGTGGGTTGATACGGGTGGATCCGGACAGCCCAGACGCCCTCCTGATGTGGCTACCCGGTAGCGGCTGGGTCGCGGCCAAGGGGGCCCCGGTGGGCACCCAGGCTCTGCTGGATCTCTATCTGCCGGTCCTGCCGAAGGACAGCCAGGAAACCGTCGTGATCGGCCACCTGGGACAGAGCCTCGACGGCTATATCGCCACCAGCCGGGGCGACTCCTGCTTCGTCACCGGCCCCGAGAACATCCTGCACCTGCACCGCCTGCGGGCCCTGTGCGACGCCGTCGTGGTCGGCGCGGAGACCGTCGCTGCAGACGATCCGCGGTTGACCACTCGGCTGGTCCCCGGTGACAGCCCGGTGCGCGTGGTGCTCGACCCCGGCCGCCGACTCGGGGTGGAACGGCGGGTATTCCAGGACGGT
This sequence comes from uncultured Gammaproteobacteria bacterium, assembly GCA_963699735.1. Taxonomy (GTDB): domain Bacteria; phylum Pseudomonadota; class Gammaproteobacteria; order Chromatiales; family Chromatiaceae; genus Thiodictyon. The sequence goes on from CAVOUZ010000011.1 coordinate 183,398, forward strand.
GCTGCACCGACCCTCGTGATGTGCCGGGAGCCCTTATCGGCGTCTGGACGGCACGGCCAGGCCGACGTGATCGGAGTCCCAGCGGTCCAGGCGCGCCTGGATCTGCGAGCCGTGCTCGCGAAGCTCCACTGGCGGGGGCTGCGCCGGATCTTCGTCGAGGGGGGCGGGATCGCGGTTTCCGCCTTTCTGCGCGCCGGGCTGCTGGACCGACTGCAGGTCACCGTGTCAGCCCTCCTCATCGGCGAAGGGCGGCGCGGGGTGAGCCTCCCCGCGAGGAGCTCGCTGAACGACTGCCTGCGCCCCCCCTGCCGCATCTTCCGCATGGGGGAGGACATCCTGTTCGACTGCGAGCCCCGACGGGTCAGGCAAGCGGGCGAGCCGGACCAGGATCGGCCGATCATCCGTGTTCTGTGAGCCGCAACCTTCGCGAGGGCGGATCCAGCGGCCGTCGTGCCGGAGGCGATGGGGCATGCATCCCCATGATTGAGGAGGTCGCCAAGGCCCCGGCGATCAGCACACCGCTCGCCCGCAGTGCCGCTCGCAACGGCCTGGTCGGACTGCTGGTGCTGATCGGACTTGCATCGGGTCTGGACGCCGCGCTCGGCCTCGGCGATAGCCTCCTGGCCAAGGCCATCTGCGCCTACGGCGCCGCGGTCCTGGTGCTGGTCTGGCTGCTGCCACTGCATCAGCCCCGTTCGCGTCTGGGTCCGGCCAACCAGGTGACCCTGGCACGCGCCGTCCTTACCGCCCTGCTGGCGGCGTTGGTCGGAGAGGCCGGGGTGCCCACGGTGGCCTGGACGGCCCTGGCGCTGGCGCTGACGGCCGAGCTGCTCGACGGGTTGGATGGGCACCTGGCGCGCCGCTGGGGCTGGGTGAGCCCCTTCGGCGCGCGCTTCGACATGGAGATCGACACCCTGCTGTTAGCGGTGCTGGCGGTGCTCGTGTGGTCCATGGACAAGGCCGGGCCCTGGGTATTGGCCGCGGGACTGCTCCGCTACCTGTTCGTGGCGGCCGGCCACCTCTGGCGCCCGCTGCAGCGCCCCTTGCCGCCCAGCCGACGCCGCCAGGCGATCTGCGTGATCCAGGTCCTCAGCCTCACGCTCGCCTTGGCACCCGTCGTAACCCCGCCCTGGAGTGGCCTGCTGGCGGCCGCCGGTTTGACCCTCCTCGGTTGGTCGTTCGCCGTCGATTACACTTGGCTCGCACGCCTGGCGCGTTCTGGAAACGAGCCGCAGAGACCTCAGGGCCCACGGCAGGACAATTGACCGTGAAAGTCGCGCCGCGCGCGCCCCCTAGCCTCTCTCGCCCTCAGGGAGAGGTCGGGGTGGGGGACAGGACCATGGCGCCCGAGACTTACCTTTCGCGGGTTGGCCTGGGCGTCATGGGCGTTAGCTTGGAGACGGGCCCGCCCAGGCCCTCGATCTGGCGCCGCTGGCTGTCCCTCGCCACCGCTCTCTTTCTGCTCAACGCGGCCCTGAGCTTCCACAACCACTGGCCCACCCCCTGGGTCGAGGTCCGCCCCGAGCTGTCGGCGGAGATCGCCTTGCTGGTCCTGGTTCTGGCGCTGGGCGCGCGGGTCTGGGGCCCGCCCGGCCGGCGCCTCCTGATCGGGCTCGCCCTGACCCTGACCCCGCTGGCGGTGGGGCGTTACGCAGAGGTGACGGCGCCTGCCCTCTATGGCCGTCCCATCAATCTCTTCTGGGATGCCCAGCACCTGCCACGGGTGATCGCCATGCTGATCGAGGCCGCACCCTTGAAACTGGTGATCTTTGGGGTGCTCGGTCTGGCGCTCCTGCTGGGGCTCCTCTATCTGCTGCTGCGCTGGGCCCTGGGACAGGTCGCAGAGGCGGTCGGCGAGACCGCTCCCCGCCGCGTCCTCACGCTGCTCGCCGGCGCGGCGGTCTCTGCCTACGTGGCCGGAGTGTTCAGCCCGCGCCTGGATTGGGAGCACCGCTTCTCGCTCCCGGTGACCAGGACCTATGCCCAGCAGGTCGCCTTCGTGATCGAGGCCCTCGGGCCGGCGCCGCCTGCGCTGGCACCCAACGCACCCATGGGTTCAGATCTGGCGCGGGTGCAGGGCGCGGACGTGGTGATCCTGTTCGTCGAATCCTACGGTGCGGCGACCTACGACCAGCCGCGCCTTGCCGAGGCCCTTGACGCGAGCCGCGCCGACCTGGCTGGCGCAGTGGCGGAGACGGGTCGCGGTGCGGTCTCCGCCTTCGTCCGCTCCCCGACCTTCGCGGGGAGCTCCTGGCTCGCCCACGCCAGCCTACTCTCGGGTGTCGAGGTGACCGAGGGCAGCGACTACAACCTGCTTCTCGCCCAGCCCCGCGAGACCCTGGTCCACCTGTTCGCGCGGGCCGGCTACCGCACCTTGGCGGTCATGCCGGGTTTACGGCAGGCCTGGCCCGAGGGGTCCTTCTATGGATTCGATCGCATCCTGGGGGCACAGGCCCTGGATTATCGTGGGCCCGCCCTAGGCTGGTGGCGCATCCCGGACCAGTTCGCCCTGGCCACGCTGGACGCCGAGCTGACCCGCGCAGAGGGCGGGCCGCTGCTTGCCGTCTTCCCCACCATCAACTCCCACATCCCCTTCCATCCGACGCCGCCCTATCAGCCAGACTGGGGGCGCATGCTGACGTCAGACCCTTTCGATGCGGCAGAGACCGCCGCGGCCCTCGCGCAGCGCCCGGACCTCTCCAACCTCGGCCCGGCCTATGCGGATTCGTTGGACTACCTGTTCAAGGTGCTGGCTGGCTGGCTGCGTCTGAGGCCCGACCTGGACCTGGTGCTGCTGGTGCTCGGAGATCATCAGCCAGCGGCCGCGGTGAGCGGCGAAGGCGCCTCCTGGGAGGTCCCGGTGCACCTGATCACCGGGCGGGCGGCGGTGCGTGACGCCCTTGTCGAGGCTGGCTTCACCCCCGGACTCACACCGCAAAGGCCCGCGCTCGCTAACCTGCCAGAGCTGACGGGACTGCTGCTACGCGCCTTCGACTCAGATCGAACCATGGTGCCTGGACAAACCAGAGTGACTGCAGATCCGTGCATAGACGTCCCCGGACCCGGCGACTGCGGACATGCCGGCGAGAAGGCTACGAATCTCGTCAGGGTCCAGCCAGCGCGGTGAACCCAGCCGATGGCTTTCTCCCGGGGACCAGTTGAAGCGGTAGGGTGCAAGCGCCTCCAGGCGGTCCACGCAGGCCAGCGCCGCGTCCTGGGCAGCCGACAGATACTCGAAGGACAGGGCCCTAATGGGGCGCGAGAGGCCCGCCAGGACCTCGGGCTCGTAACCCTCCACGTCGATCTTCACGAAGCACGGCTCGCCGAATCGCTGAATCAGCGTGTCGAGGGTCGTCACCGACACCTCACCGGCCTCCCGCCAGCGAACGCCCCGGAAAGAGGGTCCCGTGCCAACCTGCCGTACCCAGTCGGCGGACAGGGTCGTCACCGTGGGGTGACGCTCGCTCGCCCATAGAATGGCGCGCCCCGACTCCCGCCCCACGGCCTCGGGTACGATGCTCACCCCGGCGTCCCGGCCGAAGAGCAGTCGCAGGACCCGGAGCAGATCAGGCTGGGGCTCGACGGCGATGACACGGGCGCCCAGGGCTCGCCAGCAACGCACTCGGTTGCCCACGTGGGCGCCAAGGTCGAACGCCAGCGAGCCGGGCCCGAGGAAGGGGGCATAGAGCCTTTGCAGGCGTCGCGCCCCTAGCGGATTGCCGTAATACATGGCCAGGGAACGGGCCAGACCGAGGGTCCGGGCGACGCGGCTGGAGCTCTGCATGGACTCGCCAGGGCCAGATGGACGGGCCGCGGATCACGACGCCTTTGAGGAAGAGACCCGGCGAACGCCGAGTCCGAGTGGCGGAAGATCGTCCTCCGGCCTCAGGATGCCGACCGGGCCGGCCTCGCCGGTCGCCCCGCAATCGGGATCGTCCGATCCCCCTTGGGTCGGGGCCGCTGGGCTCGCCCGGAGGCCTCCGGGGCCTTGCCCAAGGATCCGGTCCACGAGGCTCGCCTCCGGTCCCACCCGATGACGTCTGAGGACGCCGAATTCAGTCCACTGGTCCCGCGCCCGGATCTCGCACCAGGCGACCTCGGCGGTCCGCTGAATCCCGCAATCCGGGCCGGCGGGGGGAAAGAAGATCTCCGGTCCCATCGCGGGCAGACCGAGCAGCTCCATGGTCACCGCATCGAGCACGCCGCCGGTTCGGGCGAGACCCTTTCGCGCCTGAAAGGCGTCGAGGGCGGCGACCGTCTCCCGGTCCGGCTTGCCCGTGAATGGAACGGTCTTGTACGCCGTGCGCTTGCGTCGCTTCTTGTCCCGCCAGACGGTCTTCCTGATCGGTTGCTTCAACAGCCCCAGCTGCGAGAGTGCCGTCTGCACGGCGGCGATATGGGGCGCCGCCGAGCGCCGCGCCCCGGCCGGCAGGTCCGTGACGCGGTTCAGGTCGGGCGCCTCAAACCAGGAGGCCTCCTGGCACGCCTGAAGCGCGGCAAAGTGGCGGATGCGCAGGTCATAGGCCTCAAGCGCGATCCGCTCGGCCGGCATCAGTCGATTCACCTGATCCGGGTCGTCGGGCTCGGCCTTGCCGACCCTCTCGCGGAACGCCCCCAGGGCCGCCTGAATCTCGGGATCGTCGGTACTGGACTCCCGAGCCTCCGGTGACAGGATCCCCAGATGCTGGAGGGCCGAGAGTGACTCCGGCGGCAGGACCTCGGTCGGCTCGTCATCGCCCTGGCGCACCAGGGCCTCGAGCCGCTGCCGGAATCGCTCGGTCTCCTCGGTATTCAACGGACCCGTGATCAGGGCCTCGGGGACCAGCACCGTCCGGCCGTCGCGCCCGCGAAACTCCGCCGGTTCGGCTCCATGGTCGGGGTCGAAGGCCCGAGCCGGTATGTCCCCTCCATTCAGATCGAATCCCACCCCATATTTGGCCCGCACCAGCGCCGGTTGGCTCTCCGCATGGACCCGCAGCGCCAGTTGATCCATGAATTCCGCCCAGGTATAGGGATCGGACTGTCCGACGCCGTCACGGTAGAACATCCCCAAATTGCCGGTCACGACGGGTGAGTCGGCGGGAAAGCCCCACTCGGACGAGACCGGGCCGGGCAGGTCCGGAATCATCGGCCCCCAGTCGGGCAGCCCGCGGGCAGGCGGCAGGCTATCGAGGCCGATCTCAGACCCCACGACCGCGAGGCCGCCCTGCCCCCCCAAGGCCCGCTCCCGCTCCCCGTAAAAGGCCGTTACCGGCACCGCGGCGGGCTTCACCGAGAGGGTGTCGCGCGCCTCTCCGCGGGCCAGGGCGAGCACCCGTCTCGCCTGGCCCGCGCCAAGGAAGTGGAACAGGAAATCCTCCTCCGGCGTCGAGGCGCCCGAATCGACGCTCAGGAAATGGCGCGCAAAGGCGAGCACCGCAAAGTTGTGCCGCAGGAGTTGAAGCTCCAGGTCGTCACTGGGCCTGTTGCCGTCCACCGTGTCCTGGATGATGTCCCGGACCTGCTGGTCGGTGAATGGGCCCTCGCCCAGGTCCAGGTGGTCGCGATCGCGCGCGGGATCGGCCGCGCTGACGGCCAGGAGCCGCGACCCGAACATCCGGACGATCGCGTGGAAGGTGGCGGGCTGGAACTGCCACACCCCGGTCGCGGAGCCCAGGTTGCCGCTCTGGAGCCGGGGGCGGATGTAATCGTTCCAGGTATGGGCGCTCTCGAGCTCGCCGGTCGCCAGCGCCTGCCCCAGGCTGGCCCCGGTGCGCTCGGAGACCTCCAGCAGCATGACCATCTGCCGGGGCGAGATGTCTTGCGCCCGGTCGTAGTCGCGGGCGCGACTGTCCGCCAGGGTCTGATAGGCGGCCAGGGCATCCTCGGGTGGACCAAGTTCCACCGGTCGCGCGGCGGGCGCCAGCGACGCTTGGCCCCCCCAGACCGGTGGAAAGGCAAGGGACGCTCCAGCGGCGAGGGCCAGAACAAGGCTTGGACGATTGATGGCAGCCACCTGTTTCAGGGGTCTCGAGCGACCGAGACGTCCCGCATACCCAGACCCGGGGCAGGAGCATAGCGCTCCTCAGGGGGAAGCTGCAGCCAGTTTTCGTCAAGACGACACCGGCCAGTCGGCATTCAGGAGCGCAACCCGGTGGGGAGGGTCTTGTTGAACCCATTCCGACAGCGGCTCGTAACGGGCATCACACTGTCCCACCGTCAGCCGGCCGTCCTGTGGGCACCCAGCAGCGAGCGCCAGGCCGGATGCTCAGCGATCAGGGCCAGGGCATGGACCAGCAGTGTCTTGCCCGGTTCCATCTTGAACCAGGTGGATGCCCCGGAGGGGTGCGGCAGCGGGATCAGGTCGGCAAGGATCCCCGTCTCTGACCGATAGGGCCACTGCTGACCAACCAGGTCATTGAGGCGCCCGCCGTCGCGCAGGTGCTCGGGAAACTGGGCGATGGCGAGCCTGCCCACGGGAATGATCAGTCGCGGGCGGCACAGCTCCAGCTCGCCGCGCCACCAGGGCGAGCAATTCCCGACCTCGATCCGATCCGGAACCCGGTCGCCGCCCTTGGGGTTCTTGCCGGGGAAACACCGGCACACGGCGCTCATCAGCACCCGGCTGCGAACGGCCGGCTCGTCGAGCCCGATGGATGCGAGCCAGCGGAACAAGGTCTTACCCGCCGTCCAGCAGAAGGGACGACCCTGCTCGATCTCCTTGGTCCCGGGCGCCTGGCCGATCAGCATGACCGGCGAGATCAGGGTTTCACCGTGGACCGCAGGACCCTGCATCCCCGGACAGCGGCGGCAGCCCTCGAGCCCCAGGTGGTGCCTGCGCAGGCGCTCAAGTGCCACTGAAGGCGACGCCGCGTCCCGGCCCAGGCTCATGCGGCAGAGGCCCCGGCGACGGCAACTCGATCCTGGAGATAAGCGATCGCGACCTCGGGATCGTCGGTCAGCTCCACCTCCACCTCGCCCCGGCTCAGGGTCCCGGCCGCGACCATGGTCTCATGGGCCAGGTCGATCAGCGGACCCCAGAAGCTCACCCCCATGGCGACACAGGGGAAGTCCCTGACCTTCTCCGTTTGGATCAGGGTCAGGGTCTCGAAGAGCTCATCGAGGGTGCCGAAGCCCCCGGGCATGAAGACGAAGCCGGTGGAATATTTCACCAGCATGACCTTGCGCACGAAGAAATAATCGAAGGTCAGGATGCGGTCCAGATAGGGATTGGGCCGCTGCTCGTGGGCCAGCACGATGTTGCAGCCGACGCTCAGACCGCCGCCCTCCCTGGCGCCGCGATTCGCCGCCTCCATGAGTCCGGGCCCGCCGCCCGTCATCACCGTGAAGCCGGACTCCGCCAGCCGTCGACCAAGCAGGCGTGCCTGCTCGTAATAGGGATTGCCCTCGGGGATTCGGGCCGAACCAAACACCGTTACCGTGGGCCCCAGGTCGAACAGGGCGCGATAGCCGTGGACAAACTCGTTGAAGACGGTCACTGCCCGGTCGAAGTCGCGAAGCAGGTCATCGGCCCCGCGCAGCAGCTCGGCCTCGCGTTGCGACCCCACTGATTCGTTGGGCGGCTCGCTCATGAGCAGTCTCCGACTGCTGGGTCAATATTTTATGGAACAGCCGTAGGGCCGGGTGACCGGGTTGGCCAGGGCCCGCCCCGCGGCGAGGTCGGCCATGGCGAGCCGGATATAGCTCTTCGCCCCCTCCAGGTCCGCCGGATCAGAGGTCGGCCTGTCGTCGATGCCGCCCATATAGACCAGGGTGCCGGAGCCGTCGATGACAAACATATGCGGCGTGGTCTGGGCACCATAGGCGCGACCCATGGCGCCCTGGGTGTCCAGCAGCACGGCGGCGGGGGCGGCGCCCCGCTCACGGGTCAGGGCGTCCGCCTCTTCGGCACTCACGTGACCCTGCTTTCCAGGGGCCGATGAGATGACCGTCAGCCAGACATAGCCCGCCGACGCGGCCTCCCTCTGGAGGGCCTGCATGTTCCCGCCCCCGTAATGCTTGCGCACATAGGGGCAGTCATGATTGGTCCATTCCAGGATCAGCTTGCTGCCGGCGAGATCGGCGAGTCTCCAGGTCTTGCCCGAGGTGTCGGTCGCCGTGAAACCGGGCGCGGGTTGACCCACCTCCGGCCTGGCGGCGGCGGGCTGGATGCCAAGCCCCAGGAGCAGTGGGCAGAGGACGAGCAGGGTTCGAGAGAGCGATGGGATCATGGCGGTTCTCCGTTGGTGACATCAGGACCCGTTGCCGTTCCCGGGCGCCAGGGCCTGGATGACGATGGATGGGGTCAGGATCTGCGGCAGCAACCGGGGCTCGCCGCCCGGTGGATAGTAGACGTAGAGGGGGACACCGCTGCGCCCGAAGCGGGCCAGGTAATCGGTGATGGTCGGGTCCCGGCTGGTCCAGTCACCCTTCAGATAGAGCACATCCCCCGCGGCGAATCCTTGGGCCACTGTATCCGTTGACAGGGCCACGCGCTCGTTGACCAGGCAGGTGATGCACCAGGCCGCGGTCATGTTGACGAAGACCGCACGGCCCTGAGAGCGGGCCTGGGCCAGCCGCTCGGGCGAATAGGGGCTGTGGCCGATTACACCCCCCGAGGCAGCAGCCGAGCCCACATCCGGGTCCGCCCTGCCCGCCCCGCCCTGGTCCGGGATCGAAAAACCCAGCCACAGGGCAGCGATCAGTCCGGCCAGGGCCGCGACCCTGCCGAGCCGCTCCAGGGTCTGTCCACGCGGGCGTGTGCGCTCCCTCACCCAGAGCCCGAAGGCGAGCAGGAGCATGCCGGAGAGCGCCAGTGCGAGACCGCGCGGGCCCGACTGGACACTCAGGACCCACAGCAGCCAGGCGGCGGTCGCGAACAGCGGGAAGGCCAGCAGCTGCTTGAGCGTCTCCATCCAGGGACCCGGTCTTGGAAGCCGGCGAGCCAGGCCGGGCCAGAGGGACAGCAGCAGGAAGGGCGCGGCGAGCCCGAGACCCAGGGTGAGCAGTATGGCCAGGGCCGGAAGCCAGGGGAGCGTCACCGCAAAACCCAGGGCGGCCCCCATGAATGGCGCCGTGCAGGGCGCGGCGATCAGGGCCGCCAAGGCACCGGTCATGAAGGCCCCCGAGCGGCCATCGGCGGCACCGGCACCCGCCAGACCCATCAGGCGGGCGCCCAGGGTCAGCGCACCGCAGAGACTGAGCCCCAGCACCAGGAACAGGTACGCCATGACGGCAACAAACGGTGGATACTGGAGCTGAAAGCCCCAGCCCACGGCGGCACCGCCCGCCCGCAGGCCGAGCAGCAGGAGCGCCAGCAGGCCAAAGAACATCAGGACCCCGGTCGTATACCAGAGCCCGTGGAGCGCGCGGGCACGGGCGGGGAGACCGCCCTGTCCGGCGAGACTCAGTGCCTTGATGACCAACACCGGGAAGACACAGGGCATCAGGTTGAGGATCAGCCCGCCGATCAGGGCGAGACCGAGGGCCGCGGCGAGACCCATGTCCTCATCTGCCGGTGCCGACTCAACGGCCGGACCTCGAGCCGTCTGGACCTCGTACGACCGGGTGGTGCCATCGCCGCGTCGCACCACCAGGAGCCCGTCGGGAGCGGTGCTTGAGAAGGCCGGACCCGGGGTCAGGTCGATGACCAGGCGTGCCCGTCCGTGGTCGGCCAGCAGGCGCCATGGCTGATCCGCCCCGTGCTCGATCAGGCCCCAGCTCGCCGGAAAGAACCAGAAAGAATCGGTCGCCGCCGGCGACTCCAGCCCCTGGAAGGGCAACTCGAGCCGCGCGCCGCCGTCGGTTCCAGCGAGCAGGGCGCCGCTGATGGCCCCGGCGGGCAGGCCGGAGCGGGCCCGCTCAAACAGCCCTGTCAGGTCGGGATCGGGTGGTGACTCCTGATCGCCGACCCCGATGGTCAGCTCCAGATCCGCCGACTCCGGGATACAGTGCTCCTCGCATACCAGCCAGTGGGCCTGCCCCTTCACACGCAGCGGCTGCCCGGGCGGCCAGTCGGCCGGGATCCTCAGACTCACCGGGTGTAGGGCGAGACCCGAGTAGCCGTAATTCGACAGTGGTCCGACCCGGATCAGCTCCGGCGCCGTGAAGCCCAGCGGTCCGGCCCAGACGCCTGGCGGCAAGTCCCATTGGATGCGCGGCGCCTCGCCCGAGTCACCGGGATTGCTCCAGTAGGTGTGCCAATGGGGCCGGATCTCGAGCACCAGCAGCAGGTCGATTGCCGACCCCGGCCGGGTCTGGGGGCGCTCGCTGACCAGACTGGCCGTCACGTTCTCGGTGCTGACCGGATTGGCACCGGTGGACAGGGACAGGAGCAGACCAAGCAGGATCAGCAAGGCCCTGGGAGTCAGCGCGGCTGGCATCTGCTTGGCGTGCCTCGGCGACCTCGGATTATCCATCGGGTTGGGGATCGACCCCGTCCGGCAGCACCCGCACCGCATCCCCCACGCGGAGCAGCCCGCCGCTCAGGACGCGCGCGGTGATGCCCCCGTGTCCGCGCATGGCGTTGAGCCCCCCAGGTCCCAGTGACTCTTCCATCCGCGAACAGGGGTGGCACGGACCGGTCGACTCCAGCACCGCCTCACCCACCCGAAATCGGCGCCCCTTGAGCGCCACCAGGTTCAGGCCCGAGACCAGGAGGTTGCGACGCAATAGCGCCGGCGCCACCGCCGAGACCCCCATCAGAGAGGCCAGGGCGGCGAGGTGCTCGAACTGGATCAGGGTCACGGCGCGGGAGCCGCTTACGCCCTGGTAGCGGTCGCCCTCGAGACCGCGTCGCGCCTGTGCCCGGACCGCGACGACCGATTGAATGGCCGCCCGGCGCGCCGGTCGAACCCCGATCCACTCAATCCGGCCCTCGCTCGGATACTGATCGAGACAATCGGCCAGGGTCAGCATCGGTTTCTCTCTCCGGCTGCGGGTTGGCAGGCGCCCTGCCGCCCGGAGCCTTAAGATACGGCGTCACCGGCGGCGATCAAGCCCGGGAACCCTCGGGGCTCGCCGTTGCCGGAGAAGGCACCCGACGGGGATCGCTGAGCCCTTCAGTCGGGGCGTCTCTCGAGTCGTTTCGGACCCCTTGCCGTGAGGATCACTGGATGAAGCGTTTGGGCCCAACGCTCCTGGCGTGCCTGCTGATGAGCATTGCCATTGCGGGGTGCAGCCGCATCGAGCTCGCCTACAATCAGGCGGATTTCTTGCTCACCCGCTATGCCGACGAATATCTCGGACTCACCAAGGGTCAGCTCGCGGCTTGGGAGCCGCGGCTCGGGCAGGTTCTGGCCGCCCACCGCCGCGAGGAGCTGCCCTACCTGGCCGCATTCGCCGGGCGCATGCAGATGGCCGCAGGGTCCAATTTTCCGGCGTCCGAGTCGGTCTGCCTGGTCGGCAACCTTCGCGAACTCTACAGGCGCCATGCCCGGCTCGCGATCGATCTCGCCGCCCCCCTGCTGGCAGGGCTCGATCCGGATCAGATTGAGGCCCTCGAGGACCGCTTTGCCCGGGATGCGCGTCGTGACCGCTTGCGGGAAGACAGCCGGGGCACCGAGCGGGAGCGGCGCAAGCGGGCGAGGCGCTGGGTGAAGTCCATCGAGGACTGGACCGGGGAGCTTCGCGGGGACCAACGCGTCCTGGTGGCCGAGACCACCGGCGGTTTTCCCGACAGCGCCGGGTCCTGGTTGAGCTATCGTGCCGCCAAGCGCACCGAGCTCCTGGGTCGGCTGCGTTCCGGGGCCAGCGAGTCCGAGCTACATGGCTTCCTCACCGCCTGGCTGGTGGACTATCGGGACCTTCCGCCGGACCTGGAAAGTGCCGGAGCCGCGTTGGGAGAGGCCGTTGCGGGGTTCCTCACGGAGTTGGGCGGGACCCTCGACCGGACTCAATCGGAGCGGCTGGACCAGCGGCTGTCGGACCTGCGTGACGACCTGATGCGGCTCCAGGAGTCGCCGCGCCTGGCCCCGCTGCCCTGTTAGGGGAAGGTCGATCCAGGGCGTTTCACTTCCCGATCCTGCATGACCCGGCGGTTTCGATCACTCAAGTGACCGGCACCATCATCGCGCACCGGCATCAGAACAGGTCGTCAACCACCTGCGGCGCCGAGGGCTTTGGCTTGGACTTTCGCGTGCCGGATCCAGCGAACTGGAGGGGCTCAGGACCCAGAAGCATCAGCTGATACTCCTCCATCACCTCCTCGGTCATGGCACCCTTGGACTTGGTGACGGTTCCGCGATTGCCATCGATGCGCACCCGCACCATGCCCGGCGGCATGTCGAGCCGCGCCTCGGGCTTGTCCTTGAGGGCCTTCTCCATGAAATCAGTCCACATTCCGAGCGCGGCCCGACCGCCCTCCTCTCCCCGGCCGAGCTTGTGGAAGGCGTCAAAACCCATCCAGGCCACGGTGACCAGGTCGGCCTGGAAGCCGCAGAACCAGGAGTCGCGGACGTCGTTCGTGGTTCCGGTCTTGCCGGCGATATCGCTGCGTCCCAGCCGCTTGGCGCGGGTCGCCGTCCCCCGCTGAACGACATCGCCCAGTATCGAGGTGATCTGGTAGGCGATGCGCGGGTCAATCACCTGCTCCGCCCGGTTTTCCGGGTTCAGACCCTCGGTTCGGGCCGGCTTGTCGTCTCCATATCGGTACCAGCAATCCGAGCAGGCCGAAGGCGGATCGGCCGCGAACAGCGGCTCGCCCACCGCATTCTCGATTCGCGAGATGAAGTGAGGCAGGACGTGATAGCCGCCATTGGCGAATATGGCATAGGCCTCAGCCATCTTGACCGGGGATGTCTCACCGGTTCCCAAGGCCATGGACAGGCCGAGCGGCATGGCGTCGTCGTCGAAACCGAAGCGGCGGATGTAGTTACGGGCATCTTCCAGGCCCACACTGTTGAGCAGGTTGATGGATGCGAGGTTGCGCGACAGCGTCAGGGCCTGGCGCATGCGGATGGGCCCCATCTCACGGTGGTCGAAATTCTGGGGCTCCCAGAATTTGCCGCCCCCCAGACTGACCTTCACCGACTCATCCTTGAGCAGGCTCGCCGGGGTCCAGCCCTTGTTCAGGGCCGCGGCGTAGACGAAGGGCTTGAAGCTGGAGCCCGGCTGGCGGCGCATGTCCACTGCCCGATTGAACTTGCTGTCGTTGAAGGCATAGCCGCTGACCAGGGCCTTGATGGCTCCATCCCGCGGAGACAGAGCAACCAGGGCGCCGGTCACACCCGGTATGGCCGAGAGTTCCCAGCGGCCCTCGTCATCCTGTCGCAGCCGGATCAGGTCACCGACCTCGACCACGTCCGCGACCTGCCGCGGGGCCGGGCCCTGCCAATTTGCGTTGCGGAACTCCCTGGCCCAGCTCATCTGGTCCAGCCCAAGGGTGGTCCTGCGGCCAGCGCCGAGATAGACCTCGGCCTCGCCGCCCTCGATGGCGGTCACCAAGCCGGCGGGAAGGTCGGGCACTGCGGCGACGCCATCCAGATAGGTGTCCATATCCACCTCGGAGGCGCCTTTGAGGTCCACCTGCGCCTCAGCGCCGCGATAGCCATGGCGCCGGTCATACTGACGCAGTGACTTGCGCAGCGAATCCTGGGCCGCCGTCTGCATCCACGACTCGATGGTGGTGACCACCTTGATGCCCTGCTGGCCGGCCTGATCGCCGTAATGCTTAAGCACCTCCTGGCGGGCCATCTCGGCGACGAAGCCGGCGTCGAGCTCGATGCTCTGGCCATAGAGCCTGGCCTTGTCGGGCATCTGGACCGCCGCCTCGTACTGGGGTTGCTCGATGTAGCCCAGATCACGCATCCGTCCGAGGATGTAGTTGCGCCGCTCCAGTGCCCGTAGGGGATTGGTGACCGGGTTGTTGGCGGACGGGGCCTTGGGCAGACCCGCGAGCATGGCCATCTCGGACACGTTGAGGTGCGCGAGGTCCTTGTCGTAATAGAGCGCGGCCGCCGCCACTACTCCGTAGGCACGATGGCCGAAGAAGATCTGATTGAGATAGAGCTCGAGGATCTGCTCCTTGGTCAATGTCTTCTCTACATGCAGGGCGAGCAGCAACTCGGCGAGCTTGCGCCTGAAGGTCTTTTCGGGTGACAGGAAGAAGTTGCGGGTCACCTGCATGGTAATGGTGCTTCCGCCCTGGGCCTTGATGCCGGTGGAGGCATAGCTCAGGAGCGCGCGGCCCAGACCGACGGCATCGACACCCGCGTGCTCAAAGAAACGGCTGTCCTCGGTCGCCAGGAAGGCGTCGATCAGCAGGGGCGGGATCTCCTCGTAGCGCACCAGTTGGCGGCGCTCGACCCCGAACTCGGCCATCAGCTGACCGTCGGCGCTGAAGACCCGCAGTGGCTGCTCGTACTGGACGTTGCGCAGACTTTGCTTGACGTCGGGCAGATCCGGGAGCGTGACCTTGACGAAGATGGCGGCACCGATCAGCCCCAGCGTCAGGAATTGAACGGGGACGGCGAGCCCACCGAGAAACTGGGCGAACCAGCCCAGTGCCGAGCGCGGACCGCGCCTTCTGCGAACGGATCTTGTCCTCGAATGGAGGGCGTCTGATCCGGTTCCGACCAAGTCATCCCTGGTCTCAGTGCCTGCTGGCCGAGCGGGCCCGGGACCTGAACCCGCGGTGGCCTGACTCGCGCCCTGGCTCGCCGGCGCCACTGGTACCGCTAACTCCGGTTCTCTTTCCACACTTGACTCCGCGACACCAATGACACGCCGGACCCGCCTGGCCGGCACCCGCTCAATTGAGCGCCCGATTGTACAACAAGGACCCGGCCCGACCCCGACGCCGTCGATGATTGGGCCTCTCCATCCGGGAATCCGCGATTGGCAGCTCATTTTCCTGACCAGGTTTCGGGCCGTCGAGCTCCCTGAACCCTGGCGACGTGACACGCTCGCACGGCCGCTCGCAGCGTTTCGGTTTAAACTCCCGGCCCTCCCACTCCACTGACACCGCAGCCTCGAGGCTCAGGGCAACCCCCCCAAGACCCCGGCGCCAGCGACGACCATCCTGCAAAGTCGAAACACGCCCATGAAGCGACCAGTCTCGGCGATCCAGTACCGGGGGCGGCCTCTCGCCCCGGCTCTGGCGCTGGTCGCCCCCCTACTGCTGCTCGTCCCCCTGACGCTCGGCTCCGCCACCGTTCGTGCGGTGGACGATGTGCCTGCCCCATCCAGGGGCCCGGTGCTGGCGACGGCGACGGCGGCACCGAGGACCATTACGCTCACCGGCTTCACCCGGGCGCGCGCCGAGGCGCCCCTGGTG
Source organism: uncultured Gammaproteobacteria bacterium (assembly GCA_963699735.1). GTDB lineage: Bacteria > Pseudomonadota > Gammaproteobacteria > Chromatiales > Chromatiaceae > Thiodictyon. The sequence goes on from CAVOUZ010000011.1 coordinate 198,651, forward strand.
GCCGAGACCTCCGGGCGGGTGCTGGAGCTGTTCGGAGACGTCGGCGACGCCTTGGACGACGGGCGCTTTGCGCGGCTCGACGACACCTTCCTGCGGCTCGACCTCGACGAGATCGCGGTGCAGCAGGACCGGCTGCGCGCCCAGATCGAGTTCGACCAGCGGGAAGTCAAGCGCTATCAGGAGCTGGCGCGCCAGAGCAATGCCTCGGCGTCGCAGCTCGACACCCTGGAGCAGGCCCTGCGCAACAACGCTCACGAGCTTCGCGTCCTGGAAGTGAAGGCCCGGGCGCTGACGGAGCGCCTGGCGCGGACCACCGTGCGGGGCCAGGCGGGCTGGCGGATCACCGCCCGCTCGGTCGAGCCGGGCCAATGGGTGCACGAGGGCGAGACGCTGGGGCGCGCCGCGGATTTCTCGGTCCTGATCGTGCCATTCGCGCTCACCCCGGAGCAATTCGAGGCCCTGCAAGCCCAGACCGAGCCACTCGCACTGAGGATCCCGACTCAGGACATCAGGGTGCCCGCCAGTATCTATCGCGCCAACCCCGGATTCGACCCCGAGACCCGCAAGATCGCCGTCGACCTGCGCATCGACGCCCCACTGGATGCGGCCCGAGGCGGCCTGCGGGCGGAGCTCTCGCTACAGCTTCCCGAGCGCACCGGCGCGGTGAGCCTGCCGGCGTCCGCGCTGGAGCACAGTTATGACGAGTACTGGATCACCCGCGAGGACGGCGAGCGCCTGCGCGTCCTGCTGCTCGGTGAGGACCGGGACGACCCGACCCGGGTGCGCGTCACGGCCCCCGGGCTCAGCCCCGGCGACCCGGTCCGCCTCCCGGGCGGCCCCTGAAACGCGGGCGGCAATCGACCCGTTCCCGTCATGGAGTCATTGATCCGCTTCACGCTGCGCCAACGGGTGTTGTTCAACCTGTTGTTCGTGCTGCTCATCGTTGCCGGGGCCTTCGCCACCGCCCAGCTTCCGGTGGAGCGCTATCCCGACGTCAACTTCGGCAAGGTGCTGATCACCACCTTCTATCCGGGGGCCTCGCCCCGGGACGTGGAGTCGCTGGTCACCCGCGAGATCGAGAAGTCACTGGAGGGGCTCGAGCGGGTCGAGCTCATACGCGCCAACTCGGTTCGCGAGCGCTCGAACATCATCGTCAAGTTCGTCGACGGGGCGGACTACGACGCCCTCTACGACGACCTGCGCTTCCGGGTGCTGGGCGCCCTGGGGGAGCTACCCCCGGAGGTCGAGCCGCCCAGCTTCGACCTCATTCGCACCTCCTTCTGGCTACCGGTGGTGGCGGTCAATCTGCTTGGCGATCGCTCCAACCGCGCACTCACGTTGATGGCCGAGGAGCTGCAGGTCCCGCTGGGACGCATCCCCGGGGTCAGCGAGGCCCAGGTGGTGGGCGACCAGCAGCGGGAATTCCACGTCGATCTGGACCCCGAGCGGCTCAAGACCCACGGCATCAGCTTCGACCAGGTGGCCGCCGCATTGCTGGACGCGAACGTCACCATACCGGCGGGAAGCTTCACCGACGGATCGGGCGAGTTCGTGGTCCGGGTGGACGAGCGCTACCGCACCCGCGAGCAGGTGGTCTCCACGGTGGTGCGCACGGACGCCGACGGCTCCTTCGTGACCGTCGATGACCTGATCGCCGGTGCGGACCTGGGCTATCGGGAGCCGCATGTCATCTCGTCGGTCAACGGCAAGGACGTCGTAACGGTCAAGCTGCTCAAGACCACCGAGGGCAACGCGCTCCAGATCTATGCGGCCGCCCAGGCGGTGATCACCGACTATGCCCCGACCCTGGCGCGGGAGGGGGTGGAGGTCGTTCTCACCCAGGACTCCACCCAATACATCCAGGAATCGATCACCACCCTGGGGTCCAACCTGCTGCTCGGGGTGGTGCTGGTGAGCCTCATCATCTGGGTCTTCATGGGGGTAAGAAACGCCGGGCTGGTGACCATCGGCATCCCCTTCTCCTTCATGGTCACCATGATCCTGATGCAGCTCACCGGCAACTCGCTGAACGAGATCACCCTGTTCAGCTTCGTGCTGGTGTCCGGCATCATCGTCGACGACGCCATCGTGGTGGTGGAGAACATCTACCGCCACGTGCAGCAGGGCGAGCCCCTGGAGCAGGCCATCGTCAGCGGGACCGCCGAGGTCGCGGTCCCGGTGATCTCGGCCACCAGCACCACGGTCGCCGCCTTCCTGCCCATGCTGATGATGACGGGATCCACCGGCGAGTTCTTTGCGCTGATCCCCAAGGCGGTGTCCTTCGCCATCCTGGCGTCGCTCTTCGAGTGCCTGTTCATCCTCCCCATCCATTATCTGGACTATGGGCCGCGACCCCAGGCGGGCGGACCGACGCTCGACGCGCGCGACACCTGGCTGTTACGTCCGCTGCGCCGGCTCGCCAACGCCCTGATCCGGCTCACCCTGCGCTTTCGGCTGCTGACCCTGGCGGCGGTGCTGGTCTCCTTTCTGGCGGCGGTGGCGATCCTCGCGGTCTCCATCGCGGGCATAGCCCCACTGGTGCGAATCAAGTTCTTTCCGGACGACTATGCCATCTACTACGCCTTCATCGAGGGGCCGGCCAGCACCCCGATCGAGGAGATCGACCGCCGGGTCAGGCGCATCGCCGAGGACATCATGGCCGACGGGCCTGGCTACGCTCAGTCCGCCGCGGGTTTCGCCGGATTCACCATCAGCGAGGATTACGAGGACATACCCGGTCACAACCTGGGCACCGTGATGGTGGCCCTGCCGCCCAAGGATGATCAGGCATTCGACGACCCCCAGGCACACCTGGAGCGGATGCGTCAGCGGCTCACCGAGCGCTTCGCCGGGCCGGGTTACAGCATCCGGGTGCGGGCCGAAAAGGATGGACCACCCGCCGGCAAGGATGTCAATGTCCAGATCGTGGGCGCCGACGAGGACTCGGTGCGCGGGCTCACCGCCGAGCTCCTGACCCGAATGCGGGCCCACCCGCGCTTCGGAGCCAACCTGACCGATCTCGAGGATGACAGCGGCCAGCCGGCGCGGGTGTTCCGTCTGGTCGTGGACGCCGCCCGATCGCGCGAGCAGGGGCTCACCCAGGGGGACGCCGCGCGCATGGCCGCCTCGGTGCTCGACGGTCGCTTTGTCGGCAAGTTCAGGCTCTCCGACGAGGAGGTGGACCTCAAGCTGCGAGTGGATCCGGCGTGGCTCGACGCACCGGAGGCCGCCCTCGACATCCCGGTCCTGGAGCACCCGAGCGGCCCGGTACTGCTGCGCGACATCGTCACGCCGGTGGCAGAGATCCAGCCCGGGGAGCTCAAGCGGTATCAGCGCCAGCGCAGCCTGGCGATCACCGCCAACATCCGGGCGAACAGCGGCATCTCATCGGCCGAGGTCACGGCCTGGGTGCGCGGCCAGTACCAGCAGATCCGGGACCGCTTTCCCGGTGCGGCGCCGATCTTCAGTGGCGAGTACGAGACCACGCAGCGCTCCTTCGACAGCCTGACCCAGGCCTTCGGGCTGGCGGTGCTGATCATCTACCTGATCCTGGCGACCCAGTTCAGATCCTACGCGCAGCCGCTGATCGTGCTCTCCGCGATCATGTTCGCGGTGGTGGGGGTGGTATTCGGCAAGGTCTTTACCCAATCGCTGTTCACCATCAACAGCTTCATCGCGGTGGTGGGCGTCGCCGGTGTGGTGGTCAACGACTCGCTGGTGCTGCTCGACTTCATCAACCGGCTCTACCGCGGTGGGATGAGCCGGCGCGAGGCGGTGCTGGAGGGGGTCCGGGTTCGCCTCAGGCCCATCATCCTGACCACGCTGACCACCATCCTGGGCCTGCTGCCCATGGCGCTGGGGATTCCGAGTTATTCGCTGATCTGGGGCACCATGGCCTCCACCTTCGTCACCGGACTCGCCACCGCCACCCTTCTCACCCTGTTCGTCGTTCCCGTCGCCTGGGACCTGCTGACGCAGTGGCAGGAGCGCCGCGCGGCCGCCGGAGTTAAGGATGATCTAGCCGCGAATGAACGCGGATGAACGGCAGGGAGCGGTTCCGCTGAATCAGCTCAGCTGATCCAGCAGCAGCTTGGCGGAGATCAGGATCGAGGAGACCACCAGCACGGGCCGGACCAGTGCCGTGCCGTGGCGCAACACCAGGTGGGAGCCGAGCCAGGCCCCGCCCGCCTGACCCGCCGCCATTACGGCGGCGATGGTCCAGTCGATGTGCCCGCCCGGCAGGAAGAACAGGAGGGCCGCCAGATTGCTGGTGACATTGAGCAGCTTGCTGTGGGCGGTCGCCCGGCGCAGGTTGTACCCGAGCAGCGACACGTAGCCCATGGCGAAGAAGGTGCCGGTGCCCGGACCGAAGAAGCCGTCGTAGAAGCCGACACCCAGCCCGACGGTCAGGGCAAAGGCGCCCGACCCCAGGCGCTGATGGCTGTCCAGGTCGGAGACCCGCGGCGAGAACAGGAAATAGAGCGCAAAGGCGATGAGCAGGACCGGGATCAGACGTTGCAGGGCCGAGCTGTCGAGCCGCTGGACCAGGAGTGCACCGGCCGCGGAGCCCGCAAAGGTGCAGACCACCGCAAAGGCCGCTGAGCGCGCGCTCAAGGCCCCCTGCCGGTAGAAGTTCCAGGCCGCGGTGCCGCTGCCGAAGACCGCCTGCGCCTTGTTGGTCGCCAGGGTCTCCACCGGACCCAGACCCGCCCACAAGAGGGCCGGGATGGCGATCAGCCCACCGCCGCCGGCAATGGAGTCGACGAAACCGGCGGTCAGAGCCGCGGCAAACAGCAATGCGACGATGTCGAGTGATTCCATTGGGGCTCTGGAGAGGGTGCGCTGCGCCTAACCGCATTCTGCCCCAACGACACGGGGTGGATACGATTGGAGAAAATCGGTCGCAGGTCGTTATCTAACCGATGAGAGGCGTCTGGTGGCACCCGGACACCCGGTAGGCCGGGTTTCCACCCGACTGCAACTTTGAGGTCGAGCGCGAGGCCACCTGCCGGGCAACGGTGAGCGCGCGGCGACCCGAACGCCGCCTCCGCCACGATGCTCGACGCGCTGCCCAGGGACACGAAATTCCCGACAAATTCCCAACCAATACGGATTGCCCCGGAGGCTCCAAGCCGCTATGGTTTCGGACGAGCGGTCTTTGGCGCCCGACAAAGCGTGTCCAACGGCCTAGGCGCGGAATATCAAACACGGTATGGCAAGGGGTAATCGGGAATGGAAGCGACACGAATCGGTTTGGACCTCTCCAAGAGCCCCTTCGAGCTTCACGGCGTCAACGAAAAGGGTGAAATCGTGCTGCGCAGGACCGTCCGCGTGGCGCAGCTTCAGGAAATCTTCGCGCAGCTACCCCAGAGTGTCGTCGGTCTGGAGTCGTGCGGTACGGCACACCAGTGGGGGCAACGACTGGCAGGTCTCGGTCACGAGGTGCGGCTGATCGCACCGCATGCTGTCGCGGCCTACCGTGGATGCGTTGGAGCAGGCGCGAGTCAGGCCCAGGTGATCTGTGAGGCCCTTGGCGGCGCCACCACACGCTTCATTCGGATCAAGGCCGACAAGCGCCCTGGCGGGCTGGGATTGTTTCGCATCCCGGCACAGCTTCTGACGGGGTTTGGCCTGATGGCCCGACCGGCGAGCCGGGGCCCGAGCCGCGCGCGATAACCCTTGAGGACTCCTTGATCCGGCCATTCTCGCCCCTGCAGGGGCAGGGCTTGCGCAACTGGTACGCCAGGTCGATCCCCACCCCGATCGATCGACTCCATGGCCGAAACGCTCGATCAGGCCCCGCGCTTCGGGCCCCTTCAGGTAATTTGAGCAGGGCCGCCACGGCAGTGGCCCTCCCTGAATCCGCCGGCAGCAGCTTGCCGTTCATTTCGCCCGTGCGCGCCCGAGGGCCTGCGGGATATCGGGGGAGAGCGCTTTGCGCCGCCCGCCTTGCCGGTCCCGGCCTGTCTTGATGCAAACTTGGATCCTGAGTCGGAAAGATCCCTCTAGGTCGGTTTTGTCAGACGCCGCGTCATGTGGAGCCGCACCTCCGCATCCTCGGTGATCGAGTGGAACAGGTGGTGGGGGCTTGTGGCGGTGTCGATCCTCGCGGCGAGGTCCGGGCGGACCTCGGCATAGAGGTCGAGCAGCCGGCGGTCGAACCGCCGCAGTGCCGCGGTTAGCGGGTCCTTGCGCTGGCGGGCGAGGATTCGCTCGCCGCCGTCCTGGTGGAGGTCGCCGAGACAGATGTGGACGGCCGAGAACAGGGTCGCCCAGCCGTTGGCCCAGAACATCAGGTCGGTGTCGAAGCCCTCGCCGGGCGGCGACTTCCCTTGCAGGACCTCGTGCAGCAGGTCAGGGTCCTGGACCGTCTCCCCCGGGTCGAGGACGGTCGCGCGCCCGTAGCCGTCGATGGTGGAGCTGGTGAACAGGATCGGGCGCTGCGGGTGACGGGCGAGGGCGAAGCTGGCATCCTTGAGCACGGCGCCCTTTTGATCCGGTCGCAAGGGGTTGCGCTTGAGGCGCGGGGAAGGCGCCGAGGCCAGGATGCGGATCTGGTGCCCGCGCCGGCCGAGCTCCTGGGCCAGGCGGGCGAATACCCCATGCTTGAAGACGTCCATGGAAAAGCTCAGGGCGTTTTGCTTGTGCAGCAGGCACAGCTGGATTCCGGGATGGCGGGGTGCGCACTCCACGATGTTGGCGATCTTCGCCACCGGGATGCGCTCGCGCAGGGTGCCGTGCTTGTCGACGATCACCTCCTGGTGAAACTCATCGAAGCTGACTTGGAGCAGCACCTGAGCCGCCGGCCAGCCCCCGGGGCGCTCCCGCAGGGCCGCCGTCATGTCCCCGAGCACCTGCTCGGTGCGCAGCGGGTCGTCGGCGAAATCCCCATTGAGCAGGATCGCGAGGGTCTGCACCCGGTCCATGCTGCGGATGGCCTGGAGAAACTGGTCGAGGTGGCGGGTCAGGTCGCCCCCGGTAAAGAGCACGCTCCGGGTATGGGCATTCACGAAGTCGAGCAGCGGCGCGGGATCCGGGGTGCCGCGCATGGGCGGGCGCCAGATAAACATACAGTGGCGGCAGGTCTGGGGGCAGCCCATGGCGGGGATGACGGCGAGCTTATCAAAGCGCCCGTCCCCTCCCGGATCCGGCAGGGCGTCGATCAGCGCCAGCCGTTCCTGGTCCTGCGCACCGAGCATCTGCCCGTAGCGCGCCCGCTCCTGGTGCCCGATGGCGTTGTAGGCCTCACGGGAGGTCTGGGTGAGCAGGCCCAAGCCCCTCCAGATCGCCAGCATCTCGGCGCACAGCCGACCCGCGTCGTCGCCTTTCGCGGCCAGGAGATCCAGAAGCTGCCGCTGCTGGAGGGTGGAGCCGGGCGCCGCGCGCAGTTGAGCGATGTAGCCGAGCAGGAACGCCTCAGCATCGGCGGAGCTGTCGAGCAGGTCCATCAGGAAGGCGCGGGCGTGGCTGCGGAAGGCGCTCAGGACCGCCGTACGGTAGGCCTCTGGAACATGCTCGCGCAGCCAGTGGTAGACGTAGAGGTAGCTGAGCGGGAAGCTCAGCGCCTCCGCATCCGGATGGGGCGCGAGCAGTCGCCGCATCCCGCCGCTGGTCAGACGATTGGTCTCGGCCTTGAAGCGCTGGCGCAGACTCGACACCAGGATCTGCTCGAGCTGCGGTGGGTCCTGCTCCGGTGGGGACGCTCGCGAGGGTAGAGGCATGGCCCCTACCCTAGCGGAGGGGGACAGGACCGGCAAGGCCGGTCCACACGACGAGCGGCATCGCGCGCGTGCTTATCACCCCCGGCCGGCGTGCGCTGCACCGCCGGCATTTGAGGATGACCGCCGATGCCAAACCGCCTCTACTACGTCCACGACCCCATGTGCAGTTGGTGCTGGGGCTTTGGGCCGGCCCTTGAGACGCTACTCGCGGGCCTTGCGCCTGATATCGCGGTCGAGCGGCTGCTGGGTGGGCTGGCCCCCGATTCGCAGGAGCCGATGCCGGAGTCCATGCGCGAGCAGTTGCAGCAGACCTGGCGGCGCATCCAGCAGCGGATTCCCGGAACGCCGTTCAACTTCGAGTTCTGGACGCGCTGTTTGCCCCGGCGCAGCACCTGGCCGGCGTGTCGGGCGGTGATCGCCGCGCGCCGCCAGGACCCCCGATTCGACCTGGCCATGACCGCCGCCATCCAGCGCGCCTATTACCTGGAGGCACGCAATCCGTCGGACACGGAGACATTGATCGGCCTGGCGGGCGAGATCGGCGCGGAGCGCGCTGCCTTCGCCCAGGACCTGGACGCCGCGCAGACCCACCGGACGCTGGAGCAGGAGATGTCGCGGGCGCGCGGCATGGGGGTGAACGCCTTTCCCGCGCTGGTGCTCGACTGCTCGGGGAGCCGTTCGCCTATCCGCGTGGACTACACGAATCCGGCGGCGATGCTGGAGACCATCCGTCTCCTCGCGTGAAGGCAATGACGAGCGTGCCGGGACATAAGCGGGGCAAGCCCTGGCCCGTTGTGCCCCGGTCCGCTCACCGGTGCCGGATGCGGCGCTGGGACACGACATTCAGGAAGGCCAGTAGGCCGTATCCAGGGCCTCGAACGACACCTTGTCGTAGACCTCGCGCAGGTGCAGCACGCAGCCGATGGATTCGAGCGCGATGGGCTGGTCGGGACTGGTATAGGCGTCGAGCACCCAGCGGCCGTCGGCCTGGCGGGTGAACAGATCCAGCGCGGATCGGTCCTGGGCGATGAGCAGGTACTGGCGCAGACCCGGCAGTGCCCGGTAGAGGGCGAATTTGCCTCCACGGTCGTAGCCCTCGGTGGAGGGGGAGAGGACCTCGGCGACGAGGGTCGCGTCGGTAAGGACGTCCTTGCGAGCGTCGTGGAAGGCCGGCTCCTTGCAGAGGACGATCACATCCGGGTAGGTGCAGACGTCGGCGGCGTCGATACGCAGACGCATATCGCCGGCGACGACGGTGCAAGGGCGCGGCTTGAGTTGCTGCCGAATCTCGCCTGCCACGTTCGCTGCGATCAGGTTGTGGTTGTAGCTGGCCCCGGTCATGGCGAAGACCTGGCCCCCGACATATTCGTGCTTCTCGTCGATGCACTCGCGCTCGGTGGCGAGATAATCCTCGAAGCAGTACTGGGGTTTCGGCTGGATCGACATGCACGGTCTCCACTCTGGGCTGCACCGAGTATAGACCGGTGCCCTGGTCGTCCCCAGGGTCTGCCAACCTTCATCCAGGCCCCCGCCTGGTTGAACGCCCGACAAGTACCGCACCGGCCATATCCTTTGCAACAGGCGCCGGTAGCTCTATCCCTATCGGTCAGGGCCGTCGCCGCGCCAGCAAGATCCGGCCGCTGTTGCTCCGCCGCGCGCCACCGGCCGCCCGGATCCCCCCAGCACCAGCCCCTTTGATCCCGTTTCGACAGACCATGCGAAGACGAGGCCGCAATCTCCCCGTCGCGGGCCGGTCATTCCCGGGTCACGTCCGCCACCTAGACTAGAGACCTTCGGAGCCCCGCCCAAGCCCCGGAGACCCTGTGCAAACCCTGACCCTGCGCGACCAGATCGATCAGACGGTCTTCAATGCCATCTACACCCGTTCCCTGGTCTACAACACCTGCTGGGAAGACCCGGCGGTGGACCGGCTCGCGCTCAATCTGGGTCCCGACGACACCCTGTTGGCCATCACCAGCGCCGGCTGCAATGTTCTGGACTACGCCCTTGCCGGGCCGCGGCGCATCCATACGGTCGATGCCAATCCCCGCCAGACCGCCCTGCTGGAGCTGAAGCTCGCCGGGATCCGGCGCCTGCAGCTCGACGATTTCTTTGCCCTCTTCGGCAGGGGCGTGCACCGGGACTTCCGCCATCTCTACCAGGATGCCCTGCGCCGGGAGCTGTCGCCCTTCGCCCAGGGCTTCTGGGACGACCGCCAGCATTGGTTCACCGGGGACAAGGGCGGCTTCTACTTCCAGGGACTGGCGGGCAAGGTGGCTCGTGCCTTCCGTGCCTATCTGCGGGTGCGACCTCGCCTGGCCAACAGCGTTGCGGACCTTTTCGAGGCGCCGACGCTGGAGCGCCAGCGAACCATCTACGAGGACCGCGTCGCGCCCCTGCTGTGGGGCCCGGGCATCAACTGGACCTTGTCGCGCCAGATCACCATGAGCATGCTCGGGGTCCCCTATGCCCAGCGGCGCCAGGTCCAGGCCCAGCACCACCAGGGGGTCGCGGGCTACATTCGCGACGCCATCGGCTACGTCTTTCGTCAGCTCCCGGTCTCGACCAACTATTTCTGGTCCGTCTATGTCCATGGGGGGTATTCCCCTGGATGCTGCCCTGAATATCTCAAGCGCGAGAACTTTCTGGCACTCAAGGCGGGCCTGGTGGATCGTATCGTCCCCCACACATCGACCCTGACCGAACTCCTCAAGCACAGCGACGAGCCCATCTCGCGCTTTGTCCTGCTGGACCACATGGACTGGATGTCCTCGTATCATCCGCAGGCCCTGGCCGAGGAATGGGAAGAGATCCTGTCCCATGCCACCCCGGGGGCCCGCGTCATCTTTCGCAGTGCCCACGCCAATCCGGACTATCTGGACCTGATCGCGGTGGGTCCCGAGCGACGGCCCCTGGGCGAGCGCCTGGTCTACCACAGGGAACTGGCGCAGACCCTGCAGCGGGCCGACCGGGTCCACACCTACGCTGGATTTCACATCGCGGACCTGGTGGCCTGAGCATGGTCTGGGGGGATGTCCAGGTACTCCTGCACCTGGCTCGCGGCCAACCCCGGCGCGGGAGCCACGCCGAGCGCCTGCAGAGGTTCTACGCGCCCCAGGCCGCGCGCTACGACGCCTTTCGCGAGCGGCTGCTCCACGGCCGCGGCACCCTGATGGACTGGCTGGCACCCAGGCCCGGGTCCCGGGTGATGGAACTGGGAGGTGGGACCGGGCGCAATCTGGACCTCCTGGGGCCCCGGCTGCGGGACCTGGAGTCCTTCGAGCTGGTCGACCTCTGTCCCGCCCTGCTGGCCCAGGCCCGGCTCCGGGCGAGGGACCTGCCCAATGTGTGGATCACCGAGGCCGACGTGGTGACCTACAGGCCGGCCCAGCCCGTCGACCTGGTCTACTTTTCCTACTCCCTGACCATGATCCCGGACTGGCGCGGGGCCCTGGCCAACGCCTTGAGCCTGCTCAGACCCGGCGGGACTCTCGGTGTGGTTGACTTCTACGTCTCGGAATCGACGCCGGCACCTGGCCTGACCGGCCATGGGGGTCTGACCCGATGGTTCTGGCCATTGTGGCTGGGACATGACGGGGTCCATCCCGATCCGCGCCACCTCGCCTCGCTGCGCCGCGCCCTCCCGAGCCACCGGTTGATGGAGGGCCGGGGACCCGTCCCCTATCTGCCGGGGGCGCGCATCCCCTACTACGTCTTCGTCGGACGGGTGCCGGAGACCCCCTCAACCACCGCGAGGTGACAGCGTGCCGAGCGTTCGCACCATCTTCCTCTCAGACATCCATCTCGGAACCCGGGCCTGCCAGGCGGCGCGTCTGCTCGACTTCCTGCGGGCCTACGAATCCGAGACCCTCTACCTGGTCGGCGACATCGTCGACTTCTGGGCCATGAGCCGCGCGATCCATTGGTCCAGCGCGGAAAACACCGTGGTTCAGAAGCTCCTGAAGCGGGCCCGACACGGGACCCGCGTGGTGCTGATCCCGGGCAACCACGACGAGGCCCTGCGGGAGTATGTGGGCAGCCGCTTCGGCGACGTGCACCTTGAGCCCGAGGCCATCCACACCGCCGCGGACGGCCGCCGCTATCTACTGGTCCATGGCGACGAATTCGACCAGATCACCCGCTATCACCGTTGGCTGGCCGTCCTCGGCGACCGGGCCTACGAGCTGCTGGTGCGCCTCAACACCCTCATTGCCTGGCTGCGTCGCACGCTGCGCGTCGCGGGGTACTGGTCCCTGGCCGGCTATGCCAAGCGCAAGGTGAAGACGGCGGTGAGCTTCATCTGCGACTTCGAAGACGCGGTGGCCCGCTCGGTGCGCAAGCGCGGCGTCGACGGGGTCATCTGCGGTCATATCCACGCCGCCACGATCAAGGACATCGATGGGGTGCGCTATGTCAACTGCGGGGACTGGGTGGACAGTTGCACCGCGATCGTCGAGCATCAGGACGGTCATCTGGAGCTGATCGAGTGGGGTAAGAACCGTTTCGCCGAGGCACCGGTACCGGTGGCCGATCCCCTACCCGCCGCGCTGCCCGCCACGGAGCTGGAGACGCCGCGGTTGCCCGCGGCAGCGAGAGCCTGATGTGACCCTAAGGCGCGGGGCGAAGGTCCCGCCGGAGAACCTGTCCAGCTTACGTTGCTGGACGTCCCCGCGGGGCATGTCGCCGAGTGCGGCGTGGGGCAACCGGGTCGCGACCCCTGGGGGAGAGGATCTCGCAGACCCGTCGGGGGCCACCTCGATAGGGTGATCATCGGGAAGCTCGGGCATTCGCCCGCGGCGCCAGCCCGCCATCCGGCTTCAGCCCTGCAGCGGCGCTGGCATCGCCGAGGGTCCGTCGGACTGAAGTCCGACCCACAGGTGAAATTGGCGACCGGTCGTTACCAGCTCGGCTCAAACCCGTGCGTGCCGGTCTGGAACTCGTGTGCCCCGATTAATAGCCGTCGATCACGGATAGACATCGCGCACACTATTTCGGCGCCTTGTCGCGGACACTGTGGCGCGGCATCCCAACCGGAGCCCACGATGTCACGGCGCCAACGCGAAAGCAATTTGGAAGCCTTTATCGACCTGGCGTCCCGCCTGCCCTGGTCTTGGTGCAGGACGTAAGCTGCACAGGAGAAGAACAGGCGCATCTGATTGGCCAGGAAGCTGTGATCGGAGGTGCGGTCACTGGCCAGATCATTCTTGATCATCTTGATGAAATTCTCGTCCTGTCCGCGCGCACAGTACAGATCGCGATAGACGCACTCAGGGCTCGGCAGATCCAGGGAGGTCACCACGAAGCGGGGATTGGTGCCGAGCTCCATCACTTCGGCCTTGAGGATGGTGCGGAAGGTCCCGGGCCAGGAACCGGCGCGGTAGTCGACCTCATGGTAGGTGCGGGTGCTGTGCGGCACCGTCGCACCGGCGCGGCGCGCGTTCTCGCAACGCAGCGCATGGACCTTGCGATTGTGCTCCAGAAAGGGCTCGGCAAAGGGCGTGAGGACGCGGTTGCCGGTGAGTCCGAAAATGAAGTCGGTGGAGGGGTCGTCCATGGCCAGCGCCATCAGCTCGGGATTGGAGAAGTGGCCGTCGCCGCGCAGCACGATGCGCGTCTGTGGCCAAGCGGCACGCAGGGCCTTGAGCACGCGCTTGAGGATCATGGCGTTCTCCACGCCCTTGGGGCGCTTGCCTGGTCGCAGCACCGCGGTGATGAACTTGCCCGAGAGGCCCTCGAAGAGAAACAGCGGCAGGGAGCAGTAGTTGCCGTAATGGTGGTTGTAGAAAGAGAGCTCCTGCGGACCGTGGGTGGCATCCTCGGAGTGGTCATATCCAGCACGATCACCGGCGGCGGCGTGTCATAGCTGGCGATGAAGGTCTCGACAAAGGCTCGGGCCATGCGATAGAGGTCGCGCGCGCTGACGCCGTTCTCCAGGCGCGAGAAGGTCGGCGCGCTGGCCAAGTCCATCGCCGCATCGAGCGGCTTGCGCTCCAGCCCGAGCTTGAACAGCGCATCACGACGCAGGGCGTTGGCGTCGTTGCCGTCTTCGTAGGCACAGGCGATCTGATAGACCCGCTGCGCGACCAAATCACGCATCGTATGGGTGACATAGGAATCGGCCCTGCGGGCTCACCGAAACAGGAGACTCCTCACCGAGGCTCGCCTCATATCCGGAAGTGCCGGCCTCATGGAACTTTCGTGGAGAGACTTCGAGCATCTCGTCGGCGAAGCGTTCCGGCAGCGCGGCTTCACCGTATCCCCGATCGGCGCAATCAGCCAGCCTAGAGGAAAGATACTGAGATCAGCTTTGCCGCGATGCCTGGGCGCCGGATTCGCGCTCGTCCTGCTCATTGCCAAGCCGGGGGCGGCCAGCGCTCAGCTCGCCGCGACGCTGTGTGCCCAGGCGGACCTGATCAGCGGTGAGTGCCGGTCGGTCGAGCGGCTGAGCGCCGGGGCGCCGGGTTTCGCGGTCTCGATCCGCTCGGGATTTGCGGACAGGGTGCTCGTGAGTGTCGCCTGGGAACGCGCCCCGCTGCCGGGTACTGAGGCCGCGCGTCTGGCCGAGGACATGGTCGTGCTGTCGGCGGGACAGACCAAGCTGGTCCCGTTTCAATCGCCCCCGAGCGGCCTCGCGCCCGGCTCCTATCGACTGGTCGTTTCGGTTGCCGGACAGCAGGCGCAGACGCTTTCATTCGACGCCGTCGAGGGATCGGCAGCGGCCCCCGGGGCGGCGGAGCCAAGGGTCGCAGGTCCCGGTCCGTCGGCAGAACCCCGGGCAGGGACGGTCACACAGGCCCTGGAGCGGGTGTTCTCGACCAAGGAGGGTCCAGAGGCGGCCAGGGCCGGTATCGAGGTGATCGGCGAATTCTTCGACGACGCGCTGGGTTCGACCCCCGCCCAGGGGCCGCCAGAGGAGCCGGCTGCCTACGGAGCGCGAGATCCGAACCCGCCGCTCGAATCGGTGTCGTCTGTGGCGACGGCGCCAGAGTCACAGGCGACGCCTCCTCCAAGCCACCCCCAGACCCCGCCAGGACGGCGGTCGAGGTCGACGGACTACAACTGGTCTGCGCCCGCAGTCTCGATGGGGAAAAGGCTCCGGTCGACATCCCCGACGTCTTCGACGCCGCGGACCCGGCCATCTACCTGACCATGCGCGCCACGGGCGCCGGACTGCCCGACCTGGTTCGGGTGCAGTGGCAGGCGCTGAGCGTCGAAGGGATGTCGCCCGATCGGACGCTGGCGCAGTCCGCGACGGTGCTGCGCCAGGGTGCGTGGCGCAGCGCCGTATTCCTGCCCCCGGAGGGCGGCTTCTGGCCCGGGATCTATCGGGCGCGGGTCAGCACAGACAATGGTGAGCCCCTGGCCGAGGTGCAGCTCGAGATCGTATCGCCCGTCGAGCCGGCCTTGCTGCTGGATCAGATCGGTCCTGAGGCTGGGATCAATCTCGCCCAGGCGGCGCTCGGCGGCAAGGTGGTGTCGGCCAGCTCCGAGGCCGGTGGCCCAGCATGGTCGAAAGAGGGCTCACCGACGGCTTCGGCTACGGCGGTGAGGACTGCAAGCCCTCCTGCGGCTGGGCGTCGGCGGACCGGCGCCTTCCACAAGAACTGGTCTTTTCGTTCCACGAGCAGAGACAGGCCCGCCTGAAGGGCCTGATCCTGGATGCCGAGTCCTGTTCCGGCGACGAGCGCTGTCTGCAGAGCCTGCCCCGGACGGTCGAGGTATGGACGTCGACGAGCGGGCCCGACTCCGGATTCGAGCTTGCGGCGACCCGGCGGCTCAGACCCGTGGCGAGCCAGCACTTCATCCCGCTGCTGGGAGTCGAGGCCCGATACCTCAAGCTGGTGATTCAATCGAGCTACGGCAGCTCACGACGCACTCAGCTCGCCGAGGTGAAGATCCTCGAGGCCCCCGAGGGGGACTCGATCGTCGCTGATGTTCCGATCGACCTGGCGCTCCCGGCCCTGGGCGGCACCGTGCTGCGCTTCAGCTCGGCGCACTATCGGGGCGAGGCGCCGCGGCTGTTGCAGGGCTATGCCGATGGCAAGGGCTGGCGATCCACGGATGACCGGCTGCCGCAAGAGCTCACCTTCTGTCTGCGCGATGACGCGGAGGCATTGATCGATCGGCTGGTGTTGAATCTCGACGCCGGATTCGATGCCGCGAGCCGGCCGCTGGAGATCGCCATCGCCCTGTCGCCCTCGAGTCCGACCGCCGGCTTCGTCGAGGCGGCAAGGGTCCTGGCGCCAGCCGATGTCGGGCAGATCAGCATCCCACTCGACCGAAGGGCCCGATTCATCAAGCTGCGCATGCTCGATAACCGGGGCGCCGCCTACACCAGCCTGGGAAAGGTCGCGATCATCGAGGGTCGGGCGACGGGTTACGTCCCGTTGTTGGCCCGGGCCCCCGAGCCGATTTCGGCGCCCGGGTCGCCGGGTCAGCCGCTCGATCCCGATCTGGCCGCTATCGATGTCGAGCCTGGCGCCTCGCCCGAGCAGGCGGCGCCGCTCGAGCTGGGTAGCCGCGTCAAGGCCTCATTCGAGAACGAGCGACAACGCCACTTCTACGCCTTGACCCTTCCTGGGGAGCGGGCCGGCATGCTCAACCTGGAGCTGACCGGGCAGCCGCTATTGCGCACCTCATTGCGTCTGCTCGATGCGAGCGGCGGCGAGGTCGCGGCCTTCAGTCCGACCCGGGATGCGGGATCAAGGCGCCAGATTTCCTGGCAGGTCCAGCCCGGAACCTATCTCCTGGAGGCCGGTGTCACGGCGGCCGATATCGTTCTGGCCTGGGACGTGAGTCGTAGCATGTCCGCGCATACCGACCTGCTGAGACAGGCCGTGATCGGGTTCATCGAGCAGGTCGGCGCGGCGGACTCGGTGGCGCTGATCGCCTTCAACGACCAGGTGCACGTGCTTACCAACGACTTCACCAGCGACCGTGCGACCCTGCTCGCGGCGATCCCCGAGCAGTTCAAGGCGGAGATGGCGACCCGGCTCTACGATGCCGTGGGGGCGGGCATCAAGCTGTTAAACGACCGCGAGGGCGCCGGCGTGTTGGTGGTCATGACCGATGGGGTCGACATGGGAAGCACGCTCGGCGCTGCGCAGTTCTGGGACCTGCTGGACCCGAGCCCGGTGCAGATTCTCACGCTCGGCCTCGGCGGTGAGCTCAAGGTCATGGACCCGGCCACCGGGATCAGCGGCGGACACCTTCTGCGCCACATCGCGCAGCTGGGGGGCGGGCGCTTCATCCATATCCCGACGGCGGACCGGCTGGTCGAGGTCTATCGGCAGATCGCCGACGAGCGGATGTCCGCAACGACCTATTCCCTCAGGCCAAGCTGGGCTCTAGGCACCGGCACCCTGCTGGTCGAGACCGCGGGGGAGCAGGTCACAGAGCTGGTTTCACCGCCTCGGATCGAGATCGTACTCGACGCCAGCGGCTCCATGAAAAAGACCCTGTCGGGAAAAACCCGGATGACCATCGCCAAGGAGGTGCTCGCGGAGCTGATCGGGACCTTGCCGAAGGACGTCGAGGTGGCGCTGCGCGTCTACGGCCACCGAATCCGCGAGGGGCGTCGGGGCGACTGCCAGGACACCGAGTTGGTCTACCCGTTCGAGCGGCTCGACAAGGCCCGACTCATCGCCCGCATCAACGCCATCAAGGCCCTGGGCACCACCCCCATCGCCTATGCGCTCGGTCGCACCAGCGAGGACTTCGGGGAGACGCCGGGCGAGAAGACCGTCATCCTTGAGCAGTTGCGAGCGGTCTACGTCGAGACGGACGACTTCACCAAGGCTGCGATCGCCTTCGGTGACGGGGTGGCCGGATCGACCGGAGTCGCGGCACTGGAGTGGAACCATCAGCGGGGCAGGATCACCGGCTCCTTCAAGCAGTTCAGGGCCGCCTACGCGGCCAAATACGAAGAGCTGCTGGCCCGGCTCGAGGCGGTGCTGCACCAGATCGGCAATTGCGAGGCGCAGCACTTTGGCAATGAGGATTGGTACAACCGATACGGCTTCATGTTTCAGACCTTTATGTCGATGCACTATGCACGCTGACGCGGGATCGAGATCGCGAGACCAGGACGCAGAACTGACCGCCGGGCCCATCACCCGGTCCAAGCGACGCCGCCATCGGAGACAACAGGACCCTGACAGCGCGCCCCAGCAGGGCGCCCTCTTCGCCTGCATGGGGTTGCTGCTCGCTTGCTCCTTGGGCTTGCCGCTCACGGCCCCTGGCGCCCCGGCGGATGTGGCGACCCCGAGCCACACGCCAACACCCGGCTCCCCCGAGCGGCGGGCGCTTCTGGATGCGCTGCGCGCCGAGCTGCGCAGCTGGCAGGGCCTGGATGCGATCTTCGTAGTGGACTGGCTGAAGGTGGCGAACGGATGGGCCTGGGCACAGGCGCGCCCCCAGTCCCGCGACGGCCTGAGCCACTACGAGGACGTCTCGGCGCTGCTGCGATTCGAGCAGGGCCATTGGCGGGTCCTGGAGCTGATTGGGCCCGATGACGATGAGGTCCAACGGCGGTTTCCGGCCGCCCCGGCCGCGATCTTTCCCGCACGCCGAGCCGATCCTCCGGGCTCTTCCCGAGCCCGCTGACCGGCGCCGATCAATCGCAAACCCGAGGGCCACGAGAATGGAACAGCAACACGCATCCGACCCCCGCCGCGCGACGGCCGGTCCGGCCCCGGGGACCGTCGTCTGGATTGGCCTCATCCTCGCGCTGGGTGGCGGGTGCGGGGCACAGGATTCCGGTTCCGCCGGTGCCGCCAGGCTCGATGCCTGCGCGCTGCTCACGGGAGGGGATGTCGCCGCCGTCTTCGCAACCGACCCGCCGACGCCCCGGGCAGTGGAACGCGGTGAGGGAGCCTCCTGGCTCTCCACGTGCACCTATGAGACCGACACGCCGGATGGCCTTCGCGCGGCGAGCCTCCTGGTCCGGCCTCATCAAGGGACCGGCGGACCCGCGAAAGCCTACGCCGACTACGATGCGGCATTGGCGGTCGAGCTCGGCGCCGACGCCTCGTTGACGCCGGTCGACGGACTTGGCGATTCGGCCGGCTGGCAGGACTTCGGCACCTCGATCGGCCAACTGGCCGTCTTCAAGGGCCCCTATCAACTGATCCTGACCGCCAGTGGAACCGAGACCGCCAATCAACTCGCCAACGCGCAGCAACTCGCCGAGCGCGTTCTGAAGCGTCTGAGCTCACGTTAGCGATCGGATCGAGAGAAACCGCAGGGCGGTTCCCGGGCAGTCGGCGGGCGGGGGCCGATTGGTCAGACCTTGGTTCAGCGGGGTACGATTCCGAGCAGGTTGCGCACCCGTTTCCAGGGACGCAGCAGCACCGGGGAATTGCCCTCTCCCCGCTCAAAGAAGAAACCGGTCGAAGACCCGCCGTCGAGGTTGAGCGCCCGCTCGACCCTCCAGGGGACCAGGGCGCCGGTGGAGGCGAGCGCGTCCGCCAGCTCGGCCAGGGTCACCGGGCCCAGGGTGGCCCCCAGGACCCAATTCCCCCGCCAGTCGGTGGCAATGAAGGTGCGCCGGTTGGGATCCGACGCGGAGAGTCCGCGCACCGCCCGTCCGTGCTCCACCAGATAGGGTCCGCTCTGTAACAGAGCGGTGATCCCGGGATGATCCCGGAACCGGGCCCGCCGAACCAGATGGATGCCCTTGCCGTCGCTGTAGATCACACCGCTCAAGAGTCGAGCGACCGCGAGCTCATTGATTCGGGTCCCGCCGGAGATGACCAGTCCGGCCGGCTGCCAGTGCGGGTGAAAGAAGCCGCCGTTGACGCCCGCAAGGCATCCGTGTGCTCGAAAGGCCTGCTCCAGGGTCGGATAGGCCGGATCGGGGCCGTCCCCGAGATCGACGACCTCCAGACGGAAGGCCCGCGAGGTGAAGAAGGCGAGGTGCGCCTTGATCTCCCGATCGCCGGGGCCAGGCGTCGCCATAGCCGTCGTGTAGGACAGGTCGCGGCTGATGTCCTGCGGGGCCCGCTCCCGCCCAAGTGCCAATCCGGCCGCGGGCGCGCCAGCCACGAGAAGCCCAAGGAGCAGCAGGCCACGAGCCGTGATAGCGCACGTCGTCATCAGGCAGAGAGTCCGCTGCACTCGCGGTTACAGGTACGACAGGACATAGGGGAGAAAGACGATGAGCCCGATGACCACGGCGCCGATCGCGCTCCGCAGGACGGCGCCGCCCGCCGCCACGTCCCTGGAGATCTTGATGGAACTCCCGAGAGGCGACGTTACAGAGAAAGTCACATTGCGTTTTTGAATTGCAGCCATAAATATTTGGACCCCAGTCCGTGCGCGAGGTCAGGGGTCAGGTCAGGGTCAAGGTCAGGGTCAGGGGTCAAGGGGTCAGGGGGTCAGGGGTCAGGTCTTGGTGGTCCGTTTTGCGGAAGGCGCCGCCTGTTCTGCGGCCTTCACGATTCGGCTGACCCCCGAGTAGTGCACGCCAAAGTAGTCGCCGATGTCCCGCATCGTGTAGCCCCCGCTCGCATAGGCCGCCGCGATGGCGCTGTTCCGGTCGCGGTGGATGCTGGCGTAGTGGGCAAGCGAGTGGCTGGACGGCCGCGCCTTGGACTTGGCCTGAGGGACCTCCCGGAGGTCGCGGTCGTTCGGAATCTTGCGCTTCATCGATTCCACGAAGGCATCAGACCCCAGAAACACTTGATTTCTAAGCTGCTCCCAAAGTGAGGGTTGGCCTTTACCTTCGGCAACGAAACGAGTGTATCGCGCAACCGCCTCGGCCTCCGTCGCCCCGAACACCGAAAGAATCCAGCGCGTCTCCAGCCAGTCCGGTGGGGACACATCCCCGACCATTGCTCCATAGCTGCTCCACGGCCACTCCCCCGGGTCCCGCACCATGCGCGCTCGTACCGGGTTGAGCACAACGTAGCGGGCGAGCTCCAGCAAGTACCGCTCCTTCTCGACCAGGATGGCCTTGTAGCGCCCCTGAAAGACGTGCCCCACACGATCGCACGCGCGATTGAAACGCTGCGTATAGACACCGTTGAGTCCCCGCATGCCCTTGGCGAGATTCGCATCCGGCGTTTCCACCAGCAGGTGATAATGATTGGTCATCAGGCAGTAGGCGTGCAGCGTCCAATTGAACCGTCCCTGCACGCCATCGAGAACATCGAGGAACAGCCGCCGATCGCCGTCGCCACGATAGATGTCTTCCCGCCCGTCACCGCGCGCCGTGACATGGTAGAGCGCGCCCGCAAACTCCAGTCGCAGAGGTCTTGCCATGACCTGAAGCGTAGATCACGAAACGCAAAACGCAAGACCTGACCCCGTGACCCGCGCGTGACCGCCGTGACCCCGCTGCATGACCCCGTGCCTGCGTGACCGTGTGACCCCGCGTCCCTGACCCTTGACCCCGTGACCTGCTGCCGACCCGCCTGGGTCATTGAAGATGAGGCAATGGCAGTGCGTCGTCGATCCCTTATCCATAAACCTGTGCGAGATGCGCCTTCAGCATCGGACAGGCATCCTCACCGACCTCCTCTGCGACAAAATGGCCGGCATTCTCGAATTCGTGTACCTGCAGGTCGCTGAATGCTGACCTCCAGCGATCGAGCTCGATGTCGCGGAAGGCGATGTCCCGTTTGCCCCACAAGATCAGCATCGGCTTGCCGGCAATGGCATCCCTTTGATGCCAGATCTCATCCAGCCAGCGGCTTGATCCTATGATCTCACGGGGGAAGACCCAGCATCCCTTTCTGTCGTCAGGCGTGGCCAGCGGGGAGAGGTAGTGGCGGTGGACCTCCGGGTCGAGCGAGGCGCGGAACATCCGGGTCATCAGGACCTTCGCAAAGAAGTTGTATCGCCTAATCAAGGTTCTTCCGAGGGTCCCGCCGATGATTCGGCTGAAGGCCTCGTAATGGAGCACGCCCTGCACCGACCAAGCCCAGGAGTTGGTGATCACCAGCGACCTGATCTGCTCAGGGTGATTCACCGCATACCACAGGCCGATCGGTCCCCCCCAGTCGCCCACCACCAGCGTCATCGATCGCAGTCCGAGATGGTCGATGAGCTGTTCGAGGTTCAGCGCGTGGCCGCTCGGGAGGTAGTCCCAGTCGCGAGGCTTGTCCGACAGGCCGAAGCCGATGTGATCCGGGACGATGCACCTGTAGTCGCCGGACAGGCACCGGATCCATTTTCGGTAGGTGAAGGACCAGGCAGGGTTTCCGTGGATCATGACCACGGCATGGTCGGATAGGCCTTCGTCGAGGTAATGCATTCGACCAATCGGGAGGTCGAGGAACCTCGATTGAAACGGATATTCACGCTTGTCCAACCAATCCTGCATCACGAATCACCTGCTGTTTTCCAACGGATCCACCCCCGCAGGGCGCGTCCAGTTCGAGCATGCGTCGTCTACCACGGACCGCCGAATACCACGAGAGTTACTGGTCCTTCGAGAAGGTCATGGCGCTCGGCGGCCGACGGGCAGTGACGCCGCTATTGGGCCTGACTATCGTGGCCGCGATCCTGCCAGGATTGGGAGTTTCGGCTTCGCGACCGGAATATCGAGACGATACCCGAGGAGGACTGGGAGTGGGCGGATATCGTCCTCTTCTCGGACATGCTGGTTCAGAAGGCCTATATGCACGTGGCGATCCGGGAGTCCGGCGAGCCGACAGTGGTCGGAGGGCCTTGTGCCACGGCGCTTCACGGGGAGCTGGGACCTTGGAAGCCTCTTTGCCCGCGGCTGAGGGCCGCGGGCCCATCGGCTCATTCCTCGCGATGCTCGTAATCCCGATGCACGGCGGGATCCTCTTCCCTAGCGCGCTCCCGTCCGGCCTCCTCGGCCCGCTCGGCCTCGTCGGGATCCTGATTCCGTGCGCTTCGCCGCTTCATCGACCTTCCCGGACTCGATGAACTCGCGCGTCGCCTCGTTGTATTCACGGGCCGACTCCCGGTCGCCCTCGCCCTGGATCTTGTCGTCTCGCTTTGTTTTCTCGTTCATCGGTCGCATCCTGTTCGATCGGTCTTCAAGATTGGCGGCCCCAGGGATGGAACTGCCGGCTCACCGACCGCGGCAGCAAGGTGATGCCAAGCCTAGACGGGTCCTGGCACGGGAGAAAAAAGTCTTTGCCTCAGCCATTTGCCCCGGGTGCGGCTGAAATGCACCACGCGGCCCGCCCGACAGCAAGGTGTCTGGCCGCGCCGACCGGTCCGCCTGTCGCCCCTGGTCCCAGATCCGCGTCGAAGACGGCGACTGGGATCCAGCTCGCCCCTGCGCCAAGCTTGAGTAGTCCTACGACTAGCCGCCTCCAGCCCCGACTCATAAGGTTATTCGCGTATTTCTGTGAAGTAGGTCGCTTTTTGGGCATGTTTTTAGACGCGCCGCCGAGGGAGCGGTTGCCTTCTGACCCAGGCGGCTCGCGACTCCAGGCGATCCGAAACAGGCGGTTCGCGACTCCAAGCGATCCGAAAGACGCCGGTCCGAGGCGAGATCCGAGGCCGGATGAGGGAGAGGGGCGATCTGATCGGCCGCAACGCTTTCTACCCGTGAGCGATTCCTTCCGGTACAGGCTCTTACATGAATATTCAAACCCTTGACACCATGTTTTGCGAACAAGACATCGCTTTGCGCGAGCGCATCCGCACCGAGGTGCGCGAATTGCTGAGCGAGCGCGAGACGCTGGCTGATCTCGAGAAGGAGGCAGCGGTTAGGGAAAACACCATGCGGGTCGCCCATGATGTCCGCAACCCGTTGGCGACCATTGGCGCTATCTGCGGCAGTCTGATCCTGGAGACGCAGGATCCGGAGCAGCGGGAGCGACTGCAGCTCATCAGCAATCAGGTGGACCAGCTCGCCTTGGCGCTCAACACGGCGGTGGAAGGAGGCGACGGCACAGACGACCCTCCCGTCTCGCTGAATGTCGGCGATCTGGCCCGCTCGCTGGTGAATCTGATGCAACACCAGACGGCGGACGAGGTGGTTTTTCACCTTTTCCTAGAACCGGATCTCGCGTGCCGTCTGCCCGAACTGGGACTCACGCGCAGCCTTTATCAACTGGTGCGCAATGCGGCGGATGCCCTGAGCGGCCGACCGGGGGGACAGGTGCTCGTGGATTGCCGCAAGGACGGCCGCTGTCTGGAGATCCGGGTCCTGGACAACGGGCCCGGCCTGCCACGGGAGCTGATCGAGGGCGGCCTGCGCGCCTTCTCATCCGCCCGCTCGGGGCGCGCCCTCGGGTTGAGCAGCGTGGAGCGCTTCGCCCTCGCACTGGGCGGGCATCTTGAATTCAGCGACAGCGAGTCGGGCGGGGCCCAGGTCTGCCTGGTGCTCCCAATGGACTGCCTCGATGGTGCCCCGTCTGTCCCCGGCGGCCTTGGACTGGCGGGTCAAGCGCCCGTTTGACCGCCGCGACCGCCGGTCGTGCCGTAGCGTTCCCAGGGGCCGGATGCCTCGTGAAAGGCCCACCAGGAGCCGCAGGCGATCACCGGCGCCAGCACCACCAGCGCGGGAGGCATCGAGACCGCCGGCCAACAGCAGGATCAACTGGCTGCAGAATGCCCAGCAGGCGAGCGGCCGCCAGTTCGCCCGCAGCATCCGCAAGCTCGCCCGGATGGCGCCGATCAGATCGGTATCGACCTCGCGCACAACGAAGGTCGGAATCGCCGCAACCACCTGCATCGAGAACACGGACAGGAACAGCACCAGTCCCAGGAGCAGGGCCAAGGGGGCGTTGCGCCAGGAGAACACGGTCGGGATCAGTCTCTCGAGGGGGGGAATCTCCCCGCTGAATAGCAGGGCGAAGCCAAGCAGGGACGCGTTCAGCGCCAGAGCCATCAGCAACACGAGCAGCGCGCCGATGCCGAGCAGCGTCCCGGCCTTTGTCCGAGGGCCCGGGCGTTGCGCAAGTCGGCTGCCCGGCCCCCGGCTCGGGATGTTTTCCAGGAGCCCCACCGTGAGTCGCGGGCAGAGCAGGCGGGTGATGGAGGTCAGGCTGACGGCGAGCCCAAACCCCGTGGGACTCAGATTGCTCAGGGTTCGGCTCCAGATCCAGCCGGTAACGAAGAAGACACCGCCGTAAAGGAGTCCGCGGAGACGCAGTTGCCAGAGGCCCCAGCAGCCGCCCACCAGCCACCGCATCGGATACGTGCCCCAGCGCCAGCGCGGGTGAGGTCTCAGGCTCTCCAGGTCCATCAAGCTCCGCTCCCTTGTTTCGATCTCTGCTCCCGCCAACTCCCGGCTTTTCTTCTATTCAATCGAGTTGAAAACCGCACCCGGAGTCGATGGCCGTTGATGCGCAAAGCACGCACGACGGATGCCAGAGCTCGGCACCGACCAGTTCCTCGCCTGAGACGATCGAATGCCGAGCCGTTCTCCCAGCCCGCCGCCCGGTCAAGGCGCCGGGTTCCTGTACCTGCCACCGGATCACCCGCCGCGCCCCAATTGGGGCAAATCCACCGCGTCCGGTTCATTCAACCCGCTCACCCCGTCGCCAGCGGCGCCCGAAACCCGCTGATTGCGTGGAACGGACTTTGCCTTTCGCATTGCGGCGGAAAAGCCCTGATCCGGTTGCGAGGTGCAGAGGCCCTAATGAGCGATTCATCCAACAACCTACACGAGACCAAAGAACTGCTGAGCGACAAGACGATCGAGATGCACCGTGCCCTGCTCTCCTTGCGCGAGGAGCTGGAGGCGGTCGACTGGTATCGCCAGCGCCGCGACGCCTGCACCGACAGCGCCCTGCGCGAGATCCTCGACCACAACATGCGTGAGGAGATCGAACACGCGTCCATGCTGCTGGAATGGCTGAGGCGCCGTGATGGCAGCTTCGGAGAAAACCTGTCCAAGTATCTGTTTACCAACGTCGAGGATTTGGTCGAGGTGGAAGGCCAGGTGCCGGGAGTCGACGGGGAGCCGGCCCCGGAGCCCGAGACGACCGCCGGAGCGCGGGCAAGGCCCGCCTTGCATCTCACCATCGGATCCCTCAAGGAGAAGAAATGAGCACCTATCTCAACCGCGAGGCGGCAGAGCCGCCCCAGTCTCGTTGGGATCGTATCGATGGGACCGCGCGCCGCTCGGCAGCGGACCTGCTCACGGCGCGGCGCTTTCTCGACCTGGAGGGCCCCTACGGCGTCGGGCTTACCAGCGTCGAGACCGGAAGCGAGAGCTTTTGCCGGCCGGCAGAGGCCGGCGCGGCACGGGTGGTTGCCAGCCGGTCCATCGCCGTGCCGGTCCTGCACCAGAGCTTCGAGATCAGCGTGCGGCGACTGGATGGCCACCTGCGGATGGGGCTTCCCCTGGATCTCAACCCGGTGGAAGAGGCGGCGGAGGCGGTCGCCCGACGTGAGGATCAGATCATCTACCAAGGGATCCCGGAGCTGGGGATCCAGGGGCTGCTGAACACGCCGGAGCGCCACCAGGTGACCATCGGCGACTGGGGCGGGGTCGAGCAGGCCCTGAACGACGTCCTGGCCGCGGTCGGTCGACTTGACGAGGGCGGTTTCCGCGGCCCCTATGTCCTGGCCTTGTCGCCCGCCCGCTACAACGCCCTGTTCCGGCGCTATGAGGGCTCGGATATGCTTCAGCTCGACCACCTGCGTCGCCTGTGCGAGGGCGGTGTCTTCAAGGCCCCCATCAACGGGGCCCTGGTCCTCGACCCGCGGGTCGGGACCCTGCAGGTGGGTCAGGACCTGGAGGTCGGCTATTCAGCCAATGACGGCATCCACCTCAAGCTGTTCGTGAGTGAGAGCCTGGTGCTGGTGCTGGACGAGCCCGGCGCCATCTGCACCCTGGAGGACACCTGAAGGACCGTTCGCAAGGGCCTGATGAACAAAGCGTCCCACTACTCAAGGTCGCCACCTACAACATCCACCGCAGCATCGGCATCGACCGGGCCCACGATTCTGAGCGCACCGCCGCCGTGATCCGCGAGATCGGCGCCGCCGTGGTGGCGCTGCAGGAGGTCGAGCTCCACAGCAGCGATCCGCACGCCCTGAGCCGTGCGACCGGTCTGGTCGCCATCCCCGGCCACACCATCAGGGCCGACGAGAGCACCTACGGAAACCTCCTGCTCACGCGCCTGCCGATCGAGGAGTCGAGCCTGATCGACCTCAGCTTTGGCGAGCGGGAGCCGCGCGGTCTCATCGACGTCTGCCTGCGCACGCCGGGGGGCGCCCGGCTCCGCTGCCTGGCCACCCACCTGGGGCTGGCGCGACGTGAGCGCCACTATCAGCATCGCCTGCTGACGGCCCTCCTCTTGGGCGACCGCAGGGTCCCGACGCTGCTGATGGGCGATTTCAATGAATGGCGTCCCTTCACGGCGACCATCCGGGCGCTGAACCGCCAGCTTGGTCGTTCCCACGGCCCGAGGACCTTTCCCACGCGCCTGCCGCTGCTCCCGCTGGATCGTATCTGGGTGGATCCGCCGCGCCTGTTGTGGCGCCTCTATGCCTGGCGCAGCCCCCTCGCCCGCCTCGCCTCGGACCACCTACCGGTGGTGGCGGAGCTGCTGGACCCGGCCGAATGTGGACGGCTGAAGGCTGATTCCCCGGCGTGAATGCCGCTTGTCACGGGAATGGCGGCGTACCCGCGGGGTCGGTGCCCTTGACCCGGATCTCCGGGTGCCGGCCCTTGATCCGCTCCTCCCAGTTGCCGAGTCGCTGGTCCGCGACGTCGAGCAGCATCACCACATCATCACCGCCGAGCTCCTCGCGCAGCGGCTCCAGCTCGCTCGGGTAGCCGCCCCGCTGGCGGCCGGAGACCGCCCCGACCGCCGCCCCGGCCGCCGTCGCCACCAGCAGAATCGATCCCGCAAAGGGCCCGGCCCCGCCGATGGCGATGACGACCAGGGCGATCACCAGCGCGATCACGGCCCCCGCCAGGGTGCGCGTCAACACGGAATCCGCACCCCCGCTCAATCTGCTGACCGGTACCGGCACCTTCAATCGCCGCGGCCGGCAGGCGAAAAGCCTCAGTTGCCGCTGCTCCATGCCATCGGATAAGAGCTCCTCCACCAGGTCCGCGGCCAGATCAGGACCCGGGATGATCAGATACAGACGTCTCATGGACTTACTCCGGTGCCGCCTCCCATGAGCTCCAGTCACGCAATAGGAATGCCGCGGTCAAGCCAGCCGTTTCACTGCATGCCGGGCCCAAAGGGCCCTGCGGTCGATGGGACGATAAGCACCAACCACGGGTGGATTTAACGGGAGCGAAGGCACCCCGCCCCCTGGCTGGGCAAGGATCTGGCGGTTTCCTCCGCGCAGGAATGGAAATTGCCGGGTCCGCAGGGAGTCCAAGCCAATCGAGGGAGGAGGCACACGATGACGAGCAGGATCCTGGTCCTTTACTACAGCATGTATGGTCACGTTGAGACGCTGGCCAAGGGCGTCGCCAACGGCGCCGGAGAGATTCGGGGGGTCGAGGTGGATGTGAAACGGGTCCCCGAGACCATGCCCGAGGATGTGGCGCGCAAGGCGGGGGCTAAGCTGGATCAGGAGGCCCCGGTGGCGGAGGTCGAGGATCTGCTCGACTACGACGGCATCATCTTCGGCACCCCTACCCGCTTCGGCAACATGTGCGGCCAGATGCGCACCTTCCTCGATCAGACGGGAAGACTGTGGATGGACGGGGGCCTGATCGGCAAGGTGGGCAGCGTCTTCACCTCCACGGCCACCCAGCACGGCGGGCACGAAACCACCATCACGTCCTTCCACTCCAATCTGCTGCATCAAGGGATGGTGATCGTGGGTGTCCCCTACTCCTGTAAAGGGCTGCTGAACATGGACGAGATCAGCGGCGGCAGCCCCTACGGCGCATCGACCCTGGCGGACAGTGATGGAAGCCGCCAGCCCTCGGAGAACGAGCTCGCCATCGCCCGCTTCCAGGGGCGGCACGTGGCACAGATCACCCACTGGCTGGTCGGGGGTAAATCCTGAGCAATTCTCATCAAACCCGCGCGGCCGGGGAGTTGCCGCTCGCTGAGCCGACGGCGGCGATCATCGGCGCTCGAGGCCCGCACCCCAACAAAACAGGAGGGCGTGATGTCGGAGCCATTGACCATCATTCGACGCGACCACGCGGAGGCCGTCCCCCCGCGATCCCCGGTGGGATCAGGCCGCCCGGCGCCGCGTGAGGGAGAAGGCGACCCCATCGATATCCTGATCTCCGGGCTCTGGTCCAGCTATCGGCGCGCCAGGACCCTGCCCTGGGACTGGCGGATGAACGGCGAGGCGGAAGGCGTCTCGCTGGTTGCGGCCGCCCAGCACCGGATTGCCCGGATCTTTGCCGGTCCGATGCAGGGTGCCGTGCCGGATCATACCCGGCGCCGCGCTTG
This sequence comes from uncultured Gammaproteobacteria bacterium, assembly GCA_963699735.1. GTDB lineage: Bacteria > Pseudomonadota > Gammaproteobacteria > Chromatiales > Chromatiaceae > Thiodictyon. The sequence goes on from CAVOUZ010000011.1 coordinate 227,689, forward strand.
GATAGGGCCCGATTGAAGTCCGCACCTGGCGGCTTCAGTGGATCAGGGTGCCCGCGCCGCATGTCCGGGACCTCAAACCGCGACCGAAGGGGTTGAAGACCCCGCGCAACCCGAGGTCGGCGTCCCGCGTTAGCGACGAGCCGGGGCCATGATGCACACCTTGCGCTGGAAGAGCCGCTATCAGACCGGCAATGCGGAGGCCGACCGTCGCAACCGGTCCTTCGTCGACTGCCTCAACGGCCTAATCATTGCCGCCGGTCAGCGGGAGCATTGCCGGGAGATGGAGGATTTTATCGCCCGCTTCGGCGCAGAGGCCGAAGCCATCCTCGCGAGCCGCCCCACCGATCGCGATCTGAGCGCCGAGTTTGGGCGCCGCCTGCTCGAAGAGCTGCCACTCGAGGGTTATGAGGGCACCGCTTGCCGCCAGTGCGGCCTCTGCGACCTCGCCCGTGACCGAATCGCCGCACACCTCGAGGCGCCGGTGCAGGGCCTCTTCAGGCAGATCTGAAGGAGAATGCCCGGCTCGGCCGTCTCCCATGGATGACTGGCGACCACAGGACCTCAGGCGCGCCGCCACTCGGCGATGAGCTGGGTGAGGCGCATCGCCACGTTCGGATCGCGGCTCCGGATCCAGTCCTGAAGGGCATCCCCGCCCTGGATCATGGCGCTCAGCGCGAGCGGGTCGCCCGTGAGCTGCGGCAGCGCGGCGCTGAGGGTCGCGGCCTGGGACGGCGACATCCCGAAGCACCGCAGCAGGCTCTCCGAATAAGCGCCGAAACGCCCGTCGTCGAGCCCCTTGAGGTCCCAGAAGCGGTCGGCCGCCCCGAGCACGAACAGCAAGCGGCCGGTCCGCGCCCGGCCGTCCTCGGGCTCATCGGGCAACAGGCTCAGGCATCGCCTGCACGAAGGGCTCCAGCTCGGGGAGCCGGGGCTCCTCCCACCCCGTTTGCCCCGGCCTGTCGAGGGACTGCCCCGTCGCCCCCTCCTCCAGCGCCACCGCCCGGCCGTCGGGGCTCTGCGGCCAGAGGGGCTGGCTCGCCGGCTTGTCGGTATCAGCGCTCATCCCAAGATCGCGAAGAGCTCACGCCACGCCGTCAACAAGAGCGCGTGCCGCGCCCTGATCCGCTCGACCACCGGCTGGAAGGGACCACGCGGCCTTGGCGTGACCAGGGATGTTCTCGGGCTCATGACACGTCGCCTTTGGCTCAGGGTCAGGGCGCGTCGCGCCGCGCCTGACGCAGGGCCTCCTGGGCGGCCTCGACCTTCTGCTCGGCCGCCTCGACCCGGTCCAGATAGCTCTGCTTGAGGACCCGACCGCCGCGAACGAGGTATTGCCAGTCGTCCACGGTCTTCTCCTTGGCCTCTTCCAGCGCCTCCCGGGCACGCCGCAGGTCCTCCTGGGCCTGGTCCACTGAATCGGTCTCACCCGCGCCCGCACCCACCTCGGGCTCACCCAGGGACGCGGCCGCCCGCTGAAGCTCCCGAAGCCGCTCCTCGGCCGCCGCGCGCTCGGCCTCTGACACGCTGGGCTGGATCTTGATGGTCTCCAGCTTCTCCCCCGGACCGGCCTTCATCGGCTCGGAGGAGAAGGTGACGTTGCCCTGAGCGTCCACGTGCTCGTAGACCGTCGTCGCCTTGTCCTGGGCCGGGGCGGATACACCCAGGAGCGCCAGGAGCAGGCCCGTGCCGAGCACGCAGGCCGGGCAGGGTGTCATCCGTCCGTTCAGCCGCGATCTGCAGTCCATAGGTCTCTCCGCCAGGTGTGCCGAAACTGGTGCGACACCAGCCGGTGCCGCCGGGGCCCTGCTCAGGCCGCGCTCCAAAGACACGCAGGAACTATGCCGCCATGAGCTACCGCCCGGTTCGGGAGCTCACAGGATGGCACCGCGCTCGTCGAGGGCGTGCTCGGTCAGACGGCTGGTGATGAACTGGAAGGCGTCGTCGACCGAATCGGTCCGATGAAAGATCCCCAGATCCGCGGCATCGATCATACCGTGGTGGATCAGGGCATCGAAGTCGATGATCTCCTTCCAGTAACGGGTCCCGAACAGGACCATGGGCAGGTGCTTGCGGATCTTGCGCGTCTGCAGCAGGGTCAGGATCTCGAACAGCTCGTCCAGGGTGCCGAAGCCGCCCGGAAAGACGATGAGGGCCTTGGCCAGATATGCGAACCAGAACTTGCGCATGAAGAAGTAATGGAAATGGAAGGACAGGCCGCGCGTGACGTAGGTGTTGTCGAATTCCTCGGCGGGGATCGAGATGGTCAGTCCCACGTTCACGCCCTTGGCCTCGGAGGCCCCGCGGTTGGCCGCCTCCATGATGCCGGGCCCGCCGCCGGTACACACCACGAAGCGCCGCTCCGGGTCGTCGAGCCCCTTGGACCAATGGGTGAGGCGGGCAGCAAGATCGCGCGCGTCCTCGTAGTACTGGGAGAGCTGCAGACGCCGGCGCGCCTGCTCGAGATCACCGCTACCACCCTCGGCCGCGCGCAGCTCCTGCTCGGCCTGTTCCCGGGAAATGGTCCTGGCGCTGCCCATGAACACGATGGTGTCATCGAGCTTGTAGCGCTCGAAGCGGCTCTGGGGCTCCAGATACTCCGAGAGGATGCGCAGCGCCCGGGCGTTCGGGCTGTTTAGGAAGGCCTCGTTGTGATAGGCCTCGATGGGCCGCCGCCGCTCACCACTCTCGTTGTCCACGGATGACCCCCCGCTGTCAGTGAATCGATGGGTGCCGCACGGCGCCTCAAGTTCTTGGCATTCGTGCGATACCCCGCTTAGTTGAACCGTGCTCGAGGTGCAGTTCGCCCTCACCCGGGGGCGACGCTACCCCGGCGCATCACCAGGTGAGGCCCGCGAGGAGCGCCTGCAGGGTCTCCCGATTGACGGGCTTGGACAGATGCTCATCGAAGCCCGCCGCGAAGGAGCGCTGCCGGGCCTCGTCGTGACCATAGCCGGTGACCGCCACCAGGGTTAGCCGGTCGCGCTCGGGGAAGAGCTCGCGCAGCCAACGCGCCAGCTCCAGGCCGTCCATGTCGGGCAGACCGATATCGATCAGCGCCACCCGCGGACGCTGCCGCTGGGCCACCTCCAGTGCCTCGGCGCCGGAGCCCGCGTTCTGCACCTGGCAGCCGAGCACCCCGAGCAGCATGGCGAGCGCTCCGGCGACGTCGGCGTTGTCGTCCACCACCAGGATGCGCAGTGCCGGGGTCTCGCCGCCCGGCTCCGGCCCGTGCGATGCCTCCGCCTGGCTCTCCCCCTCGGCCAGGCGCGGCAACTTCAGCGTGAAGGTCGACCCGGGCGCCGGCCAGGCGCTGCTCGCCTGAAGCTCGCCGCCGTGCAGCTCCGCCAGGCGCCTGGAGATGGTGAGCCCCAGACCCAGACCGCCGGGCGAGGCACGGCCATCCTGCTCCCCCTGGGAGAAAGGGGTGAACAGCTCCTCGAGCCGGTCCGGTGGGATGCCGGGCCCGTTGTCGCTCACGCGGATGATCGCCTGGTCCCCGTCGCCCCCGGCGGTGAGGCTGATCTGCCCCCCTTCCTGGGTGTAGTTGGCGGCGTTGAGCAGCAGATTGAGAAGGATCTGCGAGAGCCGCAAATGGTCTCCGTCCACCGCCACCCCAGGGGCCGGCAGCTCCACATCAAGGCGCTGGGCCCGCTCCTGGACCAGGGGGCGCACGCCCTCCGCCGCCTCCCTCAAGACCTCGCGCAGCTCGACCCTGACCCGCTCCAGCGTGAGCTTACCGCGGACGATGCGCGAGACATCGAGCAGGTCGTCCAACAGCCGGCTCATGTTGGCAGTCTGGCGATCCAGGACCTGCAGCGCCCAATGGGCCCGCGGGTCATCGCTGATCTTGAGCATGTGCAGTATGTCCACCGCGTTGCGAACGGGGGACATGGGGTTGCGCAGCTCGTGGCCAAGCACGGTGAGGAACTCGTCCTTGCGCCGATTGGCCTTCATGCAGCGCCCGCTCGGCCGACTTCTCAACGCGGACGTCGCGGGTGACGGTGGCGAGCCGAAGCGGGCGGCCGGTCTCCGGGTCGTCGATGCGTACCATATTCCAATGCACGTCGATGGGCTCGCCGGTGCGGAGATGGCGAAATCGAAAGTCACCGAGCCAGCGCCCCGCGTTCAGGACCGTCGGCAGCACCGTCTGATGAACGAAGTCGAGGTCCTCCGGCAGGATGAAGTCCTCGATCCTGACGGCGTCGAGGGGCGCGTCCTGGGCGAAGGTGAGGCCACCGGCCGCCTTGATCGCCCTGAGCCCCTGGGTACCGTCGGAGGCGGTGCCCGAGAGGACGATCCCGATTGCCGCGGCACCGGCCTCACGGGCCAGCGAGCACAGCATGAAATCCACGGGCAGGCGCATGCGCCCCTCTTCGGCGGGCGGCTTCAGGAGCTGGAGCTGGCCGTGGAGGACCCCCAGGTTTCGGTCTGGCCGTGTCACATAGACATGGTCGGGCTCGACCCGGCTGGCGTCGGTCGCCTCCAGCACCGGCATCTCGGTCTGACGCGCCAGGATATCGACCAGCAGGCTCTCGCGGTGCGGGTCCAGATGCTGCACCAGGATGAAGGCCATGCCGGTGTCGGTCGGAAGTTGCTGGAGCAGGTGCTTGAAGGCCTCAAGCGCCCCGGCGGAAGCGCCCACACCGACCAGTGACAGGGGTCGCCGGCCGGGGGCCGGCACGGCAGACCCCGAGGCCCGCCGTCCCCCCGATTTGCGCGGCGCGGAGGCCGTCTTCTTCACCACTGAGTGGATACCTGGGTGGGTCACCGCGCCTGGCGGGCCGCTATGGGGTGACCGCGACGCGGAGACCAGTGGATCAGCTATGGGGTCCGAGTGTATGCCAAGCCGGGCGTGGAGTTCCACGGTCTGCATGGGCCGAGGGCAAGGGCTTCGGTCTGGGTATCGGGGAATCGGGGAATCGAGCGGGCCCTCGGAACAAAAAGAAACCGGCCCTTACGGGCCGGAAGTCGCTTGGTCACGTTGGAGAACAAGGTACAGACACGAAAACGCAGTGCGAGTGTCTGACCCCACGGACGGGCCTCTCATGGCAAGCCTTGTTCGGCTTTGGCCGCGCCTCGGGTGCGCTTAGCCCCGCTAGGACTGGGGCACCGCGACCGAGCGATCGCTCCGCAGGCGGTCGTTCCCTTTTGAATCACGCCCGTGACAGGGGTCTAGCACCCACGGCTGTCGGACGCCGCAGCGGCGCGGGTTCCAACGGCTCGCGTGCCCGCGGGCAGTCATCGCTCAGCAGCCAGGAGACCACCGCCTGGGTGCGCTCATCGAGTCGGCGAAACATGAGCCCGATGCCTCCCGCGCCCGCGTGAACGATCAGGCCCTGGATCAGGATGGTGCTCTCACCGAAAGGCGTGGGAACCGTCATGCGCACATCGACGCAGCCCCGGCGCCAGGGGGCCGCGGTGCGCACGTAAATCCCGCCCTGACTGACATTCAGGGTCATCCCGAAGCCCATGGTGCCGTCCTGGAAGCGCAATCTGGCTGGAATATTGAGCGAGACACGGCGACCCAATCGGTGCTCCATCATTCGGCTCCTCTGAAATCCTCGTTGTTCGTCTGCGACGGCCTTTGCACCGTCCTTTGCTTTCAATTCGGGTCTCCCCTTGAGGCCCACGAAGGGGCGCCAAGGGGAGGGAACGGCAATCCCTGCCGAGTGAATCCATCCACCCGCCCGTCTCCCTACCGAGTCCTTCCCGCACCCCGCATCCGTGCGGTAGAGGTCTTACAGCCGGTCACGATTGTCCGCCTACTCGGCGGCCTTCCCGTCGATGGGATCCTCAGGGGCGCTCCGCCCGGGTGACGCAGGTCCTGGCCTCCGGTCCTCTACTCTCTCTCCGCCACAGTCTTTCAGCCCCAGGGCAGCGGCCGCGAGGCCCTGTCGATCTCCTGCTCCGCATCCAGCCAGTCATCCAGATCATGACCAGGGACGAAGCCCCGGCGCTCCGCCCGAAGATAGGCGGCCTCGCGAATCCGGCGCTCGCGCTGCTCCATCAAGGTCGGCCAGCGAAGACCGCCGCCAGATTGGCTCGAGAGCCAGGCCGCCTCCACGGCCGCCTGTCTTCGATAGAGCGTGCTCGCGCGGCTGATCATGCCTTCATCCAGGTTGAGCAGGGTCATGGGAGCCTCACGTCGGCGGCTCGTCGGTCGCATCGTTCACCCTCCGTCTCAGTAGATCAGGTCGAGCGATGCGCGGCCCCGGCCTGGATGCTGCAACCGGCGCCGCGCCAATGGAAAAAGAGCTTAATGAATAGACCGTCCCGGTCGAATCCGTAGGATTACCCTAAAGTGCTGCTGATCGAATTTTGAGGAGTCGTGTTGGCGAAGATAACGACCGTGCGACAGGCGCGTAGGAGATTTTCCTCTGAAACCGCTTCACTGGAAAGGTCCTCGCTGGTTGGGCCTTAGCCGGTCGCTGGGGCGGGGGTCGCCCGCGAGATCGCACTGGGCTGTAGGTCCGGCTGCAGCCGGACTTCCGGTGCCAGGGTCGCCTGCGAGGTCCTGTCGGGCTGAAGACAAATCGACAGGGATCGGCGGGCGCGGTGATCGTGTGGCCCGGAAGTCCGGCTCTAGCCGGACTTCCGGTGCCGGGGACGCCTGCGAGGTCCTGTCGGGCTGAAGCCCAACCGACAGGGATCGGCGGGCACGGTGATCGTGTGGCCCGTAGGTCCGGCTTCAGCCGGACAGCGGGGCCTGGGTCGACCGGCGAGGTCGCGTTGAGCTGAAGGCCAGTCGACGGGGTCGGGCGAGATCGCGTGGACTGAAGCGCAATCGACAGGGATGCGCGACCGGGGTCGGGCGGATCAGGGGGTGCGCTCGGGTCGCGAGAAGAGGCAGACGGCGGCCATGTGGCAGAGCTCGGCGATGTTTCCGGCCTGCATCTTTTCCATCACCCGGGCGCGGTGATTCTCCACCGTCCGGGGGCTGATCCCCAGATGCTCGGCGATCTCCTTGTTGGCGAAGCCCTTGGTGGCGAAAAGCATGACCTCGCGCTCGCGCGCGGTGAGGTTCGAATAGAGGTCCTGGATCAGGCGCTCATCGGCGGCGGCGGCGCGCTGCTTGCGGTCCTCCTCCAGCGCCTGGCGGATGCGCTCGATCAGGAAGCTGTTTTCCACCGGCTTCTCGAGGAAATCGGTCGCCCCGCCCTTGATGGCGCGCACCGTGGCCGGGACGTCGCCGTAGCCGGACAGGAAGATGATCGGGGGCGCGAATCCGCGGCGCAGCAGGGCCTCCTGGAGCTCGAGCCCGTTCATGTCAGGCATGCGCAGATCGAGCACCAGGCAGCCGGGCTCGTTCTCCGAATAGCTGTCGAGGAAGGAGTGGCCCGATTGGAAGGCCCTGACCTGGAACCCCGCCCCGGTGAGCAACAGGGCCAGGGATTCGCGCAGCGCGTCGTCGTCATCGACCAGAAAAACCGTCTGTCCTGGGATCACCCCTATTGGTCCTCGCTCTTGAGCGGCAGCGTGAAATGGAAGACCGCGCCGGCGCCCGACGGGGGATCGGCCCACAGCTTGCCCCCATGGGCCTCGACGATGTCGCGGCTGATGGCAAGCCCCATCCCCAGCCCCACATCCTTGCTGGACGTGAAGATGTCGAAGAGCTCGTTGCAGGCATCCGCGGGCAGGCCCGGGCCGGTGTCGGCGACCGTAACCTCAACCTCCTGTGGGCGCCGCTCGATGCCCACCGCGACCTCCCGGCGCTCCAGGCCCGCCTCATCGATGGCCTGCACCGCGTTGCAGATCAGGTTGACTACCACCTGCTCGAGCTGCAGCGCGTCGGCCCGCACCAGCAGGCCGGCGGCCGGCGCCTCGGCAAGGCGCAACTCTACCTTCTTATCGCTCGCATACCAACGGCACAGCGCGGCGGCCCCGGTGATCACCGACTCAACCGCTACCGGCTCCATCAACATCTCGCGCCGCCTAAGGAACTCGCGCAGGCGCTGCAGAATCGACGCCGCGCGCCTGATCTGGGCGTCGATCCCGGAGAGGACGCGCTGAAGCTCGCCGCGCTCCAGGCGGCCCTGCCCGACCATCGTCAGGGCGGTGCCGCCAAAGAAGCCGGCGGCGCTGAGCGGCTGGGTGAGCTCGTGGATGAGCGATGCGGCCAGGATGCCGACCGCGTTGACACGGGCGGCCTGGGCCGCGGTGTCGCGCGAGCGCCGCGCCTCATCCTCGGCGACGACGCGCGATGAGATGTCGATGTGCACGACCACCGCGCCCTGCAAGCCACCGCCCACGGGGACCGCGGTGCAGGTGAACCAGCGCTTTCGATCCGGGGCGTGGCAGGGGTACTCCTGACTGAACGCCGCGCTGGTTCCGGCCAACACGGCGGCGATGCCGTCGGCCATGCAGCGGGCCTCCTCGGCGCCTTCCCAGCCCGGCCCCGCGCACGCGGCGAGATAATCGAGGCCGATTCCGGCCTGTAGCTCCCCGGAGGCCAAGTTCTCCGCGGCAAAGCGACGCCAGGCGGCGTTGACGGCAATGATGCGGCCCTGACCATCCAGCACCGCGACCTGGGCCGGCAGGGCGTCGAGCACCGCCTGGCGCAACTGATCGCTGTCGCGCTCCCGCGCCTTCGCCTCCTCCTGGGAGGTGATGTCCACCAGGGCGGAGAAGCACTCAGGCCCCTGGTCGCCGGAGCGGGCGCTCGAGAGCAGCCGCAGGATGCGCGCGCCGTTGGGGGCGCGCAGCCGCACGGTCAGCCGCACCGGGGCCGTCGAGGAGTCCGGGGACTTGAGGATGTCCTCCAAATGAGACAGGAAGCCGTCCATGTCGCCGGGGTCGAGGAATGCGGTGAAGGGGGCTTCCACCAGCCGGGAACGCACCCGACCCAGCAGGCGCGCGCCGGTCAGATTGATGTCGCGGATGCGCCCTTGCCGGTCGAACAACGCGTAACCGACGGGGGCGAAGTCAAAGAGCCGCGCATAGCGGTCGCGGGAGAGCTCGAGCTCTCGTTGCGCCTCGCGCAGCTCCCGGCTCTGCATCTCGAGCTCGATCTGGTGGACCTGCAGGTCGAGCAGCAGGTCCCGCTGCGCGTCGCGGTGCGGTGCGTCGCCCATGGTGGCAATCAGCTCGTCGAGGCGCTCGCTGAGCTGGCTGTTGGTGAGCTTGCGCGCGCTGCCGGATCCTTGTCCCTGCCCCTGCATCGTCGCGACTTGGCCTCTACCCCGGATGTTGCCCCTAGGATGGCCCGAGGTTACCGCTCGTCGGGCCGCCTGCGCGCCTCGTCTATTCCCGGGGCGCCTCTGAAGCTGCAAGAAGTCGCATATTTTTCGCGTGATTTCAACCGGCTTTTGTGGACGACAATACCGCGCGGGGGGTAGAACCTCGCCCGCCGCCGCAGTACTGCCGGCGAGCCCTCACCCCCAACCCGGCCTTCCCTCTGGAGGGGGACCTGTCCCTCACCCCGTGCAGGAGGTTAGGAGGGGTAAAACCGGGCCGCTCGCTCGAATACTGCCGGCGAGCCCTCACCGACCCCTATTCCGCCTCCCCCTCCCGGGATATGAGCTGGATCCGTCGCCAGAGCGACGCCTTATGGCTCGTCGTGCACCAGGCTCTGGTGCACCTGCTCGAGGTCGGCGGGCCCGATCCAGCCGCGTGCGGCCAGGTCCAGGGCCATCTCCTGGGAGGTCGCCGCGAACACCAGCGGGATCCCCGCCAGGGCCATCTCCCCCTGCAGGCGGGCGAGCTCGGTGGTGCGCTCGCCCTTGAGGCGCAGGTCGCGGATATAGATGGCGGCCACCCGCCCGGGATAGCGGCGGGCCAGGGCGGTATAGAGCTCGGGATCGCGCTGGCCGCTGTCGCCCAGGAGGACCAGCGGCAGATCCTCGGGGAAAACCGCGATCACGCGCTCCAGCACGTCCCGCTTGTGGGTCCGGGCGCGGCGCGGATAGGGATGCCGAAGGTTGATGCCCCAGTCGCGAAGCTGCAACACCGGTCCCGCCGGTATCTCATGGAGCTGGAAGAACTCCTCCAGGGTCGGATAGATGCTCCAGGGGCTGCGCGAGAGGTAGATCAGCGGGTTGCGCTCCTCCCCGCCGGGGCCCGCGAAGAGCCCCCGGTAGAGCGGAGCCACCCCGGGAAACGGCACCCGGTCCTGGGCGTCGTGGGCAAAGAGGCGCCACAGCATCTTCAGCTTGTTCGACACCCCGGTGAAGACCACGGTGTCGTCGATATCGCTGACGATGACCCGACGCGCCGAGGGCGTGGCGACCAGGATCTCGCCGCGGCCCGAGACCGCCTCCTCCGCCTCGGGCTCCAGCAGCTCCACCAGATATTCGCGCCACAGGGCCGAGACCTGGGGTGCCGGAAGCTGCATGCAGGTCGACAGATAGCCGTGGGAGTCGGCCTGCACCTCGTGCACGGCGCCGCCGCAGTGGATGCGCACGCTGGCGTTGGGGACGCGCCGGCTGATGGCCAGGGCGAAGGCGTGGCGCAGGCGCCGCCACAGGCGCTCGCGCTCATCGCGGCCCCGTGGCGTGCGCAGATTCTTCCGGCGCCCGAACACCACCTGGGCGCTGACACACACGGCCTGGTCACTGCCGAAGCCGCGAAAGGGCAGGATCGAGACGGGCTGCTTGGTGTGACGCATCAGGGGCTCGAGACCTCCAGGATCGGACATCCGCAAGTCGCAGGAACCGCGCCAGGGCGTGGCCCTCCGCGACAAGCTGGCATCTTCGTTGCCTCAGTTGTCGGGCACAAGCCAAACCGATCTGGCTGGAGGCAGCCATGCAGAGCGAAAACCTGGCGCTGCGGCCGTTGGTCGCGCTGATCATGCTCCTGGGCGCGACCGACCCGGTCGCGGCCGAATTTGCGGTTGCCAAGGACGCCGACCCCCTCGCGTCGCGTCTGGGCCTGCGGGTGCAGGAGGTGGAAAAGCCCAGGCTCGATGAGCGGGGACTCGCCTATGGGGTCGAGGTCGTGGCCCTGGCTGCGGCAGGGCCGGCGGAGCGCGGCGGGCTCAAAGTCGGTGACCTGCTGTATCAGCTCAACGGTCTGCCCCTGCATTCGCCCGAGCGCCTGGCCTGGCTGGTCGGGCGCTCCGAGTCCGACAAGACCCTGGTGCTCTCGCTCATGCGCGGAGAGGGCCTGCTGGAGGTGACGATCGATCCGGCGTCGCCCGCGCCCGCCGCCCGATGACATCGGGAGGCCCTCGACGCATGCAGCTCCGCAGGCGAAGTCCCTACTCCCGTCTGCGCGGACTCCTGCCGCGGCAGGGGCAAAAGAACCGCCTGGGCGGGATTTCCACCGACGAGGCTTGAACCCCCGGTGGGAGACCAGCCCCCATGGGTTCGTTGACGGCAGAGACTTCCTGAACCCCTCGTCCATGCCCGACCCCGGGCCACTGAAACCCAGTGCCCAAGGCCAAGCTCGAGATCACCCGGGCGCCGAGCGCATGAAGGTCTTCGACGCCCAGGGGAAGGGCCTCGGAACCGTCGAGTGGGTGGTCAGAGATCCGCGCTCCGACAGGCCCGACGAGCAGGCTTCAGGCCTATGATCCGGACCTGTATCGCGAGGTCGATGACGACCAGACCCTGGGGCAGATCACCGGCGCCTCTGCACCGGACCAGACCCAGGGGATCAGCGCTCAGAGTAAAGACCCGGATCCTTCCAGCGGTAAGTCCAATGCAACGTTTTCGATTCAAAGAGGGGCGCAACTGCTGGCGCGTCGCCCGCGCCAAGCGCGTGGCCGTGCTGGTCGACGGCGAGGCCTACTTCTCGGCGGTGCGACGGGCGATCATCGCCGCCCGGCGGCGCATCCTGATCCTCGCCTGGGACATCCACAGTCAGGTCGAGCTGGTCCGGGAGGATCCGGGCGACGGCCTGCCGACCCGGCTCGCGGAGCTTCTGGTGGCGGCGCTCGAGGCCAATCCGCGCCTCGAGGTCCACATCCTGCTATGGAACTACGCGCCCATCTACACCCTGGAGCGCGAGCCGTTGTTCTTTGGCGAGACGCCCTGGGACAAGCACCCGCGGCTGCACTTCGTGGAGGATGAGACCCATCCGATTGCCGCCAGCCATCACCAGAAGATGGTCATCGTCGACGGGACCATCGCCTTCTGCGGCGGTATCGACCTCAGCAAATGGCGCTGGGACAGCTTCGAGCACCTGGCCGTTGATCCCCGCCGCATCGATGCCGACGGCAAGCCCTACCAGCCGTTTCACGACATCCAGTGGCTGGTGGATGGCGCGGCCGCCGCGGCCCTGGAGGCCCTGGCCCTTGCCCGCTGGAGCCGCGCCACCGGGGAGCAGCTCGAGTCGGCCGGGCCGCCCGATGAGGACCCCTGGCCGGATCAGGTGGTGCCGCTGCTGCTGGGCCACGACTGCGCCATCGCCCGCACCTTTCCGCCCTGGGGCGGGCAGGGCGCGGTGCGCGAGGTCGAGCGGCTCTATCTGGATATGATCGCGACGGCCAGGCGGTTCATCTACATCGAGAATCAGTACCTGACCTCCGCCGTGGTCTGTGATGCCCTCGGCGAGCGGCTGCGCGCCCGCCACGGCCCCGAGGTCGTCATCATCCTGCCCAAGGACACCGGCGGCTGGCTCGAACAGCACACCATGGACGTGCTCCGGGGCAAGAAGATCCGCGCCTTGCGCGAGGATAATCGCCACGGCCGGCTGCGCATCTACAACCCCGCGATCCCCGAGCTCAAGACCGGCTGTCTCATGGTCCACGCCAAGCTCATGATCGTGGACGATCAGTTGCTGCGCATCGGCTCGTCCAACCTGAGCAATCGCTCCATGGGCCTGGACACCGAATGCGACCTCTGCGTCAGCGCCCGGGACGAGGGCGCACGAGCGGCGATCGCTGGCCTGCGCCGGCGCCTACTCGGGATGTTCCTGGGCGTGGATGGGCAACGGGTGGCGGGGGCCGAGGAGCGGGAGAATGGCCTGATCGCCGCGATCGAGTCCCTGCGCTCCGACGGCCGGACCCTGGCTCCGCTCTCGGGGGAGACCGATCCGGAGTGGGAGCGCCAGCTTCCGGACGACCGGCTGATCGATCCGGATCGGCCATTGAGGACTCTGGACGTCGGCGATGCGGTCGTGGGGCGACGCGCGCTGCCCCAGGCGCGCCGCCGGCTCTGGCTGGGGGTCGGGCTGGTGCTGATGATGCTCGGGCTCGCCGCCGCCTGGCGCTGGACTCCGCTGGGGGCCTGGCTCGACCCCCAGACACTCGCCAACTCCCTGCGGGCGGCGCTGCACGGCCCCTGGGGCCCCTTGCTGCTCGCCGCACTGTTCGTGCTGGGGAGTCTCATCGCCGTGCCCGTGACCCTGCTGATCCTGGTGACGGCATTGGCCTTCGGCCCCATCGCCGGCACCCTCTATGCCCTGGGGGGCTCGTTGCTGGCCGCGGCCGTCACCTACGGGCTGGGCTATTACCTGGGACGCTCGACCGTCGAGCGGCTATCCGGCGGCAGCGTCCACCGCTGGAGCGACCGCCTCGCCCGCAGCGGCGTCCTGGCGATCATCACGGTGCGTATCATCCCGGTGGCGCCCTTCACGGTGGTGAATCTGTTCGCGGGCGCCTCCAGGATCAGCTTTCGTGACTTCCTGATCGGCACCCTGGCGGGGATGATCCCGGGGGTGGCGGCCATGGCCGTCTTCGCCGAGGGCATCATGTCGGTGGTGCGTCAGGCGGACCACATGCGGTTCCTGGTGGTGGCGCTCGCCCTGGTGTTCATCGTCGGCCTGACCCTGCTGCTGCGGCACCTCCTGGCGCGCAACGACGCACGACGGCCCAGCGCATCGTCACGGGCGATGGGGCGCGGCCGACCGGGGGGGGCGGGAGGCGCCGCGGACCCGCCTTGAATCGGCCTCAATCGGGCGACTCCTGATTGAGCATGTAGGTCCGCGCCTCCTCCCCAGGGTCCGGCAGCCCGGCGATCTTCCACGCCTCGATGGGTCCATGGAAGAGCCGATGCACGCAATCCTCCACCAGATCGAGATCGCGGCAGATGTTGCCCTCCCAGGGCAGGGTGCCGTTGGTGAGGTAGTGCTCCCTCAGGTAGTCGATCACGGCCCAGTGAGACTCCTCCATCCCATCGATCCCGAGCTGGGCGGCGATACCGAGGGCGAGATCGCGATCCCAGATATCCGGGTCGATCAGAAAACCGTCGCCATCGAAGATGTCGGGCACTTCCTGAATCTCGTTCATGGTCTTCTCCTCTCGTAGATCGGGCTTCAGCCCGATGCGGATGCCGGGAGTCGGACTGAAGTCCGACTTACAGTCCGAAGAGTCCGACGTAGGGTCCGACTTGACCGGCCTGAGGCCCGCCTATTTGGGACCGAAGATCATCCAGAGGATGAGCCCCAGCACCGGCAGTAACAGGATCACCACGACCCACAGCACCTTGCTGCCGGTCCCGGCGTCGCTCTTCAGGATCCGCACGATGGCCCAGACGTCCAGGACCAGGATGATGAGGCCCAGCAGGCCCCCGACCTCGACACCCATAACCAGCCTCCAACCGCTGAAGTGATTGTTTGCGCCTCGCCAGCGCGGATGAGCCCTGAGTGGATCTCAGGCGCTTCGGAATCCCCTCACGGGACAGCAGCCGATGATCTCGGGGTGCTGGCCGCCTCGCACGCGGATGCAGCAGTCTCCATGCCACCCGCCGCCCGCGCCACCCGCAGCCGGCCGACCACCTGGCCCCGCCCGGGTTCCCGGGTGGTTTTCCACCAATGAAGGGGCGATTTGCCCCGGCACCACGGGTCCGCAACAAGGGATGCCAGGCTCGCGTCGATCCAGAAAGGCCCACTGCGGACGCTGGCATCCGGCTTGCCGCGCTTCTGGTCGACGGTGTCCATATCAACGAAACGAAATGTCCTTTGGCGCGCGTCTACCTAATCACGACCGGGAGAACGACCATGATGGATTCGACACAGCGGGAAAAGGTGTTAACCGATGAAGACGGCTTTCTGGTGAATCGAAACGACTGGACCGAGGGTTTCGCCACGGCCGCAGCAGACCGGGATGGGCTCAACCTGACGGAGACGCACTGGGGCTTGATCCAATATTTCCGCGACTATTTCGACGAGCACGAGACCCACCCGGACATGAAGATCCTCGTCGAGACCCTTGGACGTCATCACGGCGAGCACTACGAGGATCAAAAGGCGTACCGGGACTTCCTGTATTCACTCTTCCCCGTGCGCCCCGGCCCCATCGTTGAGCTGTGCAAGCTCGCCGGGCTGCCCAAGCCGGTCGAAGACGTTTACTGACGGATTGCCGAGCACCCGGTGCCGGGCGGGTCCCTGAACATGGGCTAATCGCACCGTCATGATGTTCTTGGTGGGCCCCCGCCCTGCCGCGGTAATCGATCAGGATGCCGAAGTCGCCCTCGGGTGAGCCGGGCCCTGGCGGGCGCTTCGCCGAAAGCGGGGCTCAAGCGCGAGATGACCGGTCTTCTCTTCAGTTTCCTGAGCGAAACGACGGCGCGCTCATCGCGTCGTCGTCCGCCGCCTTGGAGGTAGGAGGCGAGGAAGACGACGCTGTCTTCATTGTCCAGTAGCGGCTGGGGAACGGGGAGGCTGCCACGGCCAGCGGCCCTCAAGCTCCACTTGCAACGACAGACTCAGAAAGGTCCGAATCAGGACAATCATCCCTAAAACCAACACGTTCTGAACGGTCGGAGCGACAACCACGGTACGAATGATGTCGCCAGCGACAAGAAACTCGAGACCCAACAAGATGGCGCGCCCCATATTTTGACGGTAGACCCGATAGGGGTTGCTGTCGGTTTCATGGCGCCGGAAAACGAACCGGCCGGTGGCATAGATGGTTCCGATCACCACGACCAAGACGCCCACTGCGTCGATTCCCGTCCCGACCGCGTCCATGAGCTCTCGAAAACCGTCCATCTCGCAATTGCCAAACGCCTGCTAACAAAAATAACTCTCGTCGAGAGCCCCGCCCACCGCCCCCCGAAGGCCGCGCGGCTCAACGACCCCTGGGTCGAGCCCCGGCGATCTTCAGAAGGTGCGAGACGCCTGGGCCGCCGCCTCGCTCGGCGCCGTGCGCAACTGGTACTTCTGGATCCGGTAGCGCAGGGTCTCGCGGGTGGTCCCGAGGGCCCGCGCGGTGGCGGTAACGTTGTAGCCGTTCTTCTCGAGGGCGGTCTGGATGATATAGCTGTCCATCTCGTCCAGGGCCATGGAGCCGTCGAGCGGGATGATCAGCCGGTTGCCGTCGATCGAGGGCGTGCTGGGGGGACGGCTGACGATGCCGCCGAGCTGCAGCCACTGCTCCGGGAAGACGTCACCGTCGGAGAGCAGCACGGCGCGCTCCACCACATTGCGCAGCTCCCGCACGTTGCCTGGCCAGTCGTAGGCGCGCAACTGCTTGTAGACCGCGTCCGGGATCACCTTGACGTGGCGCCCGGCCGCGGCATTGAGCTCCGCGATCATCATGGGCATCAGGTCCTCGAGGTCGCCCAGGCGCTCCCGCAACGGGGGCAGATCGAGACGAAAGACGCTCAGGCGGTGGTAGAGGTCACTGCGAAAGCCACCCTCGAGAACCTGGCGCTCGATGTCCCGATTACTCGCCGCCACCACCTGGACATTGACCTGCACGGCCTTCTCGCCGCCGAGGCGCCGCAGGGTGCGATCCTCGATGGCCGTGAGCAGCTTGGATTGCAGGTCCAGGCTCATCTCGCCGATCTCATCGAGGAACAGGGTGCCGCCGTCCGCCTGCTCCAGGTAGCCGCGGTGGCGGCCCTTGGCGCCGGTGAAGGCCCCCGCCTCGTGACCGAAGAGCTCGGATTCCAGCAGATCCCGCGGGAGTGCGGCGCAGTTCACCTCGATCAGCGGCCCCTCGGCACGGGAACCCGAGTGATGGAGGATGCGCGCCACCAGCCCCTTACCCGTGCCCGTCTCCCCGGTGATGATCAGGGCGCTGAACGGGACCTCCACCAGACGGCCCAGCAACTGGCGTACCCGCTGCGCCGTCTCGCTGCGCCCGAGGAAGGCGGCCGGCAGAAAACGGCGACTGCCGGCCTCGCGCTGATCACGCAGTTGCCGCTGGGCGCGGGCGCTGCGGCGCGCCCCGTTGAGGATGGCGGCCAGCCGCTCCAGGTTGCAGGGCTTCTCGAGAAAATCGTAGGCGCCCAGGCGCAAGGCGCGCACCGACTCCGGTACGCCGCCGTAACCGGTGAGCAGGACCCACTCGCCCGCGTAGGCGTGTTGCCGCACCTGCTCCATGAGGTCCATGGAGTTGCCGTCCGGTAGCGTCATGTCCGCGAGTATGACCAGCGGATCGAAGCCCTCGTCGATCAGCTTGCGTCGCGCCTGCGCCAGGTCGAGTGCCAGCTCGGCGGTCCACCCCTGCTTGCGGAAATAGCGGGCCAGCTCCTCGCCCAGGAGCTTCTCGTCCTCGATGATCAGCAGCGAATCAGACACCGATGGTCTCCCGTGGAATGATCACGACCGCCCGAGCGCCGCCGGCTTCCGGGTTTTCGAGCACCAGCTCGCCCCCGAGATGGTCCACGAAGCGGCGGACGATGCCCAGACCCAGACCGGCGATGGGCCGGTTCCAGGCGCTCGTCCCGTTCTGCTCCCGTTGCAGCTCAGCGTCCGAGAAGCCCGGCCCCTTGTCGATCACCGCGATGGAAACCCGCTCGACCTGGTCCTCGGCGGCGACTTGGATGGATTTTTCGGCGACGCCCCGCTGGGCCTCGATCGCGTTGGTGAGGAGGCTCATCAGCGCATGACGGGCACCGGCCTCGGGTAGGTCGAGGACGAGGTCCGCCGGCACCTCGTTCTTCAGCATCAGGTTCCTGTTCCCGGCCTGATAGCGAACCAGCAGAAAGAGCTCGTCGACCAGATTGCGCAGCGCCAGCGGTGTCAGTGGCTCCGGATCCTGCTGAACCTCCGCCACCAGGGCGGAGAGCTCATCGAAGCTTCGACGCAGGGCCTCGACCGACTTGGAGAGACGCTCGCGGTGAGAGTCGGTGTCGATCTCGCTTTGCAGGTTGGTCAGGGTCACCACCACCCCGGACAAGGGGCTGCGCAGGCGATGGGCCATGCGCGCCACCATGTTGCCGGCGGCGGCCATCCGGTCGGCACGTGCCAGGACCTCGCGCTGCTTGAGCAGGGCCGCTGTTGCCTGCTCCAGATCATGGCGCAGGGAAACCTCACGCTTGACGTGAGCCAACTCCAGATCCTGCATGCGCCCCACCATCCGGTTGTACTGCATGAACACGGGCCGAATGACGGGATCGATGTGGGCAAAGTCTACGGTACGAAAGTCCTTGCGCGCCAGCAGGCCAATGGCGCCGCTGAGGTCATCGAGCGGCTGCAGCACCCGTCGGCGAAAGAGGATCCAGACCCCGGCCGCGAGCATCGGCAGGATGGTGGCGACGGCGATCGCGGTGTTGAGCTCGCGCTCGTTGTCGCGACTGACGGCCTTGAGCATGCCGCGCTGGGCTGCCACCTCCTCGCGAAAGGTCGTCCCGAGGAGTTGCAGGGCCCGCATCAGACGGCTTCTCTCGTCGTCGCCGAGGCGGCCCTCGGGTTGCCCTTGGGGGGAGTTTTGATGGGAACCCGGGCCCGGACTCAGGATGCCCGCGACCTGATGCAGCCTCTGGTCGGTGTCGGGTGAGAAGTGGCCGCCCTGCTCCGCCAGTGTGCGCATCAGGCGAGCGCTTTCGGCGAGGCTGCGCTTGGCGGCGACGTCCTTCCCATTGATCATCCGGTCCATCAGCAGACGGAACTCCTGTTCCAGGCGCTCGAACTGAACCAGATGATGGTCGAGCGGCTCCAGTCGGTCTGCGCTCCGCCAGGAGGTTCCCACCAGGAGCGCCAACAGGGCGATCAGAAGCGCCGCCCCTCCTCCGGCCATCAGCAACAGGGTGCGATAAAGGGGGCTGCGGCTGCGACCCCTGCTCTCTCGTGTCTGGTCCACGGTGTCGTCAAGCTGGGTTGAGGTTCGACAAACGGCGAATTCCAGGCCAGGTGCAGCCAGCTGAGCGGGCCCGATCTCGCCATCATCGTCGCACGGCCGTGGGTTCGCAGGGCCTTGAGCCAACGACACTGGCTCACAACCCGGGATCGATGAGCCGGGACAGGGCACCCGCGCAATCTCCTGGACATGTCGCCGGGTTATTAAGCCCGGTGGCTGGTGGAAATACACCAACAACCCAGCGGCGTCTTCCGCTGCCGCCCGGCAGCCTTAATCGGCCGTCGACCCCGACTAGTTTGAAAAGCCATAGAAAGACTTGTCCAAATACTGTGTCACCGCCTGAATCTGGTCCCCGTTCCAGTCAACCGAGGCAGGGCCGGCGGCGCACCTCGCCACCTGTGCTTCCAGCTGACCCAGGCTATGGATGACCCGGTCGGGGCGTGTGTAGACGCCGGTGTCGTGGCAACTCAGGCAATGCTGCTGGTGGAGGGCCTTACCTTTCGCCATGGCGTCCTCGCCCGCGGCGACAGCCGCCGGTATGGCAAGGACCGCAACAAAGACCGCACCTCGCCACGCGCTTGAGCTCATGTGGAACACCTCCTTGCCATTGCCTGAACGGATCGGTACCGAAAGGGATGTAGGCAATTTTTGTGCCGATAAGAACGGAAACCCTGGCGGTGCGGCCGGCCAGCGACGCGTCCCGGGTCTGGGCCGTCCTGAAGGCCTGCTGGTCAGGTGCTTAGGTAATCGACCGGATTCTGTGGCCTTCCCGGCCTGGCTACATTGGGGACCGAGTAAATGGGAGCCAGCTTCCGGATCGGGTCGCTGCCGAGCGGCCTCGACGGAGCAAGACGAAGAAGCGCCACCCGTCGGAACAACCATCAGGCGGGGGCAACGGAGGAGACCAGATGGCGACGTTGAATGCTTCCGTGAGTCTGGACGCGCTGCTCCGCAGCAACGGGGTGCC
Source organism: uncultured Gammaproteobacteria bacterium (assembly GCA_963699735.1). GTDB lineage: Bacteria > Pseudomonadota > Gammaproteobacteria > Chromatiales > Chromatiaceae > Thiodictyon. The sequence goes on from CAVOUZ010000011.1 coordinate 247,563, forward strand.
TTACGTCACGGTTCACCCGGATCTTGCCCGGTCGCGCCCGGGACGAGAGTCGAAGGCCATTCGCCGGGCACAGGTGGTAAAGACCCTGCTGCTGGCAGACGAGCACGGGTATGCGCTGGCGGTGATCCCAAAGAACCGTGAGATCGACCTTGCCGCCCTGGAGGCGGAGTTCGGACGCAGCTTCCGCGCCGCAAGCCCGGAGGAGGCCGAGCGGATCTTCCCCGGACTGCCGCTGCGGGCGCTGCCGCCGATCCACGAGGGGCGCGACGCCGACATCTATCTGGAGCAGTCCCTGGTCCAGCTCTCCGAGGTCTATCTGGAGACGCCCAAGCCCGAACGCCTGATCCGACTCGATGGCGAATCCTTCCGCAGCCTCTTCTACGGCGCCTGGTGCGGCCAGATCAGCCGCGTCTCTGCCTGATGGCCCAGGGCATCCCTTCTTCCCGGCGGTAATCCCTGACCCTGAGCCTTCCCCCGGACCGGGGGACGGCGAGCAAGGGTTTCGCGCCCTCAAAGCGCCGGGTCAGTCCTCGATCTCGCCGGTCACCACCCGCGTGTAATGGACGACCACGCCGTCCCCCGCCGAGAGATCCGAGAGCAGCATTGGATCTCTGACCTTCAGGGTAAGAGGCCCGTCGGATCCCTGAACCGTCACCGTGGAGTTTTCCTTGTCGACCTTCAGGATCCGTCCGCGCAGGGTCACCTTGTCGGTGCGCGTGGCCGCCGGCTCATCGGCGGCGGGCTCGACGGTGCGTGTGGCGGTGGAACCGATCAGCCCGGCGTCCACCCCCTTATGGATATCGACCAGCACCGCCTCGGTGGAGGTGATCTTTACCTCGTCTCCGATATCGATGTCGTCGAGGTCCCTGACGCCCTCGGGGATATGAAGGACCTCATAGACGCCCTCCGGGGTCTTGATGGTCATCATGCGCGTGTCCGGGTTGACCACCGTCACCTCGCCGGTGAGCTCGCTGCTCGCGGCCGCGGCGCCAATCGGCTCGGTGATCTGTGCGCTGGCCACGGGGCCATAGAGTCCCGAGGCCAGCACCATTGCGGTTCCCAATGCCAGGATGAGCGGCTGCTTGTTCATAGGCGTGTCTCCAAATTCAATTGAGCCGAACTGCCCGCTCCAAGGAGCGGGCCCCGGGTCGCGGGGCGGTCGTCCCTCCCTGGGATAGGCGATCTGAGACCCCTGACCCGCCCGATGGCAGAGCAACCTGGAGGCCAAGGCTGCGCCGGCCCCCTCCGTGGCGGGTCGGGGCCAGCAGCACCGAGCTTGGGAGCCGCCAAGGCCCCTTCCCCGGCCGCTGACGGACGTCGCAAGGTCCTGCCCACTCCAGAAGTCGCTGCGACCTGCCACTGGCCTGGTGGTAGTGCGCAAGCTCTGGTGGATTTCAGCCGCCAAGAGATGCGGCTGCGCAAGCGGCGGGCTCTTTCGAACGACTCGTGCGACCGATCCCTGCCTGCTCCCGCGAGTCGCGTCACGGGCACGGAAGATGCCTGGCCGATCCCGAAGCCGGGCGCAACGGGCCCCGGCAGCTCCCGATCATCAAGGCTGAACATCCCCGAGGAAGGACTCGACATGAAATCCCTATATCGGCGGCCACCGCTGGTGCTCTTATCGCGACACTGACGCTCGGCGCCGCGGCGCTCGCCGCCGAGCCGGTCGAGAACTATGGGCAGATCGAGCAACCGGGGACCGTCGAGATCGCATCGGCCCAGCCAAGCGGCGGCGCCGCCGGCGCATCCGCGATGGGCGGCCGGGGCGGTGATCCCTCGTTCAGCGCGCTGGACTCCAACACCCGGGTCGCGATGAAGGAGAAGTCCGCCGCGACCTTCTACGTGCCGGGCGCCATCTCCGGTTATGGACCCGTCGAGCTCATGGTCGACACGGGATCGGGCTACATGACCATCAACGAGCAGACACTGGCGGTGCTGCAGCGCGAGGGCGCCGAGGCGATCCACTGAGCCGCTCCCAATTCGCGACGGCGCGCCAGGCGTCGTCTGCGGCACCCACCCTGGTCCGCGCGCCGGGTCCGCCATCGTGCCGACGGCGCTGCGCGACCCCGGTCGATGATCTTGCGTTCCGGATGGGATCCCTCATCTGTGACAGACGCCTCGCCCCTTGGCCGTCGCCCCGGCCTGGCGCCCCTCGGCATGGTTGTTGCCGATGTCGGTTCATGCCCCGTCGGCGGATCTGACAAGGGCCGCTTTCCGGGTGCATTTTATCTGCAACTCAAGTTGAAACCGGAGTGGAGGATTTCCTGATGAAGACGACTCTCACCCTGGCGGTCATCGGCCTGTCGCTCGGTCTTGGCGCCTGCGGGACCACCACCGCGTCGCGGACCACGACCGGCGCCCTCGGCGGTGCCGCCACCGGTGCCGCCATCGGCTCCCTGAGTGGGAATGCGGGCAAGGGCGCCCTGATCGGCGGCGCTGCGGGCGCCGTGGGCGGCGCCATTTACGACTCGCAGCAGAAGGAGCAGGAGCGCGAGGCGCGCCGCGACGATTACCGCACCTATTGAGATCCACCGGCAGGTCGGCTTGTGGGTCGGACTTCAGTCCGACAGCGGCCAAGGAAAAACAAGGGTCGCGGTCGGGCTTAAGCCCGACCTACCGGGTGGGGTGGGGCCGCGAGGCGCCTGCTCGCCACCTCGACCCTCACCCCGCCCTCCCGCGCGGGCGGCCATAATAGTCGTAGAGCACCGTCTCCTGGGCCTCGTTCACGGGCTCGCGCGAATCGAACTCCGGCGCCGCTTCGACCCGCCCGGCGGGAATGTCGATCTTCACCAGCCGGTCCGCCCAGTCGACGGCCTCGATCCATTCCGTCGCCACCAGGACCTTCTTAGAGAACGGCAGCAGGGAGCGGTCGATCACGACGAAGCGCAGGGCCCAGCTCTGATCGTCGACGATGAAGTCGTCCAGGGTGCCGACCTCCTCGCCCTGGGCCGACACGTGATAGCCCCTCACCTCCCGCACGGAGCGCAGATGAGTTCCTTCAGGGTCGTCCTCGGTCAGCGGGGGCGTGGGCTGCTGGATCTGCGGCGGTGCGATCATCCCCGGATAGGGGTAGTTGCCCCAGAGCCCGTTGCCGAGCCAGTAATAGGGGGTCGCGAAAAAGTCGTAGTAGGTGCGCTCGTAACGACGTGAGACGGGCGCGTCGCTGTCCAGCGGCGGGCTGTCCTCGATCTGCTGACGGCTGAGCCGCACCGGAAATCGGCGCGCTTCCCAGTCCGGCGGATCGAGAAAGGCCGCCGAGATAAGGATCTGGCGCCCCAGCAGCCAGCCGCCTGTCTCAGCGACCATATAGCGCAGCGTCCATTTCTCGTCGTCGAAAAGGAAGTCGTGACAGCGGCCGATCTCGCCGTCAGCAGCGGATAGCCTTTAGCCATCGGGCTCGATGAGACTTCTGAGCATGATGTCGCCTCTCTCACTTTGATTGCCGGACGCCATGACTCCGCGGCGTCCGGGCCTCGGGTTCCAGTAAGGGCGCAACCGGCATGCCAGACCGGCGCTTGCTCATCACCTACGACGCCCTGCGACAGCCGGGGTCACTCTGGAGATGACTGGGACGCCTCTCCGTGCTCGGCGCGGTGCTCGCTGGGACCGCCGCCGCGCGTGAGATTGCGGGCGCTGTTGATCAGCGCCACATGGGTGAAGGCCTGGGGGAAGTTGCCGAGGAGCCGACCGCTCGCAGGCTCGTACTCCTCGGAGATGAGCCCGACGTCGTTGCACAGACCGACGAGGCGATCGAACACACGCTCGGCCTCCTGCACCCGCCCCGCCAGCGCGAGATTGTCCACCAGCCAGAAGGAGCAGGGGAGAAAGGCGCCCTCCCCTGGCGGAAGACCGTCGACCTCCTGGTCGGGCAGATAACGCATCACGAAGCCGTCGCGGGTGAGGTCCCGCGCCACGGCATCCAGTGTACCCAGCACGCGCTCATCTCCGATGGGGAGAAAGCCGACCAGAGGCAGCATCAGAAGGCTGGCGTCCAGGGCCTGGCCGTCGTATTCCTGAACGAAGCTCCGGCGCTCGGCATTGAAGCCGCGGCGGCACACCTCCTCGTGAATCTGATCGCGCAGCGCCTCCCAGCGGGCCTTGGGCCCCTCCAGCCTGAAGCGGTCCACGGCCTTGACGGCCCGGTCGAAGGCGACCCAGGCCATGACCTTGGAGTGGGTGAATTGGCGCTGCGGCCCGCGGACCTCCCAGATCCCGTTGTCGGGCTCGGTCCAAGCGGTCTCCAGGAAATCCAGGATCACCCGCTGAAGCTCCCAGGCCTGGGCGCTCGGCTCCAGCGCGGTACGCCGCACCAGGTGCAGGGCGTCGAACACCTCCCCGTAGACGTCGAGCTGACGCTGGGCGTGGGCGGCATTGCCCACGCGCACGGGAAAGGACCCCTCGTAGCCCGGCAGCCACCCGAGCTCGAGCTCGCTCAGGCGCCGCTCCCCGGAGAGGCCGTAGAGGATCTGCAGATCCTGGGGGCGACCCGCCGCCGCGCGCAGCAGCCATTCGCGCCAGGCCCGTGCCTCCTCCACATAACCGGCGATGAGCAGGGCGTAGAGCGTGAAGGTGGCATCGCGCAACCAACAGTAGCGGTAATCCCAGTTACGTGAGCCGCCCAGACACTCAGGCAGGGAGGTCGTCGGCGCGGCGACGATACCCCCCGTGGGCGCATAGGTCAGCGCCTTGAGGGTAATCAGGGAACGCTCGACCGCCGAGGCGTAGCGCCCGCTATAGGTCGAGCGCCCGCTCCAGTCCCGCCACCACCGCTGGGTCAGGTCGCAGGCCGCATAGGGGTCGATCGGCAAGGGCGGCGCGCGCTCGGAGGGGAAGTAGGTGAGCGCGAATGAATGGCTCTGCCCCGCCGCGACCTCGAAGTCGGCACGGGTGACGTAGTCATCGCCCTCATGGGGTATCTGGCTGCGCAGCTCCAGCGCATCGGGTCCAGCGAGGGCGACGATGCCCCCGCTGACGCGCTTCACCCAGGGGACGGATCGCCCGTAATCGAACCGAATGGTGATCTCGGCGCGCATCGGGACCCGCCCGCGCAGACCCTGCACCAGGCGCACGAGGTCGTAGCGCCCCTCCCAGAGCGGCATGAAATCGGTGATTCGCACGGCCCCACTCTCGGTCTCGATCTCGGTGTCGAGTACCAGGGTGCCTTCACGGTAGCTTCGACGGCTGTGCCTGACCGGCTCGGTCGGGGCAATCTGCCAACGTCCGTGGTCCGGGGTTCCGAGCAGGGCGCAGAAACAGGCCGGGGCGTCGAAACGAGGGAGACAGAGCCAGTCGATGGACCCGTTGCGTCCGACCAGGGCGGCGGTCCGGGTGTTTCCGATCAGCGCATAGTCTTCGATGGGGAGCGGCATCTAGGTCTCCTTGGGGGGTGGCGACGCCCGCCAGTCGGGGCTCGTTTCCTGAAGGCTGGCAGAAGCACCATGCACGAAGGCCGCCAACCCGAGCGAGCGACGCGGGTAAGCCACCGGTTTCAGTCACAAGGCCCCGGCGGTCAGTTCCCGTTGGCAGTCTCGGCACCCTGGCGGTGCACTTGCCCCGTCAACTGGTTGAAATACACCTTCTGCGCGGGTGACGACAGGGGCTAGCGGCTCCCCAGGTCGACATCATCGCGTGGCACGAAGGATGCTGGTAAGTGGTTGGACCCATTCCGACGCCGCGCGCCCCGCCGGGGCCCCCGGGGCGAAGAGATCAAGATGACGACCGATCACTACCAGGAGAGACAACCATGACCGAGCGCGATACCAATATCGACTTCAAGCAGATCCGCGATGAGTTCGCCAGCCTCCAGAAGGAGGTCGCCTCCATGACCAACATGCTGCGCGACATCGGCGGCGAGCGGCTCGATGATGCCAAGGCGTCCGCCGCCAAGCGCGTGCGCGCAGGGGCGGAGGAGCTGCGGCGCCGCGCCGACAGCGCCGAGCTCCGCGGCCGCGAGGCGGTGGATGAGCTGGGGGCGACCATCAGCAGTCACCCCGTCGGCAGCATGGCGATCGCCTTCGGGATCGGCTTCCTGGTCTCGAAGCTCTTCGAGCTCGGGAACCGGCGCTGAGCAGGCCAGCAGAGCAGCTGATCGCCGCCCTCGAGCTTCTCGAGGCCGAAGGCAGGGAGCTGCGCCGAGCCACCGTCCGCTTCGGCTGGGTGCTGTGGCTGATCGCCCTGGCCCTGGTCTTCGCCGCGGGCGGGGCGGGGCTCTGTCTCTGGAGTCTCTACCTTTACCTCAGCAAGTCGATGGATCCGGCAGCAGCTGCCTTCATCACCGGACTCCTGACCTTGATCCTCGGATCGGGATGCGCATGGGCCGCCCACAGAATCACCCACTGACGGTCGCGGAGGCCAAGGCCCAACTGCGTGCCGTGACGCGGCGCCCGCCCGGGGGCGCCTTCTATGGTGCGCTGGATCAGAGCCTGGGCGGCCATGTCGGGAACATCGCCGAGGCGTTGCGCCGCCATCCCTATGCGACGACGGCGGCGGCCGTCCTCGCCGGCGCCATCGTCGCCCGGTCGCCCGAACTGCAGCGCGCCTTGATGCTGGCCCTGGTGGGACGGGACCGGTGAGGTCGCCAGACGTGACGAGGGGCCGTGAATGCGGCGGCGTCCCCGCCCACCGCGCCCGATTGTTCCGGCCGTGAGCTCGACCACCGGCGGCTGTGCGCGCGCCGTGCTGATCGCGGCCGTCCTGTCCGGGGCCGTGGTGGCGCTGGGTTTCTTCACCTGGCGCCTCTCCCATGTATTGCTGGTCATCTTCGCCGCCATCCTGGTCGCGGTCCTGCTCGATGGCGTCACCCGCCTGCTGCGCCGCTATCTGCCCCTGGGGCACACGCCGGCACTGATCCTGGTGCTGCTCCTGATCACCGCCCTGATTGCCCTGTTTCTCATCTTTGCCGGGCCGGCGATCGGCGACCAGGTCAGTCAACTGGTCGAGCAGCTCCCCCAGGCGGCGGCCCAACTGCGTGACACCCTCGCATCCCAGTCCTGGGCCCAGGCCCTGATGCGCAATGCGCCAAATGCGGAGGAGATGGTGACCCGGGCCGGCGATCTGCTGGGTCAGGTCACCGGCGTCTTCTCGACGACCTTGGGCGCGGTCGTCAACGCCGCGCTCGTGGTGATGATCGGCGTCTACCTGGCGTGGGAGCCCCGCCTCTATGCGCGGAGCCTGATGGCGCTGATGCCGACCGGGGCCAGACCCCGTGCGGAGCAGGTCATGGAGGCGGTCGGTCACGCCCTGCGCTGGTGGCTGGTGGGACGCTTCGCTTCCATGACCGTGGTCGCCATCCTCACCGGCATCGGGCTCTGGATCATCGACATGCCCCTGGTGGCGACCCTGGCGCTCATCGCCGGGCTGCTCTCCTTCGTGCCCCTGATCGGGCCCATCGCGTCCGTGGTCCCGGCCCTGCTGCTGGCGCTCATGGAGGACCCGCTGAAGGCGGTCTACGTGCTCGTCGTCTACTCGATCGTGCAGTTTCTGGAGAGCAACTTCATCACCCCCCTGATCCAGAGGCGCGCCGTTTCACTGCCGCCCGCCGTCCTCTTGGCGGCTCAGCTCCTGCTGGGGGTCCTGTTCGGGACCATTGGGGTGCTGCTGGCGACCCCCCTGGCGGTGGTGTCCATCGTCCTGGTCCAGATGCTCTACATCCAGGACCTGCTCGGACGCGATGTGGAGGTCCTGGGGCAGGATAAGGCGTGAGGGCAAGGGTAGCGGGCCGGTTACCCGGGCCCGATCGATCAGCCCTGGAAGGCCCGCGGGTCGACCAGCAGCCGCTGGATGGTCGCCAAATGGACCGGCTTGACCAGATGAGCGTCGAACCCCGCCTCCTTGGAGCGGCGCCGGTCGTCGTCGTGGCCCCAGCCGGAGAGCGCCACGATCACCATCGCCTCACCCCAGGGGCGCGCGCGTATGGCACGGCAGGCGTCGTAGCCGTCCAGGTTCGGCATGCCGATATCGAGCAGCACGACCTCGGGGGCGAAGCGCTCCGCCGCTTCGATGGCCTTCAGGCCGTCGTGGGCCGTCTCGACCTCGTTGCCGGTCATGCGCAGATAGACGGCGAGCGACTCGGCCACGTCCGAGCTGTCGTCCACCACCAGGATGCGCCGCGCCTGCGACGGCCTCGGCTCCTCGCGTTGTTCGGTGGGCGGCGCTGCCGCCTCGGGCGCACTCGTGAGGATCGGCAGACGCACCCTGAACTCGGTCCCCTTGCCGGAGCCCTCGCTGCTGGCATCGATGTCGCCCCCGTGCATCTCCACCAGGCCGCGGGCGAGCGACAGCCCGATGCCTAGGCCACTGCGCACCTTGCCGGGGGTCTGACCCACCTGCTCGAACATGTCGAACAGGCGCGGCAGGTCCTCCAAGCTCACCCCGATGCCGGTGTCGGTGACCCTCACCACCGCCTCATCGCCCACCACCTCCGCACCCAGGCCGATGCGGCCGCCCGCCTCCGTGTACTTGCAGGCGTTGTCCAGCAGATTCACGAAGATCTGGGCCAGACGCACCGGGTCGGCGTCCAGGTAGACAGGCCTTGGCGGCAGCGACCAGGTGAGCACGTGCCCCGCCGACTCCACCGTCGGCCCCGCCGATTCGATGGCCTCCTTGAGGATGGCCCCGAGCTCCACGCGCTCCCTGCGCAGCAGGAGCTTCCCGCGGGTGATCCGGCTTACGTCCATCAGATCGTCCACCAGGCGCACCATGTACTGGACCTGGCGCTCGATCATGTCCCTGGCGGCGCGCGCGGAGCCATCGGGCATCTCGACGAGCTTGAGGATCTCGGCCGCGTTGCGGATCGGGGCCAGCGGGTTGCGCAGCTCATGAGCCAGGGTCGCCAGGAACTCGTCCTTGCGCCGGTCCGCATCCAGCAGACGCTCCTGGGCCTCCTTGAGGTCGGTGATGTCCTGGGTGGTGCCGAAGGCGCCGATCAGATCACCGTCGGCGTCGCGCTCGAGCTCGGCGAGCTCGCGCACCCACTTGACCTTGCCATCGACCACCAGCCGGTGCTCGATGTCGTAGGGCTCGCCGCGCAGGGCGGCCTGCCACATTCGGTCCACGTAGTGCCGATCGTCCGGGTGGACGGCGGAAAGGAAGGCCGCATAGCTCATCGGCGGCGCGCCCTCCGGGATGGCGAAGATGCGGTGGTTCTCCGCCGACCAGGTCAGCTGGTCGCGCCGGATGTCCAGGCGCCAGCTTCCGATGTGCCCAACCGCCTGGGCGCGGTTAAGATCCGCCTGGCTCTTGCGCAGGGCCTCCTCCCCCTCTTTGCGCTCGGTGATGTCCTGGGAGAGCCCGATGAGGCGCTGCGCCCGCCCTTGGGCATCGCGCTCCACACGGCCGCGCTCGAACAGCCAGGAAACGCTGCCGTCGGGGTTGACGATCCGGAACTCGTTCTCGTATCGGCCGTCCTCACGCTCCGTGGCGGCCTGGACAATGGCGGCGAAGCGCTCCCGGTCATTCGGGTGCACCACATCGAGCACGGAGGCGAAACGGCAGGGTGCCTGCTCCGGGGTCGGTTCCAGGGCCGGGCTGGTGGAGACAGAGCGGCGCACCTCGTCGCGCTCGATGTCCCACTCGAAGGAGATCAGATGGGCCGCCTCGAAGGCCAACCGCAGGCGCTCCTCGCTCGCCCGCAGCGCCGCCTCGGCGCGCTTGCGCTCGGTGATGTCGACGAAGGCGGCGACGGCACCCCGCGGCTGGCCCTGGCTGTCGAGCAAAGGGGTCGCGTTGCCGAGCCCGTAGCGGACACTGCCGTCGGAGAAGACGATCTCCTCCTCGAAGTTGCGCACCTCGATGCCGCGGGCGGCCTGCTGCACCGGCAGCTCCTCGCCGCTGAGCTCGCGCCCGTTCTGGCAGACCCGGAAGTGGGTCGGGCGCTCACCCTCGAAGGCGGTGAGCGAGGCCTCGGCGCCATAGGGCAGACGCAGCCACTCGGCCGCGGTGCGGTTGCCCCAGATGGTTCGGGCCTCGGGCCCGTAAGCGATCCACACCGCCACCGGCGCGGCCTGCAGCACGGTGTCCAGCTCGGCGGCGCGCTCCTCCGCCATGCGTCTGGCCTGGGCCAGGTCCTGCTCGGCGCGACCGCGCTCGGTGACGTCGAGGATCTGGGCAAGGATGGAGGTCAGGTGGCCGCCCGTGTCGTAGATGGCAGAGTTGTACCACTCGCAGCGCACCACGCCGCCGCCCTTGCGATAGCTGCGGCTGACGATGCGGTTGCGCGAGCGCCTGCTCTCGAGCATTTCCGCCATGACCTCGCGCACCGCCTCCACGTCGTCGCGATGGACCCAGGCCAGCTCGTCGATCCCACGCCCGAGCACCTCGGCCGCCGTCCAGCCGAAGACGTCCGTCGCACAGTCGGACCAGCGTCGGATGCGCAGCTCCGCATCGAGCTCGACGACCGCCAGCGGCGAATTGTCCATATGCGCGTCCAGGCGCTGGTTGGCGGCCGCGAGCTCCTGCCCCTGACGCTTGTACTCGGTCACATCGGCAATGAAGCCCTCGATGGCGGCCGGCTCGTCGGCGCCGTCGAGGTCCCCCTGACCCTGCTCCCATACCCAGCGCTCGGACCCGTCGCGGCGGCGGATGCGGTATTCGAGCTGGAAGGGACGTCTCTCGCGCAGGGCCTCCTGGACCTGTTCGCCGACCCAGGGGGCGTCTTCGGGGTGGACGAGGTCGATCCAGTGGATGCGCCCGGCGCTGAAGTCGCTCGGCTGGTACCCGCTGATCTCTGCGACCGCGCCGGTCAGGGTCTCGGCCGTGCGGCGGCCGTCGTTGCGGCAGCGGTAGGCCAAGCTGGGCGCGCTGAAGAACGGCGAGGCGCAGCCGCGCCTCGCCTGCGAAGGGCCTGCCCCCCCTTGTTCTGTCGGCTTCAATTCCGCCTGCACCCCAAAGCACCAGCGCTCGCTTGCGATCGGCGAACCAAATTGTGCGCCATTTCTACCACGAGCACCCTCCCCTGTCGCCGGTGAAAGGGCCCTGCGGTGAGACCCCGAACCGGGTCGGGAGTATAGGGGCGGAATCAGCGGCTTTCAGTCGGGGGCCCAAGGCCCTTTTTATTCGGTGCTGACGCGCTCCGGCGCCTCGTCCTGCAAGGCCGCCTCGAGGGCGTGCCAGCTCAGGGTCGCGCACTTCACGCGCATGGGGTAGTGACGCACCCCCGCAAGGGCGGCCAGATCGCCGAGCCCGGGATCCTCGGCCTCGTCGCTCTTGCCGGTGAGCACCGCGTGGACCCGCTCGAAAAGCGCATGGGCCTCGGCCAGGGTGGCCCCCCTGAGACGCTCGGTCAGCATGGACGCCGAGGCCACCGAGATGGCGCAGCCGCGGCCGAGAAAGCTGATGTCGGCGATGCGATCGCCCGCGATCTTCACGAAGAGCTCGAGCCGGTCGCCGCACAGGGGGTTGTCGGCCTCCACGCTGCGGGTGGCATCCTCGATCGCCCTGAAGTTCATGGGGTGACGGTTGTGATCCAGGATGATCTCCTGGTAGAGGTCGTCGATTTCGTCGGTCATGCCATCACCTCGCGCGCGTGGCGGATGCCCTCGACCAGTCGATCCACCTCGTCGCGGGTGTTATAGAAGGCGAGCGAGGCGCGGGTCGTCGCCGGGACACCATAGAAGTCCATCAACGGCATGGCGCAGTGATGACCGGTGCGCACCGCCACCCCCTTGCGGTCCAGCAGCGTGCCCAGGTCGTGGGGGTGGATGCCCTCCACCAGGAAGCTGATGACCGGCGCCTTGTGACGGGCCTCCCCGAAGATGCGCAGGCCCGGGATCTCCTTGAGCCGCGCCGTCGCGTGCCTGAGCAGGCCCTGCTCGTGTCGGCGCATGGCCTCGGCATCCAGTCCGTCCAGATAGTCGATGGCGGCACCGAGCCCCACCGCCCCGGCGATGTGTGGGGTGCCCGCCTCGAAGCGCCGGGGGGGATCGGCGAACAGGGTGCGCTCGAAGGTCACCCGACGGATCATCTCGCCGCCGCCCTGCCAGGGCGGCAGCTCCGCCAGCAGCCGCGCCCGCCCGTAGAGGACACCGATCCCGGTGGGGCCGAACATCTTGTGCCCGGAAAAGCAGTAGAAATCGCAGTCGAGCGCCTGCACGTCCACGCGCCCATGGGCCAGCGCTTGGGCCCCGTCCAGGAGCACCGGAACCCCGTGCCCGCTGGCAGCTCGCACCAGCTCGCCCACCGGGTTGATGGTGCCCAGCACATTGGAGACGTGGGTGAGGGCCAGAAGCCGCGTGGGCGGCTCGAGCAGCTCATCGAGCCGACTCGTATCCAGCTCGCCATCGGGGCGGGTCGGCAGGACCGCGATCTCGATGCCGGAGCGCTCGCGCAGGAGCTGCCAGGGGACGATATTGGCGTGGTGCTCCATGGTGCTCAGCAGGACCCGGTCCCCCGGGCGCCAGCCCTGCACCAGGCCGTGGGCGACGAGGTTGATCGCCTCGGTGGTGCCGCGCACGAAGACGATCTCGTCCGCCGAGGCCGCATTGATGTAGCGCCGCACGCGCTCGCGCGCCCCTTCGAACGCCTCGGTGGCCCGCTCCGCCAGGCTGTGCACCGCCCGATGGACATTGGCATTGTCGTGCCGGTAATAGTCGGCGACGGCCTGGATGACGGCGGCTGGCTTCTGTGAGGTCGCCGCGTTGTCGAGATAGGCGAGCGGCGAGCCGCGGACACTCTGGTGGAGGATCGGGAAGTCGCGGCGTACGGCGTCCAGATCCCAGTGCTGATGGGCGGGCGCGGCGACCCGTGGCTCTTCGAAAGTCGATGTCATCTGACGCTCCTGCGTGTGCTGCTCGAGACGCGGCGGCGATGCCCGAGCAGAGCCTCGCAGGCTACTACAGTCCGGCCGCGATCCTGGAACCCTGGCGTGACAACTGCTCCCTTGCCGATGACGCTGGTCCCGCCCTCGGCAACTAGATAGGGCCCGCTGGCGGCGAAGCCACCGGCCTAATGAACCACGGGACCCTTTCCACTGCCCGCGCGGAGGGCTCAGTCCGACCAGTCCAGCAGCGCCAGGGCCCCTTCGATCGGGGCGCGCGCCCACTCGGGTTTGTTGAGCAGGGCGTAGCAGATCTCGCCGAGTGCCCGGTCGAGGGCACAGAGCCGGATCAGATCCCGCGCCTGGCCCGGCGACCCGGGGTAAGAGGGCGAGCCGGCGGCCGCCTTACCGTAGGCCTCCAGGAAGCGCTGGGCCATGGCTCTGCCCCAATCCGCCAAAGTCACCCCGAGCCGCTCCCGCTCCGAGGGATGCTCGCGACAGATGACCTCGAGGGCATGCCGGGCGGCGTGCTCGAAGGAATAGACCAGTCCTCCGGCATCCACCAGCGACGAGCGCTTGGCCCGGCGCTCCTCGAGCGGCTGCTCCGGATCGCCCTCGAAGTCGAGGAACACCACGTCGTTCTGGGCCACCAGCACCTGGCCCAGGTGCAGATCGCCGTGGCAGCGCGTCTTGAGTGCATCGAGCCGCGTGGGGACCAGATTCGCGAGCCGCGCCATCAGGTCGCCACGCCGCGAGAGGAGGGTCTCGATGGCGGCACCCACGCCCTCTGGCTGCTCCTGCGGCTGTCTCGCGAGCAGACCCAGGGTGCGATCCGCCAGATCGCGAACGCGCTCGCGCAGGGCCGCCAGATCCTGATCCAGGATGGGCTCGGGGTCGAAGGCCGCACCGCCGCCCGGTAGGGCGAGGGCACGGTGCAGCTCGGCGGTGCGCCGCCCCAGGGTATCGACCAGAGCGGCGTAGCTGAGCTGCGCCGCGTCCGTGTCCCACTCCTCCCGGCGGTCCCCGTAGGCCTGCCCGAGACGGTCCAGCAGGGCCAGCGTGAAGCCCCAGAGGTCGCCCTGATTGGGGACATAGCCTTCGAGCTGTGCCAGGGTAACCTCGGCGCCATCGTCGCGGCGATACTCCAGCCAGCCGGCCAGGGGCGCGATCTGGGCGAAGGGCGAGACCTCGGTCAGGAAACGCCCCATCTCGATGGCGGGGTTGATGCCCCCGCGCAGGCGCCGGTAGCCCTTGAGGAAAAACCGCTCGTCCAGGATGGCGCCGCTGTTGCTGCCCTCGGAGCAAAGACGCATGCCCCTCTGGGGACCGCCCTCACCCGCGACATCAGCGCCGGCCAGCCGCCCGAAGCCGGCGGTGGCCGAGAACAGCAGTCGACCGGGCCCAAGGGGCGCCTCGCCCCCGGCGCCGATGGCATCGACCAGAGCCCGCACGAACCGCTCGTCGGCGAAGGCGTCGACCAAGAGTCCGGGCGCCGCGTGGCGACGCACCCGGGCCAGTGCGGCGGCGGTGGCGACGCCCGCGGCATCCTCCGTGCGCCCCTCCCAGAGGACGCTGAGCGGCAGGAAATAGTCGCGCACGGAGTCGTCCTCGAGCTCCACGCGGATGCGCATCAGGAGCCAGTCGCGCCATTCCTGCCGCTCGACAAGATTGACGCGCGAAATGGCGCTGCCGTTCGCGATGAACCAGCGGCGGGTGGGGAGATAGGCAGGAAGTACCCGCTGCTCCAGGCGCTCGATGGCCCGCTGACTGGGGTCGAGCCGCTCGGCCCGCTCAGGCTGCAGGCTCTGCCAACCCTCGGGGACCACCAGGGTGATGAGCTTGAGCGCCGGCGCCCACTCCTCGTGCCAGGCCGGGGCCTGGGCCTGCTCCGAGAGCAGGAACCAGTAGAAGGCATGGCCCGGCAGGGTCAGCAGATAGGGGAGCTGGCCAATCGGTGGAAATGGGGTCTGCGCCAGCATCTCCACCGGGACGCGCCCGCGGAAGCGACTGAGATCCAGCTCCACCGGTTGGGCCCCGCGCGCCAAGTTGGCGACGCACAGCACCGCCTCGTCGCCGTCCCCGGCGCCGCCCTCGCGCACATAGGCCAGGATCTTGCGGTTGCCCGGGCGCAGGAACTCGAGGGTCCCCCGGCCGAACACCTTGTGCACCTTGCGCACCTCGATGATGCGCCGCATCCAATTGAGCAGTGAGGCCGCCTCCCGGCTCTGGGCCTCCACGTTGACCGACGCGTAGCCGTAGATCGGATCCATGATCGGCGGCAGGTAGAGCCGTTGCGGATCGGCCCGGGAGAAGCCGGCATTGCGGTCGGGTGACCACTGCATGGGCGTGCGCACCCCGTTGCGGTCGCCCAGATAGATGTTGTCCCCCATGCCCAACTCGTCGCCGTAATAGAGGATGGGCGAGCCCGGCATGGAGAGCAGCAAGCTGTACATCAGCCGGATCTTGTCCGGGTCGTTGTCCAGCAGCGGCGCGAGCCGGCGGCGGATGCCCACGTTGACCCGCATGCGCGGGTCAGAGGCGTAGGTCTGGTACATGTAGTCGCGCTCGCGGTCGCTCACCATCTCCAGGGTCAGCTCGTCGTGGTTGCGCAGAAAGATCGCCCACTGGCAGCTCGGGGGGATCTCCGGGGTCTGCTCCATGATCTCCACCACCGGGTGCCGGTCCTCCTGGGCGAGCGCCATGTACATGCGCGGCATCAGCGGAAAGTGGTAGGCCACGTGACACTCGTCGCCCTCGCCGAAATAGTCGCGCACGTCCTCCGGCCACTGGTTGGCCTCGGCGAGGAACATACGGCTCTGGTAGTGGGCATCGACGACCGCGCGCATCTGCTTGATCACTGCGTGGGTCTCGGGCAGGTTCTCGTTGCTGGTGCCGTCGCGCACGCAGAGATAGGGGATGGCGTCCAGGCGCAGCCCGTCGACCCCGAGGTCGAGCCAGAAGCGCATCACCCGGATCACCGCCTTCACCACCTGCGGGTTGTTGTGGTTGAGGTCCGGCTGATGGGAGAAGAAGCGATGCCAATAGTACTGTTTGGCAACCGGGTCCCAGGCCCAGTTCGAGGACTCGCTGTCGGTGAAGATGATGCGGGTCTCGGGGAAACGGTGGTCGTCGTCGTTCCACACGTAGTAATCGCGCTTGGGCGATCCCTTGGGGGCCCGCCGCGCCGCCTGGAACCAGGGGTGCTGGTCCGAGGTGTGATTGATGACGAGCTCGATGATCACGCGCAGGCCGCGCTGATGCGCCGCGCTCACGAAGCGCCGGAAGTCGCGGCGGGTGCCGTAGGCCGGATAGATGTTCTCGTAGTCGGAGATGTCGTAGCCGTCGTCGCGCATGGGCGAGGGAAAGAACGGGAGCAGCCAGATGGCATTGACCCCAAGGTCGCGGATGTAATCGAGCCTCTCGGTCAGACCGCGAAAGTCCCCGATGCCGTCCCGGTCGGTATCGAAAAAGGCCTTGACATGGGTCTGGTAGATGACGGCGTCTTTGTACCATAGCGGATCATCGGGAAGCTGACCGCACATCTCTATATCGTTCATAGGGTTACTCTGAATTTTCGCGCTTCCGCCACCGCAGTCTCCCGGTGACACGGCGACCGGTCAGCCCTGAGAAAGGACTGCGGTCATGCCACGCCACGTAACCCGGAAGGAATTCACCAGAAGATTACAAGACGGACCGAAAGGCGGCTATTCTGACGAAGCCTCGTTGATGCGGTCGAACAAGATCGGCGAAAGCTACGGCAAGTGACGTGCCTGATCGGCAAAGCCACGACGAAGACCGGCTGTATTCCACCGATCGCGGCCAGATGCGCCACAATTTGCGACGGCACCCGAGGGGCAGGATCCCTCAGAGGCTCAGATGCACCCGGCATCGGTGGATTTCAGCCGAATCCGCCGCCTGCCGAGCGACTGCGCCCCAGGTGAGCAGCGGCATTCTTCTTGCTGCGGTGCAATGGGGGCGGCCGATCCGAGCGTCGCCAATCCCATGCCAATGATCCACGAATGACGACCACACCTGGTCTGTGCCACCCGGCGCGGCCCTTGGAGACCAGCATCTTGACCGGTGACCATCGCCCATTTTCCAAACCCAGCCCCTGTCCCCTCGGAACGGGCGGCCACAAGCGCCGGCGGGCGCCGCTCTAGCCGCCATGGCGTCACGCACAACCGTCTGGCCGGGCAAGGCCTATCCGCTGGGTGCCGTCGCGGACGGGGGCGGCGTCAACTTCACCCTCTTCTCGGAGCGGGCAGAAAGGGTGGATCTCTGCCTCTTCGATGGGTCCGGACGCAGGGAGATCGCGGTGGTCACGCTCCCCGAGCGTACCGATCAGGTCTGGCACGGCTATCTACCCGAGCTCGAACCGGGTCAGCTCTATGGCTATAGAGTCCATGGCCCCTATGATCCCGCCGCCGGCAGCCGGTTCAATCCGAAGAAGCTCCTGCTCGACCCCTATGCCAAATACATTCGCGGGACCCTGCGGCTGACCGACTCCCAGTTCGGCTACCGCATCGGCCATCCCAAGGCGGACCTCTCCATGGACCGCCGCAACAATGCCCGCTACATGCCGAAATCCATGGTGGTGGACACCGCCTTCAACTGGGACGACGACCGCCCGCCGCGCATTCCCTGGCAGGACACCCTGATCTACGAAGTCCACGTCAAGGGCTTCACCGTGCAGCATCCGGAGGTGCCAGAGAAGCTGCGCGGGACCTATGCAGGCCTGGCCGCCGCGCCGGTGATCGACTACCTCAGGCGTCTTGGGATCACGGCGGTGGAGCTGATGCCGGTGCACAGCTTCGTGGACGAGCGCCATCTCATCAACCGGGGGCTCTCGAACTACTGGGGCTACAACTCCATTGGCTTCTTCGCCCCGGACATGCGCTACTCGGCCACCGGGTCGCTCCGCGAATTCAAGAACATGGTAAAGCGCCTGCACTCGGCGGGCATCGAGGTCATCCTCGATGTGGTCTACAACCACACGGCAGAGGGAAACCATCTGGGGCCGACCCTGTGCTTTCGTGGAATCGACAACGCCTCCTACTATCGACTGATGCCCGAGGAGCCGCGCTACTACCGCGATTACACGGGCTGCGGCAACACCCTGAACATGCAGCATCCGCGCGTGCTCCAGCTGATCATGGACAGCCTGCGCTATTGGGTGCTCGAGATGCACGTGGACGGCTTCCGCTTCGACCTCGCCTCGGCCCTGGCCCGGGAGCTCCACGAGGTGGACCGTCTGGGTGCCTTCTTCGACATCATCCATCAGGACCCGGTGCTCTCCCAGGTCAAGCTGATCGCCGAGCCCTGGGATCTGGGCGAGGGCGGCTACCAGGTGGGCAACTTCCCCCCCGGCTGGACCGAGTGGAACGGCAAGTATCGTGACACGGTGCGCGACTACTGGCGATGCGAGGGCGGGGTCACGGGCGAGCTCGCCACCCGCCTCACCGGGTCGAGCGACCTCTACGAGAGCGGCGGGCGCCGCCCGGTGGCGAGCATCAACTTCGTGACCTGCCACGACGGCTTCACCCTGCGCGACCTGGTGAGCTACGACGAGAAGCACAACGAGGCCAACGGCGAGGACAACCGCGACGGCGAGAGCCACAACCGAAGCTGGAACTGCGGGGTCGAGGGGCCCACCGACGACCCCGGGATCAATGCCCTGCGCGCCCGCCAGCAACGCAACCTGCTCGCCACCCTGCTGCTCTCCCAGGGAGTGCCCATGCTGCTGGCGGGCGACGAAAGCGCGCGCACCCAGAACGGCAACAACAACAGCTATTGCCAAGATAATCCCCTCTCCTGGCTCAACTGGGAGCTGGACGCGGAGCAGGGTGAGCTGCTCAGCTTCGTGCGCCGCCTGACCCGGCTGCGCCGCAACCACCCCATCTTCCGCCGCCGCCATTTCTTCCAGGGACGTCCGATCAAAGGGGAAGGGGTGAAGGACATCCTCTGGATCGGCCCCGAAGGCAACGAGATGGACGATGAAGCCTGGAGCCATGGGCACGTCCGGGCCCTGGGCGTGGTGCTCAATGGCAAGGGCATCAAGGAGACCGACGAGCAGGGGCGGCCCATCGAGGACGACAGCTTCCTGCTGCTGCTCAACGCCGGGCAGGACCCGCTGGGCTTCAAGCTGCCCCCGTCGCCGGAGGGCCTCTCCTGGGACCGCTTCCTCGACACCGCCAACGGCAACGCCCATGGGCACGACGGACCCTGGAGACCGGGAGACACCTACCCACTGCAATCCCATTCGCTGGTCCTCCTGACGGAGTCCGGCGCCGACGCGGAGCGACTGCGATGACCAGGCGTACACACCCGATGCCCTTTGGTGCCGAGCTTCAGGCGGATGCCCGGGTGCGCTTTCGTCTCTGGGCCCCCGGGGCCGGTCGCGTCGAGCTCGTCCTGGAGCGGGACGGCGGTCAGTCCCTCCTGACCATGGAGCCGGCCGGCGACGGCTGGGTCGAGCTGGTGACGGCTGAGGCGCGGGCCGGGAGCCTCTACCGTTATCGGATCGACGGAGACCAATGGGTCCCGGACCCCGCGTCGCGCTTTCAGCCCCAGGATGTGCATGGACCCAGCGAGGTGGTGGATCCAGACAGCTTTCTGTGGCGAGACGACGGCTGGCAGGGCCGTCCCTGGGAGGAGGCGGTGCTCTACGAGCTGCACCTCGGGACCTTCTCCCCGGAGGGGACATTTGCCGGCGCCGCCAGTCGGCTTGACCACCTGGCCGAGCTGGGGGTGACCGCCATCGAGCTGATGCCCGTGGCCGATTTCCCCGGGCGGCGAAACTGGGGGTATGACGGCGTGCTGCCGTTCGCCCCCGATTCGGGCTACGGCCGCCCCGAGGACCTCAAGGCCCTGATCCAGTCCGCCCACCAGCGCGGCCTCATGGTCTTCCTCGACGTCGTCTACAACCACTTCGGCCCCGAGGGGAACTATCTGCACCTCTACGCGCCGGCGTTCTTCACCGAGCGCCACCAGACCCCCTGGGGGGCCGGCATCAACTTCGACGGCGCCGACAGCCGCGCGGTGCGCGATTTCTTCATCCAGAACGCCCTCTACTGGCTCACCGAATACCGTTTCGACGGGCTGCGCCTGGACGCGGTCCATGCCATCGCGGATGACTCCAGGCCTGACTTCCTGACCGAGCTGGCCGACGCCGTGCGTGTTGGACCTGGGAGCGAGCGACCGGTCCATCTGGTCCTGGAGAACGATCACAATGCCGCCCGCTATCTCGAGCGCGGCGGCGATGGTCGGCCGCGCTGGTACGTCGCTCAGTGGAACGACGATTGCCATCACGCCTCCCATCTGCTCGCCACCGGCGAGGACGACGGCTACTACGTCGATTATGCCGACCAGCCGGCGCGCCATCTGGGCCGCTGCCTGGCGGAGGGCTTCGCCTATCAGGGCGAGACGTCGCGGTTTCGTGACGGGGAGGTCCGCGGCGAGCCGAGCGCCGCGCTGCCGCCGAGCGCCTTCGTCAACCTCTTGCAGAATCACGACCAGGTCGGCAACCGCGCCTTCGGCGAGCGGATCTCGGGGCTCACCTCCCCCGAGGCCCTGGGGGCCATGCTCTCCATCCTGCTGCTTGCTCCCTCCCCGCCCCTGCTGTTCATGGGGCAGGAGTGGTCGGCGACCAGCCCCTTCCTGTTCTTCTGCGATTTCGGCGACGACCTGGCCGAGGCCGTCACCCAGGGGCGGCGCCGCGAGTTCGCGCACTTCGCGCGCTTCGGCAACCCGGAGGCCCGCCGATCGATCCCCGACCCCAATGATCCAGCGACCTTCCTGCGCTCCAAGCTCGACTGGAAGGAGCGCGATCGCGAGCCCCAGCGCGACTGGCTGCGGCTCCATCGCGAGCTGCTCGACCTGCGCCGCCGCGAGATCATCCCGCGCCTCGCGGGCCAGCAGGGCGGCCAGGGCGGATACGAGCTGATCGGCGAGCGGGCGATCCGGGTGCGCTGGCGCCTCGGTGAGGGCAGCGCACTGACCCTCATCGCCAACCTGCGGGATGGGGAGCTGGTGCAGCCGACGCTGGCCGGGCACGCGAGCGGCCGGGCGCTCCTCGCGCGGCCCGACTCTGCCTCGGCGGACCTGGCGGCCGGGCGGCTGCCGCCTTGGTCGGTGATCTGGCAGCTCACCCAGGGGAGGGCCTGACCATGACCCAGGCTCCGGATCGGGAGCCCCGGCCACTGGACCGGCTGTGCGCCCTCTATGGGGTGGCGGTCGGGTATCGCGACCCTGCCGGGGACGAGCACCCGGTTCCCGACTCCACGCGACGCGCCCTGCTCGGGGCACTGGGGGTTGCAGTCGGGGACGAGGAGCGCGAGCGAGCGAGTCTGGAGTCGGCGCTCGAGGCCGAGTGGACCCGGGTGCTGCCCCCAGTGCTGGTGGTGCGTCAGGGGGTCGAGGCCCTCGAACTGGAGCTCAGTCTGCCCTCAGACGTGGCCGAAGGATCCCTGCACTGGTCTCTCCTGGAGGAGACGGGTCGCCGCGTCGAGGGGATCCTCGACCTGGAGACCCAGGGGACGGCACGGCAGCGGTGGATCGAGGGGCGCGCGTGGGAGCGCCGCCACCTCTCCCTGGAGCCACCGAGTGAGCCCGGCTATCACCGACTGGAGCTGCGCTCGCAGCAGGATCGGCTCCTGCTGGCCGCGACCCAGGTGATCCTGGCGCCAGCGCGCTGTTATCTGCCCGACGGCGTGAGCGGGGAACACTGCGTGTGGGGACTGGAGACCCAGCTCTATGGGGTCAGATCGGCCCGCAACTGGGGGATCGGGGACTTCTCCGACCTGAGCCGGCTGGTGGAGCAAGGCGCCCGGGCCGGCGCGGGGGTGCTGGCGGTGAGCCCGCTGCATGCCCTTTTCCCCCTGAGGCCGGAGCACTGCGACCCCTACAGACCCTCGAGCCGGACCCTGCTCAACTGCCTCTATATCGACGTCGAGGCCATCCCGGAGCTGGCCGAGTGCGAGCAGGCCCAGGCGGAGCTGGCGCGGGACGACTTCAAGGCCGCCCTGCGCGCCCTGCGCTCCGCCCTGCTGGTGAGCTACAGCGAGGTCGCCAGGCTCAAGCTCGGCGTGCTGGAGCGTCTCTACCGTCACTTTCGCGAGCACCACCTCGAAACCGGCAGCCCGCGCGCCCTCGCCTTTCGGGCCTATCGCGAGGAGCAGGGTGAGGCCCTGGAGCGATTCGCCCTCTTCCAGGCGCTCACCGAGGTCCTGTCAGAGGACGAGTCCAACGGGAGTTTTCGCGACTGGCCCGAGCCCTATCGCGAGCCAGGATCCCCGGCGTTCACGGCCTTCGCCCGGGAGCATGCCGACCGGGTGGACTTCTACGCCTGGATCCAGTGGCAGGCCCATCAGCAGCTCCGGGCGGTGGGGCGACGCTGCCTGGAGCTTCGCCTGAGCCTGGGCCTGTGCCCGGAACTGGCGATCGGGGCCGCGCCCGAGGGCGCCGAGGCCTGGGGCGAGCCCCGGCTCTTCCTGGCCGGTGTGCACGCCGGGGCGCCGCCAGATCCACTCTTTCCCGAGGGGTGCAACCGGGGCTCGCTCGCCTGGAACCCCATCGCCCTGCGGCAGGCCGCCTATGCCCCTTTCGCCGACTTGCTGCGGGCCAATATGAGCGACGCCGGGGCCCTGCGCATCGACCATATCGCGGGGCTGATGCGCCAGTTCCTGATCCCGGAGGGCGCCGACCCCGTCGCCGGCACCTATCTCTCCTATCCGGCGGAGGACCTGCTCGGGGTGCTGGCCCTGGAGAGCCTGCGCAACCGCTGCCTGATCATCGGCGGCCACCCGGGCGAGATCCCGGAGACCCTGACCCACTCTCTCGAATCGCTCGACATACTCCCCTTCCAGACCCTGGGCTATGCCGGGGTGGGCGATCGCGGCTTCCTGTCACCGGCCGAGCTCGAGCCCCAGACCGCGGTCTCGGCGTCCAGCCACGAGCTGCCCCCCCTGGCCGGCTTCTGGAAAGGCAGCGACCTGGAGCAGCGGCGACGGCTCAAGCTCTTCGCCGACGAGCACCACTATGAGGAGCTCCTGGTGCGCCGCAGCAATGACCGCGCCCGCCTGCTGCTCGCGCTCGATCATGAGGGCCTTCTGCCGGAGGGTGAGCGCACCGATCCGGTGGCGGTACCGGAGCTCACGCCGGCGCACCTGCGCGCGGTTTACGCCTATCTTGCGCGCTCACCGGCCAAGCTGCTGCTGATCCAGATCAGCGATCTACTCGGCCAGGTCGAACCGATCGCGCTTCCCGGGAGTGGCGACGCCTACCCCAACTGGCGCCACCGTCAGCCGCTGGAGATCGAGCACTGGGGGGACGAGGCGCACATCCAGCGCCTCTTCTCGGCGGTGCGGGACGAGCGCGGCGTCAACATCGCGCCGCCCGAGGTCGTGGAACAAGGGCGGGGCGTGAGCGGGGCCCTGATCCCGCGCGCCACCTATCGGCTGCAGCTCCACGCCGGCTTCGGCTTCGCCGCCGCGGCCGATCTGATCCCCTATTTGGACCAGCTCGGCATCAGTCACTGCTACTTCTCGCCCTACCTGAAGGCGCGGCCGGGCAGCACCCACGGTTACGACGTGATCGCCCACGACCAGCTCAACCCGGAGCTCGGCACCCGCGAGGACTTCGAGCGCCTGTGCGCGAGCCTTCAGGCCCACGGCATGGGCCAGATCCTCGACATGGTCCCGAACCATGTGGGCATCATGGGATGGGAGAACCGGCGCTGGATGGACGTGCTGGAGAATGGCCCTGCCTCCGCCTCTGCGGACTTCTTCGACATCGACTGGGAGCCGCTGCGCCGGGAGCTGCAGGGCAAGGTGCTGGTGCCGGTCCTGGGAGACCACTACGGCAATGTGCTCGATCGCGGCGAGCTGCGTCTGGTGTTTGACGACGGCGCCTTCCGCATCGAGTACTACGATCACCACTTTCCCATCGATCCGCGTGAATACCCGCGCATCCTGAGCCCAGGGCTCGCCCGTCTGCGCGAGCGACTAGGCGAGGACGACCGTTACCTGCCGGCCTTCGAGAGCCTGGTCACCGCCTTCGCCAACCTGCCCGGTCGCCTCTCCTTCGATGAGGAGACACGGACCGAGCGCCACCGCGACAAGGAGCTTCACAAGCAGCGCCTGGCGGAGCTTGCCCGCAACGCCGACATCAACTGGTACCTCAAGGAGTGCCTGCGCGACTTCAACGGGTCCGAGGGCTATCCGCCGGACACCGTCCGATTGCACGACCTGCTGGAGGCCCAGGCCTACCGGCTGGCCAATTGGCGCGTCGCCGCCGACGAGATCAACTACCGGCGCTTCTTCGACATCAACGACCTGGCGGCGCTGCGCATGGAGAATCCGGAGACCTTCGACGCCACCCACGAGCTGGTGCTCGGGCTGGTGGCCGAGGGCAAGCTCGCGGGCCTTCGCATCGATCACCCGGACGGGCTCTATGATCCCGCCGAGTACTTCCGCTGGGTGCAGGAGTCGGTCACCGCACTGCCCCGGACCGAGATCAACGCCGACGGCGACGAGTCGCGGCCCCTCTACCTGGTGGTGGAGAAGATCCTCGAGGGCGACGAGCGACTGCCGGCGGACTGGCCGGTGCATGGAACCACCGGCTATGACTACGCCGCCCTCGTCGATGCGCTGCTGGTGGACCCCACCGGTGAGGGGCCCCTAAACGACGCTTACGAGGCCTTCGCCGGCCCGGTCCGACCGCTCGCCGATGAGGTCTACCTGGCCAAGAAGCTGGTCATGCGCAACCTGCTCTCCAGCGAGTTGCACGTGCTGGCGAGCGAGTTCGCGCGCATCGCGGAGCTCGACCCCCACACCCGCGACTTCACCCTCGATGCCCTTCGCAACGCCCTGATGGAGCTCGTCGCCTGCTTCCCCGTGTACCGTACCTACATCTCAACGCGCGGGGTCTCGAGCAGTGACCGCAACCAGGTCCTCAAGGCCGTCTCCCAGGCCAAGCGGCGCAGCCAGGCGGCGGATCTCTCGGTGTTCGACTTCGTGCAGGACGTGATCCTCACCAGCATCTGCGAAGGCAAGCCCGAGGCCTACCGGGCACGGGTCCTGCGCCTGGCCATGAAGCTCCAGCAGTACACGGGCCCCGTCACCGCCAAGGGGGTGGAGGACACCGCCTTCTACCGCTACCACCGGCTGGTCTCGCTCAACGAGGTTGGCGGCGACCCCGAGCGCTTCGGCCTCGGCATCGAGGCCTTTCACCGGGCCAACCTGCGCCGCCTGGAGGACTGGCCCCACGCCCTGCTCGCCGGCTCCACCCACGATAGCAAGCGCTCGGAGGACCTGCGCGCCCGGCTCCACGTGCTCTCCGAGCTGCCCGGGGAGTGGCGCCTGCACGTGGAGCGCTGGAGGCGTCTGAACCGGCGCTTCCGCCGCGAGACGGGCGGCATGACCCTGCCGAATCCCAACACCGAATACCTCTTTTATCAGACCCTGTTGGGGGTCTGGCCTCTCGAGCCCGTGGAGGGGGAGGCGCTCGATGGACTGCGCGAGCGCATCGGTGCCTACATGCAGAAGGCGGTAAAGGAGGCCAAGGTCTACACGGCCTGGACCAACCCCAACAGCGAATACGAGGAGGCCCTCGGGGCCTTCACCGAGTCCGTGCTCGACCCCGAGCGCAACGGCGCCTTCTTTGACGACTTCCTGCCCTTTCAGCGGCGCATCGCCCGACTGGGCCTCTACAACGGCCTGTCCCAGACCCTGCTGCGGCTGACCGTCCCCGGGGTCCCGGACATCTATCAGGGCTGTGAGCTGTGGAGCTTCGCCCTGGTGGATCCCGACAACCGGCGCGCGGTGGACTTCGACCTGCGGCGGCGGCTCCTGGAGTCCCTGGGCGCGGCGGCCGCGCCCGGCGCCGATCCGGCCGGGCTCGACGCCGATCCAGCCGGGCCGCTCCGCCCGCTGGTCGAGCACCTGGACGACGGCCGCGCCAAGCTCCATCTCATCCGCCAGGCCCTTGGGCTGCGGCGCGCCGATCCGGACCTGTTCGAGCACGGCGACTACCGGCCACTGCGGGTCGAGGGTCCTCATGCCGACCGGCTCTGTGCCTTCGCCCGAGGGCAAGGGGGGCGCTCCGTTGTCGTGCTGGCCCCGCGCCTGTTGGCGGCACTGGTCCCAGCCGAGTCGCAGGCAGCGGACGCCCCTGTGAGCGCCCTCGACCCCTTCGCGGACCCCGGCTGGGAGACGACCCTGGTCGAGGTTCCTGTCCGGGCCCTGAGGGACGCGCTCTCGGGCGCCACGTTGTCGGCCAGCCTCAGTGTCGATGGCCTGTTTCTTTCAGCGTCCGAGGTGCTGAGGGGCTTCCCCGTCGGGCTCCTCACCAGCGGGAGCCGCCATGGCCGAGCCTGACCTCACCATCTCACGGGAGCGGCTCGATGCCGTGATCTTCGATCTCGACGGCGTGGTCACCCGCACCGCCGAGATCCACGCCCTGGCCTGGAAGCGCCTGTTCGATGACTATCTCGCCGGGCGGGCGGCCCAGGAGGGAGAGCACTCGAGTCCCTTCGATATCGAGCGCGACTATCGCCGCTACGTGGATGGCCGACCCAGGTACCAGGGGGTGAAGCACTTCCTGGCGGCGCGCCGCATCGAGCTGCCCATGGGTGAGCCGACCGACCCGCCGGAGCGCGAGACCATCTGTGGGCTGGGGAACCGCAAGAACCAGATCTTCACCGCTCTGATCCGCGAGCGGGGGATCGAGGTCTACGGCTGCGCCCTGGCCCTCATCCGCCACCTGCGGGCCGCGGGCATCCGCACCGCCGTGGTCTCCGCGAGCAGGAATTGCGGGCTCATCCTAGAGGCGGCCGGCATCGCCGGTCTGTTCGATGCCCGCATCGGCGGCATCGAGGCGGAGCGCCTGGACCTGGACGGCAAGCCCGATCCGGATACCTTCCTGGAGGCCGCCCGACAACTGGGGGTCGAGCCGGGGCGCGCGGCCGTGGTGGAGGATTCCGTGGCCGGCATCATGGCGGCGCGCCGCGGACGCTTCGGGATGGTGATCGGCGTGGACGGAGGCGGGCAGATCGAGGCCCTCACGGCGCATGGCGCCCACCTGGTGATGGAGGACCTGTGCCGCATCGCCGTGGAGGGGGGTGCCCTCGACGACGGACCGGTGCCGCCGCTGCTCACGGACTACGCCTGGGTCTCCAGTCAGCTCGCTGACAGGCGCCCGGCCCTGTTCCTCGACTACGACGGCACCCTCACGCCGATCGTCGAGCGCCCGGAGGACGCCCGGCTCCCGGACGAGATGCGCCGTACCCTGGAGGCCGCCGCGCCGGTGATCCCGGTCGCCGTGATCAGCGGCCGTGATCTGGCGGACGTGCGGGCCCTGGTCGGGCTGCAGCAAATCATCTACGCGGGCAGCCACGGCTTCGACATCCAGGGCCCGGACCTGCGTCTGGAGCTCCCCGAAGGGGTGGACGCCCTGGACGACCTGGAGGGCGCCGCCGAGGACCTCCACAAGCGGCTGGCCGGCATTGCCGGGGCGCGCCTGGAGCGCAAGCGATTCGCCATCGCCGTGCACTACCGACAGGTCGCCGAGCCCGAGATCGAGCGGGTCGAGCAGGCGGTCGATGAGACCCGGGCGTGCTATCCGCGGCTACGCAAGACCGGCGGCAAGAGGGTCTTCGAGCTGCGCCCGGCCATCGACTGGGACAAGGGGCGCGCCGTGGCCTGGCTGCTCGCGACCCTGGGGCTGGACAACCCCGACGTCCTGCCCATTTACATTGGCGACGACACCACCGACGAGGACGCCTTCAGCGCCCTCCAGGGTCGTGGCATCGGCATCCTGGTCGCTGACCACCCCCAGCCCAGCGCTGCCACCTACCGGCTGCGCGACCCCGGGGAGGTGCAGGCACTGCTGCACCACCTGGTGGAGGCAGAGACCGGCGATGGATGACTGGAGCTGGTCCTACTCGGCCTACGACCCCGCCCAGGAACGGCTGCGCGAGGCGCTCTGCACCCTGGGGAACGGCTATTTCGCCACCCGCGGCGCCGCGCCGGAGGCCCAGGCCGATGCCATCCACTATCCGGGCACCTATCTCGCCGGCGGTTACAACCGGCGCAGGAGCGAGGTGCGCGGCCGGGTGGTGGAGAACGAGGACCTGGTCAACCTGCCGAACTGGCTGGTGCTGCGCCTGCGCGTCGGCGGAGGCGACTGGCTCGACGTCGGCGCGGTCGAGCTGCTTGCCTACCGTCAGACGCTGGATCTGCGCGACGGCATCCTGATCCGCGACCTGAGCTTCCGTGACCCCCAGGGCCGCGAGACGCGGCTGGTCCAGCGCCGTCTGGTGCACATGCGCCTGAAGCACCTGGCGGCCCTGGAGACCGAGGTCACGGCGCTCAATTGGTCCGGGACACTCGAGGTGATCAGCGCGCTGGACGGGGGGGTAATCAACGATGGTGTGGAGCGCTACCGGGGGCTCGACGGACGCCACCTGGAGCCCCTGGAGACCGGTGCCGTCGCCCACGACGGCATCTATCTCAAGGTGAGGACGCGCCAGTCCCGCCTCGAGGTGGCGATCGCTGCGCGCACCCGCGCCTGGTCCGGGGAGCGGCGCCTGGACATCGACCCGGCATTGGATCGGGCGAGCGACGGCATCGCCCAGCACTTCAGCCTTGCCCTGGAGCGCGCCCGAGGGGTACGGATCGAGAAGCTGGTCGCCCTCTACGGCTCGCGCGACCGCGCGATCAGCGAGTGCGGACTCGCCGCCCGCGAGGCGATCGGCAGCGGCGCCGGCTTCGCCGAGCTGCTGGCCAGCCATGCGCTGGCCTGGCGCCAGTTGTGGCGGCGTTTCGACCTGGAGCTGTCCCTGGGCGAGGAGGTGAGCCCGCGCACCGTCCCGATCCTGCGCCTGCACCTGTTCCACCTGCTGGTCACCGCCTCGCCCCAGGTGATGGATCTGGACTGCGGCGTCCCGGCGCGGGGTCTGCACGGCGAGGCCTATCGGGGCCACATCTTCTGGGACGAGCTCTTCATCTTTCCGCTGCTGAATCTGCGCCTGCCGGAGGTCACCCGCTCGCTGCTGCTCTACCGCTACCGGCGTCTGGGAGAGGCGCGCGCCAACGCCCGGGCGGCCGGTCTGAGCGGTGCCATGTTTCCCTGGCAGAGCGGCAGCAGCGGCCGCGAGGAGAGCCAGGAGCTGCATCTCAACCCCCGCTCCGGGCGCTGGACCCCCGACGAGACCCGGCTGCAGCGCCACGTCGGGTCAGCGGTCGCCTACAACCTCTGGCAGTACTACGAGACAACCGGGGACAACCAGTTTCTCTCCTTCTACGGTGCCGAGATGCTGCTGGAGATCGCCCGCTTTTGGGCCAGTCTCGCCAGCCATAACCAGGAGCTTGACCGCTACGAGATCCGCGGGGTCATAGGCCCCGACGAGTTCCACACCGCCGATCCACACCGCCCGGAGCCGGGTCTCGACAACAACGCCTACACCACCCTGATGGCCGTGTGGGTGCTGTGCCGGGCGCTCGATCTGCCGGCGCACCTGCCCTCGGAGCGCTGGGAGGAGCTCAGGGAGCAGCTCGCCATCGCCGACGCTGAGCTCGCCCACTGGGATAGCGTGAGCCGCAGGCTGCGGGTCTGCTTCCACGGGGAGGGCATCATCAGCCAGTTCGAGGGCTTTGGCGACCTCAAGGAGCTCGACTGGGACGGCTACCGGCGGCGCTATGGCGACATCCAGCGGCTCGACCGCATCCTCGAGGCCGAGGGCGACTCGCCCAACCGTTATCAGGCGACCAAACAGGCGGATGTGCTGATGCTCTTCTATCTGCTGTCCGCCGAGGAGCTCGAGCGACTCTTCACCCGGCTCGGCTATGACTTCGACCCTCAGATGATCCAGCGCAACATCGCCTATTACGCTGCACGCACCAGCCACGGCTCGACCCTCAGCCGGGTGGTGGACGCCTGGGTGCTGGCGCGCTCCGACCGCGCCCGCTCCTGGGCCCTGTTTGCGCTGGCCCTGGAGAGCGACGTGGCCGACATCCAGGGCGGCACCACCTCTGAGGGTATCCACCTCGGGGCGATGGCCGGGACCCTGGACCTGATCCAGCGCTGTTACACCGGCATCGAGGTGCGCGACCAGCACCTGTGGCTCAACCCCAGGCTGCCCGACGAGCTCAAGGGCCTGCGCCTGCGGGTGCGCTTCCGCGGCCAGACGCTGGAGCTCCATATCACCCAGGATCTGGTGCGTGTCCGGGCCCTATCCCCGGAGAACGAGACCATCCGGCTGCACGTCAACGGCGACCTGGTCGCGCTCAAGGCGAGCGAGACCCTGGAGCTCAAGCTGGAGCACAAGCCGGTTTACGTGGACTCACCCTGACCCGTCGGTGCTGACCCTTACGGTCAGACCTTCGGACTGTGGGACTGGAGTTGGGCTTCAGTCCGACGCCACCCCTCAGGCCGCCCCATGCGCCCGCTGTCGGGCTGAAGCACGACCCCTACCGTTATCCGGGGCGTCAGCTTCCGTCTGGCCCTGTAGGTCGGACTTCAGTCCGACTGCCACCTCTCACGCCGCCCCATGCGCCCGCTGTCGGGCTGAAGCACGACCCCTGCCGTTATCCGGGGCGTCAGCTTCCGTCTGACCCTGTAGGTCGGACTTCAGTCCGACTGCCACCTCTCAGGCCGCCCCAGACTCCGCTGTCGGGCTGAAGCCCGACCTACCTTTCCCGATTGCCGTCATTCGACGCGCGTTCGTTGGCGCTGACCAATGGGCGCAGATCGAGGTCCCGGAGTGCCTGCACGGCGATCTCCCATCGCCCTTCTCCACACAGACCGCTGATGCCCGCAGCCTCATAGGCCTGGAGGGCGGCGTTCAGACAGGCCTCCCTGACCGCCTCCGCAAGTTGCAGCCGGGTCGTCATGCTCGATGACGCTGGCTCGAGCGAGCGGGCCCTCAATCAGCCGGTGACTGCGGGTGGCTCTCGTCGTCCTCCCGCTCGGCGTCGAGCCAATCATCCATCTCCCTGCCGGGGGCGAAGGCTCGGCGCTCGGATTTGAAATAGGCGGCCTGCTGGATGCGGCGCAGGCGCGCGTCCGCCTCGGCAGAGAGCGCGGTCTCCAGCCCCTGACCGCGTTCGCGGCCACCCACTCCGGGCTCCTCGGGGACCTGTCTCCTTCTGCGTCTGGTATCGGGTTCCACCATCGTTTGTCTCCAAAGTCGGCTTTCAAGACAGTCCTTGAGCGAGCAGGATCCATGCCTCGCGGGGGCCCGACCCCGCGGTGACCGCTGCCGGGGCCTCGCCGGCGCCCAATCGATCAACGGAAACGGCCGATGTCCGGACCGCGCCTGCCAACCGCGGGCATGCCATTTGCTTAGCTGAGTGCCAGAGAAGGCCCCTCGCGCACCTGTACGAGGATTGGCGAGAACCCAGGAGATCAATACCATGGCAGAAATTATTACGGCCATCTATGAGACCGAGGCCCAGGTGACCAACGCGGTCGATGACCTGATTTCAACCGGCATACCCCGCGAAAAATTTCGGGTTCACGACCAAAGGCACCAGGTCCAGGTCCTGACGCCGGGCGTGGCGGAGCCGGAGATACTCGAGATCCTGCGTCGTCACCAACCGCTGGAGCTGAGCCCTCCATCGCTCTGATACCACACGATTGACCGGTGGGTTCCTGTTTGGCGCGGCAGAGTCGCGCACATGGCAACTCTGCCGCAGGCCCATAAGAGCTGATGCCGGAACCTGTGTCATTGACTGCGGTTCTCTGGATTCGGCGCAAGGGTCATTTCGTCCATTGATGGTTGTAATGAGCCGGCCGCGACCACCCGGGGGCAATAGGGTCTCGCGGGGCGCTGGCAATTCATATCGTCTTCTTCGATATATACAACAGATAAATTTCGTTTGCCGAATATAAATGACCTCGATATCTTTGCATGGAGTTGTGAAATCTCGAGGAGTGAGCACGATGATCGCAGTCAAGGTCTGTATGAAGGCCACGAACGAGCCGCTCAAGCGCACGCCGGTGGTGCTGCAGATTGACGCGGACGGGTCGCAGGCGGGGCCGGTTCTGACCGACCGCAGCGGGATCGCCCGTTTCGAGCTGCCAC
This sequence comes from uncultured Gammaproteobacteria bacterium, assembly GCA_963699735.1. GTDB lineage: Bacteria > Pseudomonadota > Gammaproteobacteria > Chromatiales > Chromatiaceae > Thiodictyon. The sequence continues at coordinate 279,395 of CAVOUZ010000011.1, forward strand.
CGGCCAGCGGCAAAGTCCTGGTGTCGGGTGTCGAGCGCTATCACGGTCGCCTCGATGGGGAGATCCTGGTCGATCTCTGGTCCATCACCCAATCCGGCCACGAGTCCTCCGGCATGCCGGGTGAATTCCCCGCCGGCAGCAATGCCTATCCCTCAATGACCACCCGGGCGGTACAGGTCGGTGAGCGCGAGGTGTTGACCGACGGCGAGGGCTACCTGGTGAATCCAGCGGATTGGTCGGAGGGCTTTGCCAGAGCCCAGGCCGCGCTGGAGGGCTTGGAGCTGCAGGCCGAACACTGGGAGGTCATCCGTTTTCTGCGCGACTACTACGCCCGCCATGCGATCCAGATGAGCGTGCGCGACATGATCCGGCACTTCCGCAAGCTATGGGGGCCGGAAAGGGGCAGCAACCGCTATCTGCACCAGCTCTTCCCCAGGGGTGGTCCCCAGAAACAGGGAAACCGGCTCGCGGGACTTTTACGGACCAAGGGTGAGCACTGAGCGGCAGCGGCTGACATCCCATGCGGCGATACCCGGGCCTGCGCCGGCTGAGTAGCGATCATCACACCGGACTGTTGATCGCCAGGCGCGCCCGCGAGGCGGCGGGCAGCGGCTCCCGGGCCCGCTCCGCCGCCTGGGAGGAGCTGAAGGGACGCTTCACCGCGGAGCTGGAGCACCACTTTCGGCGCGAGGAGACGGGTCTGCTGCCCGCGCTGCGGGCAGCCGGCGAGGACCCGCTCGCGGAGCGGACCACGCGCGAGCACCAGCGGATGCGGGCCCTGATCGAGGAAGATCGGCCGGAAAACCTGACCCTGTTCGCGGAGCTTCTCGCCGCGCACGTCCGTTTCGAGGAGCAGACGCTCTTCGATACGGCCCAACGGGTGCTCCATCCCGATGTCCTGGCGGGGTTGGAAGGAACCCCTTTCCAGGAGCCTACCCGCTGAGGGCGAGGCCGCTGGCCCCAGGGCATGCGCGCACGCCGGTTGAGCTTTCCCGCCCCTTTGGTCACACTTCCCCGTCGGGGTCCGTCTTGGACGCCGGCAAGGGACCCCTCACTGCTCATCTGCTGGTGAATCCCATGAACGTGGAACCCAACCTCGACCCCAAGGCGGTCCGCGCCGGCGACGACGATCTACCCGAGCTGGACCTGTCGGACGAGGACATCATCGATGCGATGCGCCACATACCGGGCTATCTGGACATCACCACCGCGGATTTTCGCGCCATCTACCATCTGGCCCACCGCCATGCACTGGATCGCCTGTTCCGAAATGTGCGCGCCGGCAACCTGATGCGTACCGGTATCGAGCCGCTGCACCCCGACACGCGGCTGGACCAGGCCGCCCGGCTGCTGGCGGAGCAGCGGCGCAAGAGCCTCCCGGTGGTCGATGGCGAGGGGCGGGTGATCGGCATGCTGACCGAGACGGATTTCCTGCGCCGGCTGAAGGCCGAGACCTTCCTCGAGCTGCTGCTCCGCCTTGTGGCCGATCAGGGGGCCTTCTCCCATCGCTGTCATGAGACGCCGGCGTCCGAGGCCATGACCGCCCCGGCCGTGACCGTCACCACCGACGATGGGTTTCCCGAGATCGTACGCGCCTTCCACGCCCACGAGGGGCGCAGCATGCCGGTGGTGGACACCGAGGGGCGGTTTCAGGGGCTGCTGCTGCGCAAGGACTTCGTCAGCGCCTATCGCCTGGAGGACCTGTTGTGACGCTGCGTGAGTACCTGCGAAAGATGCGGGGCACCACCAAAGGGGCACCGCCGCGGGTCAGCAACAGCGAGGTCCTGTGGTCATGGATCGGCGCGTTCCTGGGGATGGCCGCCCTGGCCTGGATCAATCAGCGCTTCTTCCAGGGGACGGACCTTACCCTCATGATCGGCTCGTTCGGCGCATCGGCCGTATTGGTCTACGGGGCCGTGCGCAGCCCCCTCGCGCAGCCGCGCAACCTGGTCGGCGGGCACCTGATCTCGGCCCTGGTCGGGGTCACGGCCTGGAAGCTGTTCCAGCATGCCCCCCTGCTGGCCGAGGCCACCTCGGTGGCGACCGCCATCGCCGTCATGCACCTGACCCGCACCCTGCACCCGCCGGGAGGCGCCACCGCACTGATCGCGGTGATCGGGTCGGATCAGATCCATGACCTCGGCTATTACTATTGCCTGGTGCCTGCCACCCTCGGTCCTGTGATCCTGCTCCTGGTCGCGCTGCTGACCAACAACATCCCCCGGACCCGAGGCTATCCCGAGATCTGGTGGTAGCGCCCGGCCTGCGGTGACCCGTTGCCCAGATCGAATTCAACGCTTGTTTGTTTGCGAGCTGCCAAGACTTGCTCACCTCGCCAAGGGCAACCGGTCTCACACGAAACCCCGCTCGAGACGTGGCAGGAAGGTCTGAAAGCCAAAAATGACCAAAGGGCGCGGGCACCCTGAGGTGCCCGGGCCTCCTTGTTTGCAAGGCTCGAGGCAGTGTAGGTGATCCGCGGATCAGGATCTCAGGTAGGGGGGCACGTACTCCGGGACTTCGCCTGTCCACAAAACCTCCCCGGCAAATCCAAGCACGCCTGGCGCGAGCCGGCGAGACTTGTCGCCAACGCCGGTACTCACCGCAAACGGATGGGAAGCTCAAGATGAACGGACATACTGTCTCGACATACGGGTTCGCCACCGCCTGTCTGCTCGCGGCTGGGCTCTTTCTGTGGCCTCCGGCCCTGTTTCTGGCGATGGCGGCGACCCTGCTTCACGGCGTTCATTATGTGCTGCGCGCTCCGGGCGTCACGACATTTCCAATGCAGGTCAGGATCGGGTTTCTGGGACTCCTGGTCCTCGGTCAGGCGCCCGATCTCGGCTGGATCAATTGGGTCCAGCTTGCCGGTATCACGGCCCTGCTGACGGTCAGCTACTGCCCCCTGGCCAGATTGCTGTCCCTGATGCCGTGGAACAGAACGCGGCCCATGAGCTGGAAACTCTTCGTAACGGCGGTCTTCTCGCCACCCATTGAGGGCAGAATCCTGCAGGTCACCTCTGCCGAGTAATCCTCGCAGGCGACCCGTCGCTGCCCGTTTTCAAACCAACCCTCCGGAGGAGAACTGTCATGCCAATGGTTCAGATCAAGGTCATCGAGACCGTGTTTACCAGCGCCCAGAAGCGCGAAATGATCGAAAAGGTCACCGACACCATGGTGCCCATCGAAGGCGAAGCCATGCGGAGTGTCACTTGGGTCTTGGTGGATGAGGTCAAGGAAGGCAATTGGGGAATCGGCGGCCAGGGACTCACCAGCGAGGATGTTCGCAGGATTCAGACCGGAGTGGGCTGAACAGCCTGACTCACACATGCCCAAACACCCGCGGGCCAACGGACGACGGCCCGCGGCCTGCCGACTCCCCGGACCGGCCCCAGATAGCTCGCCAGGGGGATGCAGTTTTCACGGCAGACAAGGGTGCCGATCCGCTAACAATCCGTAGTGACGACCTTCAGTGCGGATGCGCCGCCCCAACCCAGTCCTTGCGCGGGTTGGTCGGCATCCGCGGTTCTTCTGCACCGCCCAGGGTGTATACCCACCGCCAGCACGGCCCTGGGCCATGTCGTTCGCCCGAGAGAAGCCGTTCCCTCGATCCTGAAACGCTGGCATAGTTCCTGCGCTCATTACAACATCGGCACAACAGGTGCCCTCTCTACCGGGAGATCCCTCGGCGGCACGTCCCGTCAGGTCTCCGAACCGCCGGGAGAAGAGATTGGATATCGAAGTGGGTGGGTTCTTTGGCTTGATCGTGCTGGCCTTCGACGTCTGGGCCATCGTCAATGTCATCGCCAGCCAGGCCAAGACCGGTCGGCAGGTGTTCTGGATCATCGTCATCCTGCTTCTGCCGATCGCCGGGTTCGTGCTCTGGCTGCTGCTCGGTCCACGCGGGCGCAAGTCGATGCAGGGCTCACACCAGTCGCGCTAGGAATCCTGGCCCCGCGCAATCATGAAGCGCGTTGGTGTCGGGCTGACGACAAACCCCGGGCAGCGCGCACCGCTCGCACCCGGTCGTATCTGGGCCCTTCGCATTCCCGACCCCTTGAACCCGGACTAGACTCACTCCCACGATTCCCCAGCAGACAGGGACGGTGGACCATGAGTCTCGCCGCTTGGGTCCGTTGTATCGGGTCGGGAGATTCCTCAAGTGCAATCGCACGGCTGCTCGCCCGTTACGGGGTCGAGGTGGAAGGCTTCGATCCCTACACGGACGGCCGCTACGGGGTTGTTCTCTTCGACGAGTACGACGCCACGCTCTGCGAGCTGCTCCGCGACCTGAGCCGCGGGTGCCGCGAGCGGGTGCTGGCCGGGTGTTGCAGCAGGCTGATGCCGGAACATGCCCGACAGCTCATGCAGGCGGGCGCCGCCGATGTGCTGAGCTGCCAGGAATGTAACCGCTCGGTCGAGCAGATCCTGGCGAGGCTGGCGCGCTGGGAGGCAGTCGACCGGCTGCTGGCCTCCCCCGGCGTCAGTACCGATCTCATCGGCGCGAGCCCTTCGTGGCTCGCGGTGCTGCGCCAGGTCGTGGAGGTCGCCCATTTCACCGATGCCTCCGTCCTGATCCTCGGCGAGAGCGGGACCGGCAAGGAGGGCGTCGCCCGACTCATCCACAAGCTGGACCCCCGTCAGGGCAAGCGCGGCCTGGTCCTGCTCGATTGCAGCAGCATCACGCCGGAGCTCTCGGGGAGCGAGTTCTTCGGCCACGAGCGCGGTGCCTTCACCGGCGCCGTCGCCGCCCGCGACGGGGCCTTCGCGCTCGCCGACGGGGGCACCCTGTTTCTCGACGAAGTCGGTGAGCTGCCGCTGCACCTGCAGACGCAGCTGCTGCGGGTCATACAGGAGCAAACCTTCAAGCGCGTCGGGGGCAACGCCTGGCATCACACCTCCTTCCGGCTGATCTGCGCCACCAACCGCGACCTCTGGACCCAGGTAGAGCGGGGCGAATTCCGCAGCGATCTCTACTTCCGGCTGGCGAGCTTCGTCTGCCGCCTGCCCCCGCTGCGGGAGCGTCCCGAGGACATACTGCCCCTCGCCTCCCATTTCATCCAATCCCTGAGTCCGGGCAGCGAGACACCCGAGCTGGACCTGGCCGTACAGGACTACCTACTTGCCCGCCCCTATCCGGGCAATGTGCGGGACCTCCGCCAGGTGATCGCGCGGCTCCTCTGCCGCCACCCCGGCAAGGGACCGATTACGGTGGGCTGCATTCCGCCGGAGGATCGGCTCGGCTGGTGTGCCGATGAGCAGCCATGGAACTCTGGACCCTTCGATCTGGCGATCCGCCGGGCCCTGTTCCAGGGGATCGGCCTGAAGGGCATCAGCCGAACGGCGGAGGAGACGGCCATCCGGATCGCTGTCGCCGAGGCCAGGGGCAATCTGCAACAGGCGGCCCAGCGCCTGGGTGTCACGGATCGGACCCTGCAGCTGCGGCGCGCGGCCCGGCGCCAGGACGATGGGACCAGACCTACGCCACCCTGAGCTGCCCCACCCGGGCCGCGATCAGACGCAGGAAGTTCCCGCCCAGGACCAGGGCCTGGGCGGGGGCCGGCAGCCCCAGGGCCCGGATCTTCGCGAGCTCCAGGCCTGGGTGCAGCCAGGGGCCGTCACTGCCGAACAGGAGCTTGGAGGGGCCGCAGCGCTCCACCACGCGCTCCAGCAGATCGAAGAACCGCACCCCGGAGCTGTCGGTGTACAGATTGGGATAGGCCTCCAGTCGGTCGAGAAAGGCGGCTTGGGACCGCCAGTTCTCGGCGAAGCTGGAGAGGTGAGGGACGATGAAGTCCAGGTCGGAGTAGTCCCGCGCCAGCCAGTCGAGGACCTTAAGCTCGGTCTCCACGTCGTAGAGGACCGGCAGTGCGAAGGCCCGGGCGGCCTCGCAGACCTCCTGGCTGATGCGGGCATCGTGCCGGTGGACCTTGATGCCGACGAAGCCGTATTCCCCGACGGCCCTTCCGATCATCTTGACGATTCGTCCCCGGTCCCGCACCGCGTGGACATAGGCCAGCCCGAAGAATCGTCGCGGGTCTGCGGCCACCAGTCGGGCAACGGCGCGGTTCGCCTGAGCGTAATCGGGATGGAAGTTGGCCAGCAAGACGCTATGCGTAATACCTGCGGCCCGGGCCCGCCGGACATACTGGTCGAACAGCGGCCGCCCTGTCCACGGGTCCGCGAGGCCGAATCCGGCGCCGGCGTGGCAATGGGAGTCGATGACCATTCCGAGGCAGCCGGCAGTGCTCAGACCCCGAGCACCACGATTCCCTTGCCCCGGCGGATCCAGCGCCCGCTCCGTCCGCTCGCACCCAGGGCCGGTGCGTGCGCTGCGAGTGGCAAGGCGCCGAGGGCGGGGAGATACGGCAAGTGAAGGCGTGCGGCATCGATGACGGCGGCCTCGAGGAGGGCCTGTTGATCCCTGTCCGGGGACGCCAGGGCGGCCCCGCGCGCGGCGCTGCCCGCAAGTCGCACGAACCGCCGGGCCGTCTCGAATTCCTGCAGATCGGGGGAGAGCCCCGAAAGCTCGGTCTCCAGGGCCTTGCTCACGGCCCCGCCGAGGGCACTTCCCAGCGCCGTGCCCACGCCCGGGATGGGGATGAAAGACCCGAGGGCGCCGCCAACGAAGGGCAGCGCCTTCTTGGCGATCGCCTTCAGCACGCCCCCCAGGGGCTTGGCGATCTTTCCGACAAACCGACCCACCTTCTTGATGCCGCGCCAGGCGCTCTTGAACAACTTGCCGAGAAAGAGATCGAGCTCTTCCTCGCTGGAAACGGAGAGCAGCTCGGCGGCGAGCTCGATCTCCTCCGCCTCGCTGAAGGGCCTCTCGAGGGCCATGTCATGTGCGGTTGATCCGAGCACGGGGCCGCCGGCGGGCCAGCGCATCTCGCTAAGCCGGCGGCACCGTGCACAGTGACAATTTTCGCGATGCATGTTCGCCTCCCTAGATTTTTGCAGTGAGTACGCGGCCTTTGCCCAATGAGAGGATCTCACGGCCGTCTAGCCGGATCGTGAGGGTCCCGCCCTCGACCCGGACGTCCTGAAGCTTGCTCGAGTCGGTATGAAGGGGCTTGAAGCTCTGTACCAGCGCGGTTTCAGCGATGGCGAGCAGCTTCTCGCGGGTCGCCCGCGGCTCAGTCGAGCGGCCGCCGCTGCGCCGGAAGTCCAGGCGGCAGCCCCTCGGCGTTTCCACCCTGTAGATGCCGACCTTCCGGCCCTCCAGCACGCCCAGGGACAACCCGAGGTCACTCAGCACCTTGCGCCTGCCAGCGAAACGCGACCAGACGTTGTTCGCCTTACCCACGTAGAGCGTTTTTTCACCCGCGTAGATGCGGTAGACGCCGGACCCGCGGTACATACGGCGCCACTGCTCGGGATCATGGAGCTCCCGGACCTCCTGTAAATTGATATCGACGGCGCAGGAAGTCTTGACCAGGATCTCCTCCTCGGCCTCGCTGCCGTCCGGCGTACGCCAGCCGCTGGGGCCCGACTCCTCCTGAGTGTCGTCGGGGGGCCCTCGGCCGTCCCGGCAGGCGACCCTCAATCGCTCCTCGGTGTCCGGCCCCACGATGCCGCTCGACCGCAGCCCCTGCCGGCGCTGAAAGCGCCGCACCGCGCTCCGCGTCTCCGGCCCCATGAAACCGGTGATGGGCAGGCTCTCGCCCAGTGCATGGTTCAGACAATCCTGGACCCAGCGCACGCGCTCCGAGCCCGACGTCTCGACCGGCGGCGGGCGCGTGACCGGCAGGGCCCGGTACCTGGGCCAGGATCGCACCGGCGGTGCCGCCCGCGCCCGTATACGCGGCCGATATGGGGGTTTGGGCCGTACGCCACCCGCACGCCCCGGCCGGTATGCACTCGCGGACCGCCCCAAGGGCCGGATCGGGCGTCTGTAGAGCTCGCCCGCATCTCCGCCTTCAGGGTCAGACTCAAAGACCGATTCCTCGAAACCGAATTCGTCAGACATGATGTGTCTCCGAGCATGCAAGAGACCTCCGGGTGGCCGCACGACTGGTCGCCGAGGACGGCGGGCCGCGACGCGCCCGCCCTCCCAGGATGTCCGCCAGTGCAGACAGACATCGGTCGATGTCGTCGGGCCCGTGGCGCGCCGTGATCAGGAAGGCGAGCCCCGCGCCACCCACGTCGCGCCGCCTGACGGGCACGCCGCGGATGCCCCTATCCAGAAGCAGGCGGTGCGCCCTCAGGGGATGGAGGCCCGGAAGCTCCTCGAGCGTCTGCACCGGAAAGAGCCCGCCCTGGGCCGCGAGACCGAGTCGGGAGAGACCGGAGCGGAAGCGGCGCACCCGCTCTGCCAGCCGAAGCCTGAGCGCCTCGCCCCTGCCGCGGTTGATCGCCAGCGCGCGCACGGCGGCGTGGATCACTGCCGCCGACGGCGGGCTGCAATGCACCCGGCTTGGGCTTCGTTCTGTAATGCGCCCGATGAGATCGGCCGCGCCCGAGAGAGACGCCACCGGCACGCCGAGGCCCTTGGCCATGGACGCACCGACCAGGACATCCGGTCCCGTCAGGCCGGCAAGGCGGAGCGAGCCGCCGCCCCCCTGGCCGTAGGGGCTCGCGGCGCCAGGCTGGTGCCCGAGGATGCCCAGGGCCTGGGTGTCGTCGATGACGAGCAGACCGTCGCGCCGGCGGGCGGCCTCCAGATAGTCCGCGAGCGGCGCGGCACCGCCGCACACTGGGCAGAACCCGTCGGCGAGTATCACCGGGCGCCTTTTCCGGCCGGAGGTCCGCTCCAGAAGCCGGCGAAGCGAAACCGGATCGTGATGCGGGAAAGGGTGGCTGGGGACACCCCTGAGGGCGGCCCGCTCCGCCCCCCAGCGGGCGATCGGGTAGCTGCCCGCGTCCCAGTAGATGGCCGTGTCCACGCTGCCCAAAACCTCGAAGAGGTCCAGGAACAAATGTAGGGTGGAGGGCAGCAGCACCCCGTCTTCGCAGCCCTGCAAGGCGGCGACTTCGGCGCCCACACGCGAGGCACCCGGCGGTTCCTCCAGGGCCGCCGGACGACCGAGGCTGAGCTGCTCCCAGGGCCGCAGCGAACGGCTGGGGTGCCGCAGCCCCAGATAGAGCGCCGAGGTGAAGTCGGGCACGGTCCCTTCCCCTCAGCGGGCCCGCTGCTGCAGCGCCAGACGCTTGCGCAGATGCACCGAGGGCGGCGTGTAATCCACACCCTCCATGGTCCCCAGATCCACCCCGGTGACCGCCCGGTAGGCGTGGATATAGGTCTGGATCTGTGCCCGCAGCAAGTCGGCCCAGGCCTTCGCCTCCTCCTCGCTCGTGACCTCGTACCAGTTGTACCAACGGATGGTCAGCAGGATCTGCTCGCCATAGACGCCGAGGTCGCGGAAGTGGGTGACCACCACGTCGCTCCAGCCCTGCAGGGTCTTCATAGTGTCCACCTGGGGCATCCAGGCCTCCTTATAGGGGACCATCGCCCGGCTCTGGAGAAAGTCCCGCATCTCCGGGCGCGCCATGATCCACTCCTGCATCAACATCTCCACCCGGGCGGTCCAGGCGAGGTCGCCGAACTGGTTGTGCGCCCCCTGGGCCAGGATGAGATTGAGCTCCTGGATGGCGTGCAGGATGGGATAGCCGTCCGGGTCCACCGTGGTGTCCTGCTTGGCGCGGAAATAGTCGGCGCATTTGTTGAGCAGGTTGTGGAAGGCCTCGATGAACTTCGAGCGGTCGTCCGCCGGCCTCAAGGCGGAAACCGCCTTGCCATAGAGGCTCAGGCCATACTGGTGGGCGTACTCATAGGCCCGGCGCTTGATCGACAGCCGATCCCGCTCGTCCTCCACATAGCCCCAGAGGATGTTGTTGAGCGGTCTCAGCGGGTCTATCTCCATATGGGCGAGCGGATCCCTGACCCCCGGCGCCCGCACATTCTGAAAGCGCCGGCTCACCGCGTTCATTCCCTGCACCAGCATCCCTTCCTCATGCCAGTAGTTCCAGATCAGCTCCAGGAAGCAGGGATTGTCGACCCTGGAGCGCAGCAGCACGTCGGTGCAGAAGTGTCCGTCGAACGAGCTTCCGGTGGTGCCGTAGGCGGGGAAGGCGGTATCGATGACGCGCTGTATGTACGGCAGACGCTGATTGCCGAGGTAATCACAGAAGAGCTGCTGCCACTTCTCCGAGGAGCTCGCCCGATAGTCCCCCAGATCCGGATTCGCGGGGTAAAAGGGGACCGGCCAGCCGCCGGGCCTCGGGTCCCCCCTGTCGTCACAGGGCCGGATGCAGCATTTGATCAGCAGGAAGGCCTCGGTCGCGGTCTTCAGCAGCTCGTAGGCCCCCACGCCGTGGGCGGTCAGCTCCCGCTCGAGCCGGGGGAGCTTACCGCCCTGCCCCGCAACCTTTTCGAAGCACTCCCTGGCCGCCTCGCCAGCATCCGGGACGCCCGAATGGGAGCACAGAACCCGGTCGATGAACGCCTGATAGGCACCGAAGCCGACCGACTTGCTCGCATCGAGGATCCTCACGAAGAAGGCCATGGGTCCGTCGGGATCGGCGATGCGACGCTTGTGCGAAACGGTGAGATTGCCCGTCACAGGAACGGGCGTAGGCGCCGCCACGTTGCCCTTGTGCGTCAACCTGAGAATCGCCTGGGGGCCGCCGCGGGACGATGGAATCCGCAGCTCGGCCTCCGACTGGAAGTAACCGGCGACGGTGGGACGGAATCGCGCCTTCAGGGAGCCGGGGCTCCTCCGCCATCCGGGGGGCGGGACATAGTCCGCATCCGAGGGAATGGCGCCCCTGCTCGAGATCGCGGCCTCCATTTCCTGACCGACCACTGGCTGGGCGCACGGCAGCTCCCGGCAGTCGTCTCCGATGACCGCGATCTCGACCCCGATGCCCAGACCGAAGTCGATGCAGACCTCGCTGGTGCAGCCGCCGTGCACCTCGACACAGTGAATGGGCTCGGGGATCTGGTAGGGGCACTCCAGGATATAGACCCCGGCCGGCAGATCCCTGAATTCCCAGCAGCCGTCATGGAGGACGCCGCCATTGTCGGCCATGGGATCACAGGCCGCCTGCCTGACCCAGGCCTTGGGATCGAAGCCCTTGCAGTCGTCGAATCCATCCCCGTCGTAGACATAGACCTGTGCCGCTTTCAGCGGCTGGAGGTCATCGCGAATGCAGACACGGATGCTACCAGGGGCACTGGGGCCTCGGGCCGGGGGCGATTGATTCGGAGTCTTGGTGGGGTTCTTGGTGACCATGTCATCCTCCTGAGTTCAGCCTCAATACAGGGTTGTGTGGAAATTTGGCCTGTGAGCGGCGCCGGGCGCAGGCCGCGGAGACGTCCAGGGTGCTGCGCAGGGCCCAATGGGTGAGCAGCTTTCCCAGGACGCTGCTCTCCTCCGTCGGGTCGAGGCGCCCGTCGGCCCTGGCCTGGCCGATCACGGCGAACACCAGGGACGGCGGGGCCCGGAACATCCGCGCCGGGTTTCGACGCCAGCCGCTGAACAGCACCTGAAGGCGTGCGGGCCGGCGCTCCTCCACGCCCATGACCTCGACCAGCGATCGCCCGCGCAGGGACCGCGGTCGATGGCTGATCAAGAGGGACACGAAGCCGGGCAGATGGGACTGCAGCAGGCCGAGCAGCCTTGCCCGCTCCGGCTCCAGCCCGGCGAGGGGGTAATAGGAGTCCCAGAGGGCTTCGATCCGGTCCCATTGGGGGTGGGGATAGAGGGCCCGGCCCAGCGCGCAACTGAGCTTGACCCTGACCCAGGGGGCGGGGTGGGGATCGGCCGCGTCGATGCGGAAGACGAAGGGTCGCGGCAGACCCACCACCGCCATGAGCCCCAGGGTCGAGGCCACACCCACCCGTGCCACCGACCAGAAGTCGGCGACGATCTCGGAGATCCAGCGCTCCCAGAGCTGCCAGGCGATCCGGTTCGACCCCCCGCCGCGCTGCAGGCCCTGGAGCACGGGACGCAGCGACGCCACCAGATCCAGCAGGGCCGCCGCCTGGTGACCGACCTCGTGGATCAGAGAAGAGGCGATGCCGTGGCCGATCATGCGCTCGCGCGGCACCCGGATCACCGCCACCGGGTTCTCCCCGCCCCCCGGGAGCCGAGTGCGGGCGCGCCGGATCGCGGCGCCAATGCCCCGGTCCAGGTAGCAGATGACCGGCGGCGCCCGGTAATACTCCCCCGGCAGGTGCAGGGCGTCGGCCGACACCACGTCGAGCCCCGAGAGCCAGACGCCGACCTCGCTCTCGCTGCGCTGGGTGATCACGTCGTTGAACAGGTCGAACTGGTTGAGTGTCGCGTTGAAGCGCAGCCGCAGGAACACCAGCCGACGGTGCGCCTCCTGGGGGTCAGCGAGCCAGGCGCCGGGGCCGCCGAGCCAGCGCAGGTACTCCCCGACCCGCTCCCGCAGGTCGCGCCGGCCGTTCGCCAACAGGGTCTCGATCGCCGTCTGGGACTCCGGGAGCAGATTGGCCGCGGGCAGCATGGCCTCGTGCAGCGCAAAGGACTTCACGCGCGTCAGTCGGCACAGCAGGGCCCGGGCTTCCTGCTCCAGCATCCAGGAGACGTATGCCGGAAGGGCCATGGCGGATCAGGCACCGTAGAGGATGATTCGGTTGCCGCGCCTGACCCAGCGCCCGGTGCGGCCCCTGGCGACAGCCGGTGTCTGACCCCCTGATGGCGAGCCGTGGGCGAACGGGCCCGCGGAAAGGAGTCCGGGGGCGAGGCGCCGGGCGGCCTTGACCGCCGCCGCCCGGGCCGCCGCCTGGGGATCGCCGGCGGGGGCGGCAGCCGCGTTCTTCACCGCATCGCCGGCAAAGCGCACATACTGCTTGGCCACCTCATAGGCCTCGTCCTCATGACTCAAGCCCTCTGTCTCCAGCCCGAACAACTGCGCGGCGTTCGAGCCCAGCTTGCCGCCCAGCTTGCTCCCCTGCGAGCCGCCGAAATGGCCGCCGATGGCGCTGCCGACCATGGGCAGGGCCTTCTTGGCCGCGCTCTTGAGGATGCCGCCCAGCGCCTGGCCCACGGGTGAGCGGATCGCCGAGCCCACGGCCTTCGCCGCCTTGCCGATCAGGTCGCCGAGGAAGTAATTGAGCTCCTCCTCATTGGCGATCTCGAGGAAGCCGGAGGCCAGCTCCTCGATCTCGCCCTCACCGAAGACCTCGTCGGACTCACCGGCCCATTCACCCTCGACGAGCTCGAATTGCTCCTGCTCGTATTCCGCCTCCGGCGTGTATTCCACGAAACTGCGGTCGATATCATGCATGGCGGCTCTCCAATGGATGAGGCAATGGGATTGCGTGGATCAGGCATTGAGAATGACGATGTGGCGGCCGCGTCGGACCCAACGGCCGCCCAGGGCGCTTGGGGCACCGCGCCGCCCAGTCGGACCTGAGCCTCCCAGAAGCCCCGGCACCAGGGACCTCGCGGCCTGGACCGCGGCCTTCTGAGCGGCAACCGCGGGAGGGGTACCCGGACGGGCGGCCAACGCTTTCTTCACGGTGTCACCGGCAAAGCGCACGAATTGCTTGGCACCCTCGTATTCCTGTTCCTCCTGACTCAGCATCTCCGCCTCGAGCCCGAGCGCGTTGCCTGCCGCACTGGCAAGACCGCTCCCGATCTTGGCCCCCAGTGGCCCGCCCACCCAGGCGCCGAGGGCGCCGCCGGCGATCGGCAGCGCCTTCTTCGCGACGGTCTTGAGCACCCCGCCGATGGCTTTGCCCACGGGTGAGCGGGCCACCTTGCCGATCGCGCTGGCGGCACGCTTGACGAGGCTGCCGAGGAAATAATTGAGCTCCTCCTCGCTGGTCACCTCCAGCAGCTCGCCGGCGAGCTGCGTCAATTCGTCCTCGCTGAATACCTCGCCCTCCCATTCCGCCTCGCCAAAGGCGAGCTCCTCCTCGAATTCGCCCATTTCCGTGTCAAACTCATACTCACTCTCAGGCTGGTACATGCGTTTTTCCTCCAGGGTCATCGGCCACCACGCCCGGCACCTTTCAGCCGGGCGCTGTCGTCGCGTTGCGGATTGGGTTGGCGAAACTCTGTCATTCCCTCTTTGGCAATGGTCATGCCACAGGTGTGCATAGCCCCACTCGTCGATCGAGCCTCACCCATGTCATTGAATTCATTGCCGTTCCTGAGCGAGTTGAGGCGGCGCAGGAGGGCACGCGCGGCGCAGGGCGCCGAAGTTCCTTTCGTCCGCGCAATGGGTTCGGGGTACGGAAAGCGAAATGCTCTTCGCTCGACGGAGCGGCGCTGCGCGGGTCCGGGATGGGGCCCTGTCAAATGCGAAACGTCAACTTCCGGCTGGAAGCGGCGCTGGGCAGGCGGGACCTTCAGCGGAGCAGCGGACTGGGCTGGCGACGGTGGGGGGGAGACAGAAAGGCCGGTCTGGGTTTCGGGCGGGAGCGGATAGCGATGCGCAGGGCCTCGGTGCTGCCCGCTGCGGTCGCGTCCCGACGGTCAGTCCTTGCGGCGGAACCCCAGGTCGGGCAGGTCGGCGCGGCCGATCACATGGAGGACGACTCCGCCCCCGATGAAGAAGACCACGCAGGCCGCCAGGCTGGCGATGACGGGATGATCTCCGCCTAGGTCGCCGAGCCAGAGGACGAGCGCGCCCAGGCTGAGTGCTGCGCAGAGGTAGAAGACGAGCGCGGCGAGGAAGGCGATCCGCTGGCCGAAACCCCGCGGCCTCCGTGGATCGGGCTTTAGCCCGATCGCAACCTTGCGCACGGCCTCGGGCGACGCTGTGGGGCTGAAGTCCGACCGACCGGGCTCGACAGGATTAGGGGCCGGCATCAGGGCTCGGGGTCGATTCGGAAGGTGGCGTGACAGGCCACACAGTTGCCCAGCAGGGCCGCGAGCTGGCCCTGGGTGTGGCCCAAATCCCCAAGCGACTCGGCGTCCAGCGCGAGCTGATCGAAGGCACCGTGGGTGGCCATCCCCAGCTGCTTGAATCCCAGGGGGAGCTTGGCCATGAGTGAGACGGGCACCTCCGCGGCCGCCGCGGCGCCCACTGCTCGGGCGGCCTGGGCGGCAGCGGCGGGGTCGCCGGCGCCCACCGCCTGGACGATGCCCTGGACCGCCTGAAGGAAGGCGCGCATCTCCGTCAGCACTAGGTCGCGCTCGCCCGGACTCAACAGGATGGCGGTGCGCCCGTCCGCCGCGGGCCGGGTGTCTCCCACGACGATGAGCTTGTAGCCCAGCACCCCAAGCCCGAGCACCAGCAGGAGCGCCAACCAGCAGCAGAGGCCCCTCATGCGCCCCGCCCCGCGGAGGCCTGGCGCGACGCCTGGTCGGACTCCAGTCCAATCTCCGCATCGGTGAGATAGCAGCCGGGATCCTCCGCCCAGAGGTCGCCGCTCAGTTGGAAGGCGCGGGTGCGGGTGTTGCCGTTGCAGATCGCCAGGTGAGCGCAGTCGGCGCAACGCCCGGTGACCGGCCGCGGGCGCTGTTTGAGGCCCCTCATCAGGGGGTCGGAGACATCCTCCCAAATCGCCGAGAAGGGGCGCTCGCGCACGTCCCCCAAGGGGTGATTCCACCAGAAGGTGTCGGGGTGGACCTGACCCAGGTTGTCGATGTTGGCGATGTTGAGCCCGGAGGCGTTGCCTCCCCAATGGGTGAGGACGCGCCGCAGATCAGTCGCCCGCTCCGGGAGGTGCCGCTCGGCCCACTGAAGCAGGTAGACCCCGTCGGCGTCGTTGTTGCCCGTGACCATCTCCACCGGCCGGCCCGCGGCGATGCGTGACCAGGCGGTCTCGATCAGCAGGTCCATGGCCTCGCGCGTCATGCGAAAATGGGCGTCGTCGCCTCGGTTCTTGTTTCCGCGCCCGGCGTAGTTGAGGTGGGACAGATAGAACTTGTCGATCCCCTCCTCCTCCATCAGGGCGAGCAGGGCCGAGAGGTCCTGGGCATTGTCCCGGGTCAGGGTGAAGCGCATGCCGACCTTGATCCCGGCGTCGCGGCACAGCCGCAGGCCCTTGAGCGACGCCTGGAAGGCCCCGATGCGTCGGCGAAAGCGGTCGTGGGTCTCGGCCAGGCCGTCCAGGCTGATCCCCAGATAATCGAATCCAACCGCCGCGATGGGCGCAATCAGGCTCTCGTCGATCAGGGTGCCGTTGGTAGAGAGGGCCAGATAGAACCCCAGTGACTTGGCGTGATGGGCCAGGTCGAAGAGATCGGGGCGCATCAGGGGCTCGCCGCCGGAGAGGATCAGCACCGGGACGCCATAGGCCCGTAGGTCCTCCATCACCCTCATGACCTCTGCTGTGCTCAGCTCACCGGCGAATTCCTTGTCCGCGGAGGTGGAATAGCAGTGGCGGCAGGTGAGGTTGCAGCGCCGGATCAGGTTCCAGATCACCACCGGACCACGGGGCTTGGCGGGCGGCGCGGCGGCGGCCTGGGCGAGGCGCCCCGGGTCGGCGAGCAGGTGCAGATAGCGGCTCAGTCTGAACATTGGAATCAGTCTCCCGGTCTGAACCGGAACCCGGTCTTCTTGAGCACCGCGGTGCTGAAGAGTACCCGATGGTCGCGGCACTGGGGGCCCAGCAGGGCCTGGATGCGGGCCTGGGACGCCAGGACCTCGTCC
Source organism: uncultured Gammaproteobacteria bacterium (assembly GCA_963699735.1). GTDB lineage: Bacteria > Pseudomonadota > Gammaproteobacteria > Chromatiales > Chromatiaceae > Thiodictyon. The sequence continues at coordinate 295,970 of CAVOUZ010000011.1, forward strand.
CGATCGTGACCGTGGACCATGGCGAACAGGTTGTAGGGCCAGAGCGGAAGACGGCGCGGGCGGCGATAGCAGTGGCTGACAAAATCCAGGCGCCCGACCTCGGTCCCCAGCCGGTCGACCTCGGCGTCATCGATATCCCAGACCGTCATGCCGTTGCCCCTGAGCCCCAGCCGGTAGTGGTTGGGAACGGCCCCGATGCGGCGAATGCCGCCACCCGCGAGCAGGTGCCCCAGACGCTCGATGACCTCGCCCGGCTCCCATCCGAGTTGAACGGCGACCGCCTGATAGGGCTCGGGGACCAGGGGCAGGCCCGCCTGGGTCGCGGCGATCAGGGCGCGGTCCAATGAGTCCGCAACGGGCGCCTGGGCGGGGCGCTCCCGCTCCACCCGGCGCACCCCGACAGAGCCGTCGTCGCTCAGGTGCAGCCAGAATCCCAGGTGATACTCGGCGAGCTTCGGGAAGTCGTAGATCTGGAGCCCGGTCAGTGCCTGGATGGCGCGCACCGACTGGTGCAGTGCCGGCTCGCTCGCGGTGGCGAGCACCAGCCACATGTTGAGCTGGTGGTCGCGCCGGTAGTTGTGGGCCACCTCTGGCCGCTCGGCGAGCAGGGCGGCGACGCGCGCGAATTCGGGCTCGGGCACCGCCATCGCCGCCAGTGTGAAGCAGCCGCCGAGACGCTCCGCATCGTAGAGGGGCCCGAAGCGCGAAAGGACGCCGGTATCGAGCAGGTCCCGAGCCGTCTCGATCAGGGTCTGCTCGTCGGTTCCGAGCCGCTCCGCCACCTCCTGGAAGGGGCGCGCGCAGAGCGGAAACCCGCCCTGGTAGCGGTTGATGAAGTCCCGCGCCAGGGCGTCGGGCCTCGCGCTGGCGGCGCCTGCGAGGTTCATGGGGCCGGCCGCCGCTCCAGGGTCAGCACCGCCGCGGACGCCGGGGCCGGGCGAAACAAGGTCGCGGGCCTCGCCTCCTCGGGTACCCCGTCGGTGCGCGATCCCGCCGCGGCAGCACCCGCCGGCCTGGGCCCGATCTCGGATCGGGTCCGGGGGGGCTTGCCAAGCGACGGGTGGGCGCTGCGATAACGGGCGCCGCGCTGCTTGAAGCGGCGCCCGCTGAAGAGCACGGCGCAGCAGACGGTCCCGAGCCCCAGGGCCTCCCTGATCGCCTCCACCTGGGCGAGCACCGACTCGCGGCTGCGCCCGTGGATCATGCTGAAAAGGTTGTAGGGCCAGTCCGGCAGGCGCCGCGGGCGCCGATAACAGAGGGTCACGAAGGGCAAGCCGCCCATGCGCTCCCCCAGCGCGTCCACCTGGTCGTCGGGCAGGTCCCAGACCACCATGGCGTTGGCGCGGTAACCAAGCTCCTGGTGGCGCACCACCACGCCCAGACGCTTGATGGCGCCCTGGGCGAGCAGTTGCCCCAGCCGCTCCAGGAGCGCCGTCTCGTCCACACCGATGCCCGCCGCCAGCGCGGCATAGGGACGCTCCACCAGGGGCAGCCCGTCCTGAATGGCGTGAATCAGGGCGGCGTCCAGGATGGCGTCGCGGGCGGCGTCCAAGGATCGGTGAGGGTCCGAATTGCGCTTCATGACCATTGCAGCGGAAACCCCAGGTCGATGTGATATTCGGCGAGCATGGGCAGGTCGAGAACCGGGAGCCCCGTTCGCCCCGCGATCTCATTCCTCACCCGGTCCAGGCTCTCCTCGTCGGGGGCCGTGAGCACGAACCACAGGTTGAATCGATGCTCCCGCTCGTAATTGTGGTTGACCTCGGGGTAGGTGTTGACCAGGGCCGCCACAGCCTCCAGGCGCCCGGGCGGCACCGACATGGCCGCCAGGGTGCTGACCCCCACCCGCTTGGGCCTGAAGACCGGGCCGACCCGGCTCACCGCGCCCGCCTCGGTGAGTCGGCGCAGCCGCTCGATCACCTCCGCCTCGCCGATCCCAAGCGACCGCCCCATCTCCGCGAAGGGCCGCGAAGACAGCGGCAGACCGGACTGAAATTCGTTGAGCAGACGCCGGTCGATGGCGTCGAGCGCGAGCGGCGCGCCGGCGCCGGGCGCCGAGCTCCCGGCCGCGTCGCGCGCCGTGCCATTCGACCCGGAGGAGATGGGCGCGCTCACAGGCCGATCCGGTGGGCGCGGTCGGTGAGAAAGATCCCGCTCGGCTTGTCCGCCGGCAGGCTGGTCACCCGCTCGAGGGTCCCGGTGTCGTAGACCTCGACCCGGTCCTCGTCGCGCACCGAGACCCAGACCTCCTCGCCGCGCGGCTCGAACTCCATGTGGAGCACCCCCTTGCCGGGGCTGAGCTCCTTGACGATCGCCAGTGACTCCGAGTCGATCACCTGGATCCTGTGATTGTCCGGCAGGGCGAAGTTGACCCACACCTGGCGCCCGTCGGGCCGCGCCATGACGAACACCGGCTGGCCGGCCACTGGGATGCGCCCGGCCTCGGTCCAGGTGTCCATGTCGATCACCAGCACCTCGTGGCGCCCCACGGCCGGCACGAAGGCGCGCCGTCCCGCCACGGCCCAGCCCTCCAGATGAGGCATCTTGTACACCGGCAGCGGCGCCTCGCCTCGGCCGTAGCCGGGGAGTATTCGACGTACCCCCTGCCCCGGGTGCCACAGGTCCAGCAGGGCCAGGCCATCCTCTCCAAAAAGGCCGGCAATGTAATAACGCCCGTCCGGGGTGATCAGGGCGTCATAGGGCTGACGGCCGATCTCCCGGTGACGCTCGATGCGCGGATTGGCCCGGTCGCTCAGGTCGGCGACCCAGATCTCCCCGGCGTCCCACAGGCTGAAGACGAAGCGGTTTCCAGGGGCGTCCACCAGACCTATGACCTTGGACCTTTGGGTTCCGTCCCCGTAGATCGCCGGGATGTCCGCCACCGGCTCCAGGGTGGCGGCATCGAAGATGCGCACCCCGCCGGGCTCATAGTTGGAGACGGCCACCAGGCGGCCGTCCTGGGAGATGGCACCACCGATGGCGTTGCCCGCCTGGACCACCCGATTGACCAGGGTCCCGGTCAGCAGGTCCACCTTGGAGAGTCCGCCGTCGCGCCCGAAGACAAAGGCGTAGCGCTCGTCCCGGGAGAACACGGCCGAGGCGTGGGACAGGTCACCGAGGCCCTGGACCCGACCCAGGGCGCTGTTTCCGCTGGTCTCGATGACCTGGACGGAGCCGCTCGCGCGCTCCACCAGGATCCCCAGATCGCCGGTGCCGCGGATCGGCGGCGCCTCGGCCAGGACGGAGGCGCTGCCCAGCAGGGCGAGGGCGGCGGCGGTCAGACGGGTGATCATGGGTTCAGACCCTTCAGCTCACGGGCGAGCCAGAGCACGTCCTGCTCGCTCAGCAGGGCGGACCAGGGTGGCATGGCGGTGCCGGGGCGTCCATAGAGGATGCTGGCGGCGAGAAACTCGGTCGGCTTATCGGCCACCGCCTGGGGCTGAAGGGAGGGGCCCAGGCCGCCGGCCAGGCTGAGCCCGTGGCAGGAGCCGCAGTCCTGGGTCAGCATGTAGCGCAGCGCGTTGGCGCGCTCGGCAGAGACGGGCTCGTCCGCTGCCGCCGTGGGCACCACCGCCAGGGCGGCCAGGCTGGCCAGCGCCAGCACGATGAGGGCGGCGCAGGTCGCCGCCAGCCATTCAGTGAGCCTGAGCAAGGATGCGGCCATCAGGAAGCTCCGATTCGGTTGGGTTGAACCAGTCCAGGGTCTCAGCGAGGGCCACCACGGGTCCGATGACGATCAGCACCGGGGCCTCGAGCGCGGCGTCCCGAACCAGGGCGGCGAGGGTTGCGACCGTCCCCAGCACCCGGCGCTGGGCGGCCGTGGTCCCGGACTGGATGGCGGCCGCCGGGGTTTCCGGGGACAGCCCGGCCCCGATCAGCCGGGTGGCGATCGCGGGCAGGTTGGCGAGGCCCATATAGACGGCCAGGGTGGTGTCTCCCCGGGCCAGCGTCGCCCAGGGCAGCTCCAGGTCCTCCCCCTCCTGCAGATGGCCGGTGACCAGCTGGACCACCCGGCTCAAGCCCCGGTGGGTGAGCGGGATGCCGGCATAGGCGCAGGCGGCACTGGCCGCGGTCACGCCCGGGACCACCTCGAAGGGGATGCCGTGGGCGCGCAGGTAAAGGGCCTCCTCGCTGCCGCGGCCGAACAGGAAGGGGTCGCCGCCCTTGAGACGCACCACCCGGCGCCCCTTGCCCGCAGTGGCGACCAGCAGGGCATTGATCTCGTGCTGGGGAACACAGTGCATTCCAGGGACCTTGCCCACCGCGATCCGACTGGCGCCCGCCGGGATCATGCCCAGGATCTCGTCCCCGACCAGCCGGTCGTAGACCACCACCTGGGCCTCGGCCAGCAACCGGGCGGCGCGCAGGGTGAGCAGGTCCGGGCTGCCGGGGCCGGCCCCGACCAGATAAACGCAACCGGTCGTCGACATCCGAGGGCTCCCTGGGCGAATGGCAACGGGACAGGCCCGTCTCCCATGGCCCAGACACTAAGAGAGTCCGTGTCGCCAGACCCTTGATAAAGATCAAACAACCTCGCGGGGATCCTCTCCGGTCGCGGGGATACCGGCCAAACAGCGGACGGCCCGTGATTGACGTCCATCAAAGGCCGGGCGCCGGGCCAACCCTTAGGCTGCCGACCAGCAGCGATCGGAGTATGGCGATGACGGCGACAGACCTTGCACTGGCACGACGCTACCCACCGGGGGACCTCGCCATCTGGATCTTCATCCTGGCCGAGCTGTCGGTCTTTGCCGCCTTCTTCGCCGCCTACGCCTTCGCCCGCATGGGCAACCCGGAGCTGTTCGACACCTATCAGGCGACGCTCGATCGGGGTGCCGCGCTGATCAACACCCTGGCGCTGATCACCAGCAGCTACTTCGTGGTCCGGGCGGTCGCCGCCATTCGCGTGGACGACCCCAAGGGCTGCGTCCGCTGGCTGGTCGCCGCCATTGCCATGGGCGTCCTGTTCATCGTGGTGAAGTCCGGCGAGTACGCCCACCATTTCGGTGCCGGGATCAACCTCAGCACCAACACCTTCTACATGTTCTATCTGTCCCTCACCTTCTTCCACTTCATGCACGTGATCCTCGGCATGGTGATTCTGGCGGCGGTCGCACTGAAGGCGCGCGCCGGGGGCTACAGCGCGGCAGAGCACACAGGCGTCGAGACCGGGGCCTCCTATTGGCACATGGTGGATCTGGTGTGGCTGATCCTGTTTCCACTCGTTTACGTGATGCACTGAGGAGCCATCCGACATGCGTCCCTGCACCCGGGTCTATCTGGTGCTGATCGCCCTCACGGTCACCACCTTCGCCATCGGTCAAAGCGGGCTCGGGGGCCTCACCCTGTCGCTGGTGGTCCTCGCCTTTGCGCTGATCAAGGGCCAGCTGGTGGGGGATTACTTCATGGGACTTAAGGGCATCCGCGGTGCCTGGCGCTGGGTGATCCTCGTCTGGCTGCTGCTTCCGGGGGGCCTCATCGCCCTGGCCTTCAGCCTCACCGCCTAGAAAACGCTGATCGATAGCGTTTTCCGTCCGGGTCATGGATCATCCAGCCGCCGACCCGCGCAGACCCATGTCCGCAAGACGTGCCGCGGGCGCTTCCATCAAACTACCAGATGAATCCCGACCCGGGCACGACCTCCGGGCACGCAAGAAAAGGCGACGATGAAAACTCCGAAGAGTCTCGAGATGCTGGTGCGCGACGGGCTTGTCGACGAGGTGATACGCCCGCTCAAGAGCGGCAAGGAGGCCGCTGTCTATGTCGTGCGCTCCGAAGGGACGATTCGCTGCGCCAAGGTCTACAAGGAAGCGAACAAACGCGGGTTTCACAAGCAGGCCCTGTATCGGGAAGGCCGCAAGGTGCGAAACAGCCGTCAGGCGCGCGCCATGGAGAAAGGATCCCGCTATGGACGCCAGGAGCAGGAGGAGGTTTGGCAGAATACCGAGGTCGATGCGCTCTACCGGCTTGCGGCCGCGGGCGTGCGTGTCCCGTGGCCCTATCACTTCATCGAAGGCGTTCTGCTCATGGAACTGGTCATGGATGAGCACGGCGACGTCGCGCCCAGGCTCAACGACCTCGAATTGACGGCTGAGCAGGCGCTCGACTATCACCACCAACTGATCGCGGAGGTTGTCAAGATGCTCTGCGGCGGGATAGTCCACGGGGACCTGTCCGAATTCAATGTGCTGGTGGACGCGCGGGGCCCGGTCATCATCGATCTGCCCCAGGCCGTAGATGCCGCCGCCAACAACAATGCCGCCCGCATGCTGGAGCGGGATGTCAATAACCTCGCGACCTATTTCGGTCGCTTTGCGCCGGAGTTGCTTTCCACCAGCTATGGAAAGGAGATCTGGTATATCTATGAGAGCGGAAACCTGACACCTGAAGTCAAGCTCACGGGTCATTTCAAAGGCAGAAACAAGGAGGCGGACCTCGACGCCATCATGCGAGAGATCAACGATGCCAGAGCCGAGGCGATGCGCCGCAAACAGGAGCGGGACGGTCAATGAGCCGTCGAGGGGGTGAAACGGGCCGTGTCCCCGACCCTGGACCCGGGTCACGAGGTCGGTTGGGGCGTCGCCGGCGAATTGACCAAGATTAAGGCGGGGCGGTCCTCGGCCAGTGGACCATTCCCGCGCCTGCCGCCGCGGTTTCGCCACGGGTCTTGGCGGCTCACCTCAAAAACACCACGTCTTCGGAGGAACTTGCGATGCGCTATTCACCCGTTTTCGCCGCCGCGGCGCTCGTGCTCACCACCGGCCTGGCGCAGGCGGCGACGCCCGCCGATGCCTGCGCGAACCTGGCGGAGGCCCGCACCCAGCTGGTCGCCATGATCGGCGAGGCCGATGCCGCCAAGCTCGACGGCTACAAGGCGAAAGTACACGCCGCCAGCGAGGCCCTGGACGCCGACCTCGCCACCATGGCGGGTGGTGCCGACGCCTCCAAGGTCGAGGCCTTCCAACCCGCCTGGGACGCCTTCAAGAACACCCGCGAGACCGAGATCATCCCGGCCGTCTATGCGGGCGACAAGGCGAAGGCCAAGGAGATCGCCATCGGCATCCAGGCCGAGCGCATGAAGACGATGAAGTCGGCTATGGGCTGCCAGTAAGCCGCCAGCCCATCCCTGGAGCGACCGGCCCCGATCGCTGCCGGTCGATCCCTCCACTCGGAGCCCCACCCAATGCATCTGCTCCAGCCCACCGCCCGGGTCCCGGATCCGTCCCCGACCCCGAAGGTCCACTATCAGCCCCAGGGCAACGAGGTGGTGCTCTTCGAGCACGCCTTCCGCAATCAACTGCCGGTGATGATCAAGGGTCCCACGGGCTGCGGAAAGACCCGGCTGGTGCGCGCCATGGCCGAGCGTCTGGAACGGCCGCTCTATACGGTCGCCTGTCACGACGACCTGACCGCGGCGGACCTGGTGGGGCGTCACCTGATCGGCGACTCCGGGACCTTCTGGTCCGACGGACCCCTGACGCGGGCGGTGCGCGAGGGGGCCATTTGCTATCTGGACGAGGTGGTGGAGGCGCGCAAGGACACCACCGTGGTCCTGCACCCACTGACCGACGACCGGCGCATCCTGATCCTGGAGCGCACAGGCGAGACCCTGGAGGCCCCGCCGGGCTTCATGCTGGTGGTGTCCTACAACCCGGGTTACCAGAATCTGCTCAAGGGCATGAAGCCCAGCACCCGCCAGCGCTTCGTCGCCCTGAGCCTGGGCTTCCCGCCCCCGGACCTGGAGGTGCGCATCCTGATGGCGGAGACCGGCATCGGCGCCCCCCTGGCGCAGCGACTGGTCGGCCTGGCGACGGCCCTGCGCTCACTCAAGGACCACGACCTGGACGAGGGCGCCTCCACGCGGCTGCTGGTCTACGCGGCAACGCTGATTCAGAGTGGTCTGACGCCCTTGGATGCCTGCCACGCCGCCCTGGTCGAGCCACTTACCGATGACGCCGAGACCATCGCCGCCCTGCGGGAGGTGATCGATGCCAGCCTCGGATAGCCTCACCGAACGGGCCGACCCGAGGCCCCCGGGCCAATCCGAGGCGGTGCTCGCCCAGTCACTCTATGTGGCAAACCTGCTGGCGCTGCCGCTGATCGCCTTCCTGGCCCTGGGCTGGCTCTTCCTGCGCAGCGACAGCAGGACCCCGCCGCTGGCCCGCGCCCATGTCAGCCAGGCCTTCGCGGCCAGCCTCTGGGGGGGCATCCTGCTGGTGTTCGTCAACCTGTTGATCGTGGCCCTGGGTGGCTACCAGGCCGTCAACACCTGGGCCCTGGTGATCCTCTATTTCACCACGGTGCACGCCACCTTCGTCCTCATCGGCATCGTCGGCCTGGCCAAGGCCATGTCCGGGCGCTGCTGGCGCGTCCCCCTGATCGGCCCACGCCTGCCGCGGGACTGCCCCGACTGATGGAAGAGCAGGTCGGTGAGCTCTGGCATCGCCTGATCACCCGAGCGGGGGAGCGCCGCTACCCGGCGGCCGCCGTCCACCTGGACAAGGTGGCGCACCACATCGGCATCTGTTTCCGCGCCTTCGGCGGCGATGGCGCCCTGGAGGTGCGTGCCGCGGACCTGAGCGCCCATGGCGCCAGGCGCGGACTATTGGCGCGGATCGCCGGCGTCGGTGACAAGGCGCCGCTCGCCTGGCGCGACGAGCGGGCACTCCTGCTGCCCCCCTGCATCGACCAGTTTTCCCAGGCCGGCCTCAATCGAGACCTCTATCTATGGCTCGCCGCCCTGGCCGTGGGCGAGGCCGAGCCCGGCGACGGCTGGTTCCGGGGCAACCAGCGGCTCGCCCGCTCGGCCCTGGAGCGCTTCCCCGGACTCCTGCCCCGCTACCGGCGCCTGGTGGAGGCCCACTGCGCCCAGCGGCCCACCCCATCGCGACTCCCGGGCGCCGAGGGCGACGCCGAGCGCGCCATCCGCCAGGCCCTCACCGATCCGGGCAGCCTTCCAGCCTTGCCGGCAAGCCGACGCCCGCCCCATCCGGTCAGCCTCTGGCTGCACCCGGACCCGCCCCTGCCGCTCGGCAGCCCTCACACCCCGGACCAGGCCTTCGAGCAGGAGCGCGGGCCGGACGATCAGGTCGCGGACCTGGGCCGGCGCCGCCGCCAGGGCGAACGGGTGGAAATGCCCCAGGAGGACCGGGGGCTCGTCACGATCCGCATGGAGAACATCCTCACCTGGGGCGAATACGTCAAGGTGGATCGGGGCACCGACGAGGAGGACGACCTGGAGCGGGCCCGGACGGCCGCCGAGGACATGGACCGCATCGCCGTTGCGCGCGACCGCAAGGCCAGCGGGGCCAGGCTGCGCTTCGACCTGGACCTGCCCGCGGCCAGCGAGGACGATCTCGAACTCAGCGCCGGTGAGCTGCTGCCGGAGTGGGACTGGAAGCGCCGGCGCCTGCTGCCAAGGCACTGCCGCATCCACGAGATGCTGGCCGCGGACGCCCCGCCCTGCCCACTGCCGGATCGGCTGCGCCGCGCCGCCCGGCGCCTGCGCGACCAGTTCCAGGCCCTGGCCACGGCCCGGACCTGGCTGCGCGGGCGCCCCGACGGCCAGGACATCGATCTGGACGCCTACCTGCGCTTTGCCACCGACCGCCGAGCCGGCGCCCAGGGTGACGCGGGTCGGCTCTACCGCGACATGCGCAACGGTGCCCGCGACCTCGCCTGCCTGCTGCTCGCCGACCTGTCGCTCTCCACCGACACCTGGGTCGACGACGGCGGACGCGTCATCGACGTCATCCGCGACAGCCTCTTCCTCTTCGGCGAGAGCCTGGCGGCCACCGGCGACCGCTTCGCCATGCTGGGGTTCAGCTCGCGCCGGCGCGACCCGGTGCGGGTGCATCGGCTCAAGGGCTTCGACGAGGCCTATGGCCCGGCGGTGCGCGGGCGCATCAACGCCATCAGACCTGGCTATTACACCCGGTTGGGGGCCGGCATCCGCCATGCCGCTGGCCGCCTGGAGCGCCAGCCGGCGGGGCGGCGCCTGCTCCTGATCCTCTCGGACGGCAAACCCAACGACCTCGACAAATACGAGGGCCGCTGGGGCATCGAGGACACCCGCCACGCGGTCCAGGAGGCCCGCCGCCGGGGGCTCGAACCCTTCTGTGTCACCATCGACCCGGAGGGCAACGACTACCTGCCCCACCTCTTCGGCAGCGGCGGCTTTGTGGTCATCCGCCGGCCCGCGGAGCTGCCCTCGCGACTACCGCTCTTGTACGCCCGCCTGACCGCCTGAGCTCACCGAGGTCCAATCGGGCGCGGCGGGCTGGTTGACACCAAGGTGGGAGCTCGATCACATCCTGGCATCGATCGAGACACGCATTTTCTGCGTCAATGGGAATTCTCAACGCGCCCGAGTGGATCGTCTTGTATCAGGACGGCATGCCGCGCGGCCGGTTGTAGCGCCGTGCCTGTTCTCTCGTCAATTCGAAGGAGGTCAAGATGGCCAAGGCGTTTTCGGTCCTACTATCCGTTGCACTGCTCACGATCACCGCTGATCTGCTCGCCCGGGGCGGCCCCGGAAGCAACGGAGGCTCATCATCAGGAGGGGGCGATCTGTCCTCGAGCGACCTCTCTGCCGCCGAGATCGCCAATGTCCTGTTCATGCGCGAGGAGGAGAAGCTGGCGCGGGATTCCTATATCGTGCTCGATGAGCTCTGGGGACAACAGATCTACGCCAATATCGCCGCCTCCGAGCAGCAGCATATGGATGCCATCAAAGGTTTGCTGGAGACCTACGGCCTGGAAGACCCGGTCGTCGATGAGACTGTCGTCGGCGGCTTCGTCAATCCGGGGCTCGATCAGCTCTTCAATGATCTGATGGACCAGGGGCAGGAGTCAGCGCTTGCCGGACTCAATGTCGGCGGGATCATCGAAGAGACCGATATGCGCGACATCCAGGCGGCAATCGATGAGGCCGCGCACACCGATATCATCCGCGTCTTCGAAAACCTGTTGTGTGGGTCGAGAAATCACCTTCGCTCGTTCGTCAAGAATATCGAGCTTTCAGGGTCGGTCTATACGGCGACGGTACTGACTCAGGATGAGGTGGACGCCATCGCGACCAGCCCAATGGAGCAATGCGGACGTAAACGCTGATCGACGGGGCTAGCCGGCCGGGCCGAAAGGCCCGGCATCGCCACTCGCGGACCAACCTCGCTCCTCTCTGTCCCGCGTCGCCGCCGGTGTGACCGAGCGAGACCGCCGCCACAGGTTTCTCCTTAGCGGATAGGTGGCTCGCCGCGCCGGTTGCGGCGGGTCAGGCTTGGAACGGCGCGCAGCTTGTCCAGCAGGTGCAGCAGGGAAAGCCAGGGGTGGCGAAGCGGCATGCGCGGCCCGGCGTAGCGCATGACCTCGCGCACCCGCTCACGCGTGGCTTGGCTGTAGCAGTGGACCTCGCAGCGGTTGCACACCGGCTTGTCCTCCTGAAAGGGGCAGGTGTCCAGACGGCGGTGGGCGTAATCCTGGAGATGGGCGCACTCGGGGCACAGGACGGACCGGGTCCCGTGCCGATCCCGACAATAGACCCCCAGCATGGCGTCGATGGTCCGCTTCTCCTGTCGGATGCGGGGACCCGCGCGTTTGACCGGAGTCATTCATGGGATGAGCGGTCCTCCTGGGGCTGGTCAGACCAGGCAACCACATTGCCTCGGATCCATGGCTCATTGAGCGGCGCTATTTCCGCAGACGCTTTGACCTCAATCAACCCCCGCCCTTACGACGGTGGTCTCGATCAACTGACGCCGAAACGCGACTCCCAGGGCACGAGGTCCAGGCGCCTCCGCTGCGATCCTCCGCGTCCCTTTGCGGCCAAACAGCTCTTGCCGCTCAGCGGCCGCTGTGCAGCCGGTTCATGGCGATCTGAAAGCGGCCTTCGATGAGGTCGTCCACCACGCCATCGGCTTCGCGTAGGGCGCCGAGGATGCGCTCGGCGTCGTCGCGCGACGGGCGCCCGAGCACATAGCCGGTTACCTGGTGGCGATCGCCCGGGTGGTCGATGCCGATGCGCAGGCGCCAGAAGTCGCGGCTTCCGAGCAGATTGATGGTGTCGCGCAGGCCATTGTGCCCGGCGTGTCCGCCCCCCTGCTTGAGGCGAGCCGTGCCGACGGCCAGATCGAGCTCATCGTGGGCGATGAGGATCTGCCCGGGCGGAATCGAGAAATAACGGCTGACGGCGGCGACCGACTGGCCGCTGCGGTTCATGTAGGTGGCGGGCTTGAGGAGGCGCAGGTCCTCACCGCGCAGTCGCAGACGGCACAGCTCGCCGTGGAATTTGGCCTCCGCCCGGAACGGCTCACCGTGGGCCGCCGCCAGGGCATCGACAAACCAGAAGCCCACGTTGTGGCGCGTGAGCGCGTATTCGGCCCCCGGATTGCCGAGACCGACGATGAGACGGATTCCGGCGGCATCCATGACGATGGTCCTTCACGGGGCCTGCCACCGGCCCGGCGGGTGGGCCGCCGGGCCGGTGCACAACGCCCTCTCGGGCGACCTCAGGCGGCGGGTTCCTCCCCCTCCTCACCCTCGGTCTCGGCACCCGCGCGGGCACCGTACATGACGACCACCGGCTCGTCGGGGTCGGGCGCATGGGCCAGGGCGACACCTTCGGGCATGGGGATCTCGGAGAGATGGATGATGTCTCCGATGTCCATCTCGGCCAGGTCGATGGAGATGAACTCGGGGAGGTCCTTGGGCAGGCAGCTGATCTCCACCTCCGTGAGGTTGTGGGAGGCGTTGCCGCCCAGCTTCACGCCCTTGGACGTGCCCTCGTTCATGAAGTGCAGCGGCACCACCATGCGGATCTTCTCGTCCTGGGTGACGCGCATGAAATCCATATGCAGGATGAAGGGCTTGGCTGGATGGCGTTGCAGGTCCTTCAGCACCACGGGATAGGCGGCATCTCCCAGCTTGAGGTTCAGCACGTGGGAGTAGAAGGCCTCGCGATCCAGATGCAGCAGGGCCTCGTTGTGGGCAACGCAGATCATCTCCGGCTCCTTGTGACCACCGTAGACGATGGCCGGCACCAGACCCTCCCGACGCAGGCGGCGGCTCGCACCTTTACCTGTATCGCTGCGGGGCTGGGCTTGGACGTCAAAACTCACGCTCATGGGCGTTCTCCAGGGTTACATCAAACAAAGCGCCGGGACCCGCGACCAGGACCCGGCGCCACCAGGGCGTCACGCACGCGCGTCACGCCGGATAGGGGTTGTTCGGCATCAATCGATAAAGAGCGAGCTGACCGACTCCTCGTTCGACACCCGGCGCATGGTCTCCGCCAGCAGCTCGCCGATGCTGAGCTGGCGGATCTTGGTGCAGGCCTTGGCCGCCGGGCTCAGCGGAATGGTGTTGGTCACCACCAACTCGTCGAGGACCGAGGCGGCGATGTTGTCCACGGCCGGTCCCGAGAGCACCGGGTGGGTGCAGTAGGCCACCACCAGCTTGGCCCCATGTTCCTTGAGCGCCTGGGAGGCACGGCACAGGGTGCCGGCGGTATCCACCAGGTCGTCGATCAGCACGCAGGAGCGCCCCTCGACGTCGCCGATGATGTTCATCACCTTGGCCTCATTGGGCTTGGGGCGCCGCTTGTCGATAATGGCCAACTCCGCATCGTCCAGGCGCTTGGCCAGCGCCCGCGCGCGCACCACGCCGCCGACATCGGGTGACACCACCATCAGGTCGGGATATTTTCGCCGCCACACGTCCCCGAGCAAGATCGGTGAGGCATAGACGTTGTCCACCGGAATGTCGAAGAATCCCTGGATCTGATCGGCGTGCAGATCCATGGTCAGCACCCGATCGGCCCCGGCCTGACCGATCATCTTCGCCACCAGCCGGGCGGTGATGGGCACCCGCGCCGAGCGTGGCCGGCGATCCTGCCGGGCGTAGCCGAAGTAGGGGATGACCGCGGTGACGCGTTTGGCGGACGCCCAGCGCAGGGCGTCCATGATGACCAGCAACTCCATCAGATTGTCGTTGGTGGGCGCCCCGGTGGGCTGCACCACGAAGACGTCGCGCCCGCGGACGTTGTCCTGGATCTCCGCCATCACCTCGCCGTCGCTGAATTGACCGACCACGGCCTTGCCCAGCGGCAGGCTCAGGTGCCCGGCGATCTCCGCGGTTAGCTCCGGGTTGGCGTTCCCGGAAAAGACCATCATGTGGCTGGCAGGCACGGCGCTCATCCTGTCGGCTGGCTGGCTGGCGGGCTTGGCTGCTCGAGGGTTGGCTGGGGCGCCAGGATTCGAACCTGGGGATGCCGGGATCAAAACCCGGTGCCTTACCGCTTGGCGACGCCCCAATGGTGTCAGGGTTCAGGCCGGCGGCTCGCCGGCCAGGCGTGCAAGGAGTGGCGAGCGATTGAGCCCGCGGGCAACGAAGGCATCGAGACCCGCCGGGACCCGCTGCAAGGCCACCTGGGCCAGCTCGCGGCTGGCAATCTCGGCGAAGCAGCAGCCCCCGGTGCCGGTCAGGCGTCCGCCCCCGCGGGATTGGACCTGATCGCTGGAGAGCCAGTCCAGCGCATCCGCCACGGCCGGATAGCCGCCGCGCACCACCGCAAGGCAGTCGTTGCGCCTATCCCCCTGAATGAAGTCGGCAAGTTTGACGGGGCGCGAGTCGCGCGTCAATCCCGGATGGACGAAGACGGCGGCGGTGGAGACCTGCACCGGCGGCACCAGGACCAGGTACCAGGGCTCCGCCAGATCGACCGGGGTCAGCTGCTCCCCCACCCCTTCGGCCCAGGCGGCGCGGCCGAGCACGAAGACCGGCACGTCGGCACCGAGCGACAAGGCCACCCGGGCGAGCGCGTCCTGTTCCAGGTCGAGGCCCCAGAGCCGGTTCAACGCCACCAGCACCGTGGCGGCATCGGAGCTTCCGCCGCCCAGACCGCCGCCCATGGGCAGCACCTTGTGCAGGCGGATGTCCGCGCCCAGGGCGCAGCCCGCGGCGGCTTTGAGGGCCAGGGCGGCGCGTACCGTGAGGTCGTGCCCCTCGTCCACCCCCGGGATGGGGACCAGCCGGCGGATGGCGCCGTCGCGACGCGACTCGAGCCACAGGCGGTCGGCCCGATCGATGAACTGGAATACGGTCTGAAGCCGGTGGTACCCGTCGGGACGCCGCCCCAGCACCCTCAGCATCAGATTGAGCTTGGCCGGGGCGGGCCAGGACCCGTCCGCGTCGGCGGGGCTCAAGGGTTGGATTCGCTCTGGGTGACCCGGTGGCGGCTGACCACTTCGAGCAGATAGGCGTGCTCCGGGTGGTCCTTCAGGGCCGCCTCCCACACCTGCCAGGCCTCGTCGTGGCGACCCATGGCCCACAGGACCTCGCCCAGATGGGCGGCGATCTCGCCGTCCTCCATCACCTCGAGCGCACGGCGCAGGTAGCCCAGCGCATCCTCGTAGTTGCCGAGCCGGTAGTTCACCCAGCCCATGCTGTCGAGGATGGCCGGCTCGTCGGGCTTGAGCTGATAGGCCTTCTCGATCAGCTCCCGGGCCTCCTCATAGCGATGGGTGCGGTCCGCCAGCGTATAACCCAGGGCATTGAGCGCGTCGGCATGATTGGGGTCCTGGTCGAGGATGCGCCGCAGGTCGGCCTCTGCCTGGTCCAATTGATCGTGCTTGACGGAATACATGGCACGCGCGTAGAGCAGGTCGGGGCTCTGGGGGAAGGCCTCGAGCGCAGCGGCATAGACCGCGGTGGCATCGCCCTGGTGGCCGGCCTCGTCGAGGATCTCGGCCTCCACCAGGTACAGGGTCTCGGCCTGCTCCGGCGATTGGTCGCGAAGCCGCTGAAGGATCTCACGGGAGCGTGCGACCTCGCCCCGCTTCGCCTCCAGCACCGCGATGCGCACCTGGGCCTCGGTCTCGTTGGCACCGGTGGCCTTCACATACCAGTCGATGGCGGCAGCGGGGTGCTCCGCCTGCTCCTCCACCTGGCCCAGGTAATAGGCCGCCTCGCTGCGGCGCTGACCGGTCTGATAGAGCCGGGTGAAATAGATGCGCGCGGCGTCCAGGTCATCGAGCTGCAGGGAGAGGATGGCGACGGCGAACAGCACGTCCGGCTCCTTGGGCTGGGTGCTGAGCAGGCGCTCGAATTCGCTGCGCGCGCTGGAAAATTCCTTCTCCTCGACCAGGAACTGGCCGTAGAGCATGCGCAGGGCACCATCCCCGGGCGCGGCGGCCACATAGTCCTCGAGCAGGGCCCGGGCCTCGTCCCGCTTGTCCTCCGAGAGCAGGAGCCGCACCAGGAAGATCTGCGGTTTGTTCCAGTTGGGGCGCAACTCGAGCGCCCGGTGCGCGGCGGACTCCGCGACCTCGGGGCGATGGGCCGCGGCGGCGACCATGGCGAGCGCGTACTGGGCGTCCGGATTCTCGGCATCCATTCCCGCCAGGGCCTGCATCAGGTCGACCCGCTCCTCGTCGGTCCCCGCCCGGGCGATGATGCCGGCGGCATGGGCGTAGCCCGCACCGGCATCCGAGCCCGAGAGCTGCACCACCCGCGCGAGGTGGGTCAGCACCCCTTCACGGTCGTTCGCCTTGAGGCGCAGGAGCGCGGCCAGCTGATGGGCGCCCACGGAGTCCGGCTCCAGCAATAGCCACAGGGCGACCGCCTGGTCGGCGCCCTCTGAGCTCTCGCCGGCAAGGGCGCTACGCACCGCCAGCTCCGCCATCTTCGGGTCACGGGCGAGCTGGGCGGCGTGTAGATAATGGGTAAAGGCCTGGTCCATGTCGCCGCGGCGCCCCGCCAGCTCCGCGACCAGGACCGAATAGACCAGGTCGGAGTTGAGCTCTTTGAGGGCGGTCTCCTTTTGGGCGGGCTGGTCGGGGGACGGCGCGGCGGCTGGCGGCTGCGTCGCCACGGCGTCCCCCTCGGCCCCCTGAGCTGGCGCCTGATCTCGTTCCTGAGCTGGCCCTTGACCCGGCCCCTGAGCGGGCGCCTGGGCTGGCCCAGGATGCGCCCCCAGTCCCGCCTCCGGATGCTGGGGCGTCGCGGTGTCCGCCAGGGCCAGACCGGTGGCGCACAGAAGGGCGGCGCAGAGCGCCAAGAGACCATGGCGCTGGGTGCGGGACGGACCGGAGTCGGCGGTATATGGCATGACGCGCATCGAATCGTTGACCATGGTGCTGTGATTGGGTCTTGAGAGTGCAGTATACCCGCGCGGTTCCAGGCCCGAAGCGCCGCACGGCGTTTTGCCGAGAGAGCCGGTCGCCTCCGTTGATCGGTGCGGAGGGTCCCGGGGGGTACGCCGGTGGGGAGCCGCTTGCATCTGGCGCCATAAACCGGACAATCGCTTGGTCGTTCAGATACAAAGCCAACATGAAGCTCCTCGCCATCGGACTCAACCATAAGACCGCACCGATCGAGGTGCGCGAGCGACTGACCTTCGGACCCGATATCGTCGCCGGGGCGCTGCGCGACCTCACCGGTCGGGCCGGTGTGCACGAGGCCGTCGTCCTTTCGACCTGCAACCGGACCGAGGTCTACTGCGCCATCGACGACGGCGGCGAGGAGACGGTACGCAACTGGCTCGGCGGCTTCCACGGCATCGAGCCCGAGCGCGTCAATCCCTACCTTTATGCCCATGCCGGGCGCGACGCCATCACCCACCTGCTGCGGGTGGCGAGCGGGCTCGACTCCATGGTGCTCGGCGAGCCCCAGATCCTGGGACAGGTCAAGGGGGCCTTCCAGACCGCAAGCGACTGCGCCGCCACCGGCAAGCTCCTGTGCCGGCTCTTCCAGCACACCTTCTCGGTGGCCAAGACGGTGCGCACCGACACCGCCATCGGCAACAGCCCGGTCTCCGTCGCCTTCGCCGCCGTGAGCCTGGCACGACAGATCTTCAGCGATCTCAGCCGGCAGACGGCGCTCCTGATCGGCGCCGGCGAGACCATCGAGCTGGCCGCGCGCCATCTCCATCAGAACGGCATCGGGCGCATCATCGTCGCCAATCGCACCGTGGAGCGGGCCCACGAGCTGGCCGCCCAATTCGACGGCTTCTCCATCGCGTTGACCGAGCTCCCGAATCACCTGGCCGAGGCGGACATCGTCATCGCCTCCACCGCCAGTCCCCTGCCCGTGCTCGGCAAGGGTGCGGTCGAACGGGCGCTGAAGAAGCGCAAGCACAGTCCGATGTTCATGGTGGACATCGCCGTGCCCAGGGACATCGAGCCCGAGGTCGCCTCCCTCAGCGACGTCTATCTGTACACCGTCGATGACCTCCAAGGCGTGGTCGACGACGGCCTGCGCTCCCGCCAGGCCGCCGCCGTCCAGGCGGAGGAGATCATCGGCTTCCATGCCGAGGAGTTCGTCGGCTGGATGCGCTCGCTCGATGCCGCCGGGCTCATCCAGGACTACCGCCAGCGGGCCGAGCAGTTGCGCGACGAGGTGTTGGAGCGGGCACTTCGCCAGCTGGAATCGGGTAAGTCGCCGGCCGAGGTCTTGGGCTTTCTCGCCAACACCCTGACCAACAAGCTGCTGCACGCGCCCAGCGCCCGGCTGCGCCAGGCCGCCCGCGAGGGCAATGCCGAGATCCTGGTGGCCGCCAACGAGATCTTTCAGCTCGAACAGACCCGCTGCGGCCTGCCCTCCGACACCCGCTAAATGAACCCGTCGATCCGTGACCGGCTGGAGCGCATCACCGAGCGCTTCGGCGAAATCACCGCCATGCTCGCGGAGCCCGAGACCCAGGCCAATCAGGGCCTGTACCGGGATCTGAGCCGTGAATACGCCCAGATCGAGCCGCTCGTCGCCTGTTTCGAGCGCTATCGGGGACACGAGGCGGAGATGGCCGCGGCCGAGGAGATGCTGGCCGATCCCGAGGCGGTTGATCTGGCCGAGCTGGCGCGGGACGAGCGCGCCGCCGCGGCGGCGCGCCGCGATGCCCTGGAGCCCGAGCTGCAGCGCCTGTTGGTGCCGCCGGATCCCAACGATCAGCGCAACTGCTTCCTGGAGGTGCGCGCCGGTACCGGTGGGGCCGAGGCCGCCCTATTCGCCGCCGATCTGCTGCGCATGTACCTGCGCTACGCGGAGACCCGGGGCTGGCGCACCGAGACCGTGAGCGAAAGCGCGGGCGAGCTCGGCGGCTACAAGGAGGTGGTGGTGCGCATCAGCGGCCAGGGGGTCTACTCCAGGCTCAAGTTCGAGCCGGGCGCGCACCGCGTGCAGCGGGTGCCCGAGACCGAGTCCCAGGGCCGGGTCCACACCTCCGCCTGCACCGTGGCGGTGCTCGCGGAGGTCGAGTCCGTCGACGCCGTCGAGATCGGCGCCAATGACCTGCGCATCGACACCTACCGGGCCTCCGGCGCGGGCGGGCAGCACATCAACAAGACCGACTCGGCGGTGCGCATCACCCATCTGCCGTCCGGGATCGTGGTGGAATGCCAGGACGAACGCTCCCAGCACAAGAACAAGGCGCGCGCCCTGTCACTGCTCCAGGCGCGCCTGCTGGCCCAGGCCCAGGAGAGCCAGTCCGCCGCCGAGTCCCAGTCGCGCAAGCTCCAGGTCGGCAGCGGCGACCGCTCCGAGCGCATCCGCACCTACAATTTCCCCCAGAACCGGGTCACCGATCACCGCATTAGCCTCACCCTCTACAAGCTGGACGAGGTGATGGAGGGGGCCCTGGATCAGGTCATAGAGCCCCTGCTGGCCGAGTATCAGAGCGAACAGCTCGCGGCCGTGATGGCCGATTGATGGCGAGCGGTGCCGGTGGGCCAGGCACCGCTGTGAATCCGCAAGCGCACACCGGATCGAACATCGGTGATCTACTGCGCGAGGCGGCGGCGGCCCTGGCCGCGGAGCCTGGGCTTTATGACGGCTCGCCCCGACTGGAGGCGGAGCTGCTGCTCATGCAGGCGACCGGCTGGTCCCGCAGCACCCTCGCCGCCTGGCCGGAACGCCCGCTCGATCGCGAGTCGCAGGGGCGCTTCCAGGCCCTTCTTAAGCGGCGCCTCAGCGGTGAGCCCATGGCCTATATCCGCGGCCGCCAGGCCTTTTGGACCCTGGACCTGCGGGTCAGCCCCGCCACCCTGATCCCGCGCCCGGAGACCGAGCTGCTGGTGGAGATCGCGCTGGAGCTGGGGCCGCCCGGGACCGCCCTGCGGGTGGCGGACCTGGGAACCGGCAGCGGCGCCGTCGCCGCGGCGCTGGCGAGCCAGCGGCCGGCCTGGGAGATCCTCGCCATCGAGCGCTCCGCCGCCGCACTCGCCGTGGCTCGTGGCAATTTCCGCGAGCTGGACCTCGGTCTCTGTCGGCCGCTGCGCGCCCATTGGCTGGCGCCCGTCGGGGACCATCGACTCGACCTGATCCTGGCCAACCCGCCCTATGTCCCCCAGGACGATCCCCACCTGCAGCGTGGCGACCTCAGGTTCGAGCCGCGCGAGGCGCTCGCCTCCGGCGCCGACGGACTGGACGCCATCCGCCTGATCGCGGTGGAGGCCAGGCGCTGCCTGGTGGCCGGCGGCTGGCTGGTCCTCGAGCACGGATTCGACCAGGGACCGGCGGTGCGCCGACTGCTCTGCGCGGCGGGGCTGCGAGACCCTCGGAGCCGGCGCGACCTCGCCGATCTTGAGCGGGTGACCCTGGCGCGGGCGGGCTGATCCGGACCCGTGCCCGCAGCCCCTGGGCTCGAAGTGGGCGGGGCACCGGCAGGAATCCGCTTGATTATTTCGGGTTGCCGCCTAGCATACGGAACTCATGGAGATCCCAGACGCCGAGCGAATCAAGCACCGGGAGATCGCCTTCCGGGAGCTGCACCCGGACGCGACCCAGGCCCACACGGCGGCGGTCTTCCTGAACGACGTCGACGGCGTTCTGCAGATCGAGCCGGCGTCGGCGACCCTGCTCAAGGTGAGCTACGACGTGCTCGCCATCACCCTCAAGGAGATCGAGGACGCCCTGCGCGAGCTCGGTCTGCACCTGGACAACCGGCTCATGTTCCGGATGAAGCGGGCCCTCTACTACTACACGGAGGAGACGCTCCGGGCCAACTGCGGCTGCCCTCAAGGGCCCAGCAACTGCACCAGAAAAGTCTTTGCGCTGCGCTATCAGCACATGAACCATGGCTGCCGCGACCAGCGTCCGGAGCATTGGCGGCGTTACCTGTAGCCGCCGGAGCCATCCCGTCCATTGCGCCGGTCGCGCAATCCGCGAGGCCCGCTCGGCGGCGCGACCCCGTCGGCAAGGCGCGCATCGAGCCCTAGATGAACGACGCCCAACTGCTCCGCTACTCCCGCCAGATCATGCTCCCGGGCTTTGGCATCGAGGGCCAGGAGCGGCTGCGTGCGGCCAGCGTCCTGGTGGTCGGGCTCGGTGGACTCGGCTCGCCGGTGGCCATGTACCTGGCCGCGGCCGGGGTCGGGCGGCTCCTGCTCGCCGACTTCGATGCCGTCGATCTCTCCAACCTGCAGCGCCAGATCATCCACACCACCGGCCGCATCGGGACCCCCAAGGCCGAATCTGCCCGAGCCACCCTGGCTGAGCTGAATCCGGAGGTCGAGCTGGTCACCGTCAAGCGCAGCCTGAGCGAGGAGACCCTGCCGGCCCAGCTCACCGGGGTGGACCTGGTCGTGGACGGCAGCGACAACTTCGCCACCCGCTTCGCGGTCAACGCCGCCTGCAGCGCCGCGGGCAAGCCGCTGGTCTCGGGCGCCGCCATCCGCATGGAGGGCCAGGTGGCGGTGTTCGCGGGCAGGCCGGGCGGTCCCTGCTACCAGTGTCTCTACCCGCGTGACGGCGGCCTGGACGAGACCTGCACCGCCCACGGGATCCTGGCCCCGGTGGTCGGCATCATCGGCAGCGTCCAGGCCACCGAGGCGATCAAGGTCCTCGCCGGCATCGGCGAGCCCCTGTACGGCCGGCTCCTTCTGCTTGACGCCGCCGCCATGGAGTGGCGCAGCCTGCGCCTGTCGGCCGACCCCGCCTGTCCCATCTGCGGCGCGGCGGGGGACTCGTCCGCAACTGAACGCAAATAAACGCCAAAAGACGAGAGGCAAACAACCGCAGGTAGGTCCGACTTCAGTCCGACTCGCGCCCCTCAGACAGCCCCAACCTCACTGTCTGGCGAAAACCAATTACACGAGGTGGGTGGCGGTAGGACTTGATGATCTCGGGGGTGTCCCCCCGGCCCTTGCTGGTCTGGCGCAGCGGGCGCACGTCCGTGGCGTCTCGGCCGAACGCGACGCGGATGTAGGTGTCGTCCGCGCGCAGGCCCAGGGCGGGTCCAAACCTCTCCCGCCGGCACGCGGGATCAGCGGCCCGACCCGGCTCTTCGGGGCGTGGGCGCCGGCCGGCGTGCCTTCGGGCTCCTCGTCGTCCGGCTCGAATAGGCCGCATCCTGGTAGCCGGAGACGAAGCGCGCCGGCACCCCAGCGGCCATGGGGCTGACGTTCAATCCAAGTCTGATTGAGCTTCTTGGCTGATCCTCATGCGATCTCTCGTCTTGCTTGGCCCTTCGGCGGCCCTTCTTTGTCCGCGCCGCCGGCTTGCCATCAGCAATGGCCGCCTGTCCCTGATAGCGCTCGACGGCCGTTGGGAGGCCGGACGCATGATGCCCTGGATGCCCTTCTCTCCTCGAGCCCTGACGGGGCGGTGTTATTTTGACACCGCGTCGGCGTTGGCGGCGCGCTGGTCCTAGATTCGGGTGCTTTCTATGCCGTGATTCCCGTCCTTGCCGAAGCTATCAGCCTAAACGCGGCAGTTTAACCTTGCCCGCAGACTCGTAACTGGCTGAAATACAGGGGCATGGAGGCACCTATGACCAATCAAGCGGTTCACCCTGTGGGTGAGAGTGAAGGCAGAGCGTTGGGACCGGTGCTCGGTCCGATTCCCGTGGACACCTTCGCCGGACGCGTTCACGTTGAGTGGGATGCGCAGGCGGCGGTGACCCCGCTGGGGCAGCTGCCGTTCTTCACCGAGTTTCTGCAGGTCAGCGGACTGTTCGATCCGTGGGTGAGGGACTGCCCCCTGCATCTGCGCAGCCCCAATGCCCCGAGCAAGCGCGACGTGCTGGGCACGACGGTGCTGTCGATCCTCGCCGGACACCAGCGTTATGCCCATATCAATGGGGTTCGTAACGATACGATCAATCCGCCGTTGCTGGGAATGCGTACGGTGGTCAGCGAGGATTCGGTCAGACGCAACCTCGCCAAGATCGATGAGGACGCGGGGGTCAAGTGGCTCCAGGATCATCTCGGCTTCTGCGTGGGGCCGATTCTGAGTGGACGCGACTTCCTCCGGTTCCTGCGTCGCTTTCCGGAGATCCATGCCCAGATCGCCAACTTGGCGGCACGGCGCGCCGAGGAATCGAAAGGTTCAGAGGAATGAGCCGGACCGCCTCTGCCTTATACCCCTTGACTGCCCCTTCCTGGTGGCCATAGAGCGGTTTGACGGTCACGTCCGTATCCAGTATCCACGGCTCGCTCAGCAGTGGCCTGACACAGTAGCCGAGATGCTCCTGCAGCCACGCGACACCTTGGGTTTCGTCCAGCTTGCCCAGATTGCCCCGCACCGAATCCTCGCTCACGACCTTGCTCATCCCCAACAACGGGGGGTTGACGCTGTCGCCCCGCAAGGCACTGATGTGGGCGTAGCGCTGATGCCCGGAGAGGATCGCCAGCACCGCAGTGCCCAACACATCTCGCTTGCTCGGCGCATTGGGGCTGGTGAGCAACAGCGGGCAGCTCTCCACCCAGGGATCGAAGAGTCCGCTCACCTGGAGAAATTCGGTGAAGAACGGCAACTGCCCGAGCGGGGTGACTGCGGCCTGGGGGTCCCACTCGACGTGGACTCTGCCCCCAAAGGTATCCACCGGCACCGGGCCCGAGTAGGGCACCAACGCGGTGCTTTCGCTCTCACCCACTGGGTGACGGTTCTGCTTGTTCATATGTGCCTCCTTGCTGCGCTATTTCAGCGGCTTACCTCATGCAGGGCAAGGTCCAACTGCTCCTTTTAGGATAACAGCCCGCACTCGCCCTAAGCGTCTGGCCGTCACCCGAGGATACGCAGCTCCCGGGCCTCTCGGCTGAGGCGCCGGGACAGCTCCCGCGCCAGGTTGCCGAGGAGCTTGACCTTGATGCCCTCGTCGATCTCGGAGAAATGGATCTCCTGGCAGGTGGTGTCCGCCACCGCACGGGCGGTGGCGGATCGGGCCCCTTCGGTCACCAGGGCAAACTCGCCGAAGGACATGCCCGGGCTCATGGTCACCAGGCGGCGCTCCCGCTTGCCCTCTGTCTTCACCAGGATGTCGACCAAACCCGAGAGGATGAAGAAGAAGGACTCGGCGACGTCCCCGGCGCCGAAGATGGTCTCTCCGGCGGCGAAGGAGCGGGGCCGGCAGGCCCTGCAGAGGCGCTCGATCTCCCCTTCCGAGAACCCCTGGCAGAGGTACTGGGCGACCAGGGGCACCCTATCCGAGGCCCCCGGGGCCCGGCCTTGACGCGCGAGCACCTGATCCTCGCACCACTCCAGGGCCCGGTCCGTGTCGGCAAAACGCAGCAATGACTCCGCATCCACCCCCACGGCCTGCTTGGTCAGATATCGCCTAAAGGGATACATGTCCTCGGTCCCGGTAAAGAGCAGGCACTTACCCTCTCGCGCCACGCTGGCATAAAGACTCGCCAGGAGCTTGGCGGAGGCGGTGTCGAGCTCCACCACGCGACGGAAGTCCAGGATGATGTGGGTGGCATGCTCCATGTTGCTGGCGACCGTCCGGATCACCGAATCCGTGGAGCCGAACATCAGCTCCCCCTGCAGCTCGTACACGCGGATGCTCGCACCTGCCTCGGCGAGGGCCTGACTGTCCGCCGCGCCCCGCAGCCGCTTGGAATGGACGACCGAGGCGTCGTAGACGACGCGGAGCACCGAGGAGGAGGTGGCCTTGGCCACCTTGAATGTATGGAGCGCGAAGTCCTGGGACAGGGCCTCGCACACCTTGATGCCACGGAAGCTGTTGCCCTTGGCATCCAGCCGTGGCGAGAAGATCCCGAGCCCGAACTGCCCCGGGAGCACGGCCATGATGCCCCCGCCCACGCCACTCTTGGCCGGCATGCCGACGCTGAAGACCCAGTTCCCCGAGTAGTCATACATGCCGCAGGTGCTCATGACGCTCAGCACCTTGTCCACGTACTTGGGATCCAGGGCCACCACACCGGTGACCGGACTGACCCCATTGTTCGCGAGACAGGCCCCCATGAGGGCCAGGTCCCGGGCCGTGACCTTGATGGAGCACTGCTTGAAATAGACATCGAGGGCATCCTCCGGGTCGCCAGTGAGGATATCGGCGTTGCGCAGCAGATGGCTGATGGCACGGTTGCGGTGGCCCGTATCCCGTTCCGAGCGGTAGACCGACTCGTCGACCGCAACCGGGTGCCCCGTGTATTTCTCGAAGCGCGCCAGGATCCGGTCGAGCCGCTCTTCCCGACTCTTGGCCTTGATGAGCCCGGTGGTGGCGATGGCGCCGGCGTTGATCATGGGGTTCATGGGTCGCCCGGTGTCGGGCTCCAGGCTGATGGAATTGAAGGCCTCCCCCGAGGGCTCGACCCCCACCTTGGCGAAGACCCCCTCGATCCCGTGGTCCTCCAGGGCGATGCCGTAGGTGATGGCCTTGGAGATGGACTGGACCGTGAACGCCTGGCGGGCGTCACCGACCAGATAGACGTTCCCGTCGACCGTCGCCAGCGCGATCCCGAACCACTCCGGATCCGCGAGGGTAAGCTCGGGGATGTAGCTCGCGAGCTCCCCATCTTGCAGGTGGCACAGCCTCCCGTGGAGATCCTCGAGATACTGTTGCATCGGCAACCACATGGCGCGATCTGGGTTCACTGGGCTCCTCGCGTTGATCCGGGCAATGGCAGACAAATTGCAACATGCGTACCGTGGGCCCGGTCGAGCACGAAGAGGCAACGAGCACGGCGGCGTCCAGCCTGACTGGCGCCTCGACCTTCCCCGGCGTCACTTGTCCGAGAAGGGCGCTGCACCGTTTAGAGTCGACGCCGTCGGCCCAAGGTGGGAGTCTGTCTCAGCGTGGTGCATTGGATACGCCATATCCTGGCGACACGTCTAGGGAAGCGCTGATTGATTGCGCTTCCCGCGCGGGAAGGGCATTAAGCCCTTGAAAATGGAGCGTCCCGAGACTCGCGCGTCTCGGGACGCGAACTGATCAAGTGCCAGGATGGCATTTGATCAGCGTCTCCCTAGAAGACCAGCGACTTGGTCCGATGAGCGAGCGCGGCACCGGTCCAATAGGGGCTCGGGCCCGCTTAGGGCGGCGCGCAGAAACAGGCAGGACCCGAACATGGATGCACCAAGACCGCTCGCCGCGCTCGAACGGCGCTTCCGCGCCCTCTGGCGGAGGTGCGTCGGGCCCGATGCCGACCCGTCCGCGGCCGACGCGGCCTGGGAGACCCTGGTCCGGGGTTACACCGAGCCCCATCGGCGCTACCACAACCTCAATCACCTCGACCACTGCCTGCACGGACTGGATCTGGCGGCGACCGTCGCCAAGGATCCGAAGTCACTTGAGCTCGCCATCTGGTTCCATGACGTGGTGAACGAGCCGGGGTCCAGGGACAACGAGCAACGCAGCGCCCAGGTCTTCGAGGGGCTTATGGGTCCTCATTTGCCGCCGCAAGAGGTCAGGCACATCCGGCAGCTCATCATGACCACGACCCACAGGGCGCGACCCGAGGGGGGCGACGAGCGCTTCATCGCGGACATCGACCTGTCCAGCCTCGCCAGCCCGTGGCCGCGCTTCCTCGCCGACAGCGAGAACCTGCGGGCCGAGGAGCCGGAGCGGTCGGATGCGGACTATTACAGGGCCAAGGTCCGCTTCCACCGCAGCCTGCTGAAGCGGGCCCGTCTCTTCAACACGGTGCCCTTCCAGCTCCGCTACGAGAGCCAGGGTCGGGAGAACCTGGAGCGTTTCCTCGCCCTGCTCGCCGAGCGCGACGGAGGCCCCGCGCTCCACCAGCGTGTCGATCAGGCGGGCGTGGATGGTGCGGGGCCAGTCCCGCGGCAGGGCCCCGAGTCCGAGATCGGCACCGGTCTGGCCGTTGATAGCCACCACCGCCACCTCGGCGGGCGGCTCGATCGGTCCCCGCAGATGGAAGAGCCAGGGCAAGCCGATTCCGTGCTCCAACGCACCGTAGAGCGGCGTGACGGCGAGCAAGGCCCCGACCAGGCCAGTGGCCAGCCCGATCAACCCTCCTTTGATCCACCGCCCCATTGAGACACCCCTCCGGCCGGGCCTCGAAGGGGCCCAGTGTGCCGGGCGAATCAGGGCACGGCAACTTGAGCGGCGGCGGCTAGCGCATCCAAGAGCGCCCGGGCCCGTCCCAGATCGGCCGTATCGAAGCCCTCGGTAAACCCCTCGTAGACAGGCGCCAGCAGCCCAAGGGCCTCGGACCGCCTGCCCTGGCCGCTCCACAGCCCCGCAAGGCTGACCGCGGCGCGCAGCTCCAGGGCCCGCGCCCCCTGCTCCCGGGCCAGCGCAAGGGCCCGCTGAAACCCGGCCTCCGCGTCGGCCGTCTCGTTGCCTCCGCCCTGCAGCAGCAGCGCGGCCCGAAGCCGATGGAGCTCCGCCTCGTACCAGCGCTCGCCCGTGCCCTGGGCGGTCTCCAGGGCCTCGGCGACCACCCGCAGCGCCTCCCCGACCTCGCCCCGCCGGGCTTCGGCCTCGGCAAGCAACGCGACGTAGTAGGGTCGGATCAATGCGGAGCCATCCGCGCCCCAGTCCTGTAGCCCCTGGTGGATCGCGTCGATCCCCGCCTCCGGCTGACCTTGCTCGGCCAGGGCCCACCCTTGAAGGATGCGCCCGCCCGCCAGCCAGACCCCGATCTCCTCTGACTCGCAGAGCCGGATCAGGCCCTCGGCCTCGGTGGCAACGGTCGCCACATCCCCGCACCCTTGGGCGACAAGCAGGCCGGCCCATCGGATCTGGGCCAGACCGAAGGGCTGGGCAAGGTCCTCGGCCCGCCGCAGGCCCGCCTCGATCCGCCCGAGGGCACGATCCGGGTGACCAAGCAGCCAATCGGTGAGGGCGGCGTACATCTGACAGACGAGAAGCGGATCCTCTCCGTACTCAGCGATCAGGTGCGGGCCGACCCGCCTGGAGTCTCGTGCGAGACTGCTCTCGACCTGCTCCAGGGCCAGCCGCGGCGCCCCAGTGAAGAGGTGGGTCTGGCCCACCGCGTTCCGCGCGGGGAGCAGGCAGTCGCGGCCCCGCGACCCCGCGATGAGGGCCGACAGCTCCTCGACCAGGGGCTTGACCTGACGGAAATCGGCGCGGCTGAGGAAGTAGTTCCACAGCCCGCAGAGCACCGGCATCAGGACCGGCGTGCGCGGAAACTGTCGGCTGAGCGCGTGGGCCCGCCCGTAGGCATAGGCCGCGGCCCGGGAGGCGAAGCCCTCGATCGCGATGGCGGCGACCCCGAGGGCGACCTGGATCCGCAGCTCCTCCTGGGCCCGCCCCGCATCCTGGGGCCAGCCGTCGAGCAGCGCGAGACCTCGCCTCAGGTGGTCCCGCGCCGCCTCCGGGGCATAGCGCTGCAGGGCGATCTCACCCGCGAGGCGGTGGTACAGGACCGCGCGACGAGGATCCCGCCCTTGGTCGAAGTGCTCCGCTAGCTCAACCGCCAGGGTCGAGGCCTCGGACCGGTGCCCGGACTCCAATCGCTCGCCGATCGCCCGGTGCAGGCGGATGCGCTGCCGGCCTCCGATACCCTGGTACAGCACCTCCTGATAGAGGCCGTGGCGAAAGCCGTAGGACTCGCTCAGGGTGCCGTCAGGCCACTCCGTCAATCCCCGCGCGGCGATGAGCTGCTCGCGGCGGACCAATCCATCGCACACCCCCTCGACTACCTCCACGGAACGGTCCACGGCCGCCGCCACCGTCGCGGCAGCAAAGGTGGGTCCCGCCACGCTCGCCGCCTCCAGCACCTGCCGCTCGGGCTCGCTCAGACGCGCAATCCGCGCCTCGATGAACTGCCGCAGACCGCTTGGCAGGCCCGCCGCCGCCCGCGCCAGCCCGCGGCGATCCGCGCTGTCCGCCAATCCCGGCTGCTGCGCCAGGTAGTCGGTGAGATGGACCATGAAGAGGGGCTGCCCCGCCGTGCGCTGGTAAACCACGGCGGCGACCGGCTCCACCGCCTCGGGCGGGAGGCGCGCGGCCACATAGGCCCGGACCGCCCCCTCATCCAACCCGCCCAGGGCCAGCTCCTGGCTCCGGCCGTGCACCTGCAGCTCGTGGCTCAGGGTCCGTAGGGGGTGATCCGGGGCTTGGACACCCAGCGGCCGGCAGGTGCCGATCACCAGCAGCCGAGCCGGCTCCGGGCGCCGCGCCAGCACGGCGAGGGCCTCGACCGTCGCCGGATCGCACCAATGCAGGTCCTCCAACACCAGCACCACTGGCCGGGCGGCGCTCAGGGCCTCGAGGGCATCGGCCAGCTCCCGCTGAAAGTGCTGGTTGCTAACGGGCGCCTGGACGCCCTGCAACTCCTGGCGCTCTGGCACCGTCAGCACACCCGACAACTGGGCCAGCCAGCCGGGTGCCTGCTGGCGCAGATGGGCAATCGCCAGCTCGCCCTGGGGCCCCCGGCAGAGCCGGTTCAGGGCCTCCAGGAGCGCCAGATAGGCCTCACCCGCACCGCTGTGCTCGACGCACTGCCCGCGGCCGATCCAGACCTCCCCTCTCCGGCTGCGCTGTCGCGACCAGGCCTCCACCAGGGTGCTCTTGCCGATACCCGCCTCGCCGGTCACGAAGAGCACCTGGCGCCGGCCCTGAAGGGCGTGCCGGTAGCACTCCTCGATCTCCCTCAGCTCGGCCGCGCGGCCGAGGAGCAGGGGTGCCTCGCCTTGCACCGGCGCGGTATCCGCGGATCCCAAGGCAAGAACAGGCGCCACGAAGCGGTAGCCCCGCCGGTGCACCGTCTGGATGAAGCGAGGGGTCCTCGGGTCATCCTCCAGGGCGCGCCGAAGCTCCGCGATGGAGACCGCTAGTGTGCCGGGGCTGACCACCCGCTTGGGCCAGACCTTGGCCAGCAGCATGTCCTGGTCCACCACCTGGCCCCGGTGCTCCACCAGGTACCAGAGCACCTCCAGGGTCTTGCGCCGCAGCGGGACCTCCTCCGCCCCACGCCACAGGGGACCGCGCACGCCGTCCAGGCGGTAGGGGGCGAAACACAAGGGAGGGGCTTCGCTCAATCGAGTCCCAGGAAGTCTTGTTGTTGAAATCGGGCCCAGGCCCCGATCACGGACCCGGCCGTCGGCCTCCTGCCTGGGGCGGCCCCTGAAAAAAGGCCGATCGCCGCACCCGTGTCACGCACCGCCCAACACGGGGCGGAAATTTAACCGAAATTTAAGAACTTTCGTAGGACATGTCATTGCGATGATGGTTAAGTAGAGTGAAGTAGTGGGAATCAGGTCCCGATTGGAGCCTGGCGGCGCGGCGAAAGTGGGCGAGACTCGGCTTCGACCTTCCCGAGGCGCCCGTCGTAAACGCCGAGCCTCCGGGGTCACGGGGGCCCCGCCCGGGTTCCGAGCACGACTCCCTCCGTGGAGACGTCTCTGGCCGTTCCAGTCCCGGTCGGCCCCAATCCCGCTGTTGGAGGAACACAGGAGCCACCCGGACGCACAGGGGCAGGCGAGCGACGTGGAGTATTGGATGCACTGTAGGACACCGATCTTGTTTTCCCTCCTGGCCTTGGCGCTGCACTGGCAGGGCGTGAGCGCCGCCACGGGCTGCGACGTCGCGGCCGGCCGTTTCGTCTCGATCGAGGGCGTGGTCGAGGTGCAGGCGGCCGCCGGCGGCGACTGGCGCGGGGCCGTGCTCGAGACCAGCCTCTGCGAGGGCGACACCATCCGGGTC
The DNA here is from genome assembly GCA_963699735.1 of uncultured Gammaproteobacteria bacterium. GTDB lineage: Bacteria > Pseudomonadota > Gammaproteobacteria > Chromatiales > Chromatiaceae > Thiodictyon. The sequence continues at coordinate 326,835 of CAVOUZ010000011.1, forward strand.
GGCGAGCGCAGCCGCGCCGCGGTGGCACTGATCAACGAGGCGGTGCTGCGCATCGACCAGGGCACCACCCTGCGACTGCTCGACATCACGGCCGGTCAAGGGGAGCGCTCCTGGCTCGAGCTGGTGAAGGGCGCCATCCAGTCCTTCAGCCGCAAGCCCCGGTTCCTCACCGTCAACACCCCCTACCTCAACGGCTCCATCGAGGGGACCGAGTTCACCATGCGCGTGGAGGAGGGGAGCAGCCAGATCACGGTCTTCGAGGGCGTGGTGACCGCCGCCAACGACCAGGGCAAGGTGGCCGTGAGCCCTGGCGAGTCGGCCAGCGCCAGCGCCGGCCAGGCACCGCAGCGACGCACCGTCGTCAGGCCGCGCGACCAGGTGCAGTGGTCCCTCTACTATCCGCCGATCCTATCCGCCTCCGCCGTCGCGAGCGGCTCACCAGCGCTATCCGAGGCCGCGGCCTGTGCCGAACGGGGCGACACAACTTGTGCCTTCGCCGCCCTCGACCGGGTGCCCGTCAAGGCGCAGGACGCGCGATTCTCCCTGCTCCGCGCCTCCCTGCTCCTCTCCGTGGGTCGGGTGAAGGAGGCCAGGTCAGACATCGACGCGGCCCTGGCGCAGGACCCGGGCTACGGCCTCGCCTACGCCCTGCGCTCGGTCATCGCCGTGGCCCTGAACGACCGGCAGCAGGCCCTCGCCGACGCCAAGCGCGGAGTCGAGCTGAGTCCCGACTCCGCGGCGGCGAAGATCGCCCTCTCCTATGCCCTGCAGGCCGAATTCCAAATTGAAACGGCCCGCGACACCATGCGAGCGGCCGTCGAGCAGCGGCCCCAGGACGCGCTTGCGTGGGCTCGGCTCGCCGAGCTGGAGCTCATGCTCGGACACCGCAGCCAGGCCCTGGACGCCGCCCAGAGGGCCCAAACCATAGCCCCGAACCTGGCGCGCACCGAGCTGGTCTTGGGCTTCAACGCCCTCGCCGTGTTCCGCAACGCCGAGGCGAAGTCGGCCTTCGAGCGGGCGATCGCGTCGGATTCCGCCGATCCCCTGGCCCACCTCGGTCTGGGCCTGGCCAAGATCAGCGACGGCAAGCTCGACGACGGCCGTCGGGACCTCGAGGCCGCGGTCGGCCTGGACTCCAAGAATTCCCTGCTGCGGGCCTATCTCGGCAAGGCCTATTTCGAGGAGAAGCGGGGCCCGCTCGATGCCCAGCAGTTTGAAATCGCCAAGGAGCTCGACCCGCTCGATCCCACGGCCTATCTCTACAATGCCATACGACTGCAGACTGAGAACCAACCGATCGCGGCCCTGCGAGACATCAACGCATCCATTGAAAGGAACGACAACCGGGCGGTCTACCGCAGCCGGCTACTCCTAGACAAAGACCGGGCGACCCGCGCGGCCAACCTCGCTCAAATCTACCGGGACCTCGGATTCACACGCTCGGGAGTTGAAGTTGCCAGAAGCTCAATCACCCTGGACCCTTCAAATGCCTCCGGCCATCGCTTCCTGTCTGAGAGTTACGGCAGTGTCCGCCGTCGGGAGATCTCCCGCGTCAGCGAGCTGCTCCAGGCCCAGATGCTGCAGGACGTAAACATCAATCCCGTTCAGCCAAGCGTCAGCGAAACCAACCTAAACACCCTAACTCGGGGCGGGCCCGCCAGCGTCGGGTACAACGAGTTCACCCCCCTATTCGAGCGCAATACGTTCCAGGTGGACATCACGGGTCTCGGCGGCAACAACGGAACCGCCGCCGGTGAAGGGGTTGTAACCGCACTCTACAACCGCTTCTCCCTCAGCGCCGGCTATTACGACTATGAGACCGATGGCTGGCGGCCCAACAATGGTCTACGCCAGGACATCTCCAACATCTATGCCCAGGTCGCCCTGACACCGGAATTAAATGTGCAGGCGGAGTATCGCCGCCGCAACTCGACGGAAGGTGACCTCGCCTTTAACTTCGATCCCGAGGACTTTATCCAGGACAAGAGTATCGGCCGGGAGCAGGAGACTGCTCGAGTGGGCCTGCGTTACTCCCCCTCCCCTTCTTCCAACGTCCTCCTCTCCTATATCCATGGCGACCGCACGGAAAACCTCCGGCAGACGGAGCCCCTGGACCCCTTCACGACCGCTTCGGCCGGTAACAACCGTAACGACCGGGGCTACCAGGCCGAGGCCCAGTACATCTATCAGGGCGATCGGTTCAACGTCGTCGCGGGTCTCTCCTACAGCAATGTCGACGTGCAGCAAGACACGGCGATCACCATCGAGACTGAGTTCCTGCCCTTCCCCCTCCTCGACATCGCGGAGTCAACCGCCTCGAAGATCGAGCATCCTCGGGGCTACGTGTACACCAACGTCCGGATGTCTGACTCGCTGGTGGCAACCCTCGGCGCCTCGTACGACGATTACCAGGAGGACCCCGTTTCGGAAACCAGCTTCAATCCGAAGATCGGTTTTCAATGGAATATCAATGAGGTCTTCTCGGTTCGCGCCGCCGCCTTCCGCATCATGAAGCCCGCGCTCGTGAACAACCGAACCCTTGAGCCCACCCAAGTGGCCGGCTTCAATCAATTCTTCGACGACATCAACGGCACCAAGTCCACCCGCTACGGCATCGGCTTCGACTGGAGCCTGACGCCCGATCTGCTCTTCGGCGGGGAGCTGACGTGGAGGGACCTGGACGAGCCCACGGTACGCCCGATCGAGAACGATGTGATCTTCGAGGGCCGGCAGGAGGAGCTCCATCGCGCGTACCTCTACTGGACGCCCCATGAGCGCATTGCGGTGACCACGGAGTTTGTATACGACCGCTGGCAGGCGGACCAGGGTATCGCGACAGAGTTCGACAACGTACCCGAGCTCGTGGAAACGATCAGTCTCCCCCTCGGGGTAACCTACTACCTACCAAATGGCCTGTCGGCGGGCATTGCCGGAACCTATGTCGATCAGCGGGTGCAGCGCTCCGAGCTCGCCACGCAGGCAGACGGAAGCGACAACTTCTTCGTGGTCGACGCCTCCTTGGCCTATCGATTGCCCAAGCGTTTTGGAACAGTCGCCCTGCAAGTCAGGAACCTCTTCGACCAGCAGTTCGAATATCAGGACGACAGCTACCGTGAGTTCCGGGACGAGCCCTCCACCGGACCCTACTTCCCCGAGACCACGTTTTGGGCCGTGGCGCGGGTGACACTTTGACCCATCACGCCGCGGCCGGGCATCGAGTGTTGGGCTCGGAAGCCCACATTCACTCATTGAATCTGAAATAGAGGAACATCATGAAGCACAGTCTCAAGTCGGCATCGAGCGGCCTTCTACTGCTCGTGTTCTGGTCCCCCGTGCAGCTCTGGGCCGACTGCAATACCAACTCGGCCGAGACGAAAGCGGTGTCCGCGTATGGACTCAGCGGTCAAGGGAACTTCAGCTGCAGCGCCCTGAACATGTCGTCCGCGGGAGTTAGCATAACGAATCCATCCGTACTGGGCGGAAATGCCGCCGACTGGGTCAGGACGGACCCGGCCGAGGTGGACGTCGTGGTCGTCTCGGACTCAAATGGCAAACGCTGCGTCTACAATTACGGCCCCGGCGCTCAGGGGGGCAAGAAGCTGGCACCGAACAGCGCCAACGCCGTTTCGCAGGTATTGGGGTGTAAAGACGGAATCATCGTTGCGCCACCCAATACACCGCCCGTAGTCAGCATCCAGGTCGTATCCCCGGCTAACGCCTTAGGGATAAAGAGTGATACGACCGTGACATTTTCAGGCAACGCCTCTGATGTCCCTGACGGCAATCTCTCGCAATCGTTGATCTGGAATTCATCCCTCGACGGATACATCGGCCAGGGCAGCCCGATATCGACAACCTTGACAGCCGGGACACATGTCATCAGCGCCCAAGTTCAAGACTCTGGTGGCTTGGTAGGTTCAGCACAGATCACGCTTGCTGTAGATGCGAGCGTCGTTCCCCAGTGTCAGACCGCTGCTGGGGGGGCAAGTGTCTTGATCAATGGCACGGCGGTTACCTGTCCAACGGATGGAGCCCCTCGCGTCGTTTGCAGTGCGGATATCAGTAACGATGCCGACAAGTTCAAGCTGTCTCAGCAGGCATGCTGCGTCTGCGGAGCCGGAGTCGAGGCCACGGAATGCGATCCGGATCTGCCCGCGGTGCCGACGGAACCAGTGCCTGCCGGCGAACCAGGACCTTGCCCCGTCGCAAAGGCGTTCGACAATCTTCAGGTCCCGACCACCATCATGTTCAACAATGACCCCTACTACTGCGTGACCAGTGGCGGGGTGCGGAAATGCTACGCCTACTAGCGCCTGGCCGGCTTAAACGCTAGCGGAGCAATTGCCGGAGAGGCATGGGTGTGTTTACATCCAAAGCACGGCTGCCCGGTCTCACGGATTGAGTCCGGGCGCGGAGAGATCGTGTTCCGAGGGCTGAGATGGGAAGCGTTTTGGATCTTTGTCACGGCCTTCCGGAGCAGCGCTTCGGATCCGGCGAGGTCCTGCTCGCGGAGGGTGGCGGGGACAAGCGCCTGTATGTCTTGGTCGAGGGCGAGGTGGAGGTGCTGAAGGGCGAGACCCCCATCAACACCCAGGCGGAGCCGGGCGCCATCTTCGGGGAGCTCGCCATCTTGCTGGACTGCACCCATACCGCCACGGTCCGCGCCGTGGCCCCTTCACGGGCCTATGTGATCGAGGATCCGGCGGCCTTTCTTAGCGCCCACCCGGACTTCGCCTTGCTGCTGGCTCGGCTACTGGCCCGGAAGCTCAACAGCATCACCACCTATCTCGTGGACCTGAAGAATCAGTTCCAGGATCAACAGGACCACCTGGGCATGGTGGATGAGGTGTTGGAGACCCTCATCCACCAGCCGGTGGAGGAGCTGGTGCCGGGCTCCGATCGCTACCCGGACCGGTCCCTCTGAGCCAATCGGGCATCACCTTGAGCTCCGGAACCGGGCGCGTCAGGGGTCCATCGAGGGCCACGGCCTCCGCCCCGGCCAAGGAGAACCAGAGGGCCATCCTTCGATCCAGATCGAGCACCACATGGGTCGGCAAGGGGCCGATCTGCCGTCCGGGGTTAAAGACCCAGGTGCTGCCGATGCGATCCACCCAAGACCCGCCCTCCTTGAAGGGCGACTGATGGATATGGCCGGTCATGACCAGATCGGGGGTGTAGCGCTCGATCCAACGCACGAGCTCGGCATCCCCAAAGTGCCTGCGCCCGCCCCAGCTCGTTGGTGACGCGTCAGGCGGCGCATGATAGACCCAGACCCACCGGTCCTTTGGGCGGCGGCTGTCGCGCTCCAATAGCTCGCCCACCCGCTCGCACCCCTTGGGCCCGTCCCACCAGGGGCAGATGGTGAACAGGGTACCGGCGATCTCCACGCTGTCCTCGTCAGTGGGCACCCCGAATCGGCGGGACTTCGAGATCCAGCGGGCGAATTTCTCATCGTCCGGATTGCGGGCGTCCAGATCGTGATTGCCCGAGCACACGATCACCCGAGTCTTGGCCCCGAGCCGCTTCAGGTAGGTGAGAATGACAGTAATCTGCGCCTGGAGCTCAACGCCCGAGCCGATATCGAGGTGGTCTCCGGCAATGATGACGAGGTCGAAGGCCTCGGCGTTGCTCAACACCCAGTCAAACTGCTTGAGGGTGTAATGCAGGTCGGAAACGAGCAGACACCGCATCGATGTTGCTTAGAGCGAGCAGTTCGCGCGTTTCCCCTGCGGGGTCCGGATGCCCCGCAGAGTCAGTGACGGACTACGGGTCATGATCCGCTGCGCGGAGGCGGAACCTAGTCCCCCGCAACCTGCCGGTTGAAGCCCCGCACCCGTTCGGCGAGAACATGCATCGCCTGCAGGGCAAAGGTTGGGGTCTCCTGGACCAGGAACAGGAAGCGCTTGCGGTCGACGCGGGCCAAGGTGGCGTCCGTACGGGCCACCGCCCGGGCAGCACGGCTGCTGCCGTCCACCAGCGCCATCTCACCAAAATGATCACCGGGCTTACAAACCTCGAGGACTTGGCCCTTGACGAGAATCTCCACTTCGCCCTCTCGGACCGCATACATCACGTCCCCAGGGTCCCCGACATCGAACACGACCTCACCCGCCTTATATGTCTGCAAGTTCTTCTCGCTTGTGAAATAGTCGATTGCCATGGCCTTCCACTCTCGCATTATTGCTGATTCGTGACAACGGATCGAGGCGCCCTCAACCAGCGGAGAGCCTACCGCGAATATCCGGCAGACGCCATACCGGACGGAGGAACGGCCTTACCCGGATGTCGATTCGCTGAGTCTCAGTCCAACCGCTCCTTGAAGAGCTCGAACAGCCGCTGGATATTAGCGCGTGCCTGGCGCTCGCACCGCTCCTATAGGAAGTCCGCCCGAAGAATCTCTGTCTTCTTCAGCACCAAGGTCCGAAAGGCGCGCCTTCCACCATCGTATTCATAATCCGACCCGCAGAGCTTCGGCTCCAGGTTCCTGGTTCGCCTTTTCTAGGCATCCCAATGGGATCCGAAGCTCCCCAGATCGATATGGCAGGTGAGCTGATGATGGCCATCCGCCGACGTCCCTCGGTGGGCAGTCGCCCGGTACCGCAAGAATCGCCAACAGCGACCCCGTCACTGGGGTCATACCGGTAGACCACTCCACACCACGCCGTGTCGGCGCCTGCGTTCATGAGGGAAACGCCGTTAAGCCCAGAACGTCCCACGGCACATGAGGAGGTCCCCTTTTTCAGGCAGCGAGGTGCCTGGGCCAGTCTTGACGGATAATGCCTCAGCCTCAAAAAAGGCCGCGCGACTGGACCGGCCGATCCTGCGCACAGACCCTTGTTGAAAGCGGGGTCCAGCCATTCGCCTTTCCGGGCTGGATTACTGGCTTGACCGCTTGCCAATCCCTTGTACCTAAGCTTCGGAGGCGCTAGCATCATCCGCGATCCCGGATTCCGGCGCCATCCTTTCTTAGATTCATTTCCTTAGACTCAAATGCAGTGGGGTCCCGCCGTGCACCCGCCAAATAGCGAACTGTCAGAGCCGCTCCCATCCCAGACCAAGACCGTCGTGATCGTGGGCGGCGTGGCGGGGGGGGCCTCCTGTGCGGCGCGACTCAGGCGGCAAAGCGAGCATCTGCGGATCGTAATGCTGGAACGGGGACCCTACGTCTCCTTTGCCAATTGTGGGCTTCCCTACTATGTCGGTAAGGTCATCGACGATGAAACGAAGCTTCTCATCGCCGACGCCAAGCTGTTTCGGGAGCGCTTCAATGTGGACGTGCGAACCGAAGAGGAAGTGATCGTGATCGATCGTCCACGCAGGCAGTTGACGGTCCGGCGCACTCAGGACGGGACCTCTTATACGCTCGACTACGACACACTGGTGCTCTCCCCCGGCGCCCGCCCCATCCGTCCACCCCTTCCGGGGATCGATTTGCCGGGCATCTTTTCGCTCCGCACCGTGCCGGATAGTCGCGCCGTGCGCGCATGGATCGAGGCCACGGGCGCGAAGAGCGCGGTCGTGATCGGGGCCGGCTTCATCGGCCTCGAAATGGCCGAAAACCTGGCCCGCCTGGGCATCGCGGTCTCCATCATCGAGCGCGATGTCCAAGTCATGCCTCCCATGGATTGCGAGATGACGACACCCCTTGTCCAGGAGCTGGAGCGCCACGGGGTTCGCCTGATACTCGGCGACAGCGTGATCGCTTTCGAGCAGGAAGGCGGAGCCCTGCGGGTCAGGACCGACAAGGGCGCGACGCTCGCGGCCGACCTGGTCATCCTTGCAATCGGCGTTCAACCGGAAAGCGAGCTCGCCAAGCAAAGTGGCCTGGAGACGGGTCCGCGCGGTCATATCGTCGTGGATGGCAACCTGAGGACGAGCGACCCGAACATCTTCGCGCTGGGAGATGCCATCGAGGTTCGCCATGCCGTCACCGGGCAGAAGACCGCGCTACCGCTTGCCGGTCCGGCCAACCGCCAGGGCCGCATCGTCGCGGACATGATCGCGGGGCGCGGCCGGAACTTCCGCGGGGTCCAGGGCACCGCGGTGTGTGGTCTCTTCGATCTCACCCTGGCGCTGACCGGCCCCAGTGAAAAGGCGCTGCGGACCACCGATACCGATTACGGGGTCGTCTATGCGCACCCGAACGATCACGTCGGCTACTACCCCGGGGCGACACCGATATTCATCAAGCTGCTTTACGACAAGTCCAGCGGACGGGTCCTCGGGGCGCAAGCGGTCGGCAAGTCCGGTGTTGAGCGGCGAATCGACGTCATCGCCATGGCCATCCAGATGAAGGCGACCGTATTCGATCTGGAAGAGGCCGAGCTCTGTTATGCGCCCCAATATGGGGCAGCGAAGGACCCGGTGAATATGGTCGGCATGATCGCTGCCAATGCGATGCGGGGTGACCTGAAGATCACACCTTGGAAAGAGGTGGGCCACAATGGCGCCCTTATCCTCGACGTGCGCGACCCTGACGAGGTAAGCTGTAAGCCGATACCGGGTGAGATCCATATTCCACTCAATCAGTTGCGACAACGACTGAGCGAGCTCCCGAGAGACCGTCCCATCCAGATTTGTTGCGCTGTCGGCGCGCGCGCCTATACGGCATCTCGACTCCTGACACAACACGGCTTCACGGCCAGCCTGCTATCCGGTGGCGCCGAGACTTGGTTCTGCGTGGAAAAGGCTGGCTGACCCCCGGGCGAGTAAAGGAACTAATCCATGACCAACTTTTCTTCCCCACTCACGGATCTTCCGCGCACCTGTCAGGTCTTTTCCGCCCTGCCGGAACGGTATCTTGTAGAGCTCGAGACCGAGGGGGCTATTCGTACCTACAAGTTGGACGAGGGAGACGGCCTGACGCTTCGGACGCAGGAGGGCAAGCACGAAGCGATCATCTTGTTAGGCGGCCAGATTAAGGTGCGAAGAGACGGCGCGATCGCTGCCTCTCCTTCCGATGAGGATCTCTCATGTCGTCTCATTCCGCTGGAAGGTCGTTCCACGGAGATCATCGCCAGCACCCCAGCGACCATTTGCCGTATTGCACAAGACAAGCTCGACTACCTCATTAGCTGGAGCGTCATGCTCGAGCAGCTGCCCGCAGACGATGCCACGGTACGTTCGCGGCTCACACAGCTCCGTTATCCCGCGATCTTCATGAATCTCCCCTTCACCAACGTGGTGAAGGCGTTCCAGCGGATGTCGACGCGGCACGTGAAGGCGGGCGAGGAGATCATCAAACAGGGCGAGCCGGGCGACCTCTTCTATATCATCGAGTCAGGGCGCGCGGAGGTCTGGCAGCAAGGTGCTTACGACGACGAGCCAAAGCTCGTTGGCGTGCGTGTCCCTGGTAATCACGTCGGGGATGAGGCCTTGGTCACGGGCGGGTCCCGCAATGCCACGGTCCGAATGGTTACGGACGGCACCTTGCTCGTTCTCGGCAAGGATGATTTCAAGGAATTGATCTCGCAGCCGATGGTCAACGAGGTGGAGATTCCGGTTGCGAAGGCGCTGGCGGAGCGCGGATACAGGTTTCTTGACGTTCGCTATGAGGAAGAGTGGGAGGACGGGCACATTCCCGGCGCGGCCTTGCTTCCCTTGACCGATATCCGCGAGCGCATGGGCGAGCTTGACCGAAGCGGCAGATTCATTACCTATTGTCTCTCAGGAAAGCGCAGTGCGGTGGCCGCCATGATATTGAAGGCCAACGGCTTCGAAACGGTGTGCATGAAAGATGGCTTGCGCGAATGGCCGGACCAAACGGTCACCGATTAGCGTAAAGACCCTCGCCGAAACCGCCTTATCTGCGTGTTGCGCCAGTCCCACATCGCAAAGGCCGCCCATCATTCCGCACACCAAAGGCTTTTGCGTTTGCCTCCGATGAGCCGGTTCTTGACGACGAGCCGTTTCAGCGCGGAAGAATCGACAACGGACGCAGCATCTGTCCAACATTGTAATTCATGTAATCCACTGACTGCTGGACGTTGCGGAAATGATAGCCCATCTCTCCGGTGGTGTCTCTGAGCACGGCCACATCCGTTGACATCGTCTTCACACTGTTGGTCATTCCACCGATCGCAGTGCGCATGCCCCAAACGTCCGCGTTCATTGCGGTCATATCGCTGGCAATGTGCGGAAGCCTCGCGACGCGGGTCTGAATGGCCCCTACCTGGCCCGTCATGCCGTCCACATTCGTTGCCATCACCTGGAAGTCGCTGTACATCCGCTCAAGATGCCGAATCATCACGAGCAGCTCCGACCGCATCGCAAGGATCTGCAGGATGACCGCCAACGCCATCAACGCAAGGAGCACGCCGCCCCATTTGACGATCCATTTGGTCTTCGTACTGATTGCAAGGGATTCTCGGTCATTGGACTCCATTTGCTCACGAAAGCGAGCCATACCCTCGGCAATCAGGGCGACTGGCTCGGATGGCGAATCGGTCATGGCAGCAGCCCCGAGAACGGGAACATATCATAGAATGTCTTCATCGGCCCTGCCCCCCGATCCACCTTGGCGCCGATCCCCGAGACCGATGGACCCAATAGCCTGAACGACTGATTCATGTCTGCGACATGGACGGAGACCAGGTTGACGTCGCCCTTCATCATCGCCATTCGGCCGGCGATCTCCTGCACCTCTCCCCTCATCTCCGAGACCGTTGACCGCATGACGTCCACCTCGTCGGTGACGGCCGAGAAGGAGGCCATGTCCTGCTCAAGGGCGCCAAGGATACGGTGCATCTTGGTCATGTTGTCAGCCATTCCGCTGAATTCGGTACGCATCGTTCCAAGCACCTCGATCATTACGGCGACGCGGTCCGTAAAGGCCCAGATCATCCCAGCCATGAGAAGACCAAGGAAGACGAGGCTAACGACGCCGACGCGCAACATTGCGGTGACCCGCTTTCCCACCCGCACATTTCGAGCCGTCCGCAGATCCATCGCCCGAAAGAAATCGTCCAGCGCGCGAGTCACAGCCGCGGCATCAAGCTCAGATGGATTCATCAGCCAATCCTCCAGTCATTGGGAAGCCGATTGCTCTGCGGCCTTGCGAAGCGAGCATCCTGACAGGATTTTCCTAAGTTGAATCTGTGTGTCCACGTCCCCGTTAGTCGCAGCCCTCGGCCCAAGCCAGAACTTGGGGCGAGCTCTTCAAGTGCCCGGGAAGGCGTAACCGGAGAGAGAAAATGCGCTCTGTAAAAGGCGCGATCAAGAGTGCTACCCAGGCTCATGGCTTCCGATGGGTAAGAGATCAAACCGTTGGACCCAGGTGACACGACGATGCTAGCCTTATAGGTGCTTCTGGGCAAGCGGAGAAACAGACCCTTTTCTCGGCTTTGGCGCCTGGCTCAACTCGTGATTTGGAGCAGGCCGGCGCAGGGGATCGGGCTCGCTGCAAATGGCACTTAGTCCAACCAAGGACGAGTCGGCTTGTTTAGGCTAAGAGGCGTCTTCGCTCAAGAAAATGGCGGGGGGTATGTGCGATGGCATCAGTGTTTTTCGATTTGAAGAATTCACAGGTGGAGAGGATCAGAAGGCTCGGCGCACAGGTCGCGGTCGGAGCGGACGCTCAGATCTTTCGGGAGGGAGATGAAGCGGACTTCATGTATTTTGTCGACTCGGGGCAGGTTTCCCTCTACATCGATAAGTTCAATACTCAGATTCAGATTCGGCAGGCGAACGAAGGAGACTGGTTCGGCGAGCTCGCGGTCTACAACGGTAGTCGCCGCACGGCGTCGGCCAAGGCTACCACGGCCTCGCGGCTCTTGCGGGTGTCCCGGAAGGACTTTCTCTCCATGCTCGGGGAGGAGCCGGAGATCGACGCCACGATCCGGGCGATCGTCAATAGCCGGAACGAGCGGCTCGTCCTCGAGGAGAAGATGGTCAACATGGATCGCTTCCACGACGGGGACATGCACATCGGCATCAAAGGGGATCCATCTCTGCGCGAGTCGGCGATGCAGCGGCCGCGCTTCGAGAGCGTGGTCGACCGGTTCATGACGGATCTGGTACCGTGCTTCGAGGACCTGCTGCTCAATCGCAACGTCCATCGGATCATGGTGGGCTTCAACAACGGCGAGATCCGGGTGTCCACGCTCCTCGACCCGTTCTGCGATGAGTTTCATCCGGCGCTGCGCCTGTTGGACGCCTCCTACGTGGAGCGCCATAAAAGCTGCGCCTGAGCTTTGCGCAGCTCACCGATGACACCATCGTCTATGAGTACGCCGTCCTGGTGACCTCGTTGACCGGCGAGATCCTCACCATCGCCCAGCTCTATCGCGACCGCGCCGATGCCGAGAACGTGGCTTTACCGCCCAGGACCGCAAGCGCTGCCGCTTCATGGCCCGCATCACCGCGCTCCTCTACAACTGGTGGTGGGGTCTGTTCGTGCGCCTGGCCGATCCCGACCAGCACACCGAGGCGATTCCCCTGCCGCCCGCTGCTGTTGCATGCCCCAGCCCGCCTGACCCGCCACGGCGGACAGACCCGCATCACCATCAGCCACCCCCATGCCAAGGTCGACTGGGTCCAGGAAGCCTGCCGCGGCATCGCCGAGTTCTTCAAGACCCTGCGCCAAACTGCGGAGCAGTTGACGCGCCTGCCGCGTTGGTGCGTCGTGCTCTCCCGTGCCCTGATGAAATACCTCGGGGGGCGCCAGTTACACGGACCGCCCGCGCTCCCCGCGCCGTCGTAGACGATTCGTCGCTCCCGGCCCGTGCGTCTCGCGGCCGGAAAACGGCCCGCGACGGGGCTCAACTGCCGTTTTTAGGATCAGCCGCGGCTGCTGCGTGTGCGTCCTACTATGCGGCGAGGCCCGGGTCCAGGCGCAGGACATCGAGCCCCGCGCCTACTCCAACGTGTCGGTGGGCGTGGATTTTCTCATGCCGGCTCGCCCTACACGCGCGGGGGTGTCGCCTCCGATTCCGCGCTGCCGGTGACCAATCTCGAGATCGAGACCTCGAGCACGGTGCTGAGCTACGCGCGGGTGCTCGACCTCTGGGGCATGTCCGGCAAGATCGACGCGACAGTCCCCTACACCTGGCTGTTGGGATCGGCTGACTACGCGGGATAGTCGCTCGAACTAAGGGTCGGAAGGTTCGCCGGTCCCAGGATCCGATTGGCGATCAACCTCTGCGGGGCCCCGGCGCTCACCCTGAAGGAGTTCAAGGAATATGAGCAGGACCTGATCGCCGGCGCGATCCTGGAGGTCTCGGTGCCCCGGTGCCAGTACGACGACACCCGCCTGGTCTACATCGGCGCCAACCGCTGGTTCCTCAAGCCGGAGCTGGGCGTCTCTAAAGCGCTGGGCCGATGGATCCTGAAGCTCAGCACCGCGGCCACCCTGTACACGGACAACGACGACTTCTCTGGTGGCAACACGCGCATATGACCCCACCTACTCCACCCAGGTGCACGCCATCTTCAGCTCCCACAAGGGCCTCTGGGCTTCCCTCGACGCCACCGATGTCACGGGCGGGCGTACCACGCTGACGGGGTGCTGAACGACGAACTGCAGCAGAACTGGCGCCTGGGTGGCGCCTGGGCGGCGCCCTGGCTGTCCCCGTGGACGTCCATACCCCATCAAGCTCTACGCCAGCAGCGGGGTGTCGGCACGTACGGGCAACACCTGCGACCTGTTCGGGATTGTCTGGCAACACCGTTGGGATGGCGGACGTTGATTCCGTGGGGCCGCGTCCGCACGGCGGGCGGGTCGTGCAGGGCTGAGATAAAGGACGTCGGAGGACGCATAGGGTGGTCGCGACCAGCTGCCTGCCCGAGTGGCGCCGGGGGGAGGACCCCGGATGCGGCTCGGTCGAGGGTCGGGGCCGCAAGTGTCGGTTTGTCCAAGGCGCACCGGCAGCGCCCCGGGGTTTAACTATTGTCCCTAGGGAAACTTCCAGGTCACCGGACCGGTCTTGATGAGGTAGTCACGCCCGGGCTCGCCCGGCTTCTTGCCGTAGCGGATCAGCTCGACCAGGTCCGAGCTCACCATGGGGTTGGTCGTGAAATAGGAGTGTCCGAACCAGTCCGTGCGCTTGCCCTCGTAGGAGATGAGGTCTATCCGCCCCAGGGCCCCGAAGTAGCGCTGAACCGGGGGAGGGATGTCCTCCGGACGCAACTGCCCCATCCGCTGTCGGCTGCGGAACAGGATCTTGGAGACCAGGAGGGCCCGATCCTCCGGCGACGCGTAGATAGTCAGCCGACCCTTGAGGATGCGCGGTAGGCGACCCTCCGGCCAAACGGTGACCAGGTCCGGATCCGAGATGAACCCGGTGATCTGCTGTCCCGCGATCTGCACGTCGATGTCCGGGGAAAAGAGCACCAGGTTGTCGATCTTGTAGATGTTCACCGGCTCCTTACCCGCGGCGATCGACTCCAGGGCCAGCTCACGCACCGCCTTGAGCAGTGACCGCGGTGCCGCGGCTGTGGGCGAGGAGCTGTATCCCCTCCACCCCCGGCGTGGCGGCGATCATGCGGATGGTCTTCTTCAGATGCTCGACCGCATAGTCAGCCGACTCGGTGGTGGTGGTGTAGGAGGTCAGGAAGTTGCCGGTGGAGGAGGCCGGCCAGGTGAAGAAGGCGCACACCTGCTCGCGGCCGAGGAAGTGGCAGAGCTCAGCGGCGGTGTAGGCGGCGGAGGCGAAGGTCTCGTTGAAGCCATGCACATAGAGCATGACCTGCTTTGGACGGCGCCGACTGGAGCCGGCGTTGGATCTCGCCCTGGAGGCCCTCGCGGGCCTGCGCGTGGCGCTCCAACCCCTCTGGATCGCGAAGCAGGTAGCCACCAGGCAGCACCTTGAGCTGGTAGGGCTCCTCGGGGAAGACCCCCAGCTCACGGACCTTGCCCAGCTCGAGCCCGACCGGCCGGGTGCGCTCGCCAAGCTGACTCTGCTGCTTCAGATCCTCCCAGGTGAGCCCGGGCCCCACCCGCACCTGGGCTGAGCCGAAGGCGATGCGGCGTGCACGCTGCTGGCCATAGGCGAGCTTGGGTCCGGCATCGGTCTGGGCCTCCAACTCGGCTGGAGTCGGGGGGGCGCGATCGGTGATGAAGAGCAGGTCGAGATCGGGGCTGGGTCTCGACCCCTGGGGCAGGTCGAACACCGGCCTGCCCCCAGGGAGCTGGTAGAGGACGGGGGTGGGCATCAGCTCCCGTGGCTTGGTGGCGCAGCCGGCGAGCGGCAGCAGGGCGCAGAGGAGTATGAAGGCTTGAGTCTGGGGCCTGAGCATGGGGTTTCTGCCTGGGGTTCTGGTATTGCGGATCAAGTGCGCCCCTGGGTGGTCGTTTGCGTGCGATAGCGCTCGACGGCCGACTGCAGATTGAAGAGCAGGCGCTCGCGGCCGAGGGTGTCCCCGAGCGAGGAGCGCTGCACCATGCCGAGGACCGCCGGGTTGAGGGCCACCAGCCAGAGCAGCAGGCCACGCTCGCGCGCCCGCTCCTCGCCCTCGATCAGCATCTTGAGGGCCGAGTACTCGATGTCGGTCACGGCGCTGAAGTCCATCGCCACCACCTTGGGCTCGGCGGCATCGACCAGCGGCCAGAGCTGCTCGGCGATGCGATGGGCATTGGCGAAGAAGATCCGTCCCTCGGGTCGCACCATCAGGAGCCCGGGGAAGGTTTCGTCCTCCGGGTGCTCGTCCGACCTCGGGCGAAAGACGTCCGTGCCGGGCTTGCGACCGAGGACATAGAGCCGCGGGTGGCCGGACTGATAGGCGATGGCGATCAGGGAGACGATGATCGCCACCAGGATCCCCTTGAGGGTTCCGAGCAGCACCACCCCGGCGAAGGCGGCCAGGGCCCAGAGGAACTCCATGCTCCGGATGCGCAGGATGGCGCGGAACTCCGACGGCTGGATCAGGCCGATGGAGTACACGATCACCACGGCGGCCAGGGTCGCCTGGGGCATCAGCCCCATCAGCGGCGCGAGCAGGACCAGCGTCGCCAAAGCCGCCGCGGCCGTTACCAGACCGGCCACCTGGGTGCGGGCGCCGGCGAGCCGATTCACCGCCGTCTGGGAGGTCCCGCCCCCCGCGGGCATGCCGCTGAACAGGCCAGCGGCCACATTGCCGAGGCCGGTGGCCAGCAGCTCCCGGTTGGGCTCCGGGCTCGGCTCGCCGCGGCCGGCAAAGGCCCGCGCCGCGGCGATGGACTCGGTGAAGCTCATGAGCGCGATGCCAAGCGCCCCGGGCCAGAGCCGCTCGATGAGACCCAGGCTCGGCGCCGTGAAGGAGGGCAGGCCCTGGGGGATGTGGCCCACCGTCTCGACGCCATGGTTCTGCAGCCCGAGCAGGCCCGCGGCGGCAATGCCGAGCGCGATGGCGATCAGCGGCGCCGGGGCGCGGGGGGCGAAGCGCTCGATGCCCACCAGGATGAGCAGCATGGCAACGCCGACCGCCAGTGTCGCCAGCGAGGTCTCCGGCAGGTGGTGGATGAGCGCGAGCAGGTTCTGCAGGAAGCCGCCCTTGTCGAAATGGATGCCCAAGAGCTTCGGCACCTGATCGAGGATGATGACTAGGCCGATCCCCGCCTTGAATCCAGTGAGTACCGGCTCCGAGATGAAGCTCGCGACCACACCCAGGCGCAGCACCGCCGCCAGAATCAGCATGAGCCCGACCAGGACGGCAAGGGTCGCGGAGGCGGTCAGCAGCGCGGCAGGGTCTCCGTTCGGAACCACGATCGCGAGCTCCGTGCCGGTGAGGATCGCCAGCGTCGTGGTGGTGCTGACGCTGAGCGGCCGCGAGGTCCCCAGAAGGGCGTAGATCACCATGGGGACGAAAGCCGTGTAGAGTCCGACCTCCACCGGCAGCCCGGCGACCGTGGCGTAGGCCATGGCCTTGGGGACCACCACCGCCGCGGTGGTCAGACCGGCGACGAGATCCAAACGCAGCCAACCCTTCTGGTAGCCACGAAGCCATTCGACCGTTGGGATGCTACGCATGAAGATTCTCTCCGGACTCATTCGCAACGCCCTCGGGGAGCGCGAACGGCGTGGCGAAGGTGAGCGGCGTCACGAACAGCTCACCGCCCCCCGGCCGGTGCATATCCGCCTGCGCATAGATCTGGTCGAAGAGCACGTCCGCCTCGCCCGCTTCCGCGACGACCGTAACCAAGCGCACGAGCGAGGGCTCCGCAAGCCTGCCCCGCCGCGTAACCGCCTCCCGGAGCACCGAATGGCCGCGACAGTAGACGCTGTTGGCCCGGGTGACGCCCTTCTCGTCGCGCAGCCAGGTGAGCAGACGCCGCTCGGTGCCATCGTCGGGGAGGATGCAGGAGATGAGCTTGGCGGCGCCGCCGGGCACCAGAGTGGTCACTGGATGCCCCCTTGGCCCGACGCCCGCTCCAGGACCTCTCTCCGGCAAGTCGGCGTTTCTACGAGATGTCGGAGCCGAGTCACCCACGACAGCCACTTCATGGAGGGCTTAACTCCGGTCGGCTAATGCCGAGCCGCTCCGCGGCCCGTGCGGATTGGCGAGACGCCCGCCAGGCTACAACGGGATGCCTTTCTCCGATCCGCTGAATGATGTCGACGCAGGTCCCGGCGCCCCGGCCGGATATCGCGTCCGGCCTGTTGTGCCGGTACCTCAACAGCCGAGTCGAGAACCACAAGGCCGCAGGCGCTGATATGGATGTCAAGGCGCGAAGGGCATCCAGGGCATCATGCGTCCGGCTCGTCCCATGGTCGAGTCCATGGTCGCGGTGATGACGTGCATCTTCGCATTGATCTGGTTGAGCTCGGCGACGATCGCCGGTAGCGCGCCCATCTGGCCGCTCATGTTGCGCATTTGCTGCTCCATGGACGGCATGGTGTCCATGCTCTGGGCCATTTTGAACAGCATCATTGCGACCACGGCGCCTGCCTGACCCTCCTCCCAGGTCTGCATGTAGCCGCTCAGCCAGGCCACCTCCCGTTCAAACGACTCCAGTTCCCGTCGCTTGTCCCCCGGCAGCTCGGCCAGCAATTGAGCGCGCTGGCCCGCCCGCTCGTCCGGACTCATCGACTTGGTTTGCATCTGCAGGGGCTTGGACGCCTCGGCCAGGGATGAGGACAGCGCCACCGACCATCCCAGGACGGCGAGCACGAGCCCGAAGGCCAGGGCCATTGCACCGAGACGCCGCCGCTGGCGGCGGGCCTCCGCACGAGTGGCCCGGAGCTCCTCGGCCAAGAGGCGAACCGCCTCTTCCAGGCCCACTCGTCCCTGTGAGTCGTCAGAGGCATTCACTGTCGTGTTCTGCATCACAATTCTCCGTTCAGACAAATAAAGCCACGGCAATAAACACGCACCCAACCCTTATTCCCGGTCTGGCGTCTCGGGCACAGATGCAGCGCGAAAATTGTCGATCAGGACGTTCAGACTGGCCGGGAGCACCCACAGATGAAAGACCAGAAGGATGCCGTCGATGGAGCGGCTGCTGAACAGAAGAAGTACTCCCAGGGTATAGCCGACAAAACGCGATGCAGCGGGCGATGAACCGGGTTTGAAGCGCGAGCGTCGAATTCGCAATCATAAACACGCCCGCCATCCGAATCGCATAGACGTTCAGGGCTTCATAGGAGATGGCACGGGCGAGGTTGAAGGTAGAGGAGCCGAGGAGGCGATCGGACTGGGCCGCGTAGGCGCCAGCCACCGCGGCCGACAGGAACAGCATGGCCGGGAAGAGCAGGCCACTGCCGAGAAAGACGGTGGCGAAGAAGCGATCTCCCCGGTCACCGAGACGGTCGCGCAGCACCCCCATAAACCACAGGAAGACGATCCCCGCAAAGGGCATCAGTTTCAACCCCCAACCACGGCGCCCGATTCGCTTCGCAACCAAGCCCCGGCCTCCAATGGATCGGCCGGGACCAATCGGCGCAGCAGGAGTAAGCTCGCGACCGGCAGCACGCAAAACAGGATGCCCGCAATGGCGGCGGCACGCGGTGCCCGCAGCCGCGCGCTGATCAGCTCTGCTTGTGGCGTGCTCAAGTGGGGCAGCAAGATCGCCGTTAGAGATAGCGCTCGGCCGCGCTGACAAAGTCCTCCCGACGGGGAAGATCCCGCGGGGCAACCGCGACGGGCAGCATGATGGCGCGCGCGCCGCGAGCGTTCTGCAGCTCCTGCAGCACGATCCGACGGCCCGATGGGTCACCGGGATCGCGCCGGATGTTCATCGGCCCCAGGCAGAGCTCGACCTCCCGTGACCAGAGCTGGTGCTGCGCCTGCCCCAGTTGCTCGGCGACGATCTCCAGATGGGCGTTGAGGACGCCGGCATCCGCGCCCAGCCCCTCGAGCTGCCTCGAGACGGCATCGAGCTCGGCTTGCAGACCGGTCTCGTCGGCCTGACCCGCCTCCGGCCGATCGAAGGTCAGGGTGCCCCGCTTCATGGCCTGGAGCTTGCGCTGCAGGAGGTCGCGCTGGCGCATGAGATCCGCCCGCTCCACCCGTGTCTCGGTGATCTTGCCCAGGGCGAGGGCGAGCAGGTGATCGAAGGCCCGTCGCTTCAGAAAGCGCCTGGACTCCTCCTCACTGATCCGAGGCTCCAGCAGGTGGTGCCCCGAGAAGCTGACCGTAACCTGGGCCACGTCACGCCGCACCTGGTCCCCCACCAGATCCATCCCGAGGACGTTGCGCTCCTCCCGGCGCGCCAGGAGCAGTGCGGTCACGCGCTCGGCGCCCTGCCCCTCGCTGCCCGAGAGATACTCCGACAGGGCCCGGTCGCGGCCGAAAACCTGCAGCATCTCGTCGATGGAGGCGAAGAGGGCGGCGAGTCGGACATCGTTGCGATAGCCGTCGGGTCCGGCGGGTACCGCGGCCGGGATGCCGTCTACCAGGGCCACCACCTGGTCGATCGCGTGAATGACCGGCTCGCGCAGTCGCTTGCGATAACCCGAGGCCAGCCGCAGCCGGGGGTCGGTCCCCTCCACCGCCCGCTCGATGGCCATCTCGATCAGGGTATCGGGGTAGCGCCCGACGAACTCCCGGCCGCCGAAGATCGACTGGAACAGCTTCACCCCATCTCCTCCTTCGTAAGGATTGACACTCTGGTACGAGGACGCCTCCGGGGCAATCGCAGCGGGTTCATTTTGCCTCCGTGGTCGAAGCTTCTACGGAGGTCGACGCCGGACCGTGGGAGGCAAGGAGAGGCGGCAGGCCGCGGAAGTCATATCCCTTCGTCGGCTGGCGACTGGCGAAACGGGCGGCGGGGGCAGCGGACGCGCCGCTATCCCTCGTTTTCCAATGCCTTTGCCGTGACGTCAGCGTAGAGGCGCACGACCCGTGCGCCTAGGTCCTGATACTCCGGGTGACGGTCGAAGAGCGGCTTGGCGCGTTCGGCGTCCTCAAAGGCCTCGCGTAGGAACTCCAGATCCTCGTCCGTCAGTGGCTCACCGGCATCGACCCGCTCTTTCAATCTCAACAGCCGCGGAAGCCTGAATTCGTTGAGTCGTTCGAGCAGCGCCTGGATGACACCTTGATCCTCTACTGACGATTTCATTCGCGATTCTCCGTTGCTGGTTGAAGCGAGCCGTGTTTCCGGGCTCGGCGGCATGGACCACCGGTTGCGCCGCATCCCCCCAGAGGGCGCCGCCAACGGCGCCGGAGGCCGCGCCCGCCCCCGCATCGCCTGCGACGACCCTCTCGACTGTCGCTATTCTCATGGCCCCGCCACTGCTTGGCGCCACGCTCAATGCCCGCCGAAGACCAGGGTCTTGATCGGCAGGAGCAGCGCTTGGATGCGCAGGATCATCGCGTGCACCAGACCGACGGTGTCGATGGCGTGGAGCCCGAAGCGGCGCAGGGCGCCGACGTCGGGATCCCGCAGCGCCTCGTGGTTGCTGGTATAGGCATTGGCGATGCAGCTGCCGCCCTGGGGCAGGTCGTCGAGCTGGCCGGCATAGAGCGGCTCCATGAGGACCGTGATCGAGCCGGGCTTGGCGAAGTGCTGGACATCCATCAGCGTGTCGCTCGCCCGTACCTGGCCGGAGGAGATGACGTTCTGGACCTCGGTCACCACCATCGGGATGATCTGCCAGGGCTTGGCGATGCAGGTCACCTCGCCGATCATCCCCACCTTCATCACCTGGGCCTCGATCTGCCCGAAACCGGCCATGAGGCCGCTGACCTTGCGCTCCGGCACCAAGATGCCGGCGGGTCTGAGCATCGGGTTGACCACATCGCCCGGCCGCACCGCGAACTGCTGCACAACCCCGTCGGTCCCCGCGACCACCAGAGTCTTCTTGAGGTCTACCTCGGCCTCTTGGAGCGCCGCCTCGGCGCTCGCCTTCTGGGCCGGGAGCTGGAACTCGATCTCCGAGACGATGGCCTCGCGACTCGCCAGGGCCGAGTCGAGTGCGCCCTGCTGGGTCTCGACCTGCACAGCCATCCGCTCGACCTCACGCTCCGCGATCGAACCAGCACTTTTGCGGTTCGCTTCCGACCGGGCCTTGAGCTCGTCCATGGCCTGCTGCAGCGCCCCGCGCGCCTGGACGATCCGACCCTCGGCCTCGGCAAGCTGGGACTTGGCCACAACCATGGCGGCGTCGATCTCTGCGATCTTGTGACGGGCCGTTGCGACCGCCGCCTCCTGCTCGGTGCTGTCGAGCCGGAACAAGGGCTGCCCTTCTTTCACCCGCTGGTTGATGTCCACGAAGGTCTCCGCAACCCGACCGCTGGTCTCCGGCATCACGGTCACGGTCCGGAACACCGACGTGGCGGACTTGGTCGAGGGGTGAAAGTAGAAGATCGTCGTGATCAGGCTCACCGTCAGGATCAGGCACAGCGTGATCCCCCAACGCAGCTCGAACCAGACCGAGAACAGGTTGATCTCGCGTCCGACGCGCTTGCCCTGCACGTAGCGGCGAAAGAGGTAGTCCGGCAGGATGGTCAGCATCGAGCAGAGGAACAGCTCCAACATGGCTCAGGCTCCCGTTCGCTGGGTGGACTGCTCGATCGGCTGATCGCCGGCCGGCACAGCATCTTTCGGTACAGGTGGCGGCGACGGAATCGAGGGCTCCGCGCCGGCCAACCGGTCGAGCGAGCGGGCCATGGAATTCAGCGGGGTCATGAAGTCCGGCAGGGGGATCAGGGCGAGCAGAAGCCCGGCGATCCAGAACAGATGGTTGTGGGTGAAGAGCGCTAGCAGCGCCAGCACCGCGACGAGCTCGAACTGTACCTTCTGGCCGCGATGTGCCATCTGCTCCGGCAAGGCATGGAGCTTGAAGTAGAAGATGCCGATGCCGACCACCGCGAGCAGCACGAAGATGGCCATGACAATGAACAGCACGTCGGTCTCCCCCGGCGCCGTAATGAAGGGGGGCAAGTAGTGATGCGCGGCGGCCGGGTTCAGAGACTCTGTCATCTGCGAATATCCCACTCGATGTTGTTAGGTCGGACGCCTTGCGGCGAGTCAGAGTCTATCAGGCGCCCTGTGACGGGGTCGGAGTCTATCAACGGGGTCCCGCGGATCGATGCCGTCGCGTCACGGGATCAGGTCTCGTCTTTCCCAGTTGCCTCGCCGCTCGGCCGGGCCACCCCGTCCTGCCAGCGGGCGTGGTGTCCCTTGAGGATAGCGATGGCCTCGTCCACCGTTTTGACGCAGCGGGGGATGGACATGTTCTCCGAGTTCACCAGCTCGAAGCCGGAGCGCAGCATGTGGCGTCGCGCCCAGTCGACCAGCTCGGCCCACATGTCGCCGACGAAGATCAGCGGGGTATCGTGGAGGTGGCGTACCTGAAGCAGCTGCCAGACGAGCGCGGCCTCGAGCACGGTGCCAATGCCGCCCGGAACCACCACATAGGCATCCGAGAGCAGCACAAAGTGGTGCAGGCGAGAGAAAAAGGTCTGGTGCTCGAAGGCCTCCTGAACAAAGGGGTTCACTTCCTGCTCGAAGGGCAGGTCGACGCGGACGCCGACGCTCTGGGCACGCTCTCCTGCCCCATGGGCCCGGGCGCCCTCGTTCGCCGCCTGCATCAACCCTGGTCCACCGCCGGTGACAATGTCGCAGCCCATATCGGCCAGGGCGCCGGAGAGACGCTTCACCTCGTCGTACACCCAGTGCTCGGGACGGATCCGCGCGGAGCCGAAGATGGTGACCCGGAAGCGCTCCCGCTTGGAGGGACGCAGGCGGGTGAGGTTGTTGACCATGGACCAAAGGCCGAAGACGGTGTCGACGACGATGCGCCTCACGCCCTCCTCGTCATTCAGGCTGACCGTGGCGGGACCTCTCGACGGCGATGCAGGGTCGGTCACGAAGCCTCCTATAACCTGTGTCGTTTTACGGTGCCGCGGCGCGAGCCGCGGTCGTGTCGGATGGCACACCGGTGAGGGTTGGCCAGATCTGCCAGCCGCATCTCATCGGGACCGGTGCGCTAGGACCGTCGTCGCTGATTCCGTGCTCAGTCGAGCCGTGGATCCCCGGCCCGCCGATCCTGTCGCCGATCCGATCGGCGGATGACTCCGGTGGCGCCCGTGGGCCCGATCAGGTTGGGCTGCCGGGCCTGATTGGCCGGTGCCGTGTCCTGCGACGTGGAATCTCCCGATGTGGTCGACTCCTCAACGGTCGTCGTCTTGGTGCTGTCCGGATGGGTCGTCGTCGTGGTCTTCGTATCGGTACCGGCGTTGGCAACGATCAATACACCGCCGCAGACCAAGGTCAGCGGCAGCGCCCTGGATCCCGTCGACTGGTTCTTCATTTCGATGGCCTTCTGTGGTGATGAGCGGGCCTGCGGCCCGCAACGGGTGTTCGGATCGGCGGGCCCTTCCGGGAGTCCTCACAACAGCCCCTGCGAACGGCGCGCGGCCTCGATGACCTCAATCCCGGCGCGTTCGGCAACGCTGTCGAACCGGATCACCGGCGGCCGCTCGGACAGCTCCATGGCCGCGACGAGCGTCTTGTAGGCGCTCGACGTCAGATGCCGATCCAGTGCCGCCTGCGAGGCCCATTCCTCCACCAGCATGAACGCATTTGGGTCCTGAAAATCGGTGTAGAGCGAGCTGCCGATACAACCCGGCTCCACGCGGGTCGGCTCGAGCAAGGCGGCGAAGCTCTTGACTAAGTCCTCGCGGCGGGACGGCGGCGCAAATACGGCAAGTGAGAAGACGATCATCGGACGCTTGCCCGTGGAACGGGACCGCGACGACAAGACGGGCAACAAGCCCGCCAGTATCGCGCCAGCCGGAGGACAGCATCGAACCGCCAACGGTATCGGCAACTTAGGGGACGTGATCCGGATTCGGATCAGTGAATGATCCGACAGTCATCTCCGAAATCTCGGAGTTCCCACGAGCTCCCGGCACACCGGGATCAGGGTAATGCGCAATCGCGCCAAGCGTCCCAGTCCTTCGGTCCGTGCCGTCGGGGGCGGCGATCGCATCTGTCCTCATCGGTCTCGCGCCACGCCAGAGGTCGCAGTTATCCGTCAGATGTCCGCTCGGGGCGCAACTTCTGAATGTCAGGTTGCGTCCGTGACTGATGCTGCGCGCCGTGGCCTGCTGATCAGCAAGCCCCCGATTCCTTTTCCTACTGCCTGACGTGCGCCTGCCTGGAAATGTCGGTCGATTGTGCATGCTTTGGGTGGCATGGGCATCGAGTTCGAGTGGGACGAGGCCAAGCGTCGAACGAATCGGCGCAAGCACGGCATCGATCTCGCCGATACCGTGGAGGTCTTCCACGACGACCTCGCCTGCACCATGGCCGATCCTGACCTTCATGCTGAGCAACGCTTCGTCGTGACCGGGGTCGACGCCTTTGGGCGCGTCCTGGTGGTCGTCTAACACCCAGCCCGACGAGCTCACCATCCGCATTATCTCGGCGCGCTCGGCCACGGCGGCCGAGCGCAGACATTACCAGCAGGGCTGAACTATGCGCGACGAGTACGACTTCTCCGAAAGCAAGCGCGGCGCCATCGTCAAGTCGGCGACGGAGCGAATCACCATCCGGCTCGATCCGGACATCCTCGACTGGTTCCGCGATCGCGTGCACGGCGGGGCAACTACCAAACCCTGATCAACGAGGCCCTGCGCGGGCACATCGCGCGCCAGAGTGGCACTGACCTGGAGAGCACGCTACGTCGCGTCCTCCGCGAAGAGCTGACCGCAGACAATCCCTAGCCGGATCGCTCAGAGCGCGGCAGGATTGATCTCGCGGAAGCGCCCAACTGGCCGGGGAAGACGACTGGGACGGCCAGCGTGTGCCGGCCCACGTGGAACGGGAGTTCCGGCGTTATCTCGAATGCGGCGTCCTCGCCTCCGGCTTCGCCGGCGCCCGCTGTGCGGACTGCGGGCATGACTTTCTGGTCGCCTTCTCGTGCAAGGGACGCGGGCTGGGCCCGTCGTGCAATGCCCGGCGAATGGCGGAGACCGCGGCGCATCTGGTGGATCACGTCTTTCCACTGCTGCCGGTGCGCCAGTGGGTCCTCTCGGTGCCGAAGCGCTTGCGCTGGTACCTGGAGCAGGAGCCAAGGGCGGTCGGCGCCGTGCTGCATATCTTCCTGCACGTCATCGAGGCCCCTCTGCGCCAGACTAGCGGCGCCGACTCGGCGCACGCGCGCCTTGGGGCGGTGAGCTTCATCCACCGCTTCGGCGCCTCTCTCAACCGCCATGTCCATTTCCACTGTTGCGTCATCGACGGCGTGTTCGAGCCTGTCGCTTGTGCCTTGAGTCGCCCTCCGGCCCAGAACACGTACACACAAGAACCTCCATGGACCGGCAGGGCGGCTTGAATTTCCTATCCTTTCGTGTACGCCCATCTGCGAGAGGTGGACGGGGACATGTCGGTGATTGCCGCCAAGATGCACGACTTCGACCGGCACACCGCTCACATGGAGTCCATCAACGCCCATATGGACTCCATGTCGCGGACCCTGCCCAGGGTCCGCTCCGAGATGGATCAGATCACGGGCAGTACAGCAGCGATCCAGCAGAGCATGGACCTGGTGGCCCGGGGCATGGTCGTGATCGACCAGCGGGTGAACAGCATGACCGGGAGCGTGGCGGTGATGCGGGAAAACGTAGGTCAGTTCGCCCGACCCATGGGCAACATGATGCCCTTCATGCCTTGAGGCGGACCCCGGTCGTGTCGTGGACCGGGCCCTGACCCGATCCGAGCTAACGATGGGTCAGGGCCTGGCCGGCGCCCGCAAAGGGTGCGCGATAGGAGGTGGTCGTGAAGACCTCGAACTGGGCCCCCTCCCGCCAACCGTCCGCCGGCAACCCGGCCTTGAGGCCGAGCTGGGAGAGGGTGGTGTCCCGATCCCAGCCCATGTGCCGAGGCACCTCCGGGAGATAGAGGCCGTAGTGGTCGCCCTTGCGGAGCGTGATGCCGTGCGTGCCGAGGCGGAAGGCGTCGAGGGACGCGATGGGCTCGGGACGCGACAGGACATGGATCTCCACCTCCAGGCCATCCAGCTCCTCGGCGCGCAGCGGCTGGAAGCGGTGGTCGCTCGCGGCGGCCTGGTAGGCGCTGCGTAGGACGGCCCCATAAAGGGGCAGATCCTCCCCCACATGTCCGACGCAGCCGCGGAGCTCTCCCCGGCCCCAGAGGGTGACGAAGGCCCCGGAGGGTGCCTCTAGAGCGGGCGGCAGCCCGGCCAAGGCCTCCTCGATCTCCGCCTCCAGGGCCTCGGACTGGCCGAGCACGGCCGCCTTGACCCCGAGGTCCGCGATGCGCTCGAGCCGCTCCAGGTCGGGGCGCGCGAGCGTCCCTTGTGACTCGTCCGGCTCCTGTGGTGGTGGCATGGCGGCGAGGGGCGCGCCGGCGGTGACGATCAAGGCGGCGTAGCTCACGGAGCTCCGCCATTCCCCGGTCAGACTGCCGCTGGTCGCGTAGGCGACCGGGGCCACCCGGGCATCGGCGGGCAGCAGGTGCAGCAGCAGGGCGAGCGGCCGATAGCCGCAGATGGTGATCCCGGTGCGCGCCTGGTAGTCGAGGAGCCCGGGGCCGTCGCGGGCGAGGAGGCGGGCGATGGCCCCTTCATCCAGGGCCCGGATCCGATCCGGTGCCTCGCCGTCCGGGGGGAATGGCTGGAAGCCGAAGCGGGACCCATAGTGGGTGAAGTCGCTTGAGACCACCACCAGGGTGGCCCCATCCACCAGGGGCCTGAGGAGGTCCGCCAGCACCGGGTAGTCGGGCGCTCCGAGCCGCCCCACCAGGATGGGGACCAGCCTCCAGCCGGGCGTCAGGGCCCGCTGCAGGAAGGGCAGCTCGATCTCGATGGCGTGCTCCTCCTGGTGTGCCCAGGGGTCGGCGCTGACCAAGGGTGACCGGCGGAGCGCCGCCACGGCCTCGCCGTCCAGGGGGACCTGGCCCAGCGGCGTGGCATAGGCGTCCACACTGGCGACGGAGAGGCCCGCGAAGTCTCCGTGATGGGAGGGCGCGAGCACCAGAACCCTGCGGTAGGCCTGACCGCGCACCCGGGCGAAGGCCGCGGCCGCCGTCGGACCGCTGTAGCGGTAGCCCGCATGGGGCACGACCAGGGCGCGGACGGGATCGTGGGACTCCGCGGTCCCGGCGCGGTCGAGGAGTCCGTCCACCTCCTCGGCCAGCACTTGGGGCTCCGCGGGGTACCAGGTGCCGGCCAGGGCACTGGGCCGCACCCGATCCCCGGCGGCCCCCGACCGGGTCCACAGACCGAGGGTGAGTCCCAGGGTGAGCCCCAGGAGGCAGAGGGCCGCCGCGCCCTTGGACCTCATGGCGGTGGGCCTCAGCCGGCCAGGTCGTGGGGCCGGTAGAAATCGGCCTCCTTGAGGCTCAGTGCCCTCGGGCGCTGGCCCGGAAGGGCGGCGCCCGGTCCCGCAAGAGCCAGGAGCCCAAGCCCGCTCAGCAGCCTGAGGAGGCGCCGGCGTCCCGCGATCGTGCCCTTTCCGCCGCGCTTCTCGGTCTTCATTGCCACACCCCTGGGATCGCTTGGTTACAGCTAGGACAACGGCCGTCGGCCGTCAATCGGTTCTCGGTGATCAGGAAGCCGACGCGCCGTATCAGCAGGGTTCCATCCCTCGGGCAATAGGTGGAGTTCCCCTCGTGGCCCAGCACGTTCCCCACGTAGACGTAGCGTAGGCCCACGTCCAGGGCCTCCCGTCGGGCCCGGTCCAGGGTCTCGCCCGGGGTTGGGGGCAGGTTGCGCAGGCGGTACTGGGGTTGGAAGCGGCTGAAGTGAAGGGGCGTGTCGGCCCCCAGCTCGTCGCGGATCCAGCGGGCCATGCGTCGGATGAGTGCCAGGTCGTCATTCAGGGTGGGGATCAACAGGTTGGTAACCTCGAGCCAGACCCCTTCCTCCTTAAAGGTCACCAGGGCGTCCAGCACCGGCTGCAGGGTCGCCCCATTGATGCGACGGTAGAAGCCGTCGTCGAAGGCCTTCAGGTCCGCGTTGGTCGCGTCCAGGACCTGGCACAGGCGTCGCAGCGGTGCCTTGTTGATATAGGCGGCGGTGATGAAGACATTGGCGAGTCCCGACGCATGGGCCAGCATACTGCTGTCGTAGCAATACTCGTAAAAGACGATGGGGTCCGAGTAGGTGTAGGCGATGCTGCGGCACCCCTCGCCCTTCGCGGCCGCCACCAGCTCCTCTGGGTCCAGGCGGTAGATCTCCTCCATCTCCTCGCCGCCGCGTTGGGAGAGCTGCCAGTTCTGGCAGTTGAGACAGTGCAGGTTGCAGCCCGCGGTGGCGATGGAAAAGACGGGGCTCCCGGGGTGGAAGTGGTAAAGGGGCTTCTTCTCCATGGGGTCGATATGGATGGCGGAGGGCCGGCCGTAGGTGGTGGCCCGCAGCCGCCCGCCCAGGTTCACCCGGATGCGGCAGTCACCCGCCGCCCCCTCGGGGATGGTGCAGCCGCGCGGACACAGCTCGCAGGTGACGGTGCTCACGGCCGCCCCCGTGCGGGGGAATCCCCCCCGGTGCCCTCCCCAACGCTTGCCGGACGGAACCATTCGGCCTCCCGATCCCGGAGATCCCCCTGCTCGATGCGCCTCTCCAGGGCGGCCCGGTCGATGGCGCGCCAGCCGCCGCCGGGCAGCTCGACCCGCCCCAGCCCGCTGCCGGCCAGGTGCAAGCCAACCAGGAGGGCAGTGAGCCCGACTAGGCCCAGGAAGCCCAGCTCCCGCCCATGGAGATGTCTCAGCGATTGGATCAAGGGGTCCTCGCGGCCGACCGGCCCTTACTCAACCTTAGACGATGCTGGCTCCTCCCGTATCCGGACCGCGGGGCCGGGAAGACCCGGCTGGGGTCCGATGATCGCGGCGTCGCACCTGAGTGTCCCGGCCGGTCAGGCAGCGCCCGCAGCGGATGCAGTCCAGATCGAAGTCCCCGCGCACCCCCAGGTCGCAGTGCTCGAGGCGGCGCGGGGGCGCCAGACCCTGGAGGGGCGCGAGCTTATTGCCCAGGGCCAGCAGGGCCCCAAGGGGGCAGAAGTACCGGCACCAGAAGCGGACATAGACCAGGGACGCGAGCAGCACCAGGGCCACCAGCGCGGCCATCCATCCGGACAGCCGGCCGCCGAAGGCGTGCTGCATGGGGTTGAAGGAGGCCCAGAGCGGCTCGCCGCTCACCCAGACCGCGATCAGCATGAGGCCGAGGAGCAGGTACTTGAGCAGACGCACCCGCTGCTCCAGGGGCCGGTCCGGATAGACGCGCAGCCCCAGGCGTCGGCCCAGGCGGGAGATGAGCTCCTGAAGGGCGCCGAAGGGGCACAGATAGCCACACCACACGGGGCCGAAGAGCAGGGTCGTCACGGCCGCGAAGCCGATCAGCAGCCAGCGCTGCGGGTTCTCCGTGGGGGTGGCGGCGTGGCCCAGGCTCAGGTTCACCAGGTCCACCTCCGTGACCAGGGTATTGAGCCAGAGCCCCAGCACCCCGAGGGCCGCCACCTGAAGGACCAGCCGCGCCCCCTCGCTCCCCGAGCGATGGACCGGGAAAAAGGCGGCGAGCAGTAGCAGGGTGGCCCAGAAGGGGGGGCCCAGCCGCGCCCCGGGCGTCTCGGTCGGGCCGGGCAGGGTTTCGCCGAAGGCGGCCTGGCTCGCTCGGGCGGCGGCCCTGTTGATGGACTCCAGGGCCGCGCGGCTGGTCACCGTCGCCCCGCTCATGGCGTCCACGCGCTCCAGGGTCAGGGGGGCCTCCTTGAGGTCCGCGCCCGCCAGACTCCCAAGCCACTGCTCGATCCCTGCGATGTAGGACGGGGTCTCCTCGGACTCCACATAGCGTACGCCCTTCAGCACCCCGTCCACGTCGACGGCCAGGAGCAGGTTCAGGGGCCCCGCGAATCCCTTTACCTCGGGGGCCGCGGCCAGGCTGGAGAGGGTTACCGTCTCCGCCTGGTTCCCGGCGGGGCCGAGGCCCAGGTAGTGCACAAAGGGGGTCGCCCGGGGCTCGAAGCGCTGGGAGCCGCTCACCTCGGCCAGCCGAGGCTCGTCGAAGTGGACCCGAGGGGCCGGCTCCCCGCCCCGCCCGAGCAGGATCCAGCCATAGACCAGCAAGACCGTGAAGAGCAGTCCCCAGCGCAGGCGGGGCCACGGGAAGGAAGACCAACCCCGGGGGCCGGGCGCCGTCCAGGACGCAGGGGCAAGGCGCCCGAAGGCCAGGGGGGCCAGGGCGATCAGGGCCAGGGCGGCCAGGACGCGGCTGGTCCCTACGATCCCCACAAGGGGTATCAGCAGGGCCCCGGTGATCAGACCCCCCAGGGCGCCCCCCAGATTGTCGGCGGCGGCGGTGGCCCCACTGCTGCCGGTGATCTCGGGTCTGGCCCGGTGGGCCAGGTCCACCCCCAACGGGAAACCGGTCCCCGTCAGCAGGCCGAGGCCGGCGGTCAGTACCAGATACCCCCCCTCCTGGGGCCCCGAGCTGAGAGACCCCAGGGTGGTCAGAAGGCGGGGGAGGATCAGCATCGCGGCCGCGACAGCGCCCAGCACCAGCCCCAGGGCCAGCGCCGGGCGACCGAGGGTGGCGGCGCGGGTCCCAAGCCCAGCGCCCAGGGCCAGCCCGGTCATGAAGAGGCCGTTGAGCAGCGCGATGCGCTCAAAAACCAGTCCCACGTGGGACTGGTAGCCGAAGAGCAGGGTCAGCTGTCCCGCCATGGAGACCAGCCCCAGGGTCACCAGCGCGAAGAGGGCCCCCTGCCGCAGCAGCTCGTGTCGCTGGAAGCCCTCCAGGGCGGCGCGCAGCAGCCACAGGGGGACGAGCAGGAGTGGCGGCAGCACATAGGGCCAGGGCCCCAGGCCCCGCAGGCGGCCCAGCCAGTCCACCAGCTGGGACCCGCTGAGCTTGCCCCAGAGGATCATGTTCAGGTAGTAGGTGACGGGTCTCTGGTCCGTGTTGAGCTCCGCCGGGCTCTGGGCCAGGCGGTCCCGGGCATAGGCGATCTCCTCGGCGGGCAGGAGGTTACGGAAGGTCCCCGGCGGCACCTCGTGGGCCTTCAGAGGGATGGCCCGGTAGCGCCGCTCCAGCTCGTCCGGGTCCTCGCTGAGGCGCCCGGCCGCGGGGGAGGCGCAAAAGACCTGGGGGTCCCCCGGAATCAGGACGACATGGGGAAGGATGGAGCCCAGGGTGTGATACAAGGATCCCGCGTAGCTCCCCACCGTCTGCCCGAGGTAGTTGGAGGCGGCGCTCACCTGGGTGCAGAAGACGCCCTGGGGCGCCAGGTGCTCCCGCACCTGGGCATAGAAGTCTTGGGTGAAGTAGCGGTTGCTGCTGGCGCTCGAGGGGGCGGCGCTCAGGGCGAGCACCAGGTCGTAGCGCGTCCCCTGGGGCAGCGCGTTCAGAAAGCGGCGGCCGTCCTGGTGGATGAGATGCAGCCGGGGGTCGGCGAGGGCCGCCTGGGTCTCCAGGGGTAGGAAGGGCCGTACCCGCTCCAGCGCCCGCGCATCCTCCTCCACGAGGTCCAGCCGCTCCACCGGATAGCGCAGGAGCGCTGCCGGGAGTCCGCCCGCGAGTCCGCCGAAGACCAGGAGGCGCCGCGGCCGCTGCGCCTGGCTCGCGAAGTAGGCGGCCTGCTGGGCGACCTCCCGGGGCAGGGGGAAGCTCTCGCGGATCTGGCCGTCACCGACGACGGAGAACTGTTCCCCAAGGCGAGCGACGGCCACGTGTCCGTAGCGGGTCTCGGCCGAGTCCAGGAGCTCGAGGCCGGGTTGGAGGCTTTCGAAGCGCAGGACCTCCAGGGTGCGCTCCAGCCGGGTGGCCAAGGGGGAGATTACGATGCCCAGGCCCACCGCGGCCAGCAGCAGGGCGGCTGAGACCCGCCAGGCCGACCGCGGGACGAGGGAGCCCGCGGTCAACCCCAGGGCCAGGGTGATGGTTCCCAGGGTCTGCACCAGGTCGAGCCACTGGATGAGGACGAAGGTGAAGAGCACGCCCCCGGCGAGGGCGCCAAGGGCATCCGCCACGTAGATCCGGGAGACCAGGGCGACGGCACCGCCCTCGGCGGCCGCATCCCGCAAGGCCCGGCAGCCCAGGGGAAAGGAGAGACCCAGCGCCAGTCCGCTCGGGGCCGTGATCAGGAAAAGGGACAGGAAGAGCTGCCCCAGGGGGACGAACTCGTTGGCCGAGACGTCCAGGACGGACCTCACCGAGCGCAGGGCCAGGACCTGGAGCACCAGGAGCAGGGGGAGCAGGAGCAGCAGCGAGGCAAGGGCCCCCCGGGGCGCCCGGGCCCAGGGCCGCTCGCGCAGGCGCAGGACCGCCGCCGATCCCGCCGCCAGCCACAGCAGCCAGCTCCCGTAGAAGGCCCCCAGGCTGATCTCGTTGCCGTAGAAGGCGACCAGGCCCTCCCGGATCAGGACCGCCTGGACCACCTGGGAGTAGGCGCCCAGGATCAGAAGGGCGAAAAATATCCGCAATCGCAGGGGCACGGGCGTTGGGCCGGATGGCTCGGGAATCGGGGTACGGGGCCCACCGGGAGACCGCGAACCCCAGACGCAATAGTAGTCGCGGATGGGGGGACCGGCGCTCCGTCCGATGCTAGGCGAGGTCAGGAGGTTCCTGGCTCAGACCGGACGCGCCCTGCACGTCATCGAGGCCCCTCTGCGCCAGACTAGCGGCGCCGACTCGGCGCACGCGCGCCCTGGGGCGGTGAGCTTCATCCACCGCTTCGGCGCCTCTCTCAACCGCCATGTCCATTTCCACTGTTGCGTCATCGACGGCGTGTTCGAGCCTGTCGCCGATACCTCCGGGATCTCTGAAGCCGTGCGCTTTCGGCCCGCGACGGCACTGACGCCGAAGGCCATCGCCGCCATCGCCGAGCAGGTGCGCCTCGGGGTGCTGCGGTGGTTCGCCCGCCCTGCGCTCGTCGACCCTGATGACGTCCGCGCGATGCTCACCTGGGAGAACAGTGGATTCTCCCTGGATGCCTCGGTGCGCGTCGCCGCGCAAGATCGCGCAGGGCTGGAGCGCCTACTGCGCTACTGTGCCCGCCCGCCGTTCGCGCTCGAGCGTCTCGTGCTGCTTGACGAAGAGCGCGTCGTCTACCTGTTGCCGAAACCCCAGCGCGATGGCACCACGGCGCTGACGCTGACGCCGCTGGAGCTGATCGATCATCTCGCGGCCCAGCTTGTTCACAGACTGGCCACCGCCCAGGCGGCACCGCCATCGCTACCGCTCACCTGCCCGAACTGCGGCGCCGACAGGCGCATCATCGCCTTCGTCACCGATGCCGCTCCCGTCGAGCGGATTCTCACCCACAGCGGCGAGCCGCCACGCCCACCCCCATCGCCCCTGCCCGTGGACCGCCCGACTGGGAGCAGACGGCCGAGCCGACCCCGGACTGGGACCTCCTCGCCCAACCAGACCCCGGTTTGGAGGTTGACCAACGGCTCTTCGGGTAACCGCCGCCGCCTGTCATGGACGGCGCCGGCCCCCATCTCGCTGCCCTGACCGCTGGACCTCGCACTCTCGTCTCTGAGCTCGCTCTCGCTCCTCTCGCGATGTCCGCGAGCCTCTCGCTTGTGCCTTGACTGGCCCTCCGGCCCTGAACACGTACACACAGGGACCTCCCTGGACCCGCAGGGCGCCGGCTTGAATTTCCTATCCGTTGCCCAGTTCTGCCCCGTTGCCAAGGCCACCGAGATACTTGGCGAGAAATGGACCTTGCTGATTGTCCGCGAGCTTCTGATGGGTGGCACCCGGTTCAACGAACTGCAGCGGGGCCTGGGCATGATCTCTCCAACGATTTTGACCAAACGCCTCAATGACCTCGCGGACGCCGGGGTTGTCATCAAGAAGAAGATAGCGGGGCAGCGCGGGCACGAATACCTCCTTACAGCGATGGGACGGGAGCTTCTACCCGTCGTCATGCAGTTGGGTGAATGGGGCATGCGTTGGGCCCGTGGGGCCCTGCAAGAGAAAGACTTGGACGTGGAGCTTCTGATGCTCTATCTGCAGCGCAGCATCAAACCGGAGGCATTGCCGGGCAAGAAGACTATCGTTCGCTTCAAGTTTTCCGACCTGAAGCTGCTAAGCGATTGGTGGCTCCTGATCAATGGAAGCAGCATCGACGTGTGCGTTCAGGACCCAGGACGCGACGTGGACATCTATTTCGGGACCGACCTTCGTACCATGATCCAGGTCTGGATGGCTGACCTCACGTATCGCGCTGCGATGGCGGATGGCCGCATGAAAATTGTCGGGCCTTTAGCCCTGACAGGTGACATCAAGAGCTGGCTCGCACCTCACACCTTGGCTGACATTCGCCCGGCGAGGGAGATCGCCTAGAGAGAGCAGGAAAGCCCAGTCCTTACAGTCGGTCGCATGCTTGCAGGCATTCCGGTCCAGCAACCGCGCCTGCAGCTTTGCACCAAATGGACGACGGATCAGGGGCGGGGGCATTGGTTACATGGAACGGGTCGCGAGGGGGCGGCAGGCCGATTCGTGATTAACAAGCATGTCCCGCAAGGCTCACGAAATGAACCACCGATAGGCGCATGGTGTCCCTCATGGTCTCACGAAGCGGTGTGGCAGGCCGGCGCCACAGGGGATGGCTTGGGCGACACTTTGAACCCCGCCCCGCCCCGCGGCGCCGGGATTGCCGAGGTCCCCGCCCGATCTCCCGGCAGGGGGGTGGTCAGAACACATTGTCATTTCTGGAGCCAGCCGGCCACCCGGGGTGAGGCCCCGGGCGGGTCACCTGGGGAGGCGGAGCGGTCTCTCATCGACCCACAGCCTGCACCGAGGTGCCAGTCTCCAGTGACCGGTTTCTGCTCTTTCCGTCCGTTGCCAAGAAGAGAATCAGACGGTCGTTTGCTCTCCAGCATGGTTACTCGACGTGTTAGCGCCGGTGGTCCGGACTCGGCCAACGGACTAAACCGTGCATCTACCACACGCGCGGTTTAGTCCAAGGCGATTAGCCCCGACACAGGGCATCAGTTGCCCGCCGAAGGGTCTGTCTGCGGCGGTGGTACATAGGAGATGGGCGTACCGGTGGCGTCGAGTCGCCATCGATAGCCGGACAGGTGGTAGCGCAAGGAAATCGGCGCGCCGTCCACCGCCGCAACCACTGACACCTCGGCCGGCGAATGGATCGTTCGGTTCTCCACGGCCAAAGTGGCCCCAGGGTACAGACGTTCCAGCTCACCGCACACGATCGCGGAGTCGGGACCGATGTCTCCTATCTCGGCCGCGTCTAGCACACAGTCCGCCTGCGCGCCGAAGGCAACGGGTAGGATTGCTAGGATAAGCACGTGCCTGGTCATGATCAGTCCTCTTAATTCAGGGTTGGAAGCGCCGCATGGCTCGACGGAGGTGCCGAAGCACTGCGGGTAACTTAAGCTTTAGCCGCAGCCGCGCTGGAAGTCCCGACCGAAACACGGCCCAACAGCGACCATCGGCTTTCCGTCGTTTCTTCGGACCCCCAGGGTCTACAGTTGCCAGTAGCGCTCCCCTAGCCCCGGGGTGTTTGATAACCCATGTCGCTGCGCAATCCAAAGCTTCCCCCGGAGCCACTCTCCGACGCCGACAGGTTCCAACTCGGGTTCTGGCTAATCATTCCTGGCAGCGGCGAAATCCGCAGTGGGGAAACCGTATTTCGGTTGGAGCCCAAGGTGATGGACGTGCTGGTCTACCTCGTCCAGCACCAAGGGGAGGTGGTGTCGCGCGAGGAGTTGGAACGGCAGGTCTGGCGCGGCGCCGTGGTGGGTTATGACGCCGTAACCAGTACGGTCATCAAGCTGCGCAAGGCATTGGGTGACGACCCCCACGCGCCGACCTACATCGCCACCATCCCGAAGCGCGGCTATCGACTGGTGGCTCCGGTGTGTTTCTTGGACGGAGGAGTCGAGCCAACTCCGGTTGCTGTCGGGACGGCTGAGACGGACGCGGTGATGCCACGGTGGAGACGGCCGAAGATGCCGCAGATCGGCATAGCTGTCGCCGTCCTGCTGGCGCTGGTTGGGCTTGCCACCGCACTTCGCAATGTTTGGCTGCCGGCGGGTCTCCCGTCCCGTCCCCTGTCACGCGTGGAGGCGGAACCCTCCGTCGTGGTGCTGCCGTTTGCGAGTCTTGGCGATGACCTCCAGCAGGAGCGCTTTGCCGATGGCATCACGGAGGACCTGATCACAGACCTATCCCGTCTCTCGGGTTTGGCGGTCATCGCGAGCAATACATCCTTCTCCTATAAGGGACGCCACGTGAGGCCGCAGGAGGTGGGCAGCGAGTTGGGCGTCGATTTCGTCGTCGAAGGCAGTATCCGCCGCGATGCCGATTCCGTTCGGGTCAATGCCCGGCTGGTCGATGCCCGGACCGGCTTTGAGCGATGGGCCAAACGTTATGACCGACCACTCGCTGAGGTCTTCGCGGTCCAGGATGCGGTGACCGAAAGCGTCGTCAGTGCCCTGGCCGTGCGCCTCACCCCGCACGAAAAGGTGAACCTTGCCGAGCGGGCCACTGACAACCTGCTCGCTTACGATCGTTTTCAGGAGGGTCAACGCCTCGCCAAAGACCAAACTGCGGACAGCGCGCGCCGGGCGCAGGCCGCCTATCGCAGCGCGATTGAAGCAGATCCGAACTATGGACGCGCCTACGGGGCCCTAGCCTATCTCTTGGCACGCAGCTTCCGGTTCGGCTGGACGGACACGCCCGCCCAGACGATGGACCGGGCGCTGGAGCTTGCAAGAAAGGCGGTTGCGCTCGATCCGGCCATTCCCCAAACCCACTGGGCGCTCGGCTACGTCAATCTCATGCGACGCGACTATGCGAACGCGGAGGCGGCTGCGCGCGACGCGCTCCAGGTGGCGCCAAGTTATGCCGACGGGTACGGGCTGCTGGCCTTCATCAAGAACGCGCTCGGACAGCCGCAAGCCGCCATCGAGCTCATCGAACGAGGTATGCGGCTTAATCCCTATTACACTTGGGACTATCCGTATAACCTGGGACGGGCGTATTACATGCTCGGTCGCATTGGCGAGGCAATCAAAGTGCTGGAGGAGGCGCGACGGCGCAACGAGAATGCGCCCGGCATTCGACTCTATTTGGCGGCAAGCTACATCCGCGCAGGCCGGCAGGCCGATGCCGAATGGGAAGTGCAGGAACTTGCGGTCCTGAGTCCGAGCGAGACCATCTCCCACCTGAAGAAGGCTGACCCGATCAACGACCCGAAGCTCATGGAGGCGTTCGTGGCAGATCTGCGGAAGGCGGGGTTGCCAGAGTAGCTGCCACGCTCCGGATCGTTTCAGCGCATGACCGGTGCGTGGATCGAACCGACCGCATGCCCTACCCTCTGTCGCGCAGCGCCTTTGCACTCGCCACTGCCTGTTTTCCCGGGCCGCCCCGCTGCGGGGGCACGGGTTCCGCGCCGCACGGCTGTGCCATGGCCCCTGCGACGAACGCCTTGACGCTTTGTAGCCCACGCTTTGTAGACCGCGTTTACTCGGGCCGCGGGGATTTGCTCTTGGCTGTCAGTGCGCGGAGGCTGATGCCGGTCAGCCCAAGACAGGATTCCGGGTGCACTGTCCTACTCGCGGGCAGGTTAGGCGCCCATTCGGGCCATTCCGCGTTGCGCAGCGACTGACCGCAAATGGCCGGTCAGCGACCGTCAACTCGACGCTCGACCCGAGGTGTCCGCGAACGGGCGGTCACCCGACCCACAGCCGACACTCACCGTGCTGCGCCGTGTGGCAGCTCAGCGATGGACACCGGTCATCATGGACGAAAGGCGGTAGAGGCAGAAACAATGCCTATCCGGTTAGCCCCTAACACCTCAGCTCATGGCGCAGGGACCTACGGAAACCGTTCGTTGCCTCCTTGTGATCAGAATGCTGTTAAGGAAAAACAGAACGTTACGGGCAAGCGTGGGTGCCAGCTGCATTTCGCCACCGGCTCCCCGATACCGCGGTTGTTGACTTAGGGGTAAACCGGATAGGCATGGCAGAAACAATGCTCGCCATTTCGTGGTCTGGCCCCGGTTTCCCTTTTCGTGGTCTGGCCCCGGTTTCCCTGGCTCCGGTTTCCCCGCAGCAATCCCGCAGACCATGGCCGGGAGCTGAGGCAGGCCAGGCGCGCGTGGCGCCCGCGAGTCGTGCGCAAACAACCGGGTCCCCGATCGCGCGACGGCGAGGTCCATGCTGATATGCCCTACCCAGGGCCGGGTCAGAGAAAGCGGGACGTCAAGCGCCAAAATGCGGGTAAAGCACCCGGCAGAGCAGCAGCCACCTCCACGAAGAATGGCCGCCCCGCAGGGCGGCCATAAACGCTTCACCGAGCCCAGACCCGGGCTTCCGGGGGTCGCATGCTCCTAGTCGTGTCTCGGGTAGCGCTCTCCCTTGAGCACGCGGTTATGCTCGCGCAGCATCTCTTGAGCACGCGGTTATGCTCGCGCAGCATCTCTTCGGCTTCCTTCTTGGGCACCACCGAGAAACCCGTCACGCCCTTCTCACGCCAAGATCCCGACGACCACCGTCGCGGCGCCGCTCGTGCGCGCGGTGCTGTCAGGTGGTCCGGGACGCCAAGGCGCCACACTCCGCCAGCTCGCGACCAGCAACTCGACCGATGGGGCCGCGGAGGCGCCCCGCTCACCCAGAACGCGGGGCTCCCACGTTACCGGAGCAACGCGCTGAATTCATGCAGCTTTGCCGGAAGGACACACGCCATCGCGGCGCAGTTGCGCCAGCTCTTCCACGAGCTGCGGGCCGAGATCTAAGCCGCAAGGCGCTACAACCACCCCCGCCCTGCCTTCTGACCAAGGCCTGCGGGTAGGATCGAGACCGGTCGGTTCGCGGTGCAATTCGGTCCGCGGCCAGCGCCACCCCGATTGTCGGATCAGCACCCGTGTTGGCGGGCGTCCGCTTCCACCATAGCCGACGCTGGACGACACCTCCGTCGTCCTTGTCCTCAGCCCGCATCGGGACTAGCCTCTTTCTTTGACGCCCCTGGGCGATTGCGTTTCGCGATACGGCGTCATCCGCATGGACCGCAATTCGGCGGTCCGGGTGCGTTGGAGTGGCGCAGTGCCAACAATCGCGACTCCAGTAAATAGAAGGGGACTCGTCCCGGGCGGTGAAGACGTCCTTCGCCGCCCTTGGAGAGAGTCCGGGGCACCGCCGTTCTGACATCTGACAAGCCGGCGACTCGAAAACGCGGTTTCCGAGTCGGTTCGTTTCCGTTCGCTTGGACGACTGAGACTGGCGGCATATCCATGATCCGCGAGCCGCGCTGATTTGATCAGGGCTTGCCTGGGTGGTTCCGGAGGAATCAGTGTCATGAAGATGGTCAAAGACATTCTCGACAAGAAAGGCGCAACCGTTTGGACCATCGAGCCGGATGCCTCGGTGCGCGAAGCGCTTACCAAGATGGCTGAGAAGGACGTCGGCGCCTTGGTCGTCACCGAGGAGGGGCGCGTTGCTGGGGTCATCTCGGAAAGGGACTACGCGCGCAGAGTGATCTTGGAGGGGAGAACGTCTCTGGAAACCTTGGTAAGAGATGTCATGGCGCGCGATCCCTGCTGCGTGACCCCGGACCGCACGATCGCGGAGTGCATGGCGTGCATGTCGGACAAGCGCGTTCGCCACCTACCGGTCCTTGACGACAGCAACAACCTGTGTGGCCTCGTATCGATCGGCGATGTCGTCGCTGCGACACTCAGCGAATGCGAATCGAGGGTGGACGAGCTCAAGAGCTTTGTCTACGGGACCTAATGGCGGTCGATTCCCACCGTCCCAGGCTGAAATAGACATACACCACCCCCTTCTGGGATCCCAGGCAGTCTTTCCGCCGGGCGATCACCCCCGACGCCGTCGAGGCGTATGCCGGAACTGGGTGAGCCAATGACCGAACCGGAGGCACTCGACCCGATAGACCAGACACACGACCGGGCGACAGGGTGCACGCGGCGCCGACACCGCAGCGTCCGGGCAGTCGCTTGGATCCTGGCCGGCCTGGTCGCCGCTCTGCTGCTCGCCGCCCCAGTGGGCGGACTCTGGGGCTGGCGCGCCTTGAACGGCAGCCTGCCGGTCGTCGATGGCACCGTTGCCCTGCCCGGCCTGACGGCCCCCGTAACCTTAACCCGGGACGCGGTCGGCG
The DNA here is from genome assembly GCA_963699735.1 of uncultured Gammaproteobacteria bacterium. Classification (GTDB taxonomy): domain Bacteria; phylum Pseudomonadota; class Gammaproteobacteria; order Chromatiales; family Chromatiaceae; genus Thiodictyon. The sequence goes on from CAVOUZ010000011.1 coordinate 367,298, forward strand.
TGCCGACCATCGCCGGAGGGACCCAGCTCGACGTTGCGCGCGCAACGGGCTTCATCCACGCCAAGGAGCGGTTCTTTCAGATGGACCTGCAACGACGGCAGGCGGCGGGCGAGCTGGTGGGGCGCTCGGCGCTGCCGCTCGACCGGGCGTCGCGTATTCACCGCGGTTGTCGCGTATCTCGACATGAGGCCGAATGCGGTCGCGTGACTCGAGACCCTGATCACTTAGCGCGAAAGGATCGCGAAATTCATTGACGTCGCGCTTTAGGGGGATCCTGATTAGCAAGGAGTCGCAGCTTGGCGCAACCAATCCTCTGGACGCGGCCCGCTCGACGCGGCAGCGACCAGCAGGCGTTGCGCAATCTTGTCGAGTTTGAAGCGCCGGTTGAAGCGATCGGCGATGGCGCCGAGATAGCCCGCCATCGCCGAGCAGGTGCGCCTCGGGGTGCTGCGGTGGTTCGCCCGCCCTGCGCTCGTCGACCCTGATGACGTCCGCGCGATGCTCACCTGGGAGAACAGTGGATTCTCCCTGGATGCCTCGGTGCGCGTCGCCGCGCAAGCTCGCGCAGGGCTGGAGCGCCTACTGCGCTACTGTGCCCGCCCGCCGTTCGCGCTCGAGCGTCTCGTGCTGCTTGACGAAGAGCGCGTCGTCTACCTGTTGCCGAAACCCCAGCGCGATGGCACCACGGCGCTGACGCTGACGCCGCTGGAGCTGATCGATCATCTCGCGGCCCAGCTTGTTCACAGACTGGCCACCGCCCAGGCGGCACCGCCATCGCTACCCTGGCGTGCTCGCCCCAACTCGCCCCTGCGCGCGGCTGCCATCGTCTATGGGCGTGACGCGACTGAGGACCCGAACGTACCCGCCGAGGTCGCCTCACCACCGGCCGCTCCGGCGCCGAACGCTCGCTCGCCGGCCCGCTATCTCTGGGCGATGCGGCTGGCGCGGCTGTTCGAGTCCCTGCCGCTCACCTGCCCGAACTGCGGCGCCGACAGGCGCATCATCGCCTTCGTCACCGATGCCGCTCCCGTCGGGCGGATTCTCACCCACAGCGGCGAGCCGCCACGCCCACCCCCATCGCCCCTGCCCGTGGACCGCCCGACTGGGAGCAGACGTCCGAGCCGACCCCGGACTGGGACCTCCTCGCCCAACCAGACCCCGGTTTGGAGGTTGACCAACGGCTCTTCGGGTAACCGCCGCCGCCTGTCATGGACGGCGCCGGCCCCCATCTCGCTGCCCTGACCGCTGGACCTCGCACTCTCGTCTCTGAGCTCGCTCTCGCTCCTCTCGCGATGTCCGCGAGCCTCTCGCTTGTGCCTTGACTCGCCCTCCGGCCCTGAATAACGTACACACAAGAACCTCCCTGGACCCGCAGGGCGCCGGCTTGAATTTCCT
>CAVOUZ010000012.1:0-158602 GCA_963699735.1 uncultured Gammaproteobacteria bacterium
GCAGCAGGACGTGCCTGGCACGGTCGACAATCTGGTCGATGAGTTGCGGAAGCACAACCGGCCTCTCCCTGCTGCGGATTTACTGTTGACGGACCCCTACGAGGCGTTGATGCAGGACGTCGTCGACGTCAAGGACCTTGGTAGCGGCGTGATCGGCGGCGTCGAATGCGATTACCTTGCGTTTCGGGCAAAGGAAGTCGACTGGCAGATCTGGATTGCTCAAGGAGAGCGCCCCTATCCGTGCCGATACGTCATCACCTCCAAGTTCATGAAAGGGGAACCTCAGTACAGCATTCAAATCAGAGACTGGAAGGCTGGCGCTGAGGTTACCGCAACTGATTTCAGCTTCAAGAACCCGACGGATGCTAAGAAGGTGGACTTGAAGAATGTTGCAGATGAATTACCGGAACATTTCAAGATAGGAGAAGCTCAATGAAGGTGTCACAACGAATTGGTGTCATGCTGATTGCCGGGATCACCGTGATCGGCGGCGCTGAACTTGGGGAGCGACTTTCGGTCCCCGGTTTTCACAGTTTGATTCCGACGGCCGAAGCCAGAGTCGGGCGTCCACTCACACCAGTGAGTGTTGCCGGGGTGGGGCGTCGCACGGTGCGCCGTTGCGCGGTAGGTGTTTATAACTGTTAGTCCTTCCGGGCCCCAGCCTTTGACCAGCTTGCTTGGGGAGGCAAGCGCTGCCGCCGGTTCGGTTCAAGCGACAGCAGGCGGACGCCTCTCCGGGCAAGATCTGGTTCCTCAGCTTCAGAACGTAGGCCCACTGTAACCTTGGACCGAGTAGGCCTGGCGGTCGGGCAAAGCCGAGCTGGTGGAATTGATTGGACCCTGTGGCGCGAGAAACTAAAAAAACCGTGTCTCAGGGAAAGCAAGAATCTGCCGTGGATAACGGCGAAACCCCAGGCTAACCAGGGGCAGGCTAAATCGGTTCTGGGCTAGTCGAGAGTCGGCTTGGTGTCGTCGTGCGGCCGTCACCGAAAGTCTCCGCGAGGTCACACCACGCCCGGGTTTGTGCTTGCGAGCCGGGTCTCCCAGGGCCGAAGCGCCTCGTTAGCGCGACACTGTGTACACTGACCACAGTGAAATCCTAAGCCGACGTTGGGTTTCCCCATGCACTCGGTATCCTGACTTCGGGTGTCGGTCGGTGTCGGTCGGTGTCGGTCGAAGACCAGCTAAGCGCCCGGGTCGAGCGAGTGACTGGTGGTACGTCCCCCAGGCCGCCAAGGTGAAGAACGCGGCCGGCCATTCGATCGCGCCGTTCAGGGAGGCGGGCAAGGTCCGGAATCGACTGGGGCCACGGACCGGGCCGGGCTACGCGAGCCAGGAGAGTGCCACCTGACCCGATGTAAAAAGGTGAAAGCATGGACGACGCATTGAATCTGACCCTGGTGACGGGGGGCCTGACACTGGGACTCGTCTTTGGCGCCGTCGTCCAGCGCTCCCGCCTCTGCATGATGGCCGCGGTGAGCAACCAGGTGCTGATGGGTGACCGCCGGCAGATCGACGCCTACCTGGTTGCGGTCGCCGTCGCGATCTTGGGCACCCAGGCGCTCGAGTCCGGGGGCTGGGTTGCCATCGCCGAGTCCTCCTACCGCAGCGCGCGCATCGACTGGCTGGGCACGAGCCTGGGAGGCCTGATGTTCGGCTTCGGCACCACCCTGGCGGGTGGCTGCGCGGCGCGCATCCTGGTCGGTGCGGCCGAGGGCAGCGGGAGCGCCTTGCTCGCCCTGTTGGCGTTCGCCCTGGCGGCGACGGCGACGCAGTTTGGCGCGTTCGAACCGGTGCGGGTCTGGGCCCTGTCAGCGTCCGCCATCGAGTCTCCGGCCGGGTCATCATCCCTCGCCGCTTTGCTGGGGATGCCGCCCTGGATCCTCGCCGCCGCGGTGGCAGGCCTCTGTCTTTGGCTCGTCTTCGTGTTGAGGCGTGGCCACCACCGCAATCGCGGGCTGCTTGCCGCCGGCGCAATCGTCGGCACGCTGGTGGTGGCCGGCTGGTGGATCACCGGCTATCTGGCGCAGGACGAGTTCTCGGCCGTGCGACCGGCCTCGCTCACCTTCTCCGGTCCGGTGGCCCGGGCTAGCGAATACCTGATGGCAGGCCGGGGCTCAGGGAGCGGGTTCGATGTGTCACTGGCGGCGGGGGTCCTGGGCGGAGCGTTGCTCAGCAGCCTGCTCTCCCGGCGCTATCGCTGGGTGCCTCCCGACCCCGGACATGTACTGCACGCGTTGGCCGGCGGCACCCTAATGGGCGTGGGCGCGATCCTCGCCGGTGGCTGCAACATCGGGCAGGGCCTCAGCGGGATGTCAACCCTGTCCGTTGGCTCGCTCCTCGCCGTGATCGGCATTGTGCTCGGCATGGGCCTCGGGATCGCCTGGCTTGAGCGCACCGAGCGTGCGGGTTAGAGCCGGTCGCGCAGCATGCACGGCGAGGCGACGACGCCCGCGTGAGGAGGCAAGCGTCCCGTCGGGCAGATGCTCGCGACCGACGGGGCCCGCCAGGGTCGCGTGCCAGGGTCAACATGGCTAGGAGCTGCCGTCCACCGTCGGCCTGTCGAGTGACGGGTCTACGCGCCGAGCGGTCGGTCGCAAAACACGCCACGACAGGCTCTTCACGACCCAAACCCGCCGGTCCACATTGCCGCGCTGATCTATGCGAACGACCCAGCGGCCTGCCGCCCACCGACTGGGAAGTTTGTCGCGTCAACTGGGAAGCAAGACTTCGCACCCGCATCAGGTCTCGTGTTGCGCCCTTTCGCCGTTGGATCTGACCGGGACCGCGAATCGCTGCTTCCCGGGGTCTCCACGAAAATCGGTGTAAGCCATTGAAGGACCGCCTGAGCGGTCCTGGCACAGATGCTGCCCAAGCCATGACGTGCCCGCGCATCGCAGGGCATACCACAACAGCATCAACCGGAGGAGATGACGATGGCCACACTGCAAGAAGAGATCCAAGGCCGTGTACAACAATACGATCACTGGGCGACGCGGCGCCGTTATGGACCCGAAGGTCCCAACAACCGCCGACTTTGGGTGCTTGCCTGCATGGACGAGCGGCTTCCCGTGGATGAGGCCCTAGGGATTCGCGTGGATACCCCGGCGGGGGGCGGCGATGCGCATTGCTTCCGCAACGCCGGAGGTATCGTCACCGACGATGCCATCCGCTCAGCCATGCTGACCTGCAATTTCTTCGGCACCAAGGAAATCGTGATCGTTCAGCACACCCAGTGCGGAATGCTTTCCGCCAACGCCGCGGACCTCGAGAAGGCCTTGCGCGATCGGGGCGTCGACATCGACCACCTCCCCCTGGATCCGACGCTGCCGGAGCTCAAGCTGGATCCAGGTGGCTTCGCCAAGTGGATCGGCATGATGGACGACGTGGACCAGACCTGCATGAGAACCGTGGAGGCGTTCAAGAATCACCCACTGATCCCCAAGGACGTCACCGTGAGCGGCTGGGTCTGGGAGGTCGAGACTCGGCGACTGCGGGCACCCACCATGGATGCCGAAAAACGCGCCCGCACGGACGTGACCTCGGCGCAGTTCGGGGTGAGCAGCCCCCAGCCGCCGCGCTGGCGGTAACCGACTCGGCCACAGTGTCCTGCGGTGCGGCCCATGGGGCTGCTTCCGCAGGACCTTCCCAGACCTGCCCCAGAACAATGAGGCTCCACATGCCCACCTACGACTATCGTTGCCCCAACTGTCGGACCCAGTTCCAGGCGCACCATGCCATGACGGCTGCGGGGCCAGAGTGCCCTATCTGCGGCGCGCTTCCGCAGCGGGTCATCCTTGCCGCGCCCGCCGTCCACGGTCACATGGCGCGGGGCCGGGAAGCCGCCGTCCGGACCTTCGAGAAACCGGAGACCCGGACCGGACATGGGCCGGAATGTCCCTGCTGCCATTAGGGGAAGTGCCGAATCGTCTATTGTTTCCGCGCTAACCCAATCGACCCCCGATGGGCCCAAAACCCACCCGCTCAGGCGACTCCTCGCCGGAGCGCCAACTAATTTCTGCCGCGAGAGGATTAGACGTGGACGGCCAAAGCCCCAGACCGCTCAGCCCTATCTCCTTTCTCCAAGCATTCATCGTACAGAGCATCCGGGTCGGGCAAGTTGGTTGCGCCCAGTGCGGGGAATCCAGCGATCATGTCGCCAAGGTCGGGCTGGCGACCAGCAACTGTCTGGAGGAAGTGGTACGGCACCAGCTTAGTTGCAGGGGACCGCTGAACCCCGACCAATACGCTGACCTGATCATCGAGATCAAGAACCGCATCGGCGGGCAGTTCGAGCGTGCCCCCGGAGAGGTGGGCAGCGTGCGGGTAATCAACCACCGCTGCCCTTTCGGCGATCTCGTTGAGGAGGCCCCGGAGTTGTGCCGGATGACCTCCAGCGTATTCGGCGCCATCGCCGCCCGCAGCTTCGGCTACGCCAAGGTCGAGCTGCACAAGCGGATCGCGGCCCGGGACGGTCTGTGCGACGTGCGGGTGTGGATCGATCCTCAAATGGCTGCCCAACATCCGGGGGATGAATACCACCGCGAGGGCGACACGATTGCGGCGGCGTCCGCCGCGGCGGCGGTTACCAGCCGACTGGAGGAAAAGCTCTGTAACGTCTGGAGCCTGCCGCCAGACGCGACCAAACGGCATCACCTGAGACGTCGCATCGTGGCCGACTCGGAGGCCATGCAGGCCGCCCTCCGGGCGGTCGAGGTGGTCGCGCCCACAACGGCCAGCGTCCTGGTCACCGGCGAGACCGGTGCCGGCAAGGAAGTCATCGCCCGCGCCCTGCACGCCCTAAGCAATCGTGCCGAGCGTGTGTTCCTGCCCGTGAACTGCGGTGCCATTCCCGAGAATCTGGTGGAAAGCGCGCTATTTGGGCACGAGAAAGGCGCCTTTACGGACGCCCACCAAGCCCGGGAGGGCGTATTCGAGCGGGCCGATGGCGGCACGTTGTTCCTGGATGAGATCGACTGTTTGCCTTTAGCCGCCCAAGCGCGCCTGCTTCGCGTGCTTCAGGAGGGTGAATACGAACGCGTCGGCGGGCGTCACCCGCGCTACACGGACGTGCGCATCATCGCCGCCTCAAACCGCAGCATCGAACGCTTGGTCGCAGAGGGCAGCTTCCGCCAGGATCTGTATTACCGGATCAACGTGGTCCCCATTCACATCCCTCCCTTGCGCGAACGCCCAGACGACGTTGGCGCCCTGGTTCGTCATTTTCTGGAGCGTCTCGCCCGCAAGTACGGCGGACCCCGCAAGGTACTCGGCGAGCGCGCCTGGGCCGCGGCCCTCAACTACACCTGGCCCGGTAACCTGCGCGAACTCGAGAATGTGCTGGAGCGGGCCTACCTTTTCGCCCCCGGCAGCGTCATCGCGGAGATTCCGGTGGACCTCCAAGGCCGCGGCATGGCAGTCCCAGGCAGACTCCGGGACGCGAAGAAGCACGCGGCCATGGAAGTGGAGGCGCGGATGATCGACGACGCCCTGGCGAGAGCGCGCGGCAACGTTAGCGAGGTGGCCCGGCAGATGGGTGTCACCCCGCGCGCGCTGCACATGAAGCTGCGGGCCCATGGCATTGTTGCCGCACCTTACCGGGGGCGCGGGCACGACTGACCCAGATCGGTCGCCCTGCCGAAAACGATCTCTTGCACCTTTGGCCGGCCCGCTGAGGGGCCGCTCGGCGGGCATGTTCGATCGCTCGCCCACCGGCAGCCACTGGTTGGAAATGGCCGCTCGGTGCCTGCTCCCGCGCATGTCGTTAAGGCAAAACCGGCTGGGCGTCGATCACGGAGCGACCGTAACCCCGCTCTGTCCGGGTCCATGGCCCTTGCAGGCCTATCCAGACCGGCTAGCTTTAACCGTACCCCACCGCAACGCGAGGTGTGCCATGAGACTCGAATACGAAGAGATCGAGGATAGCTACGACGACACCACCAAGATCCGCACCATGACTGAACAGGGGGTCGTCCCGGATCAGGGGCTGCTGCTGCGCACGACCGTATACAGCCCACACCAGCTGAGCGTCAACGTCGTCTTCCTGCCGGGAGTCAAACCGTTCGAACCGGTCGTCAGCTAGGCACGCCTGCCTTAGCCGGCAGCGCCGCCTTGAGCGATCACTAGGGCAACCGAGTTCCATCGAAACGGAAAGAGTGCCGCGGACGTGCTCGACTGGTAGCGCTCCACGCGTGACAACCCCCCGGACACTACCTCAGGACTAATGGAGCGGAACCGCCTCCCGTGCGCGTGCATACTCAGCCGGAGGTACAACAACAACTCGCCGATGTCGCGTGGGCCAGGTACGGGCTACTGCCTCGTACTCCCATGGCCGCGAATGGCGTATCACACATTGTTATGCCACAGGGACGCGCATCACCAAGCGACCGCGGAGCAGTGACATGATTACCTACGTGTACTGGGGCCTGGTTTTCGCTCTGGTCATTGCCGTGATCGTTGGAGTCGGCCTCAAAATGAACAGCCTGATGACCGCACTGGTGGCTGCCGCGATACTGCTCCTCATCGCCTGGGCGGCCTACTACTTCTACCTGCAGCAAATCTTCGTGAAGCGCTGGGGGGGCGTGATGTCGATCAGCGTCCCAAGCGGCCAGTACCACATCGCCACCACGTGGAAGGACGATAATCTGTGGGTCGAAAACTACGATCCAGCGACCAACAGCTGCGTGTTCAGCGAATACTCCAAGGGAAATCTGCTCCAGGGCCGGGTCACGCTCAAGAACTGCAATCCCATCAAGTTCTGGGGCGGCACTGGCGGGCAGGGCACCGGAGACGTCGGGGCAGCGCCGGGCGCAAAGAAATAGCTGGGACCCGACAATGGACAGCGTCCAGATCTGGGTGCTCCCAGCTCGGAGACGATGCTTGGCTCCGACCTTGGTCGTTTCGTGGTGAGCGGTCCGCACGCCGGGACTCCTCGGGCGCTGGCATGCGGCACAACTGCTTCAACTGGAACGTGAGACGTCGATTCGCATCGGCTGCCAGACCTAGCCCGTTGCGGCTTGATGTCAGCATGAACCGCCAACTCTTGGGATTGTTCCGTCCTAGATCACCTGCGCTTGGCCCTGCGCGTTTCCCCCTGTTGGCTTTGGCCGATGCTTGGTCTCGACGGCAGAGACCCCGCCAGGGGAGACGACCACATCGTCGATGTTGAATCCCGGCGCTTGCATGTCATGCAGTAACCTTCCCTCCGTAGGCGACGACCGGTTCCCGCAGGTGCGCTTGGCTAGGGAGCAATGACGGTGCGTTCGGGGATCACCGCATGATGAGGGATCACCACGATACCGTCGCGAACATTCCAGCTTTCTTCATCCACGTTGGTACCGAGAGCAAATGGCTCGATCCTCACTCCTGAGCCAATACGCACATCCCTGTCAATAATTGCACCAGTAATTCGGGATCCTTGGCCAATGCCGATCGCCGGTAACCCTGGTACTTGCTGCTCTGCTTCCATCTCATACCGACTGGCACCCATCAACACGGTGTCGCGGATAACGACGTTCGGTTGAATCACGCTCCGATTGCCGATCAGCGAGTTGTGGATCTCTGCGTCCTCAATGATGCAGCCATCCGATAACAGGGTATGCTCGCAGGTTACGCTATGCAGACGGGAACCAGGCAAGAAGCGCGGTCGCGTGTAGACCGGCCACACCGTGTCGTTGAATGTAAAGGGCGGCGTGACCTGGACCAGCGCGAGATTGGCCTCGTAGAACGAGCGTATCGTTCCAATATCTTCCCAATAGCCGTCAAAGCGATAGCCGAAAACGTTGTAGCTTTCGATAGCGGCCGGGATAACGTCCCGACCGAAATCGACGAAGTTCGAATCCAAGAGCTCACACAGTATGTCTGTTTGGAACACATAGATACCCATCGATGCGAGAAACGGCAGCTCCGGGTCGTCGGTGCTGAGGAGCTGCGTCAGCTGGTCCATGTTGTTGCCTGGCTTCTCAGCAAAGGCTGTGATGCGACCGTCTGGCGCCTGCTTGAGTATCCCGAAGCGCGAAGTATCCTTTCTCGGCACAGGCTTGACCGCGACCGTGATGGCGGCGCCATGCGCCCGGTGATACCGGAGCAATCGGGTATAATCCATGCGATAGAGATGATCGCCGGCGAGTATCAGAATGTCTTTGGCATGGTAGGACCTAACGTCATCCAAATGTTTCCGAACTGCGTCAGCGGTGCCTTGGTACCAATCCGAAATCGCGTCCTTCTGCTCGGCCGCCAGAGTCTGCACCCAACCCGGATGGAAAACATCAAAATGATAAGTCTTGGCAATATGGCGATTCAAGGAGACGGAATTGAATTGCGTCAATACCGCGATATGGGGCATCCCAGAGTTTAGGCAGTTGCTTACGCAAATATCGACCAAGCGGTATTTTCCGCCTATGGGTACGGCGGGTTTGGCACGGTCCTTGGTCAACGGCCAAAGACGGGTACCGCGGCCGCCGCCAAGAATCAAGCAGAGTACGTTCATGTTTCGTGACCCCAGAGCCTGGTCCACGCGGGCCCGGGTGCGGCGTCGCAACCTGGATTCCTTGACTCAGGGGATCTGTTCGGGATGCCGTGGGTCCCCGAGCGGAAGTCTCCGCACTCGCCCACATCATGAGTTTAGTCAAATTCGGTCACCTCCCCGGCGGATCGTCGAGGGATCGACCGGCGTCGCCGCGCGCCGGTGTTATAAGCGTTCTCACCGAGGGACGAGGACCGGGCCGCTTCCCTTCAGAAACGTCGGCGAGTCGCTGGGGATTTTCTCCCGGGCGCTAGAGTGGAGCCGCTCGCGGACCAACACAGACGGTGGTCCGCGGCCCCCACGCTCCAGTGACAGCTTCACGGGACATCACGGTCGCTCAGAGGGCTGGCGCCGAGAGGCTGCAATGCGTCCAAACTGGCCGCTGGGCTTTCGGCGGCTCGCGGCAGCTCAAGAGCGGAGACCGGATACTCGGAAGCGGCAACATCGCAAGAAACAGCACGTGGGATCCTTCGACGCGTCCGTAGCGTCAATCACGGCCAACGAAGCTGGAGCAGCCCGGTGGTGGTTGGCGAGAGGATGCGCCAGAGCCCGCCCGGGGACATCGCGAAGCGATGGGACCGACGACCTTAACGGTCCGTAAGAGACTCGGCCGGTGCCCGCGACGCCGGCACCTGCGGACAACCGCAACGCTGCTGGACTTACGGACAAGCCTAACGCAGGACGTCCTCAAACCGCCTGACGCTGGTGCCGTAGCGCGTGTTGTACCCTTCGACGATCGCCGCCTTCAGCTGCTCGCGGTTGACCTCGGCGACACTTCGCGGCGAGGTCGCCCCCGGCTCGGCCTCGTAGTTGAAAGCCACGACGTCGATGAAGACGAGGTTCCTGAGCCCCGTCCCCTTCAGGAGTTCGTCAAGCGCCCCGGCGAAGGACGGGTACGGGGTAAAGCTGTTGCTCAGCCAGTCGCGGATGTCTGCCTCGGCGACGCTGTAGTCGAGGCCGAGGGCGAGGAGTTTCGCCACCGGGTCACCCTCGGTCAGCGTCCGCACCGGGTTCGCCGGGTCGTTGAGGTCGAGCGTCAGCGTGTCACCGTTTGAGGCGTTGCGGATCGTCATCGCCGCCGCCTCGCCGATCGTGTCGAGCACCGTCCCCGCCGCCAGCCCCGCCCCGTTGCGGAAGATAGCATCGGTGGCCGCGATGCCGGTGGACACGATCGGGTTGGCACTCCCGAGGTTGAAGCGGATTTCGTTGCCGCCGAACGCGGTGTAGTGGTTCTCGCCGCGCGGGCTGAAGCTGCGGCCACGGTTGCGCGCCATCGTGTCGTCGGCGAAGCGCTGCAGCGAGACCCCCGAGAGCTTGCCCTTCGGCACTACCTCTAGCAGGCCGAAGTCCGTGCTAGCGCCCCAAACCGCGGCGTAAAACCCGAACTCGCGGTGTGTCGTGTCCTTACAGGCGTCGGTCGCGGCGTCGATGAAGGTCCAGCGCTCGCGGACAACGACACAGGCGGGGTTGGCGACGTAGCGCGGTGGGATCGTCGGCTGCAGACCGCAGGCGAATCCCGGCGCGACGCACAGCCCCGTCGGGTTGCCGATCTGGTCAGGGATGCCGGCGAAGCGGATCATCTGGCTCACCGTCGTAAGCTCGCCGGTCGGGATCAGCGTCGTCGGCTGCACGACGCCGAGGTCCTCGTCCTTGCCGGTCCCGACCACGACGTAGGCGTAGTCCGTCGGCGTGCCGCCAGCCGAGATCAGGAAGTCGGGCTCCGCCGCATAGGCCTCGCCCGAGGCGTGACTGAACCGCTGGTAATACGACCGCGAAGCGGCGTTTACCGTCAGGTCGAGGATGAGGTTTGGCGGCTGGTAGGTCGTCGCCGCCGCGAGCAGGATCTCCGACACGGCGAAGTCCTCCACGTGGTTCGGGCGCAAGAGTTCGCCCATCACCCGCGTCGGCCCGGTGTAAACAAGGAAGCGCTTCTTCAACCGGTCAGACTGCGGGTTGAAGAGGTCGGCGTGGTTGTTGCTAACGCGGCGGCGGTAGGGCGGGTTGCGCCGGCCGTCGCTCATCGACACTGCCGCCTTGGCGGACAGGTAGTCGAGTACCGTCTGCGCCGCCGTCTTGACCCCCTGATCCTCGGAGTAGTCGTAGAGATTTTGGATCGCCATCCAGGTGTATCGCGAGTACGGCCGCGAGTTGTACTCGATGAAGTCTTTCCTGAGGTGCTGCTGCAGCTCGCGGATCAGATAGTCGGCGAGGCCGTTGCGGCGGTTGTCGAAGCGCGGGTCGGCGGAGCGCTTGCCCCACAGCTACTTCGAGGACTACCTGGCGGCGGTCTCCTGGGCCCAGGCGTATGCGCGGGAGAACCCCGACCAGATGATGCGGCTGATCCTGGCCGCCCTGGGCCGGCACCTGCCCGCCTTCCAGACCGAGATGGCCGTGGTCAACTGTCACCACAACTACGTGGAGCGAGAGCATCACGTCGGCGAGAACGTCTGGGTGACCCGCAAGGGGGCCATCCGCGCACGCGAGGGGGACGTCGGGATCATCCCCGGCAGCATGGGGGCACGCAGCTACATCGTGCGCGGCCGGGGCAACCCCGAGAGCTTCTGCTCCTGCGCCCACGGCGCCGGCCGGCGCATGAGCCGCACCGCGGCCGAGAAGCAGTTCACCGTCGAAGACCTCACCGAGCAGACCGCGGGAGCCATCTGCCGCAAGGACAAGGGGGTGATCGACGAGATCCCGGCCACAGCGGGCTAACTTGTTTGGCAGTTGGCCGAAACCAGACGGATATCCGCCACGCGAGCAACACGACCTTTGCCGAAGCGGGCGACGCGACCCGCTAACAATCTGCGGTCTCTGATTGGGCCAGGTGCCGTAGACCGCTGCGACAAACCATCGGCGGCTGATAGCTGCCCGCGAGCCCGGGCAAAGCGGCGATTTCTATTCCGTCCCGATTCCTACCCAGCGCACAGAAAAGAGAAAGCGCCAATCTGGGAGGTTGATGTAACTATCTGTTTTTATGGTGGGCCGTCAGGGATTCGAACCCCGAACCAAGGGATTATGAGTCCCCTGCTCTAACCGTTGAGCTAACGGCCCCAAGCCTTGTGTTCGACCAAGCCCCTCGACGATCCGGCCGGCATTCGGGTCAGCGGCCCGATCGAGAACGGCAGGCGCGCGGCAGGGCGCGCCCGCCGGCTCGGGCGAGCGCTTCAGTCAGTGTCGAGAAAGCTGCGAAGCTTCTCGGAGCGGGTCGGGTGGCGGAGCTTGCGCAGTGCCTTGGCCTCGATCTGGCGGATGCGCTCGCGGGTGACGTCGAACTGCTTGCCGACCTCTTCCAGGGTGTGATCGGTGTTCATGTCGATGCCAAAGCGCATGCGCAGCACCTTGGCCTCACGGGAGGTGAGGCTGGCCAGCATGTTCTGAGTGGCCTCGCGCAGCCCTTCCATGGTGGCGGACTCGACGGGTGAGACTACGCCCGAGTCCTCGATGAAGTCGCCCAGATGGGAGTCTTCATCGTCCCCGATGGGAGTCTCCATTGAAATGGGCTCCTTGGCGATCTTGAGCACCTTGCGGACCTTGTCCTCCGGCATCTCCATCCGCGCGGCCAGCTCCTCCGGGGTGGCCTCGCGGCCCATCTCCTGGATCATCTGGCGGGAGATGCGGTTGAGCTTGTTGATGGTCTCGATCATGTGCACCGGGATACGGATGGTGCGTGCCTGGTCGGCGATGGACCGGGTGATGGCCTGGCGGATCCACCAGGTGGCGTAGGTCGAGAATTTGTAGCCGCGTCGGTATTCGAACTTATCGACCGCCTTCATCAGGCCGATGTTGCCCTCCTGGATCAGGTCGAGGAACTGAAGGCCGCGGTTCGTGTACTTCTTGGCGATGGAGATCACCAGGCGCAGGTTGGCCTCGACCATTTCCTTCTTGGCCCGACGGGCCTTGGCCTCGCCGATCGACATCTTGCGGTTGACGTCCTTGATCTCACTGATCGTCAGTGAGTTCTCCTTCTCGACATCTTGGAGCTTGCGCTGGGCCCGGCGCAGGTCGTGCTCCAGCTCGGCCAGGCGGGCGGCGTAGGGCTGGCCGCTGGCGAGCTGCTGCTCCAGCCACTCCGCATTGGTCTCGTTGTCCGGGAAGCTGTCGATGAACAGCTTGCGGGGCATGCGCGCCTGCTCCACGCACAGGCCCATGATCGCCTTCTCCTGGCTGCGGATGCGGTTGATGGTCCCGCGCAGGATCTCCGCGAGCTCCTGGAAGACGCTCGCCACCAGCTTGAACTGGAGGAAGATCTCGGACACCTCGGCCATGGCGGCGCGCGAGCTCGGATCGTCGCGTCCAAACTGCTCGAGGTGGGACTTGAGCACCGCGTAACGCTCACGCAGGAGCTGAACGCGGCGGGCCGCGTCCTCCGGGTCCGGTCCGGTATCGGGCGCGGCGGTGTTGTCGTCGTCGTCGTCAGACGAGGAGTCATCTCCGTCCGTCGAATCGGTGTCGGCCTCCGCCGCCGTCTTGTCCTGCGCCACCACGGGCGCGATCACCGGGACCTCCGGCTCGTCCGCCTCCGGGTCGTTGAAACCGGAGATGACGTCGGTGAGCCGGGTCTCGTCGCGCTCCACGCGGCCGAAGATCTCGATCAGCTTCTCGATTGAGCGCGGATAGACGGAGAGGGCCGACAGCACCTGGTTCAGGCCATCCTCGATCCGCTTGGCGATCTGCAACTCGCCCTCGCGGGTGAGAAGCTCCACGGTGCCCATCTCGCGCATGTACATGCGCACCGGATCGGTCGTGCGGCCAAACTCGCTGTCGACGCTGGCAAGCGCCGCCGCCGCCGCCTCTGCGGCATCGTCGTCTGAGACCGCAGAGTCGCTCAGAGTCTGGTCAACCATGTCCGGAGCGGTCTCGTGGACCGCGATCCCCATGTCGTTGATCATCCGAACGATGTCTTCGATCTGTTCGGGCTCGACGATTCCGGGCGGCAGGTGGTCGTTGACCTCGGAGTAGGTCAGGAACCCTTGCTCTTTGCCCTTTGCGATCAGTTGCTTCAGCTGGGACTGTTGCTGTTCTTGATCCATTGGATACTTGGCTCGGTCAGGCGGTTTTGGACTGGGGATGAACGGGAGGCGGCCGCAAAGAACTCGACATTCTAGCACAAGAAACGATAACTGCCACTTCAGCGCCGACGGGTGCGGGCCGGGTCGAAGGCCCGATCCAGCTCCTCGCGCACCTCGGGGCTCCACTCGGCGGTACTGCGCCGATTCAGTGGCCGAAGACGCTCGGCGTCTCTGACCGCCTTGCTGAGGCTGGCGAGGGCACCGGTCAGCTCGTCGGCCGCCCCGCCCTCCGGCACATCCCGCAGGAATGACTCCACGCTCAGACGCTGCAGGTAGGCAAAATGTTCATGGTCGCGCCAGCGCTCGATCAGTGCGGCCTTGTTGATGCTGGGATAGGCGGCGATGGTCTCCAGCAGCTGCAATAGGATCGTGACGCCCGGGCTGTCCAGACGCCGCCAATCGTCGTCGACCCCCTCCACCTCGGCCGCGAGCTCCGGGTGATCGAGCAGCAAGGCGATTGCCTGGGCTAGGCGGCTGGGGCGGCCCGGTCGGCTCACGGGCTTGCGCGCCCTGTGCCGGCCCACCGGGGCTCGAGGACGGGGGGCGACACCGGCCAGGGCCGCCAGGCGGTTCTCCAGCATGTCCCGGTAGATGCCGGCTGGAGTGCGCTCAATCAATGGCTTTGCCAACGTGACGAGACGGGCGCGACCGTCGCGGGAGACCATGTCGACCTGAGCGGAGAGGTGCTCGAAGAAAAACTCCGAGAGGGGCTGGGCGCTCGCCAGCCGCTGCTCGAAGGCCTCGGACCCCTCCCGGCGGACCAGGGTGTCCGGATCCTCGCCCTCGGGCAGAAAGAGGAAACGCAGGGACTGGTGGCCGGTCGCGAGCGGGAGTGCCGCCTCCAGGGCCTTCCAGGCCGCGTCCCGCCCGGCGCGGTCGCCGTCGAAACAGAAGACCAGCTCGGGCGCCGAGCGTAGCAGCACCCGCAGGTGGTCAGCGGTCGTGGCGGTCCCCAGGGTGGCGACGGCGTAATCGATGCCAAACTGGGCGAGGGCGATCACATCCATGTAGCCCTCCACCACCAACAGGCGCTCCGACTTGCGGCGCGCCTGCTGGACCTCATAGAGGCCGTAGAGCTCGCGCCCCTTGTGGAAGACCGGTGTCTCAGGGGAGTTCAGATACTTTGGCTTGCCCTCTCCGAGCAGGCGGCCGCCGAATCCGATCACCCGCCCGCGCCGGTCGCGGATCGGAAAGGTGATGCGGTCGCGCAGGCGGTCGTAGCGCCGGCCCTCCTGATCGGCGACCAGTCCCGCCTCGATCAGCCGACCCGGACCGGGCGGCTCAGCGCCCAGGTGGGTCAGCAGGAAGTCCCAGCCGGGTGGCGCGTAACCGAGCCCGTAACGGGCGGCGATCGCGCCGCTAAGCCCGCGACTCTTCAGATAGTCCACCGCCCGGTGGCGTTCGGGGTGCTTGCGCAACTGGCGGCGGTACAGATCGGCGGCCCGCTCCAGCAGGGCGTAGAGCGGGGCCTGATCGAGCCCGGGACGCACCGCCTGCGCCTCGTCCGGTACCTGCAGGCCGATGCGCTGGGCCAACTCCTCGACCGCTTCGGGGAAGGCCAGCCGGTCGTGCTCCATCAGAAAGCCGATGGCGGTCCCGTGGGCCCCGCAACCGAAGCAGTGATAGAACTGCTTGTCGGGGCTGACCGTGAAGGACGGGGTCTTCTCGTCGTGAAAGGGACAGCGGGCCTGGAAATCCTTGCCCGCCTTGCGCAGTTGGACGCGGCTGCCGATTAGGTCGACGATGTCGGTGCGCGCGAGCAGCTCATCGATGAATGCGGAGGGGATTCTGCCGGCCATTGGTGAAAGCTAGCAGAGGGAAAAAGATGCGATCGGGGGCCGGATCAGCCCGCCAGGCGACGCTTCACCAGGTTGCTCACGGCCCCCATGTCGGCGCGCCCCTGCACCTGGGGCCGCAGAACGGCCATGACCTTGCCCATGTCGCTCATGGCGGCGGCCCCGGTCGCTGCCATCGCGGACTCGAGGAGGGCGTTGAGCTCCTCATCGGACAGGGCCGCGGGCAGGTAGCCCTGGATCACCTCGAGCTCGTACTGCTCCACGTCCGCGAGGTCCTGACGGCCGGCGGCGCTGAATTGGGTGATGGAGTCGCGCCGCTGCTTGGTCATCTTGTCGAGGACCGCCAGCACCCGACTGTCGTCGAGCTCGATGCGCTCGTCCACCTCGCGCTGCTTGATGGCGGCAAGGATCAACCGGATGACGCCGAGGCGGGTCTTGTCTCCCGCCTTCATGGCCGTCTTCATGTCGGACTGGATCTGGGACTTCAACATCGGCTGGGCCTCGTTCCGACGGATGGATCGACGACACTGCCCTGCGGGCGCTTCCCGCAGACCGCTGGCTGGGGGATGGATCTGGTCAGCCGCGGCCGACCCAGCGCATCCCAGAGCCGCGCGGCGTCAGTAGGGACGTTCCCAGCGGCGGGACTCGCGCTGCAGCTTCTTGTGATGACGCTTCACGGCCGCTGCCTTCTTGCGCTTGCGCTCGGAGGTCGGCTTCTCGTAGAACTCACGGCGTCGCACCTCGGCGAGCACCCCTGCCTTCTCGCAGGAGCGCTTGAAACGCCGCATGGCGACCTCGAACGGCTCGTTTTCTTTGACGCGGACGCTGGGCATGGATGGTCCTTCGTGTCTCCAGGCGATGGGATGGCAAACAAAGATCGCGGATTTTAGCCATCCAGGCGCGCAATTGCAAAGCGCCCGGATGCCCGATCACGCGGCCAGCCTCGGATCTCAAGCTCCCTTCCGAGGGCCCAGCGGGCGCACCGGGTTTGTCGACACAGGTCTTGCCAAACCGGCGAGCCGCACGCGTAATCCGCAGACCAGTAACCCGCCTCGGTCCCCGCCGGCTTTGAGCGAGCCACCGCCCCTGCCCACTATGAACATGACGACCACCGTGAAGCGCGTGCTCGGTATCGAGACCTCCTGTGACGAGACCGGCGTGGCCGTCTACAGCGGCGAGGCGGGCTTGTTGGGACACGCGGTCTACAGCCAGACGGCAATCCACGCACAATACGGCGGCGTGGTGCCGGAGCTCGCCTCGCGCGATCACGTGCGCAAGACCCTGCCACTGATCCACCAGGTGCTGGACGAGGCCGGGCTCGAGGCGAGCGAGATCGACGGGGTGGCCTACACCGCCGGCCCCGGCCTGATCGGCGCCCTGCTGGTCGGCGCGGCGCTCGGACGCAGCCTCGCCTGGGCCTGGGGCATACCCGCCATTGGCGTGCACCATATGGAAGGTCACCTGCTGGCGCCGCTCCTGGAGGAACCCTCGCCCGGGTTTCCCTTCGTGGCCCTCCTGGTCTCCGGCGGACACACCCAGTTGGTGGACGTGGTGGGGGTCGGGCGCTACCGCATCCTGGGCCAATCGGTGGACGACGCGGCGGGGGAGGCCTTCGACAAGACCGCCAAGATCCTCGGCCTGCCTTACCCGGGGGGCCCGGAGCTGGCCAGGATCGCCGAGCGGGGGGACCCCAGCCGCTTCCGCTTCCCCAGGCCCATGACCGACAGGCCGGGGTTGGATTTCAGCTTCAGCGGTCTCAAGACCTTCGCCCTCAACACCCTGCACAAGGCGCTTGCGGAGACCTCGAACCCAGGGCAGACCCGGGCAGACATCGCCCGCGCGTTCGAGGAGGCGGTGGTCGACACCCTGGTGATCAAATGCCGCCGGGCCCTGCAGGAGACCGGCCATCGGCGCCTCATTCTGGCCGGCGGGGTGAGCGCCAACCGCCGCCTGCGCGAGCGGATGGATTCGGCCATCTCGGCGATTGGCGCAGAGACCCACTACCCGCGCCCTTCGCTCTGCACCGACAACGGGGCCATGATCGCCTACGCCGGCTGGCAGCGCCTGAGGGCGGGCCAGCATGAGGCCCTAGGCTTCGCCCCGCGGGCACGCTGGGCCATGGAGTCCCTGCCGCCCGTGTGATCGCCCCGGGGAACCTCAGGGCGAGGGACCGCCTTCCTGGTCGGCCGACTGGATCCGGCCCTCGCTCCCCGTGATCAGGTTGTGGATGTTGCTGCGATGCCGCCAGAAGAGCACCCCGCTCATCACCAGCTGCATGCCGATCAGCACCCGCTCCGGCCAGAAGACCCACACCACCAGCGGGGCCAGTGCCATGGAGATCAGTGCCGAGAGGGAGGAGATTCTGAGCACCTTGGCCACGAACAGCCACAGGGCCGCCACCGTGAGCCCGATGGGCCACCAGAGCCCGATCTGGACCCCGAGCGCCGTGGCCACGCCCTTGCCGCCGCGCAAGCGAAAGAAGATCGGGTAGAGATGCCCCAGGAAGGCCGCCAGCCCAACGGCGGCGAGCACCGGCGGGCCGGCTCCCAGCAGGTGGGCGGCGACCATGGGGATCAATCCCTTCAGGCTGTCACCGATCAGGGTGATGGCCGCCGCCTTCCTGCCGCCGATACGCAGCACATTGGTCGCGCCCGGATTATTGGAGCCCTGGGTCCGCGGGTCAGGCAGGCCCATGGCCCGACACACGAGGATCGCGCTGGAGATAGAGCCCAGTAGATAGGCAAAGACGACGAGTGGGACGGCGGTGGACATGCGGGCGCATTGGAACCGGGAGCGGATTCCCGGTCAAGCACGACCGCGGGTGTCCGAGCGCCCATCCTTTGAGGCATGATCGGGCCCGCGGTCATCAGCGTCACCCGGAGGTCATTTGGACATCGTCTTTATCCAGGGGCTCGTCATCGAGACCATCGTCGGCATCCACGACTGGGAGAAGCAGAACCCGCGCCCGGTGATCCTGGACCTGGAGATGGCGAGCGACTGCGCCCGCGCCGCCGCCAGCGACCGCATCGACGACGCCCTGGACTACAACAGGGTCACGCGGCGCCTGACCCAGTTCGTCGCCGAGAGCCGCTTCGAGCTCATCGAGACACTCGCCGAGGGCTGTGCCGCCATCCTTCTCGACGAATTCGCGATCCCCTGGGTCCGACTCAGGCTCAACAAGCGGGGCGCCGTGGGCGAGGGGGTGGACGTCGGGATCGTCATCGAGCGCGGCGACGCCCGCGCCTGAGGGCGCTTCGCCCCGGTGCCGACACCGCGAATGGTATCCCTTACGCCCGATCAGTCCTGGGCCCCCCAAGCCCTGGAGATCAGCCGCCGGCTGGGCGAGTTGGTACGGACCGAGATCGCGGCCGCCGGCGGACTGCTCCCGTTCGATCGCTTCATGGAGCTGGCGCTCTATGCACCGGGCCTGGGCTACTACGTGGCAGGCGCCCAGAAGCTCGGCGCGGGCGGCGACTTCATCACGGCACCGGAGATCTCTCCCCTGTTCGGGGCCTGTGTGGCCGCCCAATGCGCCGAGGCCCTGGAGCGGCTGGGCGGCGGGGATATCCTGGAGCTCGGCCCCGGCAGCGGGACTCTGGCCGTTGAGATCCTCGCGGAGCTGGATCGTCTGGGAACCCTGCCCGAGCGTTACCTGCTGTTGGAACCGAGTCCCGACCTCGCGGCCCGGCAACGCGCCGCCGTCGCCCAACGCCTGCCGGACCTGGCGGAGCGCTGCCACTGGCTGGAGCGGCTGCCGCGGGGCCTGCGCGCCGTGGTCCTCGCCAACGAGGTGTTGGACGCCATGCCAGTCCATCGCTTCCGCATCGCCGCAGAGGGTGCGATCGAGGAGTGCTTCGTGCGGGACGGGGACCAGGGCCTTCTGGAGGTCTGGGCACCCGCGCGCTCCGCCGGCCTGCGGGAGGCCGTGAGCGCCCTTCAGGCGCACAAGCTCGCCGCGTCGCCCGGCTACTGCTCGGAGGTGAACCTGCGGCTCGAGCCCTGGCTGAAGGCACTGGGCGAGAGCGTGGACGCCGCGCTGGTGCTGCTGATCGATTACGGCTACCCGCGCGGCTCCTATTACCAGCAGGACCGCGCCATGGGCACCCTGATGTGCCATTTGCGCCATCGGGCCCACGACGACCCCTATCGGCACCTCGGCCTTCAGGACATCACCGCTCATGTGGACTTCAGCGCCGCCTCGAGCGCGGGGCGCGCTGCCGGTTTCGAGCTGGCCGGATTCGCGACCCAGGCTCATTTCTTAATGGGTTGCGGGATCGATTCCCTGCTGGCGACGGCCAACGCCCGAGAGAAGAACCCAAGCCTGTTGCTGGGGCTCAAGCAGCTCATGCTCCCCAGCGCGATGGGCGAGCGGTTCAAGGTGCTCGGCCTGGCGCGCGACATTGCGGGGCCCTGGCGCGGATTCGCGGTGCGCGATCTCTCCGATCGACTGTAGGCGCCGCCGCTAAGCCTGCTGTGGTGCATATGCGCCGGTGGTGGGGCAGGCCCCGTTGCCGGTGCCGCCTTGCCCACATCCTGATCCACGCGTAGTCGGACCCCATGCCCCCTCTGGTCCGTCGCGGACAGGCCGTCGAATCAGGGACGCCGATCGACCTGGCCTCGATCCTGCTTTCTCGCAGGCAAGGGCCCACCGTCAACAGGGCCAGGAGACGCAAAATGTACATTCCGCATCTGCATCCCCCACTGCTTAGCGAGATCGCCCAGACAACCCCGCAGCCCCAGGACCAGGAGCAGGCCCGCAAGCGCCGCGGCGTACTGACGCAATTGTCACTTCGTGACGAAAACGTCCTGTTCGACAGCACGCGCGGCGTCAGCCGCAACAACAGGTCCGCGGGCTTCATCCCCGCCTATCTGAATAGCGCCACCGGCGAGCGGGTGCCCTCCCGGTTCGCCGATGGGCGCCTGGCGCCCGTTCATCTGCTCGATGGCCTTCCTGAGGCCTGGATCGCCGAGCGCGATGGCGATGGGCACGTGACCCGGACCTGCCCGGGCATCGTCTCCGGATTCCTGTACGACGGCCGCTTCCTGACCCGCGATGAGGCGGTCCGGGTCGCCCCCCACTGATTCCGCTGGACTCATCCCACCCACTGGCGCAGGGACGCGCCAGTCCAGCTCGACCTGCCTTACCTGAGGTTATGGGCTGCCGAAGCCGGTCATTCCCAGCGAAAGAGCCAGGCCGCCAGCGTTAGAAAGGCGAGCGCGAGCCCGAGCAGCAGAAGGATCTCCGGGAGCACCGCGATCACCCCGGCGCCGTCGATCATGATGCGGCGGGCGGCGGCGACCAGATGGGTCAGTGGGGAGAGTCCCGATAGAAACTGGGCCGCCTGGCTGGTCCCCTCCATGGAGAACCAGACCCCCGAGAGCAGGAGCATGGGCCAGGAAATCAGGTTCAGGATGCCATCGGCGAGCTCCTCGGTGCGTAGACGCGAGGACACGATCAGACCCAGGCTGATCAGGCATAGGGCCCCGGCCGCATAGACCAGGGCCAGTGCCGCATAGGAGCCACGCATCGGAAACCGGAGCAGCAGGGCCGCACCAAGATAGACCACCAGGCTGGCGCTCAGCACCACCAGGAGCCGCGAGAGAATCTGCGCCGAGAGGAATTCGAACGGGCTCAACGGCGTCGCCTTGAGCCGCCGCAGCACCCCGTTCTTGCGGTAGCGCACGATCACCCAGCCCACCCCCCAGAGGCTGGAGAACATGACGTTCATGGCCAGCACCCCGGGCAGTACCCAGTCGGCATAGCTCACCGCGGCCCCGCTCAGGGTGCGCCGCTGGGGCGCCGAGCCGTCGTCGGAAGCGATCGCCATGCCCTCGGCACCGAGCAGCAGTCGCTCCGCCAGATAGCCCTTGGGGGACTGGAGGTTTACCCAATAGACCACCGGCCGGATCCTCAGATCGACCAGGAGGTCGAGCTGGTGGCGCTCCACCTTGGCAATCGCCGCTGCGGTGTCGGCGACTGGGAGGAAGCGGATGTGTCGCAGGGCGAGCAGTCCCTCGGACCGCTCCGCGGGCAGGGACCCGTTGGCGGTGATCACCCCGATCTTGAGCTGATCCTCCGGCTCACCGCTGAAGATGAAGGCGAAGGCGAGCACCATCAGGATCGGCATGAAGATGTTCCAACCCAGGCCCGCCCGGTCGCGGTAGAACTCCCGGTTACGGGCGACGAAGACGGCGACGATGCGGCGCCACATGGGTCAGGACCTCAGGGCGTGGCCGGTGAGCTTGAGGAAGAGGTCCTCGAGATTGGGCGTGGTCACGCGCAGACCCCGCAGGTCCGCCCCCACCCGCTCCAGCTCCTGGAGCAGCGGCGCGACCTCGTCGGCGAACAGCTCGATCTCCCCGTGACGGCTCTCGGAGCCGGCGGGCAGTGGTCGACCCGTCGGCCAGGCGCCGGCGGGGAGCCGGATCACCGTCGAGGGGAAATGCTCGCGCACCAGCGCCTTGGGGTGACCCTGGGCGATGATGCGCCCGTGGTCGACGATCGCCACCTCGTCACACAGCCGCTCCGCCTCCTCCATGTAATGGGTGGTGAGGATCACGGTGGCCCCGCGGCGGCGCACCGTCTCGATCAGGCCCCAGAAGTTGCGCCGCGCCTGGGGGTCGAGCCCGGTGGTCGGCTCGTCCAGATAGACCAGCTCGGGATCATTGACCAGCGCGATGGCCAGCAGCAGCCGCTGACGCTGGCCCCCGGAGAGCTTGCGGGTGTCGCGATGGAGGATCTCGCCCAGGTTGCACAGTCGCACCAACTCCTCGCGATCGGCCTGGCGCCGATAGAGGGCGGCGAACATGTCGAGTGACTCGGCGACGGTCTGGAAGTCCTGCAGGGCGGTCGCCTGGAACTGGATACCGACCGACTCGCGATAGCCCTGGTCCAACGGGCGACCCCGGTAGAGGACCGCGCCGGCATCGGGGGTCTGTATGGCCTCGAGCATCTCCAGGGTGGTGGTCTTGCCCGCGCCGTTGGGCCCCAGCAGGCCAAAGCAGCGCCCGGCGCCCACCGCGAAGCTGACTCCATCGACGGCGCGAACGCCGGGAAAGGACCGGATCAGGTCGCGGGCTTCGATCAGGGTGTCCAGAGTTGGCGACTCCCGGTGCCAGTGGGCGGGTCAGACGGCGCGGGTGGCTCGGGCAGGTCTGACACACGGACCCGGGTGATTGGGGTTAGCATGGTGCCATCTTAGCGGCGGGCCGGTCCCATGGCACCTGGCGAGCCGACTCTCACTTGACCCGGCATGGGGGACGATCGATGAGCATTCTGATCCTTGGACTGGTGGTCTTTCTCGGGGTGCACTCGGTGGGCATCGTTGCCCCCGCCGGCCGCGACCGCCTTGCCGCCCGACTCGGAGAACTGCCGTGGAAGGGACTCTATTCGGTGGTGAGCCTCCTCGGGTTCCTGCTGATCGTCTGGGGCTACGGCCTCGCCCGCCATGACCCGGTCCCGCTCTACTCGCCACCGACCTGGACCAAACACCTGACCCTGCTGCTGATGGTTCCGGTGTTTCCGCTGCTCCTCGCCGCCTATCTGCCGGGGCGCATCCAGGCCGCCGTCAAGCACCCCATGCTCGCGGCCGTGAAACTGTGGGCCTTCGCCCACCTGCTGGCCAATGGCAACCTCGCCGACCTGGTCCTGTTCGGCAGCTTCCTCGCCTGGGCCGTGGCAGACCGAATCTCACTCAAGCACCGAAGGCCGCTCCCGGTGCCGGGCGCACCGCCCGGTAAGGCCAATGACCTCATCGCCGTGGTGGGCGGGCTGCTCCTCTATGGCGCCTTCGTCATGGGCCTTCATACCTGGCTGATCGGGGTCTCGCCGCTTGGCGTGCGTTGATCGCGGCACCATCTTCCCAGTCCGAGTGGGGCCCTGCCCCGACGCCAAGCCCGACGTCGGGTCCCGTGCCCGGCCTATGCCCAGCCATCTGGAGCCCCAGTGTCCGACACCAACCCATTGACGGCCCCCTCACGCTCCTCCCCCCAGACCCACCAGCGGGGACAAGACAAGGTCTCGCGTATCCCGGTGAAGGTGGAGCAGACGGGGGAGCCGCTGCGCAAGCCCGATTGGATCCGGGCCAGGGCACCGGTCGGCCCGGGGGTGGCGCGGGTGAAGCGTATCCTGCGAGAGTCCCGGCTTGCGACCGTGTGCGAGGAGGCAATGTGCCCGAACCTCGGCGAGTGCTTCAACCACGGCACCGCCACCTTCATGATTCTCGGGGACATCTGTACCCGCCGTTGCCCCTTCTGCGATGTGGCCCACGGCCGCCCCCAGGCACCCGACCCGGCGGAGCCCGCCCAGCTGGCCGAGTCCATCGCGGCCATGGAACTTTCCTACGTGGTCATCACCTCGGTGGATCGCGACGACCTGCGCGACGGCGGGGCCGGCCATTTCGCCGACTGTCTGCGGGCGGTGCGCTCGCGTTGTCCGCAGACCCGACTGGAGGTGCTGGTGCCCGACTTCCGGGGACGCGAGGCCGCTGCGCTCGCCCGCTTCGCCGGAGACGCGGTGCCGGACGTCTTCAACCACAACCTGGAGACGGTTCCGCGGCTCTACGCCCAGGCCCGGCCGGGGGCCGACTACGCCGGCTCACTGGCGCTGCTCGCGCGCTTCAAGGCGGTGCATCCGCGGGTGCCGACCAAGTCCGGCCTGATGCTGGGCCTGGGAGAGGAGGCGGACGAGGTCTTGGCGGTGATGGCCGACCTGCGCGCCAATGGCTGCGACATGCTCACCCTGGGACAATACCTGCAACCGAGCCGGGACCACCTGCCGGTGCGCCGGTACTGGACCCCGGCGCAATTCGATGCGCTGCGCCTTGCCGGAGAGGCCATGGGCTTCTCGAGCGTGGCGAGCGGGCCCATGGTGCGCTCGTCCTACCACGCCGATCGTCAGGCCCTTGGGCTGATCGGGGATTGATGGGTCCGGCGGGCCCCTGAGCGGACCGGATTCGATCGGGAGATGTGAAGCCATGGATTGCCTCTGGATCGGCGCCGCCTTCCTGCTCTTCATGGCCGTGCTCGGGTCGGCGCACGCCCTGGACCGCTGGTGCGCAGGGCGCTACGGCTACCGCCCCTTCGGCTTACCGAACCTGGCCTTCATGCTGATCCCCCACGGGATCCTGGCTGCGGCCGCCGCGTCGCTCGGACCCGCGGCCGCTCAACCGGCCCTCGGGCTACCTCCGGTGGTCGCCTGGCTTCTGGCTGGTCTGGCCGCCGGCGCCCTGATCTTCATGCACTCCATCCTGGCCCGGCGCACCAACGGCTGGGTCGCGACGGCCGCCACGACCCTCATGACCCTCGCCGCCCCTGTGCTCCTATTCTCCGTCCTGTTCCGCGAGCTGGCGGAGATGCCGCCGGGTCCGGGCCACTGAGATCGCCTCCACCAACCGCACCGGTCGTCTGTTTCAGAGAAGCCCCATCCGTGATCGCCTACAGCCTGCTCAAGAGCCTGCTGCTGCCCCCCGGCCTCTTGATTCTGATCCTGATCGCCGCCTTCCTGATGGCGCGGGGAGTGATGGCGCGACTCCTGATCTTCAGCGCCACCGCCATCCTCACGCTCATGAGTCTGGCCCCGGTAGCGAACCTGCTGATGGCGCCACTGGAGCCCTATTCCGCGCTGCAGGAGGGCTCGATCCCGCCCCAGGCACAGGCGATTCTGGTGCTGGGCGCCGGCCGTTTCACCAGGCAGCCGGAATACGGGGGCGATACGGTCGACGACTTGAGCCTGCAGCGAATCCGCTACGCCGCCTATCTGCACCGGCTCACGGGGCTGCCGATCTATATCGCTGGAGGCAGCCGACCGGAGGAGCAACCGCCGCTGGGCGTGTTGATGACCCAAGTGCTGGAGTCTGAATTCCGGGTCCCGGTGGCCGGAATGGAGGTCCGCAGCCTCACCAGCTGGGAGAACGCGACCTTCTCCAAGCCCATGCTCGAGCGCGACGGCATCAAACACCTGCTGCTGGTGACCAGCGCGTGGCACATGCCGCGGGCCATGGAGGCATTCGAGCGGGCCGGGCTCCGGGTCACGGCGGCCCCCACCGGCTTCAATCATCGCGAGCGGGCCCCGGGCGACAGTGAGCGCAGCAGTCACGCGGACTGGCTGCCGAGCGCGCGGGCCTTCCTCGTCAGCTATTACGCGATCCACGAGCACCTGGGGCGCGTCTGGTACCAGATCCGCTACTGGGCAGACGGCTCCCCGACACGAGCCGCCACACCCGCGCCCGCCACCAGCTGAGCGGGTCGAAGCACTGGGCCCTCGCGCCCCAGCGCCTTTGCCGCACCGGGATCAGTCGCGTCGCGGCACGTGGTCGTTATAGCGCTCCATCAGATAGCCCAGACAATCCTGGCGGATCACCACCTGGTTTCGCGTGAGCATGGAGGGCATGACGCTCTGGCGCAGCCGGATCTCGCCGTCCTCCAGGGCGAAATAGCGCCCGGTCACATCCAGTCCGCCCTCGTCCCTCACCTCCAGCGGCAGGCTCTGGCTGGACCAGCCGTTGACCCGGCCGAAGGCGGTGCCGGGTGCGAGCTCCCGGAAGTTGAAGTGCTCGATCTCGGGGTTGAGCACCAGACCCGCCTCCTCGGGCGCAAAGCCAAAGCTCGCCCAGTCCGGGACCTGCATGCGGGCCACCGTATGGAACAGATCGATGTCCTGGGGCGCGACCGGGTGATCCGGGATCTCCGCCAGGTGCAGGGCCGCGTCGATGAGGTCCCGCGCATGGCGCACCCCGGTCTCTTCGCCCACCTTGCCGCACTCCAGCGTGATGGCCGGACAAAGAGCCGCCATGGCCATGGACTGGACCCCAGACGGGCGCAGAAAGTAGACGACGGTACGGCTGAACAGGGTCGCGAGATGAAGGAATCGGTTGTCCAGCCGGTTGACACAGGCGTAATGGGGGTTGGAGCCCGTGTTGTTGTGCAGGTCGATGCTCGCGAAACAGCCGCGCTCCGCCATGGTGCGGACCACCGCGGCCATGACCACGTGCTCGCGGCTTGGGGGCAGGCCGCCCCCCGGCCAGACCCGGTTGTAGTCCGCCTGCCCGGGCAGATGGCGCACCCCGCTGGCGGCCGCCGAGACGTTGCCGATGAACAGACTGAGGGCCCGCGGCAGGTGCAGCCCACCGAAGCGCGCGATGCGCTCGCTCAGCAGGGCGCGCACCGCATCCCACCCCACGGGCTCGTTGCCGTGCATCAGCACCGAGACGAAGAGGGCCGGGCCCCGCGCGCCCGGCAGGTGGATCAGGGTCGGCCCACCCAGCAGGGCCTCCAGCCCGCGGCTGTCGGTATCCAGTAGCCCGTCGGGCAGGTCATCGAGTTGTTGGGGCATGGTGTGGGAATGTGTCTTGGGGGCTAGTCGATATGAAACGGCTGAGAAACAACCCGAACGAGCGCGCGGGCGAAGAAACTACGAAATGCACGAAGATAAACCGCGAATGTTCCTGCATATTGAGCCGGTTCGCGTTTTTTGCGTATTTCGCGGTTTGATGTACAGAATCGATTCCAAGGGTTGGGTATAGGTCCAGGCCTGGGACCGTGGGCTGGAACCGGGGCGGCCGC
Source organism: uncultured Gammaproteobacteria bacterium (assembly GCA_963699735.1). Lineage (GTDB taxonomy): Bacteria > Pseudomonadota > Gammaproteobacteria > Chromatiales > Chromatiaceae > Thiodictyon. The sequence goes on from CAVOUZ010000012.1 coordinate 26,952, forward strand.
CTCACAGGGTCCATTCGTGCACCGGCCGGCCGTCGCGCTGCCGCTCCAGATAGGCCGCCACCAGCCCCGGCATGTCGGGCCCGTGGCGCTCCACCCACACCCGCTGCCAGCGCGCGCCGGTGCGCCCCAGCGCCAAGCGCTGCTCGAGGATGCCGATCCAATGGTCGATCTCGGCGCGATCGACGCCCAGTGCACCCAGCCCTCGGCGGGCGCGGGGCAGCAGATCGCCCGACAGGATATCGCGAACCGGATGGAGTCGGCCGTCGAGCCACTGGATCTCGGCGTCAAGACCCTCGCGCGCACAGGTGTAAAAGCCGGTGCGCGCGAGCAGGAAGGGCAGCCGCTGCTCGGGCGGTTCTGGCTCGCGCGACAGATCGGAGACGGCGCCGAAGTAAAGGGCCGCATTGGCGATGCAGTCCGAGACCGTGGGCCCCGAGGGCAGCACCCGATGCTCGATGCGCAGATGGGGCCGGCCCGAGTCATCGAAGCCAATCAGGGGGCGGTTCCAGCGCCAGATGGTTCCGTTGTGCAGGCGCAGGTGCGCCAGGTGCCCTGGGGGCTCGTCCAGGAGCTGGGGCATGAGCACCGGATAGCGGTCCAGGTTGGCCTGGAAGGTCTCCATGATGGATCGCTCCGCATAGCGGAAGCCGAAGCTCACCCGTTCCTGAAGGATGGGCCCGCCGACGGAGACCGCCTGCTCAAAGAGCGGCACCCGGGTCTCGTTCCACAGATCGCGCCCGAACAGGAAGGGGGAATTGGCGCCGATGGCGACCATGGGGGCGGAGAGGATCTTGGAGGCGTTGTAGACCCGGGCGGCGTGCTCTGGCGCGACCTTGAGATGGACCTGAAAGGAGGTGGCGGCGGCCTCCAGCATGACGTCCTGCCATTCCAGCGTCAGGCGGTCGCGACCCTGGATATCGAGGGTCAGCGGCCGCTCGTGGCGCAGGGCCAGGATGCGGTCGTTGAGCGCCCGGTAGCGGGCCCTGGGGGTCATGTGGCTGACGGTCAGGTGCCGCGGCGCCACCGTCGGGAGTATCCCGATCAGGGCGAGCCGTGTCTCCAGACCGGCCGCGGCCGCGCCGCAGCGTCCCAGGGTCGCGGTGAGCTCAACCGCCAGTTGGGACAAGGCATCGCCTCGCAGGACCACGGCGGTCCCGTTGATCTCGGCGTTGAAGGTCGCGAGCTCCGGCACCACCAGCGGGTCGCTCAGGCGCTCGAGCAGCGCCTCGACCCGCCCGGCGGGCCCCATGTCGCGACCGACCAACCAGACCTCGAGCTCGAAGCCGCCGGTGGGCGCGGATGTGGCGAAGCGGCCCTCTGCGAGCCACTCACCCAGTAGCGCCGTCTCGGCCCTCAGACGCTCGGTGAAGCGCTCATAGTCCTGGTCTGTGAACTGGGACGAGATGATGTCTTGACCCATGGCGGCGGCCGGCTCGGGCTTCGAGTGTTGGCCTCAGTATGTCGCCCCTCGTCGATTTCTGCCTGGCCGGCCCCTCAGCCGACACCGCGGCTCAGCCATCGATCGAGCTGTGCGAGACGGTCCGGGGTGCCGATGTCGTACCAGTGACCCGGGTGGAGCCGCCCCCCGACCCGGCCTTGGGCAATGGCGGAGCGCAGCAGGGGCGCGAGCGGAAAGGCGCCCGGGGTGCAGCCGGTAAAGAGCCGGGGGTGATAGAGTCCCACACCGGAGAAGGTATAGCGGTGCTCGCCGTCGGCCAGCACCCGCCCGCGCGTCAGGGCGAAGTCGCCGCCGGGATGGTGGGGCGGGTTTGCCACCAGTACGAGATGGGCCAGGTCCCCGTCTGCGAGGGCCAGGTCACGGAGATCAATGTCGGTCCAGACGTCGGCGTTCACCACCAGGAAGGGCTCGGGGGCGAGCAGGGGCAGGGCCCTGAAGATGCCGCCGCCGGTCTCCAGCGCCTGGCCCTCCCCCTCCGCGGAATAACGGATCGAGACGCCGAGGCCGGAGCCCTCGCCCAGCGCCTCCTCGATCTGGCCGCCCAGATGGGCGTGGTTGATCACCAGCTCCCGGATGCCGGCGGCTGCCAGGCGCTCGATCGCGTAGTGGATCAGTGGCCTGCCCCCGGCCGGCAGCAGGGGTTTGGGGACCCGATCGGTGAGCGGGCGCATCCGGTTTCCACGCCCGGCGGCGAGAATCATGGCCTTCATCTGCCAGCCTCGGGGAGAAGTGCGGCGCGCTGCCCGCTGTCAGCCTCGCATGGAATCGAAGAACTCGCTGTTGGTCTTGGTGGCCTTGAGCTTGTCGTGGAGGAATTCCATTGCCGCCAGCTCGTCCATGGGGTGCAGTATCTTGCGCAGGATCCACATCTTCTGGAGCTCGTCGGGCTTCATCAGGAGCTCTTCGCGACGGGTCCCCGAGCGGTTGATGTTGATGGACGGGAAGATGCGCTTCTCGGCGATCCGCCGGTCCATGTGGATCTCCATATTGCCGGTGCCCTTGAACTCCTCGTAGATGACGTCGTCCATGCGCGAGCCGGTGTCCACCAGGGCGGTGGCCAGGATGGTGAGGCTGCCCCCCTCTTCCACATTGCGCGCGGCGCCGAAAAAGCGCTTGGGCCGCTGCAACGCATTGGCATCCACGCCACCCGTGAGCACCTTGCCGGAGGACGGCACCACGGTGTTGTAGGCGCGGGCGAGCCGGGTGATGGAGTCGAGCAGGATCACCACGTCGCGCTTGTGCTCGACCAGCCGCTTGGCCTTCTCGATCACCATCTCCGCCACCTGCACGTGGCGGGTCGCCGGCTCGTCAAAGGTGGAGGAGATCACCTCGCCGCGCACCGAGCGCGCCATCTCCGTGACCTCCTCGGGACGCTCGTCGATCAGCAGCACGATCAGATAGCAGTCGGGGTGGTTGTGCCCCACGGACTGGGCGATGTTCTGCAGCATCATGGTCTTGCCCGCCTTGGGCGGGGAGACGATGAGTCCACGCTGGCCCTTGCCGATGGGGGCCACCAGGTCGATGGTGCGCGCGGTGATGTCCTCGGTGCTACCGTTGCCGATCTCCAGCTTGAGCCGCTTCTGGGCGAACAGCGGGGTGAAGTTCTCAAACAGGATCTTCGACTTGGCGTTTTCGGGCCGGTCGAAGTTGATGTCGTTGACCTTGAGCAACGCGAAGTAACGCTCGCCGTCCTTGGGCGGCCGGATCTTGCCGGAGATGGTGTCACCGGTGCGCAGCGCAAAACGACGGATCTGGCTGGGGGACACATAGATGTCGTCCGGACCGGCCAGATAGGAGGCGTCGGCGGAGCGCAGGAACCCGAAGCCGTCCTGCAGTATCTCGAGCACACCGTCCCCGTAGATATCCTCCCCGCGCTTGGCCTGGGCCTTGAGAATGGCGAAGATCAGGTCCTGCTTGCGGGAGCGCCCGACGCCTTCGATCTCCATGGATTGCGCCAGCTCCACCAACTCGGGAACCGGTGTCTTCTTCAACTCAGTTAGATTCATTGAGGTCTTCGTAGGACTGAGGTCAGGGATGGTGCACGGCGTCCCGCGAGGGGAGAGCGGCGTCGCGGGGAAGGGCGACTCGGGACGGCGGTGCACCGGAGAGTGGGCACCCGGACGGGTGCCGTTGAATCGGTTCTTATCGTTCGAGGCGCGCCCTTCCTCGCTGAGCGCGCCCGGCCTCATCGTGCCACTGGCATCAGAGATTGCTGTCGATGAAGGCGGTTAGCTGGGACTTGGAGACGGCGCCGACCTTGGTCGCCTCCACTTCACCCTCGCGAAACAGCATCAGGGTGGGTATGCCACGGATGCCGTAACGCGGCGGCGTGCTCGGATTCTCGTCGATGTTGAGCTTGGCGACCTTGATCTTTCCCGCATACTCGTTGGCAATCTCGTCGAGGACCGGCGCGATCATCTTGCAGGGCCCGCACCAGTCGGCCCAGTAGTCGACCAGTACAGGATCCGGGGATCTCAATACCTCGTCCTCGAAAGAATCATCGGTCACGTGGACGATGCTATCGCTCACTGAAGTCGTCTCCCATTTGATTTTGGGCTTAGATGCGGGACCTGCAGGTGTTTTTCCAGCATTCCTAGGTCACGGACCGGACCACCTCGAAACCCCGAGGCTCGGCCCTCGGTCGAGTCTGGCGCGGTGCCGTCCTGGTTCGGACGTGCCGAACCCGATCGGATCGATCGTTGGTCTGATACGGATCGGGGCCTGAGAACGAATCTAGCTGAATTGCGCCGGGAGGTCGAACCGCGTGGCCGTGCCTAGGGAAAATGGACCGGTAAAACCGCGCCAGAGAAAGGGGCACGGGCGGGCGGGCGGATGGCGTAACTGTAGGCCCTTGGGTAAGATGCTATTTGATCCAAAGCACGACGAATTTGCAAGCCTTGCCATTCCGTTTCGGCTCGGCACACCAGGTATCCAAGAATTCAATGCCCGAGACACACCTCACAGAGACCCGCTTCGACAGCTTCAACCTCGACCCCAAGATCCTCCAGGGGCTTGCCGATGCAGGCTTCATCCAGTGTACCCCGATCCAGGCGGAGACACTGCCCATCGCACTAGCCGGTCACGACGTGGCGGGTCAGGCCCAGACCGGGACCGGGAAGACCGCCGCCTTTCTGCTGGCGCTGCTGCAGCGCCTGCTGACCTCCCCCAACCCGCCCACGGAGCACGGGCGCGCCCATCCGCGGGCCCTGATCGTGGCGCCGACCCGGGAGCTGGCGGTGCAGATCCACAAGGACACGGTGCTTCTCGCCAGACACACGGGGTTTCGGATCGGGCTGGTGTTCGGAGGTACCGGCTATCAGCAGCAGCGCGATGACCTGGCCGCGGGGGTGGACATCCTGATCGGCACCCCCGGGCGCCTGATCGACTACCACAAGCAGCACGTCTACAGCCTCAAGTCGATTCAGGCGGTGGTACTCGACGAGGCGGACCGCATGTTCGACCTCGGCTTCATCAAGGACATCCGGTTCATCCTGAAGCGCATGCCGCCGCCGGAGGAGCGGCTGGGCATGCTGTTTTCGGCGACCCTCTCCTTCCGCGTGCTGGAGCTCGCCTACGAGCACATGAATCATCCGCGGCTGGTGAAGATCGAGACCGATACGGTCACCGCGGACCGGGTGCGTCAGGTCTGCTACATGACCGCCAACGAGGAGAAGATACGGCTCCTGATCGGTCTGGTGCGGACCTGGGAGGACCCGCGCGTGATGGTGTTCGTCAACACCAAGCGGCAGGCCGACGTCGTCTGGGGCTATCTACAGGGCAACGGCATCAACACCGCGGTGCTCTCCGGCGACGTGCCCCAGAAGAAGCGGCTGAAGCTCCTCAAGCACTTCACCGACGGCGACATGCCGGTGCTGGTGGGCACGGACGTGGCCGCGCGCGGGCTCCACATCCCCGACGTGACCCATGTGGTCAACTACGACCTCCCGGAGGACCCCGAGGACTATGTCCACCGCATCGGGCGCACCGCGCGGGCGGGGGCCGCGGGCGATGCGGTCAGCTTCGTGTGTGAGCACTACGCCTACTGCCTGCCGGACGTCGAGAAATTCATCGGCGCCAAGGTGCCGGTGGCGCCGATCGAGCCGGGCATGCTGGCGGAGGTGGACCGCCGGAGCCGGCTGCGCCCGGACCGGGAGGACCGGGAGTACCGTACCGAGGGTCGCGGGCGCGGCGAGGGGAGCCGTCATGGTCATCGTGACGGGCCCGAGCGCGGCCATGGGCGGCGCGGTGGACACGCGGATCACGAGCGCCCGCGCCGCCGCCCGGAACCGCTCGACTCCGCACCTGAGGCTGGCCGCCCCGCCCAGGCGCCTGCGCGCACCGGCCCCGGCCCCGAGCAGGCGGCACTCACCTCCGCCCCGCCTGCGTCCGCGGCGGTCGGGCCGGGTAACCTGCAAGCACCCAAGAGCGAGGCCGCCGAGCCGGCCAAGAAGAAGCGCCGACGGCGCCGGCGCAAGTCCACAGGCGCTGAGAGCGGCGGTGCTGATCAACCTCAGACGGGCGTGGCCGCGGCCGGCGAGGCACCAGATCTGTGACCCCGGCCGCTGGCTCCCGTGTCCTCTCCTGAATCAGACCCCGCCCAATCCGGGCAGCAGATCCGCAAAGTTGACGATCGCCGGGAACCCCCCCGGCGGTCGGCGCGGCCCCTGGGAATCCGGCTCCAGCACCGCGATCAGGTGGACGAAACCATAGTCGCGGGCGGCCTGCAGCACACTCGCGCTGTCGTCGACGAAGAGGGTGCGCCGGGGGTCGAACGGCAGGATCTCCTGGACCCGGGGCCAGAAGCCGGGGGCCTCTTTGGGCAGCCCCAGGTCATGGGCGCAGACGATCCGATCGAAGTGACCGGCGAGGCGGGTGCGGTCCATCTTGAGCGCCAGGGCCTTCTGGTGGGCGTTGGTGACCAGGGCCCGCCGCTTTCCCCGCTCCGCCAGGGCCTCCAGGAAGCTCAACACGTGCGGATGCACCGCGATAAGATGCTCGACCTCCGCCTTGAGGAGTGTGATGTCCAGGCCCAGTGCCCGGCTCCAGTGATCCACGCAGTACCACTCGAGCGTCCCCTCGATGTCGCGGTAGCGCGGCAGGAGCTCCGCCTTCGCCTCCTCGAGGCTCAGGCCCCGCGCCTGCGCATAACGTAGGGGCACATGATGGAGCCAGAAGTGGTTGTCGAAATGGAGGTCCAGCAGGGTCCCGTCCATGTCGAGAAAGACGCAGTCGATGTGCCCCCAGTCGATCTCGGCCCAATCCTTCATGGCATGCCCTCTCGAGTCGGTTCGGGTCCAATGCGGGTGCGATTTGCCGGAACCCAGGCCTTGTGGATGTCCGGGAGAGGGTAACGGAGGTCCCCATGCCCGAAAAGCCCAGGATCATTGGCCGACGCACCCTTGCCCGGAGCCGCATCTTCCGCATCGAGCAGGTCGACCTGGAGTTCTCCAACGGGGCCCGCCGCACCTTTGAGCGCATCCCCGGGGGTGCAGATTCGGTGATGGTCCTGGCCATGCCGGACCCGCAGGTCGTCCTGCTCATCCGTGAGTACGCCGCCGGCAGCGAGCGCTACGAGCTCGGGCTGCCCAAGGGGATCGTGGAGCCGGGCGAGCAGCCGCTCGCGGCGGCCAACCGAGAGCTGCAGGAGGAGGTCGGGTATGGGGCGCGCGACCTGCACCTGCTCGACCGGCTCTCCCTGGTCCCCGCCTATATCGGCCACCACAGCCTCGTCGTGCTCGCCCGGGACCTCTACTCAAGCCGGCTGCCGGGCGACGAGCCGGAGCCGATCGAGGTGGTTCCCTGGCGCCTCGCCGATCTGGACGCCCTGCTCGCCAGGGACGACTTCGACGAGGCCCGCTCCATCGCCGCCCTGTTGCTCCTCGAGCGCTTCCTGCGCCATGAAGGGCACGAGCCGGCCTAGAGCCTGAGCCCCGCGGATTGGCCCACCGCCACTGCAAGCCCCCGGGCCGCTGCCCGCACCCGCACGGGAGCGCGCAAGCCCGCGGCAACGGCGGTAGGATGGACCCCCGGGCCAGGGCCGTGAAGGGCCGCCCGCAACAAGGACGGGCAACCGAGGCCCCGGAAGGCCAGAGAACTGTTACCAACTGGAGGTCCTCCAAGATGGCTCCCATCGCTCGGGCCTGTGCCCTGGTGTCCATCCTGCTCCTCGCCGTCAGCGGCCCGGCGCCGGCGGACGCCTCCGACGACGACGTCTACGGATTCGACGATCAGACCCTCTCCGAGCCCATGGAGCACCCGGCCTGGTTCAAGGAGAGCTTTCTCGATCTGGGCGCGGACGTCCAGGAGGCGGTGGATGCCGGCAAGAAGGGCATCATGGTCTATTTCGGCCAGCGCCGCTGCGCCTACTGCAAGAAGCTCATGCAGGTCAACTTCGGCCTTGAGGACATCGTCGAATACACCCGGGCCAATTTCGACGTCATCCCGATCGACATCTGGGGCGTCGACGAGGTGACCGACGTCAAGGGCGAAACCCTCACGGAGCGGGAGCTGGCCGAGCGCGAGAACACCGTCTTCACCCCGTCCATGGTCTTCTATAATCCCCAGGGCGCTCAGGTGCTTCGCCTGCGCGGCTATTACCCTCCCTATCAGTTCCGCGCCGCCCTGGAGTATGTGGCGGACGGACATTATCGGCGCGAATCCTTCCGGGACTATCTGGCGCGGGGCGACAACCGGATGGTGTTCGACGAACAGGACCTGAACTCCGAGCCCTTCTTCGCCAGCCCGCCCTACAACCTGGACCGCCGCGTGCCGAGCGAGCGCCCGCTGGTCGTCTTCTTCGAGCAGGGGGACTGCCACGCCTGCGACGTGCTGCACGGCCAGTCCCTGCGCCAACCGGCCATCTACCGGCACTTCGCCGATCTGGACGCGGTGCAGCTCGACATGTGGTCCGATACCCCTGTGGTGACCCCCGCGGGCGAGCGCACCACGGCGCGGGAATGGGCCGCCAAGCTGGGGCTCTTTTATGCCCCCTCGATCCTCTTCTTCGACGAGCAGGGAAGGGAGATCCTGCGGGTCGACTCCGTAGTCGCCTTCTACCGGCTGCGCAACGTGCTGAACTACATCTCGAGCAAGGCCTATCTCAGCGAGACCTTCCTGAAATGGCGCGCCAGGCCCGAACTCTAGTCCGGGCGGGTCAGCACCCGTTGGGAGTCGGCGAGCCGCGGCGATCAGACTTAACGGACCGGTCACATGGCTGAAGCGGCTTTAAGGCAAAATTCCGGCGCCACTTCCGTTTCTGCGGTGCAGCATTCCTGGGACAATGCGCCTCGGAGTCGTTTTTCTCGAGGGACAGCCATGCAGAGCATTTATATCGCCGGTGCCAGCTCTGGCAGCGGCAAGTCCGTGGTGGTGTTGGGTTTCATGGAGATGCTCTATGCGGTCAACCGCAAGGTGGGCTTCTTCCGCCCCATCGTCGCGAAGGGCGTTGACCAGGACAACCTGACCAACCTGATCCGCAGCCGCTACGACCTGCCCTTCTCACCGGAGATGCTGTACGGGTGCAACGCCGAGACCGCCAGCCATCTGCTGGCGGCTGGGCGCTACGACGAGCTGCTCAAGCTCATCCTCAACAAGTTCAAGATGCTGGAGGAGTCCTGCGACCTGGTCGTCTGCGCCGGTACCGACTTCGACGGCCTGGTGCCATCGCTGGAGTTCGACTTCAACGCCGACCTCGCCAACAACTTCGGCTGCAGCGTCGTGGTGGTGGTGAAGGGCTTCGCGCGCAGCCCCGACGAGGCGCTCGACGCCCTGCAGGTCGCCCACGAGTCCATGCGCGAGCGCGGCGGAGACTTCCTCGCCAGCGTGCTCAACGGCGTGGACGCCGCGCACGTGGCCCAGGTGAAGACCCGCGCCCGCGCCCTGATACCCGACAGCGAGAACGTCTACGTGCTGCCCAAGCAGCCCACGCTCGGGATGCCCACCGTGGGCGAGATCCGCCAGGCCCTGGGGGCGGACTGCATGTGCGGTGAGGGCGACGCCATGAACCAGGTCGTCACCAACTACAAGGTGGCGGCAATGGAGGTACCGGACTTCCTGGGCTATGTGGAGGACGGCTGCCTCATCATCACCCCGGGCGACCGCTCCGACATCATCCTGGCCAGCCTGGCGGCGGACGCGTCATCGTCATTCCCGCGGGTGGCTGGACTCCTGCTCACGGGCGGCCTCTACCCGGCGCCCAACGTCCAGCGGCTGCTCGAGGGCTTGCGCCGCACCAAGGTCTCCGTCCTGTGCGTTCCCACCGACACCTTCCGTACCGCGCTCAACGTCGACCGCATCGAGGCCACCATCCTCCCCGGCGACGAGCGCAAGATCGCTGCGGCCCTGGGTCTGTTCGAGGGGAATGTCGGCGTGGAGGAGCTGCGCGAGCGCATCAGCGTGCGCCGCTCCGAGCGCATCACCCCGCTCATGTTCGAATATGAGCTGATCCGCCGCGCCAAGGCGAACCGCCAGCGGATCGTCCTCCCGGAGGGCACCGATGAGCGCATCCTGCGCGCCGCCGAGATCCTGATCCTGCGTCAGGTCGCGGACCTGACCCTGCTCGGCGACCCCGAGAAGATCCGCCGGCGCATCAGCGAGCTCGGCCTCAAGCTCAACGGCATCCCCATCATCGATCCGGCGACCGCGCCCGATCGGGCGCGTTACGCCAGGACCTATTACGAGCTGCGCAAGCACAAGGGGATCTCCGAGCAGATGGCTTACGACGTCCTGGAGGACGTCAGCTATTTCGGAACGCTGATGGTGTACGAGGGCGACGCGAACGGCATGGTCTCGGGGGCCATTCACACGACCCAGCACACGATCCGGCCTTCTTTTGAGACCGTGAGGACCAAGCCCGGCGTCAAGCTGGTGTCCAGCGTCTTCTTCATGTGCCTGCCGGACCGGGTGCTGGTGTACGGCGATTGCGCCGTAAACCCCAACCCCGATTCCGAGGAGCTTGCGGATATCGCCATCACCTCGGCGGCCACCGCGACGGCATTTGGAATCGAGCCGAAGATCGCCATGCTCTCCTACTCCACCGGGGCCTCCGGCAAGGGCGAGGACGTGGAGCGGGTGCGCGAGGCCGTCGGCATTGCCCGGGCGCGTCGCCCCGACCTCAAGATCGACGGCCCCATCCAGTACGACGCCGCGGTCGACGCCAGCGTCGCCGCCTCCAAGATGCCCGGCAGCGAGGTGGCGGGTCACGCCACCGTCTTCATCTTTCCGGACCTCAACACCGGCAACAACACGTACAAGGCGGTGCAGCGCAGCTCCGGGGCCGTGGCCATAGGCCCGGTGCTGCAGGGACTCAACAAGCCCGTGAACGACCTCAGCCGCGGCTGTACCGTCACCGATATCGTCAACACCGTCGCCATCACCGCCATCCAGGCCCAGGCCGACCGCCAGGACGCCGAGCGGCTCCAGGGCACCGCGCCGGCCCCTCAGGTGGCGGAGGTCGGCACCTCATGAAGGTCCTGGTCCTCAACTCGGGCAGCTCGTCCATCAAGTTCCAGCTCTTCGAGACCGACGACTGGCATACCGTTGCCTCGGGGGCCGTGTCCCGGATCGGCGAGGCACAGGGCGAGATCAGACGCCGGTGGCGCGACCCGGATGGGCGCGAGCAGAGCTGCGAAGAGCGCGCCTCCATCCCCAATCACCACAGCGGGATCGACCGCATCATCGGCGGGCTGCGCCAGAGCGGGGTGCTGACGGACGTTGCGGAGCTGGCGGCCATCGGCCACCGGGTCGTCCACGGCGGCGAGCGATTCCACCGCCCGACGGTGGTGGACGACGCGGTGGTGGGTGCGATCCGCGACATGAGCCCGCTCGCCCCCCTGCACAACCCGGCCAATCTGGACGGCATCGAGGTCGCGCGCACCCTGTTCCCGGGGGTGCCCTCGGTGGCGGTGTTCGACACCGCCTTTCACCAGACCATGCCCCGGACCGCTTATCGTTATGCGCTACCGGAGTATCTCTATCGGGACCACCGGGTGCGCCGCTATGGGTTCCACGGCACCTCCCACCGCTATGTGGGCGAGCGGGCGGCCGCCTTTCTCGGGGTCCCTTTCGCGCAGTGCAACCTGATCACGCTGCACCTGGGCAACGGGGCCAGCGCCACCGCCATTCGCGGGGGCGAGAGCATCGACACCTCCATGGGCATGACCCCCCTGGAGGGCCTGGTCATGGGCACCCGTTGCGGTGACATCGACCCGGCGATCCACTTCTATCTATGCAAGAACCTGGGGCTGGACAACGAAACCCTGGACGATCTGCTGAACCGCCAGAGCGGGCTGCTCGGCATCTGCGGCGTCAACGACATGCGCGAGATCCAGCGGCGGGCCGAGGCAGGGGACGAGAAGGCCGAGCTGGCCATCGGCATCACGGCACACCGCATCCGCAAGTACATCGGCGCCTACTATGCCGAGCTCGGACGCGTCGATGCCATCGTCTTTACTGGCGGTATCGGCGAGAACGATGCCGACACCCGCTGCCGGGCCTGCGAGAACCTGGAGAACCTCGGCATCAAGATGGACGACGACGCCAACCTCTCCCCTCAGTCCGGCGAGCGGCGCATCAGCACCGTCGACAGCCCAGTCCAGGTGCTGGTGATCCCCACCAACGAAGAGCTCGCCATCGCCCAGCAGGCTCTCGCTGCCGCCCTTGCCTGATCGGGCTGGTGGGCTCTCAACCCGGGCGTCGACCCGGTCCCGACCTGTGCCTTGCCGCCGACCGCCGGGGTTCCCCACCCGGCTCGCCACCCGGCGGCGAAACCTCTACCATGCCTGCGCGTTCGGACCGACCGCGCCGCCGCATCTGACCTAAAGCGCTCCATGTCGCAAGGATCCAACAGCTTTTACGACACCCTACGGACCGTCTTCAGCGGCCGTATGCTCGTGGCCTTCGCCATGGGCTTCGCCTCCGGCCTGCCCCTGCTGCTCACCATCACCCTGCTCCAGGCCTGGCTCACCGAGGAGCAGGTGGACCTGGGGACCATCGGGCTCTTCGCCCTGGTGCAGCTCCCCTATACGCTCAAGTTCCTGTGGGCACCGCTGGTCGACCGCTACCGTTGGCCCTTCCTGGGACGCCGCCGCGGCTGGATGTTGGTCATCCAGCTGGCGCTGATGGCTTCCATCGCGACGCTGGGGATGACAGAGCCCGCCACCAGCCCCTGGCTGGTCGCGGCCTGTGCCCTGGGCGTGACCTTTTTCTCCGCCAGCCAGGACATCGTGATCGACGCCTACCGCCGAGAGGCCCTGGCGGACGATGAGCTGGGGCTCGGAGCCTCGCTGGCCGTCAACGGCTATCGGGTCGGAATGCTCGCCGCCGGCGGCGGCGGTTTGATCCTCGCGGACCTGATCCCCTTCGAGCAGGTGTTTCTGCTGTTCGCGCTGGTGATGCTGATCGGGGTCATCACCACCCTGTTGTCCCCCGAGCCGGCCGAGGCCGTCGGGGCGCCGCGCACCCTGAAGGCGGCGGTGGTGGACCCCTTCGTCGAATATTTCCGCCGCGACCACGCACTCTGGATCCTGGCCTTCATCCTGCTCTACAAGCTGGGCGAGACGATGGCGATGGCGATGACCACACCCTTTTATCTGGAGCTCGGCTTCACCAAGACAGAGATCGGCGCAGTCGTGAAGCTGTTCGGATTCTGGGCCACGGTGATCGGCGGCCTGGTGGGCGGGGTGGTGATACTGCGCATCGGCATCTACCGGGCACTGCTGTGGTTCGGGCTGCTCCAGGCCTTGGCGACCACGGGTTTTGCGGTGCTGGCCTGGATGGGTCCCGGGGCCAGCGTGGCGGCCCTGGCGGTCGTGATCGCCGGTGAGAACTTGTCCGGGGGCGCTGGTACCGCGGCCTACGTGGGATTCATGGCCTCCATCACCGACAAGCGCTTCACCGCCACCCAGTATGCCCTGCTCTCCAGCATGATGGGCATACCGCGCGTCCTCGCCGCGGCCCCCACCGGCTATATGGCGGAGGCGCTGGGTTGGCTCGGGTTCTTTGTGGTGTGCGTGCTGATCACCATCCCCGGGCTGCTGATCCTGCGCCACTTCCGGGGCTGGACTAGTAACCGGATGATGACCCCCGCACCGGAGCCCGCCTGAGGCTCGCTCTACGGCCGGGAAGCCCCGCATTCGGGTGCCGGCCTCAATCCTTGGAGGCGCCAGGCGGCCCGTCGACCTCGATTCGGTTCCGGGTCCAGGCGAGGACGGCCTTTAGTCGGTCGTTCAGGAGCGACCCGGCCGCGTCCAGTGGCACCCAGCGGTATTCGTGGTGTTCCGGTCGGCCCAGCTCCGGGCTCACGGGCAGCACGACGTCACCGCTGCGCGCCTCGGCGAGGTAGTAACGGGCGACCTTGCCGCGGGCATAGGGCGGGGTCTCGACGAAATCCTCGCCCCAAGGAAAGTCCAGCGCGGTGAGCCCCGTCTCCTCCGCCACCTCGCGGCGAGCGGCCTGCAGCCGGTCCTCCCCTGGCCCGACCTCGCCCTTGGGAAAGTCCCAATAGGCATAACAGCGCAGCAAGAGGCAGCGCCACCGGTCATCGAAGCGACGCAGCACGACGACGCCCGCGGAGTGCCTGCTCATCCCCATCGCCGATTCACCGCCGCCCAAGGCAAGAGGTCCCGCTCATCCGCGGTGGCGAATGAAATAGTCCATGAGCGCGGTGGTGGAGCCGTCGTGCTCCGCGCTCACCCGCCCCGCCTCGAGCTCGCCCAGGATCACCGAGGCGAGCTGCTTGCCGAGCTCCACGCCCCATTGGTCGAACGAATTGATGCCCCACAGGACGCCTTGGGTGAAGATGCGGTGCTCATACATGGCGATCAGGGCCCCCAGGGTGTGGGGGGTGAGGCGCTCCATGAGGATGCTGTTGGTGGGGCGATTGCCCGGGAAGGTCCGGTGGCTCGCCAGGAACCGGGCCTGCTCCTCGGGAATTCCCCCCTGGAGCATCTCCGCCAGGGCCTCGTCGGCCGTGCGCCCGCGCATCAGGGCCTCCGTCTGGGCGAAGAAGTTCGCCATGAACTTGAGGTGATGATCCCCCAGGGGGTTGTGGCTGTGCACAGACCCGATGAAGTCCGCGGGGATCAACTGGGTGCCCTGGTGGATGAGCTGGTAGAAGGCATGCTGACCGTCCGTGCCGGGCTCGCCCCAGACCACGGGCCCGGTGCTGTAGTCGACGGCGGCGCCGTCACGGGTCACCCGCTTGCCGTTGCTCTCCATGTCCCCCTGTTGGAGATAGGCGGGCAGGAAGCGCAGATACTGGTCATAGGGCAGGACCGCGTGGGTGCGGGCGTCGAAGAAGTTGGCGTACCAGATCCCGATCAGGCCCTGGATGGCGGGCAGGTTCTCGCCGATGGCCGCGGTTCTGAAGTGCTCATCCATGGCATGGGCGCCTTCCAGGAGCTCGACAAAGTGGTCGAACCCGACCGCGAGCGCGATCGGCAGCCCGATGGCCGACCAGAGCGAGTAGCGCCCGCCGACCCAGTCCCAGAACTCGAACATGTTGGCGGTGTCGATGCCGAATTCCGCGACCCGCTCGGCATGGGTGGAGATGGCGACGAAGTGGTTGGCGACCGCCGCCGGGTCCTTCATGGCCGCGAGCGCCCAATCGCGTGCGCTGCGGGCATTGGTCATGGTCTCCTGGGTGGTGAAGGTCTTGGACGCCACCACGAACAGGGTGGTGGCGGGATTGAGCCAGCGGATCATCTCGGTAAGGTGGGTGCCGTCGATGTTGGAGACGAAATGCACCCGCAGGCGGCCGCTGAGATAGGGGCCGAGGGCGGCACAGACCATCTTGGGGCCGAGATTGGAGCCGCCGATACCGATGTTGACCACATCAGTGATGCGCTCGCCGGTATAGCCCCTCCAGTCACCGGAGCGTACTCGCCCAACAAAGGTCTCCATCTTGTCGAGGACGCCGTTGATCAGCGGCATCACATCCTCGCCGTCCACCAGGATGGGGCGGTTGGACCGGTTGCGCAGCGCCACGTGGAGCACCGCGCGCTGCTCGGTGTTGTTGATCGGCTCGCCCGAGAACATCCGCTTCGTCCAGCCCCTGAGATCGACCGCCTCGGCGAGCTCGACCAGGAGCCTCAGGGTCTCAGGTGTCACGCGGTTCTTGGAGTAATCGAGGTGCAGGCCCGCCGCATCCAGGGTCATGGCGTGGGCGCGCCGCGGGTCCTGGGCGAACAGGTCGCGCATCTGCACGTCGCGCATCTGCTGCCAGTGGCTCTGCAGTGCCTTCCATTGGGGGGTCTGGTTGACGGGCGTCATGGGTCTTTCTCCTGAACTTCGAGGATGTAGAGGGAAGGCAGGCGCGTCGGGCAGGTGGCCCCGACCTGATTTGGGCCCTAGTGCAGCAGCTCGGGGGGCTCCGCATCGAGTCCGTTGCGCCAGTCCTGATCGTCCCGATCGAAGAGCCGGTTGGCCTCCACCGGGCCCCAGCTGCCCGCCGGGTAGCTGTGGATATAGTCGCGCTCGGTGGCCCACAGCTTGAGCACCGGATCGACCACCTGCCAGGCCCAGTTGACCTCGTCGGCCCGCAGGAAATGGGTGTGGTCGCCCTCGATGATGTCCAGGATCAGGGCTTCATAGGCGTCGATATGCTCGGGGGGTAGGGCGCAGGAGCTGGCGTCTAGGCGCTCGGTCTGGGTCCGCATCTCAAAGCCCGGCTGCTTGACCTGGATCTCGATGCGCATGCACTCATTGGGCTGGATGTTGAGCAGCAGCCAGTTGGGCTTGAGCCGCTCGATGGCGGTGTGCCTGAAGAGCTGCTGGGGCGGATGCTTGAAGCGGATCGCCACCAGCGAGTTGGTGTGCCCCATGCGCTTGCCGGTGCGAACATAGAAGGGGACATTGCGCCAGCGCCAGTTGTCGATGTAGACCTTGAGCGCGGCGTAGGTCTCGGTGGTGCTGTTGTGCCCCACCCCCGGCTCCTCCCGATAACCCGGCACCTTGGCATCGCCGTTGCGACCGGCCGTGTACTGGGCGCGGAAGGCGTGGGCATGGACGGCCTCCCGGGAGATGGGCCGAATGGAGCGCAGCACCTTGACCTTCTCGTCGCGCAGGGCCTCGGCGTCGAGGCTCGGGGGCGGCTCCATGGCCACCAGCGTCAGCATCTGGAGCAGGTGGCTCTGGATCATGTCGCGCATGGCGCCGACACCGTCATAGAAGCCGGCCCGCTCTTCGATACCGCGCGCCTCGGCGTGGGTAATCTGCACGTGATCGATGTAATTGCGGTTCCACAGCGGCTCCAGCATCAGGTTGGCGAAGCGGAACACCAGGATGTTCTGGACCGTGCTCTTGCCCAGGTAATGGTCGATGCGGTAGATCTGGTCCTCGGTGAAGCAGCCCTGGAGTTGCTGGTCCAGGATGCGGGCACTCTCCAGGTCAAACCCGAAGGGTTTCTCCACCACCAGGCGCGACCAGCCCGCGTCCTCGGTCTGCAGGCCCAGGGCGGCGAGCTGCTCGGCCACGATCGCGTAGTGGCGGGGCGCCACCGCAAGGTAGAAGATCCGATTGGCTGGCAGATCGTCCTCGACTTGCAGGCGTTCTCCCAGGCGCCTGTAGCCATGCTCGGATTCGAGATCCCCCTCGGCGAAGCGGCAACGCTCGAGCATCCGCTCGAGGACGGCCGGCTCGGGTCCACGGCGGATGCGTTGGGTCAGGATTGCCCGCAGCTCCCCCTGCCAGTCGGCGTCTGACCAGGGGCGGCGGCCGAAACCCAGGATTCGGGTCGCCGGGTGAAGTCGCCCGGCGGCCTCGATGTGGTAGAGGGCGGGCAGCAGCTTGTAGCGCGCGAGGTTGCCGGTCGCGCCAAAAATCACGATGGTGCAGGGATTCAGCATTGCGTTGCCCCCTAACATTTCGGTAAAACTACGGCCTCAGAAACCAGAAGAAGCGGCGCCAGGCGCTCAGCGCGGCCGCGGCGCACACCGGGGGCCTACTCAGACGGCGCCCAGGATCAGGGGTCCATCATGGAGCACGCTCCCATTCAATACCCCGACCCCGAGGGGCTCAGCATCCTGTTTGCGAGCAGCGAGGCCCACCCTCTGATCAAGACCGGTGGCCTCGCCGACGTGGCCGCCAGCCTTCCAGTCGCCCTGCGCGAGCTCGGCCACGACGCCAGGCTGATTATCCCAGCCTATCCGCACGCCGCAAGGCAGCTGCGCGAGCCCAAGCCCCTGTGCGAGATCAAGCTGCCCGGCGGCCGGACCAATATTCGTATTCTCGAGGGCAGCCACCCGGAACACGATCTGCCCGTCTATCTGGTCGACGCGCCGGAACACTTCTGTCGTGAGGGCAATCCCTACACCGATCTGTCGGGTCGCGACTGGGGGGATAACGCCGAGCGTTTTCTGCTTTTCAGCCGGGTAGTCGCCCAGATCGCTCAGGCGCTCCCGGCCGTCGGCTGGCGCCCGGACGTGCTGCACTGCAACGACTGGCAGACGGGTCTCGCACCCGCCCTGATGCAGGAGCTGCCGGAGCGCCCGGCCACCGTCTTCACGATCCACAACCTCGCCTATCAGGGCCTGTTCGACCGTGCGACCTTCGACCGACTCGCCCTGCCCCCCTCCCTCTGGAGCCTTGCCGGCCTGGAGTTCCACCAGCGCATGTCGTTCATCAAGGGCGGGATCGTGTTCTCCGACCGCGTCAACACGGTCAGCCCGACCTATGCGGAGGAGGTTCGCACGCCGCGTTTCGGCTGCGGTCTCGACGGGTTGCTGCGCCAGATCGGGACGCGCTTTTCAGGCATCCTGAACGGCGTCGACTTCAAGGACTGGGATCCCGCCACCGACCCGATGATCCTCCAGCCGTTCGACCGGGAGAGCTTCGGGCTCAAGGCGGAGAACAAGCTGGACGTTCAGCGCGAGTTCGGCCTGACCCGCAACGAGGGGGCCTTTCTTCTCGGTCACGTCGGGCGACTGGTAGAGCAGAAGGGGGTCGACCTGATCCTGGCGATCCTGCCGGGGCTGTTGCAGGACCCGGACGTCCAGTTCGTCATCCAGGCCGCCGGTGAGCGGCATCTGGAGCAGGGCCTCTTGACGCTGGCCGCCGCTCATCCCAAGCAGGTGGGCGTCTTCGTCGGCTATGACGAGACGCGCGCACATCGCATCGAGGCCGGCTGCGACGCGTTCCTGATGCCCTCACGGTTCGAGCCTTGCGGCCTCAATCAGCTCTACAGCCTACGCTATGGGTCCCCGCCGATCGCCCACCGCACCGGTGGGCTGGCCGATACCATCGTGCACTCGACCGCCAAGACCCTGGCCGAGGGGACCGCAACCGGTTTCCTGTTCGACGAGCCCAAGCCAGAGCCCCTGCGCAAGGCGGTGCAGCAGGCACTGGGGCTCTTCCGGTCGGACCCTGAGGGGTGGCGGCGCCTGGCCCTCGCGGGTATGGCGCAGGACTTCAGTTGGGAGGCGAGCGCCCGCTCCTATCTTCAGCTCTATGCGGAGGCCCTTGCCGAGCGCTCCGGCCGGCTGGCCATCGCCTGAGGCACGACGCCTCCCTGTCTGATACTTCCGCGCAGCCGATGGGGCGTCGTCGCCGCTCCCCGCCACGGCGAGGCCCGATGCCTCCACCGGTTCTCAGGCTTCGGCCTCAGGCCGCCTGGGCCGGAATGCTGTCGCTGGTGCGGGTCACTCGATTGTGCTCGTCCAGGTAGACCAGGGCCGGCCTGAAGATCCGGGCCTCCGCCTCGCTCATCCCCGCGTAGGCGCAGATGATAATGCGGTCCCCGGGTGCCGCCTTGTGGGCGGCCGCGCCGTTGACCGAGATCACGCGCGAGCCGGACTGGGCGCGGATCGCGTAGGTGGTGAAGCGCTCGCCATTAGTGACGTTGTAGATCTGAATCTGCTCGTACTCGCGAATGCCGGCGAGCCCGAGTAGCTCCTCATCGATGGCGCAGGAGCCCTCGTAATCTACCTCGGCGTGGGTGACACAGGCGCGGTGCAGCTTGCACTTGAGCAGGGTCAGTTGCATGTATCCACTCCTCCCTAGACGTTCGCCCTAGGTTTGGGCCCTTCGCCTAAAAGAAACCGTTATTTTCAGCTAGGTTGCAAGTCTAGCGCAGATATGTTGCGGCGCACCATTGCTTTTTGCACCGCGCCGCTCGGAGATCGCTCTCAGACATCGACCCCTCAGCGGGCCCGGGGAGCCCAGGCCGCAGTCCGCGGGGAAGCGAGGGCTTGCGGCGTTGCTCCGGCGGCCAAGATCGGTTGAATCAGCCTCGCCCCAGGTCCACGCGGAGGTTATCGATGAGGCGCGCGCGCCCGAGAACAGCCGCGGCCAGAATCACCAGATCCCGGTCGAGATCCGTTGGCTCCTCCAGATCAGAGGCCCGGCGCACGCTGACATAGTCTGGCCGGAAGCCTGTCGAGGCGAGCTCCAGCAGCGCATCCTGCTCCACTCGTCGTGCCGGCACACCAGCCGCGAGCGCCCGCCCTGCCGATTGGAGAACCCGATAGAGCGCCGGGGCCACCGCGCGCTCGCTCGCGGAAAGGTAGCCGTTGCGGGAGCTCTTCGCCAGACCGTCGGCCTCCCGCACCGTGGGGACGCCGAGGATCTCCACCGGCATGGCAAGGTCGTCCACCAGTCGCCTGATCACCAGGAGCTGCTGAAAATCCTTCTCGCCGAAGAGGGCCAGGTCCGGCTGCACCATGTTGAACAGCTTGCACACCACCGTGGCCACCCCGGTGAAGTGTCCCGGGCGGCTGGACCCGCACAGCAGGTCCGATAGATGTGGCACCTCGACCCGGGTCTGGTCTTGCTGACCGCGCGGGTACATGGTCTCGACGGCAGGGGTGAAGAGCAGGTCGCAGCCGGCCTCGGACAGCATCTGCACGTCGCGCTCCGGGGTGCGCGGATAGCTACTGAGGTCCTCGTTGGCACCGAACTGGAGCGGGTTGACGAAGATGCTTGCCACCACCCGCGAGGCGCGTTGGCGCGCCTGGGTCACCAGGCGGATGTGGCCGGAGTGCAGATTGCCCATCGTCGGCACGAAGGCGATCGAGGCGCCATGGGCCCGCCAGGCGGCGATACGTGCCCGCAGCCCCTCCAGGTGCTCGATCTGCTGCATCTATTTCTCGGGTTGGATCTAATAAGGTGTCTCGGCGGGCCCCGGGAAGCTGCGTTCACGGACCGCGGCGACATAGGCGGCGAGGGCGTCCGGCACCGAGCCGCGCCCCTGGAGAAAGTTGCGGCTGAAGCTCGGCGGCCGGCCCGGGTTGAGCCCCAGCATGTCGTGCAGCACCAGGACCTGACCGTCACACCCATTGCCCGCCCCGATTCCGATGACCGGGATGGCAAGGGACCGCGCGATCTCCGACGCCAGCGCCGCGGGCACGCACTCGAGCACCAGCAGGCTCGCGCCCGCCTCCTGCAGGGCAAGGGCGTCCTGGCGGATGGTGTCCGCGGAAGCCTGATCCCTTCCCTGAAAACGATAGCCGCCGATGCGATTGACTGACTGGGGCAGCAGACCCAGGTGACCGCAGACCGCCACCCCTTGCCCGGTCAGGCGCTGAACGGTCGGGAGTACCGGCGCACCGCCCTCGATCTTGACCACCTGGGCGCCGCCCTCCTGGATCAGGCGGGAGGAACTCCTGATGGCCTGCTTGACGGTTGCGCCGGCGAGAAAGGGCAGATCGGCCACCAGCAGGGCTTGGGTCCGGCCGCGGGCGACGCAGGCGCTGTGATAGGCCATCTGTTCGACCGTCACGGGCACCGTGCTGGGATAGCCCTGCAGCACCATTCCCAGTGAATCACCGACGAGCATCAGGTCCACGCCCGCGGCATCCAGCAGCCGCGCAAAGCTCGCGTCGTAGCAGGTGAGACAGACGATCGGCTCGCCCCTCGCCTTCATGGCGGCCAGGGTCGCTACGGTGATTGGCGCGGGCAACACGGCGTGCTCCGGGATTGGGAATTCGGCGGGAGAAGGGCTCTCGGTGGGAGCCCAAGGTCATGGGATGCCCGATCAGGCAGGGAGCGAGGATAGTGCCTTCAACCTTTCTCTGCCAGCCTCGGATAGGTGTTGAGCGACTTGCTTGCCAAAGAGGCTGTGGCTGACCACGGGGCGCCCTCAGGCCCCGCCGTCGCCCGTTGCGGCCGGCTGTGGGGCCGCATCCGCGCCCTGGGCACCGGTCCCTGCTTTGCGGCGACGCCGGCGCGGGCGGCGGCGCTTTGCCGACCCATCGGTCATGCTCGCCCGCTCCTGCCCGCTTGCCTCCTGAAAGCGCGTCCACCAGGCCGCGAGCTCCGGGTCGGCCTCCCCCGCTTCCGCCCGCAAGACGAGAAAGTCGTAGGCGGCGCGAAAGCGCGGATGGGTCAGGAGCCGATGTGGCCGCTTGCCCTCACGCTGCGCCAGACGGGGCTGGAGGGACCAGATCTCACGCATGGGAAGGGAGAAGCGCTTGGGGATCGACACTCGCAGATGCTGCCGGGCACAGATCTCCTCCGCGGCCTGGAAGATGGCGTCGTTCTCCGCCTTCCCGGTCCCGACGAGCTGCTCGTAGCGCCGGCGCACAGGCTCCCACAGCAGGATGGCGAACAGGAAGAAGGCTGTCACCGGCCTGTCCTCCTGGAGACGGCGGTCCGTGTTGGTCAGGCCGCGGCTGACGAAGGTGATGGGAAAGGATTGCTCCTCGCGGGCCAGACAGGCCTCGGTGTCGGGAAACAACTGGCCGAACAGGCCATAGTGCCGCAGCTTCTCGAAGGCCTCGAGCGCGTATCCGGTGTGGAACAGCTTGATCAGCTCGTCGAATAGCCGCGCCGGGGCGATGTCCGCGAGCAGGTGGGAGAGCTCGAACAGCGGCTTCTCGGTCTGCGGTTCGACCGTGAACCCCAGCTTGCAGGCAAAGCGCACCGCTCGCAGCATCCGTACCGGGTCCTCCCGGTAGCGCTCCTCCGGGTCACCAATCAGGCGCAGCTGTCCGGCGCGCAGGTCAGCGAGCCCGCCGGCATAGTCGATGAGCGAGAAGTCACTGATGTCGTAGTAGAGTGCATTGACGGTGAAGTCGCGCCTCAGGGCATCCTCCTCGATTCCGCCGTAGGCGTTGTCCCGCACGATCATGCCGTTTTCGATGTGGCGGTCGCCCTCTTCGTTGTCCGATCCTGTACCGCGGAAGGTGGCGACCTCGATGATCTCGCGCCCGAAGTGTACATGGGCCAGGCGGAAGCGCCGCCCGATCAGCCGGCAGTTGCGGAAAACCGCCCGCACCTCCTCTGGGGTGGCGTCGGTGGCGACGTCGAAGTCCTTCGGCTCGTGGCCGAGCAGCAGGTCGCGCACCCCGCCCCCGACCAGATGGGCGGCGAAGCCCTCCTGCTTCAGCCGATACAACACCTTCAGGGCGTATTCGCTGATGTTGGCGCGGGAGATGTTGTGTTCCGGCCGCGGGACGACCAGGGGTGCCGCGTGCTGTGTGCCGCGATCTGGGTGGGTATCGGTATCCAGCATCACCTTGGTGTGGGGTGTCCTTGTGGGCGCCAGCGTCTTGGGTCGGGCAGCAGCCTGATGGCGAGCGCCAAGCGGGCAATCGATCAGCGCCGTCAGCGGAGGCGTCCGCTTGTGGGGCGGCGCATTGTCCGTATAATACGCGTTTCCTTGATCCTGTTCCGCTCCCTTCGTCTAGTGGCCTAGGACACCGGCCTCTCACGCCGGTAACAGGGGTTCGAAACCCCTAGGGAGCGCCAAACGAACACTAGCGGCCGCGTCTTTTGACGCGGCCTTTTTTGTGGCGCAGAAACGTCGACGCATCCGCCCTTGCCACGAGTGCGGCGTCGCCCGGTGACCCAGGCTGCGCGACCGGTTGGTCATCGAGCAACGATTCCTGTCACCTGTTGACGACAAAGAATGTCATCCGCGGCGAGCGTGCCTCGTAACCCTTTGAATGGATGCCCCAGATGCAGTGGCATGTGCCGTGCTTCGACCTGATCGGAAGGCAAAGCCCTGATGGATAGTGAGTAAGGGACGCAACGCCGCCAGCCGCCGAGGGACGCACAGTACAGGATGCAGCGAGCGCACGGCCAGCCAGGAAAGAGAACGGGCCCGGGAAGGGCCAGAACGCCAGTACGGGTGACGCCGAAGGTGCGCGGCCGCAGGCCACATGGAAGGGCCGAAATAGGGTAAGGCAGGAGGGCGACGACGGCCAGGGAAGGCAGAGGCCTGCGGCTCAGCGCACAGATCCGGTGCTTCGACTAGGGCCCGCCGCGGCACTCCGCGCCATTACCGCGCTCAGATCTTGGGCGGCACATAACCCTCGGGCACTTCAGCCCCCTCTCCGAAAAAGTAGCGCTCCATCTGCTCCTCCAGGAACTTGCGTGACTTGGGGTCCATGGGGCTCAAGCGGTTCTCGTTGATCAGCATGGTCTGGTGGCGCAGCCAATCCCCCCAGGCTTGCTTGGAGACGTTCTCGTAGATGCGCTTTCCGAGCTCGCCCGGGTACGGCTGGCGGTCGAGTCCCTCGGCCTCGCGGCCGAGCTTGACGCACGTGACGGTATGACTCATCGGCATGGTTCCTGTTGGTCGCTGGAAGGATGCGAATCCCCGGCCTCCGCCTCCAGGATCGACCTCACGGGGGCGGGCAGGCCCAGGGTCAGGAGCTTTGCGGGACTGGCCCAAAGCAGTTGCGGCGAGTCCGCAACAGCGGGGGCGGGGTCTTGTACCCGCACCTCGGCTAGCCGGATCTTCAGTGCGAAGTGGGAGAAGGTGTGACGGCGCGACGGCAGCATTTCAACCCGACGGGGGTCGATCCCGAGCCGCTGGCGGC
Source organism: uncultured Gammaproteobacteria bacterium (assembly GCA_963699735.1). Classification (GTDB taxonomy): domain Bacteria; phylum Pseudomonadota; class Gammaproteobacteria; order Chromatiales; family Chromatiaceae; genus Thiodictyon. The sequence goes on from CAVOUZ010000012.1 coordinate 51,168, forward strand.
ACCAGAGCGCGGGGTCCGCACCCGGGTCCGCCTCCGGCAGACTCCATAGGCCTGCCCAGATCCCGGCGGGGGGACGCTGCTCCACCAGGATGGCGCCCAGGGCGCCGCGCACGACGATCATCAGGGTCTCGCGCTCCGCAAGCCGTCGCACCGGGCGCCCCTCGGGCAGCTCCCTTTGGCGGGACTGGGCGCGCGCGACGCAGGATCGGCCCAGTGGGCAGCGGCCGCATTGGGGGGCCGAGCGGCTGCACAGGGTGGCCCCCAGGTCCATCATGGCCTGGTTGTAGGAATCCACGCGCTCATGGGGGGTATTGAGCTCGGCCAGCCGCCACAGCTCGGCCTGAACCGCCGAGCGTCCGGGCCAGCCTGCCACCCCGAAGTGTCGGGCCAGCACGCGCTTGACGTTTCCATCCAGGATCGGGTGGCGCTGGCCGAGCGCCAGCGACAGCACGGCCCCGGCGGTGGAGCGCCCGATCCCGGGCAGCTCCAGCACCTCTCCCAGGCGGGTGGGGAAGATCCCCTGATGGCGCTCCTGGATCAGGAGCGCCGCCCGGTGCAGGTTGTGGGCGCGGGCGTAATAGCCCAGCCCCGACCACAGCGCCAGCACCTCATCGAGCGGGGCGGCCGCCAGGGCATGCAGGCTGGGGAAGCGCCCCATGAAGCGCTCGAAATAGGGGATGACCACGGCCACCTGGGTCTGCTGCAGCATAATCTCCGAGACCCAGACGCGATAAGGCGTGGGCTCGCGCTGCCAGGGCAGGTCCTTGCGGCCGTCGCGCTCGAACCAGTCGAGCAGGGGCACGGCCAGGATTGAGGCACCAGCGGGGTCCGTCACCAAAACGATCAGCCCCTGGGGACTTCGGGCCGGTCGCGGCCGCAATTCCAGCAGAGATCGAAGTCGGACTCCACCGTCTCGCCGCAGGTGGGGCAGGTCCAGGCGGGTGAGCCCGCCCCCGCCTTACCGGGGTCGAGGAAGCGAGCAAGCAGCTCCCGGGCGCGGTCCAGATCCGGGTCGTCCACCACCCAGAGCGCGGGGGAGAGATCCGCCGGGAGCTCCCCGACGGCGCCGGCGAGAAAGTCGCCCAGCACCACGGTGCGGATCAGGTGCCGGTCCAGGTAATCGTGGAGGAGCTGAGCCTCGATGCGGTCCCGGGCCAGATAGAGACGTTGCATCGGGGTCTTGGGTCAGGCGCAGTCGCCGACGTCTCGTGCAAGACTGCTCGGCGGCGGGGGAGAGATGGAGCGGGTGATGGGAATCGAACCCACGTTAGCAGCTTGGGAAGCTGCAGTTCTACCATTGAACTACACCCGCGTGGACTCAGGAGTGTATGCATAGCGGCGGCGTCACGCAAGCGGGGCGACCGCAGCGCGGAGCCGGTCACGCACCCATGTCGTACATGTGCTCGATGGCGTCCTGGTAGCGGCGCACCACCTGGGCGCGCTTAACCTTCATGGTCGGCGTGAGCAGGCCGTTCTCCACCGTCCAGGGCTCCAGGGTGAGGGTCGCCCGGCGGATCTTGGCGAACCCCGGGAAATCCTTCAGGGCGAGACGCACCCGCTTGAGCATGTCCTTGAGCAGGCGGGGGTCGCTCAGGCTCTCCGCCTTGCCAGGGTCGAGCCCGTACTCCCGCGCCAGCCCACCCCAAAGATCCGCGTTCAGCACCAGGAGGGCGGTGAGAAAGGAGCGCCCCTCACCGAGCACGGTGGCCTGCTCGAACAGCGGGTCCATGGCGATCGCCATCTCCATGTCCGCCGGAGGCACCTTTTCTCCATTGGAGAGCACCAGGACGTCCTTCAGACGGCCGGTGATGTGGATGTGGCCGTCCTCGATGCGCGCCTGGTCACCGGTGCTCAACCAGCCGTCGTGGGACAGGATCTGAGCCGTGGCGGCGTGATTGTTCCAGTACCCGAGCATGACATTGTCGCCCTTCACCTGCAGCTCATCGTCCGCGCCGATGCGCACCTGGATGCCGCGGAGGGGCACCCCGACGCTCTCGGGAACATTGTTCTGCAGAAGATTGACCGCGATGACCGGGCTGGTCTCGGTGAGCCCATACCCCTGAAGCAGGGGCAGGCCCAGCCCGAGAAAGGTGTGGGCGACTCCGAAGGGCAGCGGGGCGCCTCCGCTCATGGCGGCGCGCAGTCGCCCACCCATTCTCTCGAGCACCGGCGTGGCCACCTTGCGCCGCAGGGCGGGCCAGAGGAGCAGCAGCGGATGCCAGCCGGCGCGGCCCTGATCGCGCAGGAAGCTCCGCCAACCCGCCGCGACCGCCAGTCGGAACAGCCAGCGCACCGGGGCCGGACGGCGCGCCAACTGGTCTTGGACCCGCTGGTAGACACGCTCGAACACCCGCGGCACGGCGATGATCACCGTCGGCCGGACGCTCAGCATGTCCTCCCCGAGCTGGGCCACGGAGCGGGCGAAGGCGACCTCGGAGCCCGCCATGATCGGCAGGTAATAGCCGGCAGTGCGCTCCAGGGCGTGGGATAGCGGCAGGAAGGACAGGAAGACGTCCTCCTGATAGCAGTCGATCGCGGTGATGCCGCCGTGGGCGTTACTCAGGATATTGTGGTGCGAGAGCATCACGCCCTTGGGGCGCCCCGTGGTGCCCGAGGTGTAGACGATGGTCGCGAGCGAGTGCGGGTCGGCCGCCCGCGGGTGCAGCGGCGGGCCCGAATCGGGCAGCCACTGCGCCGCCACCCGCACCCGCTGATCGGCCGCGGCGACGCGCTCGGCCTCGGCGCCACTCTCGAGCAGGATCACCCGCCTGGGACAGGCGGAGTCCCGGAGCACCTCCGCGAGGCGCTTCCAGCGGCCCGCATCCTGCACCAGGAGCACCTTGACCGCCGCGTCCCGGATCACATAGGCGGCGTTGTCCGCCCGGTCGTCGGTGTAGAGGGGCACCGTGACCAGCCCCAGGGATAGGGCCGCCTGGTCGAACAGGACCCATTCCGGGCAGTTCCGCAGCAGGATCGCGACGCGGTCCCCATCGGACAGGGACTCGCCTGCCAGGGCCGCGCGCCAGCGCGCCACCCCCAGCGCCGCCTCTCGCCAGGTCAGGGTCTTCCAGCCGGAGTCCCGCACGTGATAGCGATAGGCCACCCGATCGGGCGAGCGTCTGACGCGCTGCAACAGGAGGCCGTCGAGGGTCCCCGCATGCTCGACCGAGATCAGATCCTCGGACCACTGACTCACGGCTAGCCTCCTCACCAGCCGCGCCCACTGAGGCTTGGCGCGGCCTCGTTCTCGATGATCGCCGTCGCGCGCAGCGCTTCGGATGCGGGCGCCGCTGCAGCGACGCTGGAGAGCCGAAGGGACGTCGCGCCCACGGGGCGATAACCGTATCGGTCCCTTTGCGGTTTTGCAATCGGGCCGGGCGGGGCAGGAGAGAAACGGCGTCGGGCCGGGGCCCAAGCGATCGGGGTCCAAGCGACAGCGACCCGGGACCCATAACCGCCGGGCCAGTCGACTGCGCTAGAATCGGGCACGCGCCGAATCAGGATCCGGGAGGGCATCGATCATGAACATCTCTGTCAACGGGGCTCCTACCCAGGTGCCCGCCGGCGTTCCCATGACTGCCCTGGTCGAGCACCTCGGGCTCACCGGCCAGCGCATCGCCGTCGAGGTGAACGAGGAGCTGATACCGCGCAGCCGCTTCGCAGAGCATCGCCTCACCGAGGGCGACCGGGTGGAGATCATCCACGCCGTCGGGGGCGGCTGAGCGTTCGAGTCCCAGTGCCGCCGGATGGTTTATCCTGCCCCTCGATCCTCAAGCCGGAGCCGCGCCGCCATGTCAAATTCCGCCAATCGCACAGACCACTTTGCCGTCGCCGGTCATACCTACCACTCGCGACTCCTGGTGGGCACCGGCAAGTACAAGGATCTGAACGAGACCGCCCGGGCCATCGAGGCCAGCGGGGCCCAGATCGTCACCGTGGCGGTGCGCCGCACCAACCTGGGCCAGACCCCGGGCGAGCCGAACATCCTGGATGTCCTGCCGCCTGAGCGCTACACCATCCTCCCCAACACCGCCGGCTGCTACGACGCCCAGACCGCGGTGCGCACCTGCCGCCTGGCCCGCGAGCTGCTCGACGGCCACAAGCTGGTGAAGCTCGAGGTGCTGGGCGACGAGAAGACCCTGTTCCCGGACGTGATCGCCACCCTGAAGGCGGCGGAGGATCTAGTCCGGGACGGCTTCGACGTCATGGTCTACACCAACGACGACCCCATCATGGCCAAACGCCTGGAGGAGATCGGATGCGTGGCGGTGATGCCGTTGGCCGCCCCCATCGGCTCGGGCCTGGGGATCAGGAACCCGCTCAACATCCGCACCATCGTCGAGAATGCGAAGGTGCCGGTATTGGTGGACGCCGGGGTGGGCACCGCCTCGGACGCCGCCGTGGCGATGGAGCTGGGCTGCGATGGCGTGCTGATGAACACCGCCATCGCTGCCGCCCGCGACCCGGTGCTGATGGCCAGCGCCATGCGCAAGGCGATCGAGGCCGGCCGCGAGGCCTACCTCGCCGGACGCATGGCCCCCAAGCGTTTCGCCTCCGCCTCCTCGCCCATCGAAGGGCTCTTCTTCTGACCCCAAGCAGAACCCCGTCGTCTGCTTGGCCGGGGGCGGCCGCAGTCACCGTGAGACCCTCCCGATCTTGATCGAGCCCGGCACCTCCTATCGCCCCATCCGCAGCTTCGTGCTGCGTCAGGGGCGTTTCACAGCCGCCCAGGAGCGCGCCTTCGCCGAGCTCTGGCCCCGCTTCGGGGTAGACTGGGCGCCCGGCCAGGTCCTGGACCTGCCGCTGTTGTTCGGCAACGACAGACCCGTGGTACTGGAGATCGGCTTCGGCAACGGGGAGAGCCTCGCTCAGATGGCGTCGGCGGACCCCGGGCGGAATTGGCTGGGGGTGGAGGTGCACGGACCCGGGGTCGGACACCTGCTCCTGGAGATCGAGCGGCGCGGTCTCCCAAACCTGCGGGTGATCCGCCAGGACGCCGTGGAGCTCCTGACCCTGGGCATCGCGCCCGCCGCCCTGGAGCGCGTCCAACTCTTCTTTCCCGATCCCTGGCCCAAGAAGCGTCACCACAAGCGGCGCATCCTGTCGCGCTCATTCTTGGCCCTGTTGGCGCGCGCCCTGCGCCCGGGCGGCATCTTCCACTCGGCCACCGACTGGGAGCCCTATGCGGAGCAGATGCTGAGCGTTCTGGAGGAGCCCGCCAGTCCATTCGAGAACCTGGCGGGTCCCGGGTGCTACGCCGAGCGCCCGGCGGAGCGGCCACTCACCCGCTTCGAGCGGCGCGGAGAGCGCCTGGGGCACCAGGTCCACGACCTGATGTTCAGGCGGCATTGATGGGGGGACTGCGTCTCGACGGGGTGCAGCCCCGGGTGCTGGCGCCGGTGGACCTCACCGTCGCTCCCGGAGAGCTGGTGTTCGTCTCAGGTCCCTCTGGCTCGGGCAAGAGCCTGCTGCTGCGGGCGGTGGCGGATCTGGATCCGCACGCGGGCGAGGTGTGGCTGGACGGCGAGGCACGCTCGGCCATGGCGCCGTCGCGCTGGCGGCGCCGGGTGGGGCTGCTGCCGGCCGAGTCCTTCTGGTGGACAGACTCGGTGGGGGAGCACTTTCCCGCCGAGAGCCTGACAGCGAAAGGGGCGCCCGCGGACGAATCAGAGACCAGGGGCCGCGGGGCGTCGGTCTCGGATGAGGGTCCGGGCGAGAGTCTGATCGCCGTCCTCGCCCTGCTGGGTTTCGAGCCGGGGGTGCTCGGCTGGGCCGTCTCGCGCCTGTCCACCGGGGAGCGCCAGCGCCTGGCCCTGGCGCGGATGCTGGCGCAGCGTCCGGAGGCCTTGCTGCTCGATGAGGCCACCGCCAACCTGGACCCGGCCAACCGCGAGCGCGTCGAGCAGGTGGTGCAGCGCTACCGGAGCCTTCACGACGCCGCCGTGATCTGGGTGAGCCACGACCCGGAGCAGCGCAGCCGGCTGGGCGGTCGGCAGCTCGGCATCCGCGACGGCCAACTGGTTGCGACGGGCTGAGCCGCTGTCATGGGTTTGATCCTGCTCTCCCCACTCGACCTCGCGCTTGCCGCCTGCCTGGTGGTGCTGCTGGCGATCATGTCGTGGCGACTGCACCTGGGGGTGGAGCGGCGGGTGTTGATCGCCGCCGCCCGCAGCACCGTCCAGCTGATGCTGGTGGGGCTGGTGCTCAAGGCGCTGTTTGAGCAGACCCACCTGGCGCTGGTCGCGCTCATGGCCCTGGTGATGCTGGCGGTGGCCGGATTCGAGGCGATGCAGCGCCAGAAGCGCCGCTTCCGCGGGGCCTGGGGCTATGGGGTCGGGTCGGTCTCCATGTTCGTGTCGTCCTTCAGCGTGCTGATGCTCGCCCTGACCGTCATCATCCGCGTGGACCCCTGGTATCAGCCCCAGTATCTGATCCCGCTGCTCGGCATGCTGCTCGGCAACACCATGAGCGGCGTGGCCATCGCCCTCGACAACCTGACCCGCAATGCGTGGGACTCCCGCGGCCGCATCGAGGCGCGGCTGCTCGCCGGCGCCCCCTGGGAGCAGGCGATCGAGGACATCCGCCGCGACGCCCTGCGCTCCGGCCTGATCCCCATCGTCAACGCCATGTCAACGGCCGGCCTGGTGAACCTGCCGGGCATGATGACGGGTCAGATCCTGGCGGGCAGCCCGCCAATGGAGGCGGCCAAGTACCAGCTCCTGATCATGTTCCTGATCTCGGCGGGGACCGGACTGGGTGCCGTCGTGGCGGTCTGGATCGGGTCGCGGAGGCTGTTCGACGAGCGCGAGCGCCTGCGCCTGGACCGGCTGCGCGAGAAGGCACGCTGAGCGGCAACCGGGCTGAGCGACTCAGCCCACGGTCACACGCCCCGCGGCTTGTAGAAGAGGTGCTGACCGATCCTTTCGGTGCGCTTGAAGGTGCGCGCCCAACGCGGCTTCACGCGCTTGGCGTGATAGTAGAGGGCGCCGCCGGTGGGATCGCCGATCTCGCCGGCGAGGGTCTGGCGGCTGAGCTCCAGGGCGCTCTGCCAGGCTGAATCTTCGCGCGGCTTGTCCGAATAACGGTCGCACCACCAGGAGAACTGGCACTTGTTGAGCTTCTTTCCGCCCTGCTTGACCACCTGGCAGACCGAATTGGGGAAGGCAGGGGAGGCGACGCGGTTGATGGTCACGGCGGCGACCGCCTGCTGGCCCTTTCTGGGCTCCGATCTGGCCTCGTGATAGATGTTGAGGGCGAGGCACTCCACCGAGCGTTTCATCTCGGACTCCGAGAGCTTGGGGACGGGCAGGGCCTTGGCGGCGGTCTCCGCCGCGGCCTTGGTGCCTGAATCCTTGTCTGACCCGGAGGTCTGCGCCTCAACCGGCTCCGCCTGGGCGGACACCTCCGGTCTGGCCTCGTCGCCGTTGCCATCGGCGGACTGGGCCGAGGGTACCGCGGAAGGCGCATCATCGGAGGCCAGTGCGGGTGTTTGGGCGTAAAGCAGCGACGCGATGGCCGCGAAGGCCAAGGATCTGGGATGAAGCATTTTGTGATGGGGGTCGAAGAATATTTTCTTTTCCTAATGTTATAGGGTTTTCCCTAGTGCGGTCAATTCCACCCGATCCAGCGGCGGTAGCCACAATAAAATCAACATCCTAGAATCCCCTCTCAGCGCGCGATGATCTGCACCGTCTCCGACGGGCGCAGCAGCTCGTTTGGGCGAAGATCGAAGATGGCGTCCAAATGATAGACGGCCCCTTCCCGCTCGACCCGAACGGATTGGACGCCACGGCTGTAGATGCTGGCGTCGCGCAGGTTCCCGTTGACGCGCACCTGAACCCGCTCACCGGGCGCGAAGCGGCGCAGGATATTGGCGGTGACCAGGGCCCGGGCGAGCATGCGGTCGTCCGGCGCCACCACGATCAGGGGTTCCTGCTGGAGGGTCTTGTAGATCACGGCCCCATTCCAGACGTTGCGCGCGACCACGATGCCGTCGAAGGGGGCGCGCAGCTCGGTGCGCTCCAGGGCGACGGCGGCCGCCGCCTCGGCGGCCTTCGCGGCCTCGTCCTCGGCGGTCGCGGCCACCTGCTCGAGCTCCGCGTCTTTGAGCTCCTCCACGGCGATCAGCCCCCGATCGAACAGCTCCTGGGCACGGTCCAGCGCCCGCTGTGCCTTCTCGCCCTGCACCCGCGCCCGCGCCACCCGGGCCCGCGCCTGAAGCAGGCTGGCCTTGGCCTCCCGCTGATCCATGCGCAGCAGGAGGTCGCCCTTCTTGACGTGCTGACCGGCACTCACGGTCACCTCTTCCACCACGCCGTTTTCCACCACGCGCATCTCCACCTGGTGGACCCACTCGAGCCACCCCTTGAGCTCAAGGTCGGCACGGGCCCCGGTGGTGAGGACGAGCATCAGGCAGGCGATCAGCAGGCGGCTGCGCATCATTGGGACCTGTCGGCTTCGGGGCCTGCCGGCGGCACCAGGGGCCTGCCCGTGAGGGCATTGACCTCGGCCCAGGCGAGGGCTCGGCAGAAGGCGACCCGCCGCTCGCGCATCCGGGTCATGGTTTGCTGACTCATGGAATAGCCGAGGTCCGCCGTCACCTCCTGGTCATAGAGGGTGCGGCTCTCGTCGAGCTTGAGGTCGCGATAGCTGGACTCGGTGCGCACCTGCGCCTTGGCCGCGTCGAGGGCGCGCAGGCGCAGCAGCAACTCCTGAAGCTGCTGACGCAGCTCCAGCTCCGCCAGGCGCCGGTCAGGGGCGCTGCCCTCCGTGACCAGCGCCTGCACAGCGGCGTTGTTGGCCTTCGCCGCCTCGACCAGGGCATCCACCGCGGGGAGCGGATCCGGCGGCTCGGGAAGCTCCGGGACGGCCAGCTCCCGCGGCAGGGTGTCGGCCCGGTCCAGGGCGGTGGCGAGCAGGGTGCGGGCGAACTGCTGACCGAGGTCGCTGGCGCTGCGATTTTGCAGCACGTCCTGATACACCGACTCCAGCTCCAGGACCCGCAGATCGGAGATCTGGCCGAGGTCGCGACGCGCCGCTGCCCGGTCGAACTGGATATAGGCCACCGCCATGGCCTCGCTGTAGCGGGCGAACGCCAGATCGGCGAGCAGCACATCGAGAAAACGGGTCAGCACCTCCAGGCGCTGGGCGTCCTGCGGCGCGATCAGGGCATCGAGCGGACGGTCGCGGCCCGACTCGAGCGCGGCGCTCCCGAACGCGAGCGTATGGCAGTCGAGATAGAGCGGCTGGCGGCGCGGCAGGCGCTGCGTCAGGTCGGGGCTGGCATCCACCCGCGGGTGGGTCGCGGCCAGATCGAGCGCCTGCTCCAGGCCGAGCGGGTCCGGCAGGTCAGCGGCCGCGCCCGCAGTCAGGGAAAGCGACAGAAGGGCGGCGGCGATCGGCTGGTGACGGGACCTGGTCATGACGCAAGCGTAATGGCTGCCCGGGCGCGAGCTCAAGGCCGTTGTCGGCGACCCGGCAGAACGGATCGGGACGGGTGCAGGATCAGCAACGCGGCAGATGCGCGGCGGTATAGACTTCCGGTCGCTCACCAACCGAACCGGGCCGCCCCCTTGGGCCGGCGCCCACCAGCCGAGGATCTCCCGACCATGAAGCCAGCTCACCTCAGATCCGCCCTGGCCACGACCCTGGTCGCGGCCGCACTCGCCCTCTCCCCGGCCCCTGCCCGGTGTGCCGACGCGGCCGAGGGTGCAGCCGCGCCGCCTGAGGGGACGGCGGACGCCGCTGGGACCCCGCCCTTCGAGGGAGGTCCTTGGCAGCTCGTCGCCTACCGCTCCGGTGAGGCGCTGACGAAGCTCGAGGAGGACCGCGCGCCGGCCCTCTTCCATTTCGAGGGAGGCCACATGGCCGGAAGCGCCGGCTGCAACCGGCTGATGGCCGCCTACAGCGTGGATGGCGACCGGCTGAGCTTCGACCCCAACGCCGCATCCACCATGATGGCCTGCCCGGAGCCCCTGATGGCCCAGGAGCAGGCCGTGAGCGCCGCCCTTGGGGCGGTCGAGTCGTTCCGGCTCGACGCCAAGCTGCTCGAGTTCCTGAACGGGAAGGGCGAGCCGCTCCTGCGCTTCGTCGCGCTGGAGCCCTCGCCGCTGACGGGTCAGACCTGGGGCCTGGTCGCCTACAACAACGGCAGGGAGGCCATCGTATCGACGCTGCAGGGTGCGGAGATCACCCTGGAATTTCACGACGACGGCACCCTCGGCGGCACCGACGGCTGCAACCGCTACATGAGCGGCTACACCCTCGAGGATGGGAAGCTCAGCATCGGGCCGCTCGCCACGACGCGCATGGCGTGCCGCGGACCCGCTGGTGCATCGGAGCAGGCGCAGGCCTTTGCGCGCGCCCTGGAGACGGTCGCGGGCTATCGTATCGAGGGGCGCGAGCTGACCCTGATCACCGCCGACGGCACGCCGGCAGCACGCTTCCGGGCCCTGTAGCCGGAGGCCGGGGCTGAGCGGCGGGATCAGGTCGCCCGGCTCCGATCTGGTGTTTCGGGGCTCCGCATCCATCGCCGCCGGAGATCCCAGGGGCAGTCGATGGAGCAGCGGTTCCCGACGGCGGCGACGCGTGGAACGGCGCCCTGCCCCCGGAGCGCACGGAGGCTATACTGGTCGCCCCCAAAACCGAAGAAGCCGGTCCAAGCCACCTATGCACTGCTGGGCGCGTTATCTCTTCATCGCGGTCGTCGTGCTGCTGGGCACCCTGAGCATGATGAGCGCCTGCGGGCGCAAGGGTCCCCTCTATCTGCCAGACAAGCCGGCCCCGGGGAGCGCCCCGCCCAGCGCGGACGTGCCGGCACTACCCCCCGCGACCGATCAGCCCCCGTCGCGCGCCGGGGGGCTTTGACCGATCAGCCGTCAGCGACCGATCCCGGAAACATCCAGAGCCGGCAGTTCCCAACGCATGGACTATTTCAACTATCGCGACGACCTCCTCCATGCGGAGGACCTGCCGCTCACCGAGGTCGCCGAGCGCTTCGGGACCCCCTGCTATGTCTACTCGCGCGCCACCCTGGAGCGCCACTGGCGGGCCTTCGATCGCGCCTTCGACGGCCATCCCCATCTGATCTGCTTCGCGGTCAAGGCCAACTCCAACCTGGGGGTCCTGAGCTGTCTGGCCCGCCTGGGCTCGGGGTTCGACATCGTCTCGGTTGGGGAGCTGGAGCGGGTGCTGGCGGCGGGCGGAGAGCCCTCGCGGGTGATCTTCTCCGGGGTCGGCAAGCGGGTGGACGAGATCCGCCGGGCGCTCGAAGTGGGCATCCGCTGCTTCAACGTGGAGTCCGAGCCGGAGCTGGAGCGCATCGACCAGGTCGCCGCCGGGCTGGGGCTGGTGGCGCCGGTGTCGCTGCGCGTGAACCCGGACGTGGACGCCCGCACCCACCCCTACATCGCCACCGGCCTGAAGGAGAACAAGTTCGGGATCGACATCCAGAGGGCCGATGCCGTCTACCGGCGCGCCGCCGAGCTGCCCAACCTCGGCATCACTGGCATCGACTGCCACATCGGCTCTCAGCTCACGGATCTGGCCCCCTTCCTGGCGGCCCTGGATCGGGTGCTGGATCTGGCCGACCGACTCGAGTCCGCGGGCATCCCCATCGCCCATCTGGATGTCGGGGGCGGACTTGGCATCCGCTACACCAGCGAGCACCCGCCGGAGCCCGCGGCCTACGCGAGCGCCCTGCTGCACCGTCTGGGCGGCCGCGGCCATGAGCTGATCCTGGAGCCGGGCCGGGCCATCGTCGGCAACGCGGGCGTGCTGCTGACCCGGGTGGAGTACCTCAAGCCGACCGCCCACCATCGCTTTGCCGTTCTCGATGCGGCCATGAACGACCTGATACGCCCCGCCCTCTACCAGGCCCATCAGGAGATCGTCCCGGTGCGACGGCATTCGGACGCCGATCCAGCCCGCTACGACCTGGTGGGGCCGGTCTGCGAGACCGCGGACTTCCTCGGCAAGGACCGGTTGCTGGCGATCGCCCCCGGGGATCTGCTCGCCATCCGCGGCAGCGGCGCCTATGGATTCAGCATGAGCTCCAACTACAACAGCCGGCCGCGCGCCGCCGAGGTGATGGTGGACGGGCGAGAGGCCCATCTGGTGCGCCGGCGCGAGACCGTCCCTGAGCTCTTCGCCGGTGAGGCCCCACTGCCATGAAGCGCCGCCCGGAGCCCGAGCTGATGGAGGGGGCCGAGCAGGCACGGGCCTATGCCGAGGCCGATTTCTCCGAGGCCAACAGCCTCTTCCTCGAGCTCCTCGGGCGCCTCGGTCCCGTCCATGGGGCCCGCGCGCTGGACCTGGGCTGCGGGCCGGCGGACATCGTCATCCGCTTCCTGCGCGCCTATCCCCAGTCGAGCTGCGACGCCCTGGACGGATCGCCGGCCATGCTGGAGCACGCCCGGGCGGCGCTCGCGGGGCTTCCCGGCGTGGCCGCGCGCTGCCGCCTCCTCTGCCACACCCTGCCCTGCGGCGAGCTGCCGCCGGCTCACTACGACCTGATCCTCTCCAACAGCCTGCTCCACCATCTGCGAGACCCCCAGGTGCTGTGGCGCACCCTGCGCGAGACGGCGAAGCCCGGTGCCGCCGTGCTGGTCATGGACCTGATGAGGCCCGCCTCCGCCGCCTGGGCCGAGGCCCTGGTGGCCACCTATGCGGCGGATGCCCCGCCGGTGCTGCGCAACGACTTCCGCAACTCGCTCTTCGCCGCCTTCGAGCCCGGCGAAGTGGCGGACCAGCTGCAGGAGGCGGGCCTTGGCTCGCTGGAGGTGCGGGTGGTGAGCGATCGGCATCTGGCGGTTTGGGGACGGATCGACGGGGCCGGGCCTTGAAGCTCCGATTCACCAAGATGCAGGGTCTTGGCAACGACTTCGTGGTCTTCGACGCCGTGCGTCAGAGGGTGGATCTGGATGCCGCGGCCATCCGCCGGCTGGCCGACCGGCGCCGCGGGATCGGCTGCGACCAGGTCCTGTTGGTGGAGCGCCCCCGGCTGGCCGGGACCGATTTCCATTACCGCATCTTCAACGCCGACGGCTCGGAGGTGGGGCAGTGCGGCAATGGGGCCCGCTGCTTCGCCCGCTTCGTGCGCGACCAGGGGCTGACAGTCAAGACCGAGATCCCGGTGGGCACGGCTGGCGGGCCCATCCGGCTCCAGGTGCAGCCCGATGGGGAGGTGCGGGTGGATATGGGCGCCCCGATCCTGGAGCCCGGCCGCATCCCGTTCCGGGCCGACCATGAGTCCCCGACCTATGAGCTCGATGTGGACGGCGAGCTGCTGACCATCAGCGCCGTCTCCATGGGCAACCCCCACGCGGTGCTGCTGGTGGACGAGATGCAGAGCGCCCCGGTCGGGCGCCTGGGGCCCTTAATCGAGCGCCACCCGCGGTTTCCGGAGCGGGTCAATGCGGGCTTCATGCAGGTGCTCGGGCCCGAGCGGATCGGGCTGCGGGTCTACGAGCGGGGCGTGGGCGAGACCCTCGCCTGCGGCACCGGCGCCTGCGCCGCTGTGGTGAGCGGGCGCCTGCGGGGCCTCCTGGGTCCGCGGGTGCAGGTCGACCTGCCCGGCGGGAGTCTTGTGATAGAGTGGGCCGGCATGCCGCATCCGGTACTGATGACGGGACCGGCGGAGCGGGTCTTCGAGGGGGAGATCGAGCCATGAGCAGCCGACGGACCAAGCCAGGCAAAGGCGGCGAGGCCGCCGCCGAGCGGGACAGCGCGGTACCCGGCGGATCGGACCGGCTCGCGGGGTCGGAGGCGGCACTCGCGGCCAGTGTCGCCGACTATCTCAGCACCCATCGTGACTTTTTCGAGCGCCACCCCGATGTCCTGGCCGAGCTCCAGGTTCCCCATGGCCCCGGCGGGGCCGTCTCCCTGATCGAGCATCAGGTCAAGGTGCTGCGCCGCCAGCTCGACACCGAGCGCGCCCGCCTCGCCCATCTGATCACCCGGGCGCGCGAATACGAGTCGCTCTCCTCGCGCCTGCACGGCCTGGTGCTTCAGATCATACCGGCCGCCGACCTGCCCTCGCTGGTGGACGCCCTCCAGGACGCCCTGCGCCGGGAGTTTAGCGCGGAGGCGGTGACGCTGCGGCTCTTCCCGGTGGATCCGGGGGCGATCGAGGCGGTCGATCCACTGCTCGACGCCTTTCGGGATTTCCTCGACCGTGAGCACGCGCTCTGCGGTCCGCTGCAACCGGACAGGCAGCGGCTGCTGTTCGGCGAGCCGGGTGCCGAGGTCAGGAGCGCGGCCCTGGTCCCGATTCGCGCCGACGGCCGCTCCGGCGTACTCGCCATCGGCGCGGCCGACCCGGATCGGTTCGGACCGGAGATGGGGACAGATTTGCTCGACCGGCTGGGTGAGATCGTCGGACACAAGCTGCGCTCTCTGCCGGCGGATCCGGCGCCCAGGCCCGGCCGAAGACCGGCCGCGAGGAAGGCCGCGGAATCCTCTGGCGCGCGAAAGACATCCCCGAGATCGCCGGGATCCGCCGCGGCGATCGAGTCGGCCTCGGCCGGGACGCCCGCGGGTGGCTCCCAGGCCGATCTGGAAGAGACCCCCCAGCCGAGGCCCCAGTCCAATGTCGAGGCGCAGTCGGACTGAGCCCCTGGACCGGGAGCTGCCTGCGGACGCCTCGCGAGCCCCGGAGGCCGAGACGCCCCCGGATCCCATCGAGGCCTTCCTCGCCCACCTGAGCCATGAGCGGCGGCTCTCGCCACACACCGTCCAGAGCTACCGCCGGGACCTCCTGGGTATTTCTGGCTGGCTGACGGCCGATGGGGGCGGGGCTGAGGCCATCGCCCGCATGGACCAGCAGCAGGTGCGCCGCTATGTCGCCTGGCGCCATCGCGCCGGGGCCTCGGGCAAGACGCTGCAGCGGGAGCTCTCGGCCCTGCGCAGCCTCTATCGCTGGCTGATGCGCGAGGGGATCGCCCGGGTCAGCCCCGCGCTCGGGGTGCGTGCCCCCAAGACCGCTCGCAAGCTGCCGGCCACCCTCGACGCGGACCAGCTCTGCCGCCTGCTCGATCAGCCCCAGGACGACCTGCTCGCGATTCGCGACACCGCGATGATTGAGCTCTTCTATTCGTCGGGATTGCGCCTCGCCGAGCTGGTCGCCGTGGATCTCGGCGACATCGACATGGCCGACGGCGCCCTCACCGTCACCGGCAAGGGGGCCAAGACCCGCCGCGTCCCGGTCGGGAGCCAGGCCCGCGAGGCGGTGAGCCGATGGATGCAGGTACGGGCCAACCTCGCCGCGGCGGGGGAGCGGGCCCTGTTCGTCAGCAGCCGCGGCACCCGCATCCACCCGCGCACCGTGCAGACGCGGCTCGCCCAGTGGGCCCGGGAGCGCGGTGCCATCCGCGGACTCCATCCCCACCTGCTGCGTCATTCATTCGCCAGCCACCTGCTGGAGTCCTCGGGTGATCTGCGCGCCGTCCAGGAGCTGCTCGGTCACTCCGACATCAGCACCACCCAGGTCTACACCCACCTGGACTTCCAGCACCTGGCCCAGGTCTACGACCAGACCCACCCGCGGGCGAAGAAGAAGAAGAAATAGGCCCGCACCGAAACCTCACCGACATTTCCGCCCCAGTCGCTCCCACCCCCGCCTTCCGCTGAGGCTCACCCGTAGACCAGCTTCGGCAGCCACAGGATGAGCCCTGGCAGCAGGATGCACAGCATCAGTCCCACCCCCTGGAGCGCCAGGAACACCAGGGACGACCGGAAGATGGTGGCCATGGTGATCTCCGGCGGGCAGACCCCCTTGATGTAGAAGAGGGCATAGCCGAAGGGCGGGCTAAGGAAGGACATTTGCATGTTGATGAGATAGAGCACGCCGAACCAGAGCGCGACCTTGTCGCCGGGCACCGCGGGCAGGCCGAAGAGTCCATCGAAGGTCAGGGACTTGATGATGGGCACGAAGATGGGCACCGCCAGCAGCAGTATGCCCACCCAGTCGAGGAACATGCCCAGCACCACCAGCAGCAGCATCATCAGGAACAGGATGCCGTAGGGTGAGAGGCCGGTGCCGAGGATGGTCTCGGTGATGAAGGCCTGGCCGCCCTGGAGGATGTAGAAACCGACGAAGATCGAGGCGCCGAAGATGATCCACAGGACCATAGACGAGGCCTTGACCGTGGTGACCGACGCCTCCTTCAGCGCCGTGAGGCTGAAGCGTCCGTGCATCATGGCGACCAGGATGGCGCCGAATGAGCCGATCCCGGCCGCCTCCACCGGCGTGGCGACTCCGGCGAACAGGAGTCCCAACACCAGCATCACCAGCACGATGGGCGCGATCAGGCGCGGCAGGAGCATCAGCTTGCCGCCGAGCCCCAGACGCTCCTCGCGCGGCAGGGCGCGGCCGAGCGACGGATTGAGCCAGGCGCGCAGCAGCACGTAGGCGATGTAGATGCCGGAGAGCAGCAGCCCCGGCACCACGGCCCCGAGATAGAGCTCGCCCACGGATTGCTGGGCCACCACGGCGTAGAGGATGGCGAGGATCGAGGGCGGGATCAGGATGCCCAGGGTGCCGCCCGCCATGATGGAGCCGAGCGCGATCTCCTGGTTGTACTGGCGCTTGAGCATGGCCGGGAGGGCGATCAGGCCCATGGTCACCACCGCCGCGCCGATAACGCCCACCATGGCGGCGAGAATGGTGGCGGCCAGGATGGTCGCGGCCGCCAGCCCGCCGTTGAGCCCGCCCATCCACTTGTAGACCACGTCGAACATCTCATCGATCAGGCCGGCCCGCTCCAGCATCGCCGCCATGAAGATGAAGAGCGGGATGGCCGCCAGGTCCGAATTGGTCATCATCGGGAAGATGCGGCTGGGGATGATGTTCAGCATGAAGGCATCGCCCACCAGGTAGATAAAGACCACGCCCAGTCCGCCGGTCACGAAGGCCAGGGGCAGCCCGGCCATCAGGAGCACCAGGAGGCTCCCGAACATGACCACCGTCAGGGTGGCGATATCGGTGTCGGCAAGGATCCCGGCGGTGCGAAAGAGGAAGACCTTATCGCCGTAGGGGTCGTAGAAGAGGATGTTGATGAGCTCGACCAGGGTCACCAGCGTAAGTGAGCCGGTGGCGACGATCAGGAGCACAGTGCCCCAGCCCAGCCCACGGCGCGGCGCGGGGCGGGTGCCCTCGTGTGGCAGGACGCTGTTCATGTCAGCCGACCTCCCCGAGACGCCGATACAGGATGATGTCCTTGGTGAGCTTGGAGATCCCGGCCAGGATCAGCAGCACCGCCCCCAGCACCATGACCCCTTTGACCGGCCAGTACTGGATGCCCCAGGTCTCCACCGTGGTCTCCTTCATGACGAAGGAATCGTGGAAAAAGGTCCAGCTGGTGCCCAGCAGGGCCAGGGCGAAGATGAAGAAGAAGACCGAGGTGAAGATGTCCATGCCCACCCGACCGCGCTCGGAGAGCTTGGCGTAGAGCACGTCCACGCGAACGTGGGAGCCGTGCAGCAAGGCATAGCCGCCGGCCACCAGGTACTGCATGCCGAACAGCAGATAGGCGGCCTCGTGCACCCAGATGGTGGGCGCGTTGAACAGATAGCGGGCGACCACCTCGTAGAAATAGGCGACCACGGCGTTGATGGTCCAGAAGGCGACGAAGACACCCGACTGCTCCGAGATCCAGTCGATGGCGCGGGTGAAGCGGTTGCCCGCGAAGTGGACCGTCGGGTCCTCCTCGGCCAGGACCTCGATGGGCTCGTGAGCCTCCACCGGTTGGCCCGAGCGCCGCTCCAGCCAGGTGGAGAGGAGCATCAGAACGGGCGGCATCAGCATCAGCCAGCCCCAATAGCCCCAATGGGGCAGGACGAACCCAAAGCCTTCCAGATCGGACATCGCTTTTTATCCCCGGCCGCAACGCAGAGGGTGCGCCCCGCTCAACGGGGCGCACCCGGGTGTCAAAGGCAGGTCAGGGCCCGGCTAGCGCCGGGCCCGCCGCGTCAGGACAGACCCTTGAGGTCGTCCTCTGATACATAACCCATGATGTCGTTTTTCATATAGTTGAGCTGGAGATCGAAGACCCGCCGGGCGTCGGCGTCCTTGTTGGCCCAGTTGAACCAGATCGGGATCGCCGCCTTGCGGAACTCGACCACGTCCTCCGGGCTGAGGCGCGAGACCACGCTGCCGCTTTTGATGAACTCGTCCATGGCGGTCATGTTGCGCTTCTGGATGGCCACGAAGTGATCCCGCGAGTAGGCGTAGACCTGCTCCTCGACGAACCGCTGCATCCTGGGGTCCAGCCGGTCCCAGGCGCGCACGTTGACGGTCAGGTCCATGAGATCGACCGGCTGATAGATGGACATGGTCCCGGGCGGACCGAACAGGATGTATTTGGTCACCTGGCCGAAGCCCAGGTCCCAGTTAACCGCCGGGCCGACATAGTCCGCCGCGTCGATGGTGCCCTTCTCGAGCGCCGGGAAGATGTCGGACCCCGGCAGGGACACGGTCGAGACGCCGAACTTCTGGAATACCTCCGCCACCATGCCGCCGGGCAGGCGGATCTTCATCCCCTTGAGGTCCGCGAGGCTGTTCACCGGCTTCTTGGAGTGGATGATGTTGGCGTCGTGCTGTATGGGTCCGACGTAGACCAGGCCGCTCTTGCGATAGATGTCGCGCGCGATGTCGAGCATGCCAAGACCGAAGAATAGGGTCTCCCACTGCATGGGCTGGTCCGGGCCCGCCGGGTAGGAGCTGAGGAAGACCGACGCGGGGATCTTGCCCGCCCAATACAGGGTGAACGGATTCATGCCCTGGATGACGCCGTTGCGCACCGCGTCGAACAGGGCGTTGTTGTCGGCGGCCACCGACTTGGCCGCGAAGGGCTTGATCTCGAGCTCGCCGCCGGACTTCTCCTTGATGCTGTTAGCCCAGGTCTCGAACAGGGTGTAGCCGGTGGTGCCGGCATCCCAGGTGGTTTGGACCTTCCACACCTGGGTCTCGGCGGCCTCGGCGTTGCGAATGAAGGGGGCGCCGATGACCGTCGCGGCCCCCGCGACAGCCGCCGACTTCAGGAATCCGCGGCGATCGAGCCCGGCCGACGGACTGGTGACCTGGTCGTCCTGGGTCCCGGATTGGCGTGCGCGCGGGGCGTCTTGAGTGCTCTCGTTCATTCGTGATTCCTCTGGTGGTGGTTGGCGCTGTGGTTGGTCGGTGTTCGTCGCGCCTTATGGCTTCGATCCGCCAGGACTCATCCCGGGCTCTGAAACAATGGGGTTGAATTTCTGTAATAGGAGAGAGTAGGCGTCCCGCGGCGAATCAAGATGCTCGGTTGTCGATCGGATCGGTATGGCGGTTGGCTCCAAGGAACGGAGATTGCCGCGCGCACGTCGATGCATCAAGACGCACTCCGACGCCAAGCCGCCGGCGGCAGCCCGACCAGGCGCTTGAAGGCACGCGAAAAGGCCGCCTCAGATTCATAGCCCACATCCAGGGCGATGGAGGCGACGGTGCGGTTGCCCTCGCGCAGAAGTCGCGAGCCGACCTGAACGCGCCAGTTGGCAAGGTAATGCATCGGGGGCTGCCCCACGAACTGCACGAAGCGCTCGTGCAGGGCGGAACGCGACAGGCCAACCTCATGCCCGAGGTCTTCGATGGTCCAGGCGCGCTCGGGGTGGTCGTGCAGCAGGGCGAGTGCGCGGCCCACATACCGATCGCGCAGGCCCGCGAGCCACCCGGTCGCGTCCTGCGGCAGATCGTCGAGATAACGCCTGGCCGTGTCGACAAACATCATCTCGGCCAGTCGCTCGAGCACCGCATCCGAACCGGGGCGACGGTCGGTCGACTCCTGGGCCGCCTGGTCGATGACACGGGCGATCCAATCGCCAGCGCGCGCGGCGGGAAGGTGTAGCAGGCGCGGCAGGGCGGACACCAGTGGATTGAAGGGCCGCAGATCGCAACCGAGGAAGCCGCATACGAGGATGCTGTCCGCCTCGGCGATCGGTGCAGGATTCCCGGGCTCCCTGACGCCGTGGTGAAAGGCGATGGCCATGGGCTTTGGCTCATGGCGCGTGGCGAAGACCCAATCGGCCTCGATCCGCTCGGGCTCCAGCCCCGGGGCGCTCGAGATCACGTGGGCGTCGCCGTGGGGAAAGACGACGATGTCGCCGGCCTCCAGGCGCACCGGCGCCAGACCGCTGACGGCCGCCCAGCCGCTGCCCTTGGCGACCATGTGGAACTCCATCACGTGCTCGGCACCGGGCATGACCGCCGGCGCGATCTCTCGCGCTGGCGGCGCCTGGGCCGCCCAATCCCTCCAGTTGCTGACGTAGTAGAAGACAGCCCCACGCAGGCGAACGGCGCGCAATAGGTCCGAGAGGGTGTCTCGACTCATGGCGGTACCTCCTACCGGCACGCGCAACTCGCCCATGGCAGCCTCATTGAGCCAAGGCTCAACGGCGGACGCTCGAGCAAAGTTGCAGGATTTGCGGTAAAGCATCAAGCCGCGCCCCGCGAAAAAATGGCGTCGTCGGAAAAACGGGTGCTGGCGCCCTCCTCACCCCAGACGCCACCAATCCACGGGAGACTCACGATGAACGCTCAGTTCCAGCCCTGCCCAACCAACCAACTCATCCCCCAGACCACCGCGGTTCCCCCGCCCCCGGACCTCGAGGCAATCAAACAGCGACAACAGGCCACCTGGGCGAGCGGCGACTACGCCGTCATTGGCATCACGTTGCAGATCGTGGGGGAGTCGCTTGCCGAGGCTGCGAATGTGTGCGCCGGCGAGCAGGTGCTCGATGTCGCCGCCGGGAACGGCAATGCCACCTTGGCCGCGGCCCGTCGCTTCGCCGCGGTGACCTCCACCGACTATGTAACGCACCTTCTGGACAAGGCCGCGGCTCGTGCCCAAGCCGATGGCCTGACGGTGGATTTCCGCATCGCCGACGCCGAGGCGCTGCCCTTTTCCGATGGCAGCTTCGATGTGGCCCTCTCCACCTTCGGCGCCATGTTCGCGCCCAATCACGAGCGCACCGCGGCCGAGCTGCTGCGGGTGGTTCGCCCCGGCGGACGCGTCGCCTTGGCCGCCTGGACGCCGGAGGGATTCATCGGCGAGTTGTTTCGCGTGGTTGGTAGCCATGTGCCGCCGCCCGCTGATGTCCCCTCACCGGCGCGCTGGGGCGACGAGAGCTACCTCGTCGAGTTGTTCGGCCGCCATGCCGACGACATCCGCTGCGACCGCCGGACCTTCAACTTCCGCTATCGCTCCGCGGAGCATTGGATCGATGTCTTCCGCACCTACTACGGTCCGGTGCACAAGGCCTTCGGTGCGCTGGACGTCGATGGACAGGGCCGGCTCCATGCCGACCTGGTGAAGCTGCTCGAGTCGCGGAACGTCGCCGGGCCTGAGTCGCTGGTGGTGCCCGGGGAATATCTCGAAACCGTGATCATCCGGCACTAGCCCCCCCGGTTCGCGGCCCCCGTGAGCAACTTGCCACGAGGGCCGCGCGTGCCAGGGATCGGCTTACGCTTCCCTTCTTGTCTTGGGCGCGCCCTCGCCCAAGGAACTTGGCATCAGGTTTCGTCGCGTCCTGGGCCTGTTCGCCGGGCCCGGCTCCCATTGCACCTGCTTGGACGCAGACTCACCAGCCTAGTCCTTCAATCATCGCTGTGTGAGGCGACCGGCGCGGCTGCTGCTTCAAATCAGTGATGGCGACGCGTCGGGCGCGCAGACCATAAGCCGAAAGCCGGTTGAGCGGCAACGCGGGGGCGCCAGTGGATAGAGGCGGCACGTTGCTTTGCCGCACTGGGTCGCGCAGCGTACGCGCCGGAAACATCCTGGCCAATCCGGACTCCGACCCCGCCACCGCCGGGCTGCCGCCCTCCACTCAGGTGCGCAACATCTGGGAGGGCTTTGTCGGCCAGTACAACTACGCCTTTACCGGCGGCACCATCACCCCGCCGCCCCAGTCGCTCGACCTGAACAACGACGGCGTGATGAACGAAGACATCGCCGACGTCGATGTCGAGACCAAGGATGCCAACCCCGATAAAGACGGGTGGCGCAACTTTGCCGCCCTGCCCTGGTCCACGAAGATCCGTCCACGACTCGCCTACCTCCAGGACCGCAACCTCTATCGCGACCTCAACTAACCTGACGCCGGTCGACTGACCAAGAGGACCCGGCCGGAGATAGCGGCCGTTGCGCCCGGCCTGCGACACAACGACGGCGGGATGGAGAGCCGTAGGATGGGCGAAGTCGCGTCGGCGACGGCGGATGCAGAGCCACCGATGCCTTTACGCGCCGTGCCCATCGACTTGGGCGAACCAGGCGATGGGCACGCTTCGCTTTGCCCGTCCTACCCTCTACCCCGCTCACCGCGGGTAGCGAGCGGCGGCCGCACGCGGTGGCGGCCGCGAGCCGGGGATCAGGACGCGGCGGGGAAGAACTGGGGCAACAGCACGCTGTCGATGATCCACACCGTGCCGTTGGTCGTGCGAACCGCCTGGCAGCTGGTGCTCGACTGATTGATCTGCGGGGTCTTGTCGAAGCTCAGGAACAGACTTTGACCTTGCAGCGAGGGGACTTTGCGGATGATCACGCTGCGCCGCGGGTCAACGGGCCCTCCGACCACATGGTAGGTCAGTACTCCCGCCAGAACATCCGGGTCGTCGACGATCGCCATCCGTACGTCATCCGGAATCGCAAGAAAGGCCTCATCCGTGGGAGCGAACACCGTCAGATTGCCCGGTTGACTGAGCGCGTCGTCAAGGCCGGCCTGAACCACCAGATCGGTGAGAATACTGAGCTCGGGAGTTGCTACAGCGGCGTCGACGATGGTGCCGTCGAACTTCACGGGTCTGGTCTTGAGGCACTGAGCGTAGTTCTTGTAAGCGCCTCCCCAGTATTTCTTGTAGCCGCTCGAGTCGGCTTGCGCGGTTCCGACCAGTGCGGCGGCGCCGAAGGTGATCGCGACGGCTGCGGACACCAAGTACTTGTTCATCAGTCAATCCTCTTTGGGTTGGGTTAGTGAGTGCCGATCTCGTCGTGCACGACCTCCTAGTTGAGACTCTACTACCCGCGAACAAGTATTGTTCACAAAATACATGGACATTTCCGCGACAGCGCACTGGTACCGGGTCGCCATGTCCGTTCCCGCCGCATAAGACCCTGTAGATCGTTGAACCAGCCGCGCTTACCCGCCACCAGAGCGCGCGGCCTGATGTGGAGCGCCGGCACTGCGACTGCCTGTCGCTCAACGACTTCGATAGGCACCACACACCACTGGACTTCGACATCAATCGGCGTGGCGAGAGACGCCGACATGCACGCCCGAAGTCGGTCAGGGAAGCCGGGTCGTCCCATGGCACGCCCCCTGCGTATGTGCTGGCATGCTCAACCAAGCGCGAAACCATTGCCTTGGCACCGGATGGCGACTCATCCGGCCATTGGGGAGCTGCCGCGCGCTGCTGCTCGCGCTGCTCATCGCGGGTTGCGGGCAGGAGTCGGCGGACGCACCCGCGAGGATGACGGCGGCGATCACCGACCCGCCGCCGGTCATCCTGGTCCCGGGGGCGGAGGCCTCGACCCTGTTGACGGCGGGCGGCGAGGTCCTGTGGGCGGCGACTCATTCCAGCCTCGGCCTCTATCCAGACATCGTGCGCAATCGGAAGAACCAGCAGCGGCGACTTGGCCGTGGCAAGTGGCCGGCGTTCGTGTGGGCGACAATCGCCGCCCCGCGCCGCTATCCCTTCCTGCAGGTGCGCCTGTGGATCGACGGTGCGGAGGCGGCGCGGCGCACGCCCTTCGCCTGAATTCGAGGAGGCGCGCGAATTTCTGGCACGTCTGCCCCAGCCGCAGGTCGTCGTCCCCGGCAACCACGACGTTCCCTTGTATCGCGCCTGGGAGCGCCTCTTGAACCCGCTCGGCAATTACCGGCGCCACATCGCCGCCGACCGCGAGCCCGCATTCGCCGACGGGGAGATCGCGGTCGTCGGCGTCAACACGGCGCGCTCACTCACGTCCCTTCGGAGCAGAACATACAAGGGCGGGAAAGCGCAGCGCATCCCGCCGATTCGGCGTCCCATCATACGAGGCTGCCACCGCAACGCCCTCGACCTAACGTTGGAGAGCCGAGGCAAGTTGCGCCTCGATGGCATGCAGGCGCTCGTCCAATTGGTGGACTCCCAACTGCGCTGTTGCTTTCCCGCCCTACGCGGCTGCGGATGTGTCGAGCTTGGATCGGCTCAAGATGCCGTAGACCTCTGCCAGGGCCTCGGGACCGCCCACGTTGCCGGGGAAGATGACGACCGGCAGGTTGGGGAAGCGCGGGTGGTCGGCGGGGCAGCGCACCACCGAGCAGCCGGCGCGCACCTGGCCCAGGACCCGCGCGGTGCGCAGTGCAAGTCCTTGGCTCAGGGTGTCGTTGGAGGTGATGCCGCCCTTGCTGATCAGAAAGCCGATGTCCTCGGGCAGCTCGCGGACGATCCGCATCAGGAAGGCGGAGACCCGCTCGCCGAATGCCAGGCGCTCGGCGGTGCTGGCGAACTGGCGCTCGCCGCGGCTGGTGTAGAGGACCATCCCCCGGTGCTCGCGCCGGGCGGCTTGAATCTGGGACTGGATGCTCGCCCAGAGCCCATCCTCGTCGCTGACCAGGCGATCGACGTCCACCTCGATCGGCATCGCGTCCGTGTCGGCCATGAGGCGCTCGAGCTGGCGCGAGGAGGTCGCCACGTGTGACCCCATCAGCACCACCCCGGGTCGGCCGTCGCGCACGAAGCGGGACATCTGGGCCGGCGCCACCGGCTGGGGGGGCAGGGCGGCGAGCGCGGTGAGCAGGCTTGCGGCGCTGCGGAACAGGAAACGTTTGCCGTCTCCCGCCGCCGCGAGCACCTGACGGGCGAAGCCGTCCAGGTCCGACTGGCGCTCGGCGTCGACCACGCAGCAGGCGTTTCCGTTCAGCGCCCGCAGGCGCCCGCCGACGTCCCCGCGTACGTCGGTGAGCCCGAAGCGCACCACCTGGTCCGCCGGGGTGCGCCCCCCGGTCTTTTCCGCCACATAGTCCGGCAGAAAGGCGTGCTTGAACCCGAACACCGAATCGCGGGCGAACTCGGTTTCATTCACCGGAACCGGCTCGCCGTCCACCAGCAGGTAGTGGACCCCGTCGCGGGTGATGCGCCCGCCCTCGAAGAAGGCCGGGACCAGGAAGTGGGCGTCGAAAGGCCCCAGCTCCTCGGCGATCACGTCGGTCTCGACCGGGTAATGGCCCCGCAGGGTGCTGTCGGAGCGACTGACCACCACCGGCGCGATCGCGTGACCCTCCGCCGAGAGCGCGTCCAATGCGGACCTGAGGTTGACGCAGATCTCCCGGGTAACGGCCGCCGCCTGCGGCGCGCTCATGCCGCGGGTATTGCTCAGGATGAAGAACAGCGGCGAGTCGTCCAGGAGCGCGTCGCGCAGGGTGGCCGGGTCCCAGCGGGTCAGCAGTAGACAGCCGTGAACGGTCTGGGAGCCGGTGGGGTCGTCGTCGATGGCGATGATCTTTGGGATCGGGTCGGTCATGGTTGCAGGCCTGCGGTAGGGTGGAACGCCGAGGGTGGTTCCTCCGTTGAGGTCATTGGAGCCAAGGCGGAGCGCCCTTACGGGCGTCCGCCTTGCCCCGGTCCTAAGGCGGGATCCTTAGGCCGCCTGGTCCATGGCGGCCCCGCCGGACATGGCCAGGGCGCGCTCGGCCAGGGTCTCGCCGCTGATGCCGTTGTAGGCCATCAGCTCGGCGGGGCTGGCGGTGGTTTCGCCGCGCTGCCAGCCGAACAGGTCGCGGGCGGCGGCACGGGTGCGCAGCATCACGGGCTCCAGGGCGACGGTCCCGCCGCCGCTCACCCCGATCAGGGCGTTGGCGTCGAACAGGGCCTGGAAGCGGGCATCGTCCATGAATCGGCCGTCGGCCTCGGCGCTGTGGGACCAGGCCACGTCGCGCGGCCGATACAGTCGGCGCGGGTTCGCCACGGCGACGATGCGCACCTTCCGACCCGCGGACTCCAGCCGGTCCTTGGCCTCGAACACCGGCAGCAGCACCATGTCTCCGGTCACCGCGAACACCACGTCGGCCCGCGCGCCGCTGCCGGCGGTTTCATAGAGCATGGCGGCGCCCGATTCGATGGCCTCCCGCGCCTGCTCCGCGGTGGTGTAGACGGGCAGGGCGGACTTGGACGCCACGATGCTGATGCACTTGTTCGACTGCTCCAGGGCCCAGCCGTAGGCCGCCTGGATCATGTTGGCATCCGCCGGATAGAGCAGATACGAGTTGCCGTTGCGCATCTGGCCGCCGATATAGTTCTCGATCTCCGGGCGTTGATGGGTCCAGCCGTTGCGTCCCTGCTCCAGGGCCCCGGCGGTGAACATGGAGATCACCGCGGGTGTCTTGCGGCGCAGCTCGGCCATGGCCTGGGCCACGGTCTGCACGATGGGCCAGCCGTTGATGGCGAAGCTCTCGTAGGAGAGCCACAACGAGCGCCCGCCGAACAGGGCCAGACCCGCCGCGAAGCCGGCGCAGGCGTCCTCGTTCAGGGGCTCGTACACCTGGCCTTCCGGCGACTGGTTGTAGAGCCCGTCCTCCGTGGGATGGCGAATCTTCATCGCCTCGTTGATGACCTTCATGTTCGACGCCTCGTTGCCGTCGGCGTTGGTCACCACGAAGTGCGGGTCGCGCCGTCCCAGCTCGGCCACCATCTCGGCCATGGCGGAGGCCGGCACCGCCTTCTCGCCGGGGGCGAAGTCGCGGGTCGGCAGGGTGCCGATCGCGACCAGCTCGCGCTCGTGCTCGGTCACCACCGTCTGACCGGCGGGACCGCCGCCGGCGCGGGACATATTGGTGCGCACCAGGGCCCAGGCTTGCGGGGCCAGGGCACCGCGCTCCAAGGCGGCGGCGATGTTGGGCTTGGCGGCATTGTCACCGGGATAGAGGTTGTGGGACTTGGCGCCGCTGGCATGCACCCCGGCACCCTTGAGCTGCTTGACGATCACCGCGGTCAGGGTGCCGGACATGGCCGAGTCGGCCGCCGCCTTCACGCCCTCCAGCACCGCTCGGGTGAAGGCGCGGCGCGCCTCGGGCCCGAACCGGGTGCTGTCCACATAGGCGCCTTCCTGGCCGGCGTCGTCGAAGTCCTTGGCGTCGATCAGGATCACCCGCTCGAAGTCGTGGGCGCGCCAAAAGGCGGTCATCTGCTCGTTGTCCATCAAGGACACCATGGAGTGATGCTCCTGGCTGAAGCCGTTCCACACCAGCACCGGCAGGAAGTTGGTCACCTCCGGATAGCTGGTATGGAAGTGCTTCATGGCCGAGAGGATGTAGGGCTCCCCCAGACCCCCGTCGCCGATGGTGCAGGGAAAGAGCTTGTCCCGGTTCAGATAGGCTCCGGCCATGGCGAAATGCTGACCCTGACCCAGGGGGCCGGCGGGGGCGAGCAGACCCGGGATGGCGCCGGACAGGTGCCCGAGCAGGCCGTCGCGCTCGCGAAAGCGGGTCTGGAGCTGCTCCATGGTGTGAATGCCCATGGCTCCGAGCGAGCCGTCCAGAAACATGGCGCTGTAGAAGCCCGGGGCATGGTGCCCCACCTCGGTCACGATGTTGGTGTGGCCGAGCATCACCAGCGCCGCATAGGCATCCGCCGAGCTGGCGAAACCGCCGGGGTGGCCGGACTCCTTCGACGCACAGAGCTGGAGCGTGGTGTAGCGCAGGGCATCGGCCATGAGCTGGGTCTGATAGACCGCGGCCGCGTCCACCTCGCGGATGCCGTGCTCGCCCTCGGCAATGGCCGGACGGGAGGCGTGCGTGGCGAATTCCGCGCCCGGCGCGGCGAAGTGCAGCATCCCGGTGCAGAAGTCGGGGGTGGCGCTCGGGGTCTGGGTGGCAGTGGTCATGGTCGTGTCGCTCCGCTGATCGAGTTGAATTCGGCCGGGTCCGTTGCCCGGGGTTGACGCAAACTTAGACGCGAGCGAAAAATTTCACAATGCAGATTGATTACCACAATACGGAATGCTTGGACTGCCTCGACCGATCATTACGCAGGCTCTTGATCTCAAAGCCGCAATGGCCGATCTTGCGCCCGCAGGACGGGTTTTCACGATACGGAACATGGCCCCAGGTCGCTTCGCGGGATGGAAGCGCCTTCGAGAAAAGTCCGCGCGAACCGCGGCCCGGTCGATGCACAACGCGGGCGCCCCTGTGAGATACTTCCGCAACCTCTTCCGCATCGTGATATTGCCGTGTCTATCAGCGACGAACCCTCCGGCGCCCGCATTCAGGTGATCGACCGCGCCGCCGCCCTGCTCGATGCCCTCGCCCGCTATCCGGGGCCGGTGACCCTCAAGATCCTGAGCGCCGAGACCGGCCTGCATGCCTCCACCACTCATCGAATCCTGGCCTCGCTGATCCAGAACCGGTTCGTCGAGAAAGACTCGGGCGGCCGCTACCGACTGGGGCTGCGGCTGCTGCAGCTCGGGGTGCGACTGCACGGCAACGTGGACATGCGCGCCCTGGCACTGCCGGTGATGGAGGCCCTGAGGGACAAGCTGGGCGAGTCGGTGAATCTCACCATCCGCGAGGGCGATGAGGTGGTGTATATCGAGAAGGCGACACCCAACCGGATGGTCCATGTCCAGCAGCTGGTGGGCGCCCGGGCGCCCCTGCACGTCACGGCCGTCGGCAAGCTGATGCTGGGCGCCGCGGGCGAGGACGGGATCCGCGCCTATGCCCAGCGCACCAACCTACCCGCCTACACCCGCAACACCATCACCGACCCGTCGCGGCTCGCCGAGGTGTGTGCCCGCTCCCTGGCCCAAGGCTATGCCCTGGACGACGAGGAGGCGGAGATCGACGTCGGCTGCATCGGCGTTCTGCTTCACGACGGGACCGGCAACGTGAGCGGCGGCCTGTCGGTCTCCGCCCCCATCGAGCGCCGCCGTCTCGCCTGGGTCGCCGACCTGGTCGCCGCCGGGGCCGAAATCTCCGCCAAGCTCGGTTATCAGCCGGCCCCGGAGGCGCTTGAGATGGCGGAAGAAGCGGGCTGATGCCCCCCGAGCACGGGCCGCGACGGGGCGTTGACTCGCCGCGCCTTTCACGGTCAGATAGCGGCCCCTATAAACCCAGAGGAGAGAATCCGGATGAAACGCCTTGGCCAACTGATGCTTGCACTGGGCCTGGTCCTTGCCGCCGCCGTCCCGGCGGTCGCGGGCGGCTCTGACCCCCTGTTCATCAACCTGACGACAGATGACGGCCACCGCGCCAACATGGCGCTGAACTTCGGCACCAAGCAGATGGAGCGCGGTCATCCGCTGACCCTCTTTCTCAACGACAAGGGGGTCAACCTGGCCTCCAAGGCCAATGCGGAAAAATTCGCCGACCAGCAGAAGGCCATCGCCGATCTGGCTGGCAAGGGCACCCAAGTCATCGTCTGCCCCATGTGCATGAAGCACTACGGCGTGACGGAGGCCGATCTCCTGGAGGGGCTCAAGGTCGGTAACCCCGACCTGACCGGCGAGCTCCTGTTCAAGGACGGCACCCAGACCCTGACCTGGTAACCCCCGCTGAAAGGCCCCTGGACGTCCCCCGCCGGGACGTCCCCGACCCCTTCGACAGAGGCGCCGGCTCCGACCGGCAGCGGTCTCACCCGGCACCGATTCCATCAGGGCGCGGATCCCATGCAAGATTCCGGACCGCCGCGCCGCGAATGGCTCACCCAGGTCTGGGTCCTCGCCGTCATCGCCCTGCTCGGCACCCTGCCCTTCTGGATGTCGGATCTCGACATCCGGGCGGCGTCCATCTTTTACCACCCCGGTCTGGATGACCCCTGGTACCAGGCGGGCGAGCCACTCTGGTCCTTTCTCTATGTGGCCTCGCCGCTCCTTATCGGGGTGGTCATGCTGGGAGGGCTCCTGGTGCTGGCGGCGGGAAACCTGTGGTCACGGCCGCGCCGCGTCCGGCTCTACGCCATCCTGGTCATCGCCGCCGCGCTGATCGGACCGGGTCTCACGGTCAACGGCGTCTTCAAGAGCCAGTGGGGGCGGCCGCGTCCCAATCAGGTGGAGGCCCTGGGCGGCACCAAGGACTATCTGCCGCCCCTGATGATCGGCGAGCGGGGTAAGGGCAAATCCTTCCCCTGCGGTCACAGCTCCGTCGGCTACATGCTGGGGGTCTTCTTCCTGATCTGGCGGCGGCGCCGGCCGCGCCTGGCGTGGGCGGCCCTCGCGGGCTCCATCGCCCTCGGCACCCTGATCGGGATCGGGCGCATGGTCGCCGGGGATCATTTCCTCTCGGACGTCATCTGGTCGGGCGTCTTTGCGTATGGGATCGCCCTGGTCCTCTACTACTGGGTCCTGCGGGTGCCCGAGCGGGAGGCCGCCATGGCCGAGCGCCCACTGCCAGCAATGGCCCCATTGAAACACCCGGTCGTCACCGGGCTCGCCTATGGATTGGTGGCCCTCGTGATGCTTGTCGGCGTGTTGTTGGCGACACCCGTCAACGACAATGCCCAGGACCTGGTGCGGGCGGGCGAGCTCGACCCGATGCCCCGGGTGCTGCGGGTCGAGGCGGACGAGGCCGCCGTCATCCTCTACTGGATGGGAGGGGAGGATCCAGCCCTGTTCCGGCTCAAGGCCCGCGGCTTTGGGCTGCCGACCGCCGGGGTGGATCACCACATCGCCGCTCGCGACGGGACCCTGACCTACCGCGTCAGTCACCATGGGGTCTTCACGGAGCGGGACACCCAAGTGGTCCTGGGGTTGGTGGCGGACCAATGGGACCGGGTCGAGGTCCGACTCCAAAGCGGGGACATCCGTGTCTATCCGCCGGGCCCGGTTGCGCCGGAGCTGGATTTGGCGAGCGCGGACGGCGCCGTGGTGCGCGAATGATCCGGCTGATCCGCAAGATCCCGGTCGCGCCCGATCTGGCCCCCACGGTCACTCTGAGCCTGGATCAGCGTGCCCGCAGCCGGCTGCGGGTCAGCCTGGACGACGGCCGCCCCGCCGGCATCCTGCTGCCGCGCGGGACCCTGCTCGCGGATGGCGACGGGCTGGAGTCCGATGAAGGGCTCCAGGTTCGGGTCCGGGCCGCCCTCGAGACCCTGTCCCGCGCCGAGACGAGCGACCGGCTGCTGCTCGCCCGCGCCTGCTATCACCTCGGCAATCGTCACGTGGCCCTTCAGATCGAGGCCGGAAGGCTTTCCTACCTGCACGACCAGGTGCTCGACCGCCTGGTGAGCGGTCTCGGCCTGAGGGTGCGGGTCGAGCAGGCGGCCTTCGAGCCGGAGCCGGGCGCCTATGACGTCCGGGCGCCCGGTCAGGGCGAGGGAGAGCATCACGGCCATACCCATGACCACCATGGGGACTGACCCGACCCAGGCCCTGCTGCGGCTCCTGCAGCTCGTGAGCCCCTCGCTGCCGGTTGGCGGCTTCACCTACTCCCAGGGCATCGAGTGGGCGGTGGAGTCGGGCTGGATCCGCTCACTCGCCGATCTGGAGGATTGGCTTACCGATCAGCTCCAGAGCGCCCTGGCGCGGGTCGATCTGCCCCTGCTGATTCGCCTGCGCGCGGCCGCCGAGGGCTCGGACGACCGGTCGCTGGCAGTCTGGACCGATCTGCTGCTGGCCTGCCGCGAGAGCGCCGAGCTGCGTGCCGAGGAGTCCAACCGCGGCCGCGCCCTGGCGGACCTGCTCGTCGCCTGGGGGGTCGAGGGTGCCCGCGAGCGCCGGGGTCTGCTCGCCCGCAGCCAGTTGACCGGCTTCGCCTACGCCTCGACGGCCTTCGGGATCGCGCCCCGACCGGCCGCCGCGGGCTACGCCTGGTCCTGGCTGGAGAACCTGGTGCTCGCGGCGGTCAAGATCGTCCCCCTCGGCCAGACCCAGGGCCAGCAGGCACTGGCGCGCCTCGCGGGGCGGCTGCCCGCCGCGCTCGATCTGGCCCTGACCCTGACGGACGAGGAGATCGGGGCCTGCAGCCCGGCCCTGGCCATCGGGAGCAGTGCCCACGAGACCCAGTACACCCGGTTGTTCCGATCCTGACCCAGAGGCCACTGGAGGTCCCGACCATGAACCGCAAAGGCGACCAGAGACACGGCGATGGAGGTACCAATGGCTGAATCATCCCCCCTGCGGGTGGGCGTCGGCGGTCCGGTGGGCTCCGGCAAGACGGCACTGCTCGACGCGCTGTGCAAGCAGTTGCGCGGCCGCTACCAGATTGCGGTGGTGACCAACGACATCTATACCCGCGAGGATGCCGAGTTCCTGATCCGTTCCCAGGCCCTGGAGCCCGAGCGCATCATCGGCGTGGAGACCGGCGGCTGTCCCCACACCGCCATCCGCGAGGACGCCTCCATGAACCTGGCCGCGGTGCAAGACCTCCAGGCGAGCTTCCCGGATCTGGATCTGATCTTCATCGAGAGCGGCGGCGACAACCTCGCCGCCACCTTCAGCCCGGAGCTGGCGGATCTCACCCTCTATGTGATCGACGTGGCCGAGGGGGAGAAGATCCCGCGCAAGGGCGGCCCCGGCATCACCCGCTCCGACCTGCTGGTGATCAACAAGATCGATCTGGCCCCACACGTGGGCGCCTCCCTGGAGGTGATGGAGCGCGACGCCAGGCGGATGCGCGGCGACAGACCCTTCGTGTTCACCAACCTCAAGAGCGGCGAGGGTCTGCCCAGGATCGTCGATTTCGTGATAGAAGAGGGGATGCTTCCGCACCGCTGAGGGCACAATCCCCCAGGGTGGAAGCCCCGCAGCGGCGGGCGCTAACCCGGGCCCCCAAGCACCGCGCTCCTGGCAACTGCGACGAATCAGCTGGCCACTTCTGCCCCGGCAACCCATGCGATTCTTTCTCATCTTCCTGCTGCTCGTCGTTGGCCTCTTCGCCGCTGAGCTGACACCCCTGGTCCAGCAGGCGGTGGTGATCCCTTTCACCTCGGGCATCGCCTGGCTGAGCGCGGCGATCATCCAGCTCTGGGATGATCAGGTGCTGTCGCAGGGCAAGGTCATCTGGAGCACGGTCAGCGGAT
The DNA here is from genome assembly GCA_963699735.1 of uncultured Gammaproteobacteria bacterium. Lineage (GTDB taxonomy): Bacteria > Pseudomonadota > Gammaproteobacteria > Chromatiales > Chromatiaceae > Thiodictyon. The sequence continues at coordinate 84,181 of CAVOUZ010000012.1, forward strand.
TTGCCGTGTCCATCGAGGCCGGCTGCAACGGGATCGAGGCCGGCATCATCCTTGCCGCCGCCATGCTGGCCTTTCCCGCGCCCTGGAAGGCGAAGCTGGTCGGAATCGCCTTCGGGATGATGACGGTGCAGGCGCTCAACCTGCTGCGCATCATCACCCTCTTCTATCTCGGCCAGTGGAGCCAGACGGCCTTCGAGTGGGCCCATCTCTACCTGTGGCAGGCCCTGATCATGCTCGACGTGCTGGTCGTATTCCTGCTCTGGCTGCGCTGGGTATCGGCCGGCCGCAGTTCGCCCCTACCCGAGCCAGCCACCTAGGATGAGCGCGCTCAATGGCTTCATCCTGAGGGTGCTCCTGTGGCTGCCGGTGTGTTTCGGCGCCTGGTATTTCCTATCCATCCTGTTCACCGCGCCCCTGGCCTCGCTCGTCGATGCGCTCATGACCTGGCTGTTTCCGGCCCTCATCGAGCGCGTCGAGCAGGTGGGCAACGCCCTGTCGGTGATCACGCGGATCCAGGTCTCGGCCCCGTCGGGCGGCGGCGAGGCGACGGGCGATCTCCTGTTTGACCTCAATCCTCTGAAGTACGGCTACTGTGTGCCGCTCTATACGGCGCTGGTGCTGGCGACTCCCGCCGAGGACGGCGCCAAGATCCTGCGTTGGGTGATTGGGATGTCCATCCTCCTCGCCGTCCAGGTCTTCGGGATCGGGACCGAGATCCTGAAGATCCTGGCCTTCGACATCGGTGGCGAGCAGGCGCGGGAGCTGATGGGATTCAGCGCCTGGGGATACGAGGGCCTGGCCCTGGCCTATCAGCTGGGTTTTCTCATCCTGCCGTCCGTGGTGCCCATCATGACCTGGTTCGGCCAGTTCCAGGACGCCCTGCCCGAGATGGTCGCCTCACAGCCCTCCAGCCAGGCCCCGAAATAGCGCGCACGGTGGATAAGCGGAGGATGAACGAAGCGCATCCACCGATTTCAACACCGCCCCCAACCGCTAATCCACCAACCGATACCGGGCCCCGCAATAGGGGCAGACCGCTTCTCTGGTCGGCTCGTCCTCGATGGGCAGGTAGACGCGGGGGTGCATGTTCCAGAGGGTATCCTGGGGCCGCGGGCACGAGAGCGGCAGGTCGGAGCCATGGACCTCGACGGCCCGCTGCTGGGTCTTGGTTGCAATCGCCGCCTCTGACATGGTCGTCTCCGAGTCGATGGGTTCTAGTTGAGGCCGGTGATGCGCCCTTGGGCCGAGGGCTCACACCAGGGTCAGCCACTCCGGGTGCTCGTCGCGCCGCCGGTGGACCTGGTCGAAATAGAGCCCCTGCAGGCGCTCGGTGATGGGACCGCGTCCACCGCGCCCGATCGCGCGCCCGTCGACCTCCCGAATCGGGGTCACCTCCGCGGCCGTGCCGGTGAAGAAGGCCTCGTCTGCGATATAGACCTCGTCGCGGGTGATGCGCTTCTCGACCACCGGGAGGCCCAGCTCGCCGCACAGGGTGATGACGGTGCGCCGCGTGATGCCGTCCAGTGCCGAGGTGAGATCGGGCGTGTAGAGGGTGCCGTCGCGCACGATGAAGACGTTCTCGCCGCTGCCTTCCATCACGTAGCCGGAGGCGTCCAGCAGCAGGGCCTCGTCGTAACCGTCGCGCAGGGCCTCCTGGAGCGCCATCATCGAGTTCATGTAGTTGCCGTTGGCCTTGGCCCGGCACATGGTGATGTTCACATGGTGGCGGGTGAAGGACGACACCTTGATGCGGATGCCGTTCTTCATGTTGTCCTCCCCCAGATAGGCCCCCCATTCCCAGGCGGCCACCATGCAGTGGACCTGCAGATTGTCCGCGCGCAGGCCCATGCCTTCGGAGCCATAGAAGCACATGGGTCGGATGTAGGCCGAGGCGAGCGCGTTCTCGCGCACCACCGCCCGCTGGGCCTCGTTGATGGTGTCGCGGTCCCAGGGCATGGGCATCCCCAGGATGTGGGCGGAATTGAAGAGCCGCTCGGTGTGGTCGCGCAGTCGAAAGATGGCGGCACCCCGCTCGGTCTGATAGGCACGGACACCTTCGAACACCCCCATCCCGTAGTGCAGTGTGTGGGTCAGCACGTGGGTCTTGGCCTCGCGCCAGGGCACCATCTCCCCGTCCAGCCAGATCAGGCCGTCACGGTCCGCCATCGTCGCCATTTGCTACTCCGCCTGGGTGGGACGCGCAGGCCCCGATTGGTGTCATTGCGCCGCTGGGGCGCCGGGTTGCTCGGCCGGGGCCGGTTGCATGAACGCCATCCCGGGCCCCGTCAATCCTCCAGGAGCTGCCCCCAGAGCGCCTGGACGCGCCCGCGCTCGTCGAGCAGCTGGTCGTCCGGGACCGTTTTGGGCTGCTCCTGCAGCGCGCTGCGGTGATAGGCGGCGCGCAGTGACTTGTAGGCCCGGGTAAGGTCCGCCGCCGCGTCGCCGGGAAGCAGCCGGTGCCGCTCCAGGGTCTCCAGGATGCGGATATTGTCGGTCCAGTCAGCGAGATCCGGATAGTCCGCGGCCCAACGAAGGACCGAGTATTGAACCATAAACTCGATATCGGCAATACCGCCCGCCCCCTGCTTGAGGTCGAAGCGCCCCTGACCGGTCTTGTCCAGGTTGCCGCGCATCTTGGCGCGCATGGAGCGGACCTCGGCGCGCAGCTTGTCCGGGTCGCGCCCACGGCAGAGGATGGCGCGGCGCGCCGCGCCGAAAGGCGCCGCCAGTCGGGTGTCGCCCGCCACCGGGCGGGCCCGCGTCAGTGCCTGATGCTCCCAGATCCAGGCCTGGCCCTCCTGATAGTCGATAAAGGACGGCAGCGAGCGGACCAGCATTCCCTTGTTGCCGTCGGGGCGCAGGCGCATGTCGACCTCGTAGAGGATGCCCGCCGGCGTGCGCGTGCTCATCATGTGAATGACCCGCTGACCCAGCCGGTTGAAGAACTGCTCGTGGCTGATGGGCTTGGGCCCGTCGGTCTCGGCCTGGCCCTCGGCGCTGCCGTGCACGAACACCAGGTCCAGGTCCGAGCCGTACCCGAGCTCGATGCCGCCGAGCTTGCCGTAGCCGAGCACCAGCATGCCGGTCTCCCCGTCGGCCAGCCCCTGGGGGCGGCCGTGGCGGGCGGCCAGATGGGCAAAGGCGAGCGCCAGCACCCGCGACACCGTGACCTCCGCGATCTCGGTGAGATAGTCGCTCACCTTCATCAGCGGCACCACGCCGGTAAGGTCGGCGGCGGCCACCCGCAGCATGTTGCCGTGGGCGAACTGGCGCAGCCGCTCCATCTGCTGCTCCAGGTCCTCCGCGTCGACCGGTGTGAGCAGGGCGTCGAGCTCGGCGTCGAGCTCGGCACGGTGCAGGGGCTCGAAGAGTCGGCGGGGGTCGATCAGCTCGTCGAGCAGCAGCGGCTGGCGGGCGAGCTGGTCGGTAATCCAGGGGCTCATCCCGGCGAGGCGGGCGAGCTGGGCGAGGGCCTGGGGACGCTCGATCAGCATGGCCAGGTAGGCGGTGCGCTGAACCACCGCCTCGAGCACGCGCAGCACCCGCTCCAGCGCCAGGTCGGGGGTGTCGCTCCCCGCGATCGCCGTCAGCGCCATGGGCATCAGCCGGTTGAGCCGCTCCCCCCCCTTGGTGCTCAGTCCCTTGCGGGCCACCGTCTCGCGGAAGACGGCGAGACGCTCGAGCGCGGCCTTGGGTTGGGCGAATCCGGCCTGGGCCAGGATCTCCTGGGCCCGGCCGGTGCTCCTGGCGCCTGCCCAGACCGAGGCAAGCGCGGTGTCCGCCTCGCCCGCAGCACCAGCGGCGGGGGCGCCGTTGTCCTGGGCGGAGACGGCGAACACCTGGTCGAACTGGGCCTGGACCCGGGCGCGGTGCTCCTCGAGCACGGCGGCGAAGCCAACCCAGTCGGCGAAGCCCATGGAGCGCGCCAGCCGCAGCCGACCGGGCTCGTCGCTCGGGAGCAGGTGGGTCTGCTTGTCGCGGAAGGCCTGGATGCGGTTCTCCACCAGGCGCAGGAAGCAATAGGCGGCATCCATGCGCTCGGCCTCGGCCCTCGGGACCAGGCCCTTGGGGGCGAGCAGGGCCAGCACCCGGCGGATCGGCCGGATCTGCAGGTCGGGGTCGCGCCCCCCGCGCACCAGCTGGAAGACCTGGCCGATGAACTCGATCTCGCGGATACCGCCCGGGCCGAGCTTGATGTTGGCCTCCATGCCCTTCTTGTGCAGCTCCTTGTCGATCATGCGCTTCATGTCGCGCAGTGACTCGATCGAGCCGAAGTCCAGGTAGCGGCGGTATACGAAGGGCCGGAGCATCGACTCCAGGGTCTGGACGTCGTGCGGATCCCCCGCCAGGACGCGCGCCTTGATCATGGCGTAGCGCTCCCACTCCCGGGCCTGGGACTGGTAATAGTCCTCCAGGGCGTCGAAGCTCAGGACCAGCGGGCCGGAGTCGCCGAAGGGGCGCAGCCGGGTATCGACCCGGAACACGAAGCCGTCGGCGGTCTGGGTGTTGAGCGCCTGGACCAGGCGCTGGGCGAGCCGGGTGAAGAACCGCGCGTTGTCGAGCTCGCGGGGGCCGCCGTCGGTCTGACCATGGCTGGGGAAGGCGAAGATCAGGTCGATGTCCGACGACAGATTGAGCTCGCGCGCCCCCAGCTTGCCCATGCCGATGACCAGCAGGCGCTGCTCGCGCCCGGCGCGGTCGCGGGGGGTGCCGAGCTCGGCGCTGGTCCAGGCGTGGAGCAGGTCCAGGGACTGGCGGATGCAGCAGTCCGCCAGCTCCGAGAGGTCTTCCAGGGTCTCGTCCAGGGGCGCCAGATCGCCGATGTCGCGCCAGATCACCCGGATCATCTCGCGGCGGCGGAAGCGGCGGAGCGTCAGATGCAGGGCGGACTCGTCCGCGACGTCGCGCAAGGCCGAGGCGAGGCGCCCGCTCAGGTCGCCGGGGCCATAGCCGCGCCCCAGGTCGCCGCTCTCCAGCAGCTCGGCGAAGGCGGCCGGGTGGCGCGCGGCGGCCGTCGCCACAAAATCGCTGGCCTCCCAGACCCGCGAGCGGACCACCTCGAAGGCGGGGTCGCAGGGGGCCGCGAGGCCCTGCCCGGCGGCCCAGTCCAGCCAGTCCTGCCACAGGCGGGTGCCCGCGGCGGTCAGGTCCGCGGGCTCAGTCATGATTGCGATGCGGCAGGGCCCGCGGTGCCGGGATCAAGGTGCCGGGGGTCACCGCGCTGGGGTCGCGACCCGCCCCCTCGGGCGACCTGCATCAGAGCGGCTCGATCCGGTATTCGGCGGCGAGTCGGGCCTCGCCCCCGGCGGGGACCTCGATCACCTCATCGGCGGCGTTGGCGCTCTCCACGCACAGCAGGCTGAGATAGTCCTCGTCGTTCAGGTCGTCCATGGCCCTGGCCGTCTCCACCCAGGGGTTCCAGACGATGCAGGTGGCGCTGTTCTCGGAGTCGATGCGCAGGCGCCGGCCCAGCGCCGGGTCCTCGATGGCGAGCGCCGGCGGCACCTTCTGATAGATGCGGTTGACCTCGCCGGACACGGTGACCGGCCCGTCCTGGGTGATGACCGCGTCATGTCCGTCCTTCGCCTTGTCGATGTAGCGGCAGCCCTCCAGTCCGAGGACCCGGGCACGGGTGGCGTCGCCCACCTTGAAATAGGTGTGCAGGGCCTGGGTGATGGTGAACGGGCGGTCCTCACGGTTCAGCGTGATCAGCTCCACCCGCAGATGGGAGCCGACGGTGACCTCCAGCCTCAGGTTGTAGCGGTGAGGCCAGAGCGCCCGGGTGCTGTCGTCATCGGCCAGCCCCAGGGTCACGCGGGTGGCGCCGTCATCGAGGACGCCGGTTGCGAGCAGGCTCCAGGGCGTGCTGCGCACGAAGCCGTGGGCGGGTCGGCCCTTGCCCTCGGGATCGGCGCCGAACCAGGGCCAGCAGATGGGGACGCCGCCCTTGATCGCCTTGCCCGGCGCGAAATAGGCGCGCTCGCTCAGGAAGAGCAGATCCTGAGCCGCCTCGGCTGGGCGGAAGGCGAGCACCTGGCCGGCATGGAGCGAGATCAGGGCGCTCGCCAGGCCGTTTTCGATCTCGATCATCGGCAGTCCGCCCCGGCCCTCGACGAGCCGCAGCGACTGGGCGATTCCGTACTCAGCATTCAATGCATCGATGTCCACGTCTTCTCTCCTCCGGCCTCGGTCGTTGAGTGGGGGGCGTCCCTGGCGGGACGGCTTCATCTATGGCGATGGCGCTTTCTGGGGTGACCTGGCGTCTTACCGTGACAGGATCGGGCCGTCCTGAGGGGCGGATCCGGTCGCCCCTCAGCTCTCCTGGCCTTGAGCCGTCGGCCACTGGGGCGTGCGCGGCACCCGCCGCGCGCGGCTCACCAGGTCGTCGAGGCTGGGGCTGCCCGGCGAGATGGGAACCGGGATACCCCGCGTCTCGCGAGCCACCTGCTGGGCCCGCTCCCAGTCGACGGCCGCGGGGTCGTCGGGCGCCTTCGAGCTCAGCGTCTTCTCCATGGGCTTGAGGCTGCCCTTCCAGCGCTTGGCCTCCTCCGCCAGCGGGGCATGCGCCTCGAGGTAGAGCTCGCCGTCGCGCCAGCCGGCCAGATAGGGCTGATTCACGATGTGCACCTTGGTCCCGACCGGCACCTCATGGAACAGCTCGGCGATATCCTCCGGATAGAGCCGGATGCAGCCGTGGCTGACGCGCATGCCGACGCCGAAGGGCTTGTTGGTGCCATGCAGCAGATAGCTGGGACGGCTGAGGCGCATCGCATAGGCGCCAAGCGGATTGTCCGGGCCGGCCGGCACCACCGCTGGAAGCGGGTCGCCCGCCTTGGCATGCTCCCTGCGCACGGACTGGGGCGCGGTCCAGGTCGGGTTCTCGATCTTCTGGGTGACGCGCATCTGCCCCAGGGGAGACCTCCAACCCTCGCGACCGATACCGATCGGATGGGTGATGACCACCTGCGGCTCCCCCTCCGCGCGGGGAGGGTAATAGAAGAGCCGCAGCGTCGCCAGGTTCACCACCACCCCCTCCCGCGGCGCGTTGGGGAGCACGAACTGGGTGGGCAGGACGACCCGCGTCCCCTGCCCCGGCAACCAGGGGTCGACCTCGGGGTTCGCCGCGACGATCTCGTCGTGCCCCAGCCCGTAGGCGCGCGCGAAATCGGGCAGCGTGTCCTCCTTGCGCGCGACCACGACCTGCACGGTGCCGATGACGTCGGTCTGGTCGTCGGGGAGCACGAAGCGGTCGGTACGCAGAGGCTCCTGAGCCAGGAAATTGAACCCGGACAGAGTCCCGCAACCGGACAAAGACAGGGCGGCGAGCAGGGTCCCGCACCACGCGGTCAAGCCCGGAGGAAGGGGCGCCGCTTTGCGATCGCCTTCCCCGGCGTGCCACCGCGGCCGGGCCCGACACGATCCCAGGAACAGAGGGAAGCGCAAGCGCTGAAACATCGGCGTACCCCGAGCAACTTAACGATGGCCAAAAGGTTGACCGTGGAAGAGCCCGATGACAAGCACTGCGTTCAGATCAGGACCCGAGCCTCGAGAACACACAACCTGTCGCTCTTTGGCGGACGCAAGAACCGACGCGACTTGTGGCCGACCTTGAACTTCAGCCCTGGGCCGCTACCCTCAGCGCCGATATTTCCGCGTTTCCAGCCCGGGGGCCGCTATCTCCGTGTTTTTACGGATATTCCTCCGTATGAGTAACGCTAGGCACCATTCCTCCCCCAAGGCGTACCTTCCATCCGACCGCTGCTGGCGCTGCCCGGCCTCCCGCTTAAACTAGGCTCGTCAAAGTCACGGGCTGTGCAGCCGTGTCGACCCAACTGGTGGGAATGACTACCCCGGATCCGCCAAGCCCCAGAACCGCTATGGATCGAGCCGGGGCAGCGGCGCGTAAGCCCTGAAGCCTCGCGGAACCCACATCGACATGGACGCCCCCAACGTTATCTCTACCGTCTTTAAGGCCCCTTGCGTCGACCCGCTCCTGGGCGGGCGCAGGACCTATTCCGGTGACCATCATGTTTCGAGAGAATACATACTGCTACGGCGCCAGCGAGAGCCCGGAGGTTCCTGCGATAACGGCGTTCCGGCAACAGCGCGTCGTGAAGTCACCAGCGGAATCGTTTCCGTTGGATAAAGGCAGCGCCGCCCAACCTGACGCAGTGGACGAGGGCGACACGCCGAGGCGATCCCGCCCGCCCCGCAAAGAGTCTCCCGTCGCGGGTCGCTTTGCGCAGGCTCGTGAGCCACGACTGCTCCCGGAATCCTATTTTCTGGATTACGTGCGTCGCGAGCATCTGCGCGCGGTTCGCTCAAACTCTCACGTCGTGATTGCTATCCTGTCCTTCGATTCCGAAACGCAGGCCGATCCGGTAAGTCTTTTCGAACTTTCGAAAATGCTTCAAGTCCTCGTGCGCGAGACGGATGTACTCGGCTGGTACGGCAAGAATGCAATTGCAGTTCTACTAACGGACACGGACGACCGAGGTGCCGAGGAATGCATTCGCAGAATCCTCGCCAAAACGAAAAACCTCCCCGTGCGTTGTGAAATCCGTGCGTACTCCGAGTTTGCAAAGGCTATCACTGCAAAACGCGATCCAGCCTCAACAAATTTCTCTTCGCAGTCCTCGCCCATCGCCGAGTATAGCGCTCCGCGACATTCCCGAACCGCTCTAGTATTGAAGCGAGCTCTGGATATCTGCGGATCGATAGTCGGCATGGCGCTGCTCTCTCCGATCATGCTTCTCTCCGCCCTCGCGGTGAAGGCAACATCCAAAGGGCCAGTAATATTCAGGCAGATCCGAGTGGGGAAGGGCGGCGCACCCTTTGTATTCTATAAATTCCGGTCAATGCGGGTAGATACCGGCTACGATTCCCATCGTAACTACGTCCAGAGTTTCATCAGGGGCGATTCGTCTGAATTGAACCAAGGGGACGGGGAACGCCCTTTCTACAAGATGAAGAGCGACCCGCGTATAACGCCCGTGGGGCGATTCCTCCGCAAATCAAGCATAGACGAACTTCCCCAGCTCTTCAACGTACTTGTCGGTGACATGAGCTTGGTCGGGCCACGGCCGCCAATCCCTTACGAGCTCGAATCGTATAGTGCCTGGCACTTGCGACGCATATTGGAGGTCAAACCAGGTTTGACGGGCCTCTGGCAGGTGGAGGGTAGAAGCATCGTCTCGTTCGACGACATGGTGCGACTCGACCTGCAGTACGCGCGCAACTGGACCATCTGGATGGATATCAAGATTATGCTCAAGACAGTGAAAGTGGTATTGCAGTGCCGCGGCTCCGGTTAAACTCAAAGCACGGTCCGCTCCCCTTGCGGCGGCGTTGATTCACTCTTGCGGAGATAATCGGAAATGATTTCTGATAATGTAATGCTCGGAAGCGACGTTGTTATTCACCACCCAGATCTCGTCAATCTCTACGGGTGCGTGATTGGCGACGAGTCCAGGATCGGGACCTTCGTGGAGATCCAGAAGGGCGCGACTATCGGTAAGCGCTGCAAGATCTCCAGCCATACGTTTGTCTGCGAAGGGGTGTCAATCGAGGACGGTGTGTTCATTGGACACAGCGTGGTATTCATCAACGACGTCTATCCGGAAGCGGTGACCGACAGCGGCCAACTGCAAACCGATTCCGACTGGACCGTCGTGCCAACCCATGTCAAGACTGGGGCGTCGATTGGCAGCAACGCGACCATTCTCTGTGGCATTACCGTTGGCGAACGGGCGCTCGTAGGGGCAGGCGCTGTGGTGACCCGCGACGTGCCGGATTACGCCGTCGTAGCGGGAGTACCCGCCAAGATTATCGGCGATGTGCGGGCAAAAAGGGACCGCCCCTAGCCATGCGCAGTGACTTAGCAGACGGATGTAATGAATAACGCACCAGAGCCACTCAAGCTCGGCGACTATGTACGCATAGTCCGCCGGCGCCTACCCTATATCTTGGTTCCATTCTTGATTCTCGGGCTGGGTGCTGCCGGCGTCGTTCTCTCCCTGCCATCGATGTACCGTTCAACCGCGAAGATCGCCGTCGAATCACAGCAGATTCCTGCGGATTTGGTACGGTCCACGGTCCCCGGAAGCGCCGACGAGCGTATCGGTTCTATCCAGCAGCTTGTCATGACGGACAGTCGGCTGGAAAAGCTGATTTCGAAGTTCGGGCTCTATCAGGAGGACTTGGCTGTTCTGCCGATGGAAAAGGTCTTGCGTAAGTTCCGAAAAAATATTTCCGTGGAGTCTTTCAGTGACCCGTATTCACTGACCAAAACAGCCATCGCCTTTACTGTGTCATTTGATCACACCGACCCGACCACGGCTCGGGACGTCGCTACAGAGTTGGCGGACCTGTTCCTGAGCGAAAATTCAAGAACGCGCAATGCGCGAGCGACCGATACGGCAGGGTTCTTGACCGAAGAGGCGGACAGACTCAGTCAACATGCCCGGGACCTGGACGCCCGCGTTGCAGAGTTCAAGCGGCAGCACAGTGACGCATTGCCGGAACACCTCGATCTACGAGTCAACATGCTTCAGCAGGTCGAATTCGATCTTCGCTCGGTTCAGCGGGAAATTTCCGCCGCCGAGCAGGAAAGGCGGTTCCTGGAGACTCAACGCACCTCGATGGCCGCCCGGAGCCCGGCGCGCCAAGGCACCGCCACGAGCGAGATGACTCCCCAACAGCAACTGCGGGCCCTTCGATCCGATCTGGCGAAGGCTCAGGCGCTCTACACTGGGTCCCATCCAGACGTCGTCAGGCTGAAGCGCTTGGTGGCGAACCTGGAAGCCCAGGTGGGTACTCGAGGGGGGAACGGGGGCGCGGCGCCAGCACGCGATCCCGAAAGCGCCGAAATTGAGTCGAAAATTTCGACCGTCGATACGAAGCTGTCGTCCCTGAGGACCCAGGAAAGCGACCTTAGCGCCAAGATGGCGACCCTCCAAGCGCAGATCTTCAAGACCCCAGAGACCGAGCGCGGTCTGAAAGAACTCACGTTCGAGTATGAAAGCGCGGTAAAGGACTATGAAAGCGTCCGATCCAAGCAACAACAAGCGGAGCTTTCCGAGAACCTCGAGTCCCGACAGATGGCCGAGCGGTTCGTGTTGCTGGAGCCGCCCACGGTGCCGGTTGGACCCGCAAGCCCCAATCGTCTCAAGCTGATGTTTATTGGCTTGGTCCTGGCTTTAGGGACCGGAGGGGGAACAGCACTCGCTGCCGAGGCCATGGACACGCGGATTCGCGATCCACAAACGCTCACCTCGCTGCTCGGGACCCGTCCTCTAGCGATCCTGCCGTACATTGAGCATCGCTGGGAGGGACCGCGCAGGGTCTTCGTCAGTTGGGTCGGCTGGCTTAGCTTTCTTGCCCTGCTTGCCGCCGCGTCCGTGCTGGCACATCAGTATCAGGAACCCCTGCAGCAGGTCCTGCAACGGGTAATGCGCGAGCTTCCCCTATGAATACATCGCGCCGCCGCCACGCGCGAGAATCGTTGTCGGCCACGGACCCACGATGCCCAAGTCCTTGGCGACTGCTGGTGGCTAACGCCTTCGTAGGGTAACCCAGGACCTTCAGATGGAACAGCTATTACGGGCGGTTGCCAAGGCGAAAGCGGACGGGCACGCCGCCGTATTGGAGCAGAAAGCTTCGCCGTCGCCGAGCGCGCAGCCTCGAGAACTTCTGGAGTCCACTGAGACGTCCCCCGTACCGCTCCCTCTGAATCGGCAGCCTTTTGCACCTGAGACGAGCCAAGTCTCGCTCGACGCCGCCCCGGATACGCTCCCTCTCAATCCCCGCGCCCTGGAGGCGAATCGAATCGTCTCCTGGAATAAGTCAGACGCCCGTACGCCCGCGTTCGATGTGCTTCGAACAAAGGTTCTCAAAGCGATGAAGGCGCACGGGTGGCAGACCCTGGCGGTCACCTCACCCACTCAAGACTGCGGCAAGACCACGGTTTCGATCAACTTGGCCTTCAGTATCGCGCACCAAATGTCCTCCGAGGTCCTGCTGGCGGACCTGGATCTCAGGCAGCCGCGGGTAGCGCCCTACCTTGGCATCAAGCCATCGTCGGATCTCACGGAGTTTCTCGAAGGGGGTCCGCTAACCACCTATGTCGTGAACGGCGGGGGCGCGCGCTTGCGGGTGCTTCCGAATACGGGAATACGCCGGAACGCGACGGAGCTCCTGTCGCAAAGCCGGGCCGATTCGCTTTTCGAGATGCTGAAGGCTGGCGGCACGCTGAACGTGGGAGTTTTCGACCTGCCGCCACTGCTATCGACGGATGACGCCCTGGCCGTGATTCCCAGTGTCGATTGCGTGCTTCTTGTGGTCGCTGAAGGACAGACCAAGAAGGCCGAAGTGACGGAAGCCCTGAGCCTCATGGCGGGGGCAAACCTTCTGGGCGTCGTGTTCAACAAGTCCCGAACCGGCTTTTTGCCGTATTACTAAAGGAACTTGCGGTTCCCGTTCCCATGGTCAGATTCCGTCGATCGAGGCGATTTCAACGTCCATCGGAAGTCGACGGCGCGAACGAGAAAAAGGAACTATCGTGGAGCCGGGATCGGGAAAGGATTGTATGCCAATAGGCCCCGGGGTTCGCCCGAGGAGCTTTGGCGCCTACCGATGGAGCAACAACCGACGAGCACGAGGGGCTGTTTCAAATGATTAATGTCGGCGTTATCGGTTACGGTTACTGGGGCCCCAATCTTGTCAGGAACTTTTCCGGCGGCGCGGAAACGGATGTTCGCGCAGTCGCGGATCTGGACGAGAAGCGTCTGGGCCTGGTCAAGAGGCGCTTCCCCGCCGTCGAGGTAACCACGGATTTTCAGGCGTTGCTGTCGAATCCGGAGATCGACGCGGTCGCTATTGCGACACCCGTGTCGTCCCATTACAAGCTGGCGCTTCAGGCGCTGCGCGCGGGCAAGCACGTGTTCATCGAGAAGCCGTTGACCGAAACGGCCGAACAGGCGCAACACCTGTTGGATGAGGCAGAGAAGCGTGGGCTCGTGGTCCACGTCGACCATACCTTCATCTACACCGGTGCAGTGCGGAAGATGCGGCAACTGGTGGAGACGGGCGAGCTCGGAGATCTCTATTACTACGACTCGGTGCGGGTGAATCTGGGCCTCTTCCAGTCCGATGTGGACGTCATATGGGACCTGGCGGTTCACGATCTGTCGATCATGGATTACGTGTTTTCATCGAGACCGGTCGCGGTGTCCGCCTCGGGCATGAGCCACGTCGAAGGAAAGCCGACCAATGTCGCGTTTCTTACCGTATTTTTCGAGGACAACGCCATCGCCCACCTGCACGTGAACTGGCTGGCCCCTGTCAAGGTGCGGCGCACCCTGGTCGGCGGCAGCAAAAAAATGATCGTGTACGACGATCTGGAGCCGAGTGAAAAGATCAAGGTCTATGACAAAGGGATCACCATGGATGGCGAAAAGGAGGACGTCTATCAGCAACGCATCGGCTACCGCACAGGGGATATGTGGGCCCCCAAGCTGGAGGTGACAGAGGCACTGCAGGTCGAGGCCGAGCACTTCGCCCGGTGCATCACCTCAGGGGAGCGCTCGTTCAGCGATGGGCATGCGGGGCTGCGGGTGGTCGAGATACTGGAGGCGGCGACGCGGTCGCTCGGCGAGCGCGGACGTCCGGTGAAGCTCGGTTGGAAAGGTAGGGAGGTTTAATCGCATGGTTCCCTTTCTCGATCTGAAGGCGCAGTACACGAGCATCGAAGGCGAGATCCTTACCGCAGCGAGCCGGGCATTGGCCAGCACCCAGTACGTCCTGGGCCCCGAGGTCGCTGCTTTCGAAGAGGAGTTTGCTGCGTATAGCGGCGGCAAGTTCGGCATCGGAGTCAACTCCGGCACCAGCGCGCTGCACCTGGCACTCCTGGCCGCAGGTATCGGTGCTGGTGATGAGGTGATCACGGTGTCGTGCACCTTCGTCGCCACCGTGGCTGCAATCGACTACGCAGGCGCCCGACCGGTGTTCGTGGATGTCGATCCGCAGACTCTGAACATGGACGTCACCCAGGTGGAGGCCGCCATCACCGACCGCACCAAGGCCATCCTGCCCGTGCACCTACATGGCCAGCCTGCGGACCTGGACCCCATCCTGGAAATCGCCCGTCGCCGCAACCTGGTCGTCATCGAGGACGCCGCGCAGGCCCACGGCGCCGAGTACAAGGGCCGGCGGGTCGGCTCCATCGGCGACATGGGCTGCTTCAGCTTCTACCCGGGCAAGAACCTTGGCGCCTGCGGCGAGGGCGGCATGGTGGTCACCAACAACGAGGATTACGCGAAACAGATCCGCATGCTGCGGGACTGGGGCCAGGAGCGAAAGTACCACCACACTTTGAAAGGATATAACTACCGGTTGGAGGGGATTCAGGGTGCCGTGCTGCGCGTAAAGCTCCGCCACCTGGATGCCTGGACCGAGAGTCGGCGCGGCAACGCCGCACACTACAACGCGCTCCTGGCTGACTCGGGCATCACCCTCCCGGTCGAGGCGTCCTACGCGCGCCACGTGTATCACGTGTATGGCGTGCGCATCCCGAACCGGGACGCCGTGCAGGCGGCCCTTCAGGCCCGGGAGATTCAGACCAATATCCACTACCCGATCCCAGTGCACCTGCAAAAGGCCTACCGGGAGTTCGGTTTCGGCGAGGGCGATCTGCCCGTCACCGAAAAGGCCGCCAAGGAGTTGCTCTCGTTGCCCATGTTCCCGGAGCTGGAACGGGGCCAGGTCGAGGAGGTATGCGAGGCAATCCGGCAGGAGGTCGCGCGTGCCGGCTGAGGGCCCGGTCAAGCAAGCAGGCCGAGCGGGTGGTTCACGCGGTGCATGGGCGCCAGAAGAGCGCCCCCGACCCGGCCTACCCGCGCGACTTCGCCGTTGAGCTCGCGGCGCAATACAGCCGCGAGGGCCTGATGGAGCTTTACGGCCGCTTCATCCAGGGACAGGGCGTGCTCGACGCGGCGATGCGGCGCATCCTGTGGCTGGCGCTCACGCGATCCTGCGGGTCCGGACTGCGGGTCGAGCCCGGTGTCGGATTCAAGCACCCGGAGACCTTCGAGATCGGCGACGGTGTCTTCATCGGCAGCCAGGCCTACATCCAGGGCCGCTTCGACGGCCGCTGCAAGATCGGTAGCCACGTCTGGATCGGCCCCCAGAGCTACTTCGATGCACGGGACCTCGTACTTGGGGACCACGTGGGTTGGGGCCCAGGGGCCAAGGTCCTGGGCTCCGCCCACACGGGCATCCCGGTGGAGGTCCCGATCATCGAGACCGACCTGGTGATCAAGCCCGTGCGGGTGGAGGACTGGGCCGATATCGGAACCGGCGCCGTCCTGCTGCCCGGCGTCACGGTCGGCAAGGGAGCCATCGTCGGCGCGGGCGCCGTGGTGACACACGACGTCCCCCCGTTCGCGAAGGTCGCGGGTGTCCCCGCCAAGGTGATCGGCTGGCGCGGCGACCAACGCGGCCGCCAGCGAACTACGCAATGCCGTAGGTCGGGCTTCAGCCCGACAGCGACGGCGCGACCGCCTGAGAGGCCGCGTCGGACTGAAGTCCGACCTACCGCTCAAGGTGGGCCGACCAGGCAGCGAGCGATAGAGCGGCGCCCCGCCGGCGGAACGTGGCAAGCCGCATGGCCGCTAGCGGTACGGCACTGGCGGTAGCGTGCCAGCGACGCCACAGCGTAGGTCGGGCTTCAGCCCGACAGCGACGGGGCTACCGAGAGCCCAGAGTCGGACTCAAGTCCGACCGCCGTTCGAAGGCTCGACTGACGTAACAACGAGGGTAGATGCGGCCCCCGCCGCGATGGAACCTCGCAGTCCGCATTGCCGCTGGCAATACGGCACTGGCGGTAGCGTGCCAGCGAAGCGCCACAGCGGTAGGTCGGGCTTCAGCCCGACGCGGCGCCCGATGCAGGTTGGAAGCCCAGAGTCGGACTGACGTCCCGCCTACAGTTTGAGGACTCGGCAGCACCGACTTCGTTTCGCCGCGGCGGGCCCTCTTTATCGAAACATCGAATACAAACAACGTAAGGATCGACATGAACCTCCAAGGCAAAAGGGTCCTGGTCACCGGCGGCGCCGGATTCATCGGCTCCTACATCATCGACCTCCTGGTCGCAGGAAGGCTGCTCCGAGATCGTCGCCATCGACAACATGGAGCGCGGCCGCCCGGAGAACCTCGCCCACGCCATGGCCGCCGCCCAGGTCCGCCTGATCGAGGCCGACATCCGCGACCGCGCCCTCATGGAGGAGCTGGTCAGCAACTCGGACCTGGTCTTCCACATGGCGGCCCTGCGCATCACCCAATGCGCCGAGAACCCGCGTCTGGCCATGGAGGTCATGGCCGACGCCACCTTCGACCTGCTGGAGCTCTGCGTCAAACACAAGGTGGAGAAGGTCGTCGCCGCCTCCTCCGCCTCGGTCTATGGCATGGCGGAGTCCTTCCCCACCACGGAGTCCCACCACCCCTACAACAACTGGACCCTCTACGGGGCGGCCAAGGTCTTCAACGAGGGCCTGCTGCGCAGCTTCCACCACATGTACGGCCTCAACTACGCGGCCATGCGCTACTTCAACGTCTACGGCCCGCGCATGGACATCCACGGCGTCTACACGGAGGTGCTGATCCGCTGGATGGAGCGCATCGACGCGGGCGCAGCCGCCGGTGATCTTCGGCGACGGCCACCAGACCATGGACTTCGTCTACATCGAGGACGTCGCCCGCGCCACCGTACTGGCGGCCAAGGCCGACGTCACCGACGAGGTCTTCAACGTGGCGAGCGGCACCGAGACCAGCCTCCGGCAGCTCGCCGAGAGGCTGTCCCGGGTCATGGGCGGCACCTCAGAGCTGGAGTTCCAGCCCGCCCGCAAGGTCAACCCGGTCCAGCGGCGCCTGGCCGACGTCGAGAAGGCCCGCCGTCTGATCGGCTTCGAGGCCGGCGTCCCCCTGGACGAAGGACTGGAGCGCCTGGTCGCCTGGTGGAAGGCCCAATGATCCCCATCACCAAGCCCAACATCGGCGAGGAAGAGGTCCAGGCCGCCGCCCAGGCCCTGCGCTCCGGCTGGGTCAGCCAGGGCCCCGGGTCGCGGAGTTCGAGCAGGCCTTCGCCGCCCTGGTCGGCGCCCCCCACGCCTGCGCGGTCTCGAGCTGCACCACGGCGCTGCACCTGGCGCTCCTGGCGGTCGGCGTCCAGCCCGGCGACCAGGTCATCACCGTCAGCCACTCCTTCATCGCCACCGCCAACAGCATCCGCTACTGCGGCGCCACTCCGGTGTTCGTGGACATCGAGCCGGACACCTTCAACCTGGACCCGGCGCGCCTCGAGTCCGCCATCACCGAGCGCACCAAGGCCATCCTCTGCGTGCACCAGATGGGCATGCCCTGCGACCTGGCCCAGATCACGGCCATCGCCGCCCGCCACGGCCTGCCGGTCATCGAGGACGCCGCCTGCGCCATCGGCAGCGAGATCCGCATCGGCGACGCCTGGGAGCGCATCGGCAAGCCCCACGGCGACATCGCCTGCTTCTCCTTCCACCCCCGCAAGGTCATCACCACCGGCGAGGGCGGCATGCTGACCACCCGCAACCCCGAGTGGGACGCCCAGTTCCGGCTCCTGCGCCAGCACTGCATGAGCGTGCCCGACACCAAGCGCCACGCCTCCGCCGAGGTGATCTTCGAGGGCTACCCGGCGGTCGGCTACAACTACCGCATGACCGACATGCAGGCCGCCATCGGCTGCGAGCAGCTCAAGCGCCTGCCGGAGATCGTCGACAAGCGCCGCGAGCTGGCCGCCCGCTACCAGTCGCTCCTCGCCGACATCCCCGGTCTCGGCCTGCCCCGCGAGCCGGAGTGGGCCCGCAGCAACTGGCAGAGCTACTGCGTCCGCCTCCCGGAGGCCGTCGACCAGAAGGGCGTCATGCAGCGCATGCTCGACGCCGGCATCGCCACCCGCCGCGGCATCATGTGCTCCCACCGCGAGGGCGCCTACCCAGCCGAAGCCTGGACCTGCGCCACCCGATTGAAAGGACACTGCGACTGCGCGCCGGGCACCTGCGCCGAGCTGCAGCACAGCGAGCAGGCCCAGGACCACTGCATCGTCCTGCCCCTGTTTCCACAACTGACCGCGGACCAGCAACAACAGGTGGCCGATGCCCTACGCCAAGCCCTCGCGCTATGAAACCCGCCTCACCACCCCCTGCTCACCCTCCCCCCGGCAGGGGGAGAGGGCCGGGGTGGGGGTCGAGGGCTGGCAGTAGGCACCGAGGGTGGTATACCCGTCGCATCTCACTTTTACGCTTCCCGCGACTTTGGTAGGAGCGGCGCCGCGCCGCGATAACCCCAACGAGATCGCAAGAGAGGTCAAGGGATGAACATCACAGTCGTCGGCGGTGGTCGCATGGGGCTCCCGCTCGCCTGCACCTTTGGCAAGCGCGGCGCCAATGTCACCGTCAGCGACATCAATCCCGGGATCGTCCAGTCCATCGCGGAGGGCGTCAGCCCCTACGAGGAGCCCGGCCTGCCAGAGCTCATGGTGGAGCTGCACGAAGCGGGTCGGCTAAGCGCAACGACAGACA
The DNA here is from genome assembly GCA_963699735.1 of uncultured Gammaproteobacteria bacterium. Classification (GTDB taxonomy): domain Bacteria; phylum Pseudomonadota; class Gammaproteobacteria; order Chromatiales; family Chromatiaceae; genus Thiodictyon. The sequence goes on from CAVOUZ010000012.1 coordinate 102,786, forward strand.
CGGCAAACGCCGTGTCGCGCTCGGACGCCGTCATCGTCATCGTTCCCGCCCATCTGACCCCGGACCGCGATATCGACTTCAGCATCCTCCAGCAGGCCTCGGCGGAGGTGGGCAAGGGACTCAAACCCGATACCCTGGTCGTCTACGAGACCACGGTGGCGGTCGGCGGAACCCGGCGTTGCCTCATCCCGGTGCTGGAGGAGCACAGTCGACTCCGTGCGGGCGACGACTTCCAGGTCGCCTACAGCCCGGAGCGGGTCAAGGCCAACCTGGTTCTCGAACGCCTCGAGACCACACCCAAGGTCGTCGGCGGCCTGGACGCCGCCTCCCGCGAGCGGGCGGTCGAGCTCTACAGCCGCTACCTCGGTGCCCCCGTGGACGACGTGGGCTCCATCGAAGCGGCCGAGATGACCAAGCTACTCGGCATGCTCTACCGCGACGTCAACATCGCCCTGGCCAACGAGCTGGCCGCCTTCTGCGAGGCGGCCGGGGTGGACTTCGGGCGGGTCCGCGCCGCGGCCAACACCGACGGCGAGGCCAACCTGCTCCTGCCGGGGATCGGTGTTGGCGGCCATTGCACCCCCGTCTATCCGTACTTTCTCACCCGGGAATCGCGTCGGCTCGGCATCACCCAGCGCCTCTCCGAGGCGGCGCGGGAGATCAACGACCAGCAACCGGCCAGACAGCTCGACCGGGTCGCCCACGTCTGGAAGCCCCTCGCCGGCCAGCAGGTGCACATCCTCGGCCTCGGATTCCGCCCTGAGGTCAAGGTGGATACCTTCAGCCCCGCCTATGGCCTGCGCGACGAGCTCCAACGGCGCGGTGCGCACGTCACGATCGAAGACCCTTACTTTACATCCCAGGAAATCGTCAGCGCCGGCTTCGAGCCTGGCTCAGTGGCTGACGCCGCGGTTGTGGTCCTGAATACGGCCCATCCGGAGTTCGCGGAGCCGGACTTCGCGGGCTGGCGGCACGCCGGTGTCGAGGCCGTGCTGGACGGCCGAAACCTCTGGAGTCAGGAGCGCGCCGAGGCCGCAGGCATCCTGTATTTCGGCATCGGCCGCTCCTCGCGCCGTGAGCGCGGTTAGCGAGCCGCGCCGAGGCGACAATCCTCATGCGCGACGCAAACTCGAACGTCAGAAGATGCGGCACCTGCAGGACGGGCTCTAGCCCGTCGCTGCCGCTGGGTTTTGCCGGCACGGTCGCAGTCGGACTGAAGTCCGACCGACACGACCGCAGGCGCGGGCCCGCTCGGCTTGAGTGCCCCCTTTCAGCCGCACGGATGAACACGGTGCTCACCTCGTTGCAGGAGCCCAAGGGGACTTTGCCCTGCTATCGCGCCGAAACTGAGACCTGCTGCGGGAGGCGCTTATCCTGCCAGCAGGCGCTCAACCAGGTCGACATATACCCTCTTGTGCTCGCTCCAGCGAAAGGTCTTTCCAAACCGCTCGGTCGCCTGCTCGGCAAGCCGCATGCGCCGAGCCGGATCCCGATACAAGGTGGTGATCGCGGCGGCAAGGGAGTCGCTGTCCTCCGCCTCGAAGAACTGCACCATCTCCTCGTCGAAGTACCGGGCAATGGTTCCGGTCTTCGGGGCGATGCACGGGATACCCATGGTCACGTATTCGAGCAACTTGGTCGGAAGCATGATGTCGGTGCCGCTGCAGACACGCAATGGAATCAGGCCCAGGTCCGCATCCTCCACCAGGGCGGGTATCTGCTCCACCGGCACGAACCCCTCGCTGAAGGTCACGATGCCCTGCAAGCCGAGCCGGTCGCGCAGCCGAATCAATGCCTCGCGCTCCTCGCCAGCGCCGATGATCCGCAGCTCCAGTTCCGGAATCGCGGCCCTGGCCTTCGCAACGGCCTCGATGGCGATATCCAGGCCCAGACGTCGCGCGAGGGTCCCGTGGTAAACCAGCACGAAGCGCGAGCCTTCCGGTTTTGGCCCCTGGCGCCGGACGTGGACGCAAAGATCCGGTCATCCGGGAGATTCATCAGCACGTGGATCTTGCTCGCGGGGAATGCCGCGCCCGGCCAGGATGTCCCTCAGCCGCTCCTCCACCGTGAGCACGGCCGAGGCGAACCGCCCCGCCCAACGCTCTTGGACCTTGAGCGCCCGGACCACCCAGTGCCCCTCGCCCGAGGAGAATTTTTCCAGATACAGCTCCGGCATCAGATCGTGGATGTCGTGGATCACCGGCCGACCGAGGAGGCGCGGCAGCCAGGTCGCGAAGACCAGGAAGTCCGGCATGTTGTTGATGTGGATGAGCCGATAGCGCAGCGGGTGCGCCAGCAGGTGCAGCGAGATCATCAGAAAGAAGAGACTGTAGTCGGCCAAGTACTCCGCCATGGAGTTGCATTTATCCCGCAGACCGATGGTCTTGATGACCTCCACCCCGGCGATGGTCTCCCGATTGGGCTCACCGGGCTGGCGCCGCGCGAGAAAGACGACCCGATGGCCCCGCTCAACCAGTGCCTCCGCTTCACGTTTCACCCGGGGGTCTCTGCGGTAGTTGGTATAGGCGGCCATCAGCACACAGGCCATATTCGAGTGCCCTCTCGAGAAAGGTTAGTAAACGTTCGGATGGCGATCCGCGCCGGTCCAGCATGGCCTCAACGCACCCAATCAAGTCTGATCAGTCCCTGCCGGTGGACCCCCAAGCGTCCGAGGCGGATGCATCAGGGGAACGGGAGGAGCATAGCTACGGGCAGATCCTGAAGTCGTCCGCTTGGATCGGCGGCTCCTCCGTGCTCACCATCGGGATCGGCATCATACGCACCAAGGCCATGGCGGTAATGCTAGGCCCAGCCGGTTTCGGTTTGATGGGCCTCTACAGCTCGATCATCGACCTCGCGTTGGCCGTTGCCAGCATGGGCATCGGCAGCAGCGGGGTGCGCCAGATTGCGGAGTCGGTCGGATCGAACGACGAGGCGCGTATCGCGCGAACCGTCATTGTACTCCGCCGAACGGCAGTCATTCTCGGAATCCTGGGGGCTATCCTAGTCGTCATGTTCGCGCGCGCCCTCTCCACTTTGACCTTTGGCACCGATCAGCATGCCGGCGCCGTCGCGCTGCTGGGACTTGCTGTCTTCTTTCGGTCGGTTGCGGCGGGTCAGGGTGCGCTCATCCAGGGATTACGCCGTATCCACGACCTGGCGGTCATGGGCGTTCTGGGAGCGTTGCTCGGGGCCGTCATCAGCATCATCCTGGTGTATCTGTTAGGGGAGGAGGGGGTGGCCCCTTCCCTGGTTGCCGGAGCCGCCATGGGCTCCCTCATCTCCTGGTGGTACAGCCGCAAGGTCAAGATCACTTACCCGGTCATGACTGCGCGCGAGGTCAAGCAGGAGGCCGCCTCGCTCCTAAAGCTGGGCTTCGCCTTCATGGTCAGCGGCCTGCTCATGATGGGCGCTGCCTACGCGGTCCGCGCCATGGTGCTGCGCATGGAGGGATACGACGCCGCAGGATTTTATACGGCTGCCTGGACCCTCGGCGGTCTCTACGTCGGAATCATCCTCCAGGCGATGGGGGCCGATTTTTATCCACGTCTCGTCGCTGCAGCAAGCGATGACCCGCGTTGTAACCGTCTGGTCAATGAACAAACCCATGTCAGCTTGCTACTGGCCGGGCCGGGCGTCATCGCCACCATCGTCTTGGCCCCGCTCGTGATCGCCCTCTTCTACAGCTCCAAGTTCCTCGAAGCGGTCGACCTCTTGCGATGGATCTGCCTGGGCATCGCGCTGCGGGTGATTACCTGGCCCATGGGCTACATCATTATCGCGAAGAACCGCCAGGCCATCTTCGTAACCACCGAGGTGGCCTGGACCATCGCGAACCTCGGCTTGACATGGATCTTGGTCAAGACATTTGGATTGAACGGGGCTGGCATGGCCTTCTTCGCCTCTTATGTCATCCATGGCGTCGTTATCTACCTCGTGGTAATCCGGCTGAGCAGGTTTCATTGGTCGAAAAAAAATCGAACCACAGGCATCGCGTTCCTCGGATCTATCGCGGTCGCGTTTGGAGGATTTTACGTACTGTCGCCTGCTTGGGCATATGCGGTCGGCGCCACAACCATTCTACTAAGCGCAGCATATTCTTTCCGCGGACTTGTCAGCTTGGTTTCGCTGGTCAAACTTCCCATGCCGATTACAGCGAATTCTCGCGGCTTTTCGACCCGTATAGGGTTCGAGTCAGCAACCGAACAGAGCGCTCCCAATGTGCCCATTTCGCGATCATCTACCCGTAATCCGTAAATTACCGAGACCATCCTCTTGCCCGCGCTTGAGCGACAGGAACGGACATAGTGGAAGAAAGGTAGGCCGAGAAGCGCCAGTTCCGCGGGACTCGGAACGTAGTCTACTGACTGGTTCGAGGTGACCACTTGAAGGTCATCGTATATGCCCACCGCCTCGAGGTCGGCGGTACCCAGACAAACGCCATCGATCTCGCGGCGGCAGTGCGGGACATGTATGGCTGGGATGTCCTCCTGTTTGCGCAGCCAGGACCGATGCTGCAACTGGTATATGAAAAAGGCCTTCGATTTGTTCCGGCGCCGGACGCGCGAATTCATCCTTCATTGACAAGAATGAAGGCCCTGCGAAGTTTGGTGAAGACCGAAAAGCCAGATCTGATTCATACATGGGATTGGTGGCAGTGCTTAGACGCGTTTTACTCTGTGCACTTGCCGATGCGGATACCAATGGTCGCATCGGACATGATGATGGAGCTTACGCGCATCCTTCCAAAGCGAATACCCACAACATTCGGCGTACCGGAGCTAGTTGATCGGGCGAGACTTAGTGGTAGAAGAAGCGTGGAGGTTATCTTGCCTCCCGTGGACGTCGCCAAAAACGCTCCGGGTGTCGTTAATGGAATGGCGTTCCGGGATCAGTACGGACTTGCCGAAAAGGATATCGCAGTAGTGACAGTATCTCGGTTGTCGGATTGGATGAAGCGGGACAGCCTAGAAGAAACCATCAGAGCCGTCGGAATTCTTGGGCGTGAACTTCCAATAAGCTTTCTCGTCGTTGGCGAGGGCTTGGCTAGACAGAGGCTTGAACGGCTATCGGATAAAGTTAACGACCAGCTCGGGCGGTGCGCGATTGTTTTCACGGGTGCACTTCTGGACCCGCGGCCGGCGTATGCTGCCGCGGACATTGTCGTTGGCATGGGTGGATCGGCGCTACGAGCAATGGCCTTCGGTAAGCCGGTCGTCGTGGTTGGTGAACGGGGGTTCGCGGAGCTGTTCTCGCGGAAATCGGCGGACAAGTTCTTGTACTCAGGTGTTTACGGACGTGAAGTTCTAGCCCCCAATAAGAAAAAGCTTGACGAGCAGTTGAGGGAGCTTGCTTTTTCAGAGCATCTACGTCTGGAGGTTGGTACCTTTTCGCGGGAGTTCATAATCCAGAATTATTCTTTGCGCGCCGTCAGTGCGCGGCTCGCGAAGTTTTATGAAGCTGCTTTGGCGGACGAAGTATGCATACAGCCGATCTTGGCGGACGGCTTTAGAACGGCCGCAGTTTACCTGAGGGAAAGACGCTTCCTGACGCCTTCGCGAGACCGAGTACCGAGGGACGCCAACGCGGAGTTGCCGTTTTATCCGTAGAGGCTCTTTGACGGAACGTTTCTTTTCCTGTCTGCGAACGCCGCGTTTTCCTTAAAGAGCGGCATGGCTTTGGTCGGAGATTCTAGTGGGTCGAGTAACGTGGTTTCTCACCTTCAAAGTAGAACTGCAGGGGGTAGGCAGCGTACGTCGGGGTTCTAAAAGGTTACGCGTCGACATCCTCTGCTAGCGGAAATTTCTATGAAAAGCCTTGTGTCCATTCTGATCCCAGCATACAACGCGGAAAAATGGATTCGCGATACGATTGCGTCTGCGAGCAACCAGACCTGGCAAAACAAGGAGGTTATCGTTGTGGACGATGGCTCGCGGGATCAGTACATTCGAGGTTGCGAGACAGTCTGGAGTCGCAAAAGGTTAAGGTGGTGACTCAGCCGAATTCGGGAGCGTGCGAGGCGCGGAATAAAGCGCTCAGCCTGGCACAAGGAGATTATATTCAGTGGTTGGACGCAGACGATGTGCTGCATCCGGAGAAGATCGCTCGCCAGCTCGCGCAGATTTCTGACGGCAAGGATTCGAGAACCTTACTGACATGTTCCTGGGGCAGGTTCTATTTCCGAACGGAGAAGGCGACGTTTGTACCGGACGCGCTCTGGAAGAACATGCGCCCTATCGACTGGATTGTGACGAAGTTCAGCGAGAACGTCTGGATGAATCCAGCGGTCTGGCTTGTCAGTCGAGAGCTCACCGACGCGGCGGGTCCTTGGGACACGCGCTTGGCAAGCTCGGGAGACGACGATGGAGAGTACCTCTGCCGCGTCGTGGCCTCGAGCGACGAGGTGAAGTTCGTTTCAGATGCCCGGTGTTACTATCGCATTGGTACCGTCGGCAGTTTAAATTGGAACATGGAGCGTAGCGACAAGCAGCCTTAACGCTTTGATCCTGTCGCTGTCGTTGAGCATCGAGCACCTTCTCCGGCTGGAGGACTCGGAACGCACAAGGACTGCCTCGTTAAAGTATCTAGAAGCGTTTCTTGCCGTCTTTTTACGGGTGCGACGACCGCCTCGTCGAGAAAATTCTTGACGATTGGCAAGGGGCTTGGGGGTGTGCTGAGTCCCCCGCGTGCGAGTTGGAAATATTGGCCGATTGAAGAATGCATTCGGTCCGGTAGCGGCGAAGCGAGTGATGAACAATTGGCGGGCAGCAAAGCAACTCGCCGCGGCGAAATGGGACCGGTTTATGCTCGACTTTAGCCGGGCAGCAACGTGAAATCTAGCCGTTACGGCGCTTGACAAATACAAACGGGACGATCTGAATGAAAGACTCCAATAACGTGCGGGTCATGGTCACCGGAGGCGCGGGCTTTATCGGCTCTCACCTCTGTGAGCAACTCTTGAGCTCGAGGTTACGATGTACTCTGCGTCGACAACTTCTTTACTGGAACCAAGCGGAACATCGCGTCACCTCCACGGTAATCCGTATTTCGAGGTGCTGCGCCATGACATTACGTTTCCGCTTTACGTCGAAGTGGATGAGATCTTTAACCTCGCCTGTCCCGCGTCGCCGATTCATTATCAAAATGATCCAGTGCAGACGACCAAGGTGAATGTGCACGGGGCGATCAATGTCCTTGGGCTCGCGAAGCGAGTCAAGGCAAAGATATCTTCAAGCATCAACGTCCGAGGTCTACGGCGATCCGCTGGTCCATCCGCAGGTCGAGAGCGTACTGGGGCAATGTGAACCCGATTGGACCGCGGGCCTGCTACGACGAGGGCAAGCGCTGTGCGGAGACCCTGTTTTTCGACTATCACCGGCAGCTCCGTCTGCAAATCAAGGTCGCGCGGATCTTCAATACCTACGGACCGCGTATGCATCCGAACGACGGACGGGTAGTCTCCAACTTCATCGTCCAGGCGCTGAAGGGCGAGCCGATCACGATCTACGGCGACGGCTCGCAAACGAGATCCTTCTGTTACGTGGATGATTTGGTCGAGGCATTGCTTCTGCTGATGGATAGCCCGAGCGATGTGACAGGTCCGATTAATCTGGGAAACCCAAATGAGTTCACGATACTGGAGTTGGCGGAGAAGGTCCTGAATATTACGAATTCAGCCTCGGAGATCGTTTTTCGAGAGCTCCCCGCGGATGACCCGCAAAAGCGTCGGCCAGACATTTCAAAGGCAACGTCCGTTCTGGGGTGGGTTCCGAGGGTTCCGTTGGACGAGGGACTGCCAAAGACGGTTGCCTATTTTGACGATCTTCTTCGTTCCTAACTCGCCAATGGATCATCAAAGGTTGCTTTCGCGGCGGCTCCGGTCGCGCAAGCGGGCAGAATGCTTTCTCGGCGTTTAGATCCCGGCTTTTCAATTCTGGGTAAGGAATTATGAGCAGAGTGTGGGTGACCGGCTATGCTGGATTCATGGGAGTGCATCTCGTGGACCTTCTTGAGCGGAAGGGATCGGACGTGCTTGCCACCTACTACCGGCCGACGACGAAGCTTGGTCGACTTTAAGCCCAGGGGCAGGGTTCTGGAGTGTGACGTGCGGGACCGCGAAAAGGTGCAGTCACTGGTGAAGGAGTTCAGGCCGGAGAAGATTTTCCATCTGGCGGCGCAGAGCTATCCGACTGTTTCCTGGGACGATCCTTGGTATACGCTTGAAACCAATGTGATCGGTACGACGAATATCTTTGAAGCTGTGAAGGCGTCCGGTGTCCAGTGTCGGATCCTCAATGCCTGCAGCAGCGCGGAGTACGGCTTTGTGAGGGAGGACGATGTGCCCGTCATAGAGGACCGGGTGCTGAGGCCGCTACATCCCTACGGGGTCTCTAAGGTCTCGCAGGAGTTGCTTGCGCTATCAGTACTTCAAGAACTTTGGTATCGAATCGGTTTCGGTGCGGATCTTCAATACGACTGGGCCGGGCAAGGTCAATGATGTCTGTTCGGATTTCACCAAGCGGCTGGTGGAGATTGAGAAGGGGATCGATGACAGCAGGACCCTAAGGGTGGGTAACCTCGAAGCGCGGCGTGCGATCACGGACGTCAGGGATGTGATCCGGGCGTTCGACTTGGCTCTGGATCACGCCACGCCGGGCGAAGCTACAATCTGAGCGGAAGTACGGTGTACCGGATCCAGGAGATCGTCCAGATGCTGCGGGGCATGGTGGGATTCGAGTTCGAACATTTGGCAAGACCCAGCTCTTGATGCGGCCTACGGATGAGCCAATCATTTTCGGAGATAGCACCAAGTTCAAGAAGGAGACGGGGTGGAGCCAGGAGATTCCTCTGGACGTGACCCTCAAAGATATGTTGGGTTATTGGCGGGAGGTCTTGTAGGTCGATGGACTTTGTCGTTTCGGTTGGCGACTGTATCGGACTCGTGACGTGACTGAGCGCCGGGCAGTTGACAGCCGTTATCCTCGCCGGCGGGCTCGGAACCCGGCTTCGTTCGGTGTTGAGTGACCGGCCAAAGGTACTGGCGGAGGTCGCTGGTCGGCCCTTCCTGGGGTATCTGCTGGATCAGCTTGCCGGGTGGGGATTGTCAGAGGTAGTCCTCTGCACTGGATACCTCGGCGAGCAGATCGAGAAAGAGTTTGGAGGGGACTACGGCGGGCTTCGGATTCAATATTCGCGGGAGCTGACACCGCTGGGGACCGGCGGTGCCCTCCGTCTTGCCGTAGGCCTGATTGAGGCGAACACGGTGCTCGTGCTGAACGGGGACTCTTATTGCGACGCAGACCTGGCAACGTTCCACCAAGCACATCTGGGCACGGAGTGCGCACGCCACCGTACTGTTGACGCGGACGGCGGATGCCCAGCGGTTCGGGAGGGTCGAGGTGGACGCTGAGGGAAGGATCCGGAAGTTTGAGGAGAAGAGACCAGATGCAGGGCCCGGGCTGGTGAATGCCGGCCTGTATCTCATCGAGACGAGCTTGTTGCGTGGTATCCCGTTGGAAGGGGCGGTGTCGTTGGAGCGGGAGGTCTTTCCGACTTGGATCGGAGGCAAGTTCTACGGCTACGAGACATCCTCGGCGTTCCTGGATATCGGGACACCGGAATCTTACGCGGCGGCGGAGGCATTTCTGGCCGATCTGAAGCGCCGGGAAGGTTCTGGTGCCAAGCTTGAGAGCGTGGACCGGTGAGTGGACTATCCAGAACGGGGTTACTTGGTCTAGAGGGTGGCCAGCGAAGCGTAGGAGCGCCGCCCTCGGCGCGACGGGCGTGTTTCAGAATCCATTCAGGAAGACACCCAAGGGGTAGGCGCTGGTGGTGTCCGCATGGGCGCATCGCGGCTGGGTGCCGCACCATCGGCGCCGTTGGAGTGGATCCGCCCGCGGCATTACGGAGCGCGAGGTTCCGTCGTGGCGGGGCGCCGCTCCTACGGTCAGGGTTTGAACACAGCACACAAACAGGTCAGCGGTCTAAGCCGACTGCACCGGAGGTAGAGGAGTGATTACGCCGACAGAGATGAGAGAGAGGGCCGCCTCCCATTTTCAGATCAGCGCGGAAACCAAGCAGCGGGTCGCGATGGAGTGCGTCGACTCCGTGGTCGAGGCGGCGGAGCTGATGGCCGCGTCGCTTCGGGACGGTGGAAAGATCCTGCTCTGCGGAAACGGGGGCAGCGCGGCGGACTGCCAGCACTTCGCGGCGGAGCTGATGAGCACCCTGACACAGGACTTTCGGCGGCCGGGGCTCAAGGCGATCGCCTTGACGACCGATACCTCCTTCCTCACCGCCTACACCAACGACTTCGGGTTCGAGGGGGTCTTCGCGCGGCAGGTGGAGACCCTCGGCAATCCAGGCGATGTCCTCATCGGCATCAGCACGAGCGGAAACTCAAAGAACGTCATCCTCGCAATGGAGGCGGCACGCAAGGGTGGCGTTAAGACCCTCGCCCTCCTCGGCCAGGGCGGCAGCTTGCAAGGAGTCGCGGACGTCGTCATCGCCGTGCCAAGCACCAGCACCCAGCATATCCAAGAGTCGCACATCGCCATCGCCCACATCCTGTGCGATCTGGTCGAGTGCATCCTGTACGAGAAGGCGTAGGGGTCCGGCATGATCATCAGCAGAACGCCCTTCCGCATCTCCTTCTTCGGCGGGCGGCACGGATTATCCTGGGTGGTACCGCAAGTACGGGGGGAGCGTACTGGTCACGACGATCGACAAATACTGTTACCTTGCGTGCCGATACTACCCACCCTTTTTCGACCACCGCTTCCGAATCTCCTACATCAAGAGTGAGAACTGCGCCTCGGTTGCCGATATCTCCCACCCGGCCGTTCGCGGTGTGCTGCAGTATCTCAATTGGGACCGGGGGCTCGAGATCCACCATGTGGCGGACCTTCCGGCGCGCGGAGGCATGGGCTCCAGCTCATCCTTTACGGTGGGTCTGCTGCATGCCCTGCACGGCCTAAGGGGCCAAATGTGCACTAAGGCCCAGTTGACGGAAGAGAGCGTTCACATCGAGCAGGAGTTGCTGAAGGAGACCGTTGGGTCTCAGGACCAGACCGCGGCCGCCTACGGTGGGCTGAACCATGTGACCTTCTCGACCAACGGGGATATCGTTGTCAGACCCCTGACCCTTACCGCGGAGCGTATGCGAGAGCTCGAGTCACACCTGATGCTGTTCTACACGGGGATCAAGCGCACCGCTTCCGACGTGGCGCAGAGCTACGTCGAGAACATCGAGGAGAAGAGGAGGCACCTGGAAGGGCTTTCCCAAGCTGGTAGGCGAGGCCATGGAGACCCTCTACAGCGATCAGGACATCTCAGAGTTTGGTCGGCTGCTCGACCAGGCCTGGCGCATCAAGCGGTCCTTCAGCGGAAAGGTGTCCAATGCCCATGTGGACGGCATCTACGATGCCGCCATCGAGGCCGGCGCGATCGGTGGGAAGATCCTCGGTGCCGGAGGCGGCGGATTCATGGTGCTCTTCGTCCCACCGGAGCGCCAACAGCGGGTGCGGGAGAAGCTGAAGGACTTCATTCACGTACCGTTTCGCTTCGAGTCCACGGGCAGCCAGATCATCTTTTATGACCCGGAGCAGGATTTCGCCTTCTTGGACAATGAGCGCAACGGACATCAGATGCAGGAGTTCCGAGAGCTTGACTCCCTGGCGCCCTAGAGCTCCGGCTTGGCACGGACACGCGGATGCTCCACACACGGATAGACAAGGGTCGCCATGGTTCTGGAACTCCTAGCATGAAGGTTGCTTTACTCACTGGGGGCAGCGATCGGCCATACGCCCTGGGGTTGCTGGAGGCGCTCTTGCATAAGGGGTTATCGGTCGATTTGGTGGGCAGTGATGAGTTCTTGGGCGCCGCGATCCTCGACGACCCCAAGGTCCGGTTTCTCAATCTGCGGGGCGATACGAGTCCTAGCGTGCCGCGCCTTCGGAAGATTGCACGAACCATCAGGTACTACCTGTCGCTCGTCAAGTTCGCCGCCACGACGGAAGCGGCTGTCTTTCACGTCCTCTGGGCGAACCGCTTCTGGTTCGTCGATCGGATAGCGATTAACGCGATCTACAAGGCGTTGGGCAAGCGCCTCGTGTTCACGGCGCACAATGTCAACGAGCGGAAACGGGACGGCAAGGACAGCGCTTACAACCGCTTGACACTGCGATTATTTTATCGGCCTGGTGGATCACATCTTCGTGCACACCGTGCAGATGAAGGAGCAGTTGATGCAGGAGTTCGCTGTCCGAGAGGAGAAGGTTAGCGTGATTCCTTTTGGAATCAATAACACGTTTCCACGGACAGACCTGACAAGCCCCGACGCTCGTGAAAGGCTCGGGATCAACCACGAGGAGGGCGTGCTACTTTTCTTTGGTCGCATCGCCCCGTATAAGGGCCTTGAGTACGCCGTGGAGGCGCTGAGACAGCTCCAAGGCGAAGCGCGCCCTTATCGGCTTCTCATAGCGGGGCGGATCGAACAGGGGTGTGATGATTACTGGAGCAGCGTAAAGGAGATGATCGCCGCCTGGGGCTTGTCGGAGCAGGTCACTTCGCGAATCGACTACATCCCCGATGAAGAGGTGGAGTTGTTCTTCAAGGCAGCCGATGTACTTCTCCTACCCTACAAGGCGATCTTTCAGAGCGGGCTGCTGTTTCTCACCTATAGCTTTGGACTTCCGGTCATCGCGACTGACATCGGGTCGTTTCGAGACGACATCGTCGAAGGGGTCACCGGATTCGTTTGTGCGCCGGACGACCCAGCGGATCTCGCAGCTAAGGTTCGTCGAATACTTTGAGAGCGATCTTCACAGAAGTTTGCAGAGCAAGCGCGCGGATATCATCGCATGGGGAAATTCCAAATACTCGTGGCAAGAGGTTGCGGATATTACCTGTAGGAGTTTATGCGGATCTGTCCTTGCGGAATGCGGGTGAGAGGGTTGGGATGGACGCCTAGCCAAGTTTCGCTGGGATCGTAGGCTGGGGTGAGGAACGAACCCCAGCAAAATTGGGGTTCACTCTCGTTCACCCCAACCTACGGGCTACGGGTCTTGGTCGTTCTTGCACCGTTGCTTGTCCACCGATGGCATGATTCAAAATGGGTGTTGAGTCCAAGGGTCGGGTTGCAGAGTCCATCGAGGGTTCTCTCCAGCGCTTCGTCGCGTGGCTAGACACATTTCGGTGAGACGTCATACGACCACCAAAGCTTCTTCGCCGGTCCGTTCGGGGGGAAGGCGAAAGCCCTGTATTACAAGAGCCCGAAGCTAGGCACGCTTGGCCGTTGCCCCGATGATTGTGTTCGAGGCATTTCTTCCGAGCGCGCGTCAGCTTTTCTGGCACAAGCAGCGGTTCCCGATTGCGGACGCACACTATGCGATGGGTTTTGCACTGCTCGCGGATCTGACCGGGGATCGAGGCTACTATGAGAGGGCTGTGCATTTTCTCGAGGTGCTCGAGGCAACACGCTGCCCTGGGTATCAGCACCACGGTTGGGGGTACCCGTTTGACTGGGTGACGCGCACGGGGGTGATGCGGGCAGGGACTCCCTTGATTACCACAACGCCCTACGTTTACGAGGCCTTCGCCTACGTCTACGGGATTGACGGGAAACAGCACTGGCTGGATGTGATGGCCTCCACGGCCGAGCACGCGGCGCGGGACTTTCCGGACAGGGCGCTGGGCCCAGATGCTGCCACTGTAGGCTACAACCCGACGGATGACAAAGGGGGGGTCATCAACGCGAGCGCTTATCGAGCCTTTTTGCTCATAAGTGCCGCTCGTCAGTTTGGTCGGGAGGACTATCGGGAGATCGGTGAGCGTAATCTGAACTTCGTGCTACGGTCCCAGCAACCGGATGGGTCCTGGTACTACGCGATGGATGGGGTGCGCGATTTCGTGGACCACTTCCACACCTGCTTCGTGCTGAAGGCGCTCGCGAAGATCGAGCAGTTGACGGGCCATGCAGGCTGCCGGGCCGCGATTGAACGCGGGCGTTGACTACTACGTGCGGAATCTCTTCGACGACGAAGGTCTACCGAAGCCCTTTGCACGGGCGCCGCGGCTTACGGTGTATCGGCAGGAGCTGTATGACTATGCCGAATGTATCAACCTCGGAACCCTGCTGAGGGGTCGCTTCAGGGAGCTGGATGAGCGGTTGGATGCGACTCTGGTGGACCTGCTCGCGCGCTGGCAGAAGTCTGACGGCTCCTTTCGCTCTCGCAGGCTCCTCTTGGGTTGGGACAATGTTCCGATGCATCGCTGGGCCCAGGCGCAGATCTTCAGAAGCCTGTGTCTGTACCTGTCCTCGGAACGCAAAGGAGCTCAATCAACTCTCGGTGCGCCAGCTCGGCACGAAGGCCACCACCTTTCCCGGATGCGCCATGACGCGTAGGAGCGCCGCCCTCGGCGCGATGGGCCCCCATATGCGCTGGAGCAGCCCCTGGTATTCTGTCGCGGCGGGGCGCCGCTCCTACGGGAAGTCCCCGGTGCTTGCGTTTCGTGGGATGGGCATTTGGGCGTGACGATCCTGCAGGTCACTCGACTGGACTTTGGACGCGAGTCCCACCGGACCTTGCCCCCGGGTGGCGGCTCGGCCCCTGCTTCTGGAGCAGGGGATTCCCGGGCATACCGCCTCCGGCTCCGTGCACTCATCTGACGCAGGATCAGGAAGGCTCCAAGCATGTGCGGCATCTGCGGCCAGTTTAACTTTCGGGACCGAGCAGCCCGTATCGCCGGCAATGATCAAGGCGATGACGGACACGTTGGTGCCGAGGGGGCCGGACGACGAGGGGTACCATATCTCAGGTCCGCTCGGGCTTGGGTTCAGGCGCCTGTCCATCATCGACCTGGCGGGCGGGCATCAGCCCATGTCGGATGCGGAGGAATCCGTCTGGGTGGTGTTCAACGGCGAGATCTACAACTTCCAGGAGCTGCGGAAGGAGCTTGAGGCGTTCGGTCATCGCTTCCGTACGCGCTCTGATACGGAGGTGATCGTCCATGGCTACAAGCAATGGGGTCCTGAAGTCTTCAACCACCTGAACGGCATGTTCGGGGTCGCTATCTGGGATGCGGTGCGAAAGCGCCTCATCCTCTCCCGCGATGCCATGGGCATTAAGCTGGTGTACTACCGCGTGGACGGAGGGTTCCGTTACCTTCGGGTCGGAGCTTCGGCCCGTCCTGGCGGCGAGCCAGGGCCGACCGGAAGTCGACCCGACGGCGATCAACCTGTTCCTGCGCTATCGCTATACGCCCTCGCCGCTCACGCCCTACACAGGTGTCCGCAAGCTCGCACCTGGGACTCTGGCGGTCTTCGAGGATGGAGCTTGGCGCGTCGAGCGCTGGTACCGCACGCGGCCCAAACCATTTTCCCCTGCGAAGACAGACGCGGAGGCGGCGGAGGAGTTGCTCGCGATCTACAAGCGGGCCATCAAGCGCCACCTCATCAGCGACGTGCCGGTCGGGCTCCTGCTGAGCGGCGGCGTTGATTCGGGGCTGCTTCTTGGTCTGATGCAGCTCTATGGGGAGCGCTGGCCAACCTATACCGTGGGCTACGGAAAGGCGGCGTACAAGGACGACGAGCTCAACGATGCGGCCGAGACGGCTCGGATGCTTGGGGCCACGAATGCACAGGTGCGTGCTTTCGCGCGAAGAATTCGAACGGGAATTGCCGAGGATCGTCTCCGTCGTTGAGGAGCCGATCGCCGCCTCCTCCATCGTGCCGATGTACTTCGTGTGCCAGCGCGCGCGCCAGGACGTAAAGGTTGCGCTGGTCGGCCAGGGGCCGGACGAGCTGTTCGGCGGGTACACGCGCCACTTGGGCGTCCGGTACGGCCAGTATTGGCGCGCACTGCCTGGATGGTTGCGAAAGGGCGTCGAGGCCGGCGTGTCGCGAGTGCCGCGTAGCGAAGCGCTCAAGCGCGGCGTGCACTCCCTTGGTGAGCGCGAGCGCATTGCCAGGTACCAAGCAGTCTTCTCGCTCATGCCCGGATCGGCCGTCGACGGCCTGTTCCGGGCGGACTGCCCGATCGCGGGGGCAGGCGACAGCGTCCGGGCGATCTGGGGCGAGCTGGAACCGGAGATGGAGCATCTCGACGAACTCGGCGGGTTCCAGCTCCTCGAGCTGCGCTCGTCGCTGCCGGACGAGTTGCTGATGTACGCGGACAAGCTCTCGATGGCGCACGGACTCGAGGTGCGGGTGCCCTATCTCGATCGGGAGATCGTGGAGTACGTCGAGCGCCTGCCTGCGTCGCTTCAAGGTGCGACTGGGTCAGCGCAAATGGCTTCATCGGCGCGTCGCCGAGAAGATTCCTGCCCAACGAAGATCCTGCGGAGGAAGAAACGGGGCTTCGCGGTCGATGCCGTGGACGCGTGGTTCCAGGGCGCAATGGCTGGCCGGATGGGCGACTACCTGCTTGACCCGCAATCCCTGATGTACCGCTTCCTGAACCACGCCGCGGTCGGCCGGCTGCTGGAAGCGCACCAGACCCAGCGGGCGGACAACCACAAGATGCTGTTCAGCCTGGTCGTGCTCGAGCAGTGGTTGCGGGCCGCGGACTCCGCGGCGACGCCCGCACTCCCGACGCGCGACCCGCTCGTCGCCGTCGGCTAGGCTGCAGGATCAACGGGACAGGAATCGACTATGGCGCTCGAATACGTGCTGATCACGCCTGCCCGGAATGAGGCCGAGCTCATCGAGCACACGTTGCGCTCCGTCGTGGCGCAGACCGTGCTGCCCAAGCGCTGGGTCATCGTCAGCGACGGCTCAACCGACGGCACGGACGAGCTCGTCCGGAAAGTACCAGACGGGACGGCCCTGGATGGAGCTGGTGCGTCTCCCGGAGCGAAAGGAACGCCATTTCGCCGCGAAGGTGAACGCCTTCAATGCAGGATACGAGCGCGTGAAGGATCTCAGCTTCGACATCGTTGGGAACCTCGACGCCGACGTTTCGTTTGGCCCGGATTACTTTGAGTATCTCCTTGCGGAATTTGAGCGCAACCCGCGGCTTGGAGTCGCTGGAACACACTATATCGAGGGAGATTTCCACTCATTCAACGACAGTTATATCAATGTCAACCATGTAAACGGACAGATCCAAATGTTTCGGCGGGCCTGCTATGAGGACATTGGCGGTTACGTCCCGATCAAGGGCGGCGGCATCGATTGGGTTGCGGTAACCACGGCGCGAATGAAGGGCTGGCAGACGTACTCCTTCGGCGAGCGGACCTTCAAGCATCACCGAAAGATGGGTACTGCTGGGAGCAGCGAGATCAAGGCCCGTTTCCACTATGGCAAAAAGGACTACTTCCTTGGCGGCCATCCACTGTGGCAGTTGTTTCGCGGCACCTTCCAACTCGCGAAGAAGCCTTATGTGGTGGGCGGGTTGGCCTTGATGCTCGGTTATGCCTGGTGCTGGGTCACCGGGCACAAGCGAGCGGTCTCGCCGGAGTTGATGACGTTCCATCGCGGAGAGCAGATGGCGCGACTCAGGGGGCTCGTTTTTACCCGGCTAGGTAATCATCGGCAAAAGCCCCCCCCGGTCGCGAGCAAGCCGAAGCCGTGATGAGCGGAATGCGGGCAAGACGTCCGAAGAAGGCGTTGCGGTTAAGGACCGCCGCGACAAAAATTTCCCTGGTCAGTTGGTTGCGTGGTTCTTATCCAAGAAGCACCCCTCCCCTGACAAATTCGCGCTAGTGAATTGAAATAAGAAGCCTTTCTATTAATCGTTGAAAAAAATTTGCTATTCATCCGATGGCGCCCAAGACTTAGGCCTTGTCGGGCATTCGGAAGGGCACGCACCTTGAAAATTCACCGGTCGACGTCGGCCGGGGAAAATCTGAGCAGTCGGACACCAACGAGGTAAGCGCACCATGCCACAACCCGGTTTCTTCGGCATCGCGCGGCGCTAGTGCTGCTCTGTGGAAGTTCTAATACCATTTCTGAAGAATAAGGCGTAACCTCATGCTTTGCATACCAGCACAGGTGTACGCCTATGCCCTTGATCGAAGCCGCGCCGGTTGTGGTGAGCGAGCGCGAGCGCAGCCAGCTCGAAACCTTGGTGCGCCAACACAGGTGCCCGCAGCAGGTGGCGCTGCGGGCGCGGGTCGTGCTGGCTGCCGCAGCGGGGGAAGGGGTCCGCGAGAGCGCTCGTCGGCTGGGCGCAGCGCGCTCGACGGTGCAGCACTGGCGGCGACGCTGGTCGCAGAGCAGCGGGCCGGTGGCCGAGCGCCTGGCCGATGCCCCGCGCCCGGGCACCCCGGCCACCTTCAGCGCCGAGCAGATCTGCGCGATCGTGGCGATGGCCTGCGAGGCTCCGGGCGAGAGCGCGCGTCCGATTACGCACTGGACCCACCAAGAATTAGCCGACGAAGCGCTCAAGCGCGGCATCGTCGCCTCGATCTCGCCCGACTCGGTCGGGCGCTTTCAAAAAAGAGGCCGACCTCAAGCCGCACCGCACGCGCGCCTGGCTGAACGCCAAGCGCGATGAGCGCTTCACCGAGCGCTGCCACGACGTGTGCGAGGTCTATCGCTTGGCGCCCGAGCGTGCCGAAGCCGGCATCGAGACTGTCTCGATCGATGAGAAGACGGGCATCCAGGCCCTCGAGCGCAAGGCGCCGACGCGACTGGCGGCGCCTGGTCATGTCGAACAGCGCGAGCCCGAGTACATCCGCCATGGTACCCGCGTGCTCGTCGCGGCCTTGCGCGTCGCCTGCGGCGCGGTGCTCGGACAGCTCGGCGCCACCCGCACCGAGACGGACTTCGCCGCCTTCCTGGGCTGGCTCCTCGCCCAGAATCCCGACGCCCGCGGCTGGCACTTGGTCATGGATAACCTCAACACCCACAGCTCCGAGGCGGTTGTGCGGCTCGTCGCCGAACAGATCGGCTTCGCCGGCGATCTCGGCGTCAAAGGCAAGTGCGGGATACTCGCATCCGTCGCGAGCCGCCAAGCCTTCCTCTGCGACCCAAGCCATCCGATCGTCTTTCACTTCACGCCCAAGCACTGCTCATGGCTCAATCAGATCGAGATCTGGTTTGGCGTCCTGACCCGTAAGGTCATTCGCCGCGGCGACTTTTCCTCGCTCGAGGATCTCGCCGCCAAGATCGAGCGGTTCATCGAGTACTTCAACGCTACCATGGCCAGACCGTATCGCTGGACCTATGAGGGCAAACCGCTGGCCGCATAAGCCCAAAGGGGTCCGAGCATTTCCACAGTGAGGCACTAGGTGAGCATCGGCCGCATGGGGGATCCGCTGGAGCGGCTGGCCGCGCAGCTCCCTTGGGGTGCTGTTCCGGCCGTTGTTGGAGAAGGTGCGCGAGAAAGACCGCAAGTCCGCGGCCGAGCACAAGCCGTTCGCCGTGTGGTCGATTTTCAAGTTCCTAATCCCGCAGACGCTCTACAACCTGGCCGACGAGGCGCTGGAGTATCAGATCCGCGGCCGGCTCAAGGCACCGGAGCTGATCAAGCCGCTATTCGATCAGTTCGGCGATTACCTGGCGCAGGCCGGCCTGGAGGCGCGCAACGGGCAGATCATCGAGGGCTCGACGTCCCCGTGCCGATTCAGCGCAGCAGCCGCGACGAGAACCATCGCCTCAAGGCGCGCGAAGTCCCCGAGGACCGGGACGAGAACAAG
Source organism: uncultured Gammaproteobacteria bacterium (assembly GCA_963699735.1). Classification (GTDB taxonomy): domain Bacteria; phylum Pseudomonadota; class Gammaproteobacteria; order Chromatiales; family Chromatiaceae; genus Thiodictyon. Next base: position 122,427 of record CAVOUZ010000012.1, read on the forward strand.
CGCCAGCAGAAGGACACCGATGCCCGCCGGACCAAGAAGCACGGCAAGAGCCACTTCGGCTACAAGTACCACATCGACGTGGATGCCGAGGACAAGCTCATCCGCGACTTTGGGGCCACCGCCGCGAACGTCCACGACAGCCAAGTTTTCGACGAGGTGCTCGACCCCGACAATGCCGACCCGCAGGTCTGGGCCGACAGCGCCTACCGCAGCGGAGCGACCGAGGCCGCACCGAGCGGGGCGGGCTACGCAAGCCACATCTGCGAGAAGGTCCAGGGCAAGCAACCGTTCACCGACGACCAACAAGCTGCCAACCGTCGCCGCTCCGAGGTGCGCTCGCGCGTAGAGCACGTCTTCGGCTTCCACCAAAACAGCATTGCCGGCAAGTTCATCCACACCATCGGCAAGCTTTGGCGGAGGTCAAGATCGGTTGCATGAACCTCCCCTACAGCCTGATGCGGTACCTCCAGGTCACCAAGCACGGGGATGGCGCGCTCGCTGCCGCCTGAAAAAGGCGGTAAGCGGTCGAACGGGCCGCTTCCCCAACGAAAGAGCGACGTATGCCCCCGAGTTGGGGCGCAATCAAAAACGTGTAATGCCGGGGTCGCGCATGCACGGTAGATCCGTGAACGCCGCTCCGCCTGCGCGCGATCGGCGCGCCGCAAAAATGCGATTTTTCGAGGTTCCCTTTACTTCCGGGTTGGCGTCACGTGCTGATGCAGTGCTCGCCGTCCCCATAGGTTGTGTTCCATGTCGCCGTCAATTGCCACCCTTCTGACGATCGCCGGCGTGCTGTTCCTGTTGCGCCGGGACGCCGTCAAGGGAGAAGCGCGCACCCCCGCGCTCTGGCTGCCGGTGATGTGGTTGGGTGTAACCGGCTCCCGTTTCATTTCCCAATGGGTCAATCCGGATGCCGGCGGCAACTTCTACGAGGGAAGCCCGATCGATGCCGCCTACTTTGCGACCTTAATGGCTGCGGGGGCAATGGTGCTTATCCGCCGCCAGGTCTCTTTCTGGGCCGTCGTACAGGCAAATTCCTGGATCGCGGCATTCGCGGCTTTCGGATTGCTCTCCGTGCTGTGGTCGGACGAGCCGGGTATCGCGACGAAGCGCTGGATCAAGACACTTGGCCATCCGATTATGGCGCTAATCATCCTGACGGATCCGGATCCTAAGGCCGCCATCCGTACGGTACTCAAGCGCTGCGCGTTCATCTTGCTGCCGGTCTCGGTGCTGTTTATCAAGTACCTTCCCGAGTATGGCCGCGGATTCGATGGGTGGACCGGACAGCCGGTCAACTTTGGCGTCGGTCTGACGAAGAACGACCTGGGCTATCTGTGCATGGTTTTCGGGATCGTCTTTTTCTGGAGCTTGATGAACGCCAAACGCTTCGAAGACCCTGAAGCCAAGCGCAACGAGCGGTTGTTGTGTATCGCCTTTCTACTCGTGGCGCTTTGGCTGCTCAAGATGTCCGACAGCATGACGTCCTTGATGACCATGGTGCTCGGCATCGTGGCCATGATCGGCGTTAGTACCCGCCTTATCACCAAGGGGCATTTCGGCACGCTGGTCGTCGCCGTAGTGTTGATCGCCTGGGCGCTGGAGTCGATGTTCCACGTCTACGAGTCGATCATCGTCGTGCTAGGACGGAACCCAACATTGACGGATCGGACGCTCGTGTGGGACGACGTCCTCGCCCTCCAGCACCGGCCTCTGACCGGCTATGGTTTCGAGAGCTTCTGGCTGGGCGAGCGCTTGCACCAGCTCTGGGCCAAGTGGTGGTGGCGCCCCACGCAGGCCCACAACGGGTACATCGAGACGTACCTAAATCTCGGTGTCATCGGCCTGACGCTCTTCGTCGGCATGTTGCTGTCCACGTTTCGAAGCATCAACCGACAGCTGCTGACCGATCTCGAGTTTGCGCAGCTGCGTTTTGCCTTTTTTGTCGCGCTCATCCTGTTCAACGTCAGCGAGGCTGGGTTCAAAGGCGTGGCGTTTACATGGACCATTTTCCACATCATTGCGATGGAGCCGCCGGGCGGTCTAGCCCTATCCAGGCAACGCGCGGACTCGCCAGCATGATCGTAGACACGGCCCTAGGAGAGACACGGGTAGGTCGGGAGCCCGCATCGGTGGCCATCCTCCTGCAGTGCCCTGCGCGACTGCAGACGAAGGTGCGCTACGTGTTCGACACGCTGCTCCTTGCCGCAGGAGTGCGTGTGCACTATCTGGAAGCGCTGCCTTTTACCGGCCCCTGCATTGCCTACGCCCCGAGCACCGCGCGAGCGAGGCTAACCGCGGCGACGGTCTTTATTGCTCACGATCCCGTCGCCTGGGCGTTCTTCGAGGGCGAACGTCTGCCCAGCCGAGTGGAACACTTCGAAGGGCTGCCGCTGGTCTTCCCCCCTACCGGAACCGACGACGCGAAGCATCCGGGCATCCGCTTTGACCTCCTCGCCAATGCGTTCTACTTCCTCAGTTCCTGGGCCGAGCGTGTCGACAGGCGAACAAGACCGTCCCGCCATTTGTACAACAGCAGCGAATTCGCCCGACTTAACGTGCCGCAGGACATCGTCGATCGCTATCTCCGTCTTCTCGTCCAACGGCTCTTTCCACACGGTGGCGGCCCCTTCGCGACGACTCGGGCAGCACAGCGATGGCCCGGTGGCAAGTCGTTTGCCGTGGTTCTGTCCCACGACGTTGACTTCGTTCCGGTCCGACCTTGGGACAACGCCGTCCAGGGAGCGAAGACACTTCTGCGCCACCTAGTCAGGCAGCGCGATGTAGAGGATACCTGGCGGGCGATGCGCGGGTTCTTGTCGGCAAGAATGAGCGGACGCGACCCCTACGGCTGCGTGCCTGCGATCATCGAGCGCGAGCGTGACCTGGGAGTGCGCTCGTCATTCCAGGTGGCCGTGGGTCACCGGCACCCCAGCGACGTCAACTATTTCATTGAGAATGAGCGCGTTCGAGACTACCTAAGCGTCGTCACGCGCTCGGGATTCGACCTCTGCTTGCACGGGAGTTACCGATCCACCGAGAATATCCAGTGGTACGTCGAGGAGGTTGATCTCCTGGCCACGTGCCTCGGGCGCCCCCGAGGTTCTCGGCAGCATTTTCTCTCCTTTGACTACGACGGATTGTTCGTCGCCCAGGAAGCCGCCGGCATCCAGTACGACATGTCGATGGGCTATCCAGACCGTCCGGGGCCTCGAGCCGGTTTCTCCTATCCCTACTTCCCATACAACCTAAAGGAAGACCGACCCTACCGGGTTCTCGAGATCAGCCTCTTCCTTATGGATGTTACGTTGAGTGGCTACATGAGCCTCCGCGCCTGCGACGCCCGCAGCATCATCGAGGACTTCCTGATCGGACTCCGTGACAAGGGAGGCTGCGCGTCGGTGGTGTGGCACCCCATCGTGTTCGGTGGTGCCCGCGATCCCGGATACGACGATCTCTACTACGAACTGGTGGCACGCGCCATGGACCAGGGTGGCCTGGCAGCGGATGGGCGAAGTATTCATGACTTCTGGCGACAGCAAGCAAGCGACTATGCAAGCTTCCAGTAATCGCCGTTCGGGTCCAGAGCGAGGCTGTGCAGGCAAGAAGCAGCAATGCGGAATCCGGACATGCACATGCGTCGCTATCACGGCACTAGCAATGGTGGCGTGCGGAATGCGGGAAAGGGGAGGCCTTGTATGAAGATCGGCATGGCAGCGCTGGTAACCGCGGGCCGAGCACTGAAAATGATTCAGATCCCCGAGGGCTATGAAGACTTCGTCGATGTAGATGACCCTGAGGCGGTTATCGGAGAGATCAGGCGCAAGGAGCCGCAAGCGGACATCTTCACCTTCTGGCAGCGCCTGCCCGACACGCAGCCGCGCTACCCTTATCATCTGGAGTGGGACAACGTCGCAGCGATCAAGATCACGTCTTATAAGGAATGGATAGGGAACACCGTCCATCCGAGCGTCAGGACAAAGGTGCGCAAGGCGCAGAAGAAAGGCGTTAGGGTCGATTTGATGGTCTTCGACGACAAGCTAATTCGCGGCATGTCCGAGATCTTCAACGAGAGCCCCGTCCGGCAGGGACGGCCCTACCAGCACTATGGCAAGACGATCGAGCAGGTCCGAGCAGAGTGGGGCGTTGACATGGACTTCAGCGTGTTCGTTGGTGCGACCTTCGAAAACGAGCTGATCGGCTTCGTGAAGCTCTCGTTCTCCGAACGCTACGCCGAGATGAGCGGCACGATCTGCAAGCTGGCGCACCGGGACAAGCCGGCCATGACCGCCTTGGTCGCACGCTGCGTCCAGTTCTGCGAGGCTAAGGGAATCCCTTACCTCTGCTACGGCAAGTTCACCTACGGAAAGAAAGGCGAAGACTCGCTCTCGGACTTCAAGCGGTACCACGGATTTCAGCAGATCGACGTGCCACGCTACTTCATTCCGCTGACCACGCGGGGTCGCGTCGCCCTCAAGTTGGGTCTTCACCTCCCGCTATCCCACCATCTGCCGCCGCAGCTACTGCAGAAGCTGCTCAAGCTCAAGGCCAAGTACTACCGCCGGCGCCTGGCGGGCGCTGGCTGATCATGCGGAAGTCGCTTCAGCAATCGCATCACTGACAAGATGAGGGGCTATGAGAGAGCCTTCCAAGTGGCGTGCGTTCTGGGAGGGAAAATTCGCCGAAGAGGTGTCGGATTATCAGTTCGATCGGGGCGCCAGTCCGCGGCCGTCTGACATAGAGGAGCTGTCGTCGGCTGAGTTTTTCGAGTTTGTCTCGCCGCAACGCGGGGAGAGGCTGCTGGACGCAGGTTGCGGCACGGGCGAGAACATCCTGCGATTGCACGATCGCGTTCATCGAATAATCGCAGTCGATTTCTCGGGCCAGGCGATTGCCAGGTGCCGACGGCGCGTCGAGTCACATGGTATTTCCAATGTCGAGCTTCACCAAAGCAGCGTCACGGAACTGCCGATTCCGGATCACTCGGTGGACAAGATCATCTGCATGAGTGTTTTACACTATCTGAGCGACGAGGAAGCGCGCGGCGCATTCCGCGAGTTCGCCCGCGTTCTCGTGCCCGGCGGTACGCTCATCCTGCACGCCAAGAACAGTTCGTCCCTGTACCTTTCCACGTTGCTCCTGGCCAAGCGCGTAAAGATGCTGATGGGGAAAACGGTAAAGGTGGAGAACTTCCGCCCTTTACGCTGGTACTGCGGCGAACTAAGTGCGGCCGGCTTACGTGTGATGGAATACAACTCGTTTAATCTCGTCATCATCGAGGGCATGCCACGGTTGCTCGTCCACCTTCTTCAGCGTCTTGAGCTTCGCCATTACAAGCACTTCCCGCTAACGCTTAAAGTAATGCGGGGGCTGGGCGCTGATCTCAAGCTTCGCGCGTTCTTGCAATAGCCGGACGAACTCCCGCCTCCGTTCACCTCCATTCGAGTATATACGACATGCCTGGAATTGCAGGAATCATCAGGATAAATCCCGACGAGGCCACCGAGCGCGAAGTAGGCCAGATGCTCGATTCCATGCGGCACGAGAGGCACTACGCCGGGGGCCAGCAGATTTTCAGGGAACAGAGTGTATGTTTCGGCTGGATCGGGCCACGAGGCGGCTTTTCCGACTGCATGCCGCTGGTTTCGCGCGCGGGCGACTTTGCGCTCGTCTTTCAGGGAGAGACATTCCTCGATGCGGGTACCCGAGACAGCCTGGCCAGGCTGGGACATAGGGTCGACGCTAATAGTGCGAGCTATCTTGCTGATCTGTACGCCGAGCTCGGCGAAGACTTCCTGAAGCGCCTCAACGGCTGGTTCTGCGGCGTGATCGTCGACCTGCGCAAGCGCTCAGTCACCGTCTTCAACGATCGCTACGGCATGAGCCGCATCTACTATAACGCAGGGAAGGACGAGTTCATCTTCGCGTCGGAGGCCAAGGCGCTGCTAACGATCCGCCCGGCGCTGCGCGCTATCGACCCGAGGAGGCTCGCGGAAACGCTGCGCTACAACTGCGTTCTCGAGAACCGAAGCCTGTTCACCAGTGTGTCCTTGCTCCCCCATGCGTCGGCGTGGACGTTCAGCGGATTGGCTGTCCCTGCCAAGCGAACCTACTTCAGCTTCGATGAGTGGGAACAACAGCCGCTGCTCGGGGAGGACGCGTTCTTCCCGGAGTTCGCGGATACCGTCACGCGTGTCTTTCCGGCGTATGCCAAGGCTTCCTCTGGCGTCGCTTTCTCGCTAACGGCTGGCCTGGATACGCGCGCCATCATGGCCGCCCTCAAGGAGCTTAACCGCGATATCCCCTGCTACACGTTTGGAGGTCCGTGGCGAGAGCTATACGACATCGAGACGGCCCGAAAGCTAACGTCGGTCTACGGTCAGCCGTTCAGCACGGTGATTGCCGATGATCGATTCCTGAAGGGCTTCGGCGACTTCGCCAGGCGAGCTGTCTACATATCGGACGGCGCACACGACGCGTTCGGTGCGCATGACATCTACTTCAACGAGGTCGCCAGGAGCATCGCCGCCATTCGGCTCACCGGGAAGTTCGGCAGCGAAGTGGTGCGCGTCCGGAACCTCGTTCCGACCATGCACTACCCGCCTGGCCTGCTGCGCGGCGAGCTTGCCGCAATGGTCGAGGGATTGCCGGCCTTCTCGCAGGTCAATCGCGACCTCCATCCGCTCACGCGAGTTGTCACCCAGGAGATTCCATGGCACGAATACGGCCGCGTCGTGGTCGAGCAATCGCAGCTCGTGCTTCGATCTCCCTACATGGACAACGAGCTCGTCAAGCTAATGTACCGTGCACCGGCGGCGGCCCGGGCCAAAGGCGATCTGCAAGAAGCCTATGTGCGGCATCGCAGCCCCGAGCTCGCGACGATTCCGACGAACCTCGGCCGCTTCGTCCCCGGCGGCCAAGGGGGCAAGCGGTTCCACTATGCACTTCTTTGGGGCATTTTCAAGGTGGAGTACATCTACCTCTATGCGACCCCACACTGGTTCACGCATCTTGATCGCAGGCTCGAAGCATTACATCTGGAAAAAGTCCTCGCAGGCCGCCAGAAGTGGGAGGGCTATCGCATCTGGATCAACACGCACTTCTCGGAGTTCATCAAAGACACTTTGCTGAGCCCCAACGCTCGGTATATCGACTACCTAGATCGGCGTTCCGTTGAGATGATGCTGGCGCGCCATCTCAACGGAACGCATAACTACCTGAACGAGATCAACCGAGCGCTGACCCTAGAACTCATCTGCTCGACAATGCTGCGCGGACAGTGAGGCTCCGACGCAGCGCCCGGATGCGCGCTGTGGCCACGCCGGGCATGGCTGGCTCACCAGCCGCTGTTTGGCGTCAGGAGTGTCGCGTGTCGCTCGTGAATCCGTCCGGGGGCTCCTGCCGCCGGACGGACTCGCTCCTTGGCGACAGCCTTTGTTGCCCCGGTATGCCCCGCTCCGGGAGCGGCTTCGCCACGAGCTCGCTGCGACGCAGCTGCTCGGGCTTCGCCACTCCCTGCGCGAATGGCTTGACGGCGGGTCGGATGCGCTCTGCATGTTGCCTCCGCCGGCTTCGGGTCTCTCGCCCCTTCGCCACCTCCGGCAACACGCCCGCGCCGACGCCTACCGGGGACTACGCGCCTTCGCTTCGCTCTCCTTGGCGCGCAGCGGGCGCCGCGCAGACCTATTGCAACCGCAGGTTACCCGGTGCTTGAAGCGGCTGGCCGCCCGGGGCACCCGTCGCGATGGGACCGATATAACTCGTCGCAATAACGACATTATCATACCACTTGTCGTTTTGCTGACTTGATCCCTGGCCTCCATTGTCGATACGAAGCTCGTCGATATTCAATGTCCCGGTGTCGCGCAGTCGTACATTTTGCCAATCAGCTATCAGTACCCCGTCTTGCCAAACTGCTATGCGTCCGTCACGGCTTCCTGGAGTATTGGCCTGAATCATTATTTCGAACGCTACCCACACACCACGCGGCAACGATACGTTCGGACGGGATACGAAATAGGCGCCAAATCCTCCGTCGGGACCGTCTCCATTGTTCGTGAACCCATTGGGGTACCAATGCTCGCCGTAGGCGTCGTTTTGCTCTGGGTGATACACGTAAGCATTCGTGTAGCCGGGCTCCGCCTCGCTCAGCCATCGCGAGCTTTCGACGCCAACTATGAAATGATTAGTTCCATTCGGCTTAACACCTGCGCCCAGGTAGTTGGCTGTTACCGCAACGCCGTTGTGTGCGGAATTAATTCCCCCGTAATTTTCTTGCATACGAGTATAAACGCGCACGAATACTCTGTCTTGCGGAACGTCCAAGTGCTTATGAATGGCATTCGAGATCTCAGTGCTGGAAGAAGGCATCCTAATCCTAAGCGACTTTGTGCCCCCGAAATATGTTGTAGTGTCCAAGGCTAAATTGCCGTAGTAATTATCCCAATTACCGGAGCCAGTTAGTTGCGACAGCGATGCATAAGAATCAAATCCGTCGGCGAACAAGACCGAGGAATTCGCCGCGATTCCGTCGTCATTGATGTAATTTGCAGCAATGCCGTTGTTACCCTCCGGAAGTGCAGAGAGTCCTCCTGCTGCCGCCGTCGTCCCATTCACTACGTTACTGTACCCCGAGAGATTTCCCGCTGCATCGGTTGCACGGACACGGTAGCGGTATGTTGTTGCGGCAGTGAGTCCCGAGTCGGTGTAATTATTCGTTGTGGGTGTACCAACCTGTGCGAACGTTGTGCAGGACGATCCCGTACAGCGTTCCACTCTATAGCCGGTGACTCCGACCGCATCGGTTGAGGCCGTCCAGTTGAGGGTGAGCCCTGTGGAGGTGATGTTCGCTGTTGTTGGTGTGCCGGGGGTGCTGGGGGCTGTCGTGTCGGCGGGAGGTGGCGTAGGAGTAGTCAACGTCGTCCCATTCACTACATTACTGTACCCCGAGAGATTTCCCGCTGCATCGGTTGCACGGACACGGTAGCGGTACGTTGTTGCGGCAGTGAGTCCCGAGTCGGTGTAATTATTCATTGTCGGTGTACCAACCTGTGCGAACGTTGTGCAGGAAGATCCCGTACAGCGTTCCACTCTATAGCCGGTGACTCCGACCGCATCGGTTGAGGCCGTCCAGTTGAGGGTGAGCCCTTTGGAGGTGATGTTCCCTGTTGTTGGTGTGCCAGGGGTGCTGGGGGCTGTCGTGTCGGCGGGAAGTGGCGTAGGAGGAGTGCCGCCAGCGACGACGTTGGTTAGTGGGTGTGGGTATGTGTACGGAGTATAGCCAGGCTTGGCTGTCCCGAGGACATAGTCGCGACCTTCGCGGACAAAGTCGTTCCAATTTAGGCCACATGGATTACCCCATTTCCAGCCGAGACCCATGCCCGGAGTCCTGTCGTTGCCCCAGATGTACACGGGATCGGTGAAGTAACTCGTGCCATTGTGGTTTTGACCAATCTGACGCGGAACGGGATACGTTACTTGGGAGCAGCTCCCCTGCGGTCGTACGTCCTCCGCTCCGCGCAGGTCTAACCAAACTTCGGGCTTATCACCCCAGCCGCACGCCGTGGCGATGTCCGGCATCGCGTTGTTGAACACGACCCCCGTGCCCCCGCGCAGACGCGCAAGCCAGTTCTGGTTGGCGAGCTGAGAGGAGCAACCGCTAGTCGGATACAGCCAGGTGTTGTTGTAGATCTCGAAATGGCGGACGCCGATCGGCGACGTGGCGTACCCATGCGAGCCGAAACCGGAGTAGGTCACGGTGTTGTGCCGGTATACGCACCGTGCGCCATCGTCGCAATCGACCGTCGTGTTGGTGCCGCCGTAGATGGTGTTGTCCTCTATATAGTGGTTCCGCTTGCCAGTGGTATCCCTGGCTCCGAGCGTGTCCGCCGTCTGCCAGGAGGCGATACCCGAGTCGTCCTTGAGCTGGAAGATGATGTCGTCCCAGCCCGCGTTGACGCTGTTGTTCGAAAAGATGAAACCACCCGCCGACTGCACGCGGAACAAGGTCGCATTCGCTACGTTGAAGTTGTTGCGCAGGAAGATGACCGGCTCGCTGGTCCACGCGCCCGTAACCCGGATGCCGATGGTCGCGCTACCCGAGCCGTTTCTCGTGAAGCTAAAGTCGGAGACTCGCACCAGCCCGCCGGTCTGTTTCTGGACGGTCAGTTCGTTACTGATCGTGATGTTTGTCTTCCCAACGCCAGCGCCCACCAGACTTATCGGCTTCGCAAGCGTTAGCCCGGACCAGGTGCAAGACCCTGCGGGTACCTGAACAACATCGCCCGACTTCGCCGTCGTTATGGCACTCGAGACGTCGGCCTGCGAGCAACTTGATGCGGCAATAGTCGCTGCGTCCACTCCGGTCGGCGAAGTCAATGCTGCTATGAGAGAGACAGCAGTGAAGCCAAGTCGATTGTTTACATTTGTCATAACTGTTCTCCAATAACGGTGCTTCTTCAAGCGATCAGTAAGGGTTTTGGTAAACGGTGGCAACAAGAACACGGCGCGCCGGGAAGCGGGAAATCCGATAATGAGTTCCGAGTTCTGTTGCTATAGCCGTAAGTTTCCATGCCCGCTGTATTCGGCAAGGGCCGTAGTATAGTGAGTCCGTGTGCCAGGGCCTCCTCTGTAAGTCAAAGGAACGCGACATCACGCGTCTGCTGTCGGTTCACCAAGATCGTCTGGGAATGGCTTGGGGAAGCGGGCGAGACACTGCTTGGTAAAGTCGGCGCCCGTCTTTGCACTGCTCGACTGATCTTTTTTGGAGATATTTATCGCGCCTGTACCGAAGGGGCTTTGGGGTGGCGTCCGCATCAACGATGGTTTGCGGCCGGCAAATGGGGTCGCGCCGATGCCGCGGTATCTAACCAAGCCCAAGCCACGTCGGCGTATGAGCCAATCCGAAACTTGCCAGTCTCCTCCCTAGGCCAAGTGGCGGGGATACGCAAAGCTAACGAGTTGATGTTTAATGTAAATCTTGTGCTTGGCTTTGTCATAGGCTGAAAGTCGATGCGGTCTGACTTGGTCGGTGGCTTTACGTTCGTCGTTGCGTTCCGCGCGGACATGAGAATAGTCGTAGGCGGACAGCAGAAGCGGGACGAGCATCGCGGTGCGATCGAAACTCGGAGACGTGGGATCTTGCGCTTCCGCGTGCTGAGATACAGTTCACGGAGAACATGTATCGGAGTCCCGTCCAAAGTCTGTTATTTGAGCTTGAGCTCCTAAAGCTGGGCAAATTCTGCTCGGCAACTGGCAGGGTTCTGAGTTCTGGCGGTGACGTCATTGATCTCCGATGCTTGGCGTGCGCGTGTCGCGGTGCTCATGTACCCGACGCCGTGGTCGTCGTGACCTTGGTCGTGGTCGGGTCCTCTTTTGACGGCGCTGGTTTCCCGAGATCTGATATCTGTCCGTAACGGTATTCCGGAAGGCGTAGCCCAACGCCATCCATTGACGTGATGCGCGGGCAGGCTAAGTTCCGTGGTGTAAAAATCGGGGCGGCCCGCGGGGAGGGACTATGCCCCTGGTCTCCGGTGTGTAGCGTCGGGCGTCCCTGCCCAGTAGATGCCGGCCGCAGCCACGGATGCGCCGGGGCGCTGCTTGAAACCCCTTAGGGCGTCTTAAACACCACATCGACCCAGTAGTTAGCCGAGCGATAGGTGCTGGTCGGAAAGCCTCCCCCGGCGCCATAGCGGTAGACCCCGTTGCCGCGCGACCTCGGTGGTGGAGGGCGCCCGCAGGGGGTCGGTGGTGTAGGCGGAGGCGAAGTAGCCTTCATCGTAGGCGTATCGTCCGACCGGGGCGTAGTAGGAGATCACATAAACGGTATCGGCCTTGATCGCCACCGGGTTGGCGAAATTCACCTGTTGCCAGCCCGTGGCGGTCTCTTTGGTGAACGTCGCCTGGGCCAGTAGCTGCCCGTTGCTGCTCCACAGACGGCCCACATGGGTGCCGGTGTTCCCTGTGCCCTTGTAGAAGCGGACGCCGGTGATCAGGCCATCCACGGTACTGCGGATCTTGACACCCAACTCGACTGCCCTGGTATCCGATGACTTCGCGGCGATAACTGGCCTCGCGGTGTCGTCCCAGAGACTGCAAGGGGTGGCACAGACACTGGCCGGTTGCGTCGGCTGCGTCGGCTGCGTCGGCTGCGTCGGCTGCGTCGGCTGTGTCGGCTGTGTCGGCTGTGTCGGTTGCGCCGTTTGGACCACCGCCTCCTGGGATACCGCGGCGATCTCCGTCTGGGTGAGGGCTCGGTTGTAGACACGGACCTCGTCGATCAGGCCCTTGAAGTACTGGTTGGTCCAAACCGTGTTGCCGCCGATACGGAGCGGGTTCGAGGAGACGTTCAGGGTTCCTTTTGGCCAACGTGTGCCGACTCGAACGCCGTTAACATAGAGGTTCTGCGTCGTGCCATTGAATGTGGCCGCGAGGTGGGTCCAGGTGTTTATCGGCAACTGGCTTCCGCCGGAGACGGTCCAGTCTTTGTTGCCGATCCGGGTAGTCGTATTCGGCATCTTCGCGTTGTAGTTCGCGTTGAGCGCCCACGCCAGGCCGCCGCTGCGCTCCTTCATGATCACCGTCGTCCAATTTGCGGTCTGGCTGGTGGGATAAACCCAGGCCGAGAGCGTCATGCCGCTCGTCAGGTCAAGAGAGGCGCTGTCGGCCACTGTGACCAGGCTGTTGCTCCCGTTGAACGACAGGGCCCGCCCGAACTTCCCCTGGGTGGCGCGCGTGGCATTCGAGAGGGTGCCGTGGTTTCCTTTTCCTGAGGAATCCGTCGCCGCGGTGCCGCTCGTCTCTTCGAACGCGTAGGCCGCCACCAAGCCGGTGGTGCTGACGCTGGATGAGCCCGTGGAAGCGCCGCTGGTGCCGCCGCTGCTGGCAGGGGCCGACACCGTGATGGAGCTGGTCTTGGTGCTGCTGCCCCCGGGGCCGGTGACGGTGTGTGACACCGTGTAGGTCCCGGGGCTCGCGTACGTATAGCTGGGGTTCTGGGCGGTGCTTGTGGCCCCGGTTGGGCCGAAGCTCCAGGACCAGCCCGTGATCGAGCCCGAGGAGGCATCGGTGAAGGCCACCTTGAGGGGCGCGGTGCCCGAGGTGGGGGTGGCGCTGAAGCTCGCGACCGGCGGGGCGGCAGTGGCCGTCACGTTGATGGTCTTGCTCGCGCTGCTCTTCACCCCGTTGGCCCCGGTGACGTTGAGCGTGACCGTCTTGGGCCCAGTGGACGTGTAGCTCGTGACCACCGTGGCCGCGGCGAGCGCGGTGGGTGCGGTGACCGAGGCACCGGCGCCCAGGCTCCAGGAGCGGCTGGCCACCGTGCCGCCGGTGGAGGTATCGACCAGGGTCACAGACTGGTTCGTTGTAACGTTGAGACTGCTGGCGGTGAAGCTCGCCACCGGCGCGGTTGCGGTGGTCGTGGTGGGTACGACGGCGCTCACCTCGTTGGAGTAGCCGCTGGTGACCGTTCCGGCGTAGGCCTGCACCGCGAAGTAGTACGTCTTCCCTTCAGTCAGCCCCGACACCGCGGCGCTGGTTTTGTTGCCGACATCCTGGCTGGCGGTGTAGGCGGACGATGCCGCGCCGTAGTAGACGCGGTACCCGGCGGCCGCGGAGACCCCGTCCCAGGCCAGGTTCAGCTGGCCGGCGAAGGCACTGCCGGTCAGCGCCAACAGTCCAATCACTGCGATGAGAAGCCGATGCAGCCATCGGGGAGAGTCCCCTGCTGGATGGCGAGCGTGATCAATAGACATCAGAGTCATTGCATTTCCCCCACGTGAGTTTCGGGCGCAAGTGCACACCGTCTGCGCTAAAGCGCAGATACACAGAAAGTCTTCCTTACATCCAGATAGCTGGTCGTCCCGTCCGCGGACACCGTCCCCCGACGGTGCGCCCATCTCGCTGATGGGCTGAATCAGGACGCCGTGCTGTCGGCGAGATCAGTCGCTGCTAAGTAGAACCCCCCAGCCGAAGAAGCCTGCTTCAAGAACGGGCTCCAAAGGCGACGAATGACAGAATTTGGACGACGGGCGGCACCTTAACCGATCTTAGGCGTTAGGGAAAACCCCAAACGGGCATGAATTGGGCAACTATGAACAGATGGTCACGAAGTTAAAACGTTGAACCGCGTCCTTGCAGGGACGCCACATTTCTGGTAGGGGATCCGGGACCCGAGCGGGCCTGGGTTTTGGAGGCGACCGTCGACCGGCGGCGACTCTACGTGTACTTCTTGCGGAAGTCCAGGCGCGGGCCGGTCGTGGTATCTGCGGCCAGGTTGGGTATGCGGACCTTTGGTTTCACTGGCGGACTACGGCCAGCGCGGTGCATTGGGATGGGCTGCGCCTCCCATGGGGATTGGGGCCGTGGGATCCTGGCGGTCTGGTGACTTGTGAGAGCGGGGAGTCGGACTGAAGTCCGACCTACGAGGCGGTTAGCGCGGGCGGTTGATCAAGAAGAAGGTTTCGCGCCCCGGACTGTTGCGAGCGTCGGCGTCTGAATACGAGAGCGGGCGAGCTCAGCGTTTTCTCTTCACACGATTCGAAAAAGGCTGCTTGGTGTCCACGGACGGAATCACGTTGTATTCGACGCTGAGGATGCGCGTTGGATACTGGGGTTCGGTCGGCAGGGCTGCCCGCCCCGGCTCGGGCTGGAACTCGGGTACATGGTCCACGATAGGCGTAGCTGCCCGAGCGCCGAGGCTAAAGCCGGCCGCACCGTCGTTGAGCACGATTTCCACCAGATCGCGGCTGACCTGTCGCGCCTCCTCCGCGTAGGCATAGACCAAGGCAGTCCCGCACAGCAGATTGATCAGGCGCGGCACCCCGCCCGACTGGCGGTATATCAGGCGGCAGGCGTCGAGAGAAAAAATCTCACTGTGTCCTCCGGCGTGCTGGAGGCGGTGATGTATGTAGCTGAGGGTCTCATCTTCCGAAAACGCCTTGAGATCGTAATGTGCAACGACGCGTTGCGCGAACTGCCTCAGCTCCGGCCGGGACAGCGTGGTCTTCAGCTCGGGCTGGCCGACAAGGATGATCTGAAGGACTTGGTACTTGCCAACATTGATGTTGGAGAGCGTGCGCAACTCCTCGAGCGACGCGGCGTCGAGGTTTTGGGCTTCGTCTATAACAAGTATCGCGCGGCGATTGGCGGAATGTTCTGCCAATAGGAATTGGACAAAGGCGTCATAAAGCTCAACCGGGTCTCTTGACTTATAGACGAGGCCAAACGCCATCGCCATCCACTCCGCCAAATTGGTGAGTCGCGGGTGGGTGTTATCGATGAGGCCGATCGTGACCTGGAGCTTCAGCTCATCGAGCAGTCGCCGAATGAGGGTCGTCTTACCGCAGCCAACATCTCCGGTAATGACGGTGAAGCCGGCTTGTTTCAATACGCCGTATTCGAGCAGCGAATACGCCAGGCGGTGTTGTCGGCTGAAGTACAAGAACGCCGGATCCGGTGTCAGGCTAAATGGCTCTTCGCGGAAACCGAAATACTCTTCGTACATGGGGTCGCGATTCCAGGATAGTCACGGCTGGGCCGTTGATACGACGGATTTGTTGATGCGGTAGTGAACCGGCTCCAACGGTAGGCCTTGCTGACGACGGCGCGTGTTGCTTTCTGCCGGCCTGGGGCATCTTAACCCGCTGGTGGGGGCTTATGTGGTGATTCGGTTCCGGGGGCGGAAAAGAGATGCTTACTCCGTGCAGCGCCAGACCGGCGGGATTTCAGCCACGGTTAAGGACACTTCACCCCCTTCCCGACCTTCCCCCTTGAGGGGGAAGGAGGAGGAAGGTCGGGGCCCGCATTCGCTTCCTCTCCTCGCGGTTCCTCCCCTTGGCGGGGGTGGTTAAGAGGGAGTCGAATCCCGCTGCAACCTCTGCGCCTGCGGGCTTTCACCCCCATCCCGGCCTTCCCCCTCGAGGGGGAAGGAGGAGGAAGGTCGGCGGCCAGCATTCGCTTCCTCTCCCTCGCGGTTCCTCCCCCTCTGGCGGGGGTGGCTAGGAGGGGGTCGAATCCTGCCGCAACCGCTGCGCCTGGGGGGTCTCACCCCCATCCCGGCCTCCCCCGTCTCGGGGGAAGGAGATTAGAGATGTCGAGGGAAGCGGGCGTAGGATTCTCCGTGCTTAGGCAGCAGCGGGACGTCGTTTTAGAGTCTGCGGCGCGAAATTGCCCTACCTCTAGTCGGCGTCACGGCTGGAACACCACGTCCACCCAGTAATTGGCGCTGTTCCAGGTCTGGTTGGGGAAGGCGCTGCTGGCACCGTAGGCATAGACGCCGTTCCCGCCCGATACGCCGTTGGCCAGCGCGTGCAGCGGTGGGTTGTCCACCCCGGCGCTCGCAAAGTAGTTCACGTCGGCACTGTAGTGCCCCCCATTGGCGTGATACGACGCCACATAGACGGTGTTGGCCGTAATCGGCACCGGGGTCGCGAAGGTCACCTGCTGCCAGCCCGAGGCGGTCTCGTTGGCGAAGGTCGCCGTCGCCAGCTTGGTGCCGGTGCTCGACCACAGGTTGCCAACGTGGGTTCCGGTATTGGTGCTGGCCTTGTAGAAGCGAATCCCGGTGATGGTCCCGGCGACGTCGGATCGGAACTTGACGCCCAGCTCCACGGGATTGTCCGCACCGCCGTCCACCAGGCTCGGTACCGCCGTGCTCGGCCAGATGGTGACCGTGGTGGGGGCGGCAACGACAGCGATGCTCAGCGCCTTGCTGATGGTGGTGTTGGCCGAATCCCTCACCTGTACGGTGAAGCTCGATGTCGCCGCCGCCGTGGGCGTCCCGGTGATCGCCCCACCAGCGCTCAAGGTCAGGCCGCTGGGCAGCGCGCCGCTGATCACGGACCACGTGTAGGACCCGGTGCCGCCGGTCGCCGCCAGGGCCGCCGAATAGGCGCTGCCTACCGTGCCGCCAGGCAACGCGGCCGTGGTGATGGCGAGCGGAGCGGCTTGCACCGTCAACAGGGTGCTCCCGGTCATGCCGCTCAGGGTCGCGGAGATCGTCGTCGTCCCTGGGCCCACTCCCGTCGCCAGGCCTGCGCTCGTCACGGTGGCCACCGCCGCCTGGGTAGAGGCCCAGGTCACCTGGGCGGTGAGGTCCCGGGTGGTGGCGTCCGAATAGGTCCCCGTCGCCGTGAACGGCTGCGTCCCACCGACCGGAATCGCCGCACTCGTCGGCGCCACGGCGATGGACTGCAAGCGTCGGCGCCGGCCCTGGCTGGAACACCACGTCCACCCAATAATTGGCGCTGTTCCAGGTCTGGTTGGGGAAGGCGCTGCTGGCGCCGTAGGCATAGACGCCGTTCCCGCCCGATGCGCCGTTGGCCAGCGCGTGCAGCGGTGGGTTGTCCACCCCGGCGCTCGCAAAATAGTTCACGTCGGCACTGTAGTGCCCCCCATTGGCGTGATACGACGCCACATAGACGGTGTTGGCCGTAATCGGCACCGGGGTCGCGAAGGTCACCTGCTGCCAGCCCGAAGCGGTCTCGTTGGTGAAGGTCGCCGTCGCCAGCTTGGTGCCGGTGCTCGACCACAGGTTGCCGACGTGCGTGCCGGTATTGGCACTGGCCTTGTAGAAGCGAATACCGGTGATGGTCCCGGCGACGTCGGATCGGAACTTGACGCCCAGCTCCACGGGATTGTCCGCACCGCCGTCCACCAGGCTCGGTACCGCCGTGCTCGGCCAGATGGTGACCGTGGTGGGGGCGGCAACGACAGCGATGCTCAGTGGCTTGCTGATGGTGGTGTTGGCCGAATCCCTCACCTGTACGGTGAAGCTCGATGTCGCCGCCGCCGTGGGCGTCCCGGTGATCGCCCCACCAGCGCTCAAGGTCAGGCCGCTGGGCAGCGCGCCGCTGATCACGGACCACGTGTAGGACCCGGTGCCGCCGGTCGCCGCCAGGGCCGCCGAATAGGCGCTGCCTACCGTGCCGCCAGGCAACGCGGCCGTGGTGATGGCGAGCGGAGCGGCTTGCACCGTCAACAGGGTGCTCCCGGTCATGCCGCTCAGGGTCGCGGAGATCGTCGTCGTCCCTGGGCCCACTCCCGTCGCCAGGCCTGCGCTCGTCACGGTGGCCACCGCCGCCTCGATAGAGGCCCAGGTCACCTGGGCGGTGAGGTCCCGGGTGGTGGCGTCCGAATAGGTCCCCGTCGCCGTGAACGGCTGTGTGGCCCCGAACGGGATTGTCGGATTCGCGGGTGTCAGGGTAATCGACGTAAGCGTCGGCACGGTAGCCGCAACCGTGAGCGAGGTACCTCCGGAAACGCCGCTTAGCGTTGCGGAGACGGTGGTCGTCCCGGCGTTCACACCCGTCGCCAAACCTCCGGTGCTCACGGTGGCCACCGTTTGGCTTGAGGAGTTCCAGGTCACCTGAGCCGTGAGGTTCTGGGTGGAATTGTCCGAGTAGGACCCGGTCGCCGTGAACTGCTGGGTTCCCCCGATCTGAAGCGTCGGATTCGCGGGCGTTAGGGCGATCGACTGCAACGTCGGCGCGGTCACCGTGAGGCTCGTCGTGCCGCTCACGGCGCCCAAGGTCGCCGTCACGCTGGTAGTCCCGGCTCCCACGGCCGTGGCCAATCCACCGGCGTTGACGGTGGCCACTGCAGGGCTCGAAGAGGCCCAAGTCACCTGGGTCGTCAGGTTTTGCGTCGAGTTATCCGAGTAGGTGCCGGTGGCTGCAAACTGCTGCGTTCCGCCCTTCTGGACGGTAGGATTCGCCGGCGTCACGGCAATCGACAGCAGTTTCGGTGCCACCGTCAGCAGGGTGCTGCCCGAAACGCCGCTTAGCGTTGCGGAGACGGTGGTCGTCCCGGCGCTCACACCCGTCGCCATACCTCCGGTGCTCACGGTGGCCACCGTTGGGCTTGAGGAGTTCCAGGTCACCTGAGCCGTGAGGTTCTGGGTGGAATTGTCCGAGTAGGACCCGGTCGCCGTGAACTGCTGGGTTCCCCCGATCTGAAGCGTCGGATTCGCGGGCGTTAGGGCGATTGACTGCAACGTCGGCGCGGCAACCGTGAGGCTCGTCGTGCCGCTCACGGCGCCCAAGCTCGCCGTCACGCTGGTGGTCCCGGCTCCCACGGCCGTGGCCAATCCACCGGTGTTGACGGTGGCCACTGCAGGGCTCGAAGAGGCCCAAGTCACCTGGGTCGTCAGGTTTTGCGTCGAGTTATCCGAGTAGGTGCCGGTGGCCGCAAACTGCTGCGTTCCGCCCTTCTGGACGGTGGGATTCGCGGGCGTTACCGCGATCGACTGCAGTGTCGGCGCGGGTCCCGGAGTGAACGCGACATCAACCCAGTAATTGGACGCATTGTAGGTGTTGGTCGGGAAGCCGCCGGCGCCGTAAAGGTACACACCATTGCCACCGCTCTCGCCGTTCCTGTAGGCATATAAGGGGCTGTTGGCATCCCTGAACCCGGTGGTGGCGAAGTAAGCACCGTCCCCCGCATAGCGCCCATTCGGCGCATGGTAGGAGGCGACATATAGGGTTCCGGCCGTGATCGCCACCGGCGTGGCGAAATTCACCTGTTGCCAGCCCGAAGCCGTTTCATTGGTGAAGGTGGCACTGGCCAGCAAGGTCCCCGTGCTGCTCCACAACTTGCCGACATGGGTGCCCGTGTTCGTTGTCCCCTTGTAGAAGCGGATTCCCTTGATGGTGCCAGCGACGTCGGATCTGAATTTCACCCCCAGCTCGACCGCCGCCGTGTCCGGATCAGAGGCGCTGGCGGGTACCGCCGTGCTCGGCCAGATGGTGACCGTGGTGGGGGCGGCAACGACAGCGATGCTCAGTGTCTTGCTGATGGTGGTGTTGGCCGAATCCCTCACCTGTACGGTGAAGCTCGATGTCGCCGCCGCCGTGGGCGTCCCGGTGATCGCCCCACCAGCGCTCAAGGTCAGGCCGCTGGGCAGCGCGCCGCTGATCACGGACCACGTGTAGGACCCGGTGCCGCCGGTCGCCGCCAGGGCCGCCGAATAGGCGCTGCCTACCGTGCCGCCAGGCAACGCGGCCGTGGTGATGGCGAGCGGAGCGGCTTGCACCGTCAACAGGGTGCTCCCGGTCATGCCGCTCAGGGTCGCGGAGATCGTCGTCGTCCCTGGGCCCACTCCCGTCGCCAGGCCTGCGCTCGTCACGGTGGCCACCGCCGCCTCGATAGAGGCCCAGGTCACCTGGGCGGTGAGGTCCCGGGTGGTGGCGTCCGAATAGGTCCCCGTCGCCGTGAACGGCTGCGTCCCACCGACCGGAATCGCCGCACTCGTCGGCGCCACGGCGATGGACTGCAACGTCGCAGACGTACCGCCTGAGCCGACCGTAACCGTGATACCCGCTCCCGGGGTCTCGAGATTTCCGCTGTCATCGACGGCCCGGGTCTTGATCGCCACCTGGGCGTCATTCGTTGGCGCGGTCCAGGCGTAGGTCCAAGCGCTGCGACCCGCTGCCGGGTGCCAGGTTGCGCCACCGTCGACGGACACCTCAACGCCACCGACCTGCCCGCCGGAGTCGGTCGCGGTGCCCGTGATCGTGACGGCGCTTCCCGGCACCAGGGTCGCTCCCGCGGCCGGCGCCGAGATTGCCGAGACCGGTCGCGTTGTGTCGGTGGAGGCGGCAGCGGGCGTCAACCCGGGTTGCAGTGCCGACGGCTGAACGCCCATGTCGGCGAACAGGTTGACGGTGGCCTGTTGCATACGGCCGTCCGACGGACGATCCGAGCTCGCTACGGTCATGGTTGGCGTCGAGGCCCCAGGACCATTGGTAGTTGCCGGTCGAGAACACCAAGGCGCCACTCGGGTGCCGGTACAGCGTCACGCGCTGCGTCGCGTTTCCCGCTCCAAAAATGCTCCCATACCACTCGTCGAGCGCGTAGAGACTTGACGTCGATATTGGGTTGCTCGAAAGCCCGAGAAGACCTGCGGGCCGGTAGCCGTTGTCGTCGTCCACATCGACCTCGGCCCCCAGTGTCCCCGGCGCTAGCGCGGCGGTCTGGGTCAGAGTCTCCAGGCCAGTATTGCGCCAGAAGCGCATCTTCCCATCTTCAGGCGTTACCCGAATTACATCGGTGTAGGGGCCGTTAATGCGGAAAAATGTGCCGCTGAGTGCGTTTTCCGGACGGCCACCGTCGGTCGCGGTCGGTGGCGTGGCTAGCGTACCTCTCGGGTCTCGCCAAGTCCCGGTCCATACGCTGGTCGGGTCGGGGTTAAGGGGATAGTCGTGCGTTTCCTTGTAACAGACCATGGTCCGGAACGGTGTTCCCAGTCCATCGATGCTGTTCTCCCAACGCGTCTTCCAGAAGATCGCGTTGCCACTGAAAAGCGCAAGATGGACGCCGGCGTTCCGGGCGGCCTCCACATTGGTCCGCTGAGCCCCCGACCAATATTCATCGTGCCCATTCGAGAGAAAGATCTTGTGATTCGTGATGAGATCACCACGGCGGTCAGAATCCACCCCGGTGAAGTAGCTTACGTTATAGCCGTTGGCCTCCAGCCAACGCACCATCGGGTATTCCGCATTGAACACCCATGTCTCGGTCTTCCGACGACCCGGGTATTGAACGGACGGTTATAGCTGACCTTGTAGGCGCGACCGTCCGCCGATCCTCCAGTACCGGGTCCCGTACCCAGTGTAAAGACTGTTTCCACCCCAGGTGTTGTATGCCTGCCAAGTCGTATCGGCGGTCTGGAACAGGATGTCGGAGGTGCTGGCGTCATCACGCACGATAAAGAAGATGTGACTCGCTCCGCCCGTATCGGTGCGCACCGCCCGCGCGAAATAAATGCCGGATGTCGCGGTGGAGGGCACGGCCCAGGATGCAGACACTGTCCAGTTCCCGCAATCGACGAGCCCGGTGGTGGGGTCGGTCAGACAGGAAGGCTGATTCTGCGGGCCAGTCGCGTTAACCGTTGCTACCTTCCGGGCCCCCATACCACCGTAATAACCCATGCGATAAATGTCGAGGCGGTAGCCACTCGCCGGGGTATCGATCTTGAAGTTAACCGTCTCACCTCGATTGACGCTGATATCGGTTGCGAAGCCTTGAATGGTCGCATCGCCGGCGCCGGAAACGTCCCATTCGGTGGCCGGATTTCCGGCGAGGCAGTTCTCGGCCACGATAGGATTCGGCGCCGAGCCGCAGTTCGCCGCCGTCGTGAAAGACCAACTGTAAGGAGCCACCAGCGAGCTCCCGTTGACGTCTTTAACGCCAGTGGTGACCGTCGCGGTATAGGTCGTCGCGCTCGCCAGCGGGCTGGTCGCCGTCAGCGTCGCCATGTTTCCACCGCCACTGACGGATGCCGGCACGAGCGTGTTGCTGGCGTCTTTCAGGGTAAAGGTCGACGGATTGACCGTAGCCGCATTCAGTGTATTGTTGAACGTGACGTGGACCGTCGTCCCCATTCCCTCACGCGCCAGGACTTACACCGGTCGCGCCGTCGGCCGGCGTCGTCGCCGTCACGCTCAGCGGGGCAGGACCTGTATTGGTGGTAAAGACCACGTCGACCCAGTAGTTGGTTGACTGGTAGGTGGAAGCCGGGAAGGATGAACTGGCGCCATAGTTATACACGCCATTGCCACCACTCTCGCCGTCCTTCAACAGATGAACCGGAGAGTTGTCGACGCCGGCATTCGCGAAGAAACCAGCGTCCGCCGCATAGCGACCATTCGGGGCGAAATAGGACGCCACGTAGGTTGTGTTGGCCGTCACGGGGACGGGGTTGGAAAAGGTCACCTGCTGCCAGCCCGTGGCAGTCTCGTTGATGAAGGTCGCCGTCGCCAGCAGCTGTCCAGCGGCAGTCCAGAGGTTGCCGACATGGGTGCCCGTGTTGCCGGTCCCTTTGTAGAAACGGATACCGGTAATAAGGCCATTCACATCCGTGCGGAACTTGACGCCCACCTCGACGGCGCTTGCGTCGGGCTCCGAGGCCGTCCCGGGCGTTGTTGAACTGGTCCAAGCGGTGCACGGGCAGGTTGGACCCGTCCCGGTGGTAAAGGTCCAGGCGAAGTCCGAAGCGAGCGCATTGCCGCTCAGGTCTTTCACGCGCGGATCAGCTGTCCCACCCTTGATCGTGGCCGTGTAGCTGGTGGATGCCGCCAAAGTCCCGCTCGGCGTCAGCGTCGCCGTGCTATTTGCGGCATCGTACGAGACGCTAGCCTGGACCGTACCGCCGGCGGCGCTCGCCAGGGTGAAAGTGCCTGACGTGATCGTGGATGCATCCATCGCCTCGCTAAAGGTCGCAGTAATGCCGGCGTTCACGGCGACATCCGGTTGCGCCCGATGGTGGAGACGTTGCCGTCACCGTCGGCGAGGTCGTATCCACTTCATAGGTTGCCACATAGGCGCCAGCCGACCCGACGAAGGCCGCGTAGCTCACGCCCTTGATTGCCTGGAAAGTGAAGGCAACAGGATTGCCATTGGCGCTAATGCCCGTAAGAGTACCCGCGGGGGATTTCAATGGCAGCAAAACCTGGAGACCGTTCGCCGGGACATGCGCAATTCCAATGGCGGGCACCACCGTGAAGCTCAGCTGGTTTCCGGTCCAGGCGAGCGCCTGAAATGACGACCGGTTGCGGAAGTCCAGCCAGTCCATCATTTGACGACTGCTGACGATCGGTACTCCACGGACGGCGGCTGACGCCAGGACCGCATCGGCCTCCGGTATCTCCGCAACGTCGGTATGCGCATTGATGGTGAATGCGCCGAAATAGCCCTCCGCTCCGAGCGCCCAATCCAGCAGGGTATTGATGGTGTAAGGGTAGGATTGCCCAGACTCGTCGGTCATCTGCGTTTGCGCGTTGTACACGTCGATCAGCCCGCCACCCGCGGTTGGGAGGTCGGCAAAGCGCATCGGCATGGCGGAGCCGTTGAAGAAACCGGGCCGATTGAGCACCCAGCTTGGCGGCCAGAAGTAATAGCTGGTGTCGAGGCGAATCCCGTTTTGGTATTGGACCTTGGCGCCGGTCACCCAATCACTCCACGCGATACAGTGATGCCGTTGTGTGGCGGGTGCGGGAACCGACGGAAAGTTCGCGGCGAATTCGGTGATCTGGTCCGTATAGTAAGTCTCGAGCTGGGCGAGGGAGTAATCGGCGCAGCCGGTGTTGAGATGTAAGCCCGTCTCGAATCCCTGGGCCGTGTAGGCCGCGGCCTCTCCATCGCTCAGGGGGGTATTCGGATACATGTAGGAGGTGCCGCGCACACACTCCCAATTGTCGACCGAACAACCGGCCGGACTCGCGGCAAGGAACTGATCGAAGCGACCGGCGGTTCCGTTGTTCGCGTGGTCGTCACCGGTCATGATGACGACGGCCTTCTTGCCGTAGGGGAAATACCAGAAGCGCGGCAGCGGCTTGCGATCCTGGTTCATGCTGATGATCAGGTTCGCAAGCAGCCTCTGCTGCTCGTCCGCCTGGGGAATACCCACCTTGTTCATGTCCACCCAGTCGGGCTGCGGATCCGTCTCTGCAGCGCCATAGAACTTGTCGTCGGACCGGATCGGCGAGTAGCCGTCCCGCTCCTGCTCCGCCCACGCGGGATTGCCTTGACGCGTGTAGACGATGGAGGTGGCGAGGTCATAGGTAAAGGCGGCAGCCTGCCCGCCGTTGGCTCCAACGTTGCGCAGCGTTACCGCCGGGTTGGGAGTAGCCGTCGTCGCATCCGAGTAAAGGGTGGCGAGACTGGAGGCGCCGCTCAGCGTATAGCGGTCGGCCGAGCCGTGGAATTGCATGGTCTGGCCGACGATGCCGTTGCCCGGGGAGCGTGAGATATCGACCAGGAGGTAACCTTCGGAGAGAGCAGACCCGGCCGCGGTCAGTCCCAGCAGGCTCGCGAGCTGGGGGTCAGGACGCATCGCGATGAGATTGCCGCCCGCGGTGACCCAGTCGGTGAGGGCTGTCACCTGCGTGGGGCTAAGGTTTGTGGGCGCAAGGATCACAACGTCGTAGTCGGCCAACAGGGCCGGCGTGACCGTCGCGATGTCGGCGACCGCAAACGCGTTGAGTCCCTCATTGCGGAGGATCTCGGCGTAGTAGCTACCGTAGGTCGAAGACGTGGACGTGACGACAAGGATGGGGCCGCCGGGACCCTGATTGGGGTCGGGTAGCGACTCCGCGTTGGCTGCGGGAACGAGCCAGTCCAAGAGCTGGCTGAACAGACGGGTTGCGGCGCCACCGGCAGCGACCCTGGCTGCAGGCCTTGCCTGGTGTAAGGCGAGGGCCCCGAAAGCGGGCAGCTTCTCCTGCAGACTTCCCAGGGCCTTCGCATGCACGCGCGGTTTCTTGGTGGGCTTGACGGCCTTCGACTTACGGGATTTCCCAATATCCCACTGGCTGATTTGTTCACTTTCGTCGGCGCTGAGCAATTGGCCGCCGGGAAGAAATAGAAGCGCGTTGATTGCCCCGTTATTGGTTGGCAGCGCTTTGAGCAGCTTGGCGGACGGGACGTCCCAAACCAGAATCCGCGCGTCCTCCCCGGCGCTTGCGAGCAGTTTTCCGTTGCGGCTGAAGGCGACCGCTCTTATCGCGGCCTGGTGGCCCGTCAGCACGGCGATCAGGCGCCCGCTGGTCACGTCCCAAAGCCGGACCTCGGAATCCGCACCGGCGCTCGCGAGCTTCTTGTTGTCCGGGCTGAATGCTACGGCCGAGACTTCTCCGGAGTGGCCGCCCAGAATCTTGACGACGTCGCCGGTGGCGGGATTCCAGATCATGACGCGGGCATCAGCGCCGGCGCTTGCCAGCAACTTACCGTCGCTGCTGAAGGCGAGACCGTTGACGAAATCGCCGTGGCGGTTGAGTATCCGCGCGAGTCTGCCGGTCTTGGCGTCCCAGACCATGATCCGCGTTTCGTCACCGGCGCTGGCAACCAGATCGCCACGAGGACTCGCGGCCGTTGTCCTGATCGGATGCTCGTGGCCGAAGCTGCGCTGGCTGAGATTTCCGGTAGCGGCGTCCCACCAGCGCACTTCGGAGTCCCGCCCTACGCTGACCACGCGCGCGCCGTCAGCCGTGAACGCGACCCCTGTCACTGGCGCCTCGTCGGGACCGGCGTCCGCTGTGAGCTCTCCGAGTCCGTTGTTCCACATCCGGACCGCACCGCCGGCATGTGAGCTCCCGACGCGCGCCCCGTTGGGGCTCAGGGCAAGTGACGTGATGCCTTTCCAGTTGTGGCGGCCCGTTCTCGACGCCTTGCTCTTCTTAAGCGCTGTTGGGCTACTGGAGCCTTGGCCTTGGGCTTGGGCTTGAATGCCGGAAACCGTCGCGCCAGCACGCACGGCTGGCCCGGTTTCTGGCGACACCGTGGTGGTCAACGGGTCAGACGGCCCGCCGGCCAACAACGGGGATCCACTCGGTTCACCGACTCCGACCGTGTTCCCGGGAAGTTGGCTGGCGAAGCGCTCTGCTCCGGTCAGCAGGTCCCAGACGATGAGTTGGCCATCGGTTGCGACGCTGGTCAGCGTCTGCGCAGATTGCACCGAACGCGACCTCGTCGATCAGCCCGGCCTGCCCCGCAAGGACCTGAACCAGTCGGCCTGAGGAGACCTCCCAGAGGAGGATGCCGTTGTTTTCGCCAATGCTGGCGAGCATGGTCCCATCCGGGCTGAAAGCCAGCCCGGTGACGAGCGCGTCGCCTCGGGCAGGGAGGGCGGCTTGATTCTGTCCGGACGCCACATCCCAGATCACAAGTTGGGCGTCCGTACCCTCGCTCGCCAGCTTCGACCCGTTGGGACTGAAGCTGAGCCTCTTGATGAGGTCGGCGTGCGCCGTCAGGACAGTGCGACCACCTGAGCCGAGGTCCCAGAGTGTGATGTTGGCGTCTTCATCGGCGCCGGCCAAAGTCTTGCCCGCGGGACTGAAGGAGATGCCGGTGATCGGAGCATTGGTCGGACTCGAAAGCGTCTGCGGTTCCCGCTGCGGGGCGTCCAGATCCCAAACCGAAATTTTTGCATCCACGCCGGACGTGGCAATTAACTGTCCGTCGCGACTGAACGCGATCTCCGTGACCGTTTCGCCCGGTCGCGACAAAACAGTCCGGGTCGCCTTTGACATGACGTCCCAGATTACGACCTCGGCCCCGTCAAGGACCGCCGCGACCGCGTCCCCCCCGGGACTGAAGGCGAGACGCGAGATTTCATGGCCCGGTTCTGTCTTCAGCACCGCGATGTCCGAGCCGTCCGCAGTGCTCCAGAGCGAAACGCTGTTGTCCCTGGCCCCCGCGAGAATTTGGCCGTCGGGACTGAATGCCAGTGCAGCGACCAGTCCCGGTACGTCTCCGACGGTCGTTAATTCTTGACCGGACTCCAGGTCGAACACGGCCACTGAGCCGTCAGCGCCCGCGCTTGCCAGCTTGGCACCGTCGGAGCTGAAGACTGGCCGCAACGCCAGGGGCGCGGGCTCGCCGGCAAGTCCGGTTTGCGCTTGGGCGGCGATGGGCGAGAGGCAGGAAACGGAAACGACGGAAAAGAACACAAAGAGTGCAGCCGACGTTTTGGCGACTGCGGCTCTTGTTTTTCGGGTCTTAGTGCTTGGGCCGGCACTCCGTCCGGAGGCAAACCACAACCGGGCTCTTGCGTAAACTGTGGACCACGTCACTGTATGGCTCCCTGTCGTTCGGATTTTTGTGAAATCTAGCACGGCGTCTCTGGGAGACTCCTGACCAAGAGACGAACGGGGAATCTGGCAGATTGGCGGCGGATGCCCCGCGGAGAAACCTTCTCGGCAGCGTCCTTGGTCCCCGGGACCGGGAAGATTCTGGAGCCGGAGTCTCAGTAAACAGGCGCCCGGCATCCTTTTCGACGGACGGTCGTCTTTGCCGGGCGGAACGCTCGTCTACAGCCGACCTTGCGACTATCCTTGCAGTGTCTGTGGTGGGTTTCGCAGTTTCTGAAATCTAACGGAGTTTGGCATGACGCTCTTAAAGGCCTTGCTGCTGGGGCTATCGTTCATCGTTGTGTCCACGATAGGCGTTGCGTTTGTGGCGTTTACCACAGCCCACGAGGCCGCCTCTTCCGATTCGGCAACGTCGGTCAAGGCGCCCGAAATCGACGCGGCTTCGGGGGTGCAGGCGATCGCACTGCTGAGCGGCATCCTGCTCTTGGTGGGCGAACGGTCTCGCAGGCGAAACGTCTAGGCCGAGCCGGCCCCCGATCAGTCACGCCCGGGTCGGCACTGTCTGCTCGCGCGTGGCCCCATGACCACGCGAGACAGAGCACAGGTTGGGGTATCCTCCGCCATTGGTGTGCGTTGGGGAGTTGCCGGCGCCGTTTTCGCGGCCGAAATCCTCTGGCTCACGTCGGTCTACACGGCGCCCGATGCGTCCGCCGCCTCCGGGTGGCGAAGCCTCCTGGCCGTCTTCAATGACGGCTACCACTACACGGCCGCAATCCTGCTCTCTGCGGCCATCATTCTTGCCGTAAGCGCCAATCTCAGCTCCATCCTGGGCGTTTTGAGCAATCAAATCGGGTACGCCTGGTTGCCGTGGCTGACGTTGCACGGCCTGGCGTTGCTCGCTTTCGCATTCCTGACGTCTCTGAAGTTCGGGACCACCTCGACTGCCTCGGACCTGTCGCTCGACTGGCTTGCGCTGTGGATAGCGACCGGTTTGTCGACGCTCGTCTTCTGGCTTTTCGTGTTGGCGCCCCCGTCGTCCTGGCTGAAAGTGCTGCGTCAGCAGTGGATCAGATTGGCGTTGGCGGTTGCTGCAGGTACAGCGGTTTGGCTGGGCGGTCTGCTGGCCCAGAATCTCTGGAGGCCGCTTGCCGAGGGGACGCTTCGATTGAGTGGCCTACTGCTTTCCCTTGTCTATCCCGGGGTTTCGTATGACCCGACAGTTGGTCGCCTGGGAACCTCGACTTTTACAGTTGAAATATTCCCGGTGTGCTCGGGCTACGAGGGCATCTCGCTCGCCATCGTGTTCGTCGCAGCCTATCTCTGGCTGTTCCGAAGAGACCTGAACTTTCCCAGGGCTTTTCTGCTGTTTCCCATCGGGATCCTGAGCGTCTGGCTCGCCAATGTGCTGCGGGTGACGGCGCTCGTGGTAGTGGGCACGTCCATCTCCCCCCAGGTCGCGGCCCGCGGCTTCCACTCCCAGGCAGGTTGGATCGGCTTCACGCTGGTTACCCTCGGGTTGATCGCGATCTCACACCACTGGTTGTCGCGACCGCGCGCGGAGCCACTCACATTGCCGATCGTCGGCGACCCGGCCCGAGATTCCGTTATTGGCGCCCTTGCTTACCTTGATGGCAACCTCGGTGGTTGCGGCGGCCATGTCCGCGGGCTTCGATGCCTTCTACCCGCTCGGAGTGGTTACGACGGGCGCGATCTTGTGGCACTACCGCGTGGCATACCGTCCGCTCTTCGGGGCCTGGTCCTGGATGCCGGTCGCGATCGGGATCCTGGTGTTCGCGATCTGGGCCGTCCTCGTCCCCAGCGGCGACGGCAGCGGTCAGGAGCTGGCCAATCAGCTAGCCGACTTGCCGGCCTGGCTCGCCGCCGTCTGGATCGGTTTTCGGGTGATCGGCTCCACGGTGACTGTTCCGATGGCGGAGGAGCTCGCCTTCCGCGGCTACCTGATCCGCAAGCTTGTTGCGCAGGATTTCGAGAAGGTTCGGCCGGGGAAGTTCACCTGGTTGTCGTTTCTCGTGTCCTCCCTGCTGTTCGGGCTGTTGCATCAGAACCTGCTGGCAGGGGCACTTGCCGGAGCGGCGTTCGCAGTCGCTTTGTATCGTCGAGGGCTCGTTGGAGACGCAATCATCGCCCACGTGACCAGTAACGCTCTGATTGCGTTTTCCGTCGTCGTCGTGGGTCGCTGGGGTTTCTGGAGTTAACGAAGCTCGGCTCAAGTGAACGAGCGCCTTTTCGAGTCGGGCAGGCTTCTGGCGGGACAACCCTTTCAACTGCGGCGCGGAATCAGCGTCTGACGCGCCTTTTCGTTCAGCGATCGAGCATACCGCTGATGCGCTGGACATAATCCTGCGTCTCCGCGAACGGCGGGATCCCTCCGTGGCGCTGCACCGCACCTTCACCGGCGTTGTAACCGGCGAGGGCCAGCTTGACGTCCCCGTCGAAATTGTCGAGCAGCCAGCGCAGATAGGCCATACCGCCTCGGAGGTTCTGTTCCGGGTCCCAGACGTCCCCGACCCCAAAGCGCTCCGCTGTCTCTGGAATGAGCTGCATCAGGCCCTGAGCGTTCTTCGGTGAGCGCGCGTTCGGGTCGAAGTTCGACTCGACCTGAACGACCGCCAGCACGAGATCCGGGTCGAGGCGAAATTGTGGGGCAAGGGTCCGAACCAGTCTGGAAAGGTGCGCGGGCGCTGGTTTGGGCCTGGAACGACGTGCGGACGAGGGTCGGAGACGCACCGCCTGTTGGACAACTGGCGCGGCCCTTCGGCTTGACGCCGAGCAGCCGCAGCAGGTTGCGACTCTGTGGGTGACCTTGGCTCGCCGCCTTCTTGAACCAGGCGGCCGCCAAGGCGTCGTCCCGCTTCACCCCGCGGCCGCGCGAGTAGGTCCGCCCAAGGTAGTATTGGGCGTCGACATGCCCCTGATTCGCCGCCTTGCAGTAGAGACGGATGGCGCGCGCCACATCGGCGGGCACGCCTTCGCCGTTCTCGTACCGTCGGCCCCACTCGGTGAGGGACGCCTTGTTGTTGGACGCGTACACCTTTTCGAACTGACCCGCCGCCACCTCGCCGCTGCCGGTGAGGACAGCAAATGCCGCCAGCCACAGCGCCAGCCGAGTCCTAGCGGATCTACATTTCGCGTGACGCCTCCAGTGCGGCGCACACGCTCGCGGATCCCCGAGCCCCATCCCAATGCCCCGTTAAGTTGCTCGGAAGGTAGGTCGGGCTTCATCCCGACGCGGACGTCGGTGCATGCTGAGAGGCGGTTGTCGGACTGAAGTCCGGCCTACCAGCGACTCCATCGCACTCGACGCGCCCCACCTTAGGCCGCGACGGCGCGAGGGGCAACCGGGATGGCGACGGACGTGAGATCGACCCGACAATGGGTCGCACGGTCAAAGGTCCCAGGGCCTTGACCAGCCCAGGTTGACGAATATGGCGTTGGAGACGGCGTCGCCCGCTTGATCGTTTCGCTCTTCCCAACGGAACCGGTAGCCGGCGGAGATTCGCCATGTTTCGTCGATCTCGTAGGAGATTCCCGGTTCGATCGAGGCATAGGTTCGATCACCCTCGCGCTCCCGAGCCTTCCGGCTGCCGGTTGCGATAGGCAGTGGCCCTGAGACCGGCCTGCCAGCGCGGCGAGAGGCGTAGATCGACGCTGGCCAGGAGTCCGGTCGTGTCCAGTACCTCGGCCGAACCGCTCGGTATGAGAGCCCGGCGCGCCTGCAGGCTAAAGCCACCGCCCGCCTCGAACTGCTGTGAGAATGTCAGGCTGAAGGTGGGACCGGAGCTATCACGACTGAGGGTAGCCCCTTCGAGACCCTCGAGCGTTTGCTCGGTGCGCCGCACGCCCGCCATGGCGGACAGGGACATGGTCTCGGAGAATCGATAATCCGCCCCGGCCATCAGGTCGACGTTGTCGTATTCGTTGGTTGGGCCCTGTTGGGTCTCGTAACGGCCGTAGCCCAGACTGCCCGTAAGACGTAGGCGCTCCGTATACGCATAGCCTCCGCGCAGCTCCACTGACCCTGCACGGTAGTCGTAGAGTGGGAGGACGCGTGAGTCTTCGTAGGTCACCTCCTGGTAATTTGCGGCAAGGTCCAGCGTGGCGCGCTCGGTCAACTGATAGCCCCATCCCGGATTCACGGTCAGACTGTTCTGTTGCTGGTTCACCTGCACCAGGCCTGTCGTCGCAACCTCACTGGTGAGGGTCGACTGGGAGGTGAAACCCAGGCCGAGGCGATACTGTTGCCGCTCCAGACGGTAGGCCAAGTCCAGGTTGGCGAATCCGCTGTCGTTGTCGAGGTCGGTGACTCCGGGATAACGGCTGCCGGCCAGGCCGACGGCGAAACCGACATCCGAGACCTCGCTGCTGCGTATGCCCCTGAGAATCGCATTCAGATTGACGGAAAACGCATCCTCCGCGTCGCTCGAAGTGAGACGCACATTATCGTCATAACCTGTTTCCAGATTCGCGGCCGGCTCGAGGCGCCACCGTTCTGCAGTAGCCGCCCCGGACCCGAGCAGCCCCGCCAAGCAGGCAGCCGCAAACGCAGCACGTTGAATGGGGCCCGCACGCCGAATGCGGCAAGCCCCCGTCCCGCCACCATCCTGCTGTGCAGCCATCACGGTACCAGGACGGTATCCCCGGGCAGCAGGTTGATGTTCTGTTCGAGCCGCTCCCCGCGCTGAACCTGTTTGTAATTGAAGGGTATGGCTCGCTCCTTATCGTTCTCCCGGCGCAGGATCTTGATGTCATCGCGGTCCGCAAAGGGCGTCAGCCCGCCGGCGATTGCCAGCGCCTGGACCACATTCACGTCCTGGTTGATCAGGTAGACGCCGGGCCGCGCCACCCGGCCGGTCACATAGATCCGGTTGCCGAGATTTTCCTGGAGTGACACGGTGACGACCGGGCTGGGTATGAACTCCGTGAGCTTTGCCGCGATGCTGCTCGTCAGCTGTGCGACGGTCTGCCCGGCCGCCATCAGATCACCCGCGAGTGGATAGGAGATGCCGCCGTCTGGACGCACCAGAAGGGTGCGGTCCATGTCCGGCTCGCGCCAGACCGATACGTTCAACATATCACCGGGGTGAATCACATAGTCATCGCCCACGGCGGCCTGCGACACCGCCGGTAGCCCCCCGGCGCCCACCGCGAACACGAAGCCCGCGGCGGCAAGCCAGCGCCGCACAAGTGCGCTTCCTTGAATCATCGATCTCATTAGGCTCACCCGTTGACTGCGATCAGAAATACTTCGTCAGAGGCTCCAAGCACCACGCGTCGCGCCGAGTGGCGCGGAGAAGAAGCCATCGGCCCAGGGCCCCTCGGCACCACTTCATGCTGTCGAGCGAGGGTAACATAGCACGATGCAGGCGTCCCAAGCAGGAGGCGCCGCCGGTCGCCAGTTAATGCTTGTCCGACGGGGCCCAAGGGGAAAGAGAAACGGCATCCCGAGTTGGGATGCCGTTCTGCCGCATGTGGAGCCTTCTACTTCTCAGCCCCGTACATCAATTGAGGGTGCGGAACACTTAAAACCCTCATTCGTCGACGAACACGACGTCAATCCAATAGTTGCTGGATCGGTAGGTTTCGGTGGGAAAACCACCGGCGCCGTACCGATACAATCCATTACCGCCGCTTTCCCCGTCGGCGAGCAGATGCAGTGGACCGTTGTCATAGGCGGATGCAAAGTAGCCTTCGTCAACGGAGTACCGCCCGACTTCGGTGTGATACGAAGCCACATAGACGGTTCCGGCCCTGATCGCCACCGGGGTCGCGAAATCGACTTGCTGCCAGCCGGATGCCGATTCACTGGTGAAGGTCGCCTGTGCCAGCAATTGCCCCGTGCTGCTCCACAGGCTGCCGACATGAGTGCCGGAGTTGCCCGTGCTCTTGTAGAAACGCACACCCGTCACCAGTCCGTCAACGTCACTGCGGAACTTGACTCCAAGCTCGACGGCACTGGTGTCCGGGTCCGACAGGAGCTTCGGCGTCGCCGCACCGTCCCAAAGACTGCAAGGCGTGGAGCAGACGCCGTTGCCCGGCTCGTCGGGCGGCGGCTGAATTCCCGGCTCCGGATCCGGTTGGGGTTCCGGTTCCAATACCGGCTCGAGTTCCAGCAACAGGAAACCGACAGCTTCCGCCACATGCCGGAGCTCGGTGTCCTTCGATTGTTCCTCAGAGACCCAAACATCAACCGAGGCTTCATTGCGGTTGCTCCAGCGCAGGTTCGCCGTGTCCGCGCCGGCTGTGGTCTGCATATCGGCGAGGAAGAGCGGAGCTTCCGCGAAGGCCGCCGGGTAGACGAAGGTCTTGGCGTCCTGGGTCACGCCGCTGTCCATCAGGCCGACGTCGAAGCGCATACCGTTCACTTCGCCGAACGACGGTTCCCAGGCAATGTAGTCAATGGTCTCGGGCGCGTGCTGCTGCCTGTTTGACTCCTGCTCGCGCATGCCGACCTCAAACCGCGAGACACTGATGTTGCGCAGTCGAGTAGCGACGGCGTCTCCCTCGTTGGCGCTGGTGACGACGGCAAGCACCACCGGGACCTCGGTGAAGGGCGCGCTGAAGCTCTCCTGCACGAATGCCTTGGTGGCGTTCGTCTCCCGGCGTCCGGCCTCGACCCAGGCCCCGTCTGGCAGCTGGTGGTATCCGCGCTCCATGACGATGTAGCTCACTGTCTCCTTTGCGTGGTACCCATCGAGGTAATCCCATTCCTGCACCCGGATTGAGAATCCGCGCCGGTCAATACCGGTTATCCTGATCACGGCCGGGTCACCGACGTTACCGCTCATTGGCTTGGCGACCACGATCGGGTCATCGAACTCGGTGGCAAAGTCAACTCGCTGCCACTCATGATCGACCAGGATCTCGCCCGCTTCCAGGGCGAGCTCGTCGTTTGAGGAGACGCGAACATAGGAAGTCCGGGTGAGCGTATCGGCTCCGCCAGGACCGGATACGGTCAAGGAGACGGTATAGACACCGGGCTGAGTATAGGTATGGGACGGGTTCTGCGAGCTATCGGCGGGCGCGCCGTCGCCGAATGTCCAGGACCTCGTGCTGATCGTACCGGTCGAGGAATCTGTAAAGGCTACCTGGAGTGGCGCGTTGCCGGTAACGACATCCCCCTCAAATTTGGCGACCGGGGCCGCGGCGGAAACGGTCAGGACCTTGGTCGCCGTGTCGCTGCCCCCGGCGCCGACGGCGGTGAGGGTCAACTGATAAGTTGCCGGGTTGCTATACGTTTTGACGACCTGTGCCGAGGTGGCAGACGTGCCATCACCCAGGTTCCAGGAACGGCTCGTCGAGCCGGTAGACGTGTCGGTCAAGGTGACGGTCAATGGAGCCGTCCCGCTGCTTTGACTCAGGGTGAAGCTGGCCACGGGGGCCTGAGGCGGCGGAGTCTGTACGGTAAGCGTGGTGCTCCCGGCGATCCCGTTCAAACCAGCGGAAATCGTGGCGGTACCGGCACCCACCGCGGAGGCAAGTCCGGAGCTGATTGTGGCCACACTCGTTTTGGACGAGGACCATACCGTCTGGCTGGTGATGTTCTTGGTGCTGCCGTCAGAGTAAGTTCCGGTGGCGACAAACTGCTGCGTGGAGCCGGTCTGCAACGAGGGAGCGCGGGGCGTCAGGGCAATCGAGGTCAGGGCCGGTGCGGCCGGGGCCTGCACGGTGAGCGTGGTGCTCCCGACGATGCCGTCCATGGCGGCCGAAATGGTGGCGGTGCCGGCAGCAACCGCGGACGCAAGTCCGGAGCTGACGGTGGCCACACTCGTTTTGGAAGAGGACCAGGCCACCTGGCTCGTGAGGTTCTTGGTGCTGCCGTCGGAGTAAGTTCCGGTGGCGGCAAGCTGCAGCGTGGCGCCAACTTGAATCGTCGTATTGGTTGCGCGTGACCGAGATGGTCGTCAAGGATGCAGCGGGAACCGTGGTGCTGACCTCGTTAGAGAAGGCACTATAGACATTCGGCAGGTGGTTGGCAGACCGGGCGGCGAAATAATAGGTCTTACCGGCCGTCAGGCCGGTGATAGTCTTGGTGTTCGTCGCTGGACCCTGCTCATTGGCGACGATGCAGGGTGTCGCGTATTGGCCGCTGGCTACGCCGTAGCAGATCTCATATTGGGTGACCTGGGGGTCTGAAACAGGATCCCACTGCAGTGTGACTGAAGCCGAGTTCGCGGCGCCGATCGGGCCCAACAGGAACAGGGAGCCGAGAAGAAGTGCCAGGACTCGAAGAGAGCGCGGGTTACAAGTGAATAGGCGCACCACCAAAGACTTGACGGACATTTGATCACCTTTTGACGTGTGGCCGTGACCAGGCCACCCGTAATCGGTGCTCTCAGGTCCGGCAGCCCTGCTACCTTGTCCCCCTGTTCAGAAGGATTTAGGCCAGTGGCTTTGCGTCCCACCCTTTCGGATGGTTTGCCTTTTGCGGTTTTGCGGTTTTCGCGAGCCCAGAATAGCTTTCAGATCGAAGGGCTATTGTGGAGTGCCGCACATTTGTTGGTGATCAAAGACATACGTGTACACCCCAAACCCTCCGTCACTCGACCGTGACTGATTTGGCGAGATTTCTGG
>CAVOUZ010000013.1:0-19819 GCA_963699735.1 uncultured Gammaproteobacteria bacterium
CCTGGTGAAGGGCTGTCAAGGGCCGGTCGAAGCGACGGCCTGTTCTCCTTGGCGTACAACCTCACCTCCCTGGCGAGCCCTCCATCTTACTCCCTGGAATGGTTTCGTCAACCCCCCAGTCACAAAGTCCTCAAGGCTCCACACTGACTCGTGCAAAGCGGCGCTTGCCCACCTGGTAGACGTGACTGGACCCGGCGGGGCAGCGCCGGTGCGGATCGTCCACCCGTTCCCCATCGATACGCACGGCCCCTTGCCCGATCATGCGCAGGGCCTCGGACGTGCTCTTCACGAGCCCCGCCTCTTTCAACAGGTTCGCGATCATCAGGCCATCCGGGTCCCCGGCCTTCAGGGCCAGCTCCGCGATCTCTTCCGGGAGCGCCCCCCGTTGGAAGCGCGCGACAAACGCCTCCTGGGCCGACCTCGCCTGGACCGGAGAGTGGAAGCGCGACACCATCTCCAGGGCGAGCTCAAACTTGATGTCCCGCGGGTTGGCGCCGTCCGCCATCGAAGCGCGCCAGGCGCCGATCTCGGTCAGGTCCCGGGCGCTCAGCAGCTCGAAGTAGCGCCACATCAGGTCATCCGACAAGGACATGATCTTGCCAAACATGTCATCGGGCGGGTCGGTGATCGCGATGTAGTTTCCAAGGGATTTCGACATCTTCTGAACCCCGTCGAGGCCCTCGAGAATCGGCAGCGTGATGACGACCTGGGCCTCCTGCCCGTAGGCCTCCTGCAACTGCCGGCCCACCAGTAGATTGAACTTCTGATCGGTGCCGCCGAGCTCGACATCCGCCTGCAGGGCAACGGAGTCATATCCCTGGATCAACGGATAGAGGAGCTCGTGGATCGCGATCGGCTGACCAGAGCGATAGCGCTTGGAAAAGTCGTCCCGCTCCAGTATCCGTGCCACCGTATGCCGGGCGGCCAGTTGCACCAGACCGCCGGCACCCAGTTGGGTCATCCACTGAGAGTTGAATACCACCTGGGTCCTGTCCGCATCCAGGATGCGGAACACCTGCTCCCGGTAGGTCGCCGCGTTCTGTTCGATCTCCTCACGCGAGAGCGGCTTGCGCGTGACACTCTTGCCGGTGGGATCGCCGATCATGCCGGTGAAATCCCCGATCAGGAACAGCACCTGATGCCCCAGATCCTGAAACTGGCGGAGCTTGTTGATGAGCACCGTGTGCCCGAGGTGAAGATCCGGGGCGGTCGGGTCGAAGCCGGCCTTGACGCGAAGCGGCCGGCCCATTGCGAGCTTCTTACGCAGGGTCTCTTCGAGCAGAATTTCCTCGGTGCCGCGCTTGATCAGCGCGAGGGCGGACTCGATGTCGGCCATGGTTTCCCCCGGTGCCTCGACACAAAGCCCGCGAGGTTAAGACGGGGCCACCTCAGGCACAAGGGCCGGCATCGACGTTCGCTCGCCCCCTCCAGGCGCGCCATTCCCGGCGCAGACCTTCAGCGTCAGACGGAGAACGAAGAGCCGCAGCCACAGGTGGTGGAGGCGTTGGGATTGCGGATGACGAACTGGGCGCCCTGCAGCCCCTCCGTGTAGTCGATCTCGGCGCCCATCAGATACTGCAGGCTCATGGGGTCGACCAGCAGCTTCACGCCATCGGTGACGACCTCGGTATCGCCCTCCTGCAGGGTCTCGTCGAAGGTGAAGCCGTACTGGAAGCCGGAACAGCCGCCGCCTTGGATGTACACCCGCAGCATCAGGCCCGGATTGCCTTCCTCGGCGATCAGTTGGGCCACCTTTGCCGCTGCCGGAGCGGTGAAGACGAGAGGTGATTCGGTGGATGCTTCTGTGCTCATGGTGCTCTCTGTTGCCGTTGCATTCTCAATGGCTTGAGGACATGCGTCCCGCCGCCCAGGAGTTCAAGCAGCGGACGGGAGCCGGAACGCGGCTGAGGGCGCCGTTTCAGGGGGTGTCGATGAGCCAGGGAAATCCCTCGGAGGTGCCCGCCAGCAGATCCCCCTCGGGCTCGATGGTAACGGTGACCAGACGGGGTTCGAAACCTTCAGGCAGTGAAAAACCACCGCGGAAATTCTGGAAATGCTCGAAGCGCATCACCAGCTCCCTGGGTTCCGCCTGCGCCAGCTCGGCCAGACCCAGGGTCGTCTCCTTGCCGTCCTTGACGCCCCTGATGCTCACCGAGATCCGGCCCTCGGCTTCCCCGAAGTCCTGAATGAGCTGTGTCACCGTGAAGCTGTAGCGAAAGGTCCGCGGCTCCTTACCGGGGGTGAGCAGCAGATCGTGCACGCGAACCCCGCCTTTGTCCCCCTCCTGGATCAGCCGCTTGAGGTAGCTGGTTTCCTTGATCAGGACCAGGCGCTCGTCCTGGGCCTGCTTGAGTTGATCCTGCAACGACCTGCTGGTCTCGCGCTCGATCTGGCGCGAGCGCTCCATCACCGCGCTCTCCTGCTTCAGCGCCGCAAGCTCGCTCCTGAGCACGGCGGCCTCGTCCATGGCGGCACCGAGATCGCGTTGGAGCAGTGAAAGCTCCGGCTCTGCAACCGCGCTGACCTGCGCCTGACCCAGCTCAAACCCGACCCAGAAGACCGCCGCGACCAGCACCGCATAGATGGCCAGGGCGAGCAGCCGCCACCAGAGCCGCATCAGGTTTCGAGCCATCTCCTGCTGTACTCCGTCCGCCGCGCGCGAGGCCTGGTCACTATCGCTCGAGCCTACCCGAGCGCACCGCGCCCGCCAACCGGGATCGGGGGCCGCTCGAGCGGGGTCGCATCGCCCGAAAGGCTCGGCGATGCCCCACGCCCAGTGCCGACCGGATCAGGGCAGGAGCGCGATCGCCTCGAGCCCCAGTCCCTCCTCGAGGCCGAACATCAGGTTCATATTCTGCACCGCCTGACCCGCCGCGCCCTTAACGAGGTTGTCGATCACCGATTGGACCACGACCACGTCCGAGCCACGCTGGCGGGTGACGGCGATGCGGCAGCAATTGCTGCCCCGCACCGAACGGGTCTCGGGGTGGGTGCCGGCAGGCATCACGTCGACGAAGGGCTCACCCTCGTAACGGCCGCGATACAGTGCCTCCAGGTCCGTGGACGAGGGTCCATGCGGGTCCTTCAGACGGGCGTAGAGGGTGGCCTCGATTCCCCGAATCATGGGCAACAGGTGGGGGACGAAAGTCAGCCCGACGGTTGCCCCGGAGAAGCGCTCCAGATTCTGGGTGATCTCGGGGGCGTGGCGGTGTCCATCGACGGAGTAGGCCTTAAAGCTCTCACCGACCTCGGCCATTAGGATGCCGGTGGACGCCTTGCGCCCGGCACCGCTGGTTCCGGACTTGGAGTCCGCGATCAGCCATTGGGGGTCAACGATGCCCGCCTGCAGCAGGGGAACGAACCCGAGGGTCACGGCGGTCGGATAGCACCCGGGGTTGGCAATCAGGCGAGCGGCCCTGATCGCGGGGCGGTTGAGCTCCGGCAGGCCGTAGACAGCCTGATCGAGCAGCTCAGGACAGGCGTGTGGTATCCCGTACCAGGCCTCCCAGACCGCAGGATCGGTCAATCGGAAATCCGCCGCGAGGTCGATGAGCCGGGCCCCCCGGTCGAGGAGCTCCGGGGCGAGCCCCATGGCCGTTCCGTTCGGGGTGGCGAAGAACACCGCGTCACAGGCCCCGAGAGTCGCGGCATCGGGCTCGGTGAAGCGCAGGCCGAGCCGCCCCCGCAGATGAGGGAACATGTCCCCGACGGCGGTCCCCGCCTCGCCACGCGAGGTGATCACCTCGAGTGTTACCCGGGGATGACCGGCGAGTAGGCGCAAGAGCTCGGCACCCGTGTAGCCGGTGCCACCGACGATTCCAACCTTCAGCATTCAATCGCTCCAGCTAAGTTTGGGCCGACAACGCCGAGGCCCCGCCCCGCTCAAGCGGCCCACGGGCAACAAAAAAGCGGCGGGCGCCGCTTTCCGGGAAATCTGCCCCGGCGTTCCCGATGATCCTGCGCGGGCGGCGGGGGCGCGCAGGATTCCCAAGCACGCCCGCGCCACGCGAGAATCGGTCACCGATCAGGAGCAGCCGCCGCCGGAGGACGAGCCGCAGGAGCCGCAGCCGCTACCACCGACCTGGGGAAGATTGTTGAAGACAAAGGTGGCGTGGCCCGCTCCGTCGTCGACGAAGTCGATCTCTACGCCGCGCAGATAGCTCAGGGTGCCGTCGTCGACGACGACCTTGAAGCCATCACAGGCGAGAACGCCGTCATCGTCGTTGATGGCATCTGTAAAGGTCATGCCGAAGCTAATCCCGCTGCACCCCCCGGGGGTTGCGAAGACGCGCACACCCTGGATGTTGTCATCGACCTGACTGAACAACTCGCTCATCTTGCTCTGGGCCGGCGAGGTGAGGGTGAGCTCGGACTCGGTGAGGGCTGCGCTCATGGTCTAAATCTCCGGTGAGGCCTTAGAAAAGGACCGGGGAATTTAGCAGAAAGCCAGTCGGATATTCCACTACGAAAACTGGACGAAATAGACTCTCGGGGCCAGACCGGCGGGCGGTCGCCGCTCGTCAGTCCAGCTAGTCCAGCCGGTGCGACGCCTCCAGGGTCGCCAGGTGACGCTCCGCATCGACCAGGTGCTGGGCCCAGTGACACTGGTAGCCGAGGAACCAGGTCTCCAGGAGGACCGGCTCCGGGTTGCTGTCAAAGGCGCGCAGCCCGTGCTTGAGCTCGCAGTAGATGTCGGTTAGGTCGTCCGCCAGGCTGCCGGTCATGGACTCGGAACCTTCCTGGTAGCGATCGAACTCGAGGAAGTAGCCATCCCGCTCTCCCAGGAGCTCGCGTAGATGGGAATAGAGCTCGAAGCGCGCGTCCAGGTCGACCGGGTAGTAATGCTCCGCCGCCGGGGACTCGTAGTGCACCGAGGTCATGGCCGCGTGCAGTCGGGGCAGCAGATCCGCCACCTCCCGCAGCCAACCGCGACGGCCATCCCCCAGGGCATCGATGAGATCGCAATACCGGCGGGCGATCGTCAGGACCTCGTCGATGCCCCTGGGTGTTGTCTGGCGACCTTTGGTCAGCGCGTCCATGCGGGGGAGTGTAGACGAGAACCAGGCGAGCGCCTGGAATCCTGCACGCTGCGACACCCTGGGCCCCGGGCGCGACTCACACCTCCACCATCTCGAAATCTTCCTTGCCGGCACCGCATTCCGGACACTTCCAGTTGAGCGGCACGTCTTCCCAGCGTGTTCCAGGGGCTATGCCCTCCTCGGGCCAGCCTTTCTCCTCTTCATAGATCAAGCCGCAGATCACGCACATGTATGCCTTCATGGTTCAACTCCGACGATGCTGCCGGATCGTCCTGGTCGTCCGGGTCCATCGCTTCAAGGCCCTCCCCATGGGCGGGGCTACAATACAGCCGCACAAGGGTGGGGTTTGTCCGCAGGAAACTCAATCTCATTCGAACCCGAGAGGAGAGGCCCGACCATCCCGTGACGGGACTCACCAGCCAGGCCGCCGCGAGGTAAGATCTTGGATTCAAGCGACTACACCCCGACCGTGCTCTGCATCGGCGGACACGATCCAAGCGGCGGAGCGGGCGTGATGGCGGACGCCGAGGCCGTGCGCGCCGCCGGGGCCTTCGCCCTGACAGTGGTGACGACGCTCACCGACCAGGATACCCGCGGATTGCGCGCCATCTACCCACAGCCCGCTGACCAGGTGGAGGCACAGTGTCGGGCCCTGATGGACGACGGCCGCCCGCGAGCCATCAAGATCGGCCTGGTGGGCAACTCGCGAATCCTGCGGGCGCTCGGCGCTCTGATCGACGAGAACCCGCAGCTGCCGGTGGTGGTCGACCCTGTGCTGGCCTCAGGCGCCGGACAGAGCCTGGTGGACGCCGCACTGCTCAACCAGTTGCGCACCCACCTGGTGCGCCGCGCCACCCTGATCACGCCCAATCTGCCGGAGGCGCAGACGCTCGCGGATTCCCAGGACCCGGAGCGCTGTGCCCGCCGTCTGCTGGAGATCGGGGCGCGCTGGGTCCTGATCACCGGCACCCACGATGACACCCAGCAGGTGAAGAACCGGCTCTATGGCGCGAATGGACGGGCAAAGACCTGGACCTGGCCCAGACTGCCGGGCGAGTACCACGGTTCGGGCTGCACCCTGGCGAGCGCCATCGCCGCGCGCCTTGCCGTCGGGCAAGGAATGGAGCAGGCAGTCGCCGACGCCCAGGACTTCACCTGGAACTCTCTCAAGCGCTCGCTGCGCACCGGGCTCGGACAGCTCACCCCCAACCGCCTCTGGGAACAATCGACGAGTAAACCGCCGCCCTGAGCCCCGACCGGTCTCCACCCTGCGCCAACACCGGCGCCGGGCCTTGCCGCCGGTTGCGGTCGGCGGCGTCACGGCTGAGAATGCCGGGTCCGGTCTCATGGACTGCCCGCGACGGGCACCCTGTGCGTCACCGCGCAGGCCGCTGCCTTGGCGGCGCGGCGGGTGGGGCTCGGGCATCAAACGATCTCAGCGACCAATCGCCTTGTGGAGGACCTGATGAGCCGATCCCACGACCTCTTCGTCGCGGCCCAGCGCCACATCCCCGGCGGCGTCAACTCGCCGGTCCGGGCCTTCCGCGGGGTGGGTGGCGACCCAGTCTTTTTTGAGAGTGCCGCGGGCCCCTACGTCTTCGACCCCGACGGCAAGCGCTATGTGGATTACGTCGGCTCTTGGGGGCCCATGATCCTGGGTCACGCCCACCCGGCGGTCGTCGAGGCAGTCAGGGAGCGTCTGGGCAAGGGCCTGTCGTTCGGCGCACCGACCGAGCTGGAGACCACCATGGCAGACACCGTCTGCTCTTTGGTGCCGAGCATGGACTTGGTGCGCATGGTCAGCTCGGGCACCGAGGCGACCATGAGCGCCTTGCGCCTGGCCCGCGGCTATACCGGCCGCGACAGGATCGTGAAGTTCGAGGGCTGCTATCACGGCCACGCCGACTCGCTGCTCGTGAAGGCCGGCTCGGGCGCACTCACCCTCGGGGAGCCGAGCTCACCCGGGGTCCCCGCCGCGCTGGCGGAGCTGACCCTGACCCTCACCTATAACGACCTGGATCAGGTACGCGAGACCTTTGCCCGAATCGGTGAGCAGATCGCCTGCATCATCGTCGAGCCCGTGGCCGGCAACATGAACTGCATCCCGCCCCTGCCGGGGTTCCTGGCGGGGCTACGCGAGGTCTGCGACCGGCACGGCAGCCTGCTGATCTTCGACGAAGTGATGACCGGATTCCGCGTCGCCCTGGGCGGCGCCCAGGGACTCTACGGGATCAAGCCCGACCTCACCGCGCTCGGCAAGGTCATCGGCGGGGGCATGCCGGTCGGGGCCTTCGGCGGGCGCCGTGAGGTGATGGAGCGGATCTCCCCGCTCGGACCCGTCTATCAGGCCGGCACCCTCTCCGGCAATCCCATCGCCATGGCGGCGGGGCTCAAGACCCTGGAGCTGATCTCCGAGCCCGGCTTCTACGACCGCATCTCACGGCACACCGAACAGCTGGTGGACGGGCTCCTCGAGCGCGCCAGCTCGGCTGGCATCCCGCTGACCGCCAACCGGGTCGGGGGTATGTTCGGCATCTTCTTCACCGAGGCGCCGCGGGTCACCAATTACGCCCAGGCCACCGCCTGCAACCTGGAGCAATTCCGCGCGTTCTTCCATGCCATGCTGGAGCGCGGTGTCTATTTCGCCCCCTCCGCCTTCGAGGCCGGATTCGTCTCCATCACCCACGAGGAAGCTCAAATCCAGGCCACCCTCGACGCGGCGGCGGACACCTTCGCCGCCATCGCCGGCTAGCCTTCGGCAGGGCCTCCCTCGCGGTCCGCGAGCAAGCCATGGAGGCACTCTTCCACGACCTCCTCGCCTGGGTGGGTGAAAACCCCGGCTGGGCCTATGTAGTGGTCTTCATCGTCGGGATGACGGAGTCGCTGGCGGTGGTCGGGGTGGTGGTGCCCGGGGTCATCATCCTGATCGGCGCCGGCGCCCTGGTCGCCGCCGGGGCGGTCGGCTTCTGGCCCACCTTCCTCGCCGCCGTCGCCGGGGCCATCCTGGGCGACGGGCTGAGCTACGCCCTGGGCCGTCACTTCAATCAGCGCATCCGCGATACCTGGCCCTTTTCCCACTATCCGGAGCAGCTCGCCCAGGGCGAGGCCTTCTTCCATCGCTACGGCGGCTGGAGCGTCGCCCTAGGCCGCTTCTTCGGCCCCATTCGCGCCATGGTCCCGGTGGTCGCCGGGATGATGCGCATGCCGGCGGGGCGCTTCTATGTCGCCAATATCGGCTCCGCCTTCGCGCAGATCTTCAGCTATCTGGTCCCGGGGATGCTCTTCGGCGCCTCGTTGCAGCTCGCGGCCGAGGCGGCGGTGCGGCTCGCGGTGCTCTCGGTGGGTCTGATCGGAGGCTTGTGGCTGGCGGGCTGGTTCATCCATCGGCTCTATGGCCTGGTCGCCCCCCACGCGGGGGCAACGGTGGGCGCACTGCTGCGCTGGGCAGACCTTCACCCCCAGATGGGCCGCATCGCGCACGCCCTGGCCGACCCCGAGCACCCGGATGCGCGCGCCCTCGCGG
Source organism: uncultured Gammaproteobacteria bacterium (assembly GCA_963699735.1). Lineage (GTDB taxonomy): Bacteria > Pseudomonadota > Gammaproteobacteria > Chromatiales > Chromatiaceae > Thiodictyon. The sequence goes on from CAVOUZ010000013.1 coordinate 8,563, forward strand.
GACTCGCGCTGCTGCTGATCCTCGGGGTGCTGGTCACGGGAGTCTTGGGCGGGGCGGCCCTGATGGGGCCCTCGGAGCTCACTCTCAATCGCGCCGCCCTCGATCTGGGCCAGAGCCTGCACACCCCGTTGGCGGATCGGCTCATGGCGGGGCTCGCCCAGCTGGGCGAGCCCTGGGTGCTGGTGCCGGTGGGACTGGTGGTCTTCGGATTCCTGCTGCTCGGAGGGGGCACCCGCCAGGCCCGCTACTGGCCCGCGGCACTCGCCTTCCCGCTGGTCGCCACGCCCATTCTCGGGAGCCTGTTGCGGGTTCCGCGGCCGGATCTCGGCCTGGCCCTGCCCCTGCCCTGGTCCTTCCCGAGCGGACCCGTGCTGCTCGCCACTTGCTTCTATGGCTTCCTCGCCGTGATGACCGCCCCCGGGATCGCCGGGCGGCTGCGCTGGATGCCCTATGCAACCGCCAGCATGCTGGTGGCGGCGGTCGCCTGGGCGCGGCTCTACTTCGGGGCGGAATGGCTCACCGACCTGATCGCCAGCATCGGCCTCGGGCTCGCCTGGGTCGCGGCCCTGGGGCTCGCGTTGCGCCGCCACAGCCGTCGCGACCCCCGAGCGCTCGTCCTGGTCGCGGTCACGCTCAGCGCACTCGCCGCCGCCTTTCTCGTCAATCTTCAGGTGCGCGGGGAGGCGGAGCTCAGGCGACTTCAGCCGGCGCACCGAACCCTCATCCTCAGCGAGTCCGACTGGCTTGCGGGCGCGTGGCGCACCCTGCCCGAGCGCCGGGCGGATCTCAGCCAATCGGGGCGTCATCGCCTGGACTTCCAGTACGCCGGCGACCCGCAGACCCTGTCGGCGACCCTTTCCAGACTCGGCTGGGCCGCTGCGGAAACCCTGCGCTGGGGCAACGCCCTGCGCCTGCTCTCCCCCTCGCTGCCGCTCGCCAAGCTGCCCGTGGTCCCACAGGTGCACGACGGCCACCACGAGGCCCTGGTCATGGCGCTGAGTCCTACACCAGATTCCCGTCAGGTGCTGCGGCTCTGGTCGACGCCCTACCGGCTAACGGACGGCCGGGACCTGTGGGTTGGCAACCTGACCGACCAGCGCAAGGAGGTGCTGCTGCATCTGGCGGCCTTCCCGGCGACCGAGCTGGAGCCCCCGGCCGGACGGGCGGCCACTCTGGACGCCATCGCACGGGGCCTGCCGCGAGGGGCACGGTTATTGGTGCCAGCGGGTGACGGTCACAAGCCCGACGCGAGGGCAGCAGCAAGCCCGAGTCGATAATCGACCCCACCTCGGTCGCGGAGGTCGACCCATGTCACTGAACCCAGGCCCACCCTGAGCCTCGTGGATTGGCTCGAAGGAGAGCGCGCCGCCCTGGAGGGGCGCAGCGAATATGTCGAGGGCGAGGTGTTCGCCATGACCGGGGGCGAGCACGAGCCACAACGCCATCGTCATGAACATCGGCCGTGAGCTGAGCACCCAGCTCAAGGGACGTTCTTGCCAGGTCTACGCCAACGGCAACAAGGTCCTGATCCGGTCCGCCAACGCGGGCAAGTACCCGGACCTGGTGGCGTACTGCGGTCAGCCGAAGCTGCTGGATGGTCGCCGCGATGTGCTGCTCAATCCGAGCGTGATCGTCGAGGTCTTCTCCGATTCCACCGAGGCGTCGACCGCGGCGACAAGTTCGCCCCCTACCGCCAGATCCCGAGTCTGCGAAAGTATCTGATGCTCTCCCAGGGCCGGACCCTGGCGGAACACAGCCGCGGCGACGACGGCCGCTGGGCCTTGACCGACCACCATTTGCTCGACGATCGCATCCCTCTGGCGAGCCTGGACTTCACCCTGGACCTGGCAGAGGTCTACGACAAGGTCGAGCTCGCGCGCTGACGCGCGTCGATCATTCCCTCACCAGCACGATCAATGCCTTTGGCCCATGCACCCCATAGGCCAGGGTCTGCTCGATGTCCGCGGACTTGGACGGCCCGCTGATCAACAGGGCGTTGGTCGGCATGTCCTTGCCCCAGCCCTGCTCATCCATCAGCTCGGCGAACGTGGAGCGGATGGCCGCGGCATCAAGCAGCACGATATGGAGAGGCGGGACCAGCGAGAGCAGCCGGGGCTCGTGGCTGTCGGGCCAAAGGACCAGGGTGCCGGTCTCGGCGGCAGCGCCACGGCAACCGGTGAGACCAGCGTCGATCCGATCGAAGAGCTCGGTGCGAAAACCCTCGATGGGCTCGGCGTAGGGGACGAGCCGTGGTCCCTCACCCCCGGGCCAACCGGCCAGCAGCTCGTCGCCTGCCGCACTGCCTGGACCATAGAGCAGGTTGACCGCCCCCCGCTCGGCCAAGAGCACCTTCAGGCTAATGGGCCAGTCCGCCCCCACCAGGCGGACCTCACCGCGCACCGCCTCGAGCCGCTCGCGAAAGCGAGACAGCCGCTCCTGGGCATCCCAGTCGAATCGGCTCACCGGGATCTCCGGGGCCATCGGACCGGTGGCGGCCGGTGCGCGGCGCAGACGCGTCAGGATCTGGGACCTGGAGTCGTTCATTGCACCTCTCCTGGCTTCGCCTCGGGCGTTTGTCCTCCCTCGGCTCGGGGCTCTCTTGCGCACCGGGATCGTAAGGTCTAATGTTGCGCCGCAACAAAAACGAGAAGGGCCCGGGGTCAAGAGCCGCGCGCCGAAGTCTACCACCCGGAGGAAAAGACGATGGGCTATCAAGCCACCTATGACCGCTCCCTGAGCGATCCCGATACCTTTTGGGCCGAGGCCGCCCGCCTGATCGACTGGGACCGCACCTGGGACCGGGTGCTGGATGATTCCCGTGCACCCTTCTATCGCTGGTTCACCGGCGCCGAGCTCAACACCTGTTTCAATGCCGTGGACCGTCACGTGGCCGCCGGACGCGGCGATCAGGCGGCCATCATCCACGACAGCCCGGTCACCGGCACCAAGGAGGTCATCACTTACTCCCAGTTACTGGACCGGGTCGCGGGCTTTGCCGGCGCCTTGCGCGACCAGGGCGTCACCAAGGGCGACCGGGTCATCATCTATATGCCCATGGTCCCCGAGGCGGCCATCGCCATGTTGGCCTGCGCCCGCATCGGCGCCATCCACTCGGTGGTCTTCGGCGGCTTCTCCGCCCGGGAGCTGGCCACGCGTATCGACGACGCCAAGCCCAAGGTGATGGTCGCCGGGTCCTGCGGCATCGAGCCCAACCGCGTGGTCCACTACAAGCCCCTGTTGGACTCAGCGATCGCCCTGGCGGGCCACAAGCCGGATCGCTGCATCGTGCTGCAGCGCGCCCAGGAGCCCGGCATCCTGATGGAGGGGCGCGACATCGGCTGGACGGAGGCCGTGGCGGCGGCCAGGCCGGTCGACCCGGTACCGGTGGCGGCCACCGATCCCCTCTATATCCTCTATACCTCCGGCACCACGGGCCAGCCCAAGGGTGTGGTGCGCGACAATGGGGGCCACGCGGTAGCCATGGCCTGGAGCATGGCCAACGTCTACGGGGTCCAGCCCGGCGAGGTCTTCTGGGCGGCGTCCGACGTCGGCTGGGTCGTGGGTCATTCCTACATCGTCTATGCGCCCCTGCTGGCGGGCTGTACCACCATCCTCTACGAGGGCAAGCCGGTCGGCACCCCGGACGCCGGCGCCTTCTGGCGGGTGATCCAGGAGCACGGCGTCTCGGTGCTCTTCACCGCCCCCACCGCCTTCCGCGCCATCAAGCGCGACGACCCCAACGCCGAACACCTCAAGCGTTACGACCTCCGGTGTCTGCGCGCCCTGTTCCTCGCGGGCGAGCGCTGCGATCCGGATACCCTGGGCTGGGCCGAGCGGATCCTGGGCGTGCCCGTGATCGACCACTGGTGGCAGACCGAGACCGGTTGGGCCATCGCCGCCAACTGCCTGGGGATCGAGCAACTGCCGGTCAAGGCGGGGTCACCGACCAAGGCGGTCCCGGGCTACCGGATCGAGGTCCTGGACGACGCCGGCGAGCCGGTCAACCCCGGCGACATCGGCCGCATCATGCTGAAGCTGCCACTGCCGCCCGGCTGCCTGCCGACCCTCTGGGGCAACGAGGAGCGATTCTTCCAGTCCTACCTGGCCACCCAGCCCGGGTATTACCTGACCGGGGATGCGGGCTACCTCGACGAGGACGACTATCTGTTCGTGATGAGCCGCATCGACGACATCATCAACGTCGCCGGCCATCGCCTGTCCACCGGCGGCATGGAGGCGGTCCTGGCCGGGCACCCGGACGTGGCCGAGTGCGCCGTGATCGGCGCCGCCGACCAGCTCAAAGGCGAGCTGCCACTGGGTCTGGTCGTGCTCAAGGCCGGGGTGGATCGCGATCCGGACACACTTCGCAAGGAGCTGGTGACCAAGGTGCGGGACGAGATAGGCCCGGTTGCCGCCTTCAAGACCGTGGTCATCGTGGAGCGGCTGCCCAAGACGCGCTCCGGCAAGATCCTGCGCGGCACCATGAAGAGCATCGCCGACGGCAAGGACTACCGGGCCCCCGCCACCATCGACGACCCGGCCATCCTCGACGAGATCGAGCAGGCGCTCGCCGCCATCGGCTACGCCCACCACGCCTAAGCCACCCCCATCGGAAGCGGCCAGGGAGGGCCACCCCGTTACCTGATAAGCGCCCGCACCCCATACTCACCATTGTCGACACAAAGGCTTTGACATGACCCTTATTTCGACTATATTCACGACTTCCAAACAGAAATTGTCGACAACTATGTCAGAGGCGACCGTCGAGCCCCAGTCGGAGGAGAACGCCACCATCGCCGACCGGGTGTTCGAGCAGCTGCGCTCGGCGATCGTCGAAGGCGAGATCCCCGCCGGGAGCAAGATCAGCGAGCCTGAGATGGCGACCCGCTTCGGGATCAGCCGAGGCCCCTTGCGCGAGGCCATGCGGCGACTGGAGTCCACCAACCTGGTGGAGCGCAAGCCCAATATCGGCGCCCGGGTCATCACCCTCAGCAACGAGCAGCTGATCGAGGTGTACCTGATCCGCGAGGCCCTGGAGGGGATGGCGGCCCGGCTCGCCGCGGAGCGGATGTCCGACGAGGCGATCGAGGAGCTGAAGGACCTGCTGGAGCACCATCGACGGGAGGTGGCCAGGGACTATTGGCAGGCCTACTTCCAGAAGGAGGGCGACATGGACTTCCACTACCGCATCGTCCAGGGAAGCGGCAACCAGCGGCTCATCGGCATCCTGTGCGACGACCTCTACCACCTGGCCCGCATGTATCGCTGCCAGTTTGGCATGGGTGGCGATCGGGCGCGGGACGCGCTCAAGGAGCACGCACTGATCGTCGACGCCATCGCTGAGCGCGACGGCGAATTCGCCGAGCTCCTGATGCGCCGCCACATCCGCGCCTCCAGACAGAACGTGGAGCGCCGGCTCGGCACCAAGCTCAGCTTCCAGACCGACGAGAGTCCAGCATGAACGAACCCACTCTATCGCCCGGCGCCCGCCTGCGGCAGGCCGTGAAGGACGAGCGCCCGCTCCAGGTGGTAGGCGCCATCAATGCCTATCACGCCATGATGGCGGAGCGCACCGGGTACAGGGCCCTCTATCTGTCCGGGGGCGGGGTCGCCGCCGGCTCCTACGGCCTGCCGGATCTGGGCATGACCGGCCTGGACGACGTCCTGGAGGACGTGCGCCGCATCACTTACGCGACCGAGCTGCCGTTGCTGGTGGACGCCGACACGGGCTGGGGCGGCGCCTTCAACATTGCACGTACCGTCCGTCAGATGCAGCGCGCCGGGGCCGCTGGCGTCCACATCGAGGACCAGGTGGCCGCCAAGCGCTGCGGCCATAGGCCCAACAAGGCCATAGTCCCGAAGTCCGAGATGGTGGATCGCATCAAGTCCGCCGTTGATGCCCGCAGCGACGACTTCGTGATCATGGCCCGCACCGACGCCCTGGCGGTGGAGGGCATGGAGTCTGCCATCGAGCGGGCCGTGGCCTGTGTCGAGGCGGGCGCCGACATGATCTTCCCCGAGGCCGTGGTGGAGCTGGAGCAGTACCGCCGGTTCGCCGCCGCCGTGGACGTGCCGGTGCTCGCCAACATCACGGAATTCGGCGCCACCCCGCTCTTCACCACGACGGAGTTGGGCGGAGCGGGGGTGTCGCTGGTCCTCTACCCCCTGTCCGCCTTCCGCGCCATGAACAAGGCGGCCCTGAACGTCTACCAGGCGATCCGCCGCGACGGCACCCAGTCGGGCGTGATCGACACCATGCAGACCCGCATGGAGCTCTATGACTTTCTCGACTACCACGGCTACGAGCAGCGGCTCGACACCCTGTTCGCCCCCGACAACGAAAGGTAGGTCGAGCTTCAGTCCGACTTCGACCATAGGGGTGACGTGGGCGTTTCTGTCGGGCTGAAGCCCGACCTACCACGCATCGCCCACAGGAGCGCGTCTGCCGCCCCTCATCTCAGCCACCACCGAGCGAGGAAAAAAAGAATGGCCGAGCAAGAGAGCCAACTGCCCAAGCCCAAGAAATCAGTCGCCCTCTCGGGCACCGTCGCCGGCAACACGGCCGTCTGCACCGTGGGGCGCACCGGCAATGACCTGCACTATCGCGGCTATGACATTCTGGACTTCGCCGATCAGGCGGAATTCGAGGAGATCGCCTACCTGTTGATCCACGAGCGCCTGCCCAACCGGGCGCAGCTCGCCGCCTACAAGCGCAGACTCAAGGGTCTGCGCGGCCTGCCCGCGGCCCTCAAGACGGCCCTCGAGCAGTTGCCGCCCTCCGCCCACCCCATGGACGTGCTGCGCACCGGGGCCTCGGTGCTGGGCACCCTGGAGCCGGAGAAGGAGGAGATGCCGGTGGCGGGGGCACGCGCCATCGGCGACCGGCTCATGTCGAGCTTCGGCTCCATGCTCCTCTACTGGTATCACTTCGCCCACAACGGCCGGCGCATCGAGGTGGAGACCGACGACGAGTCCATCGGCGGCCACTTTCTGCACCTGCTCCACGGCAGGGCGCCCTCGGCAGACTGGGTGCGGGCCATGCACACCTCGCTGATCCTCTACGCGGAGCACGAGTTCAACGCCTCCACCTTCGCGGCCCGGGTGGTGGCCGGCACCGATTCCGACATGTACTCGGCCATGACCGGCGCCATCGGGGCCCTGCGCGGACCCAAGCACGGCGGCGCCAACGAGGCCGCCTGCGAGATCCAGCTCCGCTATGCCAGCGCCGATGCGGCCCAGGCGGACATCACCGAGCGGGTGGGCAGGAAGGAGATCGTCATCGGCTTCGGCCATCCCGTCTACACCATCGGCGACCCGCGCAACGTGGTCATCAAGTCTGTAGCCCGACGACTCTCGGAGCAGAACGGCGATATGCGCATGTACGAGGTGGCGGACCGGCTGGAGAACGTCATGTGGGACCTGAAGAAGATGTTCCCGAACCTCGATTGGTTCTCTGCCGTGTCCTATGCCCAGATGGGCATTCCGACCCCGTTGTTCACGCCGATCTTCGTCATCGCCAGAACCTCCGGCTGGGTGGCCCACGTGATCGAGCAGCGCCTGGACAAGAAGATCATCCGCCCGAGCGCCAACTACGTGGGCCCCGAGAACCTGAGCTGGGTGCCGATCGACCAGCGTTGAGAGCTTGGCACCGGCAGTCGGAAGTGCCTGCCAACTTGATTAAGAGAATCCCCCAAAACAGAACGAGACTGACATGAGCGCCCATATCGCCGACGCCAACCTGCGTCCTGACCCGGACCAGGAGCTGGTCGCCATCGCGGACTATGTCTGCGACTACGCCGTGACCTCCAACGAGGCCATCACCACGGCCCGCCACTGCCTGATGGATTCACTGGGCTGCGCCCTGCTGGCACTCCAGTACCCCGAGTGCACCAAGCACCTGGGTCCCATCGTCCCCGGCACCCAGGTCCCCAATGGGGCCAGGGTCCCAGGCACCCAGTTCCAGCTGGACCCGGTCAAGGCCGCTTGGGACATCGGGGCCCTGGTGCGCTGGCTCGACTTCAACGACACCTGGCTCGCCGCCGAGTGGGGTCACCCGTCCGACAACCTCGGCGCCATCCTCGGACTCGGCGACTATCTGTCGCGCCGGGCACTCGCTGAGGGGGCCGAGCCCCTGACGGTGGGCGATGTGCTCCACTTTATGGTCAAGGCCCACGAGATCCAGGGCGTGCTGGCCCTGGAGAACAGCTTCAACCGGGTCGGACTCGATCACGTCCTGCTGGTCAAGGTGGCCTCCGCCGCGGTCGCCGCCCTGATGCTCAGGGCCGACAAGGATCAGGTCATGGACACCCTCAGCCAGGCCTGGGTCGACGGCCAGAGCCTGCGCACCTACCGGCATGCGCCGAACACCGGATCGCGCAAGTCCTGGGCCGCGGGCGACGCAAGCTCGAGGGCCGTACGGCTGGCACTGATGGTGGACAAGGGTGAGATGGGGCTGCCGTCGGTGCTGAGCGCACCCACATGGGGCTTCTACGACGTGCTGTTCAAGGGCAGGCGGTTCGCCTTCCAGCGCGACTACGGCAGCTATGTGATGGAGAACATCCTGTTCAAGATCAGCTTCCCCGCGGAGTTCCACGCCCAGACGGCGGTGGAATGCGCCATGACCCTGCACCCCCAGGTCAGGGATCGGATCGACACCATCGAGCGGATCGAGATCGCGACCCAGGAGTCCGGCGTGCGCATCATCAGCAAGGACGGTCCGCTGCACAATCCGGCGGACCGTGACCACTGCATTCAATACATGATCGCTGTGCCCCTGATCTTCGGCCGCCTCAAGGCGGACGACTACGAGGACTCGGTCGCCGCCGATCCGCGGATCGACGCCCTCCGCGAGCGCATGGTCGTGAGCGAGGACCCTCGCTACACCAAGGACTATCTGGATCCGGAGAAGCGCTCCATCGCCAATGCGGTGCAGATCTTCTTCAAGGACGGCGGCAGCACCGAGAGGGTCGAGGTGGAGTACCCCATTGGGCACCGCCGGCGTCGCGCCGAGGGCATCCCGGTCCTGGAGTCGAAGTTCCTGGCGGCCCTCAAGACCCGCTTCCCCAAGGGGCAGGCCCAGCGTATCTACGACCTGTTTCAGGACGAGTCCCGGCTCATGGCTACGCCCATCAACCGGTTCATGGACCTGTTCGTGATCTGATCGATCAACGCCTGGGGTAGGCGTCGATGCCGCAGTCGCACACCCGAACAACATGGGGGGTGGCAGACCGCCGCCTTACCTGGTGAGAAATCGACCGAGGCTTGAGCCGCCGGCTCTTGCGTAGCGACTTCGCTTTACGGAGCGACGCGATAGCAGAAACGTCGGACCAGGGGCCGCGACGCCGAAGCTGGGACAAAAGAAGGAATCTTCGAGAGGTTTCCGTCGCCAGGCTGACGGAGAGGCTGGACCCAGGCCAATGCGTCAAGCACCTGGGGATTGCGCTACATCCCTGTAGCGCTTGGACCATCACCCGCCATTGAGGCGGGAGAGGTTCCTCGGCCTGAGAGAATCGCGGCTCAGCGCATGCCACCCATGCCATGCATGCCGGACATGCCACCCATGCCGCTCATCCCGGACATGCCACCCATGCCGCTCATCCCGGACATGCCGCCCATGCCGCTCATCCCGGACATGCCGCCCATGCCATGCATGCCGGACATGCCACCCATGCCGCTCATCCCGGACATGCCGCCCATGCCGCTCATCCCGGACATGCCGCCCATGCCGCTCATCCCGGACATGCCGCCCATCCCGGACATGCCTTGCGGGTAGAGCATAACGCCGCGCTCGTTGGCCTCGAAGGTGCCGTACATGCCGGACATTCCGGACATGCCGCCCATGCCGCTCATCCCGGACATGCCGCCCATGCCGCCCATCCCGGACATGCCGCCCATGCCGCCCATCCCGGACATGCCGCCCATGCCGCTCATCCCGGACATGCCGCCCATGCCGCTCATCCCGGACATGCCGCCCATGCCGCTCATCCCGGACATGCCGCCCATGCCGCTCATCCCGGACATGCCGCCCATGCCGCTCATCCCGGACATGCCGGCTGCCAGGACAGTGGCACTGGCGATCATGGAGATGCCGAGACCGACAGCGGCGGCAAGCTTCTGGATTTTCATAGTGATCAAGCCTCTTAAACTCAGTGGGTGTTTTAAATGACAACGAGGTGGCAACAGCCAGTGCGCCGATGAGCAGTAATCGCGCCAGAACTGGATCAGACTTTAAGTATTTCTCAAATCTTTGACGTAAGGCACTGCCAGCGAAAGCCGCAATCGCCTCTTCACTCGTCCACCCCAGTCGCCGGGATCACCGCCCAAAGCTCACCGGGTGGAGACGACTCTGCCAAACTGACAGGCGCCAACCGCTCGCAAGGCGGTGCTCAACAAGAAAATCAGCGGCTTAGGGCCATGACAATTAGACAGTGGCGGAACCTGCCTCTGCAGCTCCACCTTGATCTCCGCCGCCCGACACCGAATGGGTCCGCTGGCGGGCAAGGTCGCCCGATGGGGCCGGGCCTGGCCCCGCGAAAGGATCGGCAGTCGGAGAACGAGACTGGAACCAGGGCTCCTAGCAGAAGGCGAACTCAGCCGGGCTGGGGGAGCCCTTCGAAAAACTCGACGATACCCGTCTCCAGTCGCCATCCCGCCGTGCTCCACCAGGTCTTCGAGTATCTCCGAGCCGTGACGTAACTGGTTCACCGACGCCCGGACATTCGCCCGCACGGCCTGACACACCAGGGTCTCGGTGTCGTCCCGCAGGTCGGTCGCAAACAGGGTCTCCACCGAGGGCCTCACCCGGTCGACGATCGACCGAAGGCTGGGCAACTGATTCCCGGCGGGACGGCGCAGGTCATTCAGGGTCGCAAGGATGGCCCCGCATTGAGAGTGCCCGAGCACGACGACCAGCCGGCTGCCGTAACGGATCGCCGCGAACTCGACGCTTCCGATCTGCGACGGGGCCACGATGTTACCCGCGACTCGGATGACGAAACGATCCCCGAGGCCCTGGTCGAAGACCAGCTCGGCGGGTACCCGGGAATCGGAACAGCCGAGGATGATGCCGAATGGCGCCTGACCGGCCAGGAGGTCGGCGCGGCGCGTGTGCGACATCAACGATTCGACGCTGCGAACGTTGGATGCATACCGGAGATTGCCCTCGCGCAGCCGCTCGAGGGCCTCAACCGCCGTGATCATGGCCGCTTAACGCATCGAACGTCAGGCGACGAGCCGCGCCGCGACCCCTCGGGTGATC
>CAVOUZ010000014.1:0-48390 GCA_963699735.1 uncultured Gammaproteobacteria bacterium
GGATTGTTTCACCGCCGGAATCCAGGCGTTTCGCTAAGCGTCTGTCTGGAAATCGCAGTTTGAGGGATCTGGTGGAATAGCGGTGGAAGACGGAGCAGAGAGGGAGGTTAGGGAGGGCGTCCAAGGTCAGTCGAGGGCTGGAGGATCCGCAGATGTTCCCCGGGCGCCTACGCTGATGGGTCGGGCCACCGCGGCAGGCGCCAGCCCACCGCGGGGGTCACTGGGTGGGTCAGAAAGGAAGTTCGTCGTCGGGTCCGAACAGATCGAGCTGCGGATCGGTGTCGGTGTTGAGCGCCGGGTCGATCAGCGGCAGCAGCTCGGCCTGGTAGCGGTGCCAGATCGCCTCGGTGAGCGCGTTGAGCAGGGCAAACACCGCCAGCGCCTGCTCGGGTGTCCAATGCTCGGGCACGGGCAGGTGGAAGCGTTCGGGCAACTGGATCATGGGGCCACCTCCTCGCGGGCGGTTTGGACATGCTCGGCGGTGACGGTGCGGGCCTGGCCGAGAGCCGCGCTGGTGAGCGCATAGTGGGCCAGGCGGTTGACCTTGCGCGGCATTCCCTGGGTGGCCTGGAACAGCGCCTCCACCGCGGGTGGCTCAAACAGCGGCAACTCACAGCCGGCCAGACGCAGGCGGTGGGACAGATACTCGGGCAGCTCCTCGCGGGTCAGCCCGGCGAGGTGATAACGCACCACGATGCGCTGGGCGAGGGACTCATGCACCGCCATCGCCAAACGGCGGCGCAGCTCCGTGAGCCCGACCAGCAGCAGGCACAGGCGGTTCTCCGAATCCATCTGGTAATTGGTCAGCAGCCGCAGATCCTCCAGCACCTCGTTTCTCAGGTGATGGGCCTCATCGACGATCAACACCGGGCGCTGGCGGGCCTCCAGGGTCAGGCGGCTGATCTCGCTGCGGATCGCCCGGAAGGCCGCCGCGCGGTTGCGCTCGATGGGCAGTCCCAGCTCCCAGCCGATGGACTTGTACATATCCATCACATTGCCGGTGGAGAGCGGCACATAGAACACCCGGTACAGTCCCGGATGCAGCGCGGCGGCCACCTTGCGGCACACCGTCGTCTTGCCTGAACCTGCCTCGCCGGTGACGAGGCCGATGGCGCGCAGCTCCAGCAGATGGGTCAGGCGCGCCTCGGCCTCTTGCAGTGCGGCCGAGGCAAACAGGGCGTCCGGCTGGGGCGTCACATCGAAGGGGAAAGCGCTCAGGGCGAAGTGCTTGCGGTACATCAGCGTCCCTCCTCCTCGCTGTCCCTGGGCAACTCACGCAGGCGCAGGGCCGAGGCCGGCGGCTCGGGTGGGGGTGCGTCCGCGCTCAAGGTCCGCGATGGGCGCTCGCGTTTCACAAAACAATTTGTGTAGGGCTCCACCACCCGGGCGAGCCCGGTGACCTGGCCCAGGTGGCAGACCTGCAGCGGGCGCTGGGGCGGCGCACTGGGGTCGAAGCGCAGGGTCACCGTCTCCCCCACCAGGGCGGCGTCGACCTCATAGACCACGCCGTGGAGGCTCACCGTGCGGTCCTTCTGGACTTTGCGCTTGGCCTCGAACAGGAACAGCTCCCCCAGATCCACGGTAGGCTCGGGGAAGCGCACCCCCGCCCCTGTTTGCGCCCACTGCTCCAGGGGTGTCAGTCCTCCCAGGCCGCGATGGGGCGTGTGGTGGTACTCCCCCTCGATCCAGGCGGCCAAGCGGCGGTTCAGGGCCGTGAGGCTGGCGGTATCCTCCGCCGCCAGGCGGGTCAGGACCTGGGCGCGCAGGGTCTTGAACCAGCGCTCGATCTTGCCCTTGCCCTGGGGGTGGTAGGGCCGGGCATGGATCAGCGCGATGCTGAGCTTGGCGCATACCAGGGCCAGGTGCTGGGAACGGTAGTTGGCCCCGTTGTCCACATAGAGGCGCTGCGGCAGCCCACGTTTGTCGATCGCCTGGCGCAGCACCGGCAGGAAGGTGGCGGTGTTCTCCGAAAGCGCAAAGGCCGCATGGGGGATGACCCGGGTGGCGTCGTCGAGGAAGGCGATCAGGTAGGTCTTGCGCCGGGTGCGCCCGTCCACCGCCACGCTCGGTCCGTGCATCACATCGCTCATCCACAGCTCCCCGGCCTGGGCGAAGGCGAAGCGGCGCCGATCACGTTCGCCGGGGTCCTGCGGCGTCTTGCTCATCAGGCCGTGGCGGGCGAGCAGGCGATGCACGGTGGAGGGCGGCAGCGGCAGCTCTGCCGGCACGTCCGGCGACTGTCTGGCCGCGCGGATGACCAGCTGCACCGAGAGCTTGGGGTTGGCCTCCTTGGCCGCGAGCAGCGCCTCGACCACTGCCGCGGGCAGCGCCCGGGACTGGCCACGGTCGGCGCGCGGTTTGGGCACTAGGGCGTCGAAGCCCCCGCGCCGATACGCCTGGAGCCAATCACGGATCGTCTCGGAAGCGACCCGCGTGCGGGTGCTGCCGGGGATGGTGTAGTCACGCGCGGCCTTCTCGGCGAGGTGTTTGTAGAGGCCCTTGAACCCCGGGGGCAGGTGCAAGAGTTCGGCGATCACCCCGTAGCGGAACAGGGCGATGGCCTGGCGGCGATCGGTGTCGGGATCGTTCATTGGGCGGGGCTCCGCGTGACACGGGCCTTGCGTGCCTGCGGGCGCGACGCTACGCCGTGAGCCCCGGCGGGTCCGGCCCCGCATGGTGTTGGCGGGCGCGGCCGCGCCCGCCCCCCGGCTGGCGCCGGGGATGGAATCCGAGCGGGCTGGACAGGTTCTGCAGGAACGGCTCCCCGATCGGCCGCAGTGCGAGGAGCACTTCCGCAACCCCGAGGCAGGCCGCGAAGGCCAGCAGCGTCGGGGCGCACGCGAAGCGCTCGGGCCACAGCCCTTTGAGCGTCTGCAAGGCGGCGTGCACTGCCCGCACCCGTCGGCGCACCCAGCGCAACACCCCGGGCAGCTCAATGTCCGGGCGCAGCCCCTGACAGGCCGCCTCCTGGCTCGGCGCCTGCTCCACCGCGCGCACCACCGCCTCGACCTCGCTCAAGGTCCCCGAGAGACGCGCCGCCAGACAGTCCGGCAAGAGACTGAAGGTGCGATGCCCACTGCGGCAGTACCAGCGGGCCACCCGGGTCCCGGGCGGGCTGACACGGGCATAGGTGCCGTGGCGGGCGAAACCGCAGCCCCCCTTGGGGTGCAGCGGACAGCGCGCCAGGCTTGCCTGCTCCCAGGCCTGTTGGGTAACGTACTGTGCGCCGGTCAGCGCACACGCATAACGCAGTTGCACCGGCCACCGGCCCGCACGGCGGCCACCGTGGCGGGCCTTCTGCTGTTCTGAGGTCCCCTTATTCTGCCCGACCCGTACCGCCCCCGCCCGGCGGTGATGTCCGCGGGAAACCCCGGGCAAGCTCCCACCCCATTTGGCCCACCGGCTTCACCTTTCCACCGGTGGCGCAGTCTCAACCAAAAGGGGCGGTGAATTGCGGATTAGCGTGAGGCCCAACACGCGACGATACGAATCGAGGGGTGGTTGAGGCAAGCGCGGCGGGAGACGCGGCGCTGGGCGAGCTTGGCCTGCCGTTGGAGGAACTGGTGCGCCGCGGGGCGCGCGGGATTCTCCAGATGGCCATCGAGGCGGAGGTGCAGGTGATGCTCGAGCAGTTCGCCGAGGTGAGGCTGATCGACGGGCGCCGGGCGGTGGTGCGCAACGGCTACCTGCCGACGCGCGCGATCCTGAGTACGGTCGGGCCGGTGGAGGTCCGAGTGCCGAAGGTGCGCGACCGCACCGGCTCAGGCGTCAAGTTCAACTCGGTGCTGGCGCCGCCCTACGTGCGTCGCAGCGCCCGGGTGGCCACCGCGCTGCCGTGGCTGTACCTCAAGGGGATCTCCAGCGGCGACCTCGGTGAGGCCCTGGAGGTGCTCGTCGGAGAGGGCGCCAAGGGCCTCTCTGCGGCCGCGCTGGGTCGGCTGAAGGCACAGTGGAGCGAGGCGTATCAGGGCTGGACGCGTCGCTCTTTGGAAGACAAGGCATACGCCTACTTCTGGGTCGACGGCATCTACACGCCGCTGCGCGACAGCGAAGATCCGAAGCTCTGCCTGCTGGTGATCATCGGTGTCACGGGCGACGGCACCAAGGAGTGGGTCGCCATCGCCGATGGGCTGCGCGAATCCACCGAGTCCTGGCTCGACGTGCTGCGCGATCTCAAGGAGCGGGGCCTGAAGCTCGGACCCCGCCTGGCCGTCGGCGACGGCGCGCTGGGGTTCTGGTCGGCTCTGGAGCAGGTCTATCCCGAGACGGCACCTCAGCGCTGCTGGTTCCACAAGCGGGGCTTTGTGCTTGCGGCCCTGCCGAAGTCGCTGCAAGGCAAGGCCAAAGCAGATCTCCAGGCGATCTGGATGGCGCCCACCCGCAACGCCGCCGAGCAGGCCTTCGAGCGCTTCCTCAGCCGCTACGGGGCCAAGTACCCGAAGGCGACCGAGAAGCTGGTGAAGGACCGCGAGGCCCTGCTCGCCTTCTTCGCCTTCCCGGCCGAGCACTGGGTGCACCTGCGCACCACCAACCCGATCGAGTCCACGTTCGCGACCGTGCGCCACCGCACCACGCGGACCAAGAATTGCGTCTCCCGCAGCACCTTCCTCGGTTTGGCCTTCAAGCTCGCCGAGGAAGCGGCCAAGTCCTGGCGGCGCATCCGCGCCCCGGAGAAGGTCGCCGAACTGCTCGCAGGAACTCGCTATCGAGATGGTACTCCGGTGACCGACGAGCCACCGGAGCAGCAACGGGAGGCCGCCTGACTCGACGCTCTGGCCCCATGGTCATACACCAGTCTTGACCATAGCTCCAGGGTTCGCGTCAATCCGCTCCAACTGACGTTTGGCAGTGGCCGGAAGCTACGTGGATCTGCGGTCAGCAAAGGGAATTCTTGCGGTCAGCTTAGCGCGTCTAGGAGAAGCTCGCGGGTCTCGGCCGGGTGACCGGACTTGGCCGACTGCTGCCGTCAGGGCCGCGTGGACCGACGCAAGGTCGTCCGGCCCGCAGGCCTCGACAACAGCGGTGGACGAATCCGGCAGGGCCAGGGCGGATTATTCTGAGCAATTCCTGTGGAATAAAGCGAGCGACAATACGGGTACTGGGGTTAGGCCGTCCCCGACCACCGGGAGCGGCTCCAGGACCAGACGGGCTCAACCGGTGTCCCGCGGCAGCGGGGCCGCCGGCTTGCTCGTCACCAGATGCTCGGCGAGCAGCTCGGTGAGGCCGGTAACCGCGATTGGCATCTCGTAGTGCTCCAGCCCCTCCTCGATGACGATGCGGCAGTTGGCACAGCCGGTCACCAGGGTCTCGACGTTCAATGTCTCGAGCTGGCGCTTCTTGCGCTTGAAGGCCTCGAGACGCAGGGGCTCGGCGTCTTCGTTGGCGCTCACGCCCCCTCCCCCGCCGCAGCACCAGTTCATGCGGCCGGTGTCGGCCATCTCCGGATAATCCGGCGCGACCATGTGCAGCAGGTTACGCGGCTGGTCGATCACACCGCCGCGGCGGGCGATCTGGCAGGGGTCGTGGTACGTCAACCGCTGCTCCTCGATGCCCTGGGTCTGGAGCCGCCCATCGACGCGCAACTGGTCGAGCAGCTCGAGGATATGCACCACCTCGAACCGGTAGGGACGTCCGATCAGGTTGGGCCCGTCCCAGCGGATGGCGGTATAGGCATGGCCGCACTCGGGGCTGATCACCGCCTTGACGCCGAGCGACTCGGCCGCCTCCACGACCCGGCTGACCAGGACGGCGGCGATCTTCGAGTCGCCGATCTGGATACCGCTGTTGGTGGCCTCGAAGGCCTTGCTCGAGAGGGTCCAGCTCACGTCGGCGGCATCGAAGATGCGCACCAGGCTCTCGATGTACTCGGGGAAGTTGATCACCTCCATGGAGGAGAGGAGCGCCATGTAGTCCGCTCCCTGAATATCGATGGGTATCTTGAGCCCGGTGGCCTCCTCCACATGGGCGATCTGGGCGCGCAGGGTCTTCAGGGTCAGACCCATTGGGCTGCCGATCTCCAGGGCGCGGGTGGTCGCCCCCTGCAGCCCCTCGGGCGAGTAGCCGGAGGCGGCGAAGGCCTCGCGCTGGCGGCGGATCATGTAGGCGATGTCGTTGCCCACCGGGCAGACCATGGAGCAGCGCCCGCAGAGGGTGCAGCTGTCGTAGGTCATCTCCTGCCAGTCGGCGAAATCCTCCTCGGTCAGATCACGGCCGAACCCGAGGGTCCTGCCCAGCTTGCCCCAGAAGGTGTGCTCGCGCTGCCAGAGGCGGCGCATGGGCTCCACCTTGTAGATCGGCGTGTAACGGGGGTCGCCGGTCTCGGTATAGAAGAGGCAGGCCTCGGCGCAGAGACCGCAATGGACGCAGCTCGAGAAGTAGGCGGCGATCTTCGCGTCGATCTGATTGCGAAGCACCGCGACGCCGCGCGCGAAGTCGTGTTCGGTCTGGACGGCGAGCATGCTGAGCCCTCGTGTTGGCGATGAGGCGGGTGGTATCCCGCCGCCGGCTGAAATCAGGCTGAAATCGGTTCCCTCACGCCTGGACGCCCTTACGCGCCATGGCGGCGCCCGTCATGCCGCGGCTGATGGCGAAGGTGAAGGCATGCATGAGCCGGCTGAAGGGGAAATAGATCAGCAGCAGGCAGACGGTGAGCATGTGAATGGCGCGCAGGCTGTCGTGGCTCATCAAAAGGGCCATGCAGCCCGTGAACATCACGACGAAGGTCAGGATGGCCGCGGCATGATCGTCAAAGGTCGAGATCTTGCGCATCACCGGGTGCATCACCCGGCGCAGCCAGAGCAGGATGAGACCGGCGAATGCAAGTTGGGCCGCCAGGATGAAGACCCAGTGCGGCGCCGGGGTCCAGCCGAAGCCCAGGATCCGTTCCTCGATGAAGACCACATGGGGCGCGGCGAACAGCAGCAGCACGAAGAGCCCGATGTGGAACATATAGCCCGCCACCAGATGAAACCTGGCCCCTTTGCTAAAGCCTTCGGCCGTCCAGGACCGGCTGACCAGGGTCCGGGCGGCGCCGGGCCAGCCGGGTCCGCGCGGGGTGGCGAGGTCCGGTCGAGTCCCCTTGACGAGCACCTCGACGAGACGCACCGCCACACCGACGACGAAGATCGCCGCCGACGCGTACCACAGGGGACCTTCCACAAAGTCGAGAAACATCAGCCCACCCGCCCTTTGCGTCTGGTTGCGTTCATTCGCGGCCCGGTTCTCTTCAGTCTGCCCGCTCGGGGGCATCGACCTCGGCCAGGGGCGAGCCGAACCCCCTGAAGTCGATGTCGTCGTGACGCCGCACCTCTTCGAGCGCATTCTCGGGTACGTCCACCAGCCCGGCCTTCTCCATCTCCGCGTACCAGAGGTTGTGGTGCTCGCGCGCCCAGTTCGAGTCCACGTAGCCCCGGGTCATGGACTCGGCCGCACCCTCCATCCCAAGGGTGCCGATGTAGATGTGCCCGAGGGAGGCGGCGATGAAGGCGATGGCGACGATCGCGTGAACCAGATGGGCACCGCCCATGATCTCGCGCCCCTGGCCGAAGCTGGGGAAGAGCAGGACCAGACCGGAAACCGAGATGGCGATACCGAACAGCACGGTGAGCCAAAACCAGGTCTTCTGGCCGCCGTTGTAATAACCGGAGTCGGCGATCTGGTGTCCGAAGAGCCCGCCTGCCTTCATGAACCACTTGATATCCAGCCAGCGGAACCAGTTACCCCGACCGAACTGAACCATGAGCGCGATCACGGCGAAGGGGAAGATGGGTCCGAAGAGGTTATGGATCTCTTTGCAGGCGGCCGCCGTCGCGGCGAAGCCCTCGGCGCCGAGCAGTGGGATCAGGACGTAGCGCCCGTAGAGCAGCACCAGCCCGGTCAGCCCCAACAGCACGAAGACCCCGGCCGCCAACCAATGGACCACGCGCTGGTTCACGGAAAATCGCGGCACCCGCTTCCCCGATCGCCCCCCTTCGATATCGATCCGGCCCCGGATGAGATAGAAGGCGGTGATGATGCCGAGCATGGCGATCAGGACGATGCCCCCGATGGGGACCAGCTTGCGCTCGCGAAAGAGGCGCCACTGCTCGCCCCAGTAATTGATGAGCTGATTGGACTGCACCCCCCGGACCTGGGTGGTCATCGGCGCCTCGAGCCGCTCGCGCGCCGCCGACCAGACCTCCACCCCCGGGTGGTTGAGTTGCACCCCGCCCTCCAGGGTCACGGCGTAGGGCACCAGGGGCAGGATCAGGGCCAGGGCGATCAGCAGGACGGACCAGCCCAGGGCGCGACGGTAACGGCCCCGCCTGGCTTGAAGACCGGGCTTGGACATGGGCCCCCCGCTCAATCCCGGCCCACGGCCTTGCCGTCCTTCCCCTTGGCGGCATGGATGCCGGGCTTGCCATAGGCCACGCCCCAGCCGGTGGCCATACCCACGGCGCCCCGGTAGGCGATGCGCTCGCGATAGATATCGGAGATCTCATCTGCGTCGCCCGCCAGCAGCGCCTTGGTGGCGCACATTTCGGCACAGGCCGGGAGCTTGCCCTCCGCCAGACGGTTGGCCCCGTATTTGCGCCGCTCCTCCGCGCTGCCGTCGGCCTCGGGACCGCCCGCGCAGAAGGTGCACTTGTCCATCTTGCCGCGCGAGCCGAAGGCGCCGTCGGTGGGGAACTGGGGGGCACCGAAGGGGCACGCGTAGAAGCAGTAGCCGCAGCCGATGCAGATGTCCTTGTCGTGCAGCACGAGGCCATCGGCGGTCTGATAGAAGCAGTCGACCGGACAGACCGCCATGCAGGGGGCGTCGGAGCAGTGCATGCAGGCCACCGACATGGAGCGCTCACCCGGCTGCCCGTCATTGATGGTGACCACCCGCCGCCGGTTGATCCCCCAGGGGACCTCGTTGACGTTCTTGCAGGCGGTCACGCAGCCGTTGCACTCGATACAGCGCTCGGCGTCGCAGAAGAATTTCATTCGTGCCATGTTCGATTCTCCGATTCGATCGGCGCAGGGCCCTCGGGCCCCGTCACCATGATTCGATCCCAGGGTGCCTCAGGCCTCGGCCCTCGGCCCTCGCCACTCGGCCCTTCCTAAACCGGATAGATCTTGCAAAGAGAGCACTTGGTCTCCTGCATGGCCGTCACCGAGTCGTAGCCATAGGTGAAGGCCGTGTTGGCCGCCTCGCCGAGGACATAGGGGTCCGCGCCCTCCGGATACTTGGCCCGCAGGTCCTGACCCTGGAAGTGGCCGCCGAAGTGATAGGGCGTGAACACGACCCCCGGGGCGACCCGCTCGGTCACCAGGGCCTTGATGCGGATGCGCGCGCCCTCGGGGCTCTCGAGCCACATGTCGGCCCCGTCGCGCACCCCGGCGTTGTTGGCGTCGCGCGGATTGATTTCCGCGAACATCTCCTGCTGGAGCTCGGCGAGCCAGGGGTTGGAGCGGGTCTCGTCGCCGCCGCCCTCGTACTCCACCAGACGTCCGCTGGTGTAGATCAGCGGGAAGTCGCCAGAGTAGTCGGTCGCCTGGATCGACTCGTAGCGGGTGGGCAGCCGATAGAAGCTCTTGCGGTCCTCGTAGGTCGGGTATTTCTCGACCAGGTCGTGCCTCGATGTGTAGAGGGGCTCTCGGTGGATGGGCACCGGGTCCGGGAAGGTCCAGACCACGCAGCGTGCCTTGGCGTTGCCGAACGGGGCGCAGCCGTGCTTGATGGCCACGCGCTGGATGCCGCCGGAGAGGTCGGTCTTCCAGTTCTTACCCTCCGCGAGTTGCTTCTCCTCTTCGGTCAAGTCATCCCACCAGCCGAGCTGTTTGAGGATGTCCGCGGTGAACTCGGGGTAGCCCGAATCGATCTCCGACCCCTTGGTCCAGGAGTCCTCGGAGAGCAGGCTCACCCCGTCGCGCTCCACGCCGAAGCGGGCCCGGAAGGGCAGGCCGCCCTCGGCGACGGTGATCGAGGTGTCGTACAGGTTGGGGGTGCCCGGGTGCTTCATCTCCGGCGTCCCCCAGCAGGGCCAGGGCAGACCGTAGAAATCGCCGTCGGCGGGGCCGCCGTTGGCCTTGAGGCTGGTGACGTTGAAGGTGTGCCAGTTCTGCTGGTGCTGCTTGAGGCGCTCCGGACTCTGGCCCGTGTAGCCGATGGTCCACATGCCCCGGTTGTACTCGCGGACTATGTCCTCGATCAGGGGCTCGTCATTGTTCACCTGGACGTTCTTGCACAGCTCGTCGGCGAAGCCGAGCTTGCGCGCGAGCTGGTACATGATGGTGTGATCCGGCCGCGACTCGAACAGTGGCTCGATGACCTTGTCGCGCCACTGGACGGAGCGGTTGGAGGCGGTCACAGATCCGGTGGTCTCGAACTGGGTACAGGCCGGCAGGAGATAGACCCCATCGGTGCGGTCGCTCATCACCGCCGAGACCGTGGGGTAGGGGTCGATGATGACCATGAGATCGAGCTTCTCCATGGCCTTCTTCATCTCCGGGCCGCGGGTCTGGCTGTTGGGCGCATGGCCCCAGAAGACCATGGCGCGCACGTTGTCTTTCTGGGCGATGTTGGCCTTGTCCTCCAGTACCCCGTCGATCCACCGCGACACCGGGATGCCCTTGGCGTTCATGGGTGGCAGGGGCTTGTCGCCTTCTGTTTCGTAGGCACCCTGGTCCGTGATGCTGGCCTGGTCGAAGCGTCCCTTGAGCCACTCGTAGTCGACGCCCCAGACCTTGGCCCAGTGCTTCCAGGAGCCCTCGGCCAGGCCGTAATAGCCTGGCAGATCGTGGGAGAGGACACCGAAGTCCGTGGCGCCCTGCACGTTGTCGTGACCGCGGAAGATGTTGGTACCCCCGCCCGAGACGCCCATGTTGCCCAGGGCGAGCTGGAAGATGCAGTAGGCTCGGGTGTTGTTGTTGCCGATGGTGTGCTGGGTGCCGCCCATGCACCAGATGAAGGTGCCGGGGCGGTTGTCCGCCATCAGCTTGGCGGCGCGGTAGACCTGCTCCTCCGGTACCCCGGTGACCCGCTCGACCTCGTCGGGGGTCCACTTCGCCACCTCGGCCCGGACCTCATCCATGCCGTAGACCCGCTGGCGGATGAACTCCTTGTCCTCCCAGCCGTTCTCGAAGATGTGCCACAGCATGCCCCAGACCAGTGGCACGTCGGTCCCGGGACGCAGGCGAATGTAATGATCCGCGTGGGCCGCGGTGCGGGTGAAGCGCGGGTCGATGACGATCAGCGGCGCGTTGTTGCGCTCCTTGCCCCGGAAGACGTGCTGCAGCGAGACCGGGTGGGCCTCCGCCGGGTTGCCGCCGATGATGAGGATGGCCTTGGAGTTGTGGATGTCGTTATAGGAGTTGGTCATCGCCCCGTAGCCCCAGGTGTTGGCGACACCGGCGACCGTGGTCGAGTGACAGATGCGGGCCTGATGGTCCACGTTGTTGGTGCCCCACAGGGCCGCGAACTTGCGGAACAGGTAGGCCTGCTCGTTGTTGTGCTTGGCGGAGCCCAGCCAGTAGACCGAATCCGGGCCGGACTGCTCGCGTATGGCCAGCATCTTGTCGCCGACCTCGTTGAGGGCCTCGTCCCAGGAGATGCGCTTCCACTTGCCCCCCACCAGCTTCATGGGGTACTTGAGCCGCCGCTCCCCGTGGCCGTGCTCGCGCACCGCGGCGCCCTTGGCGCAATGACCGCCAAGGTTGAAGGGGTGATCGAAGGCCGGCTCCTGACCGGTCCAGACCCCATTTCGGACCTCGGCGTAGAGCCCGCAGCCCACGGAACAGTGGGTGCAGATGGTGCGGGCCGTCTTGACGGCGTCGCCCGGGGCCGCGGGGGCCGGATCGGCCGCGCGCACCCGGCGCACCATGCCGGGGGTCAGACCGGTGGCCAGGGCCGCCCCGCCGGTCATCAAACCGGTCCTGCGCAGGAAATCGCGCCTGCTCACCGCCAGTCCCGTGACCGGGGCCGCGGGCCTGTTGTCGCAATTGGGAGTGGCGGATTTTTTAACGAGCTTCATTGGATTCTCCTCACCTCGGTCGGCGGCCGGGGGCGCATCAGATCCGCGCGGTACGGTAGTAGTCGAGTACGTGCTGGCTGGCCTGATAACCCTTCTTCTCGGGCGGCTCCCCGGAATGGCCTGGTTGGGCTTGCTCGAGCGCCGCGGCGGCACCCGGCAGCAGGACCCCAACCGCGGCCCCCGCACCCACGGCCACGCCGGTCTTCAGGAAGTCGCGGCGGCCCTCGGCATCGCTGGTTTCGTGTTTCATGGTGTGTTCCTCGATCGTTCGTCTCTCGGTTGGAGCGGGCGCCTCCGCGGCGCGGGCGCCACGCTCGTAATCAACTGGGCGATACCGTTCCCCATCAGGTCTCCATCTCCAGATAGCGCCCCTCGAGCTCGAAGAAGGCGGCCCCGAGACGCCCGACGGCGCCGTACAGGGGCACCCCCGGGACCATCTCCAGATCGCGGCAGAAGCGCTCGATCCAGGTCCCCAGATGGGCCCGGTAGAACTGGCGCTGGCGCTCCAGGGCGAGCCGCGGGGCGACTTCGGAGTCGAGCGCGAGCGCGGCCATGACCTCGCAGAGCGCCGCCACATGGTCCTCGGGCTCGTGCACACCGGGCTCCCGCTCAAAACCCAGGGCCGCGAGATCCCGCCGCAGGGCGCCCAGCGGCAGCTCCATCAGAAAGCCGGTCTGGTACCAGGAGCCGTAGGGCACCAGCTCGCCACGTCCCAACCCGATGAAGAGGCGGTGATACTCGTCGTCGGCCTCGCCTGGAGATACCTGCTCGGCCGCGAGCCGCAGGCCCTCCCAGGCGAGGGCGAAGCCGTCCCGCCCCGGTGCCCGCTCGAGCCCCCGCACCTGCTCGAGGAGCCGCGCGTCGGGCACCTCCCGCAGCAGGGCGGCCAGCAGTCCATAGATGCCGGCGCGAGCCGCATCTTCAGGCGAGACCG
Organism: uncultured Gammaproteobacteria bacterium; assembly: GCA_963699735.1. Lineage (GTDB taxonomy): Bacteria > Pseudomonadota > Gammaproteobacteria > Chromatiales > Chromatiaceae > Thiodictyon. Next base: position 12,931 of record CAVOUZ010000014.1, read on the forward strand.
CGGTCGCGAAAACTCGAGTCTCGAGCCCCGGATCCGCCTGGATGCGGGCGCTCGACTGGACTGGGATTGCGTTCAAAGGGTCATGAGCCATGGCTGAACGGTTCCTGCGTAGGGAGCAAGTAGGAGGCCAGGGAGCCGGGGAATCCAGGGTGCAAAAGGGACGGATCTCACCAAGCCCATGCGGCGCCGGGCGCGCTGCGGGGACTCGCGAAGCGGGCTCACAGCCCCTCGGCGAGCATCTGATCGGCGACCCGGCAGTCGCCACACATCTGCAGCCGGCGCCTGGCCTGAGGATCCTGATACATGGAGTGACCGGCGAGTCGAAGCTGGATGCGCCCGATCACGGCGGTAGTGGCAAAGGGCTTGCCGCAGCTCACGCAGTGGAAGGGACTGTCCTCGCGCAGCACCCGCGCCTGGGCGCGCGCCGCGGAGCCATACAGGAACCTGGGGCTGATCGAGATGGCGTCCTCGGGGCAGGAACGGGTGCAGAGACCGCACTGGACGCAATTGGCCTCCACGAAGCGCAGCTGCGGCACGTCGTGCCCATCGAGCAGGGCCTTGCCCGGACACACCGTCACGCAGGCCAGGCACAGGGTGCAGGCCTTGGCATCCACCTCGGCGGTGCCGAAGGGCGCCCCGGCCGGAAGCGGCGCCAGCGGGGGGACCCCGCTGGCCTGGGCGCAGAGGTGATCGACGGCCGCGAACAGGTTCTGACGCTTGTTACCGGCCGCGGCGAATCCGGCCGTTGCCAGGTCGGGCATGACCGGGTCGAGCGCCTCAGGCAGGTCGCTCCACCAATCCACGGCCCGCTCCGGGTAGCCCATTGCCGCCAGCAGGGCGCGGGCAATGCCGAGCTGTTCATTGAGCTCCTTGCGCGCGCTCACCGGCACCTGGGGGCTCTCGAGCAGCCGCACCGCCCGGGCGCCATAGGCGAGGCCCGAGAACCAGGCTTCCAGACCCAGGCTCGCGACCTCTTCCACCGCCAGTGGCAGCAGGTGGCCCACGCCCTCGCTGAGCGCCCGCGCCCGCTTGGCCCCGGCAACCGTGTCGTGGATCAGCAGCACCGGCTTTGTCCCGCCGGCCTCCCGATAGGCGGAGAGCAGACGACGCACCCGGGCGAGCAGGTCGCCGACCGGCGGATAGCCATAGGTGATGGCGCCAGTGGGACAGGCGCTGGCGCAGACCCCGCCGCCCTGGCAGAGGTTGGGCTCCACCCGGATGCGGTCCACCAGGCTGGTGATGGCCTCGGCGGGACAGGCGTCGATGCAGCGCCGGCAGGCGGTAGCGCCCTTCATCCCGTGGGCGCAGATGCCGGGGTCGTACTCGAAATAGCGCGGCTTCTCGAAGACGCCGACCAGCGCACTCAGAGTCTCCAGGGCCGCGTCCTGGGCCTGCGCGTTGGGGCCCGGGGCCTGGTAGCCGGGGGGTGGGAGCTCGGCGCCGATCAGGGGCGGATCGCCCAGGTCGAGCACCAGATCGAACCGCTCCTCGCCCCGACCCTGGCCGGCGAGGCGCAGACGAAAGTCACCGAGCCAGCCGTTGAGGGTGACCGATCCAGGGTCCGTCCACCAGGTGGTGAGGCCGGCGATGGCGCCCGCCCCCGGCGCGAGCACCAGGGCCGCCGGGCGCAGCGGCCCGGCGGCCGCGGCGAGACGGGCGATGGCCTCGGCGTCGGGACCGACGATCAGCAGCCGGCCCTCGGAGCTGTAGCTGACCAGGCCGGTGACCCCGATCCCGTCGTCGGCGACCAGCGCAATGGCGACCTCTCGGGCGGAACGGTTGCGAAGCTCGACCAGATCGACCGGAGCGGTGCTCATGTGAGCCCTCCTGGGATAGGAGACGCGGGACCATCCACCCTGTCGGCCTCAGCATCCGGCGCCTCGGCCCCTGCCAGGGCCGGCGCCGGATCGGGTTTCGCCGACACGGCAAGCGGATCCGAGGGCGGCGGTTCGAGCCCCTGCTCGAGCGCCAGGGCCCCTTCCCTTTCCGCCCGCTCCGCCAGGCGCCGCGCCGCGACCTCCATCTGATGGCGCATGTCGGCGGTGATCAGGTCTCCCAAGGACTCGAACCGGGTGTAGTCCTCGGCGAAGTCGTCCAGGCCATCGGTGACGTTGAGGTGCTGGCTGTGGAAGAGCTTGGTCAGGGCCTGGCGGCGCAGGGCCGCCGACACACCCCGTGAGAGGAATCCCGAGTAATCGGAGAAGGCGCCCAGGGATTCGAGGGGCGGCATGTCGGCGTCGGTCAGCACAGGTTCCGACGGGGGTCCGGCGGCAGCCGAGCCCTCGGTGTCCCGATCGGCTAAGGGGTAAGTATCCTCGCGGGGCGCCTCGGGCGTCTCCTGACCAGGCCTCGCCGGATCAGGGGGAGGCGTCCGCCGATCCGGCATCTCTGGGCACGGCCGCTCCCGGTCGACAGAGCCCGGTCGCGCCGCCCGCTTGCGCCGTGACCAGCGGGCCAGGAAGCGTCCCTCACCCTCAGCGTCCCTCATGGGCCTCTCCCTTCCAGTCCTCGCGGCGGCGCTTACGTCGCTCCTGCGGGACATAGTGTGTCAGCACATAGGCCTCGACGGCACGATAGAGAGTCGGTGGCAGCGGCACGCTATAGACCGTCTCGCCGCCCTCCTGATAGGCCTGGGCCGCATCGAAGCTCGCGGTGACCAGCACGGGTCGCGGCATGCCGTCCTCGCGCGGACGAACGACCACATAGCAGCCAGGCGTCTCCACCTTGAGGTTGTGGTAGTAGCTCTCCGCCTCGTCGGGGTAGAGGTCCATCCGAAGACCCGTCCACAGATACTGGGCCGCGCGGGGACCCTCCACCAACAGCCGGGGCTCGCCGGATCCTGCACCCGCCATGGTCCCCGGGGTCACGCCGAGGGCGCTCCAACCCTCCGTCACCCAGCGGTTACCCTGGACCTGACGCCGCTCCATGATGACGGAGACGGGAAAGCTGCTGGCGGCCGCCTCAATCTGGTCCTTCATGAAACATCGACTCGCGGTGGATTTGACGCATTCGGGGGTGGCAGCGGTGGCTAATACCTGATGGACGGGCAACCTCAGTTGGCAACTTGCGTACCAGCGCCACGGGGACCACGACAGGGGCGTCGGGGAACTGACGGCCCCCGGCGTGAGTGCGGGTGGATTCGGACAAATTGTCCCGCATGGGCCGGGACGCTGGGTCGATTCGACCCATCTTGACGTGAAGGAGACGGGTGGGGCCGCTCGGGTGGCTTTGCGACATCGCGTTGACTTGAGCCCGCTCGCCCGCCCGGTCCGCGTCCGGGTAGCGGGGAACGGATCTTGCTCGGCGCCTCCCATCTTCAAACGGCGGGTCTTCAATGCCAGTGACCGCAAAGCTTCCCGAACGGCTGGTGGATCGATTCGGCCGCCACATCACCTATGTGCGCCTCTCGGTCACCGACCGCTGCGACCTGCGCTGCGTCTATTGCATGTCGGAGCAGATGCAGTTCCTGCCCCGCAGCCAGCTCCTGACCCTGGAGGAGATGGCGCGCCTTGGGCGCTGCTTCAGCGAGCTGGGCGTCGTCAAGCTGCGCGTCACCGGCGGCGAGCCCCTGGTGCGGCGCAACATCGTGTGGCTCTTCGAGGAGCTGGGTGCACTGCCCGGGATCCGCGATCTGACCCTCACCACCAATGGCACCCAGCTCGCCCGCCATGCCCGGGCGTTGGTGGCGGCGGGCGTCACGCGGGTCAACGTGAGCCTCGACACCCTGAGGCCCGAGCGCTTTCGCGCCATCACCCGACTGGGGGATCTCGAGCAGACCCTATCCGGGATCGACGCGGCCCTGGAGGCCGGGTTCCAGCGGGTCAAGATCAACAGCGTCATCCTCAAGCACCGCAACCACGACGAGGTCGGCGATCTGGTCGCGTTCGCGCTGGCCCGCGGCATGGACATCAGCTTCATTGAGGAGATGCCCCTGGGGGTCATCGGGGATCACGACCGGGCCGAGGCCTATTACTCGAGCGATGAGACCCGGCGCGACCTGGCCGGGCGATTCGAGCTGATCCCCACCACCGAGTCCACCGGCGGCCCATCCAAATACTACCGGGTGGCCGGCAGTGCCTCGCGGGTGGGGTTCATCTCGCCCCACAGCCACAACTTCTGCGGCGAATGCAATCGGGTCAGGGTGACCGCCGAGGGGCGGCTGCTGCTCTGTCTCGGTCAGGAGTACTCCACCGACCTGCGCCGGGCCCTGCGCGCCCATCCGGGCGACGACGACGCGGTCAAGCGGGCCATCGCCTCCGCCATGTCCATCAAGCCGCGCGGGCACGACTTCGACCTGACGGCCAAGCCCGTGATCTTCCGCCACATGAACGTCACCGGAGGCTGAGATGGCGAGCCCGGCGCCACGAAGTTCCTATCGCCCGCGACTCAGCGACGCGGGCCTCAAGCCCTCCTACCCGGTGATCGCCATCGATGAGTACGGACAGCCCCGCGAGGGCGACATCGCGGGCGAGCAGCCGCTGACCCTCTATATCGACAAGCGCGAGGTGGTGACCCTGATGACCCTCGGGACCCATCCCGAGCTGCTGGTGCTCGGTTATCTGCGCGGCCAGCGCCTGGTGCCCTGCCTGGAGTCGGTCCACTCCATCCAGGTGGACTGGGAGAGCGAGGCCTGCGCCGTCACCACTTTCGACGGCATCGGCGACCTCGAGGAGAAGCTCAGGCACCGCACCGTCACCACCGGCTGCGGCCAGGGGACCGTCTTCGGGCGCATCACCGACCAGCTCGCGCGCCTGCACCTGGAACCGGTGCGGCTGCGCCAGTCGCGCATCTACGCCCTGCTCGATCTGCTCAACAGCCACAACGAGGTCTATCGCCGAGCGGGGGCCGTCCACGGCTGCGCCCTCTGCGGCGCCGACGGCATCGAGCTGTTCGTGGAGGACGTGGGGCGCCACAACGCCGCCGACGCCATCGCCGGTTACATGTGGCTCAATGCGGTCGATGGCGGCGACAAGGTCTTCTACACCACCGGCAGGCTGACCTCGGAGATGGTGATCAAGGTGGCCCAGATGGGCATACCGGTGCTGCTGTCGCGCTCCGGAATCACCCACAAGGGCCTGGAGTTCGCCAAACAGGTGGGTGTGACCCTGATCGCCCGGGCCAAGGGCCAGCACTTCCTGATCTACAACGGGGCGGAGCAGGTACTGTTCGACGCCATCCCGGACCCGGTTCGCCAGAGCGCCAATCGCCACCGCGACCGGACTCCATTGGGGGCAGCGGATTGAACCGGCCCCGGTCGCAGGACCCGAGCGCCATGCCCGCCGTCGTCGAAGGAATACCGCGCTTCCTGGATGTCCGCCAGGTGGCACAGTACCTCAATCTGAACGAGAAGAAGGTCTATGCCCTGGCCTCCGAGGGGCGCATACCCGGCACCAAGGTCACCGGCAAATGGATGTTCCCGCGCGACCTGGTCGACCGCTGGATGCTGGAGACCAGCCACGGGGGCCTGTTGGCGGACCGGCTGATCATGGCCGGCAGCGACGACCCGCTGCTCCACCGCGTGGTGCACAACCTCGGCCGGGACACCGGGGCCCGGGCCCTGGTGAGCTACACGCCGACCGGCACCCGTCTGGGGCTGGAGCTGCTGCAGGGCCACAAGGCGGACGCCTGCCCCCTGCACTGGGGGCCGATCGAGGAGAGCCACCTGCGCCACCCGGCCCTGCTCGGCCAGTACGGCGGCCACCGCCGCTGGGTGCTGATCCGCGCCTTCCGCCGCGAGCAGGGGCTAATGCTGGCCGCCGACCTGGCCGAGCAGGGCGACGACCCCGGCGCCCTGCTGCGCCGTCCCCTGCGCTGGGCCCTGCGCCAGGAGGGTTCCGGCGCGCGGCGCTTCTTCGACGAGACCCTGAGCCGTCACCGGGTCGATGCCAAGTCCCTGCGGCTCGAGGTCAGGGCCCTGACCGAGCGCGCCGCCGCCTGCGCCATCTCACTGGGGCTGGCCGACGCCGCACCGGGATCGCGGGCCGCGGCGGCGGAGAACGGACTGGGTTTCGTCGCCACCGGCTGGGAGGCCTTCGACCTGGCGCTGGAGCGCGGCATCTGGTTCCGCAAGCTCTTTCAGGACCTGATCGCCCGCCTGCGCGACCCCGAGACCGAGCACCTGGCCGGCCTCCTCGGCGGCTACGACCTCACCGAGGCCGGCCGCCTCGTCTGGGGTCAGGAATAGGGTGAACCAGAAACTTTCCCAGTCACGGCTCGGTGGATCCGGCGCCCCAAACAACAGAAACACGGTTCCGACAATGCCGTAGGGTGGATAAGCGCAGCGCATCCACCAGCAACCCCTCCCAGACAGCGGCTTGGTGGATGCGGCGCCCCAACCAACGGACAGATCCGCAGATCCCCCTCGCGCCTTATCCACCCAACGAGGTTCCAACAAAGCCGCAGGGTGGATCAGCGGCAGCGCCTCGACCGACCTCAATCCCCCGCCAGCTCCCAGGCCTTGAGCTTGCGCTCCATGGTCTTGCGCGAGATGCCGAGGCGGCGCGCGGCCTCCGACTTGTTGCCGGCGCTGATCTCCAGCACCCGCAGCATGTGGGCGCGTTCCACCGCGGCGAGCGACAGGTCCGGCTCCCCCCCGCCCCCGGCCGCCGCCGAGGTCGCCTGCAGAGCGCCCATACAGCCCCCGGGACGGCGCCCGAGCAGCAGGCAGCGCTCGATGACATTGCGCAGCTCCCGCACATTGCCGGGCCAGTCGTAGCGTCGCAGCTGATCCAGGTCCCAGCCGTCCCATTCCGGGGCCGGGATGCCGAGCTCCGCGGACAGTTGAGCCAGGAAGTAGCGGGCCAGTGGCACCACGTCATCCCGGCGCTCGCGCAGGGGCGGCAGCCGCACGGCCACCACATTGAGCCGGTAGAACAGGTCCTCGCGGAAGCGTCCGGCCGCCACCTCGGCCGAGAGGATGCGATTGGTCGCCGCGATGATGCGCACGTCCACCGGGACCTGCTCATTGCCGCCCACCGGTCGCACCGCCTTCTCCTCGAGCACCCGCAGCAGCTTCGCCTGCATGCCGAGCGGCATCTCGCCGATCTCGTCGAGGAAGAGGCTGCCGCCGTGGGCGAACCCGAAGAGGCCCTCGCGGGTCTGGTGGGCCCCGGTGAAGGCGCCCTTGGCATGACCGAACAGCTCGCTCTCCAAGAGCTCCGGGGAGACCGCCCCGCAGTTGATGGCGACGAAGCCGCCGGGGCGTCCGCTGCGGGCATGAATGGCGCGGGCTGCCAGCTCCTTGCCGGTGCCCGACTCGCCCTCGATCAGGACAGTGGAGGGCATGGGCGCGATCCGCGCGATGATGCCGCAGACCTCGCGCATGGACGCAGAGTCGCCCACCAGGCCGTCCGGGGACTGATGCTGCTCGAACTCCCGCTGGAGCAGGAAGGTCTCCCTCCGGGCGGTGCGCCGCTCGGCACCCCGTTGGGCCGCGGCCAGGAGCTCCTCCATGCGGAAGGGCTTGAGCAGGAAATCGCAGGCCCCGGCGCGCAGTGCCCCGATGGCGGTCTGCAGATCCGCATCGCCGGCGACATAGATGACGTCGAGACCGCCGCCCTGGTCACTCAGCGACTCGACCCAGGCGAGCCCGGCGGTCCCGATGTCGGCGATCAGCACGTCGAAATGACAGCGGCGCAGCAGGTCCTGGGCCTCGGATCGATCCGCCGCACTCTCGACCAGGGCGAAGTGACGGCTGAGACCGCGCTCCATGAAGCTGCGACTGGCGGGCTCGGGGTCGAGAATCAGCACCGAGGCGCCGGCGGCCGAGAGCGGGCGCGGACAGGGCGGCGGCATGGCGTCGGATGCGGGCCATGCCCGCAGGGGATCAGAACCCATCTCCAAACCTCCAGTGGAGCGGCCGTCATCTGCGGTCGCATCGTCTTGTTGTTGGTTGGCGAGCCGAGTCTCCGGCGCGCTCGCTGTGCGGTCTAAAGAGGCCGCCCGCCCGACACTATAACGGGTTGACGCGGCACTGACCGAATCGCTGGGACATTTTGGCCCCATCGAGCGGTGCTCGGCAGGGGCCTGTTCGATCCACGGCAGGCGCTACCGGCGCTGCGTAAAAAGATCCGCCCAACAAAGCTCAGGCGCTGGCATCCGAATTGCTGACTATTTTTCCATTGGGCGGCGCGCCCCATCCATTATTTGGGCCCAGACGTAGGAGACAGCCACCTTGGGCGATCGGTTCAATCAGGCACCGGAACGGGAGTCCATCACCGGGGTCATCCTCGCCGGCGGGCGAGCGCGGCGCATGGGGGGTCGCGACAAAGGACTGGTCCCCTTCCGCGGTCGGCCCCTGGTGGAGTGGGTGATCGAGTCACTCGCGCCCCAGGTGGGGGGGCTCGTCATCAATGCGAACCGCAACCCGGAGGCCTACGCGGCCTACGGGTATCCGGTGATCGCGGATAGGATCGACGGCTTCCAGGGTCCCCTGGCCGGATTCGCCAGCGCCATGGCGGCCGTCTCCACACCCTGGATCGTCACCCTGCCCTGCGACGGGCCCTTCCCGGCTCCGGATCTGGTGAAACGGCTCTGCGCGGCCCTGGCGCTCGAGGGTGCCGAAATCGCCGTTGCCACCGACGGCTCGCGGATGCAGCCGGTCTATGCCCTGCTTCCGGCCGCGCTCGCCCCCAGCCTGCACGCCTTTCTCGAGGCCGGCGACCGCAAGATCGACCTCTGGTATGCCCGCCACCGGGTGGCCCTGGCGGATTTGAGCGACCGCCCCGAGAGCTTCGTCAATATCAACTCGGAGGCGGACTCGGCCGGCCTCGAGGGAGAGGTGGTGACATGAGCATCCGCTGCGCCGTGCCCCTGCTCGGAGTCTGCGCCTACAGCGGTACCGGAAAGACCACCCTGCTGGGTGCACTCATCCCCCTGCTCAAGGCCCGCGGGCTGCGCCTCGCCCTGCTCAAGCACGCCCACCACAGCTTCGATATCGACCACCCGGGCAAGGACAGCTACGAGCTGCGCAAGGCCGGCGCCGACCAGGTGCTGATCGCCTCGCGGCATCGGATGGCCATGATCAAGGAATGCGTGGGTCCCTGCCGGGAACCCCGGCTTGCCGAGCTGTTGCCCTGCGTCGACACGCGCGACCTGGACCTGGTGCTGGTCGAGGGTTTCAAGCACGAGCCCATCCCCAAGATCGAGCTCAGCCGCCCGGCCTTGGGACATCCGCTGATCCACGCCCGCGACCCCCATGTGATCGCCGTCGCCAGCGACGGCCCCGTCGAGCTCGCCCGGGAGCTGCCGGTGCTCGACCTCAACCGCCCGCAGGACGTCCTGCGCTTCGTCCTCGACTGGCTCTCCGATCAGGGAAGGCTGGCCGCCACCGGTTGAGCACGCGACCGGGCGCGCGGCCGGTCCGATGAGGCCGAAGCGCTATCTGCGCGGTTGCGCTCTCCCTGACCCGGAAGACCGACATTGAATGGGATCCATCCGATGGCCCGAGCGACGCCCGCGCCCTGGCGGCAGTCCCTGACGATCATCGCAACTCTGCTGGTTCTTGGCGCGGCGCCCGCGGCCGGTCAAGACGCGGCGGACGTGCAGCGCCCGCCCGAGCTGCAACAGCGTCTCGATGCCGCCATGGCGGCCAAGGGAGCGGATTACCGCCCGCGCACCGAGCACCTGCGCCCGGACGGCCGGCCGCGCTTCACCAACCGGTTGATCCTGGAGGACTCCCCTTACCTCCTCCAGCACGCCCACAACCCGGTGGACTGGCACGCCTGGGGGGCCGAGGCCTTCGCGCAGGCGCGCCGGGAGGGCAAGCTCGTATTTCTCTCCATCGGCTACTCCACCTGCCACTGGTGCCACGTGATGGAGCGGGAGAGCTTCGAGGACCTGGAGATCGCCCGCCTGCTCAACCGCGACTTTGTGGCGATCAAGGTGGACCGGGAGGTGCGCCCAGACCTGGATCAGGTCTACATGACGGCGGTGGAGCTCCTGACGGGCCAGGGCGGCTGGCCCATGTCGAGCATCCTCACCCCCCAGGGGGAGACCATCATCGCCGGCACCTACTTCCCACCGGATCGATTCACACGGCTGCTCGAGCGGGCCCGGGCAGGGTGGCGGGAGCGCCCCGACGCGCTGCGCGCCCAGGCGCGGATCATCGCGGCCGCGGTCGAACGGGCGCTCGCCACCGGCCGTCAGGCCGCCGAGCTCGATAGCCAAATCCCCGCCCGGGGGGCGAGCGCCCTGATTGCCCAGCACGACGATCTGCAGGGCGGATTCGGATCCGCGCCCAAGTTTCCGCATGAGCCCCGGCTCGCCCTGCTGCTCGATCGCGCGCGGCGCGACGCAGACGCCGAATCACTCAAAGCGGCCGTCGTCACCCTGAGCGCCATGGCCCGCGGCGGCATCCACGACCAGGTGGGCGGCGGCTTCCATCGCTACGCCATCGACAACGACTGGCTGGTCCCGCACTTCGAGAAGATGCTCTACAACCAGGCCCAGCTCGCGCGCCTCTACATCCAAGCCGCCGCACTCACAGGCGACCCGGAGCTGGAGCGGGCGGCGCGGCGCACCCTCGACTTCGTGCTGCGTGACCTGAGCTCACCGCAGGGCGTCTTCTACTCGGCCACCGACGCCGACAGCGCCGATTCCGAAAACAGGGATGGGGAGGGTCGCTTCTTCCTGTGGACGCCCGACGACCTGCGGGCGGCCCTCGGCGCCAAGGACGCGGACCTGGCCATGCGTTTCTATGGGGTCAGTGAGGCCGGCAATTTCGAGGGACGCTCCATCCTGCATCTTCCCCGGGATCCGGAGACCTTCGCCCGCTCCGAGGGCATCAGCACGCGGGAGCTGTGGGAGAGGATCGACGTCATCGCGGCGGCCCTGTACCGGGCCCGCGAGCGCCGCCCCCACCCCCATCGGGACGAGAAGATCCTCACCGGTTGGAACGGGCTCATGATCGCCGCCCTGGCCGAGGCCGGAGCGGCACTCAATGCCCCGCGCTACCTTAGGGCCGCCCAGGGCGCCGCCGACCTGCTCTGGGGGCGGGTGCGCCCAGCGCCGGGGGCCCTGCAACGGGTCTACCTCGCGGGCCGGGCCTCCACACCGGCGCAGCAGGAGGACTATGCCCTCCTCGGCGCGGGAATGCTCGCCCTCTACGACGCCACGGGCGACGGCCGATGGCTCGCCCGGGCCCAGGAGCTGGCGGACGCCCTTTGGAGCCGGTTCACCGATTCCGAGGGCGGGGGCCTCTTCATGGCGGAGGCCGATGCGGCGACCCCGGCCATGGCCCGCGCCAAGGACCTGAGCGATGGGGCCCTCCCCTCCGGCACCTCCGCCTCGCTCGACCTGCTCGCGAGCCTGAGCCGGCGCAGTGACGAGCCGCGCAACGGCGAGCGGGCCCAGGCACTCGTGGCCTCGGTCTCCGCCCAGGTGCGAGAGCAGCCCGAGGCCTTCCCGTCCCTGCTGGTTGCCCTGACCCGGCTGCGGGAGGGGGAAGCCGGACCCCTGCGGTACGCCGCGCGCGGGGCGCTGCGGGTCCAGGCCCATGTCCTCTCCGAGGGGCCCGGCGCTCTGCAACTCGCCGTCGACATCGGCATCTCACCCGGCTGGCACATCAATGCGGCCCGGCCCAGCCAGGACTATCTCGTCCCGACCCGCCTGAGCCTGAGCGAGGAGGCCCAAGGCTGGGTGCTCGGCGCAACGGACTACCCGGCCCCCGAGATCATCAAGCTCGGGTTCCGGTCCGAGCCGCTGCCCGTCTACCAGGGCCGGGTGTCCATCCAGGCGCCCCTCGGAAGGGTCAGCTTGGCAGAGACGGCCCCGAGGGTGGTACCCGCGAGGCTGCGGCTCCAGGCGTGCAACGACACCCAGTGCCTGCCGCCGGAGACCCTGGTGCTGCGGGTGCCGGTCGCGACGCAATGACCGCACGCAGGCGGCGAGTCACTTCACCTGAGAGATCATGTACTCGATGGCCTCCCGCAGTTGATCGTCGGAGCAATCGGTGCAGGTCCCGCGCGGGGGCATGGCCCCCTTGCCGTTGATCGCCGTCTGCAACATGACGTCGAGCCCCTGGTCGATGCGGGGTTGCCAGGCCTCCTTGTTCCCGAGCACGGGCGCGCCGGCCACGCCGGTGGCGTGGCAGGTGTGGCAGACACGGCTATAGAGTGCGGCACCCGGGCCACCGGCCGCCGCCGTGGCGGGCTCGGCCGCCGCGGGGGCAGCGGGAGCAGCGCCACCGCCCGCCGCCGCGGTCGTGCTCACCTTGCCCACGGGTGCCAGACGGGCCGCGACCTGCTGCGGATCGGCTTGACTCGGCCCACCCGCAAAGCGCCCGGCGGTCAAGGTGTAAACGAGTGCCACGATCAGAACGACGCCGATCAGGGCAGAGACGGAAGCACCGAAATTCGTGTCAGTGGAATGGCTCACAGAAGACCTCGAGTCCCAAGTGGATGAGGATGGAGGCGACGTGGCGGCCGGCGCCTGGCTCGCGTCACCCGTCCATCAGGAACGGTTAATGTACTAAATTCTCCCGATGGCCGCCGAACCAACATTCGGGACCCCACCCACCACCCCCAAGTCCAGGCGTAGACAGTGCGCAGCGGCCCATGTAGTATCCCGGCTCCTGCCCTCTCACCCTTGCGGCGCCTCGCGCGCGACCGCGGGTCAGGTGTGGAAAGCAGAGCCTCCGTGCCGGGAGCCAGCGCCCCGCAGGGGCTCGAGGCTAGAGCTCAGAAACAGCTTCAAGCGCCCGTAGCTCAGTTGGATAGAGTACAGCCCTCCGAAGGCTGGGGTCACAGGTTCGAATCCTGTCGGGCGCGCCAACTCTCTAAAATACAGTCGGTTGGATTGGTTTCCGGCGCCCGCGGCCCCCTGGAACCGCCCGCTGTTCCATCCCGTGTTAGCGCCCGCGACCAGAAATTCGATTTCTAGCCGAAGCTGACGGCAATCCCGGGTATGGGAAGGCCCCGTGCCCGGAGCCTGCCCGTCCTGTGCCGGCCCTCCTGCGTGCACCGTCCGGGACGGCTCTTGGGTTTCCGGGCCCGTCCTCAGTCGTCGCCAGTCGACACCAATACGACTCCTTGGCGCGACCAAATCCGTCCGCCATCGGACCCTGCCTTCCAGGGATCGTCACTCGCCTTCGCCGGACCGCGGACGCCGGTCTCCTGCACCTCAAGGACCATGTTGGCCGATGTTCGCGGGGCAGCGGTGGCCAAGCCATTACCCCAGCATCCCAGGTGTCGCAAAATGTCAAGCATCGGCTAGATTGTTATGGGTAGTCTCTGGCTTACCGCCGACGGGGCCGGACATCGCTGGCATCGCGGTCGTATCGTGTCCGATCCGCCCTGTCCGGAGGCATCTCTACTCGTATCGGTGAACGCGGTGCTCGTGGGGGCCGTGCCAGATTCTGTTCCAGACCGGCCTCGAACCAACCTAAACAACGGAGAATGCGAATGTATCTCAAGCAACTCGTGGTCGTATCCGCCGCCGCAGCGGCAATCGCCCTGTCCGGTATCGCGGGCGCAGAAAGCGCCGCCGACAAGGCCGCAGCCGCGGCCGAGGCACGTGAGAAGGCCGTCACGGAAGAGGCTGCGGTGGAGCAGCAACGGGCGGCCGCCGCCGAGAAGGAGATGGACGCCAAGATGAAGGCGGCGCAAGAGGCCGACGCCAAGGCCAAGGCCCATCCGACGGAGGCCAATCGGCGGGCCGCCGAGAAGGCGGATCTCTCCGCGGAAGAGGCGGCGGTCAATGCGGAGGGGCACGAGGATAACGCGGCGGCCGTAAAGGACTGGGCCGCTCAAGACCTCGAGAAGGCGAAGGACGCCAAGACCGACGCCATGCTCAAGGATGACGCCAAGGAGATCGGTGGCCGGTAAGGCACCGATGCGCCCCTGGGCACCGCCAACGGTGTCCAGGGCGCGAGCCTGAGCGCGACGGGAGCGCCGCCCCTAACCCAGCTCAGCAAGTCCAACAGGCCGAACCTAAGCAACGGTTCAGATCAGCCGAGAACAAGCGCGCGGACGAAAACGACGAAATACACAAGGTTCGCGAAAACGCTCTGTTTGATTGAGCCTTTCGCGTGGTTCGCGTGCTTCGTAGCCCTTAAAGATCAACAAGTTGTTTTTGAATCGTCACTCGATCATCCAGCGGAGCGTTAATGACAATGAAAAATCAATCCCGTTTACCGCGGTGCCTGGCCCTCTCCACGCGCGCCCTGGTGATGGCAGTCACCGGAGCGCTCATTGGCGCTTGCGGCTCCACGGCGGATACCCCCAGCGGAGCGATCGCCATCACCGTCAAACCGGGCGATACCGGAACCTGCGATACCTCGCCTTGTCAGGTCAGCCTGGTCATGCCCCCCGGGACCGGACGTCCTGGAGGTGACTGCGAACGAGGTGCGCGTCGGTGACTTTCCGGCCGGTCAGACCGTGCAGCTGGGTGAGTTCTTTTCCTCCCAGGCGTTCAAGATCAAAGGGGCGGATGTTCCGCCCGCCTATGTCTACATTCCCCAGGAGCCCTGAGCTCCCGGCTCTATCAAACTCAGGGCCCCATCCGCCCGGGCGCGGTCCGCGCGGACGTACAAGAGCATGCTGAGGCAGTGACTGAACCGGCCCAGAAGCATCGTCCCCCGGCCGGTCTCGCGCAAATGGCCGAGGGCAGCCTGAGGATGGGGCCGCTGCTCGGTCTTCCCGCGGTTCTTTCCGAACTGGGTTATCAATGGGAACCCATACTGGCGGAGTCCGGGCTCGACCCCGCCCTCTTCGGCGATCCGGACAATACCATCCCATTCGCCGACGTGGGTCGGCTGCTTGCACTCTGTGTGGCCCGGACCCACTGCGCCCATCTTGGTCTGCTGCTTGGCGCGCGAGGGGGCCTGGACTCGCTGGGCCTGATCGGGACCCTCGCGAGTTGCGCGCAGAATGTCGGGAGCGCATTGCGAGGTTGCATCCTCTATCTGCACCTGCACGACCGCGGGGCCGTGCCAGCCCTGTGGGTGAACGGGGACCGGGCAATACTCGCCTACACCATCGTTCAGCCCGACGTGCCGGGGACCGATCTGATCTACGATGGCGCCCTGGTGATTGCCCACAACATCCTCGGGACCCTATCGGGTGGAGGCTGGGAGCCGATCGAGGTGCGTCTGCACCGTCCGCGGCCGGTCGACGTCGAACCCTATCGGCGCCAGTTCCGAGCCCGTCTGATCTTCGGCGCCGAATACGCGGGAGTGGTATTCCCCTCCTCCCTGCTCAAGCGCCCGCTGGGGGGCGCCGATGCCCTGATGCATCAGGAGATCATGCGCACCATCGAGGTCCAGGAGGCACTGGAAGCCGGCGATCTTGTCGCCCAGCTTCGGCGGGTGCTACGCCGGTTGATGATCGGAGGGGCCTGTCATGAGGATACCTGCATGGGGCAGGTGTCGAGCCTGTTCGCGATCCACCGGCGCACCCTGAACCGCCGGTTGCGGGCCCAGGGGACCAGCTTCAAGGAGTTGATCGACGCCAGCCGCTACGACATCGCCCGCCAACTGCTGCGCGACACGCAACAACCAGTGGCCGAGGTGGCCGCCGCCCTCGACTACGCGGACAGCGCCGCCTTCACCCGGGCCTTCCGCCGCTGGTCTGGGTCAACACCGGCGGCCTGGCGCACCCAGGTCCAAAACGACTGATCGGTCCTGCCGCGACCTCCGCCTGTCGCGAAATATCAACAGCGCGTTTGGCGGAAAGCGGATACTTCGGCGCGGCAGATGATCGGGGACTTTCTCGCAACGACCCAATCGCCCGCCGCCGCGGGCTTATCGACCTCCCCAATGAACCAGGGCCCGGCCCAACGGGTGAATACGCGCATCACCCTGCCGGAACTGACCGAAGGCCGGGGAGCTTCCTTAAGATTCAGACGATTGAAGATGGAGGACACCATGAGACATAGAGGCGGAACACGCGTCGGTTGCGCCCTGACGATCGCCGCGGCCGGTATCTCGGCCCCGGCGGCAGCCGCAAACGCGGCAGACCCCTACGACGGGAACTGGCACTTCAGCGTCACGCCTTATCTGTGGCTACCGGCGCTCAGCGGAAGCGTCGACACCGACGTCCCGGGCCTGCTGGGACCCAACGGCGAGCCGCGGCAGATCAAGGCCAGCGGCGACATCAACCCTGACAGCTATCTGAGCAACCTTCAGATGGCATTCATGCTGTCGGCCGAGGCGCGCAAGGGGAACTGGTCGATCCTCACCGACATCATCTACACGGACTTCAGCGATCAGGACACCCGCCTCAAGTCCGTCAGCGGTCCGGAGGGGGAACTCTCCACGTCGCTCGCGCGCAACGCCAAGGTCGACCTCAGCGCCACCATCTGGACCCTGGCCGGCGGCTACACGGTGGTGCGGGATCCAAACTGGAACCTCGACCTGATCGGCGGGTTCCGTTACCTGACCACCGACAGCACCCTGAACCTGTCAACCCAGGACGCGACCGGCCGCTACCTGCGTGACCGTAACGTGTCGATGGACCAGGAAGAGTGGGACGCCATCATCGGCGCCCGCGGCCGGATCCGGTTCCACGATACCCACTGGTTCATGCCCTACTACGCCGACATCGGCGCCGGTTCATCCAATTGGACGTGGCAGGCCCTGCTCGGGCTCGGGTACAGCTTCGACTGGGGCGACGCGACCTTGGCGTGGCGTGCCATCGGCTACGAGTTCGACGGAAACAACGTGGACCTCACCTTCAACGGACCGGCCCTGGGCGTGGGCTTCCATTGGTAACGAGCGGCTTTCAGTCGGCGGGGCCAGCTTGCCCCGGCATTCATCCAGCCAACGACAGAGTATTCAACCATGACAACCAGACGTGAATTGATCGCCGGTGCGGCCCTGCTCGCGCCCCTCTCCCTCGCCCTGCTCGGGACCAAGAGCGCGGGGGCCGCGGAGAAGACGGGCCACGAGGCCCACAAGATGGCGGATTTTCTGTTCGTTCAGAACGCCCGGGAGGTCGCCTTCACCGAGGATCGCCTCACCCTCAAGGGGATCAACCCGGTCACGGTGATGTTCTCCGACCGCCCGGAGCGCATCGCGGGGCACATGGCCACCGCCAGCTTCGTCCCCTTCTGGAGCAAGGGCAGCGACAGCTTCCTCAAGGATCCGCCCAATGCGACCCTGTCCTTCCTGGAGGGCAAGGATCTCGCCGACGCGGTGGTCGAGCTGCGCGACCCGGTCCTGGAGGGCGAGAGCCTGAGCTACCGGGTCAAGGTCCTGGAGGGCGAGATCCCGGCCAGCGCGGGCGCGGCATCCCTCTTCATCGACATCATCGGGATGCCGCTGACCCCCCTCTCCTTCGCCGGCGTGCGTCGGCGCACCTGGCGGCGCGCCGTGATCTACAGGTAGAGTCGCCGCCGGGGCATCCGAGGCCCCATTATCCCCGGGCCAAGGATGGCTCCCCTTTTCGTCCACCCGCGCAGGCATGACGACAGCGGTAGCGCAAGCGGCTGCGATCACGCGGACGGGACCTGGTTGGAGGTACTTCGGAGTGAAGGTAGATCCGGTCGGGCAACGACGGGGTGATGAGACCGTCGCCTGCCCCGACTGCGACCTCTTGCAGCTGCTCCCGGAGTCGCCTGGCGCCGGCAGGGCACGATGTGCCCGTTGCGGTCACATTCTAGCAACCTACAGCCACGACCCTATTGATCGGCCGCTTGCGCTCACGATCACCGCCTTGTTGGTCCTGATCATCGCCAACACCCTGCCTTTGATGGGGATCAGCGCCGTGGGACACCACGCGAACACCACCATCATCGGCGGTGCCTACCAGATGTGGGTCGAGGGTCAGGAGCTGACCGCCCTCATCGTTGCCTTCTGCGCCGTGCTCGCCCCGCTGGGGTTCCTGCTGTCGATGCTCGCCGTGCTGCTCGCGGCGCGGCGTCCGCCGGCGCCGAGCTGGGTGGGCGAGGTGATGCGTTGGGCGGAAGGCATGCAACCCTGGTCGATGATCGAGGTGATGATGCTGGGCATCCTGGTCGCCCTGATCAAGATCGCGGAGTTGGCGACCGTTGAGCCGGGCATCGGTATGTACGCCACCGGTGCCCTGGTGGTGCTGATACCCTGGATCGTCGTGAGCTTCGAGCCCGGCGAGATCTGGCAGCGCATCGAGTGGGCCGACGGCGAAGCGCCGCCGAAAGCGGACCCCGACTTGCCCGCCGGCCAACCCGGATGATGACCGCCGCCCCGCTCACCGCGAGCCAAGCCGGGCTCCTTTCCTGCGAGACCTGTGGCCTGCTGTCGCGGCCCGCCAGCGGGGCCGAGCCCGGACACTGTCCCCGTTGTAGCGCCGGCCTCGAATGGCGTCACCCCCGATCCATCGAGACCACCTGGGCGCTGGTCATCGCCGCGGCGATCTGCTACATCCCGGCGAACGTCCTGCCGGTGATGGGCACCACGACGCTCGGGACCACGGAGTACGACACCATCATGGGTGGGGTGGTGTTCCTCTATACCTCGGGGTCCTGGCCGCTGGCGCTCATCGTGCTGATCGCGAGCGTTATGGTTCCTCTCGGGAAGCTCATTGCGTTGAGCTATTTGCTGATCACCGTGCAGCGCGGGGCGGTGACCGGCAACCGGGAGCGCACCCGGCTCTATCGCATGGTCGAGATCATCGGCCGCTGGTCGATGCTGGATGTATTTGTCGATACCTTCACCGTCGCACTGGTCCAGCTGTCGCCGCTGATGTCGGTCAGGCCCGGCGCCGGGGTGGTGTTTTTTGCGGCCGTGGTGGTGCTCACCATGATCGCGGCCGAGTCGTTCGACCCAAGACTGATCTGGGATGCAAACCCTCGCGATGACGCGGCAGCTTAAGGAGTACATACGTGGCTGAAACCGGCGCGTTCGCCGATCTGCCGAGGGCGACCCTGGAGCCGAAGCGGCGCTCGCGGATCTCGGTCATCTGGCTCATCCCGCTGGTTGCGGCCGTTGTGGCGATCGGGATCGCGGTCAACCGCGTCCTGAACGAGGGGCCCACCATCACCATCGTCTTCAAGTCGGCCGAGGGCGTCGAGGCGGGTAAGACCTTCATCAAGTACAAGGACGTGAAGATCGGTCAGGTGACGGCGGTGCAGCTGCACAACGACTACTCCGACGTCCTGGTCACCGCCAAGATCGACAAACACGCCGAGGGGCTGATGGTCCAGGACGCCAAGTTCTGGGTCGTGCAGCCACGGATCACCTTGAGCGGGGTCTCCGGCCTGAGCACGCTGCTCTCCGGAAACTTCATCGGGTTCGAAAAGGGCAGCTCCACGGAGCGGCAACGCCACTTCGAAGCCCTCAAGGTGGCGCCCGTGATTACCATCGATCAGCCGGGCCGGCAATTCCTGCTCACGGCCTCGGACATGGGCTCGTTGGGCGTCGGCTCGCCGATCTATTTTCGTCGCCTCCAGGTGGGGCAGGTTATGGCTTACGAGCTCGCGAACGACGGAACATCGGTCGAGATTCGAGTCTTCGTCGATGCCCCCTACGATCAGTTCGTCAGCGCCGGGACCCGCTTCTGGAACGCCAGCGGTATCGACGTGTCGCTTGGGGCGGGCGGGGTGGACGTGCGCACCCAATCAGTGGTTTCGCTGTTGATCGGCGGCGTCGCGTTCGAAACCCCGAGCTTCGCCCCCGAGGGCGAGCCCGCCCCCGCGGGCACGTCCTTCACCCTCTACGGCGATCGATCCACGGCCATGCAGCAGCCGGAGACCATCGCGCGACATTATGTTCTGCACTTCAGCGAGACCCTGCGGGGGCTGTCCGTCGGAGCCCCGGTTACGCTGTTGGGGCTGCAGGCGGGCGAGGTCACCGACGTGGGGATCGATCTCGACCCCGAGACCAAGACTCTGCGCGGGCGGGTGGAGGTCGTCAGCTATCCGGAACGCGTCATCGCGCAACTGCGCGGCCGACAGTCAGGTCCGGGTCAAGCCATCGCGAACAGCGAACAAGAGAGCCGCCTCTTCTTCGAGCGGCTGGTGGAGGAACGCGGGCTGCGCGCTCAGCTCCGCAGCGGGAGCCTGATCACCGGCAAGCTGTTCGTTGCCTTCGACTTTTTTCCAGACGCTCCCAAGGCGGAGGTTGACTGGAGCGATGACAAGCCGGTGGTGCCCACGGTCCCGAGCCTGTTGCCGGACCTGGAGGCCAAGGTCTCGAGTATCCTCTTGAAACTGGACAAGATCCCTTATGAATCGATCGGCAACGACATCAAGAAGACCATCGAAACCCTGGATAAGGCAATCAAGGATGCGGACAAGGCGATCGAACACTTCGATACCCAGGTCATCCCCGAGCTGAAGCCCGCCGTGGTCGAGCTCCGCAAGGCGATGGCCTCCGCCGACCGGGTGCTGAAGAATACCGACGAGACCCTGCTCGGCCAGGACGCACCGGGGCAACTCGAGCTGCGTGACGCCCTGCAGGAGGTCACGCGTGCAGCGCGCTCCTTCCGCGTGCTCAGCGACTATCTGGAGCGTCACCCGGAGGCGCTGATCAAGGGCAAGGCAGGAGAGAACAGATGATGCGCCACTTGACCGATCCACGCGTTCTCTGCGCCTTCTGTGCCGTGCTGGTGGGATGCGCATCGCCCGCGTCGCGCTTCTATACCCTGAGCGCCGCATCCGCGCCCGCCGCACCCCCCTCGAGCCTGTCCGTCGCCGTCGGACCTGTCTCCATTCCGGGCGCCGTTGACCGCCCGGAGATCGTCGTCGCGACCGGGCCGAATCAGGTCCGACTTGCGGAATACGACCGTTGGGCCTCGCCCCTGCAGGACGAGATCTCACGCGTGGTGGCCGAGAACCTGGTGGCCATGCTCGGTACGCCCCACGTCACCCAATCCCCCAAGACGCTCGCGGGTGGTGCGGCCTATCGCGCTATCATCGAGGTGCAGCGACTGGAATCGGCCCCCGGGGCCGCGGCCACCTTGGACGCCGTCTGGACCGTACGCCGCCCCAAGGACGACAAGTCCAGGTCGGGGCGCACCACGGTGCGGGAGCCCTTGCCCGAGCAGGGCTATGACGCCATCGCCGCGGCCCACAGCCGCGCGGTCGCGCGCCTGAGCCGGGACATCGCCGACGCCGTCCGGTCACTCGAGCGCTCCCCACCCTGAGCACAACCGGGCCTGATATGACGCCGCGAATGGGCCTCGGGGTCAGACCCTGGTGGAGGCTTGACCCGATCGCTGTCCTGGCGGTCGCGCTCCTGCTTGGATCGGGCCCTGCCGGTCAATGTGCTGAGCCCGCGACAGCCGAATCGCCCGGTCAGCCGACAGCGGCCGCCGCGCCGACCACGCCGGCGGTGATCCCTATCGATGAGATTGCGCCGCGCGCCACCGAGGTGGCGCGTCAGCTCTCCGCCGACGCCGAGCACCTGCCAGCGGGCGCCGCCATCGCGCCCATTCTCCAGGCCCTGCCAGACGTCAGCACGGAACTCAAGCGCGAGCTCGAGCGAACCCGCGACCTGCTCAGTGAACAGCCGTCACTGGAGACGCTTCAGATCCTGACCCAGTTGTGGCAGCAGCGCCAAACCCAGTTGAACGAATGGCTGGAGCCGCTGAGCAAGCGCGCCGCCCGGCTCCAGGAGTCACTGGATCGACTGAGCGGGCACCAGGAGACCTGGACCCGCACCCGGGACGTGCAGCGGGCCGCGCAGGCCCCGGACGCGGTGCTGGAGCAGATCGATGCCACCCTCGCCGCCATCGCCGCGGCTCAGCCGCTCAATCGGGCCTGGCGCGACGCCGTCCTGGAGCTGCAGGCCAAGGTGGCCCAGGAGGTGGTGCGCTGCGAGACGGCGCGGGCGGCGATCGCCGAGCTCCAGCAGGGCGCGGTGGGCGGGATCCTTGCCCGCAACGGCCAAGCCATCTGGGACCGCTCCTGGTGGACTGCAGCACGGGAGGCGGTTCCCAGCCGATGGTCCGAGATCGTCGCCACCTATTCGGCGGATCTATGGACCTATGTTCGCGACCCCTCCATGCACATGCCCATCCACGTGGGGATCTTCGTCGTGGCGCTGGTCGCCTTGTCGGCGGGGCGCAGGCGGGTCGAGCTGTGGGCGGCCACCGGCGAGAACGTGTCGCGCGTCACCGCCGTCTTCAATCATCCCTTGGCCGCCGCGCTGCTGCTCGCGCTGATGGCGGCCACCCTCGTCGCGGCGCCGACACCTTACACCGTCAAGCAGTTGCTCGACGCCCTGGCGATGGTGCCGATCATCGTTCTCGCCCGTCCGGTCGTTCACCGGGCACTGGTCCCGTTGCTCTTCGTCGTGGGGATCCTCTTCGCGCTGGATACGGTCCGCCACGCCTTTGGCGGTATCCCTCCCCTGGTTGACCAAGGGGTGATCCTGTTGGAGTCGCTCACGGGGATCACGCTGTTGGCCTGGCTGCTGGTCCACGGCGGCTGGGGTCGCAGACCGGGCACGACGGCCCTTCTGGGGCATCCGCTGGTGGCGCGGTTCCTGATCGTCTTGGCGCTCTGTGTCCTGGTCATCGGTTTGCTCGCGAGTGTCCTCGGCTACCTGCGCCTGGCGCGTCTCATGACACCCGCCGTGCTGGTCGGGGCCGCCGACGCCTTGTGGCTCTATGCGGTAGTCGAAGTGGCGAGCGCCGTGGTCGCCTATGCCCTGCGGGTCTGGCCCCTCCGTTACACCTACCTGGTCCAACACCATCGCAGACTCCTCGAGACACGCCTGCACCGCGTGCTGGTGTGGCTGGCGATTGTGGGCTGGTGGACCCGCTATCTGAATTATCTGGGTCTTTGGGAGCCGGCACTGGCCGCCGGGCAGGCCGCGCTCGACACCCAGATCGCCCTGGGGTCCTTCAATACCTCGGTGGGAGACATCCTGGCCTTCGTCGTGACCCTGGGAGTGGCCTATCTGGTGTCGTCCCTGATCCGCTTCGTTCTCGCCGAGGAGGTCTATCCCAGGGCAGGCATCGCGACTGGAACTTCCTACGCGGCCTCCAGCGTCTTTCACTACGCCATCATGACCCTCGCCTTTCTCCTGGCGCTCGGGCTGCTAGGGGTGACCATGACCCAGGTGACGGTCCTGGCGGGGGCCCTGGGCGTGGGCATCGGGTTTGGCCTGCAGGGCGTGGTCAACAACTTCGTCTCGGGGCTGATCCTGCTCTTCGAGCGCCCGATCAACGTGGGCGACGCGGTCCAGGTGGGCGAGCTGCAGGGCTGGGTGCGCCGGATCGGCATCCGCGCCAGCGTTGTGCGCACCTTTCAGGGGGCCGAGATCATCGTCCCGAACGCCCAGTTGACCACTCAGCAGGTGACCAACTGGACACTCAGCGACCAGCAGCGGCGCATCGAGCTCCCCGTGGGCCTGAGCTATGGCGTGGCGCCGGCCAAGGTGATCGAGCTGCTCGAGGGGGTGGCGAGCGCCCATCCCCGGGTCCTGCGCGACCCCGCGCCCCGGTGCCTGTTCATGGGCTATGGCGACAGCTCCATCAACTTCGAGCTCCGGGCATGGACGGATTATGCCGCCTGGATCCAGGTGCAGAGCGATCTCACGGCGGCGGTGTACGACGCCGTCTACGCCGCCGGGATGAGCTTCCCCTTCCCCCAGCGCGAGGTCCGTCTGCTGTCCGACCCGGTTGCGAGCCCCGCGGCCCCCGGCAGCGATCCGGGCAAGCGGCTGGGATAGCCATAGGTGCCGGCCGGGCATGCGCCACTGGCGCCGCCTGGTACCGGTGACGGCCGGCAGGTCGGACTTCAGTCCGACTGGGACCTCGCTGTTATCCCAAGCATCGCCGTCGGGCTGAAGCCCGACCTGCGGGGCCTGCAACAATCGATGATCGACCTTGCACGACGCTTTTTCGACGCATTGACGCGCCCTCCAGTGACAGTGCGCCGGCCGGATCGCGGCGACAGCGGTTGCCCTCGGGCGCTGACAGGTTAAACACAGCATGCCAGTCATCACCCAATTCGGTCACGAGCACGCCGACGATGAACATCAGGCGCCCGGGGTCATGATATCGGCACCGGGCGGGATCCCGACTGGCTGATCGCGTGGCAGGAGATCGGAGACCAGACCCGGAGCCTGCTGCTCGAGCCGGTGCACTTTAGTCACCGCGACCATCTGGCGGACGGCATGTTCCTGAGCCTGAGGGCCCTGAGGACCGGGGAGACGGACACCGTGGAAAACCCGATCGATCTGAGGCCCAGACCTGGACGAGTTGCACCGCCGGATCTTTCGCCGCCACCGACAGCTCAACTCGGTCCAGCAGGTGCTTGCCCCGATCGCCGCGGACCCCGCCCTGGCCCTGGATGCGGAGGATCGTGAAACCCTGGTCCGGTCATCCAATCATGTGACGCGCTATCTGGAGACCCTGGAGGCGTGTCGCGCCCGGATTCAGATGTCGAAGGACCAGATCGAGGCGCAGCGCGCCATCACCATGACGCGTTCCAGTCTCAATCTGACCATTGCGGCGACTGTCTTTCTGCCGCTAACCTTCATTTCCGGCCTGCTGGGCATGAACGTCGCGGGGATTGCGGAGGGGCACAACCCCTGCGCCTTCTGGGTGGTCAGCCTGGGTTCGATCCTGGGCGCCCTGCTGGCCTGGCTGTTGCCGCGCCGGCGCCTGCGTGATTAGAACCGCACTGGTTGTCTTTCCATCGGGCTATCCATCGATGGCCCGCTCAGGGAAGCCAAAGGAGCTCACGCGAGTACAGGACATGCCAGTCAAGGAGACAGAAGCAGCATCCCTTGCGGACAGGCCCCGCCCCGGCCTCTCATTGGTCGTGGACGGCAGCGCCCGGGTGGGACCCATCCTGGGGATACCCGTGGTGCTCCGTGAGATGGGTCTGGACCTCACCGAGATGGCAGCGCGGGCGGGCGTTGATGCCGGTCTTTTCGATGATGCGGACAACACCATCCCCTTCGAGTCCATGGGCCGGCTCTTTCGGGAATGCGTGGCGAGGAGCGCCTGTCCCCATTTCGGGCTCCTGGTGGGGGAACGCTCGGCGGCGACGTCGCTGGGTATCGTGAGCGAGCTGATGCAGCACGCGCCCGATGTGGGGACGGCGCTGCGCGATTTGGTGCTTTATCTGCAGCTGCAGGATCGCGGCGCGGTTCCGATCCTGGAGGTGCATGATGACATGGTGCTCCTGGGTTACGCGGTCTACCAGAAGGGTGTCGTCGCGACCGACCAGATCCACGATGCGGCCATCGCGATCGGCTGCAACATCATGAGGGCGCTGTGCGGATCCGGCTTCCAGGCATCGGAGATCCTGCTCCGTCGCCGGGAGCCGCTGGACCGAACGCCCTACCGACGGTTCTTCAACGCGCCCGTGCTCTTCGACTCCGATCAATCCGCGCTCGTCTTCCCGAAGACTTGGCTGGAGAAACCAGTGCGCGGTGCCGATGCCCGGCGGTATCAGGCTCTGCAGATCGATGCAAGAGCGATGATCGAGCGCTCGGGTGTGGATTTCGTGGATCAGATGCGTCGGGTGCTGCATGGCCAGATGATCGCCGGATACCAATCGGCGGCGCAGGTGGCCTACCTCTTCGGCATGACCCCGCGCACCTTGAATCGCCGGCTGGCCGATCATGGGACGACCTTCAGAGCGCTGCTGCAGGAGGTCCGCTTCGAGTCCGCCCAGCAGTTGTTGAGGGACACGGGTACGCCCCTGCTGCGCATCTCCATGGCCCTTGGCTACGCGAACCCGAGCGTTTTCACCAGGGCATTCCAGCGCTGGTCCGGCCAGGCACCTGCGGCTTGGCGGGCCGCGTCGTCTGAGAGCTCATCCGCCGACCGCGCGACCGAGTAAGTCGAGCATCACTGCACCGCTGCAACAGGCAGGCGCCGGATCGCACCAGCGCCAGCGGTCCCGATCGGGGCCCAAACGAAATGTCGCGAAATGTAAAGCTCGCCCCCGCGCGCCTGATGTAGGGTTCCCGGGCCCCGGTGCTGGAGCGCCAGCGGGCCCTTACCCTGAAAATGTTTCCACCAAAGCCGACGTGGAGGGATGAACCCATGACTCAACCCCGTTGGGGATCACATCAACCGAGGTCGTGGCGCTGTCTTGCCGCCCTCACCGTCCTGGCCTGTCTCTGCCTGACCAGCGTGCAGGCGGACGATACAGGTCCACGCCACCATGCGGAGGGCCAATACGACGCCGCCACCAGCACTTATGCGGTCGCCGAGGGCGACGACCTGTACGAGATCGCCAAGCGCTTCGGCGTCTCCGCGGACGCGCTGAAGGCGGCGAATCAGCTCGCCTCCGAAACCATCGAGATCGGCCAGAAGCTGGTGATTGCCGCCGGCGGCGGCGAGGCGGGCGCGACCTTTGCCCCGCAGGTCACCGGTACCCTCGGCTCACCCAGCGCCACCACCACCATCAGCGGCAAGCAACTGCCCGCGCCCCAGCCTGCCTTCGGCGGCGTGATCAAGGACGACGCCCTCCAATCCAAGCAATGGTGGGCGCCGCGCATCGTGCCGCCCAAGGGAGCGCCCGACATCCTGCTGATCCTGACCGACGACGCCGGGTTCGGCGTACCCAGCACCTTCGGCGGGGTCGTCCCGACGCCGTCGATGGACCGGATCGCGGAGAACGGACTGCGCTACAACCGGATCTTCTCCACATCGCTCTGTTCGCCGACCCGCGCCGCGCTCATCACCGGGCGCAACCACCACTCGGTGGGCTTCGGCGTCATCGCCGAGCAGGCGACCGGATTCCCCGGCTACAACAGCGTCATCGGCGCCGACAACGCGACCATCGGACGCATCCTGCGCGACAACGGCTATGCAACAAGCTGGTTCGGTAAGAACCACAACACGCCGACCTACGAGGCCAGCCAAGCCGGGCCCTTCACCCAGTGGCCGACCGGCATGGGCTTCGACTACTTCTACGGCTTCGTCGGCGGCGACGCGAACCAGTGGGGGCCCAACCTGTTCCGCAACACCACGCAGATCTATCCCTGGATCGGTCACGAGGGCACCCTGAAGATGGATCGGTCTGATCCGAAGGCGGCGATCTGGCCAGTCACCGGTAAAGAGAGTTCCTGGAACCTGATCACCGCGATGGCCGACGACGCCATTGCCTGGATGGACCGGATTCACCAGACCGACCCCACGCAGCCGATCTTCCTCCACTACTGCCCCGGCTCATCCCACGCGCCCCACCACCCGACCAAGGAGTGGGTGGATAAGATCAGCGCGATGCATCTCTTCGACGACGGTTACGAGAAGCTGCGCGAGCGGATCTTCGAGAATCAAAAGAAACTCGGCGTCATTCCGCCGGATCAGAAACTCACTCCCTGGCCGAAGGACATCCTGACGCCCTGGGACCAGCTCTCGGACGATGCGAAGAAGCTCTTCATCCGCCAGGCCGAGGTATTTGCCGCCTACGTCGCCTACAGCGATCATGAAATCGGTCGCGTGATCCAGCATTTCGAGGACCTGGGCAGGCTGGACAACACGCTGGTCATTTATCAGAACGGCGACAACGGCACCAGCGCCGAGGGCGGGCCGGAAGGCACCTTCAGCGAGGTGGCGTTCTTCAATGGCGTGAAACCGCCGGTAGACGTGCAGATGAAGTTCTTTGATGCCTGGGGCACCGAACTGGCCTACAACCACATGTCGGCCGGCTGGTCCTGGGCCTTCGACACGCCGTTCGATTGGTTCAAGCAGAACGCCTCCCGGCTCGGCGGCACCAACCAGAACATGGTCATCTCGTGGCCGGCGCGCATCAAAGACAAGGGCGCCCTGCGCGAGCAGTTCATGCACGTCATCGACCACGTGCCGACGATCCTGGAGGTCACCGGCATCGCCGCCCCCGAGGTTGTGGACGGCATCAAGCAGAAGCCCATCGAAGGCACCAGCTACGCCTACACCTTCGACGCGGCCAACGCCAAGGCACCTTCCAGGCACACCACCCAGTATTTCGAGATGATGGGCCAGTGGGCGATCTATCACGACGGCTGGCTGCTGAGCACCAAGGTGGACCGCGCGCCCTGGGATGCCTTCTCCGCGGCCAATCCGGACCCGCTGAACAACCAGGTGTTCCAGCTCTACGACCTGAACACCAGTTGGAACCAGGCCGACGACATCGCCGCGCAGCATCCGGACAAAGTGAAGGAAATGCGCGCCATGTTCCTGGAGGAGGCGAAGAAGTATCAGATCCTGCCGTTGGATGCCTCGGTGGGGGCCCGGGTCGCTGCCGCGCGTCCGAGCCTCACCGCCGGTCGCAACGAGTATGTCTACACGTCTCCGATGACCGGTCTGCCGCAGGGCGATGCGCCGTATCTGCTCAACAGCTCCTATAGCATCACCGCGGACATCACCGTTCCCGAGGGTGGTGCCGAGGGCATGATCGTGACCTCGGGTGGGCGTTTCGCCGGGTTCGGATTCTACCTGCTTGAGGGCAAGCCGGTCTTCCTGTGGAACCTGCTCGACCTCGAGCGCATCAAGTGGGAAGGACCAGAGGCCCTGGCGCCCGGCAAACACAACATCGAGTTCACCTTCACCTATGACGGCCTCGGCGCTGAAACGATGGCCTTCAACAACTTCAGCGGCATCGGACGCTCGGGCACCGGCACGCTGAAGGTCGATGGCAAGGACGTGCAAACCATCAAGATGGAGAAGACGATCCCGATCATCCTGCAGTGGGACGAGAGCTTCGACGTCGGCTCCGACACCATCACGGGCGTGAACGATGCGGACTACCAGCCGCCGTTCCCACTGACCGCGAAGCTCGACAAGCTGACGATCAAGGTTGATCGGCCGGTACTGTCGCCGGAGGAGATCAAGAAACTTGAGGAAGGCATGAAGGCAGTCGAGGCCGGCCGCGAGTAAGCCGTTTCGCTCGCAGACCACGCGGGGCGTTTCGTCATTGAACGCCCCGCGTCTTTTCGGAGCTTCATCCATGAAATGGCACGTGCAACACCAAGGGAAAGCGCATTTGGAGAGGATGTGCACCTCCATTGTTCAGCCAGCGCTTCAGGCTACCGCTCGCCTGCTGGTCTGTGCGGGCTTGGCGCTGTCCGTGCAACCGGCGTGCGCCGGCTTCGATGAAGCCGCCGCGGCCTTCGCGGCGGGCGATTACGCCAAGGCGCTGCAAGAGTTCCGTCCGCTCGCCGAACAGGGCGACCCGCGCGGCCAGTACGCCATGGGCGTGCTTTATGAAAACGGCTTCGGCGTGACGAAGGACCAGCAGCTGGCGGCGGCCTGGTATCTGAAGTCGGCCGAACAAGGCAACACCGATGCCCAGTACAACCTCGGCGCGATGCACGAGCACGGCATCGGCATCCCAGTGAACTATCCCGAGGCGGCGCGCTGGTATCGTCCGGCGGCCGAACAGGGCGATATCGACGCGCTGAGCAACCTGGGCGTGCTCTACCAAAATGGCCAGGGCGTACCGCAGGACAAGGTGCTGGCCATGGCGCTGTACAACGTTTCCGTGGCCTATGCCGGCGAAAGCAAGACCCAGGCCGCGCATAACCGTCAAGTGCTGGCCAACCAGATGCCGCTGGATGGTGTGAAGAAGGCGCTGGCGCTCACGGAGACTCTGCTCAAGCCGGGCAACCTGGAACCTGGTTTGCAGGCTTATTTGCAACAGCCGCCGCGCTGATTGCTAGCGGCGACAAGGATCCGCCGCCATGGCGGAAGGCCTCCCTGTAACCCTTAAATGGGGATAAAAGGACATGAAGGGTGTTCGATCAATCCTCTTTGCAGCAGTGACCGGTGTCGGCGTGCAGGTGGCGATCGCCGGGTCAGCGGGCGACGTATTGCCGCAACTGCCACCCAGCCAGAGCCTCGGCATCGCGCTGGGCATCCCCACGGTGCCCAACCTGCGTGACTTGGGCGGCTACCAGGCCGCGGACGGCGCGACCGTGGCTCGCGGTCTCGCCTACCGCTCCGACACCTTCAACCCGATGAGCGCCGAGGACATCAAGAAGCTCGAACGCGTCGGCCTGAAGAACGACTACGACCTGCGCACCATACCCCCGCGGTCAACCGTGGCCCTGCCACGCCGGCCAACCCACACTCGACGGATTAGCACGCAATGATCAAGCACCATCGTTCCATCCTCTCCCACCTGGTCCTCGCGACCGCCCTGCTCGCCACCGGCGCCAGCGCCGAAACCTACAAGATGACCACCCCCATCGCCCCGGGCGTCGCCGTGCCAGACCGGGTGGAGACCTCCATTGGTACCCTGAATCTTAACTACGGCTATCCCGACGACGAGACCACCCGGAAGGTCTACGACAACCTGGATGCCTCGCGCGCCTTGCAGGCCTACCTGCTGGCCCTGCCCATCGTCAATCAGGCCAGCATGCGGGCATCGCTGATGGAGTACGGGCCGGTCAACCAGACCGATGTCATCTGGGAAGACCTGGTCGACTCCAGGACCGTGGAGCTGACGGCCAATGACAACACCGTCTACAGCTTCATCTGGCTCGACACCCACGAGGGGCCGTTGGTGGTCGAGGTTCCGCCGAAGGTGCTGGGCCTGATCGATGACTTCTGGTATCGCTGGGTCGCCGATGTCGGCATCACCGGTCCCGACCACGGTCAGGGTGGCAAGTACCTGATCCTCCCCCCCGGCTACACCGGTGCGGTGCCGGACGGCTACTACGTCGTGCGTCCGAGCACCTATGGCACCTGGATGCCGTTCCGTTCCTTCCTGGTCGACGGCTCGCCCAAGCCGGGCGTCGAGTCGGTCAAGGCGAACCTGAAGATCTACCCCCTTGCCGATGCGGCCAATCCGCCGGAGATGAAATTCGTCAACGCCTCGGGGATACCGGCCAACTTCGTCGCGCCCGGGGACTACACATTCTGGAGCCTGCTGAACCAGGTGATCCAGGAAGAGCCGGCCGGGGGAAGCGACCCGACCACGCTGGGTCTCTTCGCATCCATCGGAATCGAGAAGGGCAAGCCCTTCGAGCCGGACGAGCGGATGAGGAAGATCCTGACCGACGCCGCGAACATCGGTGCGGTCACTGCCAGGGCGATCGCCTTCCGGATTCGCGGCAAAGATGCCTACTTCTATCCGGACAGCCCGTGGCGGTTGCCCTTCTTCGGCGGCTACAAGTTCGAGAGCGCACCCGGGGTGGCCAACCTGGACGGTGCGGCCTTCTTCTACTACTTCGCCACCGGCGTCACCCCGGCGATGGCCGAGAAGATGGTCGGCAAGGGCTCACAGTATCCCTGGAGCGCCCAGGATGCCGACGGCAAGCCGTTCGAGGGCGGAAAGAACTATAAGCTGCGCCTGCCGCCGAATATTCCGGTCAAGGACTTCTGGTCGGTCATCGTCTACGACAACCAGACCCGCTCCATGATCCAGACCGACCAGCGGTTCCCCAGCGTCAGCAGCCAGAACAAGGATCTGCTCATCAACGAGGATGGCTCGGTCGATGTCTATTTCGGCCCCACGCCTCCGGCAGGCAAGGAGAACAACTGGGTGCAGACCATTCCCGGCAAGGGCTGGTTCATGATCCTGCGCCTCTACGGCCCGCTGGAGCCCTGGTTCGACCAGACCTGGCGGCCAGGTGAGATCGAGGCCATGAAGTAGTCTGCACCTGCGCTGCGGGGCAGCCGGCTGCCAGAGACGCCTCGTCGCTAGGTGTGGCCCAAAGCAAGCAACCACGGCGGGTGCTGATTGGACAGACTCAATCAGCCACCCGTCTCTATTAATCAGTACGTGAATTTCGAGGATCAGAACGATGATGAAGGACAAGTCCCCCCTCGCGCGCTCCCATCGAGCCAGGCCGACGATCCAAACCGCAATTCGATTCGCCGGCGGCATTGCCGCCGGAATCGCCCTGACCCTGGGCCAGACGGGCGCGGTGGAGAACGCCGATCTTCGCCTGGACAGCACCCGCAACCTCTACGCGGTCTGCTCCGTGCCCGCCACTGCCGCGGAGTATGTCGTGACCCGTCAGGCATGCCGCGCCTTTATCGAGGGCGTCGCCCAATACCACGACCTGATCAGCAAACCGGGGAAGATGAAGCGGCTGTTCTGTCTTCCGAAGGGCGCTACCGTCGACGACGGCGTGCTTGCCTTCAACGCCTGGGCAGCGGCTCAATCGGGCGACGCCAAGCTGATGGGTGAGGAGCCTGCGGTGGGTCTGGTCCGCGCCCTCGCCGCCAAATATCCCTGCAAGGGCTGATCCCTATCTTTCCACCCGGAGCCGCGCGAACAATTCCGGAGCATCCATGGAGTTTCCCCCGATGAAAATTCACTCCCTCAAGATCATGATGCCGGCCCTGCTGATCACCACCGTGACGATCGCCGGCTGTGGCACTACGACCGGCACGCGCACTGCCAGCGGTGCCCTCATGGGCGCCGCCGCGGGCGCCGCCATCGGATCCCTGACCGCCGAGGCGGGCGCCGGCGCCCTCATCGGGGTCGGCGTCGGTGCCCTGGGCGGCTATCTCTATGACCAGCACCGCAAGGGCAACCTGGACTAGTGCCCGATTCAGCGCTGGGCGGGCCGCCACGCCGCTGCGGGACCCCTGACCCAGTGCCCCGACCTCCACTTGACCGATGGCCCCGATATCGAGCCCCCAAGCATCCGAGTGGCTTGTCGCCGCGTCTGATCGGGCCCTCGATGGCGCAGCGCATTCGCTTCCACAACCAACCTGAAAGAGGAGATTGACCATGCCATTGGCTTTCCAGCATTGCCCCAGCAGACTTCGGAGCCTCTGCACCGCACTGACCCTGACCGCCCTGCTGGCCACCGCCGGCGCCCTGGCCGCCGACAAGGGCCCGCGCGCCCATGCGGAGGGTAAGTACGACACGGTCACCGCCACCTATGTGGTGGTAGAGGGCGATGACCTGTTCGCCATCAGCGAGCGGTTCGAGGTGCCGGTCGAGACCTTGAAGCAGCACAACAAGCTGACGTCCGACAAGGTCGAGGCCGGCCAGAAGTTGAACCTCGCGCATACGGGCGGCGCTCCCAAGTCCGCGTCCCACAAGGCGGCGGCGAAGAAGCCGCTGGACAAGATGACCTGCGAGGACTTCGTGGGTCTCGATGAGAGCTTCCAGCCCAAGGCGGTCTACTGGGCGGTCGCCTACGGCAAGGGCGGCAAGCCGGAGGCAGAGGCGGTGGATGTGGAGGGGGTGGAGTCGGTGGTACCCATCGTGATCCAGGAATGCCAAAAGGCACCAAAGGAAAGCTTCTGGCAGAAGGTCGAGGCCGAGTGGAAGAAGTTCGAGGCGAAGCTCTAGGGAAACGCCGATTCGATCGGCGCTGAACGCGGCACATGGAGGTGCCCTCAAGTTTCAGGAATCGCCGTAGGTGGAAATTGGCGCCGCAAGGCGAGCGACCCGGCGCTATCGTTGGGGCTGATCGGTGTAACGATCGGCATTGCCTTCGTGACGCTCGTGATTCTGGTCTCGGGCAGGCCGCTGCGGCGTCTCTTGGGGCGATGTTGGCCTGAGCATCCTGACCCGCATACCGGGTCTGCTAGTAGCCGCCATCGGGATGCAATTTGTGATTACAGGGCTCACGCATGTGATCGTCGGAACAATAGCCCCAGTGACTCAAGCTCCGCTAAGAATGGCGCCCGTCGTTTTCATTGATCGACGAATGAGGTAGTTTCCGTATGAGTATTCAACGACCCAGGGCGAAGCTGCCCTAACCAAGATTATCTGTCGCAACCTGTAGTTGCCCTCGATTCTGGACAACGCCCGGCCAAGCGGGTATAACGCCCGTCGACGTCCGTTGTCCGGGGCCCGGCGCTTGAACCTGCGAGAGATTCTCCTACAACCCGTTGCGGCGCATGAAGAGGAACGCTTCCAGGCCCTGATGGAGGCCCATCATTACCTCGGGGCGCTGCCGAAGATTGGCCACACCTTGTGGTATGTCGCCACCTGGAACGGGCAGTGGCTTGCCCTGCTGAGCTTCTCGGCGGCGGCCTGGAAGTGCGCGGCGCGCGACGCCTGGATCGGGTGGGATTTCCGCCACCAATACGACCGCCTACATCTGGTCGCCAACAACAGCCGGTTTCTGATCCTGCCCGAGTACCACGTCGCGAACCTCGCCTCGCGGGTGCTGGCCTTGAGCGAGCGCCGCCTGGCCAGCGACTGGCCGGAGCGCTTCGGTTACCCGTTGCTGTTGCTGGAGACCTTCGTCGATCCGCGGCGCTTTCACGGCACGATCTACCGCGCCGCCAACTGGCGCTATGTGGGCGACACCCGCGGCTTTCGGCGCACCCGCGCGCGGCTACAGCTTTGATCCGAGCGCCGCCAAGCGCGTCTTTGTCCGCCCCCTGCACGCCCAAGCCCGAGCCTGCCTGTCAGGTCCCGTACTCGACCCCCAGTATCGTCACGGAGCCCCGAAAATCATGTTGAGCGCCGAACAGATGGTGTCGCTGCCCGAGTTCTTTGCCGACATCCCCGACCCCCGCCGCGGCCAGGGACGACGCCATCCCCTGCCCGCGGTGCTGGCCATCGCCGCGGGTGCCACCCGGTGCGGGATGCGCGGCTACAAGGCCATCAGCCTGTGGGCCGAAGACCTGGGGCAGAAGGCGCGGGCACGCTTTCGCTGCTGCTACCGCAACCGTCACTATTTGGTCCCCAGCCGCACCGTCATCCGCGAGGTCCTCACCCGCGTTGACCCGCAGGAGTTGGACCAAGCCCTGCAACGCTGGAACCTCCAGCGTGCCGCCGCCGACGAGGGGCTGGCCATCGACGGCAAGACGATGTGCAATGCCATCGACGCCGACGGCCGCCAGGCCCACATGCTCGGCGTCGTCGGCCACCAGAGCCAGACCTGCCACACCCAAAAAAAGTCGCCTCCCTGCCCGTAGGCGGCAGCGACGAGCTCAAGCAGACCAACGAGATCGGGATGGTCATCCCGCTGTTGGAACCTATCGACATTGCCGGCAAGACCATCACCGCCGACGCGCTGCTGACCCAACGCAAGCTCGCCCAATACCTCCTCGAGCGCAACGCCGACTACGTCTTCACCGTCAAAGGCAATCAGCCGATCTTGCGCGACGACATCCGCCTGATCTTCGAGGGCCGCGCAACACCCGACTTCACCGAACCGCTCACCCTGGCCCATGGCCGCATCGAGCAGCGCGCCATTTGGACCAGCACCGCCCTCAACGACTACCTCGACTTTCCCGGCGTTGGCCAGGTCTTCGTCATCGAGCGCCCCACCATCGAGAAGACCACCGGCGAGACCAAGAGCGAAACCGTCTACGGCGTCACCAGTCATCCCCGGGCAACCGCCAGCGCCGCCGCCATACTGGCCTTCAACCGCGCCCATTGGACCGTCGAGAATGGCTGCCACTACATCCTCGACTGGAATTGGGACGAGGATCGCTGCACCATCCGCACCGGACACGGTCCCGAGAACATCACCGCGCTACGCCGCTTCGCCATCGGCGCCATCCGGGCGAAGTCCCGCGATACCGTCGCGGCGACGATTCAGCGCCTGGCGCGCAACGTCCGCCTGGTCTTCGACTACCTACGCATGACCGACAATTCCCGCTACCGCCCGCAGTCCCTCCAGGCGTCGGCGGCCTAGAACGGATTTGCCGTGTTCAACGACCTTTG
>CAVOUZ010000015.1:0-118485 GCA_963699735.1 uncultured Gammaproteobacteria bacterium
GGGGATTCGTATTCGTAGGCCTTGGCGAAGTCCCGGGCGATGACGGCCTGCCAGCGCGCCTCCACCCGCTCGCGCAGCGGGCGCTGGCGCTCCGCCTCCTCGGGGGTCAGCTCGCGCCGCTTGGCCTGAGCCGCCTCTTCCGCCGACGGGGAGGCGTGGTCCTGGGGACCCTCGGTGCCGCCTACGGGCGCAACCGGACCGGGCAACGCGACGGCGGTCGGGGCTGGCGACGCGGGGGCTTGGGTCTCACCCTCGGCGGCGGCCCACGGGGCACCGGCCAGGGAGAGAAGGGTGAGTGCCGCCAAACAGCCGAGGGATCCGCGCAAGTGTCAGCCTCCGAGTCGAAACTGTTGTTTTTATGCGACGGATCGAAAACGATCGCCGCGAAGCGTGGGTAAAGCTAGCAGACCGCGCGACCCAGGTCAACCAGCTGATGCGAGAAAAAAACAGTCGCAGGAACGCAACGAAAGCCGGCGCTGTTAGCATCGGCGCATCTTTCATCCTCGCGTAGGCGAATTTAGGGGTGAGACCGAAAAAAATCGTGGTGTAAATGGTACAGAAGCGAGGCCCTTCCCGGCGTCGGGTCCGATGAACAGGCCACCCACGGGGCCATCCTAGGGCTGAGTCGGGGGTGCGGCCGGCTCGGTCTCGGCGTTGGCCTCTCCCAGGATGCGCGCCACCGCGCGGTCGGTGAGCCGGTCCTGGCTCAGCACCCGGGCCGTGCCCTTGCGCAGGCGCTCGGCGAGGCTGGTGGCGGCGAGGGTGAGCGCATTCTCGCCCTGACGGTTGGTGAACAGATAGACACCGCGAAAGGCGCTGACCCAGGCGAGACGCATGGTGCTGCGGGTGCCGCGCACGCTCTCGAACTCGACCCAGGCGCCGGCCTCCAGGGACTGGGCGAGGGCCAGGTGGCGGTCAGCGGGGGCGGGCGGCGGCGGTTTGGGGGCCTCGGGCGCGGCCTGGGCCTGGCGCGGGCACCGGCTCGGGCCGGGGCGGCTCGACGGGCGCCGCGGATGCGGCGACGGACGGCGCCTGCTCGGATCGGATCTGGTCGACAGGGACCTGGGCCTCGGGGTGGCGGTCGGTGCGCCGGCGGTTGTATCTGGGCGGGTCCTCGACGGAACTGATCCGCGCCCGGCGATCGACGGACGGGGGCTCGCCCCCGCCCTCCCGGTGCAGGGCCTCCATGTGCAGCCGGATCAACTGGGCGAAGAAGGGGTCCCAGGCATCGCCCAGACCCAGCGCATCGAGCCCGGTGCGCAGGCGCGCGAGCAGATCGGGCAGGGCGCCGAGCAGGCGGTTGCGCTCCTCGGAGTCGCCCTTGGGCTCCACGCTCCACAGCAGATCGTCCATGGCCCGCAGGGCCGCGGTAAAGGTGGCCCCCCCCTCGCCGGAGTGCAGGTAGGCGCGCACCAGCACCAGGCGCCAGTGGCGGCTCAGGAAGTCCGCCACCAGGGTGGGCACGCTGCGCCGCTGGATGCGGCTCTCGATCTCGCTCGCGACGAAGCCCTTGGCCCGCTGCTGACGCTCCTGCTGCTCGAGGCGGGTCACCGCCTCGCTGGTACGGTCCTGGGCGCGCGCCTCCTCCTCGCGCAGGAAGTCCTCGAGCTTGCGCGCCTGGGCGGCAAAGATGTCGATGTCGGTCTCGAACCCGGCGACCACCGCGTCCACCGCCGAGCGCACCCGCTCCTGCAGGCGCGGCGTCTCGGATTCGTTCAGGCCGATCCCGGCGTTGGCGATCAGGTCCATGAGGCGGCGGGCCGGGTGCGCCTTGTTGGAAAAGAAGGTCTTGTCCAACAGGGCGACCTTGAGAACCGGGATCTGCAGCCTGGCGATCTCGGCCCGCACGGCGGCGGGCAGCTCGGGGTCGTTGAAGACCACATCGAAGAGCATGGCCACGATGTCGAGGGTCAGCGCGTCCACCGGGGTGGTCGAGCCGGCCAGCGGGGTGGAGCGCAACTGCTGAAGCACCTGACCCGCCGTCGGGTCGATCTGGACGGGGCCCAGCCGCGGCTGGGACCAGGCCTCGGGGCGGCCCTGCTGGAGCCGGGTCAGGGCCTCGATGAGCTGGGCGGACCCAAGCGCGCCCCAGGAATCGGGGCCGGGATGTGCGGCGGGCTGGGATTGGGGCGCACGCGGCGCCGGGTGGGCCGGGGCCTGGGGCAGCGCGTTGGCGGCGGACTGAATGGCGCGCGCGAGCTGGGCGAAGATGTCGGCCGCCGGCTGGGCGGCGGGGCCGCCGGACTGGGACCCGGCCGGGGCGCCGGGCTCGAAGCCGGGCTGGGCGCCCGCCGGCCACTCGCTGTCGCGGCCCGGACCGGAGACCACGCCCGGCTCCGGCGGCGCGGCCGGGGCACGGCCGAGGTCGACCGGGATCTTGGGTAGGACGCCGCAGTCGCTCAGGCTGCGGTTGAGGTCGGTATAGATGCCGGGCAGGGCCCCGGCGGTCTGACGCTCGAGCTCGTGGAGCAGGGCCAGGGCCAGCTGCTCGCCGCCGCCGAGATCGTCGACGGCCCGCAGCATGGCGGCGAACAGGGCGCGCGGGTGCAGGGGGTTGTCGTCCTGGCTGATGCGCTGCACGTGCAGCAGGGCGGCGAAGCGGTGGTCCAGGGCGGTGAGCTGATTGGCGCAGCTACAGGCGGCCCGGGCCGAGAGCTTGCCGATGGCCAGATCACGCTCGAAGTCGTCGGTGTCGACGAGCCGCAGCTCACCGAGGTCATCGGCGCGCTCGCGGCGGCGCCCCACGCGGATCGCGGCGACACCGTCGTCGAAGCGCTGCACGTAGGCGGCGCGGAAATGCTGCAGCAGGGTCTGGCCGCGCTCACGCAGGAACTCCAGGGTGGTCAGATAGAGCTGCTGCTGCTGGAGGCTGGTCGCCCGGTCGGCCATGCCGAGCAGGTCCTCGCCGGCCGCTCCCATCTTCTCGGCGAAGGCGGTCGCCACGCCGTGGGCGAGGCGGTCGCGGCACAGCGCCAGCAACTGGGCGGAGTCCAGTGAGAGCGAATCGGCGGGGGGCACGAAGTTGGCCGCAAAGGGCACGACGTTCGATGAGGAGCGATTGGCCATGGCCATGGGTCCCGGAGCGATGGTCAGACGGCCCCGGGACCTCGGTCGCGGAGCCTCACCCAGCTAGGCTGTGCGACACCGACGACTCCCAGCGTCGGTCCTCCGGCGGTCTCGGACGAGCCGCGCGTTGGGTGGGAGTATAGGTAGGCCGCTGGCGGCGCAACTGCCAACTCGATCGCTGTTCCGGAGCGCCCGGGTCAGGTTTTGCGCGGGATTGAGCGCGCGAGCCAACGATCGAGGGCATTGGCGAAGGCCTGACGGTCGCGCGGACCCAGGGCCGGGGGACCGCCGGTGGCGATCCCGCTGCCCCGAAGCGTGTCCATGAAGTCGCGCATGGTCAGACGCTCGCGGATGTTGGATTCGGTGTAGAGCTCGCCGCGGGGATTGAGCGCCTGGCCGCCCTTGGCGATGACCTCGGCGGCCAGGGGGATGTCGGCCGTCACCACCAGGTCGCCGGGCTCGAGGCGCCGGACGATCTCGTTGTCCGCCACGTCGAAGCCGGCCCCGACGCGGATGGAGCGGATGTGGCGCGACGGCGGCGTCGCCACGGGCTGGTTCGCCACCAGTGTGAGCGTGACTGGAACCCGCTCCGCGGCGCGGAACAGGATGTCGCGGATCACCTTGGGGCAGCCGTCGGCATCGACCCAGATCTGCATGAGCCTCGGTGCTCTCCCGGCCTTCGACCCCATCCCGGCCTTCCCCCCGCCCAGGGGGAAGGGGGAAGAGCGGTGCCGCTGAGCCGAAAGAAACCCGCTGGTCAGTCCGCCAGGCCGGGGGAGCCGGGTGGCGGGGTGCCTTCGGGCTCCGTGTCCGTGGCGGGCGCGGGCTCGGCGGCGGGGGCGGGCGAGACGGCCTCCGGTTCGGGCAGCGGCTCGAACACCAGCACCAGCCCACCCAGGGGCGGGACGGCGATCGGGATCGAGTGGGGCCGCCCCATCCAGCTCACCGGCTCGGAGCGCACCCCGCCCTGATTGCCGACGTTGCTGCCCCCGTAGTACTCGGCGTCGGAGTTCACGGCCTCGCGATAGAAGCCCGCCCTGGGCACGCCGATGCGGTAGTTGGTGCGCGGCACCGGGGTGAAGTTGAACACGGCGGCGACGATCTGCTCCCCGCTGCGGTCCTTGCGGATGTAGCTCAGGACGGACTGGGAGCTGTCGTGGCAGTCGATCCACTCGAATCCATCGCCCTCGAAATCCACCTCATAGAGGGCCGGCTGCTCGCCATAGAGCCGGTTGAGGTCGGTGAGGATCTTTTTCACCCCCTGGTGGGCGGGGATCTCCAGCAGATCCCAGTCCAGGGGCTCGGAGAAGCTCCACTCCCGGCCCTGGCCAAACTCGCAGCCCTGGAACAGCAGCTTCTTGCCCGGGTAGGTGAACATGAAGGTGTAGAGCAGGCGCAGTGAGGCGAACTTCTGCCAGGCATCGCCCGGCATCTTGTCCAGCATCGACTTTTTGCCGTGCACCACCTCGTCGTGGGAGAAGGGCAGGACGAAGTTCTCGGTGAAGGCGTAGAGCAGCCCGAAGGTGAGCAGGTCGTGGTGGTAGTGGCGGTAGATGGGGTCCTTCTCCATATAGGAGAGGGTGTCGTGCATCCAGCCCATGTTCCACTTCATGCTGAAACCCAGGCCGCCGAGGTAGGTCGGTCGCGAGACGGCGGGCCAGGCGGTGGACTCCTCGGCGATCATCAGGCTGCCGGGGTGCTGCTCGTGGGTGACGGTGTTG
The DNA here is from genome assembly GCA_963699735.1 of uncultured Gammaproteobacteria bacterium. Lineage (GTDB taxonomy): Bacteria > Pseudomonadota > Gammaproteobacteria > Chromatiales > Chromatiaceae > Thiodictyon. Next base: position 4,788 of record CAVOUZ010000015.1, read on the forward strand.
AGCTGGCGGATGAAATCCACCGCCTCCAGGTTCTCGTTGCCACCGTACTTGTTGGGGACCCACTCGCCGGCGTTGCGCGAATAGTCCAGGTAGAGCATGGAGGCCACGGCGTCCACCCGCAGCCCGTCGATGTGGTACTCGGCGAGCCAGTAGAGTGCGCTCGAGAGCAGGAAGTTCTTCACCTCGTTGCGCCCGAAGTTGAAGATCAGGGTTCCCCAGTCCCTGTGCTCGCCCATGCGCGGGTCCGCGTGCTCGTAGAGGGCCGAGCCGTCGAACCGGGCCAGGGCGTAGGCGTCCTTGGGAAAATGGGCGGGCACCCAGTCGAGCAGCACGCCGATGCCGTGGCGGTGCAGGTGATCGACGAAGAAGCGGAAGTCGTCGGGGCTGCCGAAGCGGCTGGTGGGGGCGAAATAGCCGGTGCACTGGTAGCCCCAGGAGGCGTCCAGGGGGTGCTCGGTGATGGGCAGGAGCTCGATGTGGGTGAAGCCCATCTCCTTGACGTAGATCGCCAGCCGCTTGGCGATCTCCCGATAGTTCAGGAATCCGCCATTGCCGTCCTGTTGCCAGGAGCCCAGGTGGACCTCGTAGGTGGAGAAGGGTCGGCGCTGCCAGTCGCGCTCCGCGCGCTGCATCATCCAGGCGTCGTCGCCCCACTTGAAGCTGCTCGCCGGGGCGATCAGCCCGGCGGTCTGGGGGCGGTTCTGGAAGGCATTGGCGTAGGGGTCGATCTTGACGTGGATGTTGCCGGAGCGGTCACGGATCTCGTACTTGTAGAAGCCGCCGGGGCCGACACCGGGGATGAACAGCTCCCAGACCCCGGTACCGCCGCGCACCCGCATGGGATGGGCACGCCCGTCCCAGTCGTTGAAGTCGCCCACCACGCTGACCCGCTCGGCGTTGGGGGCCCAGACGGCGAACTGCACACCCGCCACCCCGTCGACCTCCACGCAATGGGAGCCGAGGAAGCGGTAGGCGTGCCAGTGGCGGCCCTCGCCGAACAGATGGAGATCGAAATCCGCGAGCTGCTGGGGGAAGCAGTAGGGGTCGAAGGCGACCCGGTTGCCGCCCGCCTTGTCCTGCCACTCGATCCGATAACGCTCCGGCACCTTCGCCGCCTCGCCCTCCCAGGTGAAGAGGTCGGTCCCCTCGATGCGGGTGAGGGCGGCCCCGGCCTCGACAATGCCCGCCGATTCCGCCTGGGGCAGGAAGGCACGCACCGTCGCCCGGGAGCCGGTGAGGTGCCGCCCAAGGACCTCGAAGGGGTCGTGGTGGCGCGCCGCAAGGATGCGCTGCAGGGGCTCGGGGAGCTTGGGGGCGGCTTTGGGCGAGGTGGCCATATCGTCTGATCCTCCGCGATGAACCTCGGCGCGCATGGCACCTGTGACCGGCCGCCTGGCCGCGCCGCGAGCGGCGGCCTCGGCCAGACCCCTAATGGTCTGGCGTGTGGCGCCTGGGGTAGTGAATCCGAGTGCCGGGGACCCGGCGGCGTCGGGTACCGGCGGGGCCCCGGGGGCAACCGGACGCGCCTCCTGACGGGTGGCGGCCGGAACCGATGGGGCTGGAGTCACGTGTCGCCGTGATTCCGACCATCGACAGGTGCCGTCAACTGCCGAGATGGTACCATAAGCCCGCCGGGGGAACGCCGGCCCACGACAGCACCGGGGAGGAATCATGTCGGCATCGAACCCGCGGTTCGTCAGCCGCCTGACCCGCAACACGCTGGCCCTGATCCTGGCCGGCGGGCGGGGCTCGCGTCTCAAGCATCTCACCGCCTGGCGCTCCAAGCCGGCGGTCCCCTTCGGCGGCAAGTTTCGGATCGTCGACTTCCCGCTCTCCAACTGCATCAACTCGGGCATCCGCCGCATCGGCGTGCTGACCCAGTACAAGGCCCACTCCCTGATCCTGCACATCCAGAAGGGCTGGGGATTCCTGCGCGGCGAGTTCGGCGAGTTCGTGGAGCTGTGGCCCGCCCAGCAGCGGGTGGTCGAGACGGCCTGGTACGCGGGCACCGCCGATGCGGTCTTTCAGAACCTCGACATCATCCGCAATCACGACCCGGATTACATCCTGATCCTGGCCGGAGACCACGTCTACAAGATGGACTACGGCGCCATGATCGCCCAGCACGTGGAGTCCGGGGCCGACATGACGGTGGGCTGCATCGAGGTCGACCGGGCGCGGGCGCAGGAATTCGGGGTCATGTCGGTGGACGCGGACGGCCGGGTGGTGCGTTTCCAGGAGAAGCCCCAGGAGCCCGAGACCATCCCGGGGCAGCCCGGCCTGTGCCTCGCCTCCATGGGCATCTATGTGTTCAACCGGGACTTCCTGTTCGAGCAACTGATCCGTGACGCGGACACACCTAAATCCAGCCACGATTTCGCCCGCGACATCATCCCGGCGGCGATCGGGCGCTACCGGGTGGTGGCCCACGCCTTCCGCGACCCGCGCAGTGGTGAGCAGGCCTACTGGCGCGACGTGGGCACCATCGACGCCTTTTGGGAGGCCAATCTGGAGCTGATCGGCGTCACCCCGCCGCTCAATCTCTACGACAAGAACTGGCCCATCTGGACCTATCAGGAGCAGCTCCCGCCCGCCAAGTTCGTGTTCGACGACGACGTGCGGCGCGGCATGGCGGTGGACTCCATGGTCTCGGGCGGCTGCGTCATCTCCGGGGCCGTGGTGCGCCACTCCCTCCTCTTCTCGAACGTGCGCATCAATTCCTATGCCTATCTGGAGGATTCGGTGGTCCTGCCGGACGTCCAGATCGGGCGCAAGTGCCGCATCCGCCGGGCCGTCATCGACCGCTTCTGCCAGATCGCCGAGGGCACCGTGATCGGCTACGACCAGGCCGCGGACCGCGCCGCCGGCTTCTATGTCACCGACAACGGGGTCACCCTGGTCTCCCCGGAGATGCTGGGGCAGGACGTCAATCAGGTGCGCTGAGCGGGCCTGGCCCCGCCGGGGCCGCCGATCGATCCAGACCGCCCCACGAAGAACCGCCACAGGAAGACCCGCCACCCAATGGCCCCGACCCGCGACTCCTCCGCTGGCGCCTGGCTCGATCGTCGGCGCTCCGGCGTGCTGCTTCACATCAGCTCACTGCCCGGCCACGGCCCCCACGGCGACCTGGGGCCCGAGGCCTATTACTTCGTCGACTTCCTGCTGAGCTGTGGGTTCTCGGTCTGGCAGACCCTTCCGTTGGGCCCGACCCTGGCGGAGGGGTCCCCCTACCAGACCAGCTCGGTGCACGCCGGAAACCCGCGGCTCATCGCCCTGCAGCCGCTCCTGGAGCGGGGCTGGCTGGCCGCTCTGCCGAGCGAGGGGGTCGAGCCCCCGGAGAGTGCCAGGGCCGAGGCGCTGCGCCACGCCTGGGCGGGATTTCAATCGAAGGCCAATGCCGACGAGTGGCGCGGACTCGAGGCGTTCACCGCCGACAACGCCTACTGGCTCGCCGACTACGCCCTGTTCCGCGCCATCGGCGAGGAGCAGGAGAGGCCCTGGTGGCGCTGGCCCATGCCACTGCGCAACCGTGACCCCCAGGCCCTTGCCGATGCCCGCGAGCGCCTCGCCGGTGAGCTCGACTACATCGGCTTCGAGCAGCACCTGTTCTTCGACCAGTGGCAGCGGCTGCGCGACTACGCCAACGCGAGGGACGTGAAGCTGTTCGGCGACCTGCCGATCTTCGTCGCCCACGACAGCGCCGAGGTCTGGGCCCGGCCCCAGGATTTCGACCTGGACGCCGAGGGTCACCCCTGCACCGTGGCGGGTGTTCCGCCCGATTATTTCTCCGCCACCGGACAGCGCTGGGGCAACCCGCTCTATCACTGGCGGCACATGGAGCACAACGGCTTCCAGTTCTGGATCGAGCGCATGCGCACCCAGCTGCGCCTCTTCGATCTGGTGCGCATCGACCACTTCCGGGGCTTCCAGTCCTTCTGGGAGATCCCGGCGGAGGAGCCCCTGGCCATCGAGGGGCGCTGGGTCGAGGCCCCGGGGGACGCCCTGTTCGGCCGGCTGCGCGAGGTCTTCGGCAGCCTGCCCCTGGTGGCGGAGGATCTCGGCACCATCACGCCCGAGGTCAAGGCCCTGCGCCGGCGCCTCGGCCTGCCCGGGATGAAGGTGCTGCAGTTCGCCTTCTCCGGCGAGGCGGGGAACCCCTATGTCCCCTTCCGTCACGAGCGCAACTCCGTCGTCTACACCGGCACCCACGACAACGACACCACCCTGGGGTGGTTCGAGTCGCTGAACGACGGGGCCAAGGGCTTCGTCTACGAGCTGCTGGGCAACTCCTGGGAGGCCATGCCCTGGCCCATGGTGCGGGCGGCACTGGGCTCGCGCTCCGAGCTCGCGATCGTACCCATGCAGGACGTGCTGGCGCTCGGCAGCGAGCACCGCATGAACGTCCCCGGGGTCACCGAGGGAAACTGGCGGTGGCGCCTGGGCTGGGACATGGTGACCGCAGACACCCCGGCACGGCTGCGCCGCATGAACGAGATCTACCAGCGACTGCCCGCGCCCTAGGTCTGGCTTCAGCCCGACGGCGATGCCCGGGTTCCCGCGAGGCCCCGTGTCGGGCTGGCCCGATCTACTGGGTGTGCAGTTGGCTCAAGCGCCTTCGCGCCTTAACCGGTGTTGCGCATGCCGGCGGCGATGGCGTTGATGCTGCGCAGCAGGGTGTCGAGCCACTCCTCGCGCCGGGTCTCGTCGGTCTCGTTGCGGTAGCGCTCGAGGGCGGCGACCTGGATGTGGTTCAGGGGGTCGAGATAGCGGTTGCGGCGCGCCAGTGAGTGGGCCAGCTCCGGGGTCTCCTCCATCAGGCCGCGCAGGCCCGCGACGTTGAGCACCTGGGTCTGAGTGCGCTCGAACTCCTCCTCGATCAGGGCATAGATGGCCTCGGCCCGGGTGCGGTCCTGGGCCAGGCGCAGATACTCCCTGGCGATGTGCATCTCGGCCTTGAACAGCGACATCTGGGTGTTGGAGAGCAGCGCCCGGAAGTAGGGCCACTCCTGGTACATGCGCTGCAGCTTGGCGAGGCGCTCCAGGTCGTTGCCGCGCCAGCGCTCCAGGGCCTGGCCGACGCTGAACCAGGCGGGGAGGGTATGGCGGGACTGGGCCCAGCCGAACACCCAGGGGATGGCCCGGATCGAGGAGAGCGCCCGGTCGCCCTTCTTGCGGTGGGACGGACGCGAGCCGATGTTGAGCAGGGCGATGGCATCGAGCGGCGTGCACTCGTAGAAGTAGTCGAGAAAGCCCTCGGTCTCGCGCACCAGCTTGCGATAGGCCTGCTCCCCGTAACGGGCCAGCTCGTCCATGATCCCCAGGTAGTCGTTGCGGTCCTCACGGGGCGGTTCGATCAGGCAGCGGCTGGCCTTGATGAGGCCGCTCACCCCCATGATCAGCTCGTAGCGGGCGGTCTCGGGATTGGCGTAGCGGTAGGACAGCACCTCCCCCTGCTCGGTGAACTTGATCTGGCCATGGACGGTGTCCGAGGGCTGGGAGAGGATCGCCTCGTGGGTCGGACCCCCGCCGCGCCCCACGGTCCCGCCGCGGCCGTGGAAGAGACGGCAGGCCACGCCGCGGTCGTCGGCCAGGGCGATGACCTTCTTCTGGGCCTCGTAGAGGTTCCAGCTGGAGGACAGGATGCCGCCGTCCTTGCAGGAATCCGAGTAGCCGAGCATCACCTCCTGCTGATTGCCGGAGGCCTTGAGCAGTGCGCTGTAGGCCTCGTCGTCGAACAGGGTGGTCATGACCCGGTCGATGTGACCGAGGTCCTCGATGGTCTCGAACAGGGGCGAGAACTGAATCTCGCAGAACCAGCCCGAGCGGTCGCGACCCGCGAGGCCCGCGAGGCGCGCCAGCAGCATCGCTTCCATCACGTGGCTGGCGGCGTGGGTCATGGAGATCACGTACTGGCCGAAGCAGCCGCGACCGATCTCGGCCCGCATCCGCGCTATGACCTCGAAGACCTCCAGGGTCTCGCGGGTCTCCGGCGTCAGGGTCGCCTTGTCGATGACGAAGGGGTGGGGGTGGGCGATGGCCTCGGCCAGCGCGGTGAGGCGCTGCGTCTCGTCGAAGGCCTGGTAGTAGGGGGCGCCGGGCTGGCGGGCGAAGAGCTCGGCGACCGCCTGGGTATGTCGGGTCGACTCCTGGCGGATGTCCAGATGGACCAGGTGGAACCCGAATCCCTCGGCGAGCCGGATCAGGTCCTGCAGGGGGCCGCCGGCGGCGTTCGCGTCGCCATGGTGGATGAGCGAGTCGCGGATCAGATAGAGGTCGGCGAGAAACTCGTTGTCGCCCCCATAGCCCCCGGGGAGATCGGCGTGGTGATCGCCGCCGATGCGGGCCCTCACCCGGGTCAGATTGGCCTCGAGCCGATGGGCCATGATGGCGAGCTTGCGCCGGTAGGGCTCGTTGACATTGCGCCTCAGGCTCTCGCCCATGGTGCCGATCCAGTAGTCCTCGTCGGCGTCCAGGCTGTCCATGAAGGCGGGCGAGGGCTGGCAGAGTCCCAGGGAGTGGCTGAGCATGCGACCCAGCACCGCGATGCGGCTCAGGTACTCCTGGAGCACCAGCTCGTGGTGCATGCGCACCGCCAGCTCCGTGGTCTCGGGCCTGACGAAGGGATTGCCGTCGCGGTCGCCGCCGATCCAGGAGCCGAAGCGGATGAAGCTCGGCACCCGGATGCCGCTGGCCGGCCCATAGACGCGGCGCACCGCCTTCTCCAGGTAGCGGTAGACCTCGGGCACCGCCTGGAAGAGCGACTCCCGGAAGAAGTAGAGCCCCTGGCGCACCTCGTCCATGACCTGGGGCTTGTGCACCCGCACCTCGTCGGTCTTCCACAGGATCTGGATCTGGGTGACGATGGCCTGCAGGCGCTCCTCCATCTCCTCCTCGTTGAGCTTCTGGCGGTGCAGGTCCTGGGCGATCAGGAAGATGCGCCGGAAGGTCTCGGCGATGGTGCGCCGCTTGGACTCGGTCGGATGGGCGGTGAACACCGGCAGATAGACCAGGTGCTCGAGCAGGCTCTGGAAGTTCTCGCCGCTCACCCCGTCGGCGTGGAACTGGCGCACCGTGTCGTCGAAGGAGCCGACCCAGAGGCGCTCACCCGAGCTGATACGGTCCATGCGGATCAGGTAGGCGTTGAGCTCCTCGGCGGTGTTGACCAGACCGAAATAGATGGTGAAGGCCCGAATCACCTCCGAGAGGGTCTGGGCGTCGAGTCCGTCGATGCGCTTCATCAGCTTGTCGCGCAGCGCCTCGTCCTCCTGCTCGCGCAGCTGCATGAAGCCGTCGCGCAGCCGCTCCACGATCACCAGCACGCGCTTGCGGCTGTGCTCGCGCAACACCTCCCCCAGGAGGGCGGTAAACAGCTCGATATCGCGCTCCAGCGCCTGATCCTGGGAGATTGGTTTCATCGGGTACTGCTCTCGGGGTGGGGGAGGGGAAAGGTGGGCCTTCCAGCCCGATACTACCCCGGCGCGCCAGGCCCAAAAAAGAGCCCGCCAGGCTCAAGCGGGTCAGGGGGGTTGAGGGCAGAAGAACGGGGAGGCCGCAAAGGACGCAAAGACGCGCAACTAATGAACAGCCCCTTATGTGTCTGGGCTATTCATTTTTTTGCGTTCATTTGCGGACCATCTTCTGCTTGGAGCGCTCGATTGTGGCTTCACCGGCGCGCCGGCAGAGGGACGAGGGGGCCACAATGGACGCAAGCATGCGCAAATTTGAAGACCAGCCTTTATCGTTCTCAGCGATTCATTTCTTCGCGTTATTTGCGCCGTATGCGGCCAATCCTCACCCGCCCTGCCGGGCTCAGCGGCCGATCTTCACCGGGGCGAGGTAGCGCAGGCAGTGGACGCTGAAGAGCCCGTCGCGATCCGTCCAGACCTGCTCGGTGGCGAATCCCGCACCCAGGGCGAGACGCTGGAAGCCCGGCAGGTCGTATTTGTACGAGCTCTCGGTGTGGATGGACTCGCCCTGGCGGAAGTCGAACACGCGGTCGCCGACCCGCACCTGCTGATCGCGCCGGCTCACCAGGTGCATCTCGATGCGGCCGGGGCCCTGGGGCTCACCCGGGTCCGGGCAGGAATTGAAGAAGGCGCGATGGGCGAAGGCGGCGAGGTCGAAATCCGCCCAGAGCTCCCGGTTGATGCGGGCGAGCAGGTTGAGGTTGAAGGCAGCGGTCACGCCGCTCGCGTCGTTGTAGGCGGCCTCGAGCCGGACCCGGTCCTTGATCAGATCGACGCCGATCAGCAGCCGGCCGCCGGCGCCGAGCATGGCGCCGATGCGGCCAAGCAGCGCCGCCGCCGCCGCTGGCTCGAAGTTGCCGATGCTCGACCCGGGGAAGAAGGCGGCCCGTTCGCGCCGGTCGCCCCGCAGCGGCAGCTCGATGGGCCCCGAGTAGTCCGCGCAGAGCGCGATGATGCTGAGATCCGGGAAGTGACCGGCCAGGGTCTCCGCGGAGGCCAGGAGGTGGTCCCGCGAGATGTCCACCGGTACATAGACCGACGGCTCCAGGGCGTCGAGCAGGGTGCGGATCTTGAGGCTGCTGCCGCTGCCGAGCTCCACCAGCACCTGACCCTTGCCCATCAGCGCGGCCATGGCCTGGCCGTGGTCCTCGAGGATGCCGATCTCGGTGCGGGTCGGGTAGTACTCGGGCAGCCCGGTGATGGCGTCGAAGAGCTCCGAGCCCCGGCGATCGTAGAAGAACTTGGGCGACAGGCGCTTGTTGGGCGCCGAGAGCCCCGCCAGCACCTCGACGCGCAGATCGGCGGGGGTGGGATGGCAGTCGTGAAAGCGCAGCCGGGGAGACTCGGGCTGATTCTTCAGGGCCTGCATGGGTCGGCTCATGGGCGATCCTCCGCCAGTCGCACCCCCAGGAACTGCCAGCGCTCGTGGGGATAGAAGAAGTTCCGGTAGCTCGCCCGGATGTGGTCCCGGGAGCTGACGCAGGAGCCGCCGCGCAGCACCATCTGGCTGCACATGAACTTGCCGTTGTACTCGCCCAGGGCCCCGGCTGGCGCCCGGTAACCGGGGTAGGGCAGATAGGCCGAGGCGGTCCATTCCCAGACGTCTCCGAAGGCCTGACGCGGCGCGCCGCCGTCAGCGGCCGCCGGTCGCGGGTGGAGCCAACCGTCGTCGACGAAGTTGCCGGCCACGGGCCGGTTGCCCACGGCGTGCTCCCATTCGGCCTCGGTCGGCAGCCGGTGCCCCGACCAGGCGGCGAAGGCGTCCGCCTCGTAGTAGCTCAGGTGACAGGCCGGCTCCGCCGGGTTGAGCGAGCGCATGCCGCCCAGGGTCATGGTCTGCCAGCCGTCCGCGCCCTGCTCCCAGTAGAGCGGTGCGCGCCAGCCCTCGGTGCGCACCCTGGCCCAGCCGTCGGAGAGCCACAGGGCGGGGTTCTGGTAGCCACCGTCCGCGATGAAGTCGAGCAGCTCGCCGTTGGTCACGGGCCGGTCCGCCAGGGCGAAGGGGGTGACATAGACCCGGTGACGGGGCCGCTCGTTGTCCCAGGCGAATCCCCCGGCGGGGGCCCCAATCTCGATCAGGCCGCCCTCGAAGGGCAGGAACCGGACCGCACCGGGCTCCGCGATGGGGGCCGCGGGCAGGTCGCCGCGATAGGCCGGGCGCAGCGGGTTGTGGGCGAAGTTGCGCTTGATGTCGGTGAGGAGCAGCTCCTGGTGCTGTTGCTCATGGTTCAATCCCGTCTCCAGGCGGGCGCCCACCGTCGCCCAGTCGCCGGGGGCGCAGCGCCCGATCAGCGACTCCATCGCGCGATCGACGTGCCGGCGGTAATCGAACACCTCGCTCACCGTGGGCCGCGACAGGAGGCCGCGCTCGGGCCGCGGCCAGAAGCCGGCCCCGGTCTGCTCGTAGTAGCTGTTGAAGAGGTAGTCGAAGCGCTCGTGGAAGACCCGGTAGCCGGGAAGGAAGGGGCGCAGCAGAAAGGTCTCGAAGAACCAGGAGACGTGGGCCAGGTGCCAGCGGGGCGGACTGGTCTCCACCGCCGTCTGCAGCACATAGTCCTCGATCTCCAGCGGCTCGCACAGCCGCTCGGTGAGCGCCCTCACTCGGCGGTAGTCGAGCGCGAGGCGCTCGCGCCCCGGGCAGCCGCCGTCACCGGTCATCGGTCCTGAATCCATCCCGTCCCTCCTCGCTGGCCGCGCCGGGGCGCGGCCTCTGCCCTCCAGTTCAGTATCAAGAGGCCCCTTCAACCACCGAGGGCAAGCTTGCTCCGCTTCGAGCCCTTGCCTCCCGGGGCCACCTACGACGCGGCAGAAGTCCCTCCGTACCCTTTCGGCAATATGGCACTGGGACGCTCGAGTCCAAGGCCGCACCCACGGCGACTGCCGGATGGCGCGCGGTCTCCAGGCACTGGCGCACCCCAGTGCTGACCGTTGATTCCGTCATTCCGCCCGGCAGTCGCCTGGCGCCCGTCCGCGGGATCGAACCCTGGTGACGCTCTGATATCTTGAGGCTCGAGGTCCGCGCCCACGCCGCCGAAGGACGCACAACCCCCTTCTGTGAGCGCGGAGCCTCACCATTGGAAGTCGCGGTCAGAGGCTCCGCGCCACCGCTTGCGGAAGGAGCCCGACTGAGGATCTGAGCGGCGCGCCAGAGGCCAGGATCCTCCGCGGTGCAATGGGCCGCGGAGCACTGCACCGAGAGGGAGCATCTCAATGGCAGCAGTCACGGATATTCGAAACGGGGATCGTCAGGGGGCCTGCGTCTCCTTCCTGCGCGAGGGTGATTCGGACTGCGCGCACTGCAGTCTGCGCGGCTCCGCCCTGTTCGCCGACCTCGCATCGCCGGACATCGAGCGGCTGACGAAGCACATCCATACCGGGTTGCTGCGTCGCGGCGACGTCATCTACAAGGCCGGCGATCGCTGCCGATACGTGTTCACGATCCGGGTGGGCGTGGTCAAGCTCATGGTGGACCTCCCGGGCCGGGGAAGACGGATCGTCCGTCTGCTGGGACGGGGGGCCACGCTCGGGCTCGAGTCGCTGGCCGGACACGCCTATTCACACACGGCCGTGGCGCTGAGGACCACCAGCCTGTGCCAGATTCCAATTCCCACCGTGTCCGATCTGCACACCCAGCACCCCTCTCTGGTCCACGGACTGATGGAAAAATGGAACGAGCAGGTGGTGTGGGCGGATCGCTGGATCGCGCTTCTGGGGACGGGGACCGTCTCGCGCCGGCTGACCGATCTGATGCGGCTGCTCGCGGACATCAGCGGCGACACGACCGACGCGATCAAGCTCCCGCCGGTGGCCGATATCTCGGCCATACTCGGGGTGTCAGCAGAGTCGGTTAGCCGCCATCTGGCGGAGCTCAAGCGAGCCGGCTTGCTGACCCGCCTGGCCCCCCGAACCTTCCGCTGCGACCCGGCCCTGTTCGAGGGCGAGCCTCCGCCGGATCTTTCGGGATTGGGCGCACTCGCCGGTTGAATCGCCGGTAACCCGGGCCCTCAGCAGCCCCGCGTCTCTGGGTCCAGCAGCCTGCGGCCCTCTCAGCCGCCGCGGAACCGCCACCGCCGGGGATCGGGGCCGCCGGACGACCCCCGCCGACCCTGTCCGCCGGCGCCGCGACCGTAGGAGCCCTGCTGCGCTCCCCGCTGGCCTTGCTGCGTACCCCGCTGCCCCCCAATCCCCGGGGAGCTGTACCTCGCCTGCCCGGAGCCCTGCCTGCCCGGCTCCCCGTACCCGTAGTCCTGAAAACCCCGGCCGTCCGCGCCCGTTCCGAGCCCGCGGCGCCCTGCGCCAGCGGATCCTGCGGTGTCTGCCCCCCTTCCCAACGGCCCGGAACTGTTGCCGCCCTGACCGGCGCCGTACCCGGTTCCGCCGACGCCGTAGGCGGGATTGCCGGAGCGGCCCGAGCTGCCGGCACCAGCGCTCCGGGCGCCCGATCCGGATCGTCCGAACGCAGATCCGGGGCTGCCGACGCCGGATCCGGGGACGCCAACGCCGTATCGGTCGGAGCCGACACCCGAGCCAGGCGATCCGGCGCTGCCCGCTCCGCGCGCGGGACCGGCGGCTGCGGCCGCGGTCGCGGCGGTGATGAGCACCGGTGCGAGTGCCAGAGCAAGAATCTTCATCATGTCGTGTCCTCCTGGATTGAACCCTGCGCCGCCGGATCCGCCGTCGGGTTCATGCGACGTGGCCCTCGCGGCCCGATTCCCTGGTCAGATAGCGGCGCATCGGCGAGGGTCGCAAAGAGGCGACTCGGGCGCGCAGAAATGAGACTTTAGACCGGATTGTGATGCCCAGCACACAAATCGGTTAAAAAAATGACGAATGGCAATATTTTTCACATCTATTAACCCCCCTGATTCGATGAAGTATTTTTCGAATCGAGGCCCCAGCTCGGCTGCCTGGCGCTTGCGGAACGGAGAGCCCGTCGTGGGCCCGTCATGGGAATGGTCCGTGATTCCCCAGGGTTTTCGCACCTCGCTGCCGCCGGTTCGGGCAAGCAACGGGCTGCCCGATCAGGTAGAGGCCATCGGACGGCTGGGAGTCCAGGACCACGATCTTGCGCGTCAGGGCGGTGATGGCGATCAGCAGCATGATCTCCACGTGCACCGACTTGTTAGACGCTGGCCATCAGCTCGATGGCGATGAGCACGATGAGAAACATGCCGAAGACCTCGAACAGCTCGCCCAGGTCGAGCAGGAAGCCCCGGGCGCTGGTGAGGTCGCGGTAGAGGACGAAACAGAGCTCGAGCACCGCGATGGCGGCCACCCCGCACATCAGGATCAGCAGGACAGCCGCCAGGATCTTCTCGAAGGCGTGGAAGGGCTTTTCGATCATGGGGGTCACCGGGATAGCGGCGGCCTCGAGACGGGGACCGCTTGCCTGTGGCCCCGAGCCGTGTAGGTCTGCCGGCGCAAGTGGCAATCGCACAGCGGCGGCGCCCGGGGCCTGGGGATCTCCGGGTCGCGCCCCCATTTGCGGGTTTTGTGTCAGGCCGCCGCGAGGGTCCCTTCGGGGTCGGCGGCCGGAGTGACCGAGCCGGTCCGGAGTTCCCATGACCCGCAGCCCCTTCTTTCCCAGCTTCGCCGACCTGCCGCGTGAGATCCCCGTCTTTCCACTGCCCGGCGCCGTGGTCATGCCCGGGGTCCAGTTGCCGCTGAACATCTTCGAGCCCCGCTATCTGCGCATGGTGGCCGACGCCTTGGCGAGCGATCATCTGATCGGCATGGTCCAGCCCACCAGCGAGACCGCGCTCGAGGAGGTGCCCCAGATCCACCGTATCGGCTGCGTCGGTCGCATCACCTCCTACAGCGAGACCAGCGACGGGCGCATCGTCCTGGTCCTCACCGGGGTGTGCCGGTTCCAGGCCGCCGAGGAGCTGGCGGGGCGCAACGGCTACCGCCGGGTGGTCGCGGACTGGGAACGCTTCGCGGCGGATTGCCATGACGAGAAAGACACCATGGCGGACCGGGAGGGCTTTCTGGTCTCGCTCAAGGCCTACTGCACGCTGAGGGGCGTCGAGGTCCCCTGGGACGACGTCGGGAAGATGGCCGACGGCGACCTGATCAATCTCCTGTGTGCCCACCTGCCCCTGAGCCCCGAGGACAAACAGGCGCTTATCGAGACCATCCCCACCGGCGAGCGCGCGGCCCTGATGCGGGGGCTGATGGACATGGCCTCGGCCGCCAGCATGGACGTGACCGAGCATCGCCACTGAAGCCGCGCCGTTTTCGTCTCCTCGGTCGAGCGTTCAGGGCGAAACCAGGTAGATGACGGCGGCGGTAACGACGCCGATCGCCAGGGTGCGCAGACCCGACCACAGCCAGAACATACCGCTGATCCGGCCGGTGAACACACCGAGCAGCATGATCAGCAGGAAGGCAACGGCGATCGAGAGATCGTAGGGCGAGACGGGCAGCGTGGCGCCGGCGCGCGCCAGCCACAGCGGCAGCATCACGATCTGGGCGAGCAGGAAGGGCGCCAGGCCATTGACCACCGCGACGAGCACCGGCGCCCAGCGGGCGGTGTGGGCGTGGGCGCTGTCGCTGAGGTCGTCGAGCATCGCTTGCTGCAGGGCTGGCAAGCTCCCGTCGGCGCTCCGCCCGTTCACTCACGTAGGCGCTGCTGATGCCGCTGACGGCCAGCGCCACCGCCGCCCCCGTGCAGGCGGTCAGGGCGACCTGGATCGGCACCTGCCCGACGGTGCGAAAACCCATGATCAGACCCAGCATGGTCAGGGTCCCATCAAAGCCGTTGGTGACCAGATAACGCCGCGCGATTGCGCTCGAGCGACGGATCAGCAGCAGGAATCTGGCGCTCGGCTCTGGCACCAACATGCCGGGCGATCAATCACCGGAACGCGTATCGCCGGTCATCAGCACCTTGTCGATGCTGTGCACGGTGGCACCGAGCCCGCGAATCGAGCCCTCGATCCGATCGAAATCGAGTCGCTCCCCCTCGATGTCGATCGTCACGGTTTCGGTCTTCTCGTCGACCTCGATCACCTCGATGTAGACGCGGTAATCGCTCCCCAGGACCGCGATGGCGGCGCAAAGATCCAGCACATTGGGCTGATGCGGTTTCAGGACATCCAGTACGATTCGCCTCAGCTCGGGCATGCGGCCATCCGACACGACGGGGGACAGGCCCCCTTTTAATCGAACCGGCCCCGGCCTGTCACCCTTCCGCCGCCGCGCTGGCAGGAGCACCCGGCGGGCGCGCGGGCTTGAAAGGGCACGCCGGCAGGGCTACATCCGAGGTTTGGCAACGAGACCCCCTGCGGGGGAGGACAGCAGATGGCAGTCACACTCACGGAAGCGGCGGCCCGCCACGTGGCCGGCATGCTGCAGAAGCGCGGCCACGGCGTGGGTCTGCGCGTGGCCACACGCAAGAGCGGGTGCACCGGCTTCGCCTACGACGTCGACTACGCCGACGGCGTGGAGGACGCCGACAAGGTGTTCGAGAGCCACGGCGTCAAGGTGGTGGTGGATCCCGCCAGCCTGGAGCGGGTCGACGGCATGGAGATCGACTTCGTGCGCTCCAGCCTGCTCAACCAGGGCTTCGAGTTCCGCAACCCGAACGTCAAGGACACCTGCGGGTGCGGCGAGTCCTTCAGCGTCTGAGCCGGCGCGACCCTGCATGGCGGTGAATCGACTGGAACAAGAAACAGCAAGAATGAATCAAGAGATCAGCGCCATCATCGAAGACTTCGATCTGCTCGGGGACTGGGACCAGCGCTACCAGTACCTGGTCGAGATCGGCGAGCGCCTCACCCCCATGCCGCCCGCCGACAAGACCGACGAGAATCTGGTCCGGGAGTGCATGAGCACCGTCCACGTGGCCGCTCGCGTGAATGGCGGCTCGCCGCCGACCCTCGTCTACACCGGTGACTGCGACACCGCCATCATCAAGGGGGTGGTGGCGATCCTGGTGCAGCTCTACTCCGGCAAGAGTGCCGCCGAGGTGGAGGAGCTGGATGTGGACGCCCTGTTTCAGGGCCTGCACCTGGAAGAGCACCTGAGCCCCAACCGGCACGTCGGCGTCTTCGCCATCGTCGAGAAGATGAAGCGCCAGGCGCGGGCGCTCACGGGCGAGTCGCCGTCCACGGCTTAGTTACACGGGCCCGACGCGGAACGGGAGCACAGTTGAGGCAGCGACCACGCGGCATTGACAATTCTCACTCATTTGGCGCGACTTTTGTCACGATTTGTGGCCGAAGCGGGCGGCTAGGATAGCGCCACGTCAAATGCCGCAACCCCGAGGGGAAAACCGTGTACAAGTCTCTGTTCTTCGTCTCCGCCGCCCTGTTCGCCGCCACCACCATGGCCAGTGACCCGGGTGCCCCATCGACCCTCTCCATGCAGGACCGTGCAGCCGTCGCGCACGCGATCGACCAGGACCGGATCGTCGAGGCATCGGCTCCAACGCCACCAGCGGCGGGCGCAAAGGAAGCAGGGGCGGAAGCGGGGGCGGCCGAAACGGCGGCAGCCGCTAGCCGTTCGGGCGGCGACCCAGCGCCGCCGCCCGCGATCGGTCCGAGCAACCGCCAGCCGCGCCTGGCGGTTTCTTTTTGCGCCTTCGATACCCAATGATCCCGGAACTGCACGGGTTCGTCGGGTGAAGCGGCTATTGAGCCGGGGCGGAAGGCGCCGGTGCCGTCTCGCCCTGGGCCCGACCGGGCTCGACCTGCGGCGAGGCACCCTGTGCCGGGGCCTGCGAGTCGGACGGAGGCTGAGGCGCTGACTGATCCGGCGTCGCGGCCCGGTCCTGCGGTGCCGGGGCGGTGGCCGGCTCGGCTCCGGACTGCGCCGCTCCGGGTTGCTCCCCGGGCGCCGCCGCCGACGGGGCGCCCAGCAGGTCCGCGACCGCGTCCTGCCCGCGCTGCTCCGCCCAGTCCATCGCGCGTCGCGCCTTCATCGTCCTTCAGAGTCGGGTCCGCACCGCGCGCGAGCAGGAGCCTCGCCGCCGCCGTCTGGCCCTTCATCGCCGCGTAGATCAGGGGCGTGCGCCCGGCGGCATCGCGCCCGTTGGGGTCCGCGCCCTTGTCCAGCAGCAGGGCCGCAACCTCGTCCCGACCGCCCTCGGCGGCCCAGGCGAGCGGGGCCTTTCCGCGGGGGTCGCGGGCCTCGACGGCGGCGCCATGGCGGAGCAGCACGTCCGCCGCGTCCCTGTGCCCGTTCCAGGCGGCGACGATGAGCGGCGTGAAGCCGCGGGCGTCTCTGACGTCAGACGCCGCCCCCGCCCCGATCAGGGCCTCGACCAGGGCGGCATCGCCTCCTTGGGCGGCCAGCGAGAGGGCGCTCGCCCCAGCGCCGTTGACCGCGGAAACGTCCGCGCCCCGCTCCAGGAGCGTCTTCGCGATGTCGGCGTGCTTCCCCGCCGCGGCGTACATCAGGGGCGTCCAGCCGTCCTTCTGCTTCGCGTTCACGTCCGCCCCGCGGGCCAGCAGCAGGCCCAGGATCTCCGGTTGGCCGTTGCCGGCGGCGCTCATCAAGGGGGTGAGCCCCTCGCTGTTCGGCGCCGTCGGCCTTGGCCCCTCGCTCCAGCAGATAGGCCACCGTGTCGACCCCGCCGCGCTCGATGGCGAGCAGCAGGGGCGTCATCTTGTTCTGCTGCGACTCGGCCTCGAGGTCGGCCCCCCGTTCGGCCAGCACCCGCAGGGTCGCGTCGTCGGCCCTGCCCACCGCCAGCAGCACCGGCGTGACCTTGCCATTGTCCCGCGCATTGACGTCCGCGCCCTTGTCCAGCAAGCGCTCGACCGCCCCGGTGCGCCCCTGGAGGGTCGCCCAGGCGAGCGCCGTCTTGCCCCCGCGGTCCCGGGTGTCGAGCTTCGCCCCTCGCGAGATCAGGATGTCGATCGCCTCGAGATGGCCTCCGGCCGCGGCGAGCATCAAAGGGGTGCGGGCGATGGCGTCCTTTGCCCTCGTGTTGGCATCCGCGCCGCGGTCGAGCAGGACCTCGAGCATCTCGGCGTTGCCCACCCCCGCGGCGTGCAGGAGCGCCCGCCGGCCCGCGGCACCCTTGAGTTCCGCGTCCGGGTTCTCGGCCAGCAACTGCCGTACAAGCTGAACGTCGCCGCCGGCGGCCGCCGTGGTGAACCCGGGCGGCGGCTCGGCCGCGCCCGCGGCGACGGGAAGCGCCAGCATAACCACCAGGGCCAGATAGATTGGGGGGATTCGCATCGCAGTCATCTCTCCGAGTCCGAATGCAAGACCGCCTGGCCGGAAGCTCTCTGGCGCGCCGGCCGGCGCCGATCGACGGCTAATTCTGCCCCTGGGACGGCCGTATCGGGTAGAGGGGCGGGTTCCCGTACTGGCGGTGCCGGGGGTATCCGGTGCCCGGACCGCGCAGGCCCGGGTAGCCCGGGCCGCCGCGGGGGCGCTGACGGACGTAGCCGTGGCCCAGGCCCGGGGGGGGACCGTAGACGGGGTAGTCCGCCGCCGGGGGTGGGAACCCGAGGTCAGGACTCGGGCGGGCACGGGAGAGGCCCCCACCCTGAGGGCTCGGAACCGGGGATGCTGGTGGCGGTACCGGTCCGGGTTCCCCGCGTCCGGCGCGGTAGCCCGGAGAACCCCTTCCGGGGCCGGGTGTGCTCTGCTGATAGCCGCGCCCCATGCCCGGGCCCTTACCGCCGGGTACCGGCAGCGGTGCAGGCTCGGCCGTCGGACCGTCCCCGGCGCGAGAAGGGGAGAAAGCCTGGCTGGTCAGCGACAACCCGAGGACCAGCGCCGCCAAATTCATGAGCCTTAAAGTTGGCACAATCTTTAACCTCAAATGGGGCCCCACGCCTGCGGGCGATCACTTGCGCGGGCTGCGGGGGCGAGCGGAGGCCGCGCGACTGCGGGATCCATCGGCTGCACGGCCGCCGCCACAGAAAAAGGGGGAAGCCGAGGCTTCCCCCCAAAACGCCCTGCGGAAGGCACGTGGCCTACCCTGGGCTCTTCGATCTTCCTATTATCTGCGGACCTTGGTCAGCGCGGTGGCCGTGTCGTTGGCCGCGTTCTCGTCACCCTCGACGGTCACGGTGGCTGTCCAATCCACCTTGTACGGCTTGGTCCCGACAGCGATCCAATCATCAAGAGTCACGGTCCCCGACTCACCAACCGGTATCGCGGGGAGCTCCACTGGCCCCAGGTCGATAAGGTCGTCGCGATTGGTCACACCGGTCACGCTGACAACGGAACCGTCACCACCAATGGGGACTTCACCCACGTTCGAGACCGTGACGACGATGGATACCTCCGAGCCCAGCGTGACGCGATCGGGCGCGTCGAGGCCGGTCAACGCGGCGTCGACCTCTTCCGGCGGCACGACGGGACCTGCCTTCGTACTCGATCACGAGCCTGGCGCTGTAGATCGCGCTCGGACTTGCGGTCGCCCTTCACGTAGACGGCGAGGTCGAAGCCGTCGCTCATCGGCAGGCCGTTGCTGGTGATGGGCCTGGCACCCGTCGGCGAGCGCGCACTCGCGTCGCGGGATCGGCATTGATGATGGTGATGAACGGGTTGTGCGCCAGGGTGCACTCCGCCCGTCCGCGCTCGGCACCACGGTCGTGTCGGTCCAGCCCAGGCTGTTGGCCAGGGGGGATGGCCCCTTGTTTGCGGTGTCCCAGTCGAGCAGGTTGACCACCGTGGTGGTCAGGTCGCCCACGTTGTACTTGATGTTGTCGCGCTCGAACGGGGGCGGGCTGCACTCCTGGGCGGGGATCTCCAGGCCCGGCAGGTCCTGGCCGAACTTGTTGGCCTTCAGGCGCCAGCGCGGGCCGGACACCAAGCTGAGGTTCTCGAACTCGTCCGGCGGGACCGCGACAGTCGCGGCACCGCCTGCAGTCACCTTATACACCGAGCAGGTCGGGGCGGGGATGGCATCGATCGGCCCATCGCAACCCACGAAGTTGAACACGTCGGCGGATCCCTGGTGTCCGCGATAGGACCACTCGAAGGGGTCGCGGTTGATGGTGGTGTAGAAGGCGTTGGTGAAACCGCCCGTGAGGTCCGAGGACAGGGGCTGCGGGTAGCAGTTGTCGCTCCCGGCTCACATGGATCGGCTGCTCGCACGTCCGTGTAGGCGCAGGGCGTGTTCTTCAGGTAGGTCCCGATGCCGGCGAAGGTCGGGTCCTGGCCGCCCTCCTCGGTGTCGATGGTGTCCGCATCGCCCTCGTAGCAGGGCACGGTGGACTTCCACACGGTCGCGGTCGGGTCCGGGCTGTCCGCGATCGGCCGGGTCGATCCGATAGGACGGCTTGCGCCCCGTGGCCGCCTCGTTCTCGATGTCCTCGGGACGCAGCTGGTCGTTCGGGTTGTTGGTGATCCAGTGGGTGACGTAGAGCAGGCCTTGTTGACCGTGTAGCCGTCGGCCGGGGCGTCGGGCGCCGTCCACTCGGGCGGCACGTCGAACCGGGCGTACATGCGGATGTCGTTCGGACGCTTGATCAGGGTGCCCCAGTGGTAGTCCGGCTTGCCGTCGTCCTTCAGGGTGATGGTGTAGTCGTTGCTCACCGAGAAGTTGTCCAGCACCGTGGTGAGGTCGTTGGCGTCCATCTGACCGCCGTTCGCGATGGACGGTTGCTGGTCAGCAGGGTGTCGGTGACCACGCCACCCGAGACCACGTACTGGGCATCGTCCAGGCCCGCCAGGTCGCAGTCGAAGCTGCTCTGGGCCGGCAGCTCGTAGGGAGGCACGTTCGGGTAGTCGTCCGGGATCAGGTCGTCGAACGTACTGCACCTCCTGGGTGCCCGTGACGGGATCCGCGAACTTGTAGGGGATCACCTCGTGGCAGCTCAGGACGTGCTCCATCACCGTGTAGTGCTCGGTCTCGCACTTCACGGAGTTGCCGCCCAGGCCCCGGCACCAGGTGCCGAAGGGCGGCTTGACCTTGTAGGTGTCGGTGGCCTGGTTCGAGACCTTGAGGCCGGGACGCCGGTGACGGCGTCGGTGAAGTTGCCGGCGTAGCCCTCCAGGTAGTTGTCGTCGCGGTACTTCTGGGCGGCGCCCAGGAAGTCGACGATGTAGAAGCCGAACTCGCTGTCGATGGGGTAGAGGGTCACGCCCTGCTTGTCCGGACGACGGGCGCGACGTCGGTCCGGGCAGGTGAGCCGCCGAGTCCGCAGAGGATCGTCGGGTCGGTGACCGCACCGGCGGCACCGTAGGTGCTGCCGGTGAAGGCGCCCTGGATGTCGTTGATCGAAAAGTCGTGGGTCGACTCAAACGCCTGGGTGTTGGCGCTCGCCGCCAGGCCGATTGCGGCCGCCACGGCCAGGGCCAGGGACGACCTGCGGAACTTTCTGTTTTCAGTGATCATTCTCATCTCCATACAGTTTCATTTCGGCAGCCGCCTGTGGATGCGGCCAATTTCCATCGCAGCTGTGCGGGTCGCGCCGACTCGAGCACCCGACGGGACGCCGGCCGATGCTCCCACTGCTTTTGCCTACTCCTCACCCGCTGCCCTCCGTGGATCCCTGCCTCCCTTTCCTTCGGGCCACCCGGGCTGCACAGCAGCCGGGCGGCCGTCGAAACTCTGAGCCGGCGACTGGCCCGCAAGTCGCCGGAATTTCGGAATATTTGAACTTTCTGATATTGCTCCGCGGCAAGGTCGCGTCGAAGCCGCCTTGTGCGGCGTCGTGCCGTCGGGCTGGGTTGCGACCGCGACGCGGCGCGACCCGCGGGCTTTGCGATGGGGGCGCGTGATCACGACAGCGCCTCCAGGTTGCACTCGTAGGTGTGGGGGGCGACGCGGCGCAGGGCCGGGCCGCGCTTGAGCCCGGCGAGGGTGCGGCTGACCGATTCGCGCGAGGTGCCGAGGATGGAGGCGATGTCGGTCATGGGCGGCAGCTCGATGCGGTGGGCCTCGCCGCCCTCGAGCTCGGTGAGCAGGGCGAGCAGGCGGTGCACCCGCTCGGCCACCGTGCCCACGTTGAGCTCGGCCAGCCAGCGGTCGGCGCAGTTGATCTGCGCCTCCCACTGCTCGACCACCCGCTCGGCCAACTGCACGTTGCGTGAGCGCAGCTCCTGGAAGACCGGGAGCGGGATGCGGCACAGCTCCACCTGGCGCAGGGCCACCGCGGTGTGCCAGTAGAGCCCGTGGGTCAGGGCCTCGAGCCCGAGCGCCGCCCCGCGCCCGAGCAGGCGCACGATGCGCCCGTCGTGACCCGGCGACCTGCTTGATCAGCTTCACGCTGCCGCGGCGGATGGTGTAGACGGCGTCGACCGCACCGTCCTCGCGGTAGAGCTCGGTGCCGGCGCCGATCACGGCGCTGCGGATGGGCAGGAAGATGCGCTCGAAGTCGGGCCCGCGCAGGGCGGAGAACAGCGCCTGCTGGCGTATGGCACAGTGGCGGCAGTCCGCCACCCGGTCCCAGCTCACCTCACCGCAGCGCAGCCCTTCCCCGGCGACGGGCGAGGCGGTTTTGGTGATGGATGGCTTCTTGCGCATGTCTATCCTGCTGAGGGGATCGGGAGACCCGCGGCCCGATGGCGACGATTCGCTTTGTTACGAAAGGGTAATACAAAGCTGTGACGGGGCGCACACTATTTCGTTCGCATAATTGCGTTTTGTCATTTTTTCCGGCTCGGCTGGAATTCCGGGCGCTCAGGAGTGGCCGGACCCGGTGCGAAGGGGTAGGCACGGCCTTTGAGCCGGCGGGCTGGGATGCCGCTCGGGGGAGGCCTTTGGCGTGGGGTCAGGGGGGCGTCGTCCGGCGGGCGTGGCGCCGCAGACGGGTCACCTGCTCAGGCTGGATCGGGCCCCTCCCAGGGGCGGTTCACGCAGATGGAGCGGGCGTCCAGCAGCAGGGCGTAGACCTCGTGGAGCCGCTCGGGGATCTCGACCGCCCCCTCGTGGGACCGGTATTTTCGAGCCAGAAGCTCCCGCGGTCCCTTCGGCAGGTCGAACAGGTCCACCAGTGACAGGTTCCAGTCGTCGAAATAGGTGTCGCCGATCGGCTCGAAGCTCCGCAGCCGGACATCATGATGGCGCGGGTCGCGCATGATACGGGCGAACAGCCGGTTGACCGCGTCTGACGGCCCCTCCAGCACCTGCAGGAACTGATCGCCAGAGAGCAGCAGCAGACCGGTGATGCCGGCGGCCTTGTTGCGCTCGCTGCTGCGCTCCACCAGGGCGCGCAGTGCCTCGTTGTCGATGGGACTGTCAGAGACGGTGCTCTGATAGATCAGGCGGCAATGGCTCATGGCTCGCTCTCTCGAGGTGTCGGGCGGCGGGCCCCCTCAAATGCGGGGCGCCGGGGGGGCTCTCCCGCAACTCTAGCAGTACGGCGCCCACCCACAACACGGGACGCCCGCGCCGCTGGCAGGGCGGCCGCGGCGGTTGTACCCTGCACCCCTTCGATCGACCGGGGGGACAGAGCATGGCCATCAAATCCGACCGCTGGATCCGCCGCATGGCGGCGGAGCACGGCATGATCGAGCCCTTCGAGCCCGGCCAGGTGCGGCAGGGCGAGCACGGGCGGGTCATCTCCTACGGTACCTCGAGCTACGGCTACGACATCCGCTGCGCCGACGAATTCAAGATCTTCACCAATATCAACTCGGCCATCGTCGACCCCAAGAACTTCGATGCCAACAGCTTCGTGGACCTGCGCTCCGAGGTCTGCATCATCCCCCCCAACTCATTCGCGCTGGCGCGCACCGTGGAGTATTTCCGCATCCCCCGCGACACCCTGGTGATCTGCCTCGGCAAGTCCACCTATGCCCGCTGCGGAATCATCGTCAACGTGACCCCGCTGGAGCCCGAGTGGGAGGGTCACGTGACCCTGGAGTTCTCCAACACCACGCCGCTGCCCGCCAAGATCTACGCCAACGAGGGCGTCGCCCAGATCCTCTTCTTCGGATCCGATGAGGAGTGCGAGACCTCCTACCGGGACCGCGACGGCAAGTATCAGGGTCAGCGCGGGGTGACCCTGCCGAAGTCGTAACCAGGGCGCAGGGCCCGGGCGAGTGAGCCCGGCAGCTCGGCCGAGCTTGGCTTCGTGGCGTCTGGCCGCCAACTGGTCGCAACCCCCAGCCCGCGGCAGGCCCACCGATGACCTTCAACCGCCCCACCATCCTGTTCGTGCTCCTCGGGGGCTTCTTCGTCGCCAACGCCCTGCTGGCCGAGTTCATCGGCGTGAAGATCTTCGCCCTGGAGGACACGCTGGGCCTGGAGCCCCTGAACTGGAACCTGTTCGGACAGAGCGGGTCCCTGAGCTTCACCGCCGGTGTGCTGCTGTGGCCGGTGGTCTTCATCATGACCGACATCATCAACGAGTACTTCGGCTGGCGCGGGGTGCGCTTCCTCTCGTGGATGACGGTCGGGCTGATCCTCTACGCCTTTCTGTTCGCCTACCTGGCGATCGGCCTGGCGCCCGCGAGCTGGTGGGTGGGCATACAGGCGGAGCGGGGGGTACCGGACATGCAGGCGGCCTTCACGGCCATCTTCGGGCAGGGGCTCTGGATCATCGGCGGCTCGGTGATCGCCTTCCTGATCGGCCAGATCATCGACGTGACCGTGTTCCATCAGGTGCGCCGGGTCACCGGCGAGCGGATGATCTGGGCGCGGGCGACCGGCTCCACCCTGGTGTCGCAGCTCGTGGACAGCTTCGTGGTGCTCTACATCGCCTTCGTGCTGGGCCCCCAGAAGTGGCCGATGGACCTGTTCCTGGCGGTGGGCACGGTCAACTATCTCTACAAGTTCGGCGTCGCCATCGCGCTGACGCCCCTGATCTATCTCGGGCGCTTTCTGATCGACCGCTATTTGGGCCCGGAGCTCTCGGCGGGACTCAAGGGGCGGGCGGCCGCGGGCGGGTGAGACACCGACGCGCCGCGAAGGCGCAACCTGCGCCCCAGGGGCGGCGGCGAGCTCCCTGGCGCTGATCTCCCGAGGCATCAGAGCGCCCGCGTCATCGCCGCGGTGACGCGCTCCATGTGGCGCGACCACCAGAGGCTGGCGATCGGGTCGCCGGCGGTGGGCAGCGACCAGAGCTCGAGCCCGGGGTGGATCTCCAGCATGGAGAGTGCGGCGGTGGGATCGCTGCTGGCCACGGCGCCGCTGTCGAGGAACCAGATGTTGCCCCGCTGAAAGGCCCTCTCGACGATGGAATGGCCGAGCAGCACCAGATCGACCCCCTCGACCCAGGGCCCCGGCGGGCCGCGAACGGCCTGATTGGCGCTGGTGCGGGACCAGAGAGCGACCTCGCGCGCGACGCCCAGGTCCAGCTCCAGGGCCTCGAGGAATCCGGGCCAGTCGCGGGAGCGGTCCACGTCGGCATGCACCAGGCCGAAGTGGCCGGCGCCGGTGCGCAGATCCGCGGCGTAGGGCAGGGCCTCGAGCCGGCGGCGAAGGTCGGCGTCGTCCCAGGGATAGCCCAGGGCCCAGTCACCGCCGTTGAGGGTCCAGGTCATCCAGCTCTCGTGGTCGTCCACCGCATCGAGCAGGAGCTGCTCGTGATTGCCGCGGATGGCACGGAACCAGGGCTGCTCGAGCAGACCCAGACAGCGGGGGGAGAAGGGGCCCCGGTCCAGGAGATCCCCGAGGGACCACAGCAGGTCGCGTCCGGGGTCGAAACCGGCGATGGCGAGCAACTGCTCCAGCGAATGGAACATGCCATGCAGATCGCCGAGCACGAAGCAACGACCGGGGTGGCCGGTGAGATCCATGCGCTCGACTGCAGGACCCGCTGTGGTCGACATCGTGTCGGGCTCTCCCTGTTGGGCAGGCGGACCATGGGCGTGCGCCAGGGCCGTTGCAAGTTGAGCAGCGCGACGGCGCTATGTCCAGCCGCTCGCGGGCAGCAGGCTCTGGTAGAAGGCCAGCATCCGGTCGGCGAGGACGGGGGCGGCCCAGCCCGAGGCATAGTGCACGGCGTCCCGGCTCAGGCCCGCGCGAAGCCCGGGGTCGGTCAGTAGACGGACACACTTGTCCGCAAAGTCCTGCTCGTCCTCCTCGGCGATGAGGCAGCCGCGCCCGCCGGCCAGCACCTCCTTGGTCCCCATGACGGCGGTGGAGACCACGGGTACCCCGAGCGCCATGGCCTCCAGGAGCACCAGCCCCTGGGTCTCGGTCCGGGAGGCGAAGACGAAGGCATCGCCGGCACAATAACAGTCCTCCAGCGGACCCTCGCGACCGAGATAGCCGACGAAGAAGCTGTGCCCCTGGAGCCCCAGGCGCTGGGCCCGGCGCTCGAGGTCGCGTCGTGCCGGTCCCTCGCCGGCGACCACCAGCAGCACGTCGGGGACCCGGGCGCGCACCCGCACCAGCATGCGCAGCAGGAAGTCGATGTTCTTCTCGAAGGCGAGCCGACCCACGTGGACCAGCACCGGACGCCCGGGCGCGATGCCATGACGGGCGCGAAAGCGCGCCCCGTCGCCGCCGCTGAACTGGTCGAGCTCGATCCCCGTGGGGATGACCGCGGACGGGGTCCTGACGCCATAACCCTCGAGCACCTCCAGCATGGCCCTGGAGGGCACCACCAGGGCGTCCACGTCGTTGCACTGGGCGGCGGAAAAGCGGCGGGCCGCCAGGCGCAGCCAGGCGGACGGGATCAGCGGCACATAACTGTCCAGGTACTGCTCGAAGAAGGTGTGGTAGCTTTCGAGCGCCGGTATACCCAGGCGCCGTGCCATGGCCACGCCCGTGTAATGGGCGATGAAGGGGGTGTGGATGTGCAGCAGGTCGAAGCCGCGGGCGGCGAGGTCGGTGGCGTGGCGGCGCAGGTCACGCACCCGCAGGATGCGGTCCTCGGGGTCGAGCACGAGATAGCGGGAGCGGATGCGGATGACCTCGAAGGGCTCGGGCTCCTGATGGCCATAGTCGGGGGCGATCAGGGTGACGGAGTGACCCTTGGCCACGAACTCGCGGGCGAAGGTCTGGATGGACGTCGAGACCCCGTTGACCCGCGGGAAATAGACATCCGACATCATCAACACACGCATGCAGAGACCCGCGGCGACCGGCGAAACCCCGGATGTTAACCCCGGGGTTGCAGTCAGGCGGTAAAGGAATCATGACAATGCAGCGCAAGCCATCGCAGCTCGGCCACCACGTCGCGGCGCTCGGCGCCGCGGCGCTCCTGTTCGTGTCGTTCGCCGCGCCCTCCCGGGCGGCGCAGGCGCCCACGCTCTGGGGCTATGGCGTCAAGCCCTGCAGCGCATTCCTCGCCTCCGCGCCGCCGCCCGGGGTTGCGGCCGACCTGGGCGACTCGGACTATCAGCGCTTTCGGGAGTGGCTGGCCGGGCTGGTGAGCGGGCTCAATCTGGCCACGGGGTCCGACGTGCTCGCCGGTGCCGAGCTCGACGCGGCGCTCGGCCGGGTCCGCGACCTCTGCAAGGAGAGGCCGAACGACGACTTCTTCACGGCCAGCCTGGTGCTGTTCAAGTCGCTGAGCGGCGAAGGCGGTCCCCCAGAGGCCGGCACCCCGTAGGTCTGGCTTTAGCCCGACGCGGCGCCTGACGCAGCCTGAGCGGTCGTTGTCGGGCTGAAGCCCGACCTACCGCGGCACCGGGCGCTCAGAGCGCCTCCAGCCCCCGGCCGGAACAGGCGATCCGGTCACGGCCCGCGGCCTTGGCGCGATAGAGGGCCGCGTCCGCGTCCTTCAGCATGGCGGCGCCGAGGACGGCCGGGTCCTCTGGCGCCCCCCCCGGTCGCAGCTCGGCGATGCCGCCCGAGACGGTGACGCGCAGCGGTTGGCCCTTGCGGATGTCGAAGGGTGCGCCCGCCACGCAGCGCCTGAATCCGCTCGGCGATGCTGCAGGCGTCGTCCTCGGTCGCATGGATCAGGAAGACCACGAATTCCTCGCCCCCATAGCGCACGGCGATATCGCTGCTGCGAAGCTGGCCCTTGATGCGATCGGCGATCTCCCGCAGCACCAGGTCGCCGCAGGGGTGGCCATAGTGGTCGTTGATCCGCTTGAAGTGGTCCACGTCGAGGAGCAGACAGCACAAGGGCTCGCGGTAGCGCAGGGCGCGCGCCACCTCCTGCGGAAGACGCGCCTCGAGATAGCGTCGGTTGTGCCAGAAGGTCAGCTGGTCGGTGTGTCCGCTGAGGACCAGTCGCTCGCGGTTGATGGCGTTCTGCAGACAGAGCGACGCCACGCTGGCCAGGCGGCTGTGAAAGTCGCGGCCGTGGCGGCGCGTGTAGCGGAGCGGGTCGTCGCTGGCGAGATTCAGGCAGCCGAAGAGGCAACCCTGCGCGGTCAGCGGAAGCAGGGCGATGCTGCCCAAACCGCCCCTGGTGCCGCTGAAGAGGCCCGCATGCCGTTCCCGATAGGGGCCCAGCCAGGGGCCGCTCAGCCCCCGGTCGTGCAACTCCACGGCGATTGGGTCATCGGTGAGGCGCACCTGGGGCGAGGCGGGTGGGAGGAGGGCGTTGGCCGCCAGCAGAGAGCGAATCTCGCGCTTCGGGTCCTCGAGGATCAGGGTGACCTCGTCCAGCCCGAGGATGTCGCGCGTCTGGTGCACCAGGCGCTCGATGAGCTCCGGCAGCGAGCCGGCGTCCAGCAGCGACAGCTCGAGGCTGTGGAAGCGCTGGAAGATCGCCTGGTTCTTTTCCGCCTCACGGGTCAGTGCACCGAGGGCCCGGCGCAGGCGCTGGTTTTCTGAAAGCAGCTCTTGCACGGTGGAGGCTGTCCGCTCGGCGGCCGTCAGCATTGCGGACGCCGCGGGTGCGGGGCCTTGCGCGGAGGGAGCGTTGGTCAGTCGGTCGGACACGGCGTTAATTCGCTGGTGTAGCGGGGCAGTCGATCGACTGTTGAGGTTTCTTTTCCGGGAAACATCCACGGGAGGGACGCCCCCGCGCAGACCCTTCGGTCAATTGCCGGCGTCAGGTTACGGCGCGGAGGTTAGCACCCGTGATCGACCAGCGGGAGTGGGCCTGCGAGTTTTGCGGGTTCCGGCACGCCAAAGAGAAGGCCAGGCGGATGCCTGGCCTTCTCTTTGACGCCCATCCGTGGGCGCCGGTGATCGTCCCTGACCCGGGGTCTTACTTGGACTCGGTCTGAGCCGGGGCGGCAGGGGCAACCGGGGCGGCGTAAGGCGCGGCATAGGGCATGCCGTAAGGGGCGCCGTAGCCGTAACCGCCACCGTAGTAGGGGGCACCGTAGCCATAGCCGCCGTAGGGGCCGCCGTAGCCGTAGTAGTCACCGTAGCCGTAGCCGCGACCATAGCCGTAGCCGCGCCCACGACCGTAGCCACGTCCACTGCCGCCGCCGCTCATGTTCATGCTGAAGTCGCCGTAGCCGTCACCGAACATGTCGCTGAACACGTCGCCGAGGCCGTCGCCCCAGCCGCTGCCGTAACCGGGCCCGCCGCCCCAAGGACCACCACCCCACCAGGCGGAGGCGGAAGCGGAAACGCCCAGCAGGGCGGCGATAGCGGCGGCAGTAGCAAGCTTTTTCATGTGGATCTCCAGTTAGATAGATATTGTGTGTTTTGCAGCAAGCGCATGTGCGTTATCACTACGCACGGCCTGCATTATATTAGTAATTACTAAAATAACGAATTAATTTTTTTAATGGCCGCATAAGCCGTTTCTAGTCGGTTCCGGTTTGCCCACCTCAATGGGCCAGCCGCCGCGCCACCGCCGTCAGATCCTCCCAGGCCCTGGCCTTCTGATCGGGCGAGCGCAGCAGATACGCCGGGTGATAGGTGACGCGCAGCGCAACCGAGCCGGAGCCCAGCTCGTGCCAGCGCCCGCGCAGGCGCCCCACCGGCTGGTCACTGCCGAGCAGGGTCTGGGCGGAGATGCGGCCCAGGGCCAGCACCACCCGGGGCCCGATCAGCTCGATCTGGCGCGCCAGGAAGGGTTGGCAGCGCAGCGTCTCCTCGGGCCTGGGGTCCCGGTTCCCGGGAGGGCGGCATTTCAGGATATTGGCGATGTAGACCTGGGGTCGCGGCAGGCCGAGGGCCGCCAGCATCCGGTCGAGGAGCTGGCCGGCGCGCCCGACGAAGGGCTCCCCCGCCCGGTCCTCGTCCGCACCCGGCGCCTCACCGATCACCAGCAGGCTCGCCTGCCGGTTGCCGACGCCGAAGACGGTCTGGGTGCGCGTCCCGCAGAGTCCGCAGGCGCGGCAATCCGAGACCGCCGCCTGGAGCTGGTCCCAGCCCATGGAGGCGGGGTCGGCGATGACAGGCGCCCGCGGGCCATCCTTCGCCTCGGCCCTCTTCTGAGGGACCCGGCGGCCGCGGGCGCGGCGGGCAGCTCGGCGGCAGCAGCCGTAGCCGGCGCGTCCATGGACGGCGGGTCCTGGTCGGGAACCGGGGCAAGCACCGAGAGCAGGGGGTTGGACACCGGGTCCGCCCGATCGGTCAGCGGTGCCCGCCGGCGCTCCCACAGGGAGATCCCCATGGCGCGCAGGTAGGCCTGGCGGCGGGCGCCGTCCACCGCCTCAGACGTCCCCGACCTGGGGGTGGGCACGCTCGGCGGGCTGGAGGATCTTGTTGCAGGCGTTGATGTAGGCCTTGGCCGAGGCGATGACGATATCGGTATCCGCCCCCTGGCCGTTGACGATGCGCCCCCCCTTCTCCAGCCGCACCGTGACCTCGCCCTGGGCGTCGGTGCCGCTGGTGATGGCGTTGACCGAGTAGAGCTTCAGGATGGTGCCGCTGTTGACGATGGACTCGATGGCCTTGAAGGTGGCATCCACCGGACCGCCACCGATGGCCACGCCGGGCTCCTCCTGCCCGTCCAGGGTCAGCACCAGCTCCGCCTTCGGGGTCTCCCCGGTCTCCGAGCAGACCCGCAGGGACACCAGCTTGACCCGCTCGTTGGCCGCGTCCAGGTTGGCGTCGGTGACCAGGGCCTGCAGGTCCTCGTCGAAGATCTCGTGCTTCTTGTCCGCCAGGTCCTTGAAGCGCGAGAAGGCGGCGTTGAGCTCCTCCTCGCTTCCGAGGACCACGCCCAGCTCCTGGAGCCGGGTACGCAGGGCGTTGCGCCCGGAGTGCTTGCCGAGCACCATCCGGTTGGCGTTCCAGCCCACGTCCTCGGCGCGCATGATTTCGTAGGTCTCGCGGTTCTTGAGCACCCCGTCCTGGTGGATGCCGGACTCGTGAGCAAAGGCATTGGCGCCCACCACCGCCTTGTTGGGCTGCACCGGGAAGCCGGTGATGCCCGACACCAGCCGGGAGCAGGGGACGATCTGGGTGGTATCGAGTCGCACGTCGCAGTCGAACAGGTCCTGGCGAGTACGCACCGCCATCACGATCTCCTCGAGGGCCGCGTTGCCGGCACGCTCGCCCAGCCCGTTGATGGTGCACTCCACCTGACGGGCGCCGCAGCGCACGGCGGCGAGGGAGTTGGCGGTGGCCAGGCCCAGGTCGTTGTGGCAGTGGATCGAGAAGACCGCCTTGTCGGCGTTGACCACCCGCTCGCGCAGGGTCGCGATCAGGTTGCCGAACTGGTAGGGGATGTTGTAGCCGACGGTGTCGGGGATATTGACGGTGCGCGCCCCGGCGTCGATCACCGCCTCCAGCACCTGGCACAGGAAATCGATCTCCGAGCGGCCGGCGTCCTCGGGGGAGAACTCCACGTCGTCGGTGTAGCGCAGGGCCCGGCGCACCGCGTGGACCGCCTGCTCCAGCACCTGGTCCGGGCGCATGCGCAGCTTCTTCTCCATGTGGATCGGCGAGGTGGCGATGAAGGTGTGGATCCGCGAGGCATTGGCACGCGCCAGGGCCTCGCCGGCCCGGTCGATGTCCTTGTCCAGTGCCCGGGCAAGACCGCAGACCCGGCTGTCCCGGATCACGTCGGCCACCGCCCGGACGCCCTCGAAGTCGCCCTGGCTCGCGATCGGGAAGCCGGCCTCGATCACGTCCACCCTGAGCTTCTCCAGGGCCTTGGCGATGCGCACCTTCTCGTCCCTGGTCATGGAGGCGCCGGGGCTCTGCTCGCCGTCGCGCAGGGTCGTATCGAAGACGATCAGATGGTCTTTGTCACTCATGGTCGGTCTCTGGGTGGTGGCGCGGTGCCGACGCCGGCCAAGACCGGCGACGCTGGCCCAATGTTCGCAGTCCGGCGGGCTCCTGTCACTGGCTTACCCGGCCGACTCCCGTTTCAGCGGGGGTGGATGCCGCTAGAATGCCCCGACTCCCAAGCCATGCCGCCAAGCCGATGACCCCGGATCTGCACGACCTCGAGCTCCTGCTGCGCTCCGACACCCCCATCGTCCTGATCGAGTCGGTGGAGGAGCCGCGCGTCCTGGCGCTGATCGCCGGTCTGGCCGTGCGCATCGCCGAGCCGGCCTTCAGCTGGACGGTCACCCAGGGACTCAAGCGCATCGAGCTCGACGGCGACCCGGAGGAGCGGCTGACCGAGCCCGCCCGATTCCTGCGCTTCCTGCGCGCCGGCGCCGGCCGCGGGCTCTATCTGCTGCTCGACTTCCACCCCTATCTCGCCGACCCCCTGCACGTGCGTCTGATCAAGGAGATCGCCCAGGGGTACCCGGACCTGCCGCGGACCCTCGTGCTGGTCAGCCATGCCCTGGAGGCGCCACCGGAGCTGCGCCATCTGTGCGCGCGCTTCGAGCTGCGATTGCCCGGCCGCAACCGCATCCTGGCCCTGATCCGCGAGGAGGCCCAGGCGTGGCGGCATGGCCCGTCCAGGCAGCCGGTCAAGGCGGAGCGCGAGGCGGTGGACCAGCTCGCCCACAATCTGCTGGGGGTGACCGAGTCGGACGCCCGGCGACTCATCCGCAACGCCATCCGCAACGACGGGGCCATCACCGCGGACGACGTGGCGGAGGTCCGGCGTGCCAAGTACGAGCTGCTGAGCCCGGAGGGGGTGATCGCCTTCGAGTATGACAGCCGCTCCTTCGCCGACGTGGCCGGTCTCGACAACCTCAAGGCCTGGATCGACCGTCGTCGGGGGCCCTTCCTGGACCCCTCGCGGGGGCGTGATCACCCGAAGGGCATCCTGCTCCTGGGGGTTCAGGGCGGCGGCAAGAGCCTTGCGGCCAAGGCGGTGGCGGGACGCCTCGGGGTGCCGCTGCTGCGCCTGGATTTCGGGGCCCTCTACGACAAGTACATCGGCGAGACCGAGAAGAACCTGCGCAAGGCCCTGGCGACCGCGGATCTGATGGCCCCCTGTGTCCTCTGGCTGGACGAGGTCGAGAAGGGGCTCGCCGCCGACGAAGGGGATCAGGGGGTGGGCCGGCGTGTGCTGGGCGGCCTGCTGACCTGGATGGCCGAGCGGCGCACCCGCGTCTTCCTGGTGGCGACCTCCAACGACATCCGCCGGCTGCCGCCCGAGCTGATCCGCAAGGGCCGGATCGATGAGCTGTTCTTCGTCGATCTGCCCGATGCGGCGGTGCGCGCGGAGATCTTCGCGATCCATCTGCGCGCTCGCGGCCTGGACCCCGCCCGCTTCGAGCTCAGACACCTCGCCGAGGCGAGCGAGGGCTTCACCGGCGCCGGGATCGAGCAGACGGTGGTCTCGGCCATCTATGGTGGCGAGGCCCAGGGCCGGGCGCCCGACACCGAGGCCCTGATCGCGGAGCTGGGGCGCACCCAGCCGCTGGCGGTCGTCATGGATGATCAGATTCGGGCGTTGCGCGCTTGGGCTCAGGGCAGAACGGTTCCGGCCCACGGACCCACCGACCCGCTGGAGGCGGCCTCGGAGTCGGGGCAGACGTCGAGCACTGGAGCGCCGGCCCCCTGACCGGTGGCATTCGCGGCCTCGGGAGCACTCGGATAGACGCCCGGGCCCTATCCCGCCGCGGGACCCAGGCCGTGGGACTCGTGCCGAGGGACCCTGGAGGTGCAATGACCCCAACCCATCCCCACCTTCGCCGCTGAATCCGCCCCCGGACAGACAGACCCTCAGAGCCAGCGATGGAATACAAGGACTACTATAAGACCCTGGGTGTGGCACGCGGCGCCAGCCAGGACGAGATCAAGCGCTCCTACCGGCGGCTCGCCCGCAAGTTCCACCCGGACGTCAGCAAGGAGCCGGATGCGGAGGCGCGGTTCAAGGAGGTCAACGAGGCGAATGCGGTGCTGGGGGACCCCGAGAAGCGTGCCGCCTACGACGCCCTTGGCAGCGGCTGGCACGCAGGCCAGGAGTTCCGGCCACCCCCTCCCGGGGCGGACGGCGGCTACCGCGAGTATCACGTGGGGCCCGAGGATCTGGGCGACCTGGGGGATTTCAGCGACTTCTTCGCCAGCGTCTTCGGGCGCGGGTTTCGCGAGGCCGGGGCGGCGCACGCACCTCCGCGCCGCCGGCGCGGGCAGGATCAGACGGCCCGGATACAGGTCGACCTGGAGGAGGCGTTTCGCGGCGCCAGCCGTCAGCTGCGTCTGGACGTGCCGGAGATCAGCCCGGAGGGCCGGGTGACGACGCGGACCCGCACCCTGAACATCAAGATCCCGGCCGGAGTCACCCAGGGCCGCCAGATCCGGCTGGGCGGCCAGGGCGCACCCGGGATCCACGGTGGCGAGCCCGGCGACCTCTATCTGGAGGTGGAGTTAGCCCCCCACCCCCATTTCACGGCGGACGGCAAGGACATCCACCTGCGGCTGCCGATCGCCCCCTGGGAGGCGGCCCTGGGGGCGACGGTCCAGGTCCCCACCCTGGGCGGCACCGTGAACCTGAAGATTCCGGAGGGGTCTCAAAGCGGCCAGCGGTTGAGATTGAAGAGTCGGGGCCTGCCCGGCGACCCCCCTGGTGATGAGCTGGTGGTGCTCGAGGTGGTGGCACCGCCGGCCACCACGGAAGAAGCCAGGCGCGCCTACCGTCACCTGGCTGAGCAACTGAGCTTCGATCCTCGCAAGGGCCTGGGACTTTAGGGGGGCGCCGAATCTCCGCGTCACCCCGGGGCTGCCGATGACCCGGCATTAGACCAGCATCTCCTTAGTGCGCACGACGATCCGATGACCATGTTACAGAACGACACACGCATCGAAGGGATGGTGCTCGACGAGTGCCTCAGCGTCAGCCTGACGGAGCTGGCGCGGCTCTGCGGCTCCCAGGGGCGCATCGTCCGGCTGATGGTCACCGAGGGCGTGCTCCGCCCGCAGGGCAGCGGGCCCGACGAGTGGCGCTTCAGCGGCCTGGAGGTGCGCCGCGCCCGCCGCGCCCTGCGCCTGCAGCGCGACCTGGAGCTCAACCTGGCGGGCACGGCGCTGGCGCTGGACCTGCTCGACGAGGTCGAGACCCTGCGCGAGCGGGTGCGGGTGCTGGAATACCAGCTCGGGGGCCGCCGAGGATAGGACCCCAACGGAGCGACCCGGAGATCCCCGGCGATCCCGTCCCTCTCGCCTGGCAGTGGGCTGGCGGGGGGTGGAGCCCCGACCGCGCCCGCAACCCTCGCCGGCTGACCTTCGACCGCCAGCCCGACCTCCTGCCAGGGGGAAGGAGGAAGAGCCCCTCCCGTCCCTCCCGCCTGGCAAGGGGAGGTCAGGTGGGGGGTAGAGCCCCGAGCGCGGCCGCGGACCGAGGGCTCAGGAACCGCATGGAGAGGTCCACGGCGGTCACGTCCTTGGTGAGATCCCCCACCGAGATGCGATCCACGCCGGTCTCGGCGACGCCTCTGACCGTTTGAAGATTGATGCCGCCCGAGGCCTCGAGCCGCGCGCGACGGGCGTTGATCGCCACCGCCCGGCGCAGCTCGGCAAGATCGAAATTGTCGAGCAGGACCTGGGTGGCGCCCGCACCCAGGGCCTCGGCGAGCTCGTCGAGGCTCTCCACCTCGATCTCGATCTCGATCCCCGGATTCTGCGACCGTGCAGCGGCCAGGGCCGAGCCGATGGACCCGGCCGCAAGGATGTGATTCTCCTTGATAAGGATGGCGTCGTAGAGCCCCATGCGGTGGTTGAAGCAACCCCCGCAGCGCACCGCGTACTTCTGCTGGACGCGCAGCCCGGGCAGGGTCTTGCGCGTATCGAGCACCCGCACCGGAAGGCCCGCCACCGCATCGGCATAGCGGCGCGCCCGCGTCGCGGTGCCCGACAGCGTCTGCAGATAGTTCATCGCCGTGCGCTCGCCGGTGAGCAGCGCCCGGGTCGGGCCCTCAAGGGTACAGAGGCGCTGGCCGGTGGAGACGAATTCGCCGTCCTGAACCTCCCACCCGACCCCGACCCGCTGGTCCAGCAGCCGGAACACCATGTCGAACCAGGCCTGGCCGCAGAGCACCGCCGACTCGCGGGTGATCAGCTCCACCCGCGAGACCTGGTCGGCGGGCAGCAGGGCGGCGGTGAGATCGCCGCCGCCCACATCCTCGGCGAGGGCGGCGCGGATTTGGGCTTCGATCAGACCCGGGTCGGGAAGGTAGTCGGCGACGCGGTCTGGACGGGGGCGTGGGTTCTCCATGGGGAATCCTGGATTCTGAGACCGCGTGGCGGTGACGCGAGGGCCCGCATCAGGACGCTGGGATCGGCGGCCCGTCAATGACGGGATGGACGTCTCCCGAAGCCGGAGCCCGCACCCTCTCTGGGCGCGGTGCTCGTCGCCCGTTCGCCGTCCCGTGGGGCGAGCCGGCGAGCCACCGTGCGCAGGGCCCGGTCGGCGATGGGCTCCCGGCGCTCACCGAGCAGGGCCGCGCGTCCTTCCTCTAACAGGACCCAGAGCTGGCGCCGGGTGAGGTCGGGGCCGCGGGCGCCGCGGCGGTCCACCAGGACGTAATCGGCACCGTCGGGACTCACCCAGGCGACCTTGAGCCGGCTCGTGGTGCCATCGTTCTGCCGAAGCTCGACCCAGCTTCCGAGGGTCAGGCTCGGGGGGGCCGTGAGGGCGGGCGCGAGGGCCGGCGGGGATGGCCCCGCGGCTGGAGAGGCACCGCCACCATCGGCCTGGAGCACGCCCAGATGCAGGGTCTGAAGCTCCTTGAACCAACGGGCGAGCTGGCGCTGATCGCAGCCGCCGACCACGAGCTGGGTGCGCATGGAGCGCAGCAACTCGGGGATGCTGCGCAACAGTTGACGGCGCTCCTCCGCATCGGCTTTCGGCTGAACGCTCCACAACAGGCGCTCGGCCAGGGCAAGCCCGGCCTGCCAGGCCCCGCCCTCGCGACGTCCGGATTGGTAGGCCACCAGCATGGCCGGCCGCCAGCCCTCGCGCAGTATGGCCTCTACCGCGGCGGGGACCTGAGGGTAGCGGGCCAGGCAGGCGTCGAGCGCCGCGGCGACGGCGCGCTGCTCCGAGTCCGGGACCTGAGTCGCGAGGTCGCCAACCGAATCGGCCTCGGCGGCTCGTGCCCGGGCCTGCTCACGGGCGATGTAGGCCACGAAATAGCGGTCGAGCTGGGCGAAGAGGCCGGGCTCGCCGTCGAAATCCAGGATCAGCCGATCGACCACCCGCTCGATCATCCCGTAGAGGCCGTCGGGGCCGCGATCGTCGTCGCTCCAGCCGACGGCGGCCTCCCCCATGTGGTTGAGGAGCTGCCGTGCGGGATGCTCCGGGTCGGAGAAGAATCCCTTGTCAAGCAAGGCGAGCTTGGCGATCGGAATCTGCAACCGGCCGATCAATGCCTTGATCGGGTCAGGCAATGCGTTGCCCTGGAGCAGGTGCTCAAAAAACATGAAGACCAGGTCCAGGGTGTCCTCGTCGTTGCGGTTGAGGGCGCGCACCTCACCCTTCTGGAGGCCCAGCACGGAGGACAGGCTGGCACGCAGTGACGTCGGGCTGGGGGCGCCCTTGCGGACCGCGACCGCGCCGATGTTGTTGAGCACGGTCAGGAGCTCGGAGGTGTCAAGGACTACCCTGTTCTGGCCGGCCGGCTCGGGGCCGCGGGGGCGTTGACGGCCCAACAGCTCCTGGAGGGTCTCGAACGGCAGGCTGAGGGTTTCCGGCAGGGAAGCGGCCGGCCCGCGGCCGCGCGTGGACGCCTCCGACGCGGCCCCTGAGGTACGCGCGCCATCGGCGCTGCGGCGCACCAGATGCGCGAATCCCGCACCCGAGGTATGACCGCCAGCCAGGGCCAGCTTGACGCAATCGGCGTAAAACTCCCCAAGTCGATCCGTGACATTCTTGTCGAAGAGCTTGTACAGCACGAGCCGGATCTGGGGCTCGAGCTCTGGCGCCGTGTCAAGGGCGCCGCGGAAGGCCTCGCACAGGGCCGCCGGGCCAAAGGGGTTGCACCGGCCGTCCAGTTGCTCTCGGTTCAGCAAGGCGGCCAGGTGGTGATTCATCTCCATGAGGTCGCGGCGATAACGGGAATCCGCCTTGGACACCAGGTTGTCGATGGCGAGGCTCTCCTCCAGCTCTGCCTCCGGCACCAGGCCGTAGTCCAGGCTGCCGTAGTCGGGGACCAGGCTCTCGCCGTGCTCGACGAGGACCCCACTGGCCGCCCTGTCGGCAACCTCGCGGATCAGCCGGGAAAAGTTGAGCTGAATCCCGTGCCTCTTCTTACGGATGATCCGCATGCCGTCGTAATAGACGGTATAGAGGCCGTTACTCACGGATTTGTCGGCGAGATCGTAGAGCGCGTCGTCGACCTTGTCGAAGAGGGCGCCCGTCAGGGGACTCAAGGCCGCTTCGAGCAGACGCGCGCACTCGCCGATGTAGCGTCGGGCTGCGGGGGATACCGAGAGGACCCGAGCTCCGAGAGCGACCTGTTCGCCGGGATTGTTCAAAGACGGCCTCGATCTGGGTCCGTGGTATGGGGTGGGAACAGCCGTCGATGCGCGGCTTTACGGCGTCGCGCGGCCCTGGGATGCGGTTCAGGCCCCGTCATGGCTGAGCCTGCCGCCGTCCATGGGCGTATTATCGCCCATCCGCCAGATGACACACAGATTCCATGAAAACCCTCTGGATCCAGTTTAGGGGATCCTTCGCCGACAGTGCGCGGGACTTGACACCCATTGTCCTGGTCATCGCATTTTTCCAGGTGATGGTCCTGGGACAGCCGATACCCAATCTCCCCCATGTCCTGTGGGGGGCATTCCTGGTGGTCCTGGGGCTCACCCTGTTCGTCCAGGGCCTGCGGCTGGGGCTCTTTCCGATGGGCGAATCCATGGCCTGGGACTTCGCGCGCAAGGGCAGCCTGCTATGGCTTCTGGCCTTCGCCTTCGCCCTGGGTTTCGGCACCACGGTCGCGGAGCCGGCCCTGATCGCGGTGGCCGAGGAGGCCGCCAAGGTGGCCGCGGCGGGTGGTGCCATCGGGGACGACGCCTTGGCGCGGGAGAGCTATGCCACGGGCCTGCGCCTGACGGTCGCCCTCTCCGTCGGCTTCGCCATCATGGTCGGGGTGCTGCGCATCCTGCGCGGTTGGCCGGTCCAGTACTTGATCATCGGCGGCTATCTGGGGGTGGTGATCATGACCGCCTTCGCCCCCGAGGAGATCGTCGGCATCGCTTACGATTCCGGCGGGGTCACCACCTCCACCATCACGGTGCCCCTGATCACCTCGCTGGGGGTGGGGCTTGCCTCGAGTATCGAGGGGCGTAACCCGCTGACCGACGGATTTGGACTGATCGCGTTCGCATCCCTAACGCCCATGATCTTCGTCATGGGCTACGGCATCCTGCGCTGAGCGCCGGTGATCGAGCATCTCAGATCCCTGCTGCAGACCCTCGCGGCGACCCTGGATGATGTGGCCCCGATCGCCGCCATCGTGCTGGGGTTTCAGGTGCTGGTGTTGCGCCGGCCGATACAGAATCCCCGTCAGGTCGCCCTTGGGTTTCTGTTGGTGCTGCTGGGACTCGGATTCTTCCTCGAGGGACTAGAGCTCGCCCTGTTCCCCCTGGGCCGGCTGATGGCCGAGCAGCTCACCAACCCCGAGTTCCTGGGCCTGGCCCGATCTGACGCCCATGGCCTCGCAGACTGGGGGACCTACGGGTGGGTCTATGTCTTCGCCTTTGCCATCGGGTTCGCGACCACCATCGCCGAACCCGCGCTGATCGCGGTGGCCATCAAGGCCAACCAGGTGTCCGGCGGCACCATCGGCATCTGGGGCCTGCGACTGGCCGTGGCCGTCGGCGTGGCGATCGGCGTCACCCTGGGAGCCTTTCGGATCATCAGCGGCACGCCGCTGCACTACTACATCATCGCCGGCTATGTGCTGGTGCTGGTGCAGACCGGCTTCGCGCCCCGCGCCATCGTCCCGCTGGCCTACGACTCGGGCGGGGTCACCACCTCGACGGTGACGGTGCCCCTGGTGGCGGCCCTGGGGCTGGGGCTGTCGAGCCATATCCCGGGGCGAAGCCCGCTGCTGGACGGATTTGGACTCATTGCATTCGCGAGCCTGTTCCCGATGATGACCGTGATGGCCTATGCCCAGTTGACCGACTGGCTCGCGGCCCGCGGGCGGCGGCGTTAGCGAGAGTCTGATCGAGCCGCCATGGGATCAGCCTTTCCGCAACGGGTTCGGGGATGCCCGCCCCTCTAGACCTTTGGAGACCCAGCCATGCACTTCAAGCTCATCATCGCCTTCGTGGAGAGCACCGAGACCGAGTCCGTCCTCAAGGCCGCCCGCCAGTCTGGCGCGACCGGCTCCACCGTGATCAGCCAGGCGCGGGGCGAAGGCGCGGAAAAATCCCGCACCTTCTTCGGCCTGACCCTCGAGGCACAGCGGGACGTGATCCTCATGCTGGTGGAGGAGCATCTGTGCCGGTGCATCCTGGAGACCATCGCCCGGGTGGGGCTCTTCGAGGAGAAGCCGGGGACCGGAATCGCCTTGCAGATCGACGTGGAAGACGCCATTGGGATCAGCCACCAGATCCGGATGCTCTCGGACTACGTCGAGAAGGAGATCTGAAGATGGCCGAAAAGACCCTGGTTCGGGTGCGCGAGGTCATGAAGACCCGCTTTGACGTGGTCGACGGCATGGCCACGGTGGCGGCGGCCCTGGAGACCATGCGTCACCTGGAGAACAAGACCCTGATCGTGAAGAAGCGCCACGCCGACGACGAGATCGGCATGGTGCTGATCTCTGACATCGCCCGCCTGGTGCTGGCCCGGGACCGGGCGCTGGAGCGCGTGAACGTCTACGAGATCATGGCCAAGCCGGTGATCTCGGTCTCACCGGACATGGACATCCGCTACTGCGCCCGGCTCTTCACCCGGTTCGAGCTGACCCGCGCGCCCGTGGTGGAGGACGGCGAGGTCGTGGGGATCGTCAGCATGACGGACCTGGTGATCAAGGGGATGCTGCCGCACCTGTGAAATCGACCGGTGCAACCAGGCGGGGGCCGGTCCCGGCGATTGACGCCGAGGGCTGGATGGCGGGGGCACGGCGCCGCCACTCGAGCCATTGGGACGAGCGGCCGGCGGGCGGCCCCATCGATCTGCTGGTCATCCACAATATCAGCCTGCCCCCCGGGGAGTTCGGGGGGCGCTGGATCGACGATCTCTTTCTCGGACGGCTCGACCCCGCGGCGCATCCCTATTTCGGTGTCGCCTGCGCGGCCGGGCGCGTCTCCACCCATCTGCTGATCCGACGCGACGGGGCCCTGTACCAGTACGTCCCCATGCAGCGGCGGGCCTGGCACGCCGGGCGTTCCTGCTTCCAGGGCCGCGAGCGCTGCAATGACTTCTCCATCGGCATTGAGCTGGAGGGCGACGACCTCAGCCCCTTCGAGCCGGCCCAGTACCGGACCCTCGCCCGTGCCACCCGGGCGGTCATGGCGCGCTACCCGGCGATCGGGGCGGAGCGCATCGCCGGGCACAGCGACATCGCCCCCGGACGCAAGACCGACCCGGGACCCCAATTCGACTGGGCGCGCTTCCTCGCCTCGATCGGCTGAGGGATGGGGCGGGGGTCTGGCACCTCAGGCCTGGGCACCCAGGGCGCGGGCACGCTCGGCCCGCTCTGCCAGCTCTTGGGGCGTGACCCCCGGCCCCGCCGCCTCGGGCCAGCCGGCGCTGTGGCGCTCGACCAGCCCGGCCAGCAGGTCCACATGGTCGGGGCCGTCGTTCAGACAGGGGATGTAACCGTAATCCTTGCCCCCGGCGGCCAGGAAATAGTCCCGGTTCTCCACCCCGATCTCCTCGATGGTCTCCAGGCAGTCGGCCGAGAAGCCCGGGGCAATGACCTGGACCGAGTGCACCCCCTCGCTGCCCCAGGCCTTGAGGGTCTCGTCGGTGTAGGGCTTGAGCCACTCCTTGGTCCCGACGCGGGACTGGAAGGCCAGGGTCCAGCGCTCCCTCGGCAAGTCCAGGGCCTCGGTCACCAGCCGGGCGGTCTTGTGGCATTGGCAGTGGTAGGGGTCGCCGTTGAGAAAGTAGTCCTTCGGAATGCCGTGAAAGGAGAAGAGCAGGCGTTGCGGCTCACCCCGCGTGGACCAGTGCCGCCGGATGCTCGCGGCCAGCGCATCGATATAGGCCGGCTCATCGTGGTACTGGTTGATGAAGCGAAGCTCCGGTAGCCAACGCCAGCGGCTGAGCTCGCGAGCCACGGCATCGAAGGTGGACGCAGTGGTGGTGGCGGAATACTGGGGGTAGAGGGGCAGCACCAGGAGGCGGCGGACATTGGCCGCGCGCAGCCCCGCCAGCGCCTCGCCGATGGAGGGGTTGCCGTAGCGCATGGCGAGGGCGACCCGGATCGGACCCGCAAGCCGCTCGGTTAGCGCACCCCCCAATGCCTGGGCGAGACGCCGGGAGTAGTCCAGCAGGGGCGATCCCGCGTCGCTCCAGACGGCCTGATAGACGCGCGCGGAGCGGGCGGGGCGCACCCGCAGGATGACCCCGTGCAGTATGGGCCACCAGATTGCCCGGGGCAGCTCCACCACCCGCGGGTCCGACAGGAATTCGGCGAGGTAGCGGCGCACGGCGGACACTGTCGGGGCGTCCGGGGTGCCGAGATTGAGCAGCAGGACGCCCAGGGATTCGGGGGTGTCGTGGTGAAAGTCCGGGGTGTTGATGAAGGGCATGGTGTCTTTCGCAAATAAACGACCGCCGCGGAAAGAGGCGGCTCAGGCCTGGGCCCGGCAGGGGTTGCAACGAAGCGCCATCAGGCACCGGCGTGGCGCAGACGCGCCTCGATGCGCGCCCGCTGGATCATGCCCTCGTCGAGCACCCGGGGGTAGAGGCGCCACAGGGCGTCCACCACCAGGGCCGAGCGGGCCGCCTGGGGCTCCAGGGTCCGGCGCCACTGATCGGGGAGACCGGGGAGCGTCAACAGGTAAGGCGCCATCCAGGCCACATAATCGCCGATCAGGGCCCGTTCGGCGGCTTCAGGCCATTCGGTGCGCAGGGTCAGCGGCGGCAGATCGGCCAGGGGCAGGGAACGGCCGACCCACTCGGGCGGCGCCCGGTGCTCGAGCCCCAGGGCCTTGTCGTCGGCGATGCGGAACCACTGGCTCTGGCGCCGCGATGTGGCCGCGCCGGCGACCAGCCGCTCCACGGTCTCGACGTGAGGCAGGCGGCCCCCCGTGTCCGACGCGGCGATACCCTGATCCGCCAGATGGGCGGAGACGAAGGGATGCTCCGCGGCGCGAGCGCCGGCACTCCAATCGGTCCCGGCACTCGCGTCCAGTTCAGTCTCCGTCAAGGCGGTGCCGATCAAGGCGAGCGGCGCGCCGGCGCCGTCGAGCAGCCAGTGCTCGAGCTCCGGGGCCAGGGGAAAGGGTAGGTCTGC
The DNA here is from genome assembly GCA_963699735.1 of uncultured Gammaproteobacteria bacterium. Lineage (GTDB taxonomy): Bacteria > Pseudomonadota > Gammaproteobacteria > Chromatiales > Chromatiaceae > Thiodictyon. Next base: position 47,753 of record CAVOUZ010000015.1, read on the forward strand.
CGACGCCGCCCGAACCTGGTCGATCAGCCGCTCGGATTCGTCCAGCATGAGCCCGCTGTCGAGAATGGGGCTCAGCGGCACCTGCGAGACCCCCTGCTCCTCGGACCAGACCCCGAAGCGAAAGTAGCGCAACAACTCCTGATGACCGCCCCGACTCCACAGCCCTCGCGGCGGATGGGCCAGTACCTGGATCTGCCAGTCGCGCCCGTTGAGGCTCAGGGCACGGCCGGCCGGGGTCCTCACCACCGCCACGACGCCCTGGAAGGGATTCACGCGGCGCAGGCAGAAGCAGCGGGTCCCGTCCTCCAGGCCCATGAATCGGCTTCAGATTCAGTTGTGGGCCTGCTGGTAGAGGTACTGGAAGAGGGCGCGAAAGCGCTGAGGATCCGGGCTGCCGAACACTGGATCATCGGCGCTCGGGGCCGTGGCCTCGACCGCCTCCCAGTCGGCCTCGTCGAGGCGCTCCAGGGCGATTGGAAAGGCCTCCTGGTCTTCCAGGGTCATGTGCTCGCGCAGGGTTTTCACCAGCTCGCGGCCCTGCGCCTCCACCTCGTCGCGCAACAGGACCTCCTCGTGGACGATGGCGTCGAGCGACTGGCGGAATCGCTTGTTGAGCCGCGCCACCAAGTCGTGCTGGTGCATCAGCACGTCGAAGACGTCGCGCTTCTGGGAACCCTTGTCGAGGGCCCGACGAAAGATCAGATCCTCGGTGGGATGATGGATCTGGTCCGCGTAGACGGCCATATAGTCGAGCATCTCGCACATCAGCTCGAAATCGGGCTCGTGGCCCTGGTGGAACCGATCCAGCAGGCCGTCGAACAGGTCGAGCAGCTGGGCCAGGCGGCTGTGGTCCTGGACGAGTCGGGTCATGATGGGATTCATGTTGAAGCTCCTCGCTGGTGGACGTGGGCCCGCCGATCTGGTCCCCGTACACCACTAATAAGGCATCGGGCGGGGCTTGCCAAGCAAAATGGGTCCGCCGCCATCAGCCGGTCGGATGCCGGGATGTGCCCGTGCGCTTGCGCAGGCGGGCGGTCCAGCGCCAGAACCAGCCCTCAGGTGAATTGTCCCCGGTGCGCAGATAGCGCAGGGTATGGGGGTCCTGAAGGGTCCAGTCCATGCGGTAACGCGCCTCCTCGAGCCCGCAAAACAGCACCTGGTCACCCTCCCGGAGCCGCCAGCGGGACTCGGGCAGGACCTGGCGCTGGTCGTGATGCTCCACCAGCAGGGGGATCACCGGCAGATACCGGTCGCGATCCCGCGGGTCGCGCAGCAGGGTGTCGAGCGTCACCGGGGTGCCCCGGGAATCGGCGTCGCAAAGGGCGGCAGCCTCCCGCTCGTTGACCTCGATCTGCCACAGGTGGGGAACGGTTTCATTGGTCAGGGCGGCGATCCGGCTCACCAGCTCGCAGGCCCAGGCATCGTCCTGGAAGCGGGCATAGGTGACGAACTCGGACAACAAGGGCAACCCCAGCCGCACACGGATGCGGTGGGCGACGATGCTGCTCGGGTGCATCACCACCTGGGCGCCCGCCCGGTCGAACAGCTCGTGGTTGTCCAGGTGGTTCATGCGGGCCACCACGAACAAGTCCGGGTTCAGGCTCAACGCCGTCATGATGATCGAGAGGTTGTCCGCATCGTTGTCGGTCCCGACCACCAGGCCGACCGCGCGATGGATGTCCGCCTGCTCCAGGGTGTGCGCCTCGGTGCCCCGCCCGTGGATGACGCCCTCCTTGGGGATGCCGGTCAGGTGCGGCTCCGACTCCACCACCACCAACTTGAGGCCCTCCTGATTGAGATGGCGGTACACGGCCTTGCCGAAGCGTCCGTAACCGCAGATCACCCAGCGCCCGGTTCCCGGGGGATAGATGGGATCCTTGAGGGCCTCATCACCCAGGCCGGTCAGCCAATCCGCCAGCAGTGTCTGGCAGGGGGCCTCGATGGCGGTTCCCAGGTAGAGCGCGAAGGTATCGAATGGATCGTAGATGTAATCGGTTCCGAAGGAGGCCATGTTGGCCTCGACCTCATGGGAGTCGGCCCGACAGACCACCTTGATCCGCGGATGCAGGAGCTTGGCGGCAATGGCGATCTTGAGATTGGTCTCATTGACGTTGGTGAGGGCCACAACGCCGAGACACAGGGGGTGCTTGAGCCCCGCGGCCTCGAGATTGGAGGGGCGACGGGCATCGCCGCACAGGGCCGGCACGTACTCGCGCTGGTTCTCCAGGGCCAGGAGGCTGATTCGCTCCGGATCGATGTCCACCACGACCGCGTGCTGATGGCGATTGGTGAGCGCACGCACCAGGGCGCCGCCGGTCTGCCCGAACCCACAGACCAGGTAGAAGGGCTCGCGCAGTCGCTCGACCCGGGCCCGGAAACGCCGCTCCCGCAGCGCCCGCTGGAGCGCGGCGTCCTGCAGCAGGGCGATGAGGGTGCCCGCGGCATAGATCCAGACGCCCACGGTGACGAAGATCATTAGCGACATCCACAGCCGCTGGGCATCGGTGAAGGCGTTGGGCAGCTCGCCGAACCCGATGGTGGTCGAGGTATAGGCGATGACGTAGAAGGCGTGAAAGAACCCCATGGACACGGGATTGCCGTCCGCGTCCTGCCCCGGTATCAGGACCAGACCGGCGATGGCGACCGTGTAGGACCCGATCAGGGCCAGGAGCGGCGTGCGCATCCGCCGCATGATGAGAAAGACGATATTGTCCACGGCGGATCCCCGGCAGCGCCGTTGGGGGCTGGCGCTAGCGCCGGAGCATGAAGGTCTCGATCACCAGCAGCACCACCGAGACCACATTGGCGATCATGGCGCCGCCCGCCAGCGAGACGACGGCGGCCATGGTCGACGGGGTCATACCGGTGTCCGTGGCATAGACGGCGACGACCCAGACCATGGCGGCCGCCAGGAGCTGCAGTATGGCCACCAGACTGGTCGCCAGCAGGAGGGCACCCATCTGGGTGCGGTCACCGAACTTGAGGACCGTGGCCACCAGGTTCACCACGATCACCGCGAACAGCTCCCATTTGTCGTGGTGGGCGGGGTTGTCGATCTCGCCCAGGAAGAACCCGAAATTCAGGGTCAACGCCAGGACGATGAAGAATCCGAAGACGACCTTCTCGGGGTTCATGGGTGGCTCCGGGTGGCATCAGGGAGGGACCGGGCGTGGATCATTCTCGCGTCTCCCCCGCAAAAGGCAAAGCCTTCACGTCCGCCGTGGTCGCTTGCAGGGGGAAGGGAAGCTTGGGATGTCCCCGTGATTCGGCGGGACAGGCGCGTCCATCTGCCGCTGCCTGCCTCCACCCGCGCCCCGTCGCCGTGGGGATGGGCAAGCGGGGGGGATGGTCAGGATGGTGCGACGCCAGGTCGATTGCGGCGCCGGCTAGAACTTGAATTCGAGCCCGCGCACCTTGCTGCGGAAGTCCGCGGCGACCGATTCGACGTCCTGGTCGCTCGAGATGACCTTGGGTGTGAGGATGACCACCAGCTCGGTGCGATCGGCCTGCTTGCTGCGCTGGCCGAACAGGGGTCCCAGGTAGGGCAGATCGTAGAGCCCGGGTACGCCCTGCTTGCCCGTTGAGCGCAGATCCTCGATCAGGCCTCCGAGGACCACCGCCTGATTGGATCGAACCGCGACCGAGCTGGTGATGTTCCGGGTCTGGAAGGTCGGGGAGTCGAGCGAGGAGCTGTCGGTGCTGGCGACCGTGCTCACCTCCTGCTCGATCTCCATCTGGACCATGCCGCCCGGGGTCACCCTGGGCTTGACGGACAACATGACGCCGGTGTCCCGGTACTCGATCTGATTCACCACCCGGTCGGTGACCGAGAGCCCCTGCTGCTGGCTGGTGGCCACGGGTACCTGCTTGCCGACCTGCATCTTGGCGATCTGGTTGTCCATCACCATGACCGAGGGCGAGGAGAGGACGTTCACCAGGTTCTCGCTGGCGAGGGCGTTGAGGGTGGCCCGGATCGCATCGGGCCGCGCGATCACGGTCCAGTTGAAGCCCGGAAAGGTCCTGCCGATGTTGCCGTCGTTGCCACTGGCCCAGGTGATGTTGCTGCGATGGTCCTTGGTCGCCAGGCCGAAGAAATTCCACTGGGTCCCGTATTCCAGGTTACCCGACAGCGTGATCTCCAGGATGGTGGCCTCCACCAGGACCTGGAGCGGGACGATGTCGAGCTGTTTGAGGGCATCCAGGATCTTCTTGTAGTCCTTGGGGCTCGCCCGGACCAGGAGCGAGTTGTTGACCGCATCGGCGACGATGCTGACCTCGGACGACATCGCGATGGTCTGGGAGCTGTTGCGTCCCCCGCGGATGGAGCCCCCGCCCCCCGTCCGGCCCGCATCGCGCCCCAGGTCCCCGCCCACTCCAGTCGGGGCGCCCCCGGGTTGGTCGCCAACGGCATTGATCGAGTTGATCGAGCCCATCCCGGTTCCGAAACGCGAAGAGCCCATCCCCGAGCCGAAGCCGCTGCGTGATCCAAATCCGGAGCGCGAGCCGAACCCGGAGCCGATGCTCGATGAGCCGAGGCCTGGGGCGACACCCCCGACGGAGCCCCGGCGTTCTCGCGACTCGCCGCCGAAGAGCTGGGAGAGCACGTCCGCCAGGTTTTCCGCGTTTCCGTGCTTGACCCGGTAGACGAAGAGGCGCTCCGCGGCACTCCCCGAGGCCTCCGCCTGGTCGAGCCGCTCGATCCAGTTGCGCGCCTGCTGGATGTACTTCTCCTGGGGCGAGATCACCATCAGACTGTTGGCGCTCTCCACCGGGATGAAGCGAAACAGGCCCTTGAACGGATTACCGGCGTCGTCGGCGAGCAGACCCTCGAGCTGGGTGACCACCTCGTTGGCCTTGGCGTACTCGAGCACGAAAAAGCCCACGGACAGGCCGGCCATCCAGTCCACGTCGAACACCCGGATGGTATCGAGCAGGTTGCCCATCTCCGGGCTGGTGCCGGCGATGACGACCAGGTTGCGAAGCGTATCCACCCGGATGATGCTGCCCTCCGGGGCCAGGGGCTGGAGGATGCTGTTCATCTCGTCAGCGCCGATGAACTGCAGCGGCACGACCTGGACGCTGTAGCCCTCGGGAAGCGCGCGACTGGACTCACCCAGTTGCGGCACCACGTTGCCCTGGATGGCGTTCGACAGCGGCACCACTTCGTAGCTCCCGTTCGTGTAGACGAGGGCCGCGTTATTCATACGCAGCAGGGTCTCGAGGGTCGGGATCAGGTGCTCGCGCCGCAGGGGGCGTCCCGTCTCCAGGGACGCCGTGCCCTGCACCGCGGGGTGGAGCACGTAGTTCACCTGGAGGAGATCGCCCAGTATGACCTTCACCACCTCGCGGATGTCGGTGCCATCGAAATTGAGCGTGACGTCGCCCGGTGTGGTATCGACCGTGGGGGCGCTGACCCGACGCACGAAGGTGCCGGTTCCGCGCTGGACCGAGTCCACCGCCTTGGGCACGTCCTCGCCGGGGCCGCCGAGGGAAATGCTCTCGGGGCTGGTCAGGCCGGTGGTGCGCGCGCCCTCGCGGAACTCGCGCCGACGACCCGGGTCCACCAGATGGCCCTGGGCGTCGCCAACCTTGACCGTCGGGTCCCAGTAGCTGCGCTCGCAGGCCCCGAGCGCCAGGGTCAGGGCCGCGGCGGCCAGAACGATCAGCCATCGGCCCACGGCGGCGTCGCTGCCGGCCGGGTTTCGAGTTTCGGCGCTGGATTTGTGGTCTAAGTCCATTCGATCTCTATTGAGGGCGGATCAGCCCGCTGGCACCGGTTGGGCGCTGCGCCCGAGCCGGCGGCGGTGATGGGGGAGGTCGATGGCGCTGAGGCGCGGCGTTCTGCCGCGAGCGCACCGGCGGCGGCGGCATTGGCGCCGCTGCGGGGCCCTTGCTGAAGTCGCGCAATAGTAGCTCATCGCGCTCCCCCTGTCGCTCGAGCACCACACGGTCGCTCTGGATCTCCATGACGGACCAGCCCTCGAGCTCATCGCCTGGACGCAGGTGGGTGAGCTTTGCGGCCTTGGGGTCTCTCACCCAGGCCGCGACCACGGCGGGCGTGATGATCACGGCACTCACGTCCATTCCATCGAGATTACTCGCGACCTCGGGTTCCGGCTCGGGCTCCGCCTCCTCGGTGTCGGGGTCGGGCGGCTTGCGCTCGGGACGGAACAGAGGGCGCTCGGTGACGCTCGCGTAGGTGTCGCGGGGCTCCGGCGGGCTCAACTGGGCGAGGGGATCCGGTTGCGCGGGGATGCCGGTGCCGACTCCGGTCTCTCCGGCGAGCTCCAGACCAGCCGTCGGCGGCGCCGGGGGCCAGTCCATCCACTCCAGGACGAGCACCGCCCCCACGATTGCCGCCAGCGCCAGCAGGGCCCGAATCACGACTCGCCACCGAGCGCGAAGCCGAAGATATCCAGGCGCACCGTAAGCTCACCAGATGTATTGATGGGTTGGCGGCGCATGCGCCGGCCACGCAGGGCCGCCGCCGGCAGGTCCGGACGCGCCGACGAGCGCACCGAGACCTGATCGACGAACAGGAAGGGCCGCGCCTGCTCGATCCCGTAGAGGACGTCCAGCAGGGTATCGGTCGATCCCTGGATCTGGGTCCGGATGCGCACCCTCGGGGGATGCTCGTCCTTCTGCTCGGGCAGGAGCTGGGTGCTGATCAGGCGACCCTGAGCGCCGGTGACCAGCTCCTGGATCTTGCGCTGAAGCTCGGCACCGGCCAGCGCCGGGGTCGGGGCATCGAAATAAAAGGCCTTGAAATCGTCGTTGCTATTGACCTGCTCGAGCTCGGCGCGCAGGGCGGGGAGGGTCGCGACCATCCGGTGGAAGCGCTGGAGCTGGTCACGACCCTCGGCGATGGCGTCGTCCAGCCGGCCCATCCGACTGAGCCAGGGCCAGGCGACGGCCGACAGCAGCAGGACCGGGATCAAGACCATCAGGGCCCAGGCCAGGATGCAGAACGAGCGGTCGCTGTTGGGACGGGTCACTGGGCCTGCTCGCGCTTGAAAGTAAAGGCCAGGTTGAACCTTTCCTTGCCGGTACGGGCCACCTGGGTGACCGGGGATCGAAAGGACACCCCATCGATTCCCGGGGCGTCCTCCAGGAGCCCGATCAGGGCGGTGGCCTGTCCGGATTCACCGCGGACCTGGACCTCCCCGCCCTGGTACTCCAGGCTCTGCACCCAAGTGTCGTCCGGGATGCGGTCGGTTAGCTCGTGCAACAGGTCAATAATGCGTGGCTGTTCCCATTTCTCGCGCAGCACCACGGTGCCGCCCTGGCGCGCCCGCTCCAGCTCCTTGCGCAGATCGTCCACCTGGACCGCCTGGGCCCGCACCTTGCGGACCTCGGACTCCAGGGCCTCGAGGATTCGCGCCTTCTGCCACAGGGGCGTCACCAGCGCCGCGGCCCCGAGGACCAGCACCAGGGCCAGCGCCAGCTTGACCGGATCGAGCAGGGGCTGGCGTCGGCGCGGACGCTCCTCGGGAGCCAGCAGATTCGCCCTGGGCCAGGCCCCCTCCCAGGTCACCTCGTCGACCGGGGAGCCCGCGTCGTGCAGGCGCCTGATCCAGCCCTCGATGCGGTCGCGCCGGCACAGGGCGAGGTCGACTCCGATGCGGGCATCGCCCTTGGCACCCGGCACGGGCGCATAGTCGTAAGCCACCTGATCGGCGGAGAAGGGCGAGAGCCGGTCCAGCTCGAAGCGCACGACCTGCGGCAGGTTGTCCCGAACCTGTGCCGGAAAGGAGGTGCGGCGAGTCAGCACCGCATCCCGGGGGAGCATCAGGACGGTGCGGTGCCGCAGCTCCTTGGCGCCACCGGCAACCGCCGCCGGCAATGAGTCCCGGCCGCCGAGATCCAGGTCCCCGATGACCTCCTGGGAATCACCCGACCTGAGGTAGAGGGTTGCGCCCGAGTCCTCCGGTGCGACGATGAGGCGGCGGTCACGCCGCGCCAGAGCGCGGCGCACGGGACCCGGCAGACAGCCCGTCACCCGCTCGGTGATCCGTCCGGAGGCCTGGCTCAAGGGGCCGGTCCCGCGGGCGAGGCCGCCGCGGAAGAGCTTGATGCTGTCGGTCAGGGCCATGTGGTCGATACGGCTCGTCGACTTGGGGTGGTAGCAGAGCGGGGCGCGCTCGGGCCCGGGCCGGGGCGCGCATGAACCGGAGTGTAAGGCCCCACGGGCGCCGCGCGCCAGTCAGCGGCCTGCCTGGTCATACCCCTCGTCGGAGTTTTGCGCCGCCGGGGCACCCGCGAGTCCGAAGCGGCGCCAGCGCACCCGATAGGGGGGCTGCTGGCCAGGGGTCAGCTCCACCAGGGCCTCCATGCGGCGCCCCTGATCCCCCGCGCCCTCCCCCTTGACCAGGATCCGATAGAGGGGCCCGCCCCGATTGATCGCCCGCGGCCCCTGGCCACCAGGCACCACGGGGTTGTCGCGCTCCTGGACCTGGAGCTCGGCCTCGGCTAGGGGGATCCCCTGGATGGCCGCGAGGATCGCGGGGGAGGCGAATGACTGGTCGATCTGATTCCCGTCGGAGTCGACGGTCAGTTCCGGCGCCAGGCGCCGATACAGGGCCGGCGTGATGCCCAGCACCTGCTGCAGCTCCTCCACCGCCGTGAAGGCGGCGTCCTTGGCGCCGAGGGTCCGGCCCTCCGCCTCGTAGTCGTCATCCTCGGCGCCATTAAGGAGCTTGAGGTCGTCCTCGTCGCGCCAGTCGGCGATGGCGTCGGCAATGGTCTGCGCCTCATCGTCCGGGACCTCCAGGGCGACCATCAGGGCGGCCAGCAGCTCGGGCGGCGCCTGATTGAGATTGAGCCTGGACTGCTCGTTGGAGACCGAGATGCTGACCCGATCGCCGGCGAAGCGCCAGGGTCTGGGGGCACCGTTGGGGACCCAGGGCCCGAAGTCGGCGCCCTCATCGCCGGCGGACGGCGAGTCCTCCGCGGGCATCAGAAAGCTGTAGATGGTGTAGGCGATGGCCGCGTCGGCGAGGGCGCGGAAGCGGGCATCGGCGATCTGGTTCTCCGTGAGCGAGGTCTCGGTACGCTGGGCGGCGGTCATCCCCACGGCCATCACCGTGAGCAGGGTCAGCACCCAGAGCACCAGCACCAGGGCGATGCCGCGCGGGCGCCGCCTCGGGCGCGGTCGGCGGGCGGGCGGGCGAGGGTCAACCCGGGCCATGGGTGGACGTTGACCCGGGGACCGCGGACGACGTGCCGAGCGGAAGGGCGACGACCAGGTCCGGCCACGACTGTTCCGTACTGGTCAGATGGATGCGCACCAGGGCGGGAAGGCTGCCCTGATCCAGCCAGTCCTCGTGCCAGTCCGGCTCTGACTCCCCTTCGAGGGCACCGAAATAGCGGATCCCAAAGCCGTCCACCCCCTCGAGCAGCAAGGTGCGGCCGAAGGCGCCGGCGGCGGCATCCGTGTCCAGGGGCAGCGATTTCAGGAGCATCTCGGTGTCGTCCTTCATGGGCTGCCAGGCCGGGATCTCATCGCCGCCAGCGAGTACCTCCGGGTGGATCAGCCAGCGTGTGAGGACCAGGTTGCGCCGGTCGCCGTCCCCTTCCAGCGTGAGCCGCAGGATATAGACCCCCGGCACACCCACGTGCTCGGAGAGCGGAGCAGCCAGCTCCAGGCGCTCGGGCTCCCCGGCAAAGACCGGGACCACGCCCGCGTCGACGATCACCGTGGCGGGGCGGGCCTGGGTGAGGGTGCGCTCCAGAAAGTTGTGGGCCAGACGCAGCGAGCCGATGCGCTCGGCGGCCGCGTCCACGCCCTCCCAGGCCCGCGAGCCCAGACGCAGCCCGGAGAAGAGCAGCAGGGTGATCAGCGAGATCATGGCCAGCGCGATCAGCAGCTCGATCAGCGTGAAGCCGCACACCGGGCGCCGGGTGAGGACCCGCTCAGTCAAGCCGCTCCCCCAGCCGCAGGGTGGCGAGGCTGAAGCGGCGCACCCGTGGGCCGTCCTGCCAGAGCGTGGTGACGATGACCTGATAGGCGGTGACGGGCGACTCGAAACCGAGGGCGGCGCCGGCTGATTCCGCCCCCAGCTCCACCGGGAGGATGCTGAGCTCCCAGGCGATGCCGTCCTCCGGATCGCCCGAGACGGCGCCCGGCTCCAGCGGTATGGCGCTCCCCACCGCGTCCAGCCTCGCCGATGCCAGACTCGCGGCGCGGCTGTATTGGGATGACAGGGTGGTGGTGACGCTGGCGCGCGAGAAGATCTGCAGCAGGACCCCCAGGGACAGGGCGAGGATGGCGAAGGCCACCAGGACCTCGAGCAGGGAAAAACCGGTTTGGGCCCCAGGCCCCCGGCGGTAGCGGCTCATCTGGAGTCCCAGGGGACCATTTGCACCCGCCCAGTGAGCCAGGTGACGCCGACCTGATAGCCCGACTGGTCACCGGGGTCCCCGCGGGCCAGGACGATCCGCCCGCCGGTCGAGCTGCCGTCGGGAAAAAAGCGGATCGCGCCCCGGTTGTCGTCGAGCATCTCGCGGCTGGCGGCCTCGAGCTGCATCTGGACGCGCTTCGGGAAGGAGACGGTGCGGAAGCCGGGAAGCTCCAGGCGGCGCTCCTCGACGTCCACCATCAGGGCGGTGTCGGCGCCGGTGCGAATGGCCGTCTCCCGGGCGAGGCGCAGGCTGGCCATGGTGCGGCGGGCGGCGGCCTTGAGCTCGACCCCGGGGAGTGCGGCTGAGATCAGGGGCGGTACCAGGGTCATCAGCAGCGTGGCGATGGCCAGCACCACCAGGAGCTCGACGAGCGTGAAGCCGTCCCTGCGCCGACTCAGGTCTGGCATGGCCGGGGCCTTGGGTCGGGGATCCTCGTGACGCTACTCCCAGCTCTTGATGTCCGCGTTCTCCCCCTCGCCGCCCTCGCGGTTGTCCGCACCCAGGGACCAGATGTCGAAGCCGCCGTGCTCGCCGGGGAAGCGGTATCCGTAGTCGAAGCCCCAGGGGTCCTTGGGCACCTTGCCCTTCTTGAGATAGGGACCGTTCCAGTTGGCGGCGTCGCCCGGGTTGGTCACCAGGGCCTCGAGACCCTCGTCGGCGCTGGGGTAGCGGCCGGTCTCCAGTCGATACATATCCAGGGTGGCCGACAGGTCCTGGATCTGGAGCGCGGCGGTCTTGGTCTTGGAGCTGCCGAGAAATTTCATCACCTGAGGCCCCACCAGCCCGGCGAGCAGACCCAGGATGGCGAGGACCACCAGCAGCTCCACCAGGGTGAAGCCGGCGGCGCGCTTGGAGTTCTTGGAAAGCATGAGGAAACCTCTGGCCTGCGGGAGTGGGTGCCTATTCTATGCGGCGCGGTGGTGAGATTCGAGTTACCGGCGCGGTCAGCTTCGGTTCCAGGCCCCGTGCCGCCGGGCCCGCGCCGGGTCTCGCGTGGGGCCCCTCAGAACACCAGGTCGTTGGCACCCAGGATGGCCATGAGGATAGAGATGATGATACCGGCGACCACCACGCCCAGCCCGATGATCAGGACCGGCTCCAGCAGGGTGAGCATGCTCTGCACACTGTTGCGGGTCTCGCGGTCGTAAATGCTCGCCACCTTGGCGAGCATGGCGTCCAGGGCCCCGGACTCCTCGCCCACCCGGATCATCTGCAGCGCGAGATCGGGCAGCGCCTCCAGCCGCGCCAGGGGGCCGGCAAGGCCGCGCCCGTGCTTGAGCTCGTCGCTGGCCTGGTCGAGCAGGCCGGAGATCTTGCGATTGGAGACCACCTCCTTGGCGAGGGTGAGGGCACTGAGCAGGGGCAGGCCGTTCTTGAGCAGGGTGGAGAGCGTGTGGGAGAGGCGCGCCGTCTCCATCTTCCAGACCAGGTCGCCGAACAGCGGCAGGCCTAGCACGCGGTGGTCCAGCCGGGTGCGCACCTGCTCGTCCTGGAGCCAGCGCTCCACCAAAAGGGCGACGAGGGCGATGGCGACGAGCATCGCCCACCAGTAGTTGCGGAAGAGGTCCCCTGCCGCCACCACGATCTGGGTCGGCAAGGGCAGGGCCGCGCCCATGTCCTCGAACAGGACCGTGAACTGGGGAACCACGAACACCAGCAGCATTATCACCGAGAGCCCGGCGACGAAGAGCAGGATGGCAGGGTAGACGAGGGCCGAGGTGACGGTCTGGCGCAGCTCCGCGACCCGCTCCAGATAGTCCGCCAGGCGCCCCAGCACCTGGTCCAGGGCCCCACTGGCCTCGCCGGCGCGCACCATGTTGATGTAGAGGCGGGCAAACTGACCGTCCTGGGCCTCCAGGGCGCTGGAGAAGGTGGCTCCGCCACGCACCCGCTCCTGCAGATCGGACAGCACCCGATTGAGGTGCTCGGCCTCGGTGAGCTCGAGGAGGATCTGCAGCGACCGATCCAGGGTCATGCCCGCCTCCAGCAGGGTCGCGAGCTCACGGGTGAGGATCCCGATCTCCTTCTGGCTGAGGCGCTGTCGGCGCGTGCGCCCCAGCCGGGCACGCAGACCCGCGGCCGAGCGGGTCTCCAGCGGGATCAGGCCCTCGGCGCGCAGATGGCCGAGCACCGCGGCCTCATCGGCCGCCTCCAGCTCCCCCTCCACGGTCTCGCCGTCGAGCTTGACCGCCTTGTATTGAAACTTGGGCACCGTCGCAACCTCTCGTCGTCCGGGCTCAGTCGTCCTCGGCCACGCGCAGGACCTCCTCGACCGTCGTGCGCCCGTCAAGGGCCTTGCGCAGCCCGTCCTGATACATGGTCACCATGCCTTCCTCCATCGCCACGCGCTGTATCTCGGTGGCGGTCGCATGACTCAAGACCAGCTTGCGGATGGGGTCGGTCATCAGGAGCACCTCGGAGATCACCAGCCGACCGCGGTAGCCGGTCTCGTTGCACTGACTGCAGCCGACCGGCCGATAGAGGGTGACGTCGCCGCTCGCGACCTCGAAGCGGGCAAAGCGGGCGGCAAGCTCCGGCAGGGCCCGATAGGGGGCGCGGCAGTGCGGACAGAGCCGGCGCACCAGGCGCTGGCCGAGGATGCCGTTGACGGTGGAGGTCAGCAGATAGTCCTCCACACCCATGTCCAGCATGCGGGTGACGCCGCTGGCCGCGTCATTGGTGTGCAGGGTGGAGAGCACCACGTGGCCGGTCAGCGCCGACTGGACCGCGATGCGGGCCGTCTCCAGGTCGCGCATCTCTCCGACCATGATGATGTCCGGGTCCTGGCGGACGATGGCGCGCAGGGCCCCGGCGAAGGTCATGCCGATCGAGGACTTGACCTGGATCTGGTTGATCCCGGGGAGCTGGTACTCCACCGGGTCCTCCACCGTGATGATCTTGCGCTCCTGGGTATTGAGCCGGGAGAGGGCGGTGTAGAGGGTGGTGCTCTTGCCGGATCCGGTCGGACCCGTCACCAGCATGATGCCGTAGGGCTGCTCGAGGATGGCGATCAGACGCTCCCGCGGTGAGCCGTCGAAGCCCAGGGCATCGAAGTCGAAGCGCACGCTCTCCTTGTCCAGGAGGCGCATGACCACGCTCTCGCCGAACATGGTGGGGACAGTCGACACACGAAGATCCAGCTCCTTGCCCTGGACGCGGATCGGGATGCGCCCGTCCTGGGGCAGGCGACGCTCGGCGATGTTGAGCTTGGCCATGATCTTGACGCGCGAGATCACCGCCGCGGTCGAGCGCACCGGCGGTGCGTCCACCTCTTTGAGGATGCCGTCCACCCGGTAGCGGACCTTGAGCTCGTCGGCAAAGGGCTCGATGTGGATGTCCGAGGCCCGCGACTCGACGGCGCGCTGGATCAGATTGTTGACCATGCGGATGACCGGGGCCTCGCTCGCCAGGTCCTTGAGGTGCTCGATGTCCTCCTCGTCGAAGTCGGCGAGCTCCGGATCCGCCTCGGGGCCCGTCTCGGCCGGCTTCTCATAGAGCCGCTCCAGGGCGGAATCGATCTCGGAGGGCAGGGCGACGGTGGCCTCCACGGGCTTTCCGGCCGCCATGGCCACCGCCGACAGGATGAACGGATCGGCGGCATCGGCCACCGCAACCCGGATGCGCTCCTCGTTCTCGTCGAGCGGCAGCACCCGGGCGTCCTTGAGGAAGCGCAGCGGGAAGAGTCCCTCCGCTACCGGCTCGGCCGGGAAGCAGGAGTCGTCGGCGAGCGGCAGCCCCAGCACCTCGCCCATGGCCTGGGCCATGTCGCGCTCCGAGACCAGCCCCAGGCGCACCAGCATCCGCGGCAGCAGCTCCCCCGCGTCGTCCGCCAGCCGCCGGGCCCTCGCCAGGTCCCCGGCGGTCACCTTGCCGCGCTCGTGCAGCGCGGCGACGATGCGCGCCACGGGCGATCGCTCCGGCGCGCTGGCGGCCCCGGCCTCCAAGGCGCCGCCCCGCTCCTCGGCCAGGGAGCCCGCCTCGTCCGGGGCCGGGCCTTCGCCCGACTGCGGACCGGGTGCGGCGTCCGGCAGCTCGTCGCGCTCCGAGTCGTCCCGACTGCCGACCAGCGTCGGGAGGTCATCGAGGATAGCGTCTTCCTGCTGGTCGTACGGCATAGGTCAAGCCCCGGCGTTGAGCCTCTCGGCAGGAAAGGGTAGCGGTGGCGCGGCCGGCGCCAAGGGTCGCCCCTCGGGTTCGGGCGCGCGCCGCCAGTCCGGGATCAGGGCGCCGAGCGCCGCCAGCATCCCGGGTCCGTCCTGGGTCTCGCACGCCCGAGCTAGGGCCGCGAGGCGTTCGGCGGACATGCGCTCCACCAGGCCGTCCGCCCCCCGCGCCACCCGTATCTTGGGGTGCCGCGTGGGGGTCAGGTCTTCGGACTCGTAGAAGAGCTCCTCGTAGAGCTTCTCCCCCGGGCGCAGGCCGATATAGTCGACGCGCACCTCCGAGCCGGGCTCCTGTCCGGAGAGTCGGATCATCTGCTCGGCAAGGTAGCGGATTTTCACGGGCTCGCCCATATCCAGCACGAAGATCTCGCCACCGTCTCCGATGACCGCCGCCTGCATGATGAGCTGACAGGCCTCGGGGATCGTCATGAAGAAGCGCTCGATATCCGGGTGGGTGACGGTCACCGGGCCGCCCCGCTCGATCTGGCGTCGGAACAGGGGCACCACGCTGCCCGCGGAGCCCAGCACATTGCCGAATCGCACGGTGATGTAGCGAGTCTCGGAGCGGCGATCCAGTGACTGGCAGAGGGCCTCGGCCAACCGCTTGGTCGCCCCCATGACATTGGCGGGGTGTACCGCCTTGTCCGTCGAGATGAGCACGAATCGCTCGCAGGACCAGGCGGCGGCCGCCTCGGCCATCACCCGAGTCCCCTGGACGTTGTTTCGTACCGCGGCCCGCACCTGGTCCTCGAGCATGGGCACGTGCTTATAGGCGGCGGCGTGGAAGACGATGGCCGGGCGTTCGGCCCGGAACAAGGCATCCACCGCCGGGGCGTCGGTCACGTCGAGCAGGTAGCGGGCAAAATCCAGGCCGGGATGGCTCTCCAGCAGCTCCATTTCGATCTGATAGAGATTGAATTCGCCGTTGTCCACCAGGATCAGCCGCTTCGGCGAAGCGGCCGCGATCTGGCGTACCAGCTCGGACCCGATGGAGCCGCCGGCCCCCGTGATCAGAACATCGCGGCCCGCGAGTCCGGCGTGAATCCCATCCCAGTCCAGCTTAATGGGATCCCGGCCCAGCAGGTCCTCGATGGAGACGGGGCGAAGCTCGCTGATACTCACTTGCCCCGCCATCAGGCTGCGCAGCTGGGGGACCGTGCGAAACGGCTTGCCGGCCTGTTCGCAGAGCCCCACCAGGCGTCGCATCTCGGGCGCCCCCGCACTCGGCACCGCGAGCAGTACCAGGTCGATCGCGCGCTCTGCGACCAGCTTCGGGATCGCCTCGGTGGCCCCCAACACCGGCACGCCGTGAACCTCTCCACCCAGACGTCGCGGCTTGTCGTCCACGAAGCCGACCGGTGAATAGGCATGCTGCGGGTCTCTCAGCATGTCGCGCGCCAGCATCTCGCCGGCACGGCCGGCACCCACGATCAACACCCGCTCGCCGGCGCGCAGGCTGAGCCTGTGATCCTTGATCCAGCGGTAGAGCAGGCGCGGCCCGGCCAGCAGCACCAGTTGCATGCCGAAGAAGAGCACCGGGACCGAGCGCGGTATGAGGAGGGAGCGGTTGATGATGAAGAGCGCCAGGACTACCAGGGCGGTGCCCACGACGGCCGCCTTGGTGATGCGCACCAGGTCCGGCAGGGAGGCGAAGCGCCACACCCCCCGGTAGAGACCGAAGACCCAATAGATGCTGCCCTGGACCAGGATCACCCAAGGTAGGGCGCGCAGGGCGCCGTCCAGAAATTCGGGCGGGATGGCATCCAGGTTGAAGCGCAGCCAGTAGGCGGCAAACCAGGCGAGCGGAATCGTGACCAGGTCATGGGCGAAGGCGGCGGTGCGCGAGCGCAGCCGGTCGAACAGGGGACTCATGGCTGTCCCGCCGGGGGATGGCGCTCCGCCAGATGCACCCGCGCATGGATCAAGAGATAGATGCCGGCCCAGGCGCCAATCAGGGTCCACTGGTCCGGGGGCGACAGGGTCGGGGCGGCCACCGCGCAGGCGGCGGCCCCAATCATGACCAGATAGCCGCGCAGGACCGTCTTGCGGTGGCCCCAGCCGGCGAGCACCAGCCGCTGATAGTGATGGCTGCGATGGGCCTCCCAGACCCGCTCTCCCTTGAGCAGCCGCTGGATCAGGGTCCAGGTGGCATCGACGATGAAGGGGGAAAAGGCGAGCCAGGCAACCCACAGCGGAAAGAGCCCGAGCCCGGCCCCCCAAAGGGAGAACCCCGCCGCCAGAAGACCCAGGATCGAGGAGCCGAGATCGCCGAGGAAGATCCGCGCCGGGGGGAAGTTGCGGGTAAGAAAACCTGCGGCGGCGGCGGCGACGCAGGCGCAGGCGATGGCATACAGGGGCTCACCACCGCGCCAGCCGAGCACCGCCAGGGCGGCGAACCCGAACAGCGCCATCCCACCCGCGAAGCCGTCCATGCCGTCCATGAAATTGTAGAGATTGATCATCCACACGACGTAGAGCAAGGTCAGTGCCCAGGCCAGGGCCGCAGGAAAGGCCCAGTCCACCCCGGGAAGATCGAGCGAGCGCCACAGGAAGCCGCCCGCCATCAGCATCAACGCCGCCGCGGCGTGCACCCCAAAGCGAAGCCGCCGCAACACATGTCCGAGATCGTCCCAGAGTGAAACACCGGCCACCAGGACCGTCGCCAGCCCCAGCCAACCCAGCCCCGGTTCGGCCGCTCCAGTGGCCACCAGGATCACCAGGGCCAGGATCAGTCCCGCCAGCACGCCCAGGCCCCCGCTGCGGGGCACCGGCGTTTCATGCAGGGAGCGCTCGTTGGGGTGATCGACCAGGGCGGCGCCGGTGCGGCCCGAGAGCCAGTGGGTCGCCAGCGCGCTGACAGCGAAGGTGATCACCGGGAGGATCAGGCTGATCGGGCTCGGGGACATGGCGGGGCGTCGGTATTTCGTGAGCCGTCAAGCAGCTGGCCGCGGCCGCGGTGCGAGCTCAGGCCGGTCGCAGCAGCTTGACCTCCACGGCGTCGCGCCGCTCCCGACCCGCCAGCAGCTCGATCAATTGCAGGGCGAAGTCCATAGCGGTCCCGGGCCCGCGGGAGGTCACCACGGCGCCGTCCACGACCACGGGTTCGTCGATCAGGTTGACCCGTGGAAAGTCCTGGCTCCTGATCGTCCCCGGATAGGCGGTGGCGGTGCGTCCCTCGAGCAGCCCGGCATGGGCCAGCACCGCAGGGGCGGCGCAGATGGCCGCCGCGAAGCGGCCCTCCGCGTGGTGGCGTCGCAATAGGGCGTGGACGCGCGGATCCCCATCCAGATTGGTGGCGCCGGGCAGACCCCCGGGGAGCACCACCATGTCGAAGACCCGGTCGCCCTGGTCCTCCAGGGTGCTGTCCGGCACCAACCGGACGCGGCGGCTTCCGGTCACGGGGCCGGGCTCGAGCCCCACGGTGACGACCTCGATCTCGGCACGGCGCAACAGGTCGATAATGGTGACGGCCTCGAGCTCCTCGAAGCCCTCTGCGAGTGGAATCAGTACCCGTGGCATTCGCCTGCTCCCTTTAGGATCTCCGATCGCCGACCCGGGCAAAGCGGTGGCTCACCGGGGCGCCACATGACCAAGGATATTCAGGCCCTTCAGCACGTTGAGCGCCTCGGCGAGCTGATAATCCTCGGCGACCAGGGCCTTGGCCGGGACCTCCTTCTTGGCATCATCCGTGGGCGACGCGGCCGCGTCTGAGGCGTCGAGGTGGTTGTTCAGGTCCGACTCCTTCACGGGTTCGAGCTCGGGCTCGGCGATCGGCTTGAACTCGCCACGCTCGAGCTTGATGTCCGGGACTATCCCCTGGGCCTGGATCGAGCGGCCAGAGGGCGTGTAGTAGCGCGCCGTCGTCAGCTTGAGCGCCGTGGACTCGTCGATCGGGACGATGGTCTGGACCGATCCCTTACCGAAGGTCTGGGTCCCCATGATGAGCGCCCGCTTCTGGTCCTGCAACGCGCCGGCGACGATCTCCGACGCGGAGGCGCTGCCGCCATTCACCAGGACCACCAGGGGCGCCCCGTTGAGGACGTCGTCCGGACCCGCCTTGAACTGGAGCTTGGAGTCGTCCACCCGACCCTGGGTGTAGACGATGAGCCCATCGGTGATGAAGGCGTCGCTGACGCCGACCGCCGCGTTGAGTACGCCGCCCGGGTTGTTGCGCAGGTCGAGCACCAGTCCCTTGACCGCACCCTGGTTCTCCTGCTTGAGCGCCGCAATGGCGGAGAGCATGTCGTCCGTGGTGCGCGCCTGGAAGTGGGCGATCCGCACATAGCCGTAGCCTGGTTCCAGGGTGCGGCTCTTGACGCTCGCCACGTGGATCACGTCGCGCTGCAGCGTCACCTCGAAGGGTCGACCCTCGCCGCTGCGAACGATGCTCAGACGGATCTCGCTGCCTGGCTTGCCGCGCATCAGGGTGACCGCGTCGTTGAGGCTCATGCCCTTCACGGGCTTCTCGTCGATCCTGACGATGGTGTCCCCGGCCTGCAGACCGGCGCGTTGAGCGGGGGTGTCATCGATGGGCGAGATGACCTTCACGAAGCCATCCTCCATGCCGACCTCGATGCCGAGGCCACCGAACTCTCCGCTGGTGCCCACCTGGAGGTCGCGGTACTCCTCTCGGTCGAGATAGGCGGAGTGGGGATCCAGCCCCGAGAGCATGCCGCGGATGGCGCTCTCCAGGAGTGTCCTGTCCTGGACCCCCTCGACATAGTCGTCCTTGATCCGGCCGTAGACCTCGGCGAAGGTGCGCAGATCGTCCAGGGGCAGCGCTTCGGCGGACTCCGCGGACGGCGTTGCCTCCCCGGCGGCAGCGCCGGCGAGGATGGTGAGGCTGAGGGCCAGCGGCAACCGGAGGTATTTAGTCATAGTGGTCGGGCTACAGATGCTGCGTGAGTGGTTGGCTGCGCAGGAACCGTCGGGGGCATCTCCTACAACAGAGCCTGCCACTGCGGTATTGGGTCAAGGATCGCACGTTTCGACCTCCTTCGACAGGTTGGCCGAACCGGGCTGTGAACCGGCGCGCCGTGAACGGGGGATCGACTGTTGGATCGCGATCGGCGTCCGACGTTCCGCGGCACACCGCATAGAAGCCATAGAAGCCGATCGACTCCATCCGTATCTCGGTCCCCTGACTCAGCCGCACCACTTGGTGGGGTCCAAAGGATCGCCGTTGCGGCGAATGGCGAAATAGAGGGTGGTGTCGCCTCGACCCCCGCTGTTTCCGCTGAGTGCAACCACCTCGTTGGCGGAGACCCACTCCCCCACTTCCTTGAGCAGGGCCTCGTTGTGCCCGTAGAGGGTCATGTATCCATCCCCGTGATCGATGACCAGGAGCAGGCCGAATCCTCTCAACCAGTCGGCGTAGACGACGCGCCCGTTATAGACCGCGCGCACCTCCTCGCCCTCGCGTGCGGCGAGAAGCACGCCGTCCCAGACGAGCCCCGACTCCTCCTTGGGTGAGCCGAACCGCGCCGTGATCCTGCCTTCGAGCAGGGGCCAGGCGAGGCGTCCACGGCGCTGCGCGAAGGTCTCCTGCTGCACGTCGAGCTCCGCACTGATCTCTGCCCGCTGGCGCAGGTGCTCGACCAGCAGGCGCAGGTTCTCGGCGTCGTGACGCAGGGAGGTGATGTTCTCCTCGCCAGTGGCAATGGTCTGCTCCAGGCTCTCCAGCACCGCGGCCCGCTCCAGCTTGGCCGCCTCCAGACGACCGCGAGTCGCCTCCTGCTGCTTCGCCAGCTCCACCAGGCGCGCGGCCTCGCGCTCCGCGTCCCCGGCGAGCAGCGCGAGCCGCTCGACGCTCGCCTCCACCGCGCGAATGCGCTCCACGCGCTCCCGATTGAAGTAGGAAAAGTAGGAGATGACCCGGCTCGCGCGCAGCGGATCCTCCTGGTTGAGCAGCATGCGCAGCCCGTCGGCACGACCCATGGCGTAGGCGGTGCGCACCAGCTCCGACAGGCGCACGAGCTCGGCACCGAGCGCCCTTTGCTGCTCCGCGTGGCGGGCGCGCAGCTCCTGCGCCACGCGGGTCTGCTCGCGCACCAGGTGGTCGAGCTCGCGGCCCGCAATCGCGAGGGCCGCCACGTCACGCTCGCGCTCCTCCAGCTCACGAATCAGTCCCTGGCGCTCTTTGTTGCGACCGGCCAGCTCCTGACCCAGGCCCTCGACCTGCCGCTCGATGGTCTCAAGGTCCTGTTCCCGCCGCTGAATGGCGGCGTCGGGGTCCTCGGCGGCGCCCGCCGGTAACCCGCAACACAGAAGCACGGATAGGAGCAAGGCGCCCCGTGGCCAGCCGGAGGGGCGGCGACGCCCGGGCGACGGCCGCAGACTCGAGAACGGGTGGCCGGAGAACATCGACGGGCGCTGGCGATCCCAAGCGGAAAGGGCGCCCATTATAGTGCCGCCGCCGAGTCGGCCGGCCGGTCTCCCTGCTTCGCACGGGGGAAGAAAGAGTTTATTATTGTATTGTGAAAAAATGATTCGGCCGATGCGATGGCGACCAACCTGAGCCAACCCGTCCTGAACGCCCCCAAGGTCCTCGATCACGAGGGCGAGGTGAGCCTATTCGCCGACGACGACGATATCGAGCGCGCCTCGCGCTCGCTCAAGGCCATGTCGCACCCCCTGCGGCTCAAGATCCTGTGCACGCTCGGCGACCAGGAGGTCAGCGTCCAGGAGATCGTCGATCATGTCGGCACCTCCCAGAGCAATATCTCCCAGCATCTGGCGATCCTCCGCGACAAGGGCATACTCGCCTCGCGCAAGGACGCAAACCGCGTCTACTATCGGGTCAGTGACGGACGCACCCTGCGCCTGATCGGGATGATGCGCGAGGTGTTCTGCCAACACGCCGTCTGAAGAGCATCGCGGCCGCGGGATGACGCCCGCGATCCGGGTCCCTATACTTCCCCTTCGTTAAAAGCCCCCTTCTCCGGGTCCACACCGCGACTGCCCCACTGAAGCGCGCCGCGGCCACGCCGACGGCGCCCCGTCCAGCCACGAGAACCTCTGCCGATGCAGGTCAATCAGCTCATCGAGTTCGTCGGCAACCACTGGTATCTGTTCGTCGCGCTGGCGGTGATCCTCGGCTTGCTGATACACAACCTGGTGGTGGGCGACCGCGGGAGCATTGCGCCGCTGGGGGCGACGGAGCTGATCAACCATCGGGATGCGGCGGTCGTCGACGTGCGCCCGGCGGCGGATTTCGCCAAGGGGCACATCATCAACGCCATCAACATCCCCATGAACGGATTCAAGAACCAGACGGGCGCCCTGTCCAAGTTCAAGGGGCGGCCGATCATCGTCACCTGCCGGTCGGGGTCCCAGTCGGCCGTCGCCTGCACTCAGCTTCGCAAGCAGGGATTCGAGGAGGTCCACAACCTCAAGGGCGGCATCCTCGCCTGGCAGGCGGCGAATCTCCCGCTGACCCGCAAAAAGCGGTAGGCCCCCGAGCCGACTGTCCACCCACCTTTCTACAGGAACATCATCAGCATGGCCGACAACGACCAGAACACCGGCGAGCGCCAGTTCGCCGTGCAGCGGATCTACACCAAGGACGTCTCCTTCGAGTCGCCGAACTCGCCCGATATCTTTCGCGGTGAGTGGAAGCCTAACAACGACCTCAACCTCAACACCAAGGTCAATCGGCTGGCTGAGAGCGCCTACGAGGTGATTCTGTCCGTCACCGTAACAACCACCATCGGGGACAAGACCGCCTTTATCGTCGAGGTGCACCAGGGTGGGATCTTCACCCTGGCCGGTTTCACCGAGCAGGAGCTGGGGCCAATGCTCGGGGCCTACTGCCCGAACCTGTTGTTTCCCTACGCCCGTGAGGTCGTCTCCGACCTGGTCACCAAGGGCAGCTTCCCTCAACTCGTCCTGCAACATGTGAGCTTCGACGCCCTGTTCGCCCAGCACCAACAGCAGGCCGCCGCTCAAAATTCCGAGCAGGAGGAAGCCGGGGTCCGTCAGCATTGATCGAGGGTCAGAAAGAGCCGCATCACCTGGAGGCGCCGGTCGCGGTCCTGGGCAATGGGTCCTGGGGCACGGCGCTCGCCCTCCAGCTCTGCCGCAACGGCCACCGGGTCTCCTTGTGGGGACACGATCCCGCTCATGTGGCTAAGCTCATCCGCGACGGCGAGAATCGGCGCTTCCTTGCCGGCTTTCCATTGCCGGAGAGGGTTGAGCCGACCGATTCGCTCGACCAGGCGCTGGCCGGGGCCGAGGCCTGCCTGGTGGTCGTCCCCAGCCACGCCTTCGCCGAGGTTGTCTCCACTCTCCCTGGCCGCCTCGCCGAGGGCACCGGTCTCGCCTGGGCCACCAAGGGCCTGGATCCCGCCAGCGGCGAGCTCTTGCACAGCACGGCGCGCCGGGCGCTGCCGCGCGAGTCCTTGGCGGTGGTGTCCGGACCAAGCTTCGCCCGAGAAGTGGCACTGGGGCTCCCGACCGCAGTCACCGTCGCCTCCGACGATGCCAGGCTCGCCGCCCGCATTGCCGGCCTGTTGCACGGGGACCGTTTTCGCGCCTACACCAGCGGCGACATGATTGGCGTGGAGATCTGCGGGGCGGCCAAGAACGTCCTGGCGATAGCCACCGGGATCGCGGACGGACTGGGTTTCGGGGCGAACGCACGGGCTGCCTTGATCACCCGCGGGTTGAGCGAGCTGATTCGCCTCGGAGGCGCGCTCGGCGGGCGGGCCGAGACCTTTACCGGACTCGCGGGGGTCGGCGATCTGGTCCTGACCTGCACCGACGACCAGTCGCGCAATCGACGCATGGGCCTCGCTCTGGCGCGCGGGCGGAGCGTCGACCAGGCGAGGGCGGAGATAGGCCAGGAGGTCGAAGGGGTCGCGACGGCGCGCTCGGTGCGCGCCTTGGCGGGGGCCCTTGGGATCGAGATGCCAATCATCGAACAGGTCTATCGGGTGCTCTACGAGGGGGTATCACCCCTGGAAGCGACGGCGGCCCTGCTCGAGCGGGAGCCAAAGCCCGAATTCACCTGAGGCGGGAGGCGGTGAGGTCAGGCAGCGCCTTGAAAATCCTGCTGGCGCCAGGCCTCGAACAAGACCACCGCGACCGCGTTCGACAGGTTCAGGCTGCGATTTCCAGGGAACATCGGGATGCGCAGGCGCCGCGCGGGCGGGAGGGATTCCAGCATTCGCTGCGGGAGACCGCGCGTCTCCGGCCCGAACAGAAAGGCATCGCCCTCCCTAAACGCCGGTTCAGAATAAAGTTCACCGCCGCGGGTGCTGAGGCCGAACAGCCGGCGGGGCCCCAGGGCGGATAGGCAGGCGTCGAGGTCGTCGTGCTCGGCCACATCCACCCATTCACGGTAGTCGAGCCCGGCGCGGCGCAGCAGGCGATCCTCCAGAAGGAAGCCAAGTGGCTTGATCAGGTGCAACCGGGCGCCCAGGTTGGCGCACAAGCGCATGATGTTTCCAGTGTTAGGCGGGATTTCGGGCTGGTACAGGATGACGTGGAACATCATCGATTCGCGGGCATCAAAGACGTGGGGCTGGCGCGGAGCCGCTTCGCACAGGGCAGCAGGGCGCGCGCGGCTCGGGTTGACCGGCTCGGAGCCCCGCGTGGTATATTAAGACTTCGGCATTTACTAAATTCGCCGACCGCATTCGATCCAACCCGACTGGGGGACAAGTTCATGAGTGATGTAGAGTCTTTGAAGAGGGAGAAGCAGGAGCTGATCGACAAGATGCTCGAGATGCAGAAGCAGTTCATCGCCTACGAGCACGAGCACGGCGTGACGGGCAAGGACTACTGGGCGTCCCAGGATGGCCTGCTGGCGAACTATCGTCAGGAGTACTCGGACATGGCCAACCGGGTTGTGGACATCGCCCACGAGATCGTCGGTTCCTCCCGCTTCTGAATTCGCCCTGCCACCCGCGGCCCGGCGGACGGGTCGCATCGGTTGAAAAAGCCCAAGGGTAGAACTTGGGCTTTTTTTTGGCTGCTCAGGCCAAATCGGCCGTCACCAGACGCCGGCCGTTTGGCCTCAGGGACGAATGTGCTCGATGTATCGCGCGACATCGTGCAGATCGAGCCGGGCCGAGGTCCCAACCGCATCCAGCGGCTCGTCCACGGCCTCGAAGCGGAGCAGGAATCGGATGCGTCCGCGGGTCTTGAAGGGGATTGGAATCATGTCCCTGTAGGTGTAGACATTGTCCTCGATGTCGCCGCCGCAACAGATCAGGGGCCCGGTTGGCAGCGACGCCGGCAGGGCCTCGATGCCCTCGAGGATCAGCGATCCTGCCTGCCACCATCGCGTCCGTTCCTTCGAGCCGGTCATGCTCTTGATCAGGTTGGCGCGCGACAGGTGGATGCGGAGTGCGTCGCCCTCGGCGCGGATGGATTCGACTTGGGAGCCGGGCAGTGAGACCTGGATGCTGTCCAATGGCGGGTCCTTGGTAACGGATGTTGATCACCGAATTTGCGTCCGCGCGACGGCCCTTTCAAACCCTCGAGTGGCCGCGGCAGGGATCAGGCGGACGGCTCTTCCGGGTCGTTGCCGATCTCGAGCCGCAGCTCCTTGATCTTGCGCGTCAGGGTATTGCGCCCCCAGCCCAGCAGACGCGCCGCCTCCTGCCGACGCCCACCCGTGTGCTCCAAGGCGGTCTGGATGAGGATCTGCTCGAAGGCCGGCAGCGCCTTGTCCAGCAGAGCGCCCTGACCCTGTTTGAGGCTGGCCCGCGCCCAGCGACGAAAGACCGTCTCCCAGGGCTCGTCGCGCGTGCGTTCCGTGCTGACACCGCTGAGCTCCGGCGGCAGGTCCTCCGCGTGGATCTCCTTGCTCGACGCCATCACCGTGACCCAGCGCGCCGTGTTCTCGAGCTGCCTGACATTCCCGGGCCAGTCGAGCCGCTTGAGCTGCTCGATCGCGCTCGGGAGCAGGGCCTTGGTGTCGCACCCCAGCTCCTGGGCCGCCTGGGCCAGGAAGTGACGCATCAGCAGCGGTATGTCCTCACGGCGGTCCCGCAAGGCCGGCAGGTGGATCCGTATGACGTTGAGCCGGTGGAACAGGTCCTCGCGGAAGCGTCCCTGTCGCACCAGGTCTTCGAGATTCTGATGGGTCGCCGCGATGATGCGGACATCGACTCGAATTGGCGCTATCCCGCCCACCCGGTAGAACTCGCCGTCCGAGAGCACGCGTAACAGCCGGGTCTGGAGCTCGGCGGGCATATCACCAATCTCGTCGAGGAACAGGGTCCCCCGGTCGGCCTGCTCGAATCGGCCCTCCCGCCGCGCCTGGGCCCCGGTGAAGGCCCCCCGCTCGTGACCGAAGAGCTCCGACTCGAGCAGGTCGCGTGGGATGGCCGCCATATTGAGCGCGATAAAGGGTCGATCCGCGCGCGGGCTGTGACGATGCAGCGCGTGGGCGACGAGCTCCTTGCCCGTGCCCGACTCGCCGTTGATCAGGACGGTGATGTTGGAGCGCGCCAGCCGGCCAATCGCCCGAAACACCTCTTGCATGGCGGGGGCTTCGCCGATGATGTCCGGGGTCTGGGCACTGCTGACCTCCTCCTGGGCATCCGTGCGCACGCGCCGGCAGGCGCGGGCCACCTGGGCAACGGCTTCGTCCAGATCGAAGGGCTTGGGCAAGTACTCGAAGGCCCCGCCGTGGAAGGCGGACACGGCGCTGTCCAGATCCGAATGCGCGGTCATGATGATGACCGGCAGCCCCGGATAGCGCGCCTTGACCTGCCGCAGCAGATCAAGCCCGTCGATGCCGGGCATCCGGATATCGGTGAGGATGACGTCGGGCTGTTCGCGCTCGAGGGCCTCCATGACCCCGACACCGTTGGAGAAACAGGTCACGTGCACCTCGGCCTTGCGCAGGGCCCGCTCGAGCACCCATCGAATGGAGCGGTCGTCATCGATGACCCAGACCCTGGGCTCCCTACTCATGGTCAAGCTCCAGGGGCAGGTAGACGAAAAACCGGGTGTCCCCGATGCGGCTCTCGCACTCGATCAGCCCGCCGTGCTGGTTGATCAGCTCCTGAGCGATGGGCAATCCAAGCCCGGTGCCGCCCGGGTGACCGGAGACCATCGGGAAGAAGATCTGGTCCTTGAGCTCGTCCGGGATGCCGGGCCCGTCGTCGCGGATCTCCACCTGCAGCACCAGCCGGTGGCGCTTGGCGCCGATGGTGAACTGGCGCAGCACCCGGGTGCAGAGCTCGACGCGACCCTCCCTGCCCGTGGCGGAGGCCGCGTTGCGCGCGATGTTCAGGAATGCCTGAATCAGGCGGTCCTGATCCGCCGTCAGCTCCGGGATGCTCGGATCATAGTCGCGCAGGACCGCCGGTCCGCTCGGGTATTCGGCCAGGATGAGGCCCCGCACATGCTCTAGGACGTGATGGATGTTCACCGCCGCGCGGGTGGGCATGCGATTGGGCCCGATCATACGGTTCATCAGGCCCTGTAGACGGTCGGCCTCGTCGATGATGATACGCGTGTATTCGCGCAGGCCGGGATCGGGGAGCTCGCGCTCCAGCAACTGGGCCGCACCCCGCAAACCGCCCAGCGGATTCTTGATCTCGTGGGCCAGCCCGCGGATCAGCGCCTGAGTTGCCTGATGCTGGGAGAGCAGGTGTTCCTCGCGGGAGATACGCAGCTGCCGATCGACCTGATGGAGCTCCACCAGCAGCTCGGGGTCCGCATCAAAATGGTGCAATGGAAGGACGATGCAGTTCACCGTTATGGTGCGGCCGTCGCCGAGGCTGACATTGAGCTCCCGTTCCGTGAAGGGGTGGCGCGAGCGCAGGGCCTTGGTCAGACGCTGCTCCACCTGGCGTCCTGGGCAGGGCAACAGGGCGGCGGCGCGCTGGCCCACCACATGCCGGGAGCTGACCTGGAAGAGCATCTCGGCGGCAGGATTGAGATACCGAAGGCAGAGATCGTAACCGAAGAGCATCACCGCCGTGTTGAGGTGGTCAAGGATCGTTCTTTCCAGCGGGGGCTTGGCGGCTTGACTCTTCGGCATGGTGATAGTGACGGGTCCAATCCGAGGGTTGATCGCGATCAGGCATCGCGCGCCATATCGACCGGGAGCTTTGTGATCCCTGGGCCGACCGGCGCGGGATGCGATCCTCTTCGATCGCTGTTGAACGGGCGCCCCATGGGAGGAGGCAAAAAGCACGCCATCGGACGGGGCAAGCGCTCAGGCCCATCCTGATCCGTTCGGCTCGAGATGACTCGAGGCGCCCGCCGGCGATCTACTGCAGGACGCCGGGGGGCAGGGGCTTGCGCAGATGAAAACTGACGGAAGGGGTGCGGGCGACGACGGCGCCTTGGCCGTCGCGAATCTGCGCCTCGGCCACATGGGTGCCGTAGGCGATCCCTGAGAGTGAGACCTGGGTGCCCGCCGACTGGTCAACCGGGATGGGCGGCGCGCCGTCCAACACCAGCTCCAGGCGATGTCCGCTGATCAACGGCGGGTCGAGCAGCAGACTCACCGGCAGGCTGGGAGGGTCCTCGCGCAGGGTCTGGTTGGGCTCGGGCGCAACGATCTCGAAGCTCGAGTAAGGTCCGAGCAGGGGCGTGCCGCTTGGGGGCTCGGCCAGGGACTCCGGGGGCTTGGGCCGCTGTGCCTGGTCGATCGCGACCGCATCCGCGTCGGGCGCCGGGCGATCCGAGAAATGGGTTCGCCCCTCCGAATCCACCCAGCGGTAGACCTGAGCGGAGAGTCCTCCGCAGGCAAGGGCGGTCAGAAAAAACAGGGTCGCTCGACGCATGAGCGAAGGATAGACGAGCGGGTAGGCCCGCTCAACGAGGAAACAATCAGCGACGCCCCGTTTTGGGAGGGGCGTCGCTTACTGGTGCCGTCCGAAGACGGGATTTGGGCTACAGGCTGTAGTAGAGATCGAACTCGATGGGATGGGTTGTCATGCGAAGCTGCGTGACCTCCTGCATCTTGAGCGCGATGTAGCCGTCGATGAGGTCATCGGTGAAGACGCCCCCCGCGGTGAGGAAGTCCCGATCTCGGTCGAGCGCGTCGAGCGCCTGATCGAGGGCATGGCAGACGGTGGGGATGGCCTTTTCCTCCTCCGGGGGCAGATCGTAGAGGTCCTTGTCCATGGGATCGCCCGGGTGGATCTTGTTCATGATGCCATCGAGTCCCGCCAGCATCATGGCGGAGAAGGAGAGATAGGGGTTACCCGTGGAGTCCGGGAAGCGCACCTCGACGCGCCGCCCCTTGGGGTTGGCCACGTAGGGGATGCGAATGGATGCGGAACGGTTGCGCGCGGAGTAGGCGAGCATGACCGGCGCCTCGAATCCCGGCACCAGACGCTTGTAGGAATTGGTGGAGGCGTTGGTGAAGGCGTTCAGCGCACGGGCGTGCTTGATGATGCCGCCGATGTAGTAGAGGGCGGTCTCGGACAGCCCACCGTACTTGTCGCCCGAGAAGATGTTCTGTCCGTCCTTGCCCAGTGACTGATGGACGTGCATGCCGTTGCCGTTGTCCCCGACCATCGGCTTGGGCATGAAGGTGACGGTCTTGCCATAGGCATGGGCCGTGTTCCAGATCGCGTACTTCATGATCTGGGTCCAGTCGGCCCGCTCCACCAGGGTCGAGAACTTGGTGCCGATCTCACACTGGCCGGCGGTCGCGACCTCGTGATGGTGCACCTCCACAGGGACACCCATCTCCTCCATCGCCAGACACATGGCGGCGCGCAGATCATTCAGTGAATCGACCGGTGGCACCGGAAAGTAGCCGCCCTTCACATTGGGACGGTGACCCATGTTGCCGTCGGCGTAGACGCGCTCGGAGTTCCAGTCGGCCTCCTGGGAGTCGATCTTCACGAAGGAGCCGCTCATGTCGGCGCCCCAGCGCACGTCATCAAAGACGAAGAACTCGGGCTCAGGACCGAAGTAGGCCTTGTCGGCGATGCCCGTGGACTGGAGGTAGGCCTCGGCGCGCTTGGCCAGGGAGCGGGGATCGCGCTCGTAGCCCTCCATGGTGTTCGGCTCGAGGATATCGCAACGGATGATCAGGGTGTTCTCATCGGAGAAGGGGTCCATCACGGCCGTTTCGGCCTCGGGCATGAGTACCATGTCCGATTCCTGGATGCCCTTCCAGCCAGCGATGGAGGAGCCGTCGAACATTTTCCCGTCCTTGAACATGTCCTCGTCCACCTGGGAGGTCGGCATCGAGACGTGCTGCTCCTTACCCCGGGTGTCCGTGAAGCGAAGGTCGATGAACTTCACCTCGTTCTCTTTGATCATCTGCATGACATCTGCCATTGGATCGTCTCCGATGCTGTTTCTGTGAGCGTGTTCTGAAAGGAGTGGGTGTGTGCGGTGGCCGGTCCAGGCGTTTCAGGCCACTGGAGTGAGCGCGGGAGCCTAGCAGGTTGGGGCCGACACTGCATGAGCCCGCCACACACCATCGCTGCCACCCCATGGGATTCCACGGGGGCGCGGGCCAGTTTGCACAGTGGCCCGGTCCTCTTAAGCAAACCGTGGGCCACCAGGAATCGAACGTCCCCCGAAGCAGTCACCCAGGGGCGCGGAGAGGCGGCTTTCAATGAACGCGGCCAGCCCGCCGCCCGAGGTTCAGGGCCGGGTTTCAGGGGGGCGCTGGGTCGGCGGCTCGTGCGCAGCCGGTAGTCGGAGCCCAATCGAGACCGGCGCCAGGAGCGGCCAGCGGATCCCGTCGATAGGCTGGTTGCACCAGAATGGACGGAATGCAAACGATCAAGCACCAACATGGTGCGATCTTAGCCATAGAAGACCCTTAGCTCGCCGAATTCCGGTTGCTGCGCCAACGCCTCCTTGAGGTGTGCGCGCAAGGCATCCGGGTCCCCCCCGGCGCGGGAGCAGGTGGCCATGGGAAAGAAGACGTCGATCGCGATCTCCCCGCCCAGATAGTGGAGCACGATGTCTGTCCGCTCCGTGGCCGCGGGGATCTCGGACCAGGCGGAGGCGAGGCGGGCCAGCACCTCGGCCCTCAGAGGGAGGTCCACCCTCGGCGGCGCCTGCTCATCGTCCTCCGGATCGATGTGCACCGTCACGTCGGTGATCTCATCGATCTCGCGCTTGAGCCTCTGTTCCACCAGGAGGCTGATCATGTGACCCTCCGAGACGCTGACCTTTGGGTCAACCAGCACGTGAACGTCGGCCGAGGCCAAACCACCATGGCGACGGGTCCGAAGCATATGGATATCCCTGACACCGCCGACCGAGCGGATGGTTTCACGGACCGCCTCCACCCGATCGGCTTCCAGACCGGTGTCCACGAGCTCATTGACCGCCGCCCAACCGAGCTCCCAGGCGATCTTCGCGATCATCAGCGCCACGATGAATGCCGCGATTGCATCGAGATAGGGCAGGCCCGCCATGGTTCCCGCTATCCCCACCAGCACCACAACCGATGAAATGGCGTCTGATCGGTGGTGCCAGGCGTTTGCCCGAAGTAGATCGGAGCGCACCCGCCTGGCATAGCCGAGGGTCCACCAGTAGAGCCATTCCTTGACGAGAATCGACAGCAGGGCCGCCACCAGTGCGAGCACGTCGGGGCGCAGAAGCTCCGCGGGGGCGAAGAGCCGGTGGACCGCGTCCCAGCCTATCCCAAAGGCCACCGCCAGCAGCAGGAGTCCCAGGAGCAGGGTGGCAACGGTCTCATAACGGGCGTGGCCATACGGGTGCTCGTGGTCGGGCTCCTGGACCGCGTGATTCCCGGCGAACAGCACCAGGGCATCGGAGAGGAGATCAGACAGGGAGTGGATACCGTCGGCAACCAGCGCCTGCGAATGGCCGACGACGCCGGCGGAAATCTTGACGACGCTCAGGACCAGGTTGATCACGGCGCCAACCAGGGCCGTTCGTGATACGGCGTCGGCGCGGGCTTGGGCCGGGGTAGGCACTGAGCCTAGGGGCACTGAGTCGGGATGGGCCAAGAGAGGTTTCCGGCTTCGCTGTGAATGTCGTGGACTTCCGGCGATCGAGCCCGCAGCCGGGGGAGATCAAGGGTCAGAAGCATACAGGGCCCATTCAGCGAACGGTGGCCGTGGCATCCCCTGTACGGGAGTCGATATACTGGTGGGCCTTTCCCACCGTGTCCCCGAGGGCCTTGGTAGTGACTGTCCACCCTGAGGATCTATCCACCTTTCAAGGCCTGATTTTCTCCCTCCAGCGATATTGGGCCGGTTTGGGGTGCGTCGTCGTCCAGCCCTACGATATGGAAGTGGGAGCAGGCACTTTCCACCCCGCGACCTTCCTTCGAGCAATAGGGCCAGAGCCTTGGCGAACCGCCTATGTGCAGCCGTCTCGCCGGCCGACCGACGGGCGCTACGGACAGAACCCCAACCGCTTGCAACACTACTACCAGTTCCAGGTGCTGCTGAAGCCATCCCCGCTAGAGATCCAGGATCTTTATCTGGATTCCCTGAGGACGCTGGGGATCGATCCGTTGGTCCACGATATTCGATTCGTGGAAGACAACTGGGAGTCTCCGACCCTCGGCGCCTGGGGGCTCGGATGGGAGGTCTGGCTCAACGGCATGGAGGTAACGCAGTTCACCTACTTCCAGCAGGTGGGCGGGCTGGATTGCCGTCCGGTGAGTGGTGAGATCACCTATGGACTCGAGCGCATCGCCATGTATCTGCAGCGGGTGGAGAGCGTTTACGACCTGGTTTGGAGCCGCTCCCCCACCGGGGTCGTCACCTATGGGGACGTCTATCTGCAGAACGAGATCGAGCAGTCCACGTACAACTTCGAAAAAGCGGACGTGGAAGCCTTGTTCGCGCAGTTCGAGCGCTGCGAGGCGCTGAGTAGCGACCTGGTGGCAGAAGGGCTGCCACTGCCCGCCTACGAGCAGGTGTTGAAGGCCTCTCACACCTTCAATCTGCTCGACGCCCGAGGCGCCGTCTCCGTTACCGAGCGCCAGCGCTTCATTCTGCGAGTGCGCACCCTGGCGAGGGCCGTGGCCCAAGCCTATTACGAAAGCCGTGAGTCCCTGGGCTTTCCCATGTTGCAACGCGAGGCCGAGTAGTCATGTCCGA
This sequence comes from uncultured Gammaproteobacteria bacterium, assembly GCA_963699735.1. Classification (GTDB taxonomy): domain Bacteria; phylum Pseudomonadota; class Gammaproteobacteria; order Chromatiales; family Chromatiaceae; genus Thiodictyon. Next base: position 80,343 of record CAVOUZ010000015.1, read on the forward strand.
AGCCCTGCGCGACCTCCTGATCGAGATCGGCACCGAAGAGCTGCCGCCAACGGCGCTGGCGGGTCTGTCCGAGAGTTTCACCCTCGCAGTGACCAGAGGCCTGACCGAGCGGGGCATCGGTTTTGCCGGGGCCGAATCCTATTGCTCCCCGCGGCGGCTCGCGGTGTTGGTCAGGGAGGTGGAGGACCGGCAGCCCGACCAGGTGTCGGTGCGGCGGGGGCCGGCGGTCACGGCCGCCTTTGGCGTCGATGGCAATGCGACCCCGGCGGCGTTGGGCTTCGCCCGCTCCTGCGGGGTCGAGGTCACGGAGCTGGAACGCGAGCGCGCGCAGAAGGGGGAGTGGCTCGTGTTCCACAGCAGGATCCCGGGTCGCGAGACCGCCTCGTTGATTCCAGAGCTCACCGAGGAGGCCCTCGCCCAACTGCCGATTCCCAAGCGGATGCGTTGGGGGGACGGGGAGGCGGAGTTCGTGCGTCCGGTTCATTGGGTCTGTCTGCTATTCGGTCAAGATCCAATCCCGGGTCGCGTCCTCGGGATCGAGGCCTCAACCAGCACCCGAGGCCACCGTTTTCACCACCCAAAGGCGATCCCACTCGCCTCTGCCGGTGATTACCCAGACCGGTTGCGGAACCCGGGCCGGGTCGAGCCTTCGTACGACCGACGGCGCGCGATGATTCGCGCCCAAGTGGAGGAGCTTGGGCGGGAGATCGGCTTGATCCCCGAAGTGGAGTCTGAGCTGCTCGACGAGGTGGCCGCACTGGTTGAGTGGCCGCATGCCCTGCTCGGTCGCTTCGACGACGCCTTCCTCGAGGTGCCGCCCGAGGTACTGATCGAGACCATGCGCAAGAACCAGAAGTATTTCCCGCTGCGCTCGAGGGACGGAGGCCTGGCATCGCGGTTCATTGCGATCGCCAACATCGACAGTCTCGCACCGGAAGAGGTCCGCGCCGGGAACGAGCGGGTCATTCGGCCCCGCTTCGCCGACGCGAAGTTTTTCTGGGAGCAGGACCTGAAGCGACCACTGGCCGATTTCTTCCCACGACTCGAGTCGGTCGTCTTTCAGGACAAGCTGGGGACGGTGGCGGACAAGTGTCGCCGGATTTCCAAGCTCGGCGCCATCCTAGCCGACATGGTTGGTCAGCCTGGCGATGGCGTGGCACGTGCCGCCCTGCTTGCCAAGTGCGATCTGGTGAGCACCATGGTCTGCGAGTTTCCCGCCCTCCAGGGGACCATGGGGCGCTATTACGCCGTGCGCAGCGGGGAAGACGCCTGTGTCTCTGATGCCATGGAGCAGCAGTACCTGCCGCGTTTCGCCGGTGATGTGCTGCCCACCTCTCCCTGCGGACAGATGGTCGCCCTGGCGGATCGCATCGACACCCTGGTTGGAATCTTCGGAATCGGGTTGCGTCCTTCGGGTGCCCGAGATCCCTACGGGCTGCGCCGCGCTTCGATCGCCATATTGCGGATCCTCATCGAAACTCCGCTGGCGATCGATCTGCGGTTGGCGCTGAGCTCCGCTGTTGAAGCCTTCCCACCCGCGACCCTGAGCCCGGATACGGTGGAATCGGTACTGGCCTATCTGCTTGACCGGCTTCCTGGCTATTATCAGGAGCAAGGGATCGCGGGAGACACTGTCGAGGCGGTGCTGGCGACCGGAGAGATGATCCCGCAGGCGATCGATCGGCGCATCAGGGCCGTTCACCAGTTTCGCTCTCTACCCGTGTCGGAGTCGCTGGCGGCCGCAAACAAACGAATCCGCAACATATTGGTCAAGGCAGAGATCGACCCCCTGGCCACCCACACACCGGATCCCGCGCTCTTCAACGAGCCCGCGGAAACCCGGCTCTGGGATCGTATCCGCACGATGGAGGACATGATCGCGCCCTTCCTCGACGAGCAGGACTTCTCCGCTGTCCTGGATCGCCTGGGCGGCTTGAGGGAGGCGGTGGACGATTTCTTCGATCAGGTCATGGTCATGACCGATGACCCCAATGTCCGTCGCAACCGTCAGGCGCTGTTGGGTCGGCTCCTGCGCATGTTCCTCAACGTGGCTGACATCTCCAAGCTTCAGTGAGGCGAGACGTGGACCGGGATTCATTCGAGGCCATGTTGGGCGCCGTCCGCGCCTTCCACGAGAAGCATCGCTTCCGCGAATTGGGCGGGGAAGAGATGACCTATCGGATTGCACTGATGGTGGAGGAGCTCGGGGAGATTTCCTCCTGTGTCACCAAGGGGCAAGGCAAGGGGGAGCTTGCGGAGGAGCTGGCCGACCTGCTGATACTGGTGCTCGGGACGGGGATTGCACAGGAGATCGATCTGTCAGGGTCCTTCTGGGAGAAGATGGAGAAGCTCGAGCGGCGTCAGGGTCGAATGGTCGACGGTCGGATCCGCGTTTCAGACTTCCGCGGCTCCAATGGTTGAGCGCGTCATGGTTCTGGATCGCGACGGGGTCATCAACGAGGACTCCGACGACTACATCAAGGACCCGGACGAGTGGGAGCCGATCCCCGGCAGCATTGACGCCATCGCACGGCTGTGTCACGGAGGCTATCGGGTCTGTGTGGCAAGCAATCAATCGGGGATCGGGCGGGGGCTGTTCGGGTTCGCGCGGCTCAACGGGATTCACCAGAAGCTCCGCGAGTTGCTCGCCAAGCAGGGCGGGCGGCTGGAGCTGATCGCCTTCTGCCCACACCAGCCCTCGGACCGATGCGGCTGCCGTAAACCGCGGCCAGGCCTGCTGTTGGAGATCGGGGAGCGCATGGGAATCGGGCTGCGCGGCATCCCTTTCGTTGGCGATTCCATTAGCGATATCGAGGCCGCAAGGGCGTCCGGCATGTCTCCCTGGTTGGTCCGGACGGGTAAAGGCGAACGGACGCTGGCACTCGGGATGGATCGTCTCGAAGGCGTGCTGGTCTTTCCGGACCTCAGTGCGGTTGCCGACCACGCGCTGGAGTGCCGTTCGCCACCATGATCCTGACGCGCTCCCTGGTCTTCATGGCCTTTTTGATCACTTCCATCGTCTTCTTTACGATCCCGATCATCCTTGTTGGCCGCGTGATGCCTTACCAATGGCTCGCCCGCTGGGGTCGATCCTGGGGACGGCTGTGCCTCTTCGGCTTGAAATGGATCTGCGGGCTGGACTACCGCGTTGACGGGCTGGAGCGCCTGCCAGAGGACGCCGCGATCGTGCTTTGCAAACATCAGTCCGCGTGGGAGACGATCGCGATTCGCGGGCTTTTCCCGGCGGCACAGACCTGGGTTCTGAAACGCGAGCTCACGCGCCTGCCATTCTTCGGCTGGGCCCTTGCCCCCTTCGGTCCCATCGCCATCGATCGCTCCCAAGGGCGCAAGGCGGCGCGGCAACTCCTCGAGGAAGGGCGCAGGTGGCTCGACGCCGGACGCTGGGTTATCGTTTTCCCCGAAGGCACCCGGGTCCCACCGGGTGAGCGAGGGACCTATGGCATTGGTGGGGCCTTGTTGGCGGAAAAGACGGAGCGAGCCGTCGTCCCGGTTGCCCACAACGCCGGGGTGTTCTGGTCAAGACGCAGTATCCGGAAGTATCCGGGAACCATCGATCTGGTGATTGGGAGCCCCATCGAGACCCGCGGGCGCAAGGCGCTCGACATCAATCGGGAGGTGGAGCAATGGATCGAATCGATGGTGGAGCAGCTTCCCGCTGCGCGTCGGGCCTGATCGGCGACCAATGGACGATGGATCAGCGAAAGCGCGTCGACCCGCGGCACTAAATATCCAAGTTCTCCACATCGAGCGCGTGGCGTTCGATGAAATCGCGCCTGGGCTCCACATTGTCCCCCATCAGCGTGGTGAAGATCTGATCGGCCGCCACTGCGTCCTCAATCGTCACCTTGAGTAGTCGCCGGGTCTCCGGGTTCATGGTGGTTTCCCAAAGCTGGCCGGGATTCATCTCACCCAGCCCCTTGTAGCGTTGGATCGTGAAGCCTCGCTGCGCGTCAGCGAGTAGCCAGCGTATCCCTTCGCCCAGGTCCGAGATCTCCGATCGTCTTTCTCCCCGTGCAATAAAGGCCCCTGGTTCCAGCAGGCCCTCCAGTGTCTGGCCGAACTCGATGACCTTGGCGTAGTCGGCGGTATTGAAGAACTCCAGCGGAATATACCGGGTCTCCGGAATCCCGTGGACCAGTCGTGTCAACTCCAGGTGTCGAGCGCGACCGCCGTTGTCCGCAACGCGGTAGGCCAGGGAATACCTGAGGCTTGGGGTCGGCGGAAGATTCAACTGCTCTTCGATTCCGCGGCACCAGGACTCCAGGGCCTCTCGATTCGCGGTCATATCGGGAGTCATCGCTGGCGCATGAAGGAGCTCCTGCAGAAATCTTTCGTCATACCTCGAACCAAGTCGCCGGGAGATGGCGACAAAGATCTGGTAGTCATGGGCGAAGGACTCCAGCGCCGTACCGGCGATGGCCGGTGCGTCGGCCGAGACATGGAGGCTGGCACCATCCAGCGCGGCCTGAAGCGTCGCGGCGTTGAGCTTTGCCTCGTCGAGGAGGTATTCCTCCTGCTTGCCCCTCTTCACCTTGTAAAGCGGGGGCTGGGCAATATAGACGTGGCCCCGGTCGATTAGCTCGGGCATCTGCCGATAAAAGAAGGTCAGCAACAGGGTGCGGATGTGAGCGCCATCCACATCCGCGTCCGTCATGATGATGATGCGGTGATAGCGCAGATTGTCCGGGTTGTACTCTTCCCGTCCGATGCCGCAGCCGAGCGCGGTGATCAAGGTGCCGACTTCGGCCGAAGAAAGCATCTTGTCGAACCGGGCCTTTTCGACATTCAGGATCTTTCCCTTCAGCGGCAAGATTGCCTGGAAGGCGCGATCCCGACCTTGTTTGGCAGAGCCCCCCGCGGAATCCCCCTCCACGAGGTAGATTTCAGATCGTGCAGGGTCCTTCTCCTGACAATCGGCCAACTTCCCCGGCAGTCCCGCGACGTCCAGGACCCCCTTTCGGCGAGTCATCTCCCTGGCCTTCCGCGCGGCCTCGCGGGCTCGTGCGGCATCCAGCATCTTTCCGGCAATTGCCCTCGCCTCCGCCGGGTGCTCTTCCAGATAGCTATTGACGTGATCGACGACCAGGGACTCCACCACCGCCTTGACCTCTGAGGACACCAGCTTGTCCTTGGTCTGGGAGGAAAACTTGGGATCTGGCACCTTGACCGAGAGCACGGCCGTCAGACCCTCTCTGGCGTCATCGCCGACGGCGTGGATCTTGGCGTTGCGATCCAGACCCTCCCGTTCGATGTACCCATTCAGCGTTCGGGTCAAACCCGCCCTGAATCCGGCCAAGTGGGTGCCGCCGTCCCTTTGGGGGATATTGTTGGTGAAACAGAAGAAGGTCTCCTGGAAACCCTCGTTCCATTGCAGCGCCAATTCGACGTTGATGGACCCCCGTTCGGCCGTGAAATACACGATCGTGGGATGGATGGCGGTCTTGTTGCGGTTCAAGTACTCCACGAAGGCTCGAATACCGCCCTGATACTCAAAGATGTCTTCCCGACCCGTCGCCTCCTCCGTCAGCACGATCCGGACGCCAGAATTCAGGAACGACAGCTCCCGAAGCCTGCTCGCCAGAATGTCGTAGTGGAAATTCAGGTCGGAAAAGATCTCTGTTGAAGGTCGGAACTGGACTTCGGTCCCGGTCTCGTCGGTGTCGCCAATCGGGCGCAACGGGTATTGGGGCACCCCCAGGTGGTACTCCTGCTCGTAGACGTGACCACCCCGGCGGATCCGAAGATACAGGCGTTCTGACAGTGCGTTGACGACCGAGACTCCGACTCCGTGGAGTCCTCCCGAGACCTTGTAGGAGTTGTCATCGAATTTTCCGCCGGCGTGGAGAATGGTCATGATGACCTCGGCGGCCGATCGCTTCTCCTCTTCGTGGATGTCGACAGGGATTCCACGGCCGTTGTCCACCACTGAGACCGATCCATCGCGTCGGATGGTCACCTGGATCTCGGTGCAATATCCCGCCAAAGCCTCGTCGATTGCGTTGTCGACGACCTCGAACACCATGTGGTGAAGACCCGTCCCGTCGTCGGTGTCTCCGATATACATGCCGGGGCGCTTGCGAACCGCGTCCAGTCCACGAAGAACCTTGATATTGCTTGAATCGTAAGTCATAGAAACTTCTGAAGGTCTGGGTAAGGCGAGCCCGACACAGAGGCCGGGACGGCGACGACGGGCCGCAGCCGAGATTATACGGGATGTAGCTAACGGAGGACGGTTTGCCGAGGATCAGGGCTTGGGTGGACCTGACCATGTTCCACGTGGAACTGGTCCGTTGGCTCAAGATCCGCCACAGTCCCGGGTGCTGTCGTCGTTAAAATGCATTGGTCAGCCGTATCTTCAAACAGGCGAATGAGCCGAAGAAAGCTGGCTCGATCGAGATCGCTTACAAGATCGTCAAGCAACCAGGCCGTGGGCGCCGACGAAGACCCTTGCGCATCCAGGCCCCTCGCGGCCAACTGGAGCAGGCACACCAATACCTTTGTTTGGCCGCGCGAGCTCCGCGCTCGGCACCCGTCTTTCTCCACCCAAAAATCCGCCCGTCCGGGTCCGAGGCGCGTGTAGCCAAGCTTCCGTTCTGTCTTGAAGTCCTCCTCAAGACAAGCCGCCAAATCCCTACCCGCTGTCCAACCCGGATAGAAGACCAGGCTGGCCCCCTGAGAAAACTCGAAGGCCCTAGCTAGCTCGTCAAACTTACTACGCCAACGACAAACATAGCCTCGCCGCATCCGTTCGAGCTCGGCAGCGGCCGAAAGATATTCGGCGTCCCAGACGCTCCTCCCTCCGCGGCGGTCCCTTAGCCAGGCGTTACGCTGGAGCAAAACTCGTCTGAATCGCGACCAGACGGGGCCGTAAGTCGGTTCCACGTGGAACAAGTTCCAATCGAGGAAACGCCGCCTCAAAGACGGGTCTCCATCAATCAGCAGTTGCGGATTTTCTCCGATCAACCGGACCCGAAAGGCCCCCCGATCGGTCGGAAGAACCGGGTTCCCGTCCAGGCTGCGGGATCCGACGGTTCCGACTCGGTGGTAGCACAAACGACGCGTTACGGAACCAGGGCCCGCGACGACTGCTTCAACCTCCGTTTCCCGCTCTCCCTCGGTCGTGATCTCTCCCGCCCGTCTGCCCCGGAAGCTCCTCCCCCGAGCCGCCAGATAGATAGACTCCAAGAGCGTCGTCTTTCCAGCCCCGTTCGATCCGGAAACAACGTTGAGCCCCAACCCCAATGCCAATTCACAGCGGCGCAAGTTCCGCAGATTCCGAACTCGAAGGTGCTCGACCAACGCCCTCCCTCCACTCCACGAGGTCCTTCACAGCCGCATCGGCATCACGACGAAGGTCTCGTTCTCTGAACCCGCCGCCCGCCAGACCGAGCTACTGTCGCCATTCTCGAACTTGACCTCTACCGTGGGACCCTCGACCGCGCCCAATACATCCGCCAGATAGCCGACGTTGAAACCAATGGTTATCGGCTCTCCTTGATAATCCAGCTCCATCTCCTCCACCGCTTCCTCCTGTTCCGGGTTGTGCGCCTGGAGACAGAGCACCCCCGGATTGAACGACAACCTCACTCCCCTGTATTTTTCATTAGACAGGATTGACGTCCGTGCCAGAGCCCCTCGCAACTCATCCTTGTTCATGACCGCTGTCTTGCTGAGGTTCACCGGTATCACCCGCTCATAATCCGGGTAACGGCCGTCCACCAGTTTGGACGTCGTCACCGTATCCCGGACCTCGAATTGCACCGTCTTCTCCGCCAGTCGCAGAACCACCGGCGTCATGCCTGCTCCCAGCTGACGGCGCAGCTCCTGCACTGTTTTGAAGGGAACAATAACGGAAAGACGTTCGTCCGAATCCATTTCCAAGTCCAGATCTAGCTGGAACCGTGCGAGCCGATGTCCATCGGTCGCCACGGCGGTGATTCCCTCAGAGCCCACCTCCAACAGCAAGCCATTCAGGTAGTAGCGAACGTCCTGCTGCGCCATCGCAAACGACGTCTTATCGAAGACGTGCTTCATGGCACCGTCGTCCAATTCCAGTTCTCGTTTCGCGGCGTCCATCTGCAACGCCGGGAAATCAGCGGCTGGCAAGGTAGCAAGCGCGTAGCGCCCTCGACCGGAGGTCACCACGCATCGCTCCCCTGTTGTCTTCACCCGCACCTCCGATCCCTCCGGGAGATTCCGTACGATATCCACCAGCTTTCGGGCGGGTACGGTGATCTCCCCTTCTCCAATGACGCTGGTATCCAAGTGCGCCCGAATCTCGACCTCCAGGTCCGTACCCACGACTGTCAGCCCTTGTTCGCCTGTCCGTAGAAGCAGATGCCCCAGAATCGGCAGAGTCTGCCGACGCTCGACAACGCTTGCCACCCGACTCAGTACCGGAAGCAACAATTCGCGGTTGGCAAGGATCTCCATCGTTCCTCCAGCGGACAATCTTTAACAGAAATATTGAAAACCAATAGTAATAAGCCGGGTGGATAACCGGTACAACCGGAAAACACCATGGCTCTCAACGGCTTGTGGGGGATCGTCGCACATGAAAACTGGGCCGATCCTGTGGAAAACCGGTGCAGGAAAATTGGCCCTAGAAAGCGCCCCCAGCTTATCCACAGCTAAGAGGTCAAGATCCTAAACAGGTTCTTGTAATCCTCTTCGACATAGGGATCGCTCTCCCTCAATTCCTTGATCTTACGCGTTGCGTGGAGCACTGTCGTGTGGTCGCGACCGCCAAAGGCGGCCCCGATCTCGGGCAGGCTCTTCTTGGTCAGATCCTTTGCCAGGGTCATCGCCATCTGGCGGGGACGCGCGATGGATCGGCTTCGCTTCGGGGAGATCAGATCCGAGGTTCGCAGCTTGTAGTACTCGGCGACCGTCTTCTGAATGTTCTCGATGCTGACCTGCTTATCCTGGGCGACCAGCATGTCGCGCAGAGCTTCCTTGGCGAACTCGAGCGTAATCGGCCTGCCGGTGAACTGTGAGTTAGCGACGAGGCGGCGCAACGCGCCCTCGAGCTCCCGGATATTCGATCGGATCCGCCGCCCGACGAAAAACCCCACATCCTCCGGGAGGGAGATGCCGAGTTGACTGGCCTTGCTGTGCAGGATCGCGACGCTCGTCTCCAGATCGGGCGGATCGATCGCCACCGTCAAGCCCCAGCCAAAGCGGGATTTCAGGCGTTCCTCGAGTCCGACGACCTCTTTGGGAAACCGGTCGCTGGAGAGGACGATCTGCTGCCGCGACTCGAAAAGCGCGTTGAAGGTATGGAAAAATTCCTCTTGTGAACGCTCCTTGCCTGCGAAAAACTGAACATCGTCGATCAGAAGCGCGTTGACCGACCGATAGGTCCTTTTAAACTCGTCGATCTTGTTGTGCTGCAGGGCACGGATCATCTCGGCAACAAAACGCTCCGAGTGAAGGTAGACGACGCGGGCGTCGGGATTGAACTCCAGCACGAGGTTGCCGACGGCGTGCATGAGGTGGGTCTTACCCAAGCCGACGCCCCCATAGATGAACAAGGGATTGTAGGCGGTCCCGGGATTTTGCCCGATCTGGATCGACGTGGCTCGCGCCAACTGGTTCGATTTTCCTTCAACGAAGGTATCGAAGGTGAACTCCGGGTTCAGATTGGCGGCGACGCGCCGCTCCGCGATCAAGCCCGCCGATTTCACCTTTGTCGTTGGCTGACGGGGACCTTTGCGAGCGGCCTTTTCGATCCCCCCAACCTCGAATCGGACGCCATTGACACCGCCATCCGTCAGGCCGCCGCAGAGCAGGAGTATGCGGTTCTCATAGTGCTCGCGCGCCCAATCCTGCACAAAGCGGTTCGGGGCGAAAAGGCGCAGCACGGTTCCATCGACCGATGCCTGCAGAGGCAAGATCCAGGTGTTGAACTCGGCCGCCGTGAGCTCGCCCTTCAGATGCGTCACGCATTGGTTCCACAAGTCTGTCATCCAGTTCCCCCACTCGTTATTGCCGCGCCCGCTCCTGTGTCGAGAACATGAGCGCTCCCCGACCCCGCGAACCTGACGCATTTTCCCGCGGGACAGTCTAGCCTTCCCGGACCTAGTTATCCACAGGCCAGGATCCCTCCCAGAGCGGACTCTGCTGTTGACTGACGGGGTCGAAAACTCTATCGTTCCCGGTCTTTATTCGCTGGCCGGCCGAGTTGTCCGGTCAGGTCAAAAAGAGTCACGCAAATCATGAAACGTACTTTTCAGCCGAGTCGCCTGAAGCGCGCTCGCAACCATGGATTTCGCGCCCGCAACGCGACCCGAAACGGCCGCAAGGTCCTCGGCGCCCGTCGGGCGAAGGGCCGCGCGCGCCTCACGCACTGAACCCGGAGGCCACCAGGGCCCGGGCGGGCGAGCGCTTTCCGACTGCCCTGCGGCTGCTTAGAAGCCGGTCGTTCAAGCGTGTCTTCGCCAACCCGCGACGCTTCGGTGGGACCGGATTCCTGGTGCTTGCGCGTCGCTCGGAGTCGGGACACGCCCGACTGGGGCTTGCCATCTCCAAGCGCTGTGCCTCCCGGGCGGTGGACAGGAACCGCCTCAAGCGTGTCATCCGCGAGAGCTTCCGCATCGTCGCCGATCAACTGCCGCCCCTTGACCTCGTCGTGCTCTGCGGCCGGGACGCCGCAACCCTTCCGAGCCAGCGACTGCGGCGGTCTCTCGACGAGGCCTGGCATCAAATCAGGAACACACCATGGGTCGACTTCTGACCACCCTGATCCGCCTCTACCGGTATCTGATCAGTCCCTTGATGGGACCCCATTGCCGTTTCCACCCGTCCTGCTCCCGCTATGCCCTGGAGGCCATTGAGGATCACGGGGCCTTGCACGGGAGCGCGCTCGCGCTGCGCCGGCTCGCCCGCTGCCACCCCTGGCACCCGGGTGGCTTTGACCCGGTTCCGCTGAAGAAGCAGTAGCACAACCCATGGATAACTTGCGTCTGGTCCTGGCCTTCTCGCTGGCCGCCGTTCTGCTGCTCATCTACCAGGCCTGGATGACGGACTATGGACCGGCGGGGACGCTCACCCGCGAGGCCGACCAGCCGGTCCAGCAGTCGGCGGCCGGCGGATCGCCCGTCCCGCCCCCGGGGGCGCCCCAGGCGGAGGGGGTTCCCCAGGTTCCGACAGCGGGAGCGACGTCCCCGGCGCCGCCAAGCCCGGCATCCCTCTCGGATGCGGTTGACGCCACCCAACCGATCCGGGTCGAGACGGACGTCCTTCGCGTCGAGATCTCACCGAAGGGCGGCACCATCCAGAGTGTCTGGCTTCGTGACTATTCGGTCACGCCCGAGAATCCGGACGACAAGTTCCGGCTGTTCAAGCCCCAGCCGCCAAATATGTTCGTCGCCCAGTCCGGGCTGATCGGCTCGGAGCCAGGGTCTCTCCCAACCCATGAAGCGATCTTCCAGAGTGAGGCGACAGACTTCCGCCTGGGTCCCGAGGACTCCAGCCTTGAAGTGGAGCTCGTGTGGACCGGTCCGACCGGCGCCCAGGTGCGCAAGCGTTACGCGTTTCATCGCGGGAGCTATCTGATCAATGCGACTCAGGACGTCATCAATAACACTGAGGCTCCTCTGGTTGTCCGCGAATACAACCAGCTCCAGCGCACCGACCTGACCGATCCAAACGCCACCAAGTTCGTCTACACCTATACCGGCGGCGTCTACTACAGCCCGGAGGACAAATACAAGAAGCTGTCCTTCGACGACATGCGCACCAAGAAGCTCGACCGCGCCGTCACTGACGGCTGGGTCGCCATGATCCAGCATTATTTCCTCGCCGCCTGGATCCCGCCGCGCGGTGCAGAGGAGACCTTCTACACCAACGTCCTGGACAACTCGCGCTACATCATCGGCAACTATTCTCCCGCCGTTAGCATCGCGCCGGGAACGAGCCACGCCTTCGAGAGCAGCCTGTACGCTGGACCCAAGCTCCAGGACGTATTGGCCGAGATTGCGCCCGGCCTCGAGCTGACCGTCGATTACGGGTGGCTCACCGTCATTGCGCAGCCCATCCATTGGCTGCTCGCCAAGATCCACTCCGTGGTCGGCAACTGGGGCTGGTCGATCATCGTCCTGACCATCCTGATCAAGCTGGCCTTCTATAAGCTCTCCGAGACGAGCTACAAGTCGATGGCCAACATGCGCCAGATGACGCCACGGATGCAGGCCCTCAAGGATCGCTATGGAGACGACAAGGAGCGCCTGAACCAGGCGATGATGGAGCTCTACAAGACGGAGAAGATCAATCCCCTCGGCGGCTGTCTCCCCATCCTGGTCCAGATTCCGGTCTTCATCGCCCTCTATTGGGTGCTGCTTGAGAGCGTGGAGCTGCGGCAGGCACCCTGGATCCTCTGGATCGACAACCTGTCTGCGCCGGACCCCTACTTCGTGCTTCCCCTGATCATGGGCGTCTCCATGTTCGTTCAGCAGAAGCTCAATCCGGCGCCGCCAGATCCCATGCAGGCGAAGCTCATGATGAGCCTCCCCTTTGTCTTTACCGTCTTTTTTGCCTTCTTTCCCTCGGGGCTGGTGCTCTACTGGGTGGTCAACAACCTCTTGTCCATCGCCCAGCAGTGGAACATCACCCGCACCATCGAGAAAGAGGCCGCCAAGCGCAAGCGCTAGATCCCCACAGAGCCGTGTCCGCCGAAACCATCGCGGCCATTGCGACGCCGCCAGGGCAAGGCGGCGTCGGCATCGTCCGGGTGAGCGGGCCGCGGGCCCGCGACATCGCCCGCGCCATGCTCGGATGCATTCCGCGTCCGCGCCATGCCGCCTTCCGAACCTTTCTCGAGGCCGACGGGTCGCCGATCGATCAGGGCATCGCCCTGCTGTTTCCGGGGCCCCGATCCTTTACGGGCGAGGACGTCCTTGAGCTGCAGGGCCATGGGGGGCCCCAGGTCCTGGATCTGGTGCTCAGGCGTTGTCTGGCGCTCGGGGCCAGACCGGCGCGCCCCGGAGAGTTCACCGAGCGCGCCTTTCTCAATGGCAAGCTCGATCTTGCCCAGGCCGAGGCGGTCGCGGATCTCATCGAAAGCTCCACCGCCCTGGGCGCGCGGTTGGCCGTGCGCAGCCTCCAGGGGGCGTTCTCGGCGCGCATCCATCGCCTGGTCGAGAGTCTCGTCGGTATGCGTAGCTATCTGGAGGCCACCCTCGACTTTCCCGACGAGGAGATCGAGGGCGATGCTCACTCGCCCCTCGCCACGGAGCTGCAGGCGCTGATCGGGCAGACGCAGACAGTGCTGGCAGAGGCCCAGCGGGGCGAGCGCATCCGCGACGGGCTGACAGTCACCATCGCCGGCCCCCCAAATGCCGGGAAATCGAGCCTGTTGAACGCCCTGGCCCAAGATGACGCGGCCATCGTCACCCACATCCCGGGCACCACCCGGGACCTTCTCAAGCTCGACATCCAGGTCGACGGTCTCCCCGTGCGACTCGTCGATACCGCTGGTCTGCGCGAGAGCCTCGATCCGGTGGAACGGGAGGGTGTGCGCCGCGCCCGCGACCAGATGACCCGCTCAGACCTGATCCTCTGGGTCTATGACGCCAGCCTCGGACTGGATCCATCCGACCTTCGCGATCTGCCCCAGGGGCTCCCCCTTACCCTGGTTCGGAACAAGATCGATCTCGCGCACAGCGCCCCGGTCGCAAGCGGCGGCGGCGCCGATGAGATCCCCTTGTCCGCTTTGACGGGCGAGGGCCTCGAGGGGCTGCGCCGGCATCTCAGGGAAAAGGCCGGGGTCGAGGGGCTCACCGAGGGCGGGTTCGTTGCGCGGCGCCGTCACCTGGACGCCCTCGGGCGCGGACTGGCCCATCTCGAGGGCGCCCGCACCACCCTCACCTCGGGCGGCGGGGCGGAGCTTGCGGCGATCGATCTTCACAGCGCACAAAAGGCCTTTGGCGAGATCACCGGCGAGGTCACTCCGGATGATCTGCTGGGCCGGATCTTTTCCAGCTTCTGCATCGGAAAATAGCTGGACGCGTGTCGCGGCATTTGTGCCCCGAAGCCTTCAGTTACCCTTGCCCGGGAGCGCCAAGGTCACGGCAAGGGATTTCCGGCAGAAGGCACCCCAGAGATGGATCAATCAGAGCGAGCTCCTCCCCCCAGAAGAACACGGCGGCCCCGGGGTTCTGCGACGAACCTTTCAACGCTCGCGAGCGCCGGCCTCCTGGTCACGCTCCACTGGGGCCTCACGCCAGCCGCTTGCCTGGTCTCTCCACCAGCGCCGCTCGATGCACTGCCGCCCAATTCAGCCGTCACCTGCCTCGGCGACAACTCGCTACCGGTGCTGGCCGCGCCGTCCAGCGAAAATGTTCGCATCCGACTCGGCGACGGCATCGTTGCAACCCGGCTTCGGACGTCCGGGACCGCGGTCAGCGTCAACGGCGAAAGCTCCGTGGCCTTGGACCGGGCGCGAATCGCGACCTCGGGCGACCACGCCTTCGGGATCGCGGTGCAGGGGAACCCTGCCCTGAACGCGCTCGCCCGCAACACCCAGGTCAGCCTGTCTTACAGCAGCATCGAAGCGGCGTCGCCGCACGGGAGCGCCATCACCGCAAACGCCTTGACCAGCCGGGTCCTCGTCATGAACAGCGAGGTCTCCGGGGATTACGGGATCTCGCTCTCCAATTGCTCTTGGCCCCGAGTTTGCGGTGGCGGCGAAAACCGGCTCCTGATCCGAGAAAGCACCATCAACGCCACCCGCGCGGGTCTTTCGCTGTCCACCGACCGCAGCACCATCGAGCTCGAGGGCAGCCAAATCGTCAGCACCGGTGAAGGCGTCACGATCCTGGGGGAGAAGAATGCACTGACGCTGACGGGCAGCCGCATCGCGGCCGAAGTTGGCATTTCAGTCCTGCCTCGCGGCGCCGGGACAGGAAACACTGTCTCGCTCAGCGACAGCACCATCGACGTCTCGGGTCGCGAGCCGGACAAACCGGCGACGGCTATGGTGCTCAACGCGGGTGCAGGCGCCGTCGCGCGCCTGAGCCGCAGCGTCATCACCGCATCAGGCGCGGACGCGACGGGTATCTTCGCCGGAGGCTCCGCCAACAGCATCGGCCTCGAAGACAGCCGCATCGTCGCCATGGGTGCGCAGGCCGTCGGCATCTATTCCGAGGGGGGCGACGTCACCTTGAATGGCGGCAGCCGCATCGAGGCCTCGGGGCAGGACGCCCACGGCCTCATCTTCAACGGCGCTCCCGAGCGCCAGAATGCCATCGTCAACCGGGGCGTGATCAGCAGTGACCAGGGGATCGCCGTCTGGGGCGAGAACGCCACCTTCACCAACAGCGGGGTTCTCAAGGGCGGCTCAGGGACGGCGATTCGCCTCGGTGGTTACAACAACCGACTGATCCTGCAGAGCGGCTCGATCATCGAGGGCGCCATCCAGGGCGATGGCGCAGGCAACCACATGCGCCTGCAGGGCATGGGTGAGCTCGCGAGCGCTGTCGACGGCTTTGAGACCCTCACCCTGGAGGGGCCCGGGACCTGGGTCCTCAGCGGCGACGGCGGCTTCAGCGGCGGGACCAGGATCGACGGCGGTGTGCTGCGCGTCGACGGCATGCTCGAGTCGCAGGTCACCATCAACCCCGGTGGGGTGCTCTCTGGCCAGGGGACGGTGGGTAGCATCAACGCCAACCCGGGCGGCATGGTCTCCCCCGGCGTCTCATCCGCACCACCGACCGGGACGCTCTCGGTGAAGGGCGACGTCACCCTGAGCCCCGGGTCCCTGCTGCAGGTTGGAATCGACCCCGCGGGCAGGTCCTCCCACCTCACCGCCAACGGCACGGCCAGGATCACCGACGCCAGGGTGCTGGTATTGCCGGTGCCCGGCAACTATCAGCTCAACACGCGCTACCCCATCCTGAGTGCCGCCGGCGGTGTGGCCGGCACCTTTGGCGAGGTGACGAGCAGCTCGTCTGCCCTTCTGTTCACGCTCATCTATGCCCCGAACGATATCTTCCTCGCCTTGCGCGGCATCGACTTCGTCAGCACGGCGCGCAACCCGAACCAGACCGCGGTGGGGAGCTATCTGGACCGGGTGGCGCTCGATCCCGGAATGCAGGCCCTGATCGGTCAGTTGCTCGCGGCTCCGTCCGCTCAGACGCCGGCGGCCCTGGCCTCCCTGGATGGCGAGCTACACGCCTCCCTAGCCAGCGCCATGCTCTCTCAGGGCTCCGAGGCCCTACGCCGTCTGGGTGGACGGCTCTCTCGGCTCGAGGAGGGACTTGGCGGCCTGCCGCCGGACCCATCGGCCCCTGTTATCGCCGCGACCGACTCAACCCCCTACGGCGGCCTCGGCTCAGCCGCACGGGCGTCTGCCCGCCCAGGATTTTGGGTCCAGGGGCTGGGCGATAACTCAAGGGTGAGCAGCGACGGCAACGCCTCCGGTTATCGCTACAGCAGCGCGGGTGTTGCCTTGGGCCTGGATGCCCAGACTGCCCCAGGCGGCTTCGCCGGTGCGAGCTTCAGCTATCTCGACTGCACGCTGCATCTCTCCGCGCGCGACGACAGGGCGGTCGTCACGAGCCCACAGCTTTCGTTCTACGCGAGCCATCGCAGCGGCTCACTGATCCTCAAGGGTGTCGTCGGCTA
Organism: uncultured Gammaproteobacteria bacterium; assembly: GCA_963699735.1. Classification (GTDB taxonomy): domain Bacteria; phylum Pseudomonadota; class Gammaproteobacteria; order Chromatiales; family Chromatiaceae; genus Thiodictyon. The sequence continues at coordinate 96,987 of CAVOUZ010000015.1, forward strand.
CGCCTGGAACCGTTATGAAACGCGTCGCGTTGTGGGGATCCCCGCCGCCCCGAAAACAGGGCGGGCCACCTACAACGGCCGGGCGGCCAGCGCCTATGTCGAAGCGGCGTACGCCTTGCCGCCCCTCGACGGCGCCCTCGAGCCCGTGGCCGCGCTTCAGTGGGTCGGACTGGATCAGGACCCCTTCAACGAGCAGGGTGCGGGGGCGGCGAGCCTCCTGGTTGCAGACCAGAATCCCTCCTCGCTCAAGTCCTATCTGGGCTCGCGCTTCCATCGGGCCATCGGCAGAACGGCGCGCCTGGAGCTTCGCGCCTTGTGGGCGCATGAATTCAGCGGGCGCTCGGCGGCCATCGACGCGGCGATGGCGGGCGCCACCACAGCCGGGACCTTCGAGACCGTCAGCGCCGCTCCGTCGAGAGACGCAGCCGTAGTGGGCGCAGGCCTGGTGGCGAGGCATGACGAGCGGCTCGCCTTCTATCTCGACTACGATGCAACGCTGCACGATGGGCAGACCACCCAGGCACTGGTGGGGGGCCTGCGCTATGTCTGGTGAGCCGCAGGTTAACGCCTGCCTGGCGGAATGGTCGCGGGCGGGTTGGCCGCAGAGGGCCGCTCTGGCCGGCGGCGACGGGGATGGAAGCCCCGGAGCAGGCGCTCCAGTTGGAGGGAGCCCCCGCCGTCCTGATGCGGGGGGGCATAACGCCCCCGGATATAGAGGGCCGTGAAGCGTCCCACCGGCTCGGCCAGGTCCGGTCGGGCCTGAGCCACTCGCCGGCCAAAATCGTGGGGCCCCTCATCGGGGCGGCGAGGCAGACCGGCGGCGGCGAGGCGATCGCAGAAGCGCCGGTAGCTCGACTCCAGGGGCGTCAGCCCGTCGCCGCGCCGCACCAGGCCCACGACGATAAGGCCGAGGATGATGGCGATCGCGCCCACCATCAGGACGGCCAGCCCGGCCTCCCGATACTGACCGAGACCCAGCCGTGACAGTAGCGAGAACTGGTCATCCGCGGAGAAGTCGAGCACCCAGTTTTGCCAGGCAGCCTGCAGGCTGTCGACAAAGAAGCGCAGCTGCCGCAAGGACCTGCCCAGGTTGCCGCGGGCATCGATCTCGAAGCGTAGCGGCGCCGTGCCGCCGAGGATGCGTGAGGCGCTCCTGTTGTCGACCCGGGCCGGGTCGACCGCGGCGGTCGGGTCCACCCTGACCCAGCCCCGGTCGGGAATCAGCACCTCCGTCCAGGCGTGGGCATCGGATTGCCACACCATGTGATAGCCGCCAATCCGGTTCGGCTCCCCACCCAGGTAGCCCAGAACCAGGCGCGAGGGGATGCCCGCGATGCGCATGAGCACGGCGAAGCTGCTCGCATAGTGCTCACAGAAGCCGTGCCGGGTCTCGAACAGGAATTCATCCGTGGGATTGGCGCCCAGTTTCGGCGGCAGCAGGGTGTAATGGAAGTCCTGCTCGTTGAAGAACCGCAGCGCCTTCTGGACCACCCCCCAGTCGTCGGAGCCGCCATCCCGGCGCCACCCGTTGACCAGATCGCGCATTCGCCCGCTGACATTGGGTGGCAACTGCAGGGCGGCGCGCCGCACGGCATCGGGGGGATCCGAGGTGCGGTAGTCGAGTGCGGATTGCACACGATAGCGCCTCGCGGTATTGGCCGGGGTCCTGGCGACAAGCTGGAAATCCCCATTCAACGAGGCCTCGTCGGGGCTGCCGAGGGGCATGTCCAGGGCGAACAGCCAATGTTGCCCCGAGGGCTCGAGCACCACCTCGTAGTCGATGCGTTCCCCCGCCTTCACCAGGGCGGGCGGTCCCCGAAATGTCGGGTCGCCGCCGGGTGACCACCCCCGTGGATCGGCCTGCCACAGCACCGGGCCGCGCCAGTACATCTGATCCGCCGCCGGCGCTGGTCGATCGAAGCGCACGCGAAAGGCGAGCTCGCCGTTGACCACCAGCTCACTGATGGAGCCGAGCTCCAGCCGATCGCTCATGCCGGTGATGCCCCTGTCCGCATCCAGGCCGAGATTCCACAGCGGTGCGTTGAGCCTGGGAAAGAGCAGGAACATGACCAGGGTCAGGGGTAGCGCCTGAGCGGCCAGCCGCAGGGTCAGAGCGCCGACCCGGGCAGCGGACCTGGGCCCCATGCCGCCGTTGAGGTCGATCAGGAGCGCCACGGCCGCCAGGACCACCAGAGCCAGATAGGCCGCGAGCAACATCGACTGATCGAACAGGAAATGCACCGCCGGCAGGAAGCCTACGAGCACCGCGAGCAGGCGCAGGTCGCGTCGACCGCGCACCTCCAGGAGCTTCAGCGCCAGCATGGTCGCGAGCAGTGCGGCGCCACCCTGCTGACCCGCCAGGCTATGGTAGGTGTCGAGTGAGTTGGCGCCGCCGGCCAGGGTGAGGGCGATCAGGGCGAGCCGGCCCGGTCCCGCCCCCGGCCAGCGCAGCGCGGCGGCCCTGAGGGTGAACAGCAGGCCAACGAAGGCACTGATGCGCCAATTCAGATGCTGGACGAACGGTAGATAGGCCGCGCCCACCAGCAGGCTGGCCGCCAGGACCTGGCCCCGCTCAAGCGGCTCGACGGGCGGGCTGATACTGGCCATGTTCGAACAATGCGAGCTCGGTGAGGCAACGGCCGACCTGGGCATCGCCCCGGTCCAGGCCGATCTCAACCCCTGGAATCCGCAGCCCGAAGCGCAGCCTGGCCTCATCGGCGTCGAGCACCTGACGGGCCAGCAGCGCGATTCGGTCCTCCGCATCCACGGCCTGGACCCGGTCCCAGTCGATCCAGGCCTCCAGGCCCTGGTCGCCCGCGAATTGCTTCACCACCAGGCCCCGCTCCCGTGCCAGTGCCTTCCAGTCCAGGTGGCGCGGCGGGTCGCCGAGCCGGTACTCGCGAGGCCCGAGGTAGTCGTCGGACCCGTCGGAGCAGGCCCCCGCGGGCCGTCGTGCATCTCCGGCGGCCGGCTGTGGCTCCGGCGCGCAGGCGGCTGGCTTCGGGTAGACGGTCAGGGTGGCCCGGCATGCCGCGAGGCACCAGGCGCGAAAGAGCCCCATGGGATGCCGGGTGCAGACCTCGACCTCGGACAGCGTCATCAGGCCGCGGCGCCGGGTTGGCAGGTTCAGGCCCAGCGCCTGCTGGTCGCGCGCCTGCAGGGGCACCGGACCCAGCGGATCCAGACCGCCCAGCACCCGAAGGTCGTAGCGTGGTCGGTGGCGCTGATTGCGGAGTGTGACCTCGAAGCGGGCCGGCTCACCGGCGAACACCGCGAGCCCCGGCCGCGCCTGTATCTCGAGCCCCAGCAGGTTGAACCAGCAGTGGTGCATGGCCACCAGCCCGAGACCGACCAGAAAAAAGCTGAACAGGAGCCCCAGGTTGTTCTGGTAGTTCAGCGAGCCGATCAACATGACGAAGGTGACGAGCCCGTAGAAGAGCCCGGTGCGCGTCGGCACGATGTAGATCTGCCGGGCCCGAACGCGCGCCAAGCCGTCGGCGCCAATGGGGGCCCGTCTCAGCTTACCGTGCAGCCAGCGCCGGACCCGGCCGCGCCGGCCGGCGGCGGGGCCCGCGACGCCGCCGGTCCCGGCCCCTTGTCGAGGCGCCGCCCCGGCCACGACCCCTTACTCCACCGGGACCGCCGCCAGGATCGAGGCGGCGACTTCGTCGTGGTCGAGACGCCCGGTCCCGTCGCCCGGCACCAGCCGGTGCACCACGCAGGCCGGCAGCACCGCCTGGACGTCTTCGGGGATCACATAGGTGCGCCCCGCGAGCAGCGCCCAGGCCTTTGCCGCCCTGACCAGCCCCACGCCCGCGCGCGGCGAAAGTCCGTGGAGGAAGCGCTCGGAGCGCCGGGTGAACTGCAGGATGGCGTGGCAGTAATCGATCACGGGTGCTGCCGCGTGGACCTGGCCGACCAGCCTCTGGAGATGCCCCAGCTCCCCGACGGAGAGCACGGGCCCCTGTCGCTCCACCATCTCCCGGCGGTCCTCACCGCCGAGCAGGATCTTCTCCTGCGCCGGGGCCGGGTAGCCGAGCCGGATGCGCATGAGAAAGCGGTCGAGCTGGGACTCCGGCAGTGGGAAGGTCCCCACCTGGTAGGATGGATTCTGGGTCGCGATCACGAAGAAGGGCTCCGGCAGGGGCCGCGTCTGCCCGTCGACGGTGACCTGACGCTCCTCCATGGCCTCCAGGAGGGCGCTCTGGGCCTTCGGCGTCGCCCGGTTGATCTCGTCGGCCAGCACCAGTTGCGAGAACACGGGTCCAGGGTGAAAGCGGAAGCTCTCCGTCTCCCGCTCGTAGATGGAGACCCCCACCACGTCGGCCGGAAGCAGATCGCTGGTGAACTGGATGCGCGCGAACTGCAGACCGAGGAGGCGGGCCAGCAGGTGGGCCAGGGTCGTCTTGCCGACCCCCGGGAGGTCCTCGATCAGCAGGTGACCCCGGGCCGCCAGGCACGCCAGGGCCAGGCGAAGCTCATGATCCTTGCCCAGGATGACCGCAGCGGCGGCTTCCAGTACCGCGTCCAGGACCTGGATCCTGGGCTTGAGGCTCGCTTGCAACATGCTCTCCGCGCTCCCGTGGACGCGACAAAAACGTCAGCTATTCCAGTATCTTGTATCCAGCGATCTGGTTTACACTCGCGACCTTGCCAAACCGCACCGAGACACCATGACCGCGAGCGACCCATATGACGTGATCGTCGTGGGCGGCGGGCACGCCGGCACAGAGGCGGCGCTGGCCGCCGCTCGGGCGGGCGCTCGTACCCTGTTGCTGACCCAGAATATCGAGACCCTGGGCCAGATGAGCTGCAACCCCGCGATCGGCGGTATCGGCAAGGGCCATCTCGTCAAGGAGATCGACGCCTTGGGCGGCCTGATGGCCCGTGCGACGGATCGGGCAGGGATCCAGTTCCGCATCCTCAACGCCAGCAAGGGCCCGGCGGTGCGCGCCACGCGCGCTCAGGCCGATCGGGCACTCTACAAGTCGGCGGTTCGCACGGCGCTCGAGTCACAGCCGAACCTCTCGCTCTTCCAGCAGGCGGTGGATGACCTGATCGTCGAGCCCCAGGGTGACCGGGAACGGGTGGTCGGCGTGCGCACCCAGATGGGACTGTGCTTGAAGTCGAGTGCCGTCGTATTGACGGTCGGCACATTCCTGGCCGGCCTTATCCATGTGGGCCTCGCAAATTATGAAGGGGGCCGTGCGGGTGATCCACCGGCCAACGCCCTCGCCCGGCGCCTGCGGGAGCTGCCGTTTCGGGTGGAGCGGCTCAAGACCGGCACTCCGCCGCGCATTGACGGGCGCACCATCGACTACTCGCGCCTGACCGAACAGGCCGGGGACCAGCCCGTCCCCGTGTTCTCCTTCCTGGGAAGTCCAGCGGATCACCCGCGCCAGTTGAGCTGCCACATTGGCCGCACCAACGCCCGCACCCATGAGCTGATCCTCGCTGGGCTGTCGCGCTCACCCCTCTACACGGGAGTGATCGAGGGCGTCGGGCCCCGCTACTGCCCCTCGATCGAGGATAAGGTCGTGCGCTTCGCTGACAAGGCGAGTCACCAGATCTTCGTCGAGCCCGAGGGGCTGAGTACCACCGAGGTCTATCCGAACGGGATCTCCACCAGTCTGCCCTATGACGTGCAGCTCGATCTGGTGCGCTCCATCGAGGGATTCGAGCAGGCCCACATCACGCGCCCGGGCTACGCCATCGAGTACGATTTTTTCGACCCGCGCGACCTCGCCCCGACCCTCGAGACCCGCCACCTTGCGGGCCTCTACTTCGCCGGCCAGATCAACGGGACCACCGGCTATGAGGAGGCGGCCGCCCAGGGAATCCTGGCCGGGGCCAACGCGGCCTTGAGCGTCCTTGGCCGTGAGCCCTGGTATCCGCGCCGCGACCAGGCCTATCTGGGTGTTCTGGTGGACGACCTGATCACCCGCGGCACCAGCGAGCCGTACCGCATGTTCACCAGCCGTGCCGAGTACCGGCTGCTGCTGCGCGAGGACAACGCGGACCTGCGTCTGACAGAGACCGGGCGGGGCCTGGGCCTGGTCGGAGAGGCCCAGTGGCGGGCCTTCGACAGCAAGCGCGAGGCGATCGAGCGGGAGCACCAGCGCCTGCGCGACACCTGGGTCAGGCCCGAGCAGGTTGATCAGGCCGTCGCGGCCGAGGTCCTGGGGGAGCCGCTCAAGCGCGAGGCACGGGCCATCGAGCTGCTGGCCCGACCCAACCTGACCCACGCGGCCGTCCTGCGCCTCATCGATGGGCCACAGTTCCCGCTCGATCCGGCGGTTGCCGAGCAGATCGAGATCCAGGCCCATTACCACGGCTACATCGAGCGCCAGCGCGCCGAGATCGAGCGTCAGCGCGAGCAGGAGTCGAGGCGCCTTCCGCCCGATTTCGACTTCGCGGGGGTGCGCGGCCTCTCGAGCGAGGTGCGCGAGAAGCTGAGCCGGGTGCGCCCGGCGACCCTGGGCCAGGCGGCGCGTGTCCCCGGGGTCACCCCGGCGGCAGTCTCGCTGCTGCTGATTCACTTGCGGCGCCGCTCCGCGTGAGCCTCGGCGCGATCGATCGAGAGCGGCGCGCGCAGACCCTCGCCCTGGGTGCGCGTGAGCTCGGGCTTGCGCCGAATGATGGGCAGTTACAGCGGCTGCTCCGGTATCTGGATCTCCTGGCCCAATGGAGCCGCAGCTACAACCTCACCGCCATCCGTGACCCGGGGCTGATGCTCACGCACCACCTGCTGGATAGCCTGGCGCTGGCCCCTCACCTTTTCGGCGACAGGGTCCTGGATCTCGGGACCGGGGCCGGGCTCCCGGGTCTGCCCCTGGCGATCCTCGACCCCGGACGGCGTTACTGGCTGCTCGATTCCAATGGCAAGAAGGTCCGCTTCGTGCGCCAGGCAGTGATGGATCTTGGGCTTGCGAACGTCGAACCGGTCCACAGCCGCATCGAGTCGTACCGGCCTGGGCAAAATTTCAGTACCATTGTCGCCCGGGCCGTCGCGTCCATCGCCGAGCTCCATGGCGCATCGGCTCCTCTGCTCGAGCGTCCGGGCCGCCTGCTCCTGATGAAGGGGCGATACCCTTCTGATGAGCTGGAGCATCCGGCGATCGTCGGCCTGGACCTGGTCATACGTCCCCTGCGCGTGCCCTTCCTGGACGGCGAGCGCCACCTGATCGAGATCCGCCGTGAGTGACTCCGCTATGGCCAGAATCATTGCCGTCGCCAATCAGAAGGGCGGAGTCGGGAAGACGACGACGGCGGTCAATCTGGCCGCCTCGCTTGCCTCGATGAAGCGTCGCGTCCTCCTGCTGGACATGGATCCCCAGGGCAACGCCACCATGGGCTGCGGCGTGGACAAACACGGCATCGAGCGCTCGAGCTGCGATCTGCTGCTCTCCGACGTCCCTTTACGCGACTGCGTGCAGCGGGTGGCGGAGCCCGTACCGGGGTTCGATCTGTTGCCGGCCAACGCGGACCTGACCGCCGCCGAGGTCGGACTGATCGACTCCACGGACCGCGAGCGCCGGCTCGCCAAGGTGCTGGCGGCGGTCGAGGGCGACTACGAGCTGATCATCATCGACTGTCCGCCGTCGCTCAATATGCTCACGGTGAACGCCCTGGTGGCGGCCGACGGGGTTCTGATCCCCATCCAGTGCGAGTACTACGCCCTGGAGGGGCTGTCGGCCCTGATCGACACCATCGAGCAGATCCGCGACAGCCGCAACAGCGGACTGCGCATCGAGGGCATACTGCGCACCATGCACGACCCGCGCAACAACCTGGCCAATCAGGTCTCCACCCAGTTGGTGACCCACTTCACCGACCAGGTCTATCGCACCATCATCCCCCGCAACGTGCGCCTGGCGGAGGCGCCCAGCCACGGTCTGCCGGTGCTTCTCTACGACCCGGTATCGAAAGGCGCGGTGTCCTATCTGGCGCTGGCAAGCGAGGTGCTGCGCCGCCACGCCCGGCGCGCCGCGGCCTGAACGGAGGCTCGAATCGTCCGATGGAAGACGTCAGCAACCCACCCCCGAAGAAGCGCGGACTCGGCCGCGGGCTCGATGCACTCCTGGGCGCCACACGGCCCGCGACCCCTGACCCCGTGACCGGTGGCGTCAGGGCCGAAGCGGCGCCGAGCGAGCGCATCACCCGACTCCCTGTGGAGCAGATCCAGCGGGGCCGCTATCAACCCCGCCGCGACTTCGACGCCGACGCCCTGCGCGAGCTCGCCGATTCGATCGCGGTCCAAGGGGTCATCCAGCCCATCGTCGTCCGGCCCGTCGATGGCGAGCGCTATGAGATCATCGCCGGTGAGCGGCGCTGGCGGGCGACCCAGCAGGCCGGCATCGCCGACATCCCGGTCGTCATCCGCGAGGTCGACGAGCCCACGGCGGTCGCCATCGGACTCATCGAGAACATCCAGCGGGCGGATCTCAATCCACTGGAAGAGGCAGGCGCGCTCGAGCGGCTGTTGGGCGAGTTCCACCTCACCCATCAACAGATCGCCGAGGCAATCGGCAAATCCCGCACGACGGTCACCAATCTGCTGCGCCTCCTGGAGCTCGAGCCGGAGGTCAAGGCCTACGTCGAGCAGGCCCAGCTGGAGATGGGGCACGCGCGTGCCCTGCTCGGTCTCAAGGGTCACCAGCAGAGCGCCGCGGCCAAACAGGTGGTGGCCGCCGGCCTCTCGGTGCGAGAGACCGAGCGGCTGGTGCGGCGTCACCAACAGGCGGGCGATATGGCCGTGGCGCCCCAGCCCAGGCCCAAGCCGGACCCCGACGTGCGCCGCCTGCAGGAGGATCTGACCGATCGCCTCGGCGCCCGGGTGCAGATCCAGCAGGGCAACCGCGGCGCCGGCAAGCTGGTGATCGCCTACAACACCCTGGACGAGCTCGACGGCATCCTCGCCCACATCAAATGACTGCGACCCCAGCACCTTTAGCGGTGCTGTCGGCCGATGCAATGATCAGAATCAGCTTTATACGGGTATCGAAACTTTTGGGTTGCGTTGACCCTATTTTAGCGACCCCCTATACTTCGCGTCCGGCAAGGGGGGCACCTTCCCGACACACGTTCTTTGGATGCAACAGGCGCACGCCTCGCACGTCAAGCGGCTCCTTAAGATACAGGGCCTGCTGGGGATTTTCGTGGTGGTGGCGGCCCTGCCCTTCGGCAGTCTCGTTGCGCTGTCGGCCCTGATAGGGGCCGCGGTTTGCCTAGTGGCCAACGCACTGTTCGCGGCTTCGGTCTTTCGGGGCTACCGCGCCCAGGAGCCGGAGCGGATTCTGCTGCGCATCTATGTCGCGGAGGCCGCCAAGCTCGCGTTGATCCTCGGGCTCTTCAGCGTCGCCTTCGTGACGATCCAGGGCCTGAATCCGCCGGTGCTCCTCGGCGCCTACCTGGTCACCCAGGTGGTCTCGCCCATCATCGCAGCCCAATCGGAAGACCGGGGGAAGTCCCCCGCGGACAACCGAGCACAGAAGTGAGAATGACCGATGTCTTCTGCTGAAACGGCCGTTGAGCACGGGCTGACCGCCCAAGGGTACATCCAGCACCATCTCACCAATCTCACGTTCGGTCTGCACCCGGAGCACGGTCTGTCCCTGGCCCACAGCCAGACAGAGGCGGCTGAAATGGGGTTCTGGGCGATCAATCTGGACACCATGTTCTTCTCCATCCTGCTCGGATGGCTGGCCTTCAGCTTCTTTCGCCGGGTCGCCGAGCGCGCGACCGCGGGCGTGCCGGATGGCGCCCAGAACTTCGTCGAGGCCATCGTCGATTTCATCGATGAGAGTATCCGTGGGTCCTTCACCGGCAGGAATCCGCTGGTTGCTCCGCTCGCCCTGACGATCTTCGTCTGGATATTCCTGATGAACCTCATGGACCTGCTCCCGGTGGACCTGGTTCCCTGGCTGTTCGGCTGGCTCATGACCCTGTTCGGGCACGAGGCCCCTCCCCATGGGCTCTTCCTTCGGGTGGTCCCGACCACCGACCCGAATACCACCTTCGCCATGGCCCTGGTGGTGTTCTTCCTGGTGCTCTACTACAGCGTCAAGATGAAGGGCCTCGGGGGTTTTGTCGGCGAGCTCACGCTGCAGCCCTTCGGGAAATGGGGCATGCCCGCCAACCTGGTCCTGGAAGGCATCAGCCTATTGTCCAAGCCGGTGTCACTCGCCCTTCGGCTATTCGGCAACATGTATGCCGGCGAGATGATCTTCATTCTCATCGCGATCATGTACGGCGGCGGCGTTGCCCTGGCCTTGACGGGCGGCGTGCTGCAACTGGTTTGGGCCCTGTTCCATATTCTGATCATCACGCTCCAGGCCTTTATCTTCATGGTGCTGACCATCGTCTATCTGGACATGGCCCACCAGACGCATCACTGATCCCGCTTTCTCTTCCCACTCCAACGCACAAACCCGAGGGTAATACTCATGGAACTCGAAGTCGCACAAGCCTATGCAATGGCGATCAAACTCATCGCTGCCGGTCTCATGCTCGGCTTGGGCTCGGTCGCCGCCGCCATCGGCATCGGCATCCTGGGCGGGCGCTTCCTCGAGGGGGCCGCGCGTCAGCCCGAGCTGGTCCCCGTGCTGCGCACCCAGTTCTTCATCGTCATGGGTCTGGTGGACGCGCTGCCGGTCATCTCGATCGCCATGGGCCTGTACCTGATGTTCGCCGCTTAAGGCCGATTCTGTCTGACCGGTTCCCGGTCACCCGTCGGACACGAGGCACACAGATGAATTTCAATCTGACACTCATCGGCCAGATGATCTCCTTCGCGGTGTTCGTCTGGTTCACTATGACTTACGTCTGGACTCCGATCGTCAAGGCGCTCAATGACCGCAAGGGGAAGATCGCCGAGGGACTGGCGGCGGCCGAGCGCGGGCACCAGGAGAAGGCGCTGGGCGAGCAGCGGGCGCTGGAGCTCATGAAGGCGGCCAAGAGCCAGGCGGCCGAGATCCTGGGCCAGGCCCAGCGCCGGGCGGGGGAGATCATCGAGGAGGCCAAGGGCGATGCCCGTATACAGGGCCAGCGTCTGGTCTCCGCCGCCGAGGCGGAGATCGAGCGCGAGACCAACCGCGCCCGCGAGGAGCTGCGTGAGAAGGTCGCCACCCTGGCCGTGATCGCGGCCGAGAAGATCCTGAAGAAGGAGATCGACGCGGAGGCCCACCGCGGCCTGGTCGACTCCTTCGCCAAGCAGATCTAAGGACCCAGCCATGGCCGGAGAAATCACAACCGTCGCCCGGCCCTATGCCGAGGCCGCCTTCGCCCGGGCCAAGGAGTCCGGCCAGGTGGAGCGCTGGTCTCAGGCACTCAAGTTACTGGCCGAAATCGCGTCCGATCCGCAGATGGCGGCCCAGATCGGTAACCCGAACGTGCCGCGTGAGCGCGTGCGCGACATGATCCTCGAGGTCTGTGGCGACTCCCTGCCCGCCGAGGCCGCGAATCTGGTGCGCGTGCTCGCCGAGAACGGGCGGCTCGCCGCGCTTCCGGAGATCACCGGCCTGTTCGAGTCCAGTCGCGAGGCCGACCTGGGCCTGCGCAAGGTGTTGGTGCGCAGCGCCTTTCCGATCGATGAGACCCAACAGGAGGAGATCGCCCGGGCGATGGTCCGGCGCCTCGGGGGACAGGTGGAGCTGACGGTCGAAGAGGACCCCGAGCTGATCGGCGGTATCGAGATCCGCGCCGGCGACCTGGTGATCGACGACTCGGTCCGCGGCAAGCTCCAGCAACTCGCTCAAGCACTGCAATTCTGAACGGGCCCATTTTCAACGAGATTCCGCCATGCAACTCAATCCCTCCGAGATCAGCGATCTCATCAAACAGAAGATCGAGCAGTTCGACCTCAAGACGGAGGCGCGCACCGAGGGCACCATCGTCAGCCTGACCGACGGCATCGTGCGCATCCATGGGCTCTCGGATGCGCAGTACTACGAGATGCTGGAGTTTCCGGGGAACCTCTTCGGACTGGCCCTGAACCTGGAGCGCGATTCGGTCGGCGCCGTCATCCTGGGCGACTACCTGACCCTTTCCGAGGGCGACCGGGTGCGTTGCACCGGGCGCGTGTTGGAGGTCCCGGTAGGACACGGTCTCCTGGGACGCGTGGTCGACGCCCTCGGCAACCCGATCGACGGCAAGGGCCCCATCGATGCGACGGCGACCTCGCCCATCGAGAAGGTGGCGCCGGGCGTCATCGCCCGCCAGTCGGTCGATCAGCCGGTGCAGACCGGAATCAAGGCCATCGACACCATGGTGCCGGTCGGGCGCGGCCAGCGTGAGCTGATCATCGGCGATCGCCAGACCGGCAAGACGGCGGTCGCCGTCGACGCCATCATCAACCAGAAGGGCACCGGCGTTAAGTGCATCTATGTGGCCGTCGGTCAGAAGAACTCCTCCGTTGCGACCCTGATCCGCAAGCTGGAAGAGTTCGGCGCCATGGAGCACACCATCATCGTCTCCGCCGCCGCCGCGGATTCCGCGGCCATGCAGTACATCGCACCCTACGCGGGCTGCACCATGGGCGAGTACTTCCGCGATCGCGGCGAGGACGCCCTCATCATCTACGACGACCTCACCAAGCAGGCCTGGGCCTATCGTCAGGTATCGCTGCTGCTGCGCCGCCCACCGGGTCGCGAGGCCTACCCCGGTGACGTCTTCTATCTGCACTCGCGCCTGCTCGAGCGTGCCGCCCGGGTCAACGCCCGCTACGTGGAAGAGGCGACCAACGGTGAGGTCAAGGGCAAGACCGGCTCGCTCACGGCGCTGCCCATCATCGAGACCCAGGCGGGTGACGTATCGGCCTTCGTGCCCACCAACGTCATCTCCATCACCGACGGCCAGATCTTCCTCGAGACCGATCTCTTCAATGCCGGCATCCGCCCCGCCATCAACGCGGGCCTCTCGGTCTCGCGCGTCGGCGGCGCCGCCCAGACCCGGATCATCAAGAAGCTCGGCGGCGGCATCCGACTCGCGCTCGCCCAATATCGCGAGCTGGCCGCCTTCTCGCAGTTCGCCTCCGATCTGGATGAGGCCACCCGCAAGCAGCTCGAGCGCGGCCAGCGGGTCACCGAGCTGATGAAGCAGGTTCAGTACTCGCCCATGAGCGTGGCCCAGATGGCCTTCTCCCTGTTCGCCGCCAACGAGGGCTACCTCGACGACGTCGACGTCAAGAAGGTGGTGGACTTCGAGAACGCCCTGCAGTCCTATCTCAAGACGACCCAGACCGGCTTGCTCGACAAGATCAACGCGACCGGCGACTACTCCGACGAGATCCAGTCGTCCATGCACGCCGCGATCAAGGACTTCAAGGCCAATAACGCGTTTTGACGAGGTCGCGATCGGGGCGGCCACCGCTGGCGGCTCCGTCACCGCCGCCAGTCGCCCGAGCCTGACCGAACCATTTGAGCCGCGAGTCGCCCGAGCGCGTCTTCGCCCCCGAGCCCCCGGAGCCCAACCATGGCCGGCGCCAAAGAAGTCCGCACCAAGATCGCGAGCATCAAGAGCACGCAGAAGATCACCAAGGCGATGCAGATGGTCGCCGCCTCCAAGATGCGCCGCGCCCAGGAGCGCATGGCCGCCTCCCGGCCCTACGCGGAGAAGATGCTCCAGGTGATCCGGCACCTTGCGCGGGCGACGCCGGAGTACCGACACTCCTTCATGGCACTCGAGCGCGAGCGCAAGAAGGTCGGCTATATCGTCGTGTCCTCCGATCGGGGCCTCTGCGGCGGACTCAACAGCAACCTGTTCCGCAAGCTGATCGGTGAAATCAAGGGGCAGCAGGCCCAGGGAATCGAGTCGGCGTTCTGCGCGATCGGCGCCAAGGCGCTCGGGTTCTTCAAGCGCTTCGGCGGCAATGTGCTGGCCCAGGCGACACACCTGGGCGACAAGCCGCACATCGAGGACCTGATCGGTCCGGTGAAGGTCATGCTCGATGCCTTCGAGGCCGGGCAGATCGACGCGGTCTATATCGCCTCGAACAGCTTTATCAACACCATGACCCAGCAGCCGACGATCCTGCAGTTGGTGCCCCTGGTCCCGGGTGAGCAGGTCGCCATGCCGCTGCACTGGGACTATATCTACGAGCCTGACGCCCGTACCGTGCTCGACTCGCTCCTGACCCGCTATATCGAGTCCCTGGTCTATCAGGCGGTGGTGGAGAACGGGGCCAGCGAGCAGGCGGCGCGTATGGTGGCCATGAAGGCGGCGACCGACAATGCGGGCAGCCTGATCGACGAGCTGCAGCTCGTCTATAACAAGGCGCGTCAGGCCGCCATCACCCAAGAGATTTCCGAGATCGTCAGCGGTGCGGCCGCGGTCTAGGCGCACCGCGGACCCCGATTCAGATCAAGACCCGAACAGCATCCCCGCGGACGCCTGCCCAGGCGAGAAGAGGAAAAGACTATGAGCTCTGGTAACGTCGTGCAGATCATCGGCGCCGTGGTGGACGTGCAGTTCGCCCACGGTGCCATGCCCAAGGTCTACGAGGCGCTGAATGTCGACTCCACCGGCCTGACGCTGGAGGTGCAGCAGCAGCTCGGCGACGGCGTGGTGCGCACCATCGCCATGGGCAGCACCGACGGCCTGCAGCGCGGCGTGTCGGTTGCCTCGACCGGCGCGCCCATCCGCGTGCCGGTCGGCCAACCGACCCTGGGGCGCATCATGGACGTGTTGGGCCGGCCGATCGACGAGCTGGGTCCGGTACAGACCGAGGAGCGTTGGGCCATCCATCGCGCCGCGCCCAAGCTCGAGGATCAGGCCGCCTCCACAGAGATCCTGGAGACCGGCATCAAGGTCATCGACCTGATCATGCCGATCGTCAAGGGCGGCAAGGTGGGGCTGTTCGGCGGTGCCGGCGTGGGCAAGACCGTGACCCTGATGGAGCTCATCAACAACATCGCCAAGGCCCACGGCGGCTTCTCCGTGTTCGCGGGCGTCGGCGAGCGTACCCGCGAGGGCAACGACTTCTACCACGAGATGAAGGAGTCGAACGTGCTGGACAAGGTGGCCCTGGTCTACGGCCAGATGAACGAGCCCCCGGGCAACCGTCTGCGCGTCGCGCTCACCGGGCTCACCATGGCCGAGTACTTCCGCGAGGAAGGCCGGGACGTGCTGCTGTTCGTGGACAACATCTACCGCTATACGCTGGCGGGGACCGAGGTCTCGGCCCTGCTCGGGCGCATGCCCTCGGCCGTGGGTTACCAGCCGACCCTGGCCTCCGAGATGGGCGCCCTGCAGGAGCGCATCACCTCCACGCGAACCGGTTCCATCACCTCCTTCCAGGCGGTCTACGTGCCCGCGGACGACCTCACGGACCCGTCCCCGGCCACGACCTTTGCCCATCTGGACGCGACCCTGGTGCTGTCGCGGCAGATCGCCGAGCTGGGCATCTATCCGGCGGTCGATCCGCTGGACTCCACCAGCCGGATCCTTGACCCCAACGTGGTCGGACCGGAGCACTACAACACGGCGCGGGCGGTGCAGGGGACGCTGCAGCGTTACAAGGAGCTCAAGGACATCATCGCCATCCTCGGCATGGACGAGCTCTCGGAGGAAGATAAGCTCACCGTCTCGCGGGCGCGCAAGATGCAGCGCTTCCTCTCCCAGCCATTCACGGTGGCCGAGGTCTTCACCGGCGCACCGGGCAAGTTCGTGTCGGTGGCCGACACCATCAAGGACTTCAAGGCGATCGCCAGCGGTGACTACGATCACCTGCCGGAGCAGGCCTTCTATATGGTGGGCGGCGTGGACGAGGCCGTGGCCAAAGCCGAAAAGATGGGCGCCTAAGGGGGAATACCCATGGCAATGACGATCCATGTGGACATCGTGAGTGCCGAGGGGGCCATCCACTCGGGCACAGCGGCCATGGTGTACGCGACGGCCGAAATGGGAGAGGTGGGCATCGCCCCCCGCCATACCGCGTTCATCAGCCGACTCAAGCCCGGGGACGTGCGGGTGGAGAACGAGAAGGGCGAGCAGGAGCATTTTTATGTGTCGGGGGGAATGATCGAGGTCCAGCCGACGGTGGTCACGGTACTGGCGGACACCGCCATCCGTGCCCGTGATCTGGACGAGGCCGCGGCCCTGGAGGCGAAACGGCGCGCCGAGGACGCACTGGCCGGTCACGCGGCGGAATTCGAATACGCCAAGGCCCAGGCGGAGCTGGCCGAGGCCATCGCCCAGCTGCGCGCCATCGAAAAGCTGCGCAAGCTCAAGCGCGGCTGAACCGCGTCCGCAGCGCACCACCTCACGATATGCGACCTCCGCTCAGCGCAGCCCGTGTTGTCGTCACCTGATCCTGGTCACAGGTATCCATCGGGTTGTGTGCGAGACTCCCGCTGCGCGAGAGAGGCTATCCTCCCTCGCACCATCCCGCTTAGCGAATAGGCTCAGTGTTTCTGACGGAGTCAACATGAACCGCACATCCATTTTGATCGCGTTACTCGCGTTTTCGGGCTTCTCTTTGAATAGTCGGGCACAGGATCCACCCTGGGTTTCCATCCAGGGCAACGTGCGCACCGTTACCGGGATCCCGGTGTGCGCGCTGGTGCTTGCCAACGGCCAGTACCTGTTCTCCTGCGGCGGAAGCGGCGGCTTTAACCTCAACGCGCCGCTCGATCCCCAGGGTCAGGTGACCCTCTTCGCCTTCGCCGACGGCTTCGCGCCCTACCGGGTCACCGCCGCTCCGGCCGGGCTGCCCGCCGTCGTCCAGACCAAGACCGCCGACCCCAACAGCCCCCTGATCGCCATGACTCGGGACATGGCGTGCGCGGCCAACAATTGGGTGCACCTCAGCGGCGAGATCGAGTCTTTCGGCGGCGAGCCCCTTTGCGCCCTGGTGCTCGCCAATGGTCAGCACATGTTCTCCTGCGGCGCCAGCCAGGGGCGCTACGACCTCAACGTCCCCGCCGACGAGAACGGCAACATCACCCTCTTCGGCTTCGCCGACGGTTTCCAGCCCTACAGCGAGACCTTTGTCGCGCCGGAATGCGACGCGCTCGTGGGGACGTGGGCCGCCGACCTCAACGACGGGACGATCACCTTCGGAAGTGACGGAACCTACTATACGAATCTTTGTGGCTTCGAAGAAGCCGGGACCTACGTATACGACCCCGCTGCTCAAAGGTTCACCTCAATTGTGGCAACCCAGGATGACAATGGCGACTGCGGTCTGGCAAACAATTCCGTCCCTTATCTTGACCTATTGGTTCGGCGCGAAGGAGATAAACTGGTGGTGAACAACGGAGAAGAGATTCTCTACAAGGTTCAATAGCCGCTGCCAGAGGAGCGCCGATCGGTCCGGTACTTCCCGGGGCGGACGGGAAGTACCACTGTTTTCAACTCTCGCAGGTGGGAAAGAGAGTTGGTTGCTCAAGGATCTCGGCTCATTTGTCATTGGTCTCGGCTGCAGCCTGCGCTGCGACGACTTGGGGGCCGTTACCGGTCCTGGACGCCCGGCCATGCGGGGGCGTACTTCCTGTGCTGACGCTTCCTTTGTCGCCCGCAACGGGGAGGACCCGGATTGGGTGCGCCTCCGCATCCGTTCTTCCCCCTACCCCTGGTAGGGGGAAGGCCGGGATGGGGGTTGAGGCGTGTAGGCGCTGTGGCCCTTCCCTTTACCCCTGGCAGGCGGAGCAGGTGGGGAGGCCCCTGCACCCGCGCTTCAGACTTGGGTTACCCTAGTCGCCAGACTCCGCAACCGACCGGCTTCCACGACCAAACCTATGACCGATCAAGTGATCCGCCCCGGGAAATACGTCACGCTCACCTACAGCATCGCCGACCACTCGGGCGGCATCCTCGAGCAGACCGATCTCCCGGTGGGCTATATCCATGGGGGCAACACAGAGCTCATCGGCGGAATGGACGACGCACTTTCGGGAAAGTGTGCCGGCGATCGGGTGGAGCTGGTACTTGGTCCGGAACAGGCCTTTGGCCCCCGCGATCCCAGCCTAACCTTCACCGACGAGCTGCAGAACGTGCCACCCGAGTTCCGATTTGTCGGTGCCGAGGTGCCCATGCAGAGCGAGAGCGGCGAGTCGAAGACGTTTTTCGTGACACGCATCGATGACGGCACGCTCACCGTCGATGGCAATCACCCGCTGGCGGGCAAGGCGCTCAAGGTCCATATCCGCATCCAGGAGGTCCGCGATCCGACCGCGGACGAGATCGCGCGAGATGGCGGGGGCCTTGCGGTCCCCGGCCGGGGCCTTCACTAGCGCCACTTCATCAGGGGGCGTCGGGGCATTCGCCCCGCCTCAGGGAGGTCTGCGAACCATGAAGCTTGGCGTTGCGATTCTGGCCGCTGGGATGGGGACCCGGATGCGCTCCGCCATCCCCAAGGTCCTGCATCCACTCGCAGGCCGACCCATGCTCGCGTACGTGTTGGACGCGGCCGCCCGGATCGGTGCCGCCAAGACGGTTGTCGTCTATGGTCACGAGGGCGAGCAGGTGCGCTCCGCCATCGAGGGCTATTCCTGTGACTGGGTCGAGCAACCGGAGCGGTTGGGTACGGGCCACGCCGTGATGCAGGCCATGCCCTTCATGCAGGACCTCGACCGCGTGCTGGTGCTCTATGGTGACGTGCCCCTGGTGAATCCCGAAACCTTGAGCCGGCTCATCGAGGCCAGCCGGGATGTGCCGCTCGGCATCCTGACCGCCACCATGGAGGACCCCACGGGGTATGGGCGCATCATTCGTGAGGCGGCCACCGGTCGTATCCTGCGCAGCATCGAGCAGAAGGATGCGGGCCCCGATGATCTCCAGGTGCGCGAGGCCAACACCGGGTTCCTGGTGGCGGACCGGGCCAGGCTCGACGGCTGGCTCGCCCGGCTCACCAACGACAACGCCCAGGGCGAGTATTACCTCACCGACGTCATCGCCCTCGCCGTCGCGGAAGGCGAACCCGTTGCCAGTGCCCAGCCGGCCAGCCTGGAGGAGGTCTCGGGCGTCAACGACCGGGTTCAGCTGGCCGTATTGGAGCGCTACTACCAGCGCCGCCTCGCCGAGGACCTGATGCGCTCCGGCGCGACCCTCGCCGACCCCGCGCGGATCGACATCCGCGGCCGGTTGAGCACGGGCCGCGACGTGGAGATCGACGTCAATCTGGTGGTGGAGGGCGAGGTCCGGCTTGGCGACCGCGTCAGAGTCGGCCCCAATTGCCTGATCCGTGACAGCGTCATCGGCGACGGGGTGGAGATCCTGGCCAACTGCGTGATCGAGGGGGCCGACATCGGTCCGGGTGCCCGTGTCGGGCCCTTCGCCCGGTTGCGTCCCGAGGCGCGCCTGGACGCCGATACCCATATCGGAAACTTCGTCGAGATCAAGAAATCCCGGGTTGGCCCGGGCAGCAAGGTCAACCACCTCACCTATATCGGGGATACGGAGATCGGCAGCGGCGTCAATGTCGGTGCCGGCACCATCACCTGTAACTACGACGGGGCCAACAAGTTCAAGACCGTCATCGCCGATCGGGCCTTCATCGGCTCCAACACCGCCCTGATCGCACCGGTCACGGTGGGCGCGGGGGCGACGATCGGGGCGGGCTCGGTCATCGCCGCGGACGCCCCGCCCGAGCAGCTGACCGTCTCGCGTGCCCGTCAGGTCACCATACCCGGCTGGCATCGTCCGAAGAAACGACCATCACCAGGGTCCTGATCCACGCTCGGCCCTTCATCTCTGGGAGCCACCATGTGCGGCATCGTCGGCGCCATCGCTCAACGTCCCGTCGCGGCCATCCTGCTGGAGGGGTTGCGCAGGCTGGAATACCGCGGCTACGACTCGGCCGGCATGGCCGTGCTGGAGTCCCCCGGTAAGCTCAACCGGATCCGGACCCTGGGCAAGGTGGCACGCCTGGCCGACGAGCTCGCCCAGAGCCAGCTGCCCGGAACTCTCGGAATTGCCCACACCCGCTGGGCCACCCACGGGGAGCCCGCCACCCGCAACGCCCACCCACATCTCTGCCGTAACCGCTGTGCGATCGTGCACAACGGCATCATCGAGAACCACGAGGCCCTGCGTCGGGAGCAGGCCGAGGCCGGTCATCAGTTCACCTCCGAGACCGACACCGAGGTGGTGGTCCATGCCATCTATGACCAGCTCAGCGCAGGTCATGCGCTGATCGAGGCGGTGCGGCTCGCCACCGCCCGTATGGAGGGTGCCTACGCCCTGGGCGTGATCGACACCGAGGACCCGGACCATTTGGTCGTTGCCCGCCAGGGCAGTCCGCTCGTGATCGGCGTGGGGTTCGGCGAGCACTTCGTCGCCTCCGACGTCTTCGCCCTGCTGCCGGTCACCCATCGCTTCATCTTCCTCGAAGAAGGCGATATCGCCGAGCTCACCCGCGAGTCGGTGCGCATCTGGGACCGGGGTGGCAACCTGGTCCGGCGCCCCGTGAAGGAATCGAGCGTCTCGGCCGAATCCGCCGAGCGAGGCGACTACCGTCACTTCATGCTCAAGGAGATCTTCGAGCAGCCGCGCGCGGTGGCGGACACCCTGGAGGGCCGCCTCTCCGGCAATCGGGTCCTGCCCGAGAGCTTCGGCAATGCGGCAGCGGAAATCTTCCCAGGGGTCAAGGCAGTGACCATCGTGGCCTGCGGCACCAGCTATCACGCCGGACTCGTGGCCCGCTACTGGATCGAGTCGCTGGCCGGCATGCCCTGCAACGTGGAGGTGGCCAGCGAATACCGTTACCGCCGACACGTGGTACCGGAATCCGCCCTGTTCGTGACCATCTCACAATCGGGCGAGACCGCCGACACCCTGGCCGCCCTGCGCATCGCCAAGGAATCGGGCTACGCCACCACGCTCGCCATCTGCAACGTCCCGGAGAGCTCGCTGGTGCGCGAATCCGACCTGGTGCTCCTGACTCGCGCCGGGCCCGAGATCGGCGTGGCCTCCACCAAGGCCTTCACCACCCAGCTCGTCGCCTTGCTTCTGCTCACCGTCACGCTCGGGCGCTACCACAAGCTCGACGAGTCCGACGAGGCGCGCCTCGTGGCGCTGATGCGGAGCCTCCCCGCCAAGCTCGAGGAGGTCCTGGCCCTGGACGGTCAGATCGAGACCCTCGCCGAGCAATTTGTCGACAAGCAACACACCCTGTTCCTGGGGCGCGGGGAGCAGTACCCCATCGCAATGGAGGGTGCGCTCAAGCTCAAGGAGATCTCCTACATCCACGCCGAGGCCTACCCCGCCGGCGAGCTCAAGCACGGCCCCCTGGCGCTGATCGACGAGGACATGCCGGTGGTGGCGGTGGCGCCCAACAACGCCCTGCTGGAAAAGCTCAAGTCCAATCTGGAAGAGGTGCGTGCCCGCGGCGGGCAGCTCTACGTCTTCGCGGACTTCCACGTCCCACTGGCCGATGATCAGGGGGTAACCGTCATCCGACTGCCAGAGACCGACGACATCATCGACCCCCTGGTCTTCACCATCCCCCTCCAACTTCTCGCCTACCACGTGGCGGTGCTCAAAGGCACCGACGTGGACCAGC
>CAVOUZ010000016.1:0-116820 GCA_963699735.1 uncultured Gammaproteobacteria bacterium
GGCTGTGGCCAGTGCGTTGATATCTGCCCGTCGGACATCATGCACATCGATCCCAAGGTCCGCCGCGCCTACAACATCGAACCCAACATGTGCTGGGAGTGCTACTCCTGCGTCAAGGCGTGTCCGCACAACGCCATCGACGTCCGTGGATATGCCGATTTCGCCCCGCTCGGCCACTCGGTTCGGGTGCGCCGTGATGAGGAGAAAGGCGTCATCGCCTGGCGGATCATCTTCCGCAACGGCGAGAAGGACATGAACCTGCTGGCGCCGATCACCACCAAGCCGTGGGGCAAGTACATCCCGCAGCTCAAAGATGTCCCGGCTCCCAGCAAGGAGATGCGCGAAAGCCAGCTGTTGTTTAACGAGCCGAAATACATTCGCTTCGACGATGGCGGTCTGAACACGCTCGAGTCGAATGGTCTGAAGATGCTAGCCGGGGTGGAGGGTTACTAATGTCGTACAAGACAATCGTTGAAGATGGCATCGACATCCTCGTCTGCGGTGCAGGCCTGGGCGGTACTGGTGCCGCTTTCGAGGCCCGTTACTGGGGCAAGGACAAGAAGATCGTCATCGCCGAGAAGGCAAACATCGACCGCTCCGGCGCTGTCGCCCAGGGCCTGTACGCAATCAACTGCTACATGGGCACCCGTTTCGGCGAGAACAATCCCGAGGATCATGTCCGCTATGCGCGCATCGACCTCATGGGTATGGTCCGTGAGGACCTCCTGTTCGACATGGCGCGCCACGTCGACTCGGCTGTTCATCAGTTCGAAGAGTGGGGCCTGCCGCTGATGCGCAACCCGAAGACGGGTGCTTATCAGCGCGAGGGTCGCTGGCAGATCATGATCCACGGCGAATCCTACAAGCCGATCGTGGCCGAGGCCGCCAAGAAGTCCGCCGACAAGGTCTTCAACCGCGTCTGCGTGACCCATCTGCTGATGGACGAGTCCAAGGAGAACCGCGTTGCTGGTGCAGTTGGATTCAACGTGCGTACCGGCAACTATCACGTGTTCAAGTCTAAGACCGTGGTTGTCGCTGCCGGTGGCGCCTCCAACATCTTCAAGCCGCGCTCGGTTGGTGAGGGCGCCGGTCGCGTCTGGTACGCGCCCTGGTCCTCCGGCTCCGCCTATGGCTTGATGATCGGCGCCGGCGCCAAGATGACCCAGATGGAGAACCGGATCGTTCTCGCCCGATTCAAGGACGGTTATGGCCCGGTCGGCGCCTATTTCCTGCATCTCAAGACCTACACGCAGAACGGCCTGGGCGAAGAGTACGAGTCCAAGTGGTTCCCCGCACTGGAGGAGATGGTTGGCAAGCGGTATCTGGATGTGGAGGCCTCCCATCGCACCCATCGCCCCATCCCGACCTGCCTGCGCAACCACGCATTCATCAACGAAGTGAACGCCGGTCGCGGTCCGATCCATATGGTCACCATGGAGGCCTTCCAGGACCCGCATCTCGAGGAGATCGGCTGGCACAACTTCCTGGGTATGACCGTTGGTCAGGCCGTGCTTTGGGCAGCGACCGACGTCAATCCGAAGTACGAGAATCCCGAGCTGACGACCTCCGAGCCGTACGTCATGGGTTCTCACGCGACCGGTTGCGGCGCCTGGTGCTCGGGTCCGGAAGACCTGTCCCCGCCCGAGTACTTCTGGGGCTATAACCGGATGACCACCGTCGAGGGTCTGTTCGGTGCCGGCGATGCCGTTGGCGGCACCCCGCACGCCTTCTCGTCCGGTTCCTTCACCGAGGGTCGTCTTGCAGCCAAGGCCGCATGCCAGTACATCGATGACGGCAAGGCCGAGGGTATCCGGGTCTCTGAAGAGCAGATCAACCGCCGCAAGGAAGAGATCTACAAGCCGATGGAGCATTACAAGATCTATCGGAACGAGATCACGGCCGGATCGGTCAACCCGAACTACATCAACCCGCGCCAGGGGCTGGATCGCCTGCAGAAGCTGATGGACGAGTACTGTGGCGGTGTCACGGTCAACTACATGACCAACGAGAAGCTGCTGCACATCGGTCTCAAGAAGCTCAAGCTCCTGGAAGAGGACCTCGAGAAGATTGCGGCGGAGAACATCCACGAGCTACTGCGTGCATGGGAGCTGAAGCACCGTCACCTCACCTCCGAATCGGTGATGCACCACACCCTGTTCCGCAAGGAGACGCGCTGGCCGGGTTATTACTATCGTGGCGATGCGATGAAGGTGGATGACGAGAACTGGCACGTGCTGACCGTGTCCCACCGTGATCCCAAGACCGGCGAGTACACCATGGAGAAGGCGCCTTGCTACCATCTGATCGATGACAAGCCCGAGGCTGCCGCTGCGTAAGCGGTAAGTCTCTCCCGGAGCCGGGGCCCCGCGGAACTGGGGCCCCGCTCTTTTATCCTGGTGAAGCTACGCCTGGGAGTCAGGGGCTCAGCGGAGCGCAATGGGCGATTACACGATTGACATCGAATGTCGCGACGGTTTCATTGCTTCACATTCGCCGGATTGAGCAAAAGTCCGCTACTGGAATCTCAAACGCCTGAAGATGGCGATGTGAAATGAACATCATCGAAAAATCAGACGAAGAAATACTCGAGATCGCCCATCCGATGTGGGACGAGCTCATCAAGTACTCGAATAAAGGCCAGTACGGAAAATTTATTAGAAAATTCTCGTATGAACTGCTGCTCGGCTTGAACGAGGTTGAGCTGGGCAAGCAGTTTGCTCACAGCGAGCTCTCCCGGAACCTGGTCGAAGAGCGGGATTTCCTCGGTCTCATCAGGCGCGGTGAGCATGTGACCGTTCTCTATCGCGTGCGGAGCACGAACAAGGAAGGGGAGTGGCTGGGAAGAATGGTCCTCGGCTATGAGAAGGGGGAAGTACGTATCTTCGCCGCATCGATTTTCTAGAGCTATGACAGAAACGATCCGACAGAATAAGTACGTCGAGCTCAAGTACAGAGTGGTCGACGCAAAGACCGGTAGCGTCCTGACCGCCGTGGAGTTCCCCTTGGGCTATGTCCATGGCGTCAACGATGTACTTTCGCCTCAAGTGATGGCGGAACTGGAGGGCAAGGCGACCGGTGACAGGATTTCGGTCGAGCTGGATTGCAACAAGTTGTTTGGTCCCAGGGACGAGTCTCTCGTCATTACGGACTATATCGAGAATGTTCCGGAAGAATACCGAGAGGTCGGAACCACCATCGTCATGGAAAGCGAGCAGGGTACGACGAAAACGTTCCTGGTCACGAGGATAGACGAGAAGACCCTGACGATCGATGGAAATAATCCCTTGTGTGGTCGACAGGTGGTTTTTGAGCTCGAGATACTAACCGTTCGGGACGCAACGGAAGCGGAGATCGCAGCCGGTGGCGGGATCGAGCCGCGACCCAAGCTCGCGGGCGTGAGGCCTGTCCCGCTCTAGCGACGGATCCACTGATGCGCGAGCCAGAGCTTCCGCAAAAGGTAATAGAGAATGCACCTGAACCTCGATCCGTCACTATTTGAAGAACAACAGGCCATTTTCGTTCGCGCGCTGGTTCAGAGCATCAGGGTCAAGCTGCGGGAGGCCGGCTTGAATGGTAACGATCTGGAAGATGCTACGGCGAGCATTGCGTTCAGTGTTGTCAGCGCGATCGACGACACCTCGGCGATTGAAGTCGACGGCACGGAGGTGCACCCGTATTTGACGTTTCGTACGTCGGATGATGAGTTGACCCACTGCGGCGAGAATTCATACGCCCATGAGTTTGTATACGACGCTTTGCAGGAGATGCAAGGAGCCTGAGCCGACGTACCGCGCCGGTTTCTGTTTTCGTTATGCTTAAAGCCCTTGGCGCGCCTCTTGCGGCGCCCGGCGGAGTAACCCCGGTTGTGGCTTCGAGTCGTGAAGCCTTGAACCCTAGCGGGACGCCCGATGCGTAGTTGGCGCGTTCCATTCATTCCACGATGGCATGTTCGGAGAAGGTGACTTATGAGCGAGCAATCCAAGAGCAGACCAAAGGTGCCGGAAGGCCAGGCACGCTTTTACAAGACCAAGCAGATGGAGCCCAACGAGAAGGGTTTCATTGGATATCAGACGATCTGGGACAGTCTCCAGAAAGAGGTCGCGTACAAGACCCCGAAGCGGCCCTGAGCTTTAAGCGGTCGCAGGCTTGTTGGTTCCTGCGACCTCGAAGCTTGGGATGCGCAAGGACGACGCGCTGAAGATGCCTGCCAAGGACCTCCACGAGCTGCTGCGGAGCTGCGAGAACGTCCATCGCATCCCGCCGCCGCGGCCCTTGATCCGCACCGATTGAACCCTCGTCCAGGGATGGACCGGCGAGAAGGCCCGGGCGCCGCAAGGTGTCCGGGCTTTTGTCGTTCTTCTTTGCATGGCTTTTCTCGGCGGCACCTGATCGCGGTCAGGACCGAATGAACGCGCCCGCCAGGCGCCATGACCGGAATCTGTCATGACCGATACCAGATCCGACCTCCCGTTCAAGAACCCCAAGGTTCCAGCCGCCCTGAGCGCCGACGATCGCATCCGATTCCGTTGCTACAAGGGGATCTCCTGCTTCAATGACTGCTGTCAGCAGGCAGACGTGACGCTTGCCCCCTACGACATCCTCCGGCTCAAACGACGGCTTGGCATGACGTCCAGCGACTTCATGCGTGACTACACGGTTCCTTTCCAGATGGACGGCGACGGTCTTCCCGGTATCAAGCTCAAGACCCATGGCAACGGCACCTGCCTCCAGCTGGATGGCGACGCGGGCTGCGGCGTCTACGAGGATCGCCCGACCCTGTGCCGTCACTACCCACTGGCCTTGCTTTCACTGCGTGAGAAGGACGCATCCCAGGCGCAGGAGCGCTATTCACTGTTTAAGGAGGAGCACTGCAGGGGTCATGACGAGGATCGATCGATCAGCGTGGCGGACTATCGCGCCGAGCAGGGCTGCGAGCAGTACGACCAGCGCAACCGCGAGTGGTATCAGCTCGTGCTCAAGAAGAGATCGGCCGGTCCGACGGTGGGCAAGCCACCCCGGGCGAGCCTGCAGCTGTTCTTCATGGCATCCTACGACGTCGACACCTTCCGCAGGTTCGTGTCGAGCGACAGCTTCCGAAGCACCTACGTGCTGCCGGATGGCCGCTATCAGGAGCTCGACGCCGACGACGACGCACTGCTCGCCTTCGGCTTCCAGTTCCTGCGTCAGGTCCTGTTCGGCGAGCGCACCATCGAGGAGGTCGCCAATGCCTGGGACCTGCGGGTCGAGCGGCGCCGGGCGCTGTGGGGGGAGCGCAAGCGAGCGGAGATCGAGCGCCGCGCGTCCATCGAGGACAAGAACGATCAAAACGGCGGCGATACCGATTGCGGCGACGATTAGGCCCCTGGGGCCGCAGCGAGGGAACTTGTGACCATGAGCCAGCCCACTGACTTGGCCGATTTGCTCACCAGGCGGCTCAGCGATGTCGCCGCGCTGTTGGAACGGGTGCGCTCTGATACCGCATTGCTTGGCGAGACCCGGCGGGCGGCAGAGATGACCGCGGCCGCCATCCAGGCGGGCGGCACCCTCTTCATCTGCGGAAACGGGGGCAGCGCCGCGGAGGCCACCCACCTGAGCGGCGAGCTGATCGGCCCCTTTCTGGACAAGAGGCGCCGCCCCCTCCCCGCCATCGCGCTGGGCTTCGACACCAGCGCCGCCACCGCCGTGGCCAACGACTTCTCCTTCGCCGAGGTCTTCGCCCGCCAGCTCGAGGCACTGGCCCGACCCGGAGACTGCCTCTGGGCGCTTTCAACCAGCGGACGCTCCCCCAACGTCGCGATGGCCCTGGAGGTCGCCAGGATGCGGGGCCTGACCCGCGTCCTCATCACCGGCGAAAACGGCAGGGAGCTGACCGACCGCGCCGAGATCGTCCTTGCCGTCCCGTCGAGCGAGACCCCGCGCATCCAGGAGATCCATCTGATGCTGGGGCACTTTCTCTGCGAGGCGGTGGAGGCGATCGCTTCCAGATGACCGGCCCAGCCCGTTTCCGCCTCGCGCGTCGGTAGCCGCGGCCGGCGGGGCAGGCATTGCGCCCGAGGCGGCCGCAGCCGCCTGACGGACGAGGGACGCCGCAGTCTGCGGCAATCTTCTTTCCACAATAAGCCGTTAACCTTGAGGGTTAGATTCGATGCGCTCCACTTGCCCGCCGTCTGTTCTGTTGCTCTCTATCGTCGCGCTCGGCTCGTGTTCGGCGATCGCCGATCCGATGCCGACAACGATTGAGTGTCCCCGTGGATGGGTCCCGGCACAACTGTCGCTTACGGCGACCGCCCGGACCTCCGTGGACGAGGCCGACCAGCCCACCTGTCCGTTGCTCGAGGACCGGAACCTGGCCGATCTGGTTGGCAGGTTTGGAGTCGGGACGACATTCGCCTATCCCGCTATTCCATTCACCTGCATGACCGGAACGGTACTCTCCGGAACGCTTACCTTCGGACGTCGGCGGCAGATCGCCATCTCAGCAACGGAAAGCTATTCAGAATCCGCGCAGCGGCTTCTTCCTGTACCAACGGGGCAGGGATACCCGCTCGGCCTAGGCACTGATCTGTTCGCCGTGTCCATCGATGGACCGCCTGCCTCTCTCCAGTCGGGAGCGGCCATGACGGCTTTCCACCTGGAGGCGGAGCCCGGCTCACAGCCGGACATCAACTTGGATCTGTTGCTGGACGATCATTTCTTTCTGGGTCCAACCGGAGAGGATGTGGAGGACTTCAACGTCGTTGGATCGCGGGGTGAGTTCGAGGTCAGCGGCCGTTTGGCCGGCGTCGGGCAGATTCTCAAGCAGCAGCCGCTATTCGTGCAATATGAGGTTTCAGGTTCCCTCTGCCTAAAGAGAAGACGCATTCAGGGTTGGAATTAGCGAGCCACGCGACCAGTAAACCAACCGCTCGGTTTCATGTGGGTTTACGCGGCGCCTCGACCATCGTCTTGCGTTTGGTGGTTCGGGTTGAAGGTCATTCCATCCCGGACTTGGTCGGTTCGGGTAAGAGGCCGCGGGCACCGAGCCTTCGCTCAAGATGGTACTGCGCCTTCATGGTCTGCAACTGGCCGCCGTGGACAAGGGACGGGAGCAGCGCCAGCACCTTTTAGCCGTGGTCGGGATCGATCCGGGTGCCTGGTCCCGCGGCCCATGCGGGCGCAGTTCGCGTCCATGTAGGTCCTGCGGTGGTCCACGAGAGCTGAGACTTCCGGTGCGCACGCCTCGACACCGGCCCGGGGATGTGCTCTGGGCGCTTTCCACCAGCGGGCGCTCCCCCAACGTCGCGATGGCCCTGGAGGTCGCCCGGGTGCGCGGCCCGACCTACATCCTCATGACCGGTGACCAGGGCTGCGAGCTCACCGACCGCGCCGAGATCGTCCTTGCCGTCCCGTCGAGCGAGACCCCGCGCATCCAGGAGATCCACCTGGTGCTCGGCCAGTTCCTGTGCGAAGCCGTCGAGGCGGTCGCCGCTTCATCGACCCAGGTTTCGTCAGATTAGGCCGCGGCCAGATGGCGAGGCAGGCGGCCACCTCGATGATGTCCAAAACGCAAACCTGTTTGCATTCAAGGCCAACGAGAAGCGCGATAGTTTCCACTCCCCGCCAATGGTTGGGGCTGCCGCGGTTGGACGAGTTGACGAGGAAACGAAAGCGATGATGAGACCAAACCGAGACCGCTCAGGGGCCTGGCTACCCCTCGCCGCTTTGGCAATGACACTTGCCGCCCCCGCGGCACAGGCGCTGGTATCGGGGCAACTGACCCGAACCTGCGGGGATGGCAGCAGCACCTACACGGACTATTTCGGGGGGACCTACACGGGCGACCCCAGCAACCCGTTCGCCCCCTTCCGGGTGGTAATTCCTGACGCGGGCTGGAACGGAAAGCTGCTGGCCTACGCGCGGGGGACAGGCTCGTCCGTCAAGCTGAGTCCCCAAGGTTATCCGCTGGATGTGAATGGCGACATTTTCGTCGACCATACAACCCAGGCGCCGCTTCTGGGCTTCACCCCGCTCAACAATGCCCTGCCCGGGATCACGGCGGCAGGGCTGGTGTTGCCAGCGGACCCCGACGCATTCGAGGACTACCTGGTATGCGACCAGAAATACGCGGCCGTGGTCTCCGATTACAAGCCCGATTTTGACTTTCTATACAACGGCAAGCTCGGTTGGGTGGTGGAGGACGGGGTGCGCGACATCGGGCTCGCCCTGGCGCAAGCCCGGCGGCTGTTACGCAGCACCAAAGGACGGCTGCCCTCGCGCACCATCCTGATCGGCCGCTCCCAGGGCAGCATCGTTGCCCTGCGCTACGCGGAAGAGCGCTCGCCGCTGGTCGACGGCGTCGTCACCGCCTGCACCGTAGGCGCGGGCGCGTCCCGAAGCTGGGACACCGCAGTGGACGTAGCGCTTGCTATCGATGTGGCCTTCTCGGACGAGGTTGGCGGTGGCTGGCCATGGGGGGAGCCAGAGTTGCCCGGAGCCGCAGGAGACGTGGACAACGACGTGGACTTTGCCACGGACGTCGCTCCGTGGATCGGGTGGCAATTCGCGAACAACCCGACCGCCTTCGCGCGCTTCGAATTCGTGCGTCTGGTAACCGGGCTGCCGCTCGACGGCTTCTACCCTTTCAACCCCCACTCCATCAACTCCACGCTGCCTGACGTCCCAGGTCTCGCCGAGTTCAACTGGCTGGGCACCGTCCTGCTCTTTGCCACCGAGGTCAAGGCGGACCTGGAGGCCAAGGCCGGAGGCGCCGTGGGCCAGAACCTGGACCACTGGTACAGTCTCGCTGAGGCCGACAGCGCGTATCTAGGCGCGCTGGGAATCCGCTTTGAGTCCTGGTTGGGCGAAATGAATAAGCGGACGATCTACGCGGCTAGCCCTGAGGGCGCCGCCTACACGGCTCAGTACCGCGACTTCAGCTTTGACACCCTGCTCCCGCCGCGGCCCATGCTGTCGATCCATACGACAACGGACGGACTGGTGCTCCCGTCTCAGGAGACCGCGCTCCGCGAAACCCTGGACGCGGCGGGGGGGGTCCTAAAAGAGCGCCAGCTGAAACAGAAGTTCGTCAATGCCAACGGCCATTGCTCGCTGACTCAGGCCGAATGGACGAAAGCTCTGAACGCCATGGAGCAGCGGCTGGATCGCGGGGTTTGGCCAGAGGACTCATTCTTCACTGACGACCCTGCCCTCCGGTTCAACAGCGACTTCGATCCGGGGCCTTTCCCACAGCCGGCAGGAGAATAACCTCAGCGGCCGCTGAGGAGACAGCAGGGCCCCGCATTTGCGGGGCCCTTGCCTGTGGGAGACACGAAATCGTCTCCAAGGGTCACTTCCAGTTTGGCTCCTACCGTCCTCCACCCGGATCTCGCGCTGGCCAAGCGTCCGCTTGTACCTTGTCAGTCATAGCGATCCCCAGAGTTGGACGATGACTTCAATCCCCGCTGGAGTTCGGCGGATTCGAGCAGACTGCTAATCGGGAATAGACCCTTCGGTCATGATGGGCCGCATGGCGTGGAGGATGTTGGCGAACAGGTGCGGATGCCCCGCCTCCTCCTGCGCCAACAGGGCCTTCATGTGCTCCCGGCGGGTGGGCATAGAGAAGCAGGCGGGGCAGCTGTCCGGGACCACGGGCAGTCCGGCCTTGCGGGCAAAGTCGGCGGTCTGGCGTTCCCGGCAATAGGCCAGGGGGCGGATGATGCGGATATCGCCCGCGTCGTTGACGTAGTGGGCCTTCATGGTCCGCAGCTGGCCGCCGTGGAAGATGGACATCAGCAGGCTTTCCGCCAGGTCGTCCAGGTGCTGGCCCAGGGCCAGCAGGTTATAGCCGCGCTCCCGAGCGATCCGGTACATGATGCCGCGCTTCATGCGCGAGCAATAGGCGCAGAATGAGTCGCCGTCCATGTGGGTCCGGGCCTGATCCATCAGCGGCTGGGCCTCGTAGTACCAGGTGATCTCCAGGGAGCGGTAGTAGTCACAGAGGGGCCGCGGATCGAAACCGGGCACCTGCGGGTCCACGGTCAGGGCCGCCAGCTCGAAACGCACCGGCGCATAGGTCTGAAGGTGCATCAGGATGTGCAGCAGGGACAGGGAGTCCTTGCCCCCAGAGACGCCCAACAGAATCCGATCGCCGTCGCGGATCATCGCGTAGTCGGCGATCGCCCGCCCCACCTGGCGCAGAAGGGATTTCGGGGGTTTAGCGCGAGAGTAAGGCGTCGTCATGGGGTTTCGGCTCGCTGGCTGATCCCCCAATGATACCCGCAGGAAAAAGGCCGGCGTTGTGCCGGCCTTTCGGCTCGGGTCCGCGGCGCGCCCGAATCGTTATCGCAACGCAAGCCGCGGCGCCCTTTGCCGCCATGTTGTCATTTGATCTCGATCTGGCGCCGCTCGGTCTTCTCCAGCTTCGGGAGGTGGACCTCGAGGATGCCGTCATGGAACTCCGCCTTCACCTGTTCCTGATCGAGCCCGGTCGGAGTGGCGATGGTGCGCTTGAAGGCCCCGTAGGTGATCTCGGTACGCACGGCCTCGCCCTTTTCGAGCTTCTCCTCGTGCCGCTTCTCGCCCCGGATCGTCAACAGGCCGCCGGCCATCTCGACCACCAGGTCCTCACGCTTGACACCCGGGAGCTCGGCCCGAACCAGCACCTCGTCATCGTGGTCGAACACATCGACCCGCGGGGCATGCAGCTCCATCCCCTCCTCGAGCCGTGCCCAGTCCGGCCACATCTCGCGGAAGGGTCGCATCCAACCCCGGGACAGCAGGTTCTCGAACATGCGATCCATCTCGTCCATCACGCCCAGCTCACGACGCGGTGTCACTTCAACCATCTCACGTGTCTTGCCTTTCATGATGTACCTCCTACTCTGCAATTCCCCCTCTCTCACTGTTAAGAGTAGTCCAGGAAGGGCCGGCTTCAACCCCTCGCAGCGCCATTTATCTTCTTTGTAATCATTTGGTTATGTTGCTTTTACCGGGGCCGTCGGGCGGCCCCGGCGAGGGCTGCGGACAGGGTCGAACCGATGGCTCTCGAGGCCCCAGGCGGCGGGACCGGCGCTGAGCACGAGGCAGGATGGACCGCCGAAGGTCCGGCTGCGTCCGGCCGCCCCCGGATTGATGATCCAGGGGTGTTGGGCCAGGTCGATGACCAGCCGGTGGCTGTGGCCATAGACGACCGCGCGGGCGTCGGGGAAGCGCCGTCGCAGCAGGGCGTGGCGCTGGCGCGCCGGCGTCTGGTGTCCGTGGATGACCACGAGGCGACCGCCTGGAAGCCCCAGCTCCAGTTGGTCGGACAGCCCGGCAAGCCGCGGCTGGTCCGCCGGCGGCCACCTGGAGGGACTATCGTTGTTGCCGAGCACGGCGGATGGGGGCCCTTGCGCGGGCCGCAGCTGATCGAGCACCGCCGCACAGCCGATGTCCCCGCCGTGAACGGCGAGGTCGCAGCCCGCGACGATCTCAAGGATGCGCGGATCCACCCATCCGTGGGTATCGGATAGGATGGCGACCCGCACCGCAACTGTCATGCCTTTATGCCGTCGTTGCCGGGCCGGCCGGGCGGGCCCGCCACACTTTTCCCCTCAGTCGATGGTGAGCGCGATCTTGCCGCTGACGTGACCCTGCTCGATCAGCTTGTGCGCCTCCTGGGCCTGAGCCAGGGGAAAGGTCTTGGAGCAGTGGATCTTGAGGTCGCCGTTGTCGATCATCTTGCCGCAACGACGCAGAATCTCCCCTTGATGGGCCCGCGCGCGCGGCAGCTCGTGGAGCATGGGGGTGAGCATGAGCTCCAGGCTGATCCGCAGGTTGCGGTTACGGGCCTCCTTGAGGTCCAGGTCCGGGCCCGGGTCGAGGATGGTCACCAGGTCACCGTAGTGGGCCATCGCCGGGATGGTGCGACGAAAGACCTCGGGGCCCACGGTGTCGAAGGCGACATCCACCCCGCGCCCCTCGGTCCAGTCCATCACCGACTCCACCAGGTCCTCTTCCCGGTAGTTGATGCAGTACTCGGCCCCCAGCTCATGCGCGAAGTCCGCCTTCTCGGGGCTGCTGACGGTGGTACAGACGCGCGCCCCGGCGGCTCGGGCGAGTTGGATGGCCACATGGCCCACACCGCCCGCCCCAGCGTGGATCAGCACCGTCTGACCCGACGAGAGCCGGGCGCGGTCGCTCAGGGCCTCCCAGGCCGTCAACAGCACCAGCGGCGCGGCGGCCGCCTCCACGAAGCTCATGCCCGGGGGCTTGGCCTGGGCGAGCCGGTTGTCGAGCACGATGTATTGGGCGTAGTTGCCGACCGCACCGCCCAGGCCTCCGTGACAGAACCAGACCTCGTCCCCCGCCTTGAAGCGGGTCACGTCGGGCCCGGCCGCCTCCACCACCCCGGCCCCGTCGCAACCGAGCACGGCCGGCAGCCCATCCGGTATCAGAGGGCCGCGGGCACGGATCTTGGCGTCCACGGGGTTCACCCCGGCGGCGACGAGCCGAACCAGGATGTCGCTCGTCCCGGTGAGCTCGGGGCGCGGCCGCTCCACCAGCTGCAGCACCGAGGGTCCCCCGGTCTCGCGCATCTCGATCGCTTTCATAGGTGCATACTCCCAGGCAATGACTGAACCCGTTTCGGACTTGCCCCAACAGTAGCCCCCGTTCGCGCAGACTGACAATCCCTTGAAAACGCTCACCGGGAACCCAAGCGGTCCGCGCCTGCTCATCGACGGTGACACGCCCGGGTCCGGGGCCTGGACTCTGGTGCTGGCTCACGGCGCGGGTGAGGGGATGGAGTCGCCCTTCATGGAGTCCGTCGCCCGTCTGACGGCCGCGCGGGGCCTGCGCGTGGTGCGCTTCGAGTTTCCCTACATGGCGGAGATGGGTCGCACCAGGCGGCGCCGGCCGCCGGACCCGGCGAGCCGGCTGACCGCGACCTGGCACCGGGTCCTGGATTGGCTGATCGATCGGAGCGCGGTCATCCCCGGGCGTCTGCTGATCGGCGGCAAGTCCATGGGCGGTCGCATGGCCAGCCTGGTGGCCCTGGAGCGCGAGACCGCCGGCCTCGTCTGTCTCGGCTATCCCTTCCACCCGCCGGGAAAGGCGGAGCGCACGCGCACCGCCCCCCTGGCGCGAATGCCGGTGCCCACCCTGATCTGCCAGGGTACGCGCGACCCCTTCGGGCGCCCCGAGGAGGTGGCCACCTATCGGCTGAGCCCGAGCGTGCAGGTGCATTGGATCGAGGGCGGCGATCACGGCTTCAGACCGACCCGCGCCTCCGGGCGCACCTGGGAGGAGAATCTCTGCGAGGCCGCGGACGCGATCTCCGCCCTCACGCGTCGCATCGAGCGCGGCGATCAATCCCGTCTACCGCGGGGCCATGGAGGACCCGCCGCCTAGCTCCCCTGGACCCCCTCGAAGAGCCCGAGCTGGGTGCCGGGAGGGCGCGGCGGGCGGAACCGGGTGCAATCGAGCGCCCAGTGGACCGGCTCAGCGTTCGACTCGCCCTCGCCCTGCGCGCCCAGACCCAGCCTTCGCGCGGCGAGCCGGAAGCGCTGGGCGAGCAGATCGGCCACCGGGCCGGTGCCGCTCATGCGGGTTTCGAAGCGCGCATCATTGAGGCGACCGCCGCGGCACTGGCGGATCAGGCTCAGCACCCGTTCCGCCCGATCCGGGTAATGCTCGCGCAACCAGGCCTCGAAGAGATCCGCCACCTCCAGGGGCAGGCGCACCAGCAGGCTGCCGGCGCGGGTTGCACCCGCCTCGGCGGCCTGCTCGAGGATCCGCTCCAGGTCCGGGTCGGTGAGACCCGGAATCAGCGGCGAGACCAACACCCCGACGGGCACACCCGACCCCGCCAGGGCGCGGATGGTCTCGATGCGTCGGCGGGGCGCGGCGGCCCGTGGCTCCAGGCGGCGCGCCAGCCCCGGTTCCAGGGTCGTCACCGACACCAGCACCGCCGCCAGACCCAGCCCTGCCATGGCTGTCAACAGGTCTAGGTCGCGCAGCACCAGCGCCGACTTGGTGGTGATGACCACCGGGTGGCGACAGTCGTGCAGGACCTGAAGCACCGATCGGGTGATGCCCAGGCGCCGCTCCACCGGCTGATAGGGGTCGGTATTGGCCCCGAGCGCCAACGGTTGCGGCCGGTAACCCGTCGCCGCGAGCTCCCGTTCCAGTTGGGCGGCCGCATCCGGCTTGTGAAAGATCCGGGTCTCGAAGTCGAGCCCCGGCGACAGGCCCAGCCAGGCGTGGGTGGGCCGGGCGTAGCAGTAGACGCACCCGTGCTCGCAGCCGCGATAGGGATTGACGGAGCGATCGAACGGTATGTCCGGGGACTGGTTGCGGCTGATGATCGAGCGGCTGCGGTCGACCCCGATCTCGGTGCGCAGCGGCGGCAAGGAATCGCTTTCGGCCCAGCCGTCATCCTCCGCCTCGCGCCGCTGGTCGGCGTAGCGGCTCTGCGGATTGGCGGTTGCACCGCGACCGGGAACCGGAGGCCCGCCGCTCATGGTCAGGACCCGACAGCGCGGTCGCAGATCACGCCGTCGGGACCGCGGACAATCAGGCCGACAGGCTGTCGATGGCGGCCACGACCTGAGCGCAGGACTCGGCACACTCCCTGCATTCCACGTGCTTGTCCTCGTGCTCGCGGCAGGCCTTCTCACAGTCTTCGCAGGCCTGTCGGCACACCGCCCCCAGCGACTTGATGTAGGGCGAGTTGCCGGCGAGCTGATAGGAGAAGGCCCGGCAGATCGGCAGCATCTCGTTGACCTTGCGGGCGCAATCCGCCAGGGAGGTATCACCCTCCTGAAATGCGACCAGGCAGTGCGCGGAGCACTGTTGGGCCTTGACCACACAGTCATTGACCGCGTCCAGGACCCGGGGGAATTTCGGGGCGTGATGCTCGTGCATGTGACCGGGGGCATCGCCCGCGAGGCTGGCCCCGGAGGCGAGGGCGACGCCCACGGCGCCGGCGCCCACCAGCAGCGCGCGGCGGCTGATGGGTCGGTCGCTCGCGCCCGGAGCAGCGGCCTGGACGGGATCGTGAGGGATCTTGGTCATCGGGATTCACTCCTACCTTCGGTTTGGATTTTTTCGATTGTCGCGGCAGCCGACGCCACAATGGCGCCGACTGACGGCCGCTCAGAGGTGGCTGCGCGGCGTTCCGGTTTCAACGGCTCTGGTTTCGACGGTACGTCGCCGCCGGAGGGTGGGCACAATGGGCGTCCGCCCGGCAGAAAGCAATTGGCTTCGCCCAGAGGCCCGTCGAACCGAATTCCGGCCCAATTTGAAGGCCCAAGGGCGTCGTCGGCCGATGCTATAGTCTTTGCGTCAACGCGCAATCAACTGGAGGACAATCCCGTGGCGGCCAAGAAGATCCTGATGCTGGTGGGCGATTTCGTGGAGGACTATGAGGCGATGGTCCCCTTCCAGATGCTGCAAATGGTCGGTCACACGGTCCATGCCGTGTGCCCGGACAAGAAGCCCGGCGACCGCGTGCGTACCGCCATCCATGACTTCGAGGGCGACCAGACCTACAGCGAGAAGCCCGGCCACCTGTTCGCCATCAACGCGGACTTCGCCACGGTGGACCCGGCGAAATATGACGCCCTGGTGATCCCGGGCGGGCGCGCTCCAGAGTATCTGCGCCTCAATCCGCGGGTGATCGAGATGGTTCGACACTTCGCCGCCGGCGACAAGCCCATCGCCTCCGTCTGCCACGGTCAGCAGATCCTGGCCGCCGCCGGGGTCTTGGAGGGCAAGCACTGCACCGCCTATCCGGCGGTCAGGCCCGACGTGGAGCAGGCGGGCGGCAGCTGGTGCGAGGTCAACGAGACCTTCTCCAACGCCTACACCGACGGCCGCCTGGTGACGGCCCCCGCCTGGCCTGCCCATCCGGAGTGGATCCGCAAGTTCCTCGAGGTGCTGGGGACGCGGATCGAGCCCTGACGCGGCCCTTCGAGGCCCTCTCCCCATGGCGCCACATCAGCAGGTCTTCGTCTACGGCACCCTTCTGCGCGGGCAGGTCAACCATCACCTGCTCGCCGGCGCCCGATGGCTCGGTGCACACCGTACCCAACCCTGCTTCACCATGTATCTGTTGGGTGCCTATCCGGGGGTATCGCGGGGCGGCGGAACCGCCGTGAGCGGCGAGGTGTTCCGGCTGAGCGGCGCCGGCCTCAGGCAACTGGACCGGCTGGAGGAGTTTCCCCGCCTCTACGATCGCCAATTGATCCCCACCGCCTTCGGGCGCGCCTGGATCTATCTCTATCGCGGCGACACCCGGGATCGGCCCCGGATCCAGGGTGGAGACTGGCGCGCCTATGCCGCTGATCCGCAGTCCTGGCGCTCCGCCGGTGTGCGCGGCACCCGCGATCCGAAGAATCCCCGTCATCGGCGGCGCCAGCCGCCGGTCCCGGACCTGGTCCCGGCTTGACCGGCCCGGGACCGGCCGGAACCCAACCTCACGATCGCCCTCGGGCTCAGGAGTCTTCATGTCAGAAGAAGGCCGTTTCACCATCCACCTGGAGCAGCGGGAAGGCTTCCAGATCAACGTCCACTTCGACTGGAGACGGGTCCCTGACCTGTTGATGGACGAGCCGCCACCCCTCGGCGAGCAGGCCGGTCCAAACGCCTCCCGGATGCTCGCCGCGGCGGCAGCGAACTGCCTGTCCGCCAGCCTCCTTTACTGCGTCTTCAGGGAGGAGCCGCCGGCCAACTGCCTGAGTGCCGAGGCGACGGCCATCATGGTCCGAAACGAGAAGAAGCGGCTGCGCATCGGCGGCCTGGAGATCAGGCTGATCGTGAGCGACGCGCTCAAGGACAATCCCCGGTTCGCACGCTGCAAGGGGCTCTTCGAGGACTTCTGCGTGGTCTCGGCGAGCATCCGTCAGGGCATCCCGATGAAGGTGGCGGTGGTGGACGAGCGGGGAGACCTGCTGCACCAGTCGGAGTAACCAGCGCGCCCCCGTACCCCGGGGGTACCTGGCCGGTCTCTGCAGCAGCGCAAGAATCGACGCGGCGGGGCCTGATAGACTCGACCGGTGGCATCCGCAAGAGACATCGGCCCGCACCGCCCCCAACCACCCATCGTCGATGTGGACCGGTTCGATCGGCTCGAGCTGGCCCTAGCCTCCCTTGGCCTGCGCCTTCCGTCTCCCGTGCTGGTGCTCGTTGGCGGGGCAGCCCGGATCGATCCCGGGGTCTCAGACCCGCTGCTGCACCTGTTCCAGGTGCTCGCGCCGTGGCTGGACCACCACGGGGTCACCGTGATCGACGGGGCAACCGCCTATGGCGTCATGGCCCTGATGGGCGCGGCCCGCCGTCACACCGGGGCCCGGTTCCCCTTGCTCGGGGTGGCCGCCGCGGGCACCGTCGCCCGACCGGAGGGGCCGCCGGGGCTGGGGGCCGAGCTGGAGCCCAACCACAGCCACTTCCTGTTGGTGCCCGGCGCCCGCTGGGGCGACGAATCCCCCTGGATCAGCGCCGCCGCCAGCGCGCTCTCCCAAGGCCTTCCGGCCATCACTCTGGTGGCGGCCGGCGGTGAGGTGACGCGCCTGGACGTGGCCATCGGACTCGCGGCCGCACGACCGCACCTGGTGATCGCCGGCAGCGGCGGCACCGCCGATGCCCTGGCGCGCTGGATCCGCACCGGCGAGCCCGTCCCGGAGATGAGCCTCGGCGGCAGCGAGCGGGTTCTGGTGGAGGTGCTCGACCTGGCGCGGGCGGGGGATGCGCTGCCGGATCTCCTGTCCCGGATCTTCTGCGTCTAGGGCGGACCGGGCATGCTCTTCGGCGAGCCGCCGGTGTGGGTGCACGGGGATCCGGACCTGGCGGCGCGGGTGGTGGCCGCGCTTCGGCGGGCACGCCGGCGGGTGCGCTGGGTCACGGCAGGGCAGCTGGCCCAGTTGCGACCGGGCCGCTGCCGCACCCTGGTGTTGGCCGAGCCGCCCGAGATGGAGGCCCTGCTTCTGCACCTCTCGCAACGGCTGGCCCGCCACCCCCGGGGACCGGCCCTGCGGCTCATCCTGATGCACCACGCCGACCGGCCCCCAGCGCTCTCAGGGCCCCTCGCCAAGCCGGACCCGGAGGTCCCTCTGCGGGTCGAGCCCTATGTGATCGAGGACAGGGCCGCCCGGTCGCTCCTCGCGCGCTGGCCCCTGCACTTTGGCATGGATCCACCCTTCGGCCAGGGTCCCCATCTCCTGGTCGCTGGCCTGGCGGCACCCGCGCGGTCCTATCTCCTGCAGGCCCTGCGCCTGATCCACTACGACGAGTGCCGGCCCCGCGTCACCCTTCTGTGCGAAGACGCCGCTGACCGCTCCAGGGCCTTCGCCCGAGCCTTTCCCCAGGCCCGCGAGTCGGCCGATGTCCTCTGGCAGGGCCTGGACAGCCAGGCCTATCGCGAGGGGCCCCCGGTGACCCAGGTACTGATATGCGCGTCCTCCCCCAGCCAGGGACTCGGGCTGGCCCTTGACCTGGCGTCGGGGATCGCCGGGGCGCAGCGGGTGTCGCCGCCCATCCTGCTCGAACGTGGGGACCTGTGCCCCGCCGGGAAGGTCGACGACTGGGACGGCCAGATCTTCCCATTCTCATACCTTGAAGAGGCCTGCCGGCCGGAGATCCTGCTCCACGGCAAGGGCGACCAGCTCGCCCAGACCATCCACGAGCATTACACCGACACTATCGCCGCCCAGGGACGGGATCCGACCCTGGAGCCGGCGGGCCGGGACTGGGACCGGCTCGCCCCCTCTTACCAGGACGCGAATCGCTATCAGGCCGACCACCTGGGGGCCAAGCTCGCGGTCACCGACTGCCGGGCGGTACCCGAGGAGCAGGTGGAGTCCTTCGCCTTCACGCCGCTGGAGGCCGAGCGTCTGGCGGTCATCGAGCACCTGCGCTGGTGCGCGGACCGTTATCTCGACGGCTGGAGCTATGGCCCCGAGCGGGACAATGCCCTCAAGCGACACCCCCAGCTCATCCCCTATCGGGATCTGAGCAGGGCCATGAAGGACCTGGACCGGTTCGCCGCCCGCGGTGTGCCGGCGCTGTTGGCGCGCTCCGGGCTTGGGGTGAAACGGATGCTGATCCTTGGGGTGCAGCCGCCTTCGCGCGCCGACCCGGCAGGGACCCCGCTGCGGCCGCTCCTCGACCGGGTGCTGAGGCGGCTACTCGCTCGCTACCCCGACCGCTCGCTCGTCGTCGCCTCGACCCTGAGCGACCCCTGGTCGCGCCTGGCGGTGCGACAGGCCCTCAACCTCGGCGCCGGATTCTTCCTGCTCTTTCCGGGGCCCCTGCCGGAGACCCTGGCCGCTCAGCCCGATGCCCAGGCCCGCCGCGATCTCCTGGAGCTGGTCGCCCGCGCCGAACGGCGCATCGCCCTCCCCGGGGCGGGTGGCCTCGAGCACTGGCTCTCCCGGCGCGCCGAGATCCTGCTCTCGCTCGAGGTTGGATCGGCGCCTCCCGGTGTCGCCAAGCGGGTGGTGATCGACGCCGCCCATGGCCGGGCGGAATGGGGCTTTGAGTATTGAGCTCGATCGAGCGGAGTCTTTGAATGTGGATCTATCTCGCCGCCTGGTTTCCCATGATCGCCATCGCTATCGCCAACGGGGCCCTGCGCGAGTCGTGGTACGGCAACCGGCTCACGGAGCTTCGGGCGCACCAGGTCTCGACCCTGGCCGCGCTGCTGCTCTTCACCCTGTATATGATGGCCCTGTTCGCCTGGCGACCGACCCAGTCGCTGAGCCAGGCCCTGGCGGTCGGCCAACTGTGGCTCTGGCTCACCCTGGCCTTCGAGTTTCTGTTCGGGCATTACGTCATGGGGCATCCCTGGCAGCGGCTAGTGCACGATTACAATCTGAAGGCGGGCCGGCTGTGGCCCCTGATCCCGCTCTGGCTCGCGGTCGGGCCCGTCGTGCTGCGCGGCTGGTCGGGCCCGTAGAATAAGGCCCTGTCGGCATCACACCCAGGAAAGGCGCAGATCAAGCGATGGCGAGCCCCCGCGATATGGTTTTGGAGCGGCCGTTCGAAGGCCCCCGCGGCTGGTTGACTGGTCTGTGGATCGCGGGCCTCGCCCTGACCCGCTGTTTCGCCCTCTATCTGAAGATCCTGCGCGGCCGCGCACGGCTCGATCTCCCCGCCTTCGCCTGGTCCCTGCGCCAGTCCGGCCTCTCCATCCTGCCCGCCATGACCCTGGTCGCCGCGGTGGTCGGCGCCATCCTCGGCCGCCAGGCCCAGTCCATCCTCGGACACTTCGACCTGCCCGGCCTGGTGCTCCTAACCCTGACCTACGCGGCGATCATGGACCTCACCCCGCTGCTGGTGGGGATCCTGGTGGCGGGGCGCGGCGGCGTGGCGCTCGCGGTGCGCCAAGCCTCCCTGGGTGTGAGCGGAGAGGCCGATGGGCTCCTGATCAACGGCATCGACCCCATCCAGTACACGGTCGCCCCGATGCTGCTCGCCATGCTGCTGATGAGCTTCGCCGCCGCGGTCTGGGTCGGCCTGGTCACCTTCTTCTCGGCCTTCCTGTGGCTCTGGGTGACGCTCAGGGTCCCACCCGCCCTGTTCCTGGAATCCCTCGCTCAGGCGCTGAGCGCGGCCGACCTGCTGGAGGCGATCGCCAAGCCACTGCTGTTCGCTTTGCTGATCACGCTCATCGCCACGGTCAACGGCATCACGGCGGGGCGCGACCCCCTGGGCGTCGGCGAGGCCGCCACCCGCACCATGATCGGCGCCGTGGCCGCGATCCTGGTGGCGGACCTGCTGGTGATCCTGATGGTGCGCGGTTGACCACGCCGGTGGGGGCGCTCAACGGGGCCCTGGAGCTCTCCGGGGTCTTTCAGCACCTGAGCGGTCGCTGCGTCCTGGCCGACATCCAGCTCTCCGCCGCTGCCGGGGAATGGCTCCTGGTGGTCGGGCCCAACGGGGCCGGCAAGAGTCTGCTGACCCGTTTGATACTCGGGCTGGACCCACCCTCCGCGGGTAGAATCCGGGTGCTGGGGGAAGACATACAGACGCTTGGATGGGAGGCCATGACGCGGCTGCGGGGGCGCCTCGGGGCCGTACTCCAGGGCGGGTCCCTGATCGCGAGCCGCAGCGTCATCGAAAACCTGCTCCTGCCCCTGCGTCTGCGGCCGGTCGGACGCGAGCTGATGGCCCGGGAGGCGCGCCTGGTGATGACGGTGCTGCGCCTCGACGGCCTGGAGAACCACCTGCCCCGCGCCCTGTCGCTCGGTCAGCGGCGACGGGTGGAGCTGGCGCGGGCCCTGATCCACAGACCCGAGCTGCTGGTTTGGGACGGTCTCACCGATGGGCTCGACCCCGCCACCGTTCGCGAGACGCTCGAGGTCCTGCGCGAACAGGGGCTGGGTCGGCGGCTGACGGTGATCGCGACCGCCAATACCAGCGATACCCTGGATGAGGGCTGGGATCGTATTGCCGTGCTCGACGGGGGGCGCCTCATCTTCGACTCGACGCCGGTGGAGCTTCAGGCGGCCCTGTCGCGGCGGCTCGATCTGCGTTATCCGCTGACCGGGAGGGCCTAGCGCTGTGCAGCTCCTTACCTGGCCTATCGCCCTCCTCTCAGCCTCCGATCCGGTCCTCGGGCGCCGGACCTCGGCCCTCGCGAGATGAGCCGGCTGGAACGGCTCTATTCGCCCCCGGAGATCGGCGCCCCCGGCAAGCGTGAGGGGCGCGCACGACGGCGTGACCTCTGGCTCGCGGCGCTCTTCGTGCTCGCCATGGCCGCGGTGGCGGTGGGCGCACTGGCCCTGGTGGTGCCGGGGTTGTTCGGCGGCAATTACCGCCTGAAAGCCTATTTCCTAGACGCCTCCGGGCTCGACGCCGGCATCCAGG
This sequence comes from uncultured Gammaproteobacteria bacterium, assembly GCA_963699735.1. Lineage (GTDB taxonomy): Bacteria > Pseudomonadota > Gammaproteobacteria > Chromatiales > Chromatiaceae > Thiodictyon. Next base: position 21,826 of record CAVOUZ010000016.1, read on the forward strand.
TCACCCAGGGGGGCCGCGTCATTGGAATGGTGGAGCGGGTCTCACCCGTATTTCCCGGCAGGGACGGCGACGCGGATCTTTGTCCTCCCACGCCGGCGGATGGGCCGGTACGCTCCCCCGCCCTGCCGTGCTTTCGCGCCACCCTGCGGATCAACGACGATTGGCCGGTCCCCGTCGACAGCCGGGCGCAGCTCGGGTCCAGGGGCCTGCTCTCCGGGGACGCGATCAAGATCAGCCCCGGGGTCTCATCCAGGCTGCTCGCCGACGGGGACCTGATCGATGCCCAGGCTCGTGAGGCGGACCTGATGGTCCAGCTCGCCGCCCTCACCGACTCGATCAACCGGGTGGTGGAGGACACCGTCGCCCCGGCGCTCGCAAGCATCAAGTCCCAGATCCAGACCATCGAGACCCTGCTCGGCAGCGGAGAGGATCAGGGCGAAAACCGTGATCGTCTCGCCGGGGCCTTCGAAAACCTGCGCAAGCTCTCGGCAGACCTGGAGGAATCGGTGGACCCTAAGAAGATCGCGGCCATCCTCGGCTCGGTGGAGGAGATGTCCGGCCAGCTGGTGCAGGTCGCCTCGGGGCTCAAGGGCAGCACCCAGGAGGTGCAGCAGACCGCGCGGCGCTACGGCGAGCTCGCCGTGGACATCCAAGGCCTGGTGCGGGACAACAAGTCGGCCCTGCAGCGCTCCCTGGATGACGCCCAGTTCCTGCTCCAGGAGCTGAGTGCCTCGCTGAAACCCATCCTTACCAATATGGAGGATGCCACACGGAACCTGTCCAATCTCTCGCGGGACCTGCGTCAGGACCCCGCCGTGATCATCAAGGGACGACAGATCGAGGAGCAGACGCCGTGGTTCAAATGATTCGAGGGATGGCGGTCAGCGCCTGGCTTGCCGGCTGTCTGTCGCTCCTCGGCTGCGGAAGCTCCGCCCCCCTGCGCCCCGAGCGCTTCTATAGCCTGGACCCGCCCACCCAGCAGGGCCCGGTCGGGAAACCGGCCCCCGCCATCCTGCTAGTCAACGACCTGGGCGCGCGCGGCTTCCTCGGGGGCCGTCAGATTGTCTTTCGGACCCGGGAGGAGCCGCTGGTGGCCCAGCGCTACGACTGGCTGCTGTGGGAGGACCCGCCCACGCGCGCCCTCGCCGCCGCCCTGGTGAAGGCGGTGCGGGCGGCCGCCGTTTTTCGTTTCGTGGTGATCCCGGAGGATCGGGCAAGGGCGGATTATCTGCTCGGGGGTGAGGTCGAGCGTTTCGAGCATCGCCCGACCGACCAGCCCCCGCGGGTGGCGGCGAGCTTCACCCTGGCGCTGGTGCGTGCCAGCGACCGCGGGTCCATGACGAGCCGTCGCTACAGCGGTGAGGAACCGGTGGAGGGGGCCTCACCGGACGCCATGGCGGCGGCCTTCAACCGGCTCACCGCACGCCTCATGGCCGAGGTGGTCCGGGATCTCCAGGCACTGCGGCCGCACCTGGCCCCCGGCGCCTGACATCGAAGGGCGATACCTGTTGACCGAGCACCGCGATCCAGACCCTTTCGCCGACCTCTTTCCACCCGCCATCGACTCCCTGCGGGTGGCCTGGCACGACCTGCGGATCCCCGGGCCGCCCCGGGGCTACGAGCTTCTGGGTGAGGAGATCGACCATCCGGATCCGCGCCGGCGCTTCGCCCGGCGGACCGTCCAATGTCTCAGTTGCGGCGATGGGCGCCGCCCGCAGTCGCGCATCGAGGACTGCGAGACCCTGGCCCTGATCGACAAGGCATCGCCCCACAGCCGTTACGACCTCATGCTCTCGGAGGTCTCCCTGCGGCCAAAGTCCACGCCGGTTGACGTGCATCCGGCCACCGGCCGCGCCCTGTGGCGCACCGGGGCGAACTTCGTGCGCTTCTGCTCCGATCGGTCGACGGTAGAGGAATTCGGCCTGGCTGGCGGTGAGCTGCACCTGGCCCTGAATTGCGACCCCAACACTCAGGATCGGGAGAGCGTCCAGGCGGCCAAGCAGTTCCATCTCCATCTGCTCTACTGGGACGCGCCGTCGCTGGCGCCCCTGAGTGGCGCCCGCGCCCTGGGCGAGATCGGAGACTGGCGCCTGCGCCGTCAGGCGCTGGATCCGCTCAGCTTTCTCGGCGCCCGACTGGTGACGGAGGCCCTCGGAGGCCTGGACCTCCGGTTTCCGGGGGTGACCCTGCTTCCGGCCGACGGGATGGCCGCCCTGCGCGGTGAGCGGCCCCTCGGCGCGGTGATCCGACTGCCGGGCTGGGGGCCACTGGACTCGCCCGACTTCGAGGACCTGGTCCGGCGCATCCATCAGCGGCTGGAGTCGCTCGCCGTGACCATGGCGCAGACGTTCACCGGACGCCCGGACACGCCGGCACCCTGGGTCCGGCACCCGCTGCTGATGCAGAGCCAGATCCTGTCGCGGATCCAGGCACTGCCCTACAGTGAGGAGGTCAAGGCCGGACTGGGGCTGCTGGCCCGGGTGCTGCGCGAGCTCGACCCCGACGCCGCCCGCCGCCTGCGGGGCGCGAGCCCCACCCGGCGCATGAGCCTGATGACCCTGAACCAGCCGTCCTACGCGCTGAACCTGCACGCCGGCGTCCCGCGCCCGGGCGACCGCCAGGACGGGGACATCGGGGCCCCCGAGGTCGATCTCATCATCCAGCCGAAGCTCTTTTCCGGGATCGGGGGGGCGGGCCTGTTGACCCTGGGGGGGATTGCGAGCGTGCGGGTCCTGCGCGGCCAGGGGACCTTCAGCGACGAACAATGGCATCATCGGGCCCACTTTCAGCGCGCCTTCGCCCGTTTCAACCAGGAGCGGCTGACCGACGGCCAGTCCGGTCTGCGATTCGAGCCACGGCGCCGGTTCGTTGGGGCTCAGAACGGCTGGATGGGCCGCGACCACTAAGCGGCGGCCCGGCCTCGGGTCGTCCGCGACCCCGCCGCCGCCCCTGAGTCCAGCGAACCAATGGATCTCTCCGACGCCGCACCGCTGTGGGTCCTGTTCTCGCTGGCATCGGCCTTCTTCCATGCCTCGCGCCTGGCGGTCACCAAGCGGCTGACCCTCCGCCTCTCGACGGAGGCCCTGACCCTGTACATGAACCTGGTGAGCCTGGTGCTCACCCTGCCGCTCATCGTCTGGCACCACGACTTTCCGTTCGGCGAGCCGGGCTATCTGACCGCGGTGCTACTCGGGGGCGTGCTCTCCGGGCTCGGCGCCTGGGCCCTGAACGCGGCCCTGCGCCGCTCCGACGTCTCCCTGGTGGGACCGGTGATGACCCTGACACCCGGTTTTGTCATCGTCATCGAGTGGCTGCTGACCGACAGCCTGCCGGGGCCCCTGGGCCTGGTCGGGGTGCTGCTGCTGGTCTTCGGGGGCTATATCCTGAGCCTCGCCGGCGAGGGGGCGCGCTGGAGGCTGCCGTTCAGGCGCCTGTTTCTGGATCGGGGAAGCGTCCTCGCCATCGGCGCCGCCGCCTGCTTTGCCGCGGCCAGCGTCTTCGGGCGCATCGGCATCCAGATGAGCGACCCGCTGTCCTTCTCGGTGCTGGTGGCGGTGGTCAATCCCCTGGTCTTGTGGATCCTGTTCAGCCTGCGCGACCGGCGCTTCCACACCAAACTGCTCACCCCCGACCTGGGGCGTGAGCTCCCGCACCTGCTGCTGTTGGGACTGCTGTTCGCCCTGATGCGCATCGCCGACCAGATCGCGCTCAGCCTCACCCTGGCCTCCTATGCCATGGCGGTGAAGCGCACCGCCGGTGTCTTCTCCGTCTTCCTCGGACGCTGGCTCTTCGGCGAGGGCTATGTGGCGGCGAAGCTCCTGGGCTCGCTGGTCATGCTGCTTGGCGTGCTGGCCCTGACCCAGCACTGAGGCCCCCGCGCGCGGTCGGCCTGGGGTCGCGGCCTCGCGGCCGCACGGGAGTCCGCGGTCGGGCTAGAGCCCGACCCAGCGGCGGCCGGGTATCAGCGGGGCAGATCCGAGCGGCCCATCAGCCATTCGTCCACGGCGCGGGCACACTGGCGCCCCTCGCGGATGGCCCAGACGACCAGGGACTGGCCGCGGCGCATGTCACCCGCGCCGAAGACCCCGGGGATGGAGGTCTGGTAGGCCGAGACGCCGTCGGTCGGGGCCCGGACGTTGCCGCGCGGGTCGAGCTCCAGACCATCGCTGTCCTTGAGCGCCTGGATCATGCCTTGGTGGACGGGATGGACGAAGCCCATGGCGAGCAGGACCAGGTCGGCCTTGAGCTCCCCCTCGCTGCCCGGCACCTCCGACATCTGCCAGCGGCCCTGGGGATCCTTGTCCCAGCGCACCAGGCAGTACCTGACCGAGCGCACCCGCCCCTTGGCGTCGCCGATGAATTCCTTGGTCAGCACATTCCACAGGCGCTCACAGCCCTCCTCCTGAGAGCTCGAGGTGCGCAGCTTGTTGGGCCAGTCGGGCCAGGTGAGGCCCTTGTCCTCCTTGACCGGCGGCTTGTCGAGGATCTCGATCTGGGTCACCGATCGGGCGCCGTGGCGGTTGGAGGTCCCGATGCAGTCCGATCCGGTGTCGCCACCGCCGATCACCAGGACGTCACGCCCTTGGGCGCTGATGAACTCGTCGTCCGGCACAAAGGAGCCCTGCACCCGCTTGCTGTTGCGGGCGAGAAAATCCATGGCGAAGTGGATGCCGTCGAAGCTGCGTCCGGGCAGATCCAGATCCCGGGGCTTTTCCGAGCCGCCGGCGAGCACCAGGGCGTCGAATTCCTGGCGCAGCTTGGCGACGGGGATCTCCACGCCGACATGCGCATGAGTATGGAAGTCCACACCCTCCGTGCGCATCTGCGACATGCGCCGGTCGATCAGCCGTTTGGACAGCTTGAAATCGGGGATGCCATAGCGCAGCAGCCCGCCGATGCGGTCGTTCTTCTCGAACACCGACACCTGGTGCCCCGCACGCGCCAGTTGCTGGGCACAGGCAAGGCCGGCGGGCCCAGAGCCGATCACCGCCACCCGCTTGCCGGTGCGCCGCTCCGGGACCTGAGGCTTGATCCAGCCCTCCTCCCAGGCCCTGTCGACGATGGCGCACTCGATGGTCTTGATGGCCACCGGACTGTCGTCGATGTTGAGGGTGCAGGCCGCCTCGCAGGGTGCGGGGCAGATGCGCCCGGTGAATTCCGGGAAGTTGTTGGTGGAATGTAGGACCTCGATCGCCGAGCGCCAGTCGTTGCGATAGACCAGGTCGTTCCAGTCCGGAATGATGTTATTGACCGGACAGCCCTGGTGGCAGAACGGGATACCGCAGTCCATGCAGCGGGCGCCCTGCTCACTGACATCCGCGTCGGAGAGCGAGATTACGAACTCGTTGTAATGGACGACCCGGTCGGCGGCCGGCTCATAGCGCCGGTCGCGCCGGTCGAACTCCATGAACCCAGTTGGCTTACCCATGATCGGTGATCCCCTTGGACTGCTTGTTGGGCTGCGGTGGCCGGCTCTGGCTGGCCTGCATCTCCTCGAGCGCGCGCCGGTAATCCACCGGCATCACCTTGACGAACTTCGGCAGGTAGGCCTCCCAGTCGTCGAGGATGCGGCGGGCCACCGCCGAGTTGGTGTAGTGCAAGTGCCGCTCGACCAGACCCCTCAGGCGCCTGGCGTCGTTGCAGGTCATGTCGTGGCTGATGTCCACCAGGCCGTGGGTCTCCATGTCCCCGCCCTGATGGTCCAGGGCCTCGAGGGCCGCATCCTCTCTTGGGATGGGCTGCAGCTCCACCATGGCCAGGTTGCAGCGGTCCTCAAACCCATTGTCCTCGTTGAGCACATAGGCGATGCCGCCGGACATGCCGGCCGCGAAGTTGCGCCCGGTGGGACCCAGGACCAGGGTGATGCCGCCAGTCATGTACTCGCAGCCGTGGTCGCCCACACCCTCCACCACGGCGGTGGCCCCGGAGTTGCGGACACAGAACCGCTCCCCGGCGACGCCGCGGAAATAACACTCGCCACTGATGGCCCCGTAGAGGACGGTGTTGCCGACGATGATGTTGTCCTCGGCCCGCTCGATGCCGGAGTCGGCGGGCGGGTAGATGATGAGGCGCCCGCCCGAGAGCCCCTTGCCCACATAGTCGTTGGCCTCACCCTCCAGCTCGATCGTGACCCCGTGGGCGAGCCAGGCGCCGAATGACTGACCGCCGGTCCCCCTGGCCTTGACGTGAATGGTGTCGTCGGGAAGCCCAGCATGACCGTGGCGCTCGGCCACCCGACCCGACAGCAGGGTGCCGAAGGTGCGGTTGTAGTTCTTGATCCCGACCTCGATCTGCACCGGCTCGCCGCGGGCCAGGGCCGGCTCCGCCTTTCGGATCAGCTCATGATCGAGGGCCTTGTCGAGGCCGTGATCCTGGGACTCGCAGTTGTAGACGGCGACCTCGGGACCGACCCGCGGCTTGGCGAGCAGGCGGCTGAAGTCGAGACCCCGGGCCTTCCAGTGATCGATGGCGCGGCGCATCTCTAGACGATCCGACTGACCGATCATCTCCCTCACCGTGCGGAAGCCGAGCCGCGCCATCAGTTGGCGCATCTCCTCGGCGACGAAGAAGAAATAGTTGATGATGTGCTCCGGCTTGCCGGTGAAGCGCTTGCGCAGCTCCGGGTCCTGGGTGGCCACGCCGACCGGGCAGGTGTTGAGGTGGCACTTGCGCATCATGATGCAGCCCGAGACGATCAGCGGCGCCGTGGCAAAGCCCAGCTCGTCGGCCCCCAGCAGGGCGCCGATCACCGCGTCGCGACCGGTGCGGATACCGCCGTCCACCTGCACCGCGATGCGCCCGCGCAGGCGGTTGAGCACCAGGGTCTGGTGCGTCTCGGCAAGCCCGATCTCCCAGGGGGACCCGGCGTGCTTGATGGAGGTGAGCGGAGAGGCGCCCGTGCCGCCGTCATAGCCGGCGATGGTCACGTGATCGGCGTGGGCCTTGGAGACGCCCGCCGCCACGGTGCCGACACCCACCTCGGAGACCAGCTTGACCGAGATGCGCGCCTTGGGATTGGCGTTCTTCAGGTCGTGGATGAGCTGGGCCAGGTCCTCGATGGAGTAGATGTCGTGATGGGGCGGCGGTGAGATCAGGCCCACACCCGGGGTGGAATGGCGCACGCGGGCGATCTGCGCGTTCACCTTGTGACCCGGGAGCTGACCGCCCTCGCCGGGCTTGGCACCCTGGGCGATCTTGATCTGGATGTCGTCGGCGTTTACCAGGTACTCGATGGTGACGCCAAAGCGCCCCGACGCCACCTGCTTGATGGCGGAGCGCTCCGGGTTCCGGGAGCCGTCCGGGAGCGGCAGGAAGCGCTCCGGCTCCTCACCCCCCTCGCCCGTGTTCGACTTGCCGCCCAGGGCGTTCATGGCGCGGGCCAGGGTCGAATGGGCCTCATAGCTGATGGAGCCGAACGACATGGCCCCGGTGGAGAAGCGCTTGACGATCTCGCTGGCCGGCTCGACCTCCTCCAGCGGGACCGGATGATCCGCCCACTTGAAGTCCATCAGGCCGCGGAAGGTCAGCAGCCGCTCGTTCTGCTCGTTGATGGTCCGCGAGAACTGCTGGTAGGTCTCCCAGCTCTTGGCGCGGGTCGCGTGCTGCAGGGTGGAGATGGTCTCCGGGGTCCAGACGTGGTCCTCACCCCGCAGTCGGTAGGCGTAGTCCCCCCCAACGTCCAGATGCCGTTGGTAGATCTGCTCGCTGCCATAGGCCTGGGCGTGCCAGCGCACCGCCTCCTCGGCCACCTCGGCCAGCCCCACACCCTCCACCGTGGTCTCGGTGCCCGTGAAATAGCGGGCGACGAAGTCGCTCGCCAGGCCCACGGCGTCGAAGATCTGAGCCCCGCAGTAAGACTGGAAGGTGGAGATGCCCATCTTGGACATGACCTTCAGCAGCCCCTTGCCCACCGCCTTGATATAACGCTTCTGGGCCTCCTCGAAGCCGGGGCGCCCGGGCAGCTCGTCCAGCATGGACTGGATGGTGTCGAAGGCCAGGTAAGGGTTGATGGCCTCGGCCCCATAGCCCGCCAGCACCGCGTAGTGATGGACCTCGAGCGCCGCGCCGGTCTCCACCACCAGCCCCGAGCTAGTGCGCAGACCACGGCGGATCAGGTGATGGTGCACCGCCGAGGTGGCCAGCAGGGACGGGATCGGGATCTGGTCCCGGTTGGTGTTGCGGTCCGACAGGATCAGGATGTTGTAGCCGTCCAGCACCGCCTGCTCGGCCTCCCGGCAGAGGCGGTCCAGGGCCGGGTCCATGCCGGCGGCGCCCTCGCCCGCCGGGTAGACCGTGTTCAGGGTGCGGGTACGGAAGGCACCACCCGAATTGTCCTCGATGTGGCGCACTCGCTCGAGGTCCTGGTTCGTGAGGACCGGCTGATTGACCTCGAGGCGCCAGTGCTTGCCCGCCTCCTTGAGACCCAGCAGGTTCGGGCGCGGGCCGATCAGGGACACCAGCGACATCACCAGCTCCTCGCGGATCGGATCGATCGGCGGGTTGGTGACCTGGGCGAAGTTCTGCTGAAAGTAGGACGACAGGTGCTTGGGCCGGCGCGACAGCACCGAGGGGGGGTTGTCGGCGCCCATGGAGCCCACCGCCTCCTGACCGGTCACCACCATCGGGGTGAGCAGGAACTTGATGTCCTCCTGCGTGTAGCCGAAGGCTTGTTGGGCGTCGAGCAGGGTGTCGGCGTCCGGGGCCATGGGGGCGACGTCGGTCGGCAGCTCGTCGAGATGGATCTGGGTCCTGCCGAGCCATTCGCGATAAGGCTTGGCCGCCGCCAGCTCGGCCTTGATCTCGGCGTCGTCGATGATGCGGCCCTGCTCCAGGTCGATCAGGAACATTTTGCCCGGCTGCAGGCGCCACTTCTTGACGATGCGCTCCTCGGCGATATCCAGCACGCCCATCTCCGAGGCCATGATCACCAGGTCGTCGTTGGTGATCAGGTAGCGTGCCGGACGTAGCCCGTTGCGATCGAGGGTGGCGCCGATCTGGCGCCCGTCGGTGAAGGCGACGGCCGCCGGGCCGTCCCACGGCTCCATCAGGGCCGCGTGGTACTCGTAGAAGGCGCGGCGCTGGGCGTCCATCTGCTTGTTTCCGCCCCAGGCCTCGGGGATCAGGAGCATCATGGCGTGGGCGAGCGAATAGCCGCCCATTACCAGCAGCTCCAGCGCATTGTCGAAGCAGGCGGAGTCCGACTGCCCCTCCGGGATCAGCGGCCAGATCGAATCCAGGTCATCTCCCAGGACCTCGGAGCGCATGGTGTGGCGGCGCGCCGCCATCCAGTTGACGTTGCCCCGCAGGGTGTTGATCTCCCCGTTGTGGCAGATCATGCGGAAGGGATGCGCCAGATCCCAGGTGGGGAAGGTGTTGGTGGAGAAGCGTTGGTGGACTAGGGCGAGGGCGGACTCGAAGCCCTCGTCCAAGAGGTCCAGGTAATAGGCGCCGACCTGGCTCGCGAGCAACATGCCCTTGTAGACGATGGTGCGCGAGGACAGGGAGGGCACATAGAAGGCGGTCTTGTCGTAACCGGCGGCGCGGATCTCATTGTCCATCCGCTTGCGGATCACGAAGAGCTTGCGCTCGAAGGCCTGCTGATCCGGACAGTTGTCGCCGCGGGCGATAAACACCTGGCGCACCACGGGCTCGCTGGGCAGCACGCTCGCGCCGAGCACGCTGCTATCGACCGGAACGTCGCGCCAGCCGAGCACGATCTGCCCGCCCTCTTCCACCCGACGCTGGACCGTCGCCTGGGTGCGTTGTCGGGCCTCGGCGTCGGCCGGTAGGAAGACCATGCCGACCCCGTAGGAACCGGGCGGGGGGAGCTCGAAGTCAACGCAGGCGCGCAAGAACCCGTCCGGAATTTGCACCAGGATGCCGGCCCCGTCACCGGCCTTGGGATCCGCGCCCACGGCACCGCGGTGGGTCAGACGCTCCAGCAGCTCGAGACCCTGGCGGACGATCCGGTGGCTCTTCCGGTTCTTGATGTTACAGACGAAACCGACGCCGCAGGCATCATGTTCATGGGCGGGATTGTAAAGGCCCTGTGCGGGCGGAAGGGCGCGAAGACTCATCGCTGACCTCGTCTGAAGCTCGCCACTCTGGCCGAGTCTGGGTTGTTGGAGAGTGTGTCGCGGGCGAAGGCTTGCGTCCACCGCACCTCGGCCGGGGCTATTTCCCAGCGCCCGGCGGTGTCCCTCCGTGAAGCGCCCTCCGTCGGACCCAGGACGCCCCGTCAATGCCCACCGCACCCTGGAAGCGGAGTGGGAAGACGCCTGGCAGAACAAGGCCGGACACGCAGAACCCGCAATCATAACGCCCACGCATGACCCATGCCACGGCTTTGGCCATCGAGCGGCGCCGGCCCCTTTTGCCTGAGCCCGGGAGTGGCAGGGGAGGACGCACCTTGAGAGTGCAGGATGCACCGAAGCGGTGCAGGTCTGGGCAGGGACCTGGAAGTGGAGTCCGAACGGCTCAGGCGGGGCTGACCGCGGCCCCTTCCAGGGTGGCGCGCAGCAGGGCGGGATCGAACTGGTCCGTCACCAGGGCCTGACCGATGCCCTGCAGGAGCACCAGCCGCAGCCTCCCGTCGAGCACCTTCTTGTCCACGGCCATCAGGGCCAGAAACCGTTCCGGGCCCAGATCCGCGGGTGGTGCCGTCGGCAGCCCGGCGTCGGCCACCACCCGGCGGATGCGCCCGAGGGTCTCCCCATCGATCCAGCCCAGCCGGGCCGACAGGTCGGCGGCCATGCACATGCCCGCACCCACCGCCTCGCCGTGGAGCCAGTTGCCGTAGCCCGCCCCGGTCTCGATGGCATGGCCGAAGCTGTGTCCCAGATTGAGCAGCGCGCGCTGTCCGGACTCGAGCTCGTCCGCCGCGACCACCTGCGTCTTGTTCTCGCACGAGCGGCGCACCGCCTCGGCCAGGGCCGCGGGGTCACGCCGACGCAAGGCGTCCAGGTGGGTTTCGATCCAGTCGAAAAAGTCCGGATCGCGGATCAGCCCGTATTTGATCACCTCGGCCAGCCCCGCCGAGAGCTCACGGTCGGGCAGGGTGTTCAGCGTGTCCGTATCCGCGATCACCGCCCGTGGCTGATGGAAGGCCCCGATCATGTTCTTGCCGAGGGGGTGATTGATGCCCGTCTTGCCGCCGACCGAGGAGTCCACCTGGGCGAGCAGGGTGGTCGGCACCTGAATGAAGGCGACTCCGCGCTGGTAGCAGGCGGCGGCGAACCCGGCCATGTCTCCGATGACCCCGCCGCCGAGCGCGATCAGGGTGCAGTCGCGGCTGAAGCGCGCCTCGAGCAGGGCATCGTAGATGCGGCCCAGCACCTCCTGGGTCTTGAACCGCTCGCCATCAGGCAGGACCAGGGTCTCGACCCGAAAGGTGGAGACCGCGGCCCGGGCCTGCTCGAGATACAGCGGTGCCACCGTCTCATTGGTGACGATCATCACCTGGCTGCCGCGGCAGTGGGGCCGATACAGGGTGGCGTCCGAAAGCAGGCCGGGCCCGATGTGGATGGGATAGCTGCGCTCAGCGAGCGCCACGGTCAGGGTGTGGGTCATGGGAATGGGGCCTGCGGCGTCGGCGGCGCGGGGCTCAAACCGACTCGGACTCAAGCCGGCGGCGGATCTCCTTCACCACCGAGGCGGTGCCGCGCTTCTCGGTGGACACCACCAGGTCCGCGACCTGACGGTAGAGCGGATCACGCTCCTCCATCAGCTCGCGCAGCCGAGCCAGGGGGTCCTCGGTCTGAAGCAGGGGGCGGTTGCGGTCCCTCGAGGTTCGGGAATATTGCTGATCCGGGCTGCAATGCAGATAGATCACGACGCCGCGGGCGGCCAGGTTCTGCCGGTTCTCGGCGTTGAGGATGGCCCCGCCGCCGGTGGCGAGCACGATGCGCTCCTCCGCCACCAGGTCCTCGATCACCTGGCGCTCGCGGTTGCGAAATCCCTCCTCGCCTTCGAACTCGAAGATGGTCGGGATATCCACGCCGGTGCGGCGCTGGATCTCCTGGTCGCTGTCTCTGAACGTGTAAGAGAGCGCCTCCGCCAGTTGGCGTCCGACGGTACTCTTGCCAGCCCCCATGGGCCCCACGAGAAAAATGTTTTGGGCACGGATCATGGCAACAGATATGCCAGATTTCGCCCGGATCGGCAAGGTCGGGCCCGGAAGGTCGCCGCAGGGGTCGGTGCGATGGGGCGCAGGTGTGATGAGACCCGCTGCGATGGGGCCGCCCGGCGATGGGACTTGGCGAGCGGGATTGGACCGCTCGGCGCGAGCCGAGCGGCGCCGTCGGTGAGCGGCCTCAGTTGGCCGCCACCTCGCCCTTGAGGATCTTGGGGGTGACGAAGATCAGGAGCTCGGAGTTGTTGTCCTGACGCTGCTCATTCTTAAACAGCCGGCCCAGCACCGGTACGTCGCCGAGCCAGGGCACCTGCTCCTTCTGGAACGTCTTCTCGCGCTCGTAGACACCGCCAAGCACCACGGTCTCGCCGTTGTCCACCAGCACCGAGGTCTCGACCGACCGCGTATTGACCGGCGGCACGCCCTGCACCGTCTGGGTGAAGTCCGGGGCGTCCTTGTTGACCTTGAGGTCCATGATGATGCGGTCGTCGGGCGTGATCTGGGGGGTCACGTCGAGCTGCAGCACCGCCTCCTTGAAGGCGACCGTGGTGCGCCCGGATGCGGAGGACTCCTGATAAGGGATCTCCTGACCGACCTTGATGGTCGCCTTGTGGGAATCAGAGGTGATGACTCGGGGGCTGGAGACGATCTCGCCGCGGCCTTCCTTCTGCATGGCGGAGAGCTCGAGCTGAAGCAGATAGGAGCCGACCTTGCCGATCAGGAAGTTGATGGCCCCGGACGGGTTCGGTGCGGGCAGGTTCACCATCAGCCCCTGGACACCGGTGGCCAGCCCCGCCTGGATCATCGAATTGAAGGGCTCGCCGGTCTCGGTGTTGCGTCCGAATGCTCCCGTCTGATAATTGCCGCTGCCATCGACCCCGCCGCGGAGGGTGCCGCCGGTCAGGAGCTGGGTGTTGCCGTTGGTCCAGCCGACGATCTCGCCGTCCTGGCGAATCGGCTTGGGTCCTGACCCGGTTGAGCCGGAGACACCGAAGCGCACGCCCAGGTCACGGGCGAAATCGTTGTTGGCAATGACTACGCGCGACTCGATCATCACCTGGCGCACCGGGATATCCAGCCGGCCGACGATCTTGCGCACGTCTTCGAGCTTGGCGGAGGTGTCCTGCACCAGCAGGGTGTTGGTGCGCCCGTCCACCGTCACGTTGCCGCGCTCGGAGAGCATGTTGGTCTCGGCGGACTTGAGCAGGGCCGCCAGCTCCGCTGCCTTGGCATAATTCACCTGGATGAACTCCGAGCGCAGCGGGGCCAGCTCCTGGATCTGCTGCTGGGACTCGAGCTCCAGCTTCTCCTGGGCCGCCAACTCCTGGGAGGGCGCCACGATGATGACGTTGCCGGTCTGGCGCATGGACAGTCCCTTGGTCTTCAGGATGATGTCCAGGGCCTGGTCCCAGGGCACGTTCTTGAGGCGCAGGGTAATGTTCCCCGCCACCGTGTCGCTCGCGACCAGGTTCAGGTTGGTGAAGTCCGCGAGCAACTGAAGCACCGCCCGGACCTCGATGTCCTGGAAGTTGAGCGAGAGCCGGTCACCCGAATAGACGATCTTCTGCTTGTCCTGCTGGTCCTTCTCCGCCGGGCTCAGGGGCCGGAACTCGAGGGTGAACAGATCGTCCGCCTGATAGGCCAGATAATCGAAGTCCTTGCCGGTCTGGATGTCCAGCTCCACGTTGCGGCCCTTGGGCCTGGACTCCACCGCCGTCACGGGCGTGGCAAAATCGGTCACGTCCAGACGCCGGAACAGACGCTGGGGAAGTGAGGCATCGTAGAGGTCCACGAAGACGTGGGTCCCCTGCTCACGCACGGCCACCCGGGTCTGGGCGCTCGGTAGCTTGATCTGCACCCGGCCCTCGCCGTTGGGACCGCGGCGGAAATCGATGTCGCGCACCGCCGGACCGGAGCCGCCGGTATAGCGCGGACGCGCTTCGCTGGAGACTCGCCGTTGCGCGCCGCGGCGCGCGGCGGGCGCCTGACGCGGTGCGGCCGCGGTCAGATCCTCGACCGGAGTGGGCGCGCCGCCTGCCAGCCCCTCCTGGGCATTGATCTGGATGGTGACCCGGTTGCCGCTGCTGGTCACCTCATAGGGGACGGAATCGTTGAGGTTCACCACCACCCGGGTGCGGTCGCTCGCCTCCACGGCCACCAGGCTGTGCACCGGGCCCACGCCGATGGGCACGGCCTTGCGGTCGAGCTTGCTCGTGACCCCGGGGAAGTCCAGCGCGATGCGCGAGGGAGACTCGGTGGCAAAGGTCTCGGGGGGAGGCACGGGCCCGGACAGGGTGAGCTGAATCTCCACCCGGTTGCCGGGCAAGGCGGCGTACTGCACGTCCTGGAGCTCGGCCGCCCGGGCCGTGGTCAGGGCGGCGACCCCCAGGAGCAACAGGCCGAGGAGATCGGGCAGGCGCCCGCCAACCGCCGTCTGGGGCCGCGACGCGTCTGCACGCCGAACCGGATTTAGGAGCTTGTTCATCGCGGCTTGCCCTCTGCGGATTGCCCTTTTTTTGGGATCATCCATTTCGGATCACTCGGTCAGGGAGATCTTGGCCTGACGCTCGCGCCAGTCGCCCGGGGCCTCCGAGACCACCTCGGTCAGCTGGATCTCTTCATCGGAGATACTGGTGATCTGCCCGTTGTTGAGGCCCATGTGGTTGCCGACCCGCACCCGATGCAGGGTGCCGTCCTGACTGCGCACCAGCGCAAAGCGGGCATCGTCCTGATACAGGGTCCCGACCATGCGCAGCGCATCGAGCGAGTAGCTCTCCAGCTCTTCCTTGCGGCGCAGGGGGTCTGGCGCGAGACCGTTGTCGGGCACGGCCGCGACCGCCTCGTCACCCTGCTTGTCGGCGACGAAGGGGTCGCGGCGCTCGTCCGGCTCGTAAATGAAGGTCTCGACCTGCTTGATTTCGGGCAGCGGCTCGATGGGCACTGGCTCACGCGCCTTGACCTCGGCGACAAAGCCCTCGAGGTCGCTGCGATCCCCGCTGGAGCAGCCCGAGAGCCCAGCAGCGGCAACCAGCCAAAGAATCCAGATCCCGTGTATCCGGCGCTCGCTCATTTCGCTGCGGCCTCATCGAGATAACGGTAGGTCTTCACCTTGGCCTGGAGGGACAGCTTGGAGCCTTCGGCGCCGCCGTCCCCGCCCGACCCATTGGCGAGCTTGACGTCATGAATGGTGACGATCCGCGGCAGGGCGGCGAGACCGCTGATGAAGCTGCCGAAGTCGTGATAACGGCCGGTCACCCGGATGTTGATGGGGAGCTCGGCATAGAAGTCCTTGGACTGCTCGCCCTCGGGCTGAAACAGCTCGAACTCCAGACCGGCCGCCAGCCCCGTCTGGGACACATCCACCAGCAGTGAGGCCACCTCGGTCTTGTCGGGAAGCTGGCGCAGCATGGCGCCGAATGATTCCTTCATCTCTTCGAGCTGCTGGCGGTAGGCCTGCAGGTTGGCGGCCTTGCGCTGCTTGGCCTCGAAGGTCTGACGCAGCTCGGTCTCCTTGGTCTGCTCCTGCTCGAGCCGGGCGAGCTGTCCCTCGGTGTCCAGGTAATAGACCGCCGCTCCGAACCCGATGCAGGCGATCAGGATGACGATGGCCTTGGCCGGCGTCGGCCAATCGCCCAGGTTCTGGAGATCGAGGTTCTTGAGCTCGCTGAGTTCCATGGTTTGGGCCGAAGATAAATAACTGTTGAGTGCCTGGGCCGCCCCGCCTCAGCCCGGCGATGCCGGGTCGGCGTCCTCACCCTTCCCGGCCGAAGGCCGCACCTGGTCGAAGGACAACCGGAAGTGACTGAGCCCGGTGCCCGTCTTGTCCTTGTGCTCGATCAGCAACAGGCGCGGGTTGCCGATCCAGGCCGATCCCTCGACGTTGTGCATGAACGCCGAGACCCGGGCGTTGGACTGGGCGCGACCCTCGAGCACGACGTTGCGTCCGGTCTGCTCGACCTTCGTCAGGAAGACGCCCTCGGGGATGGCACGTACCAGCTCATCGAACAGCCGTACGACCTCGGGCCGACTCTCCTGCAGTTGCTGGATGATGCCCATGCGGGCCAGCAGACTGGCCTTGGTCTCCTCCAGCGCCTGGATCTCCTTGATCTGGAGCTGCAGCTGGGCGATCTGGTCGTTGAGATACTGGTTGCGCGACTGCTGTCCCGAGATGGACGCCTCGATCTGCAGGTGCACCAACAGGGCGGCCACTGCCGTGACGGCCAGTGCGATGGCACCGGCGACGGCGAAGTCGCGCTGACGGCGCTTGCGCTCCGCTTCACGCCAGGGAAGTAGATTGATGCGCGCCACTAGTCGAACCCCCGCAATGCGAGCCCCACGGCGATCATCATGCCCGGCGCCTCGCGCATCAGCTCCTGGGCGTTGACCCGGGGCGACAGGGACATGCGGCCGAAGGGGTTGCCGACCATGGTCGGCAGGCCCAGGCGCTCCTGCACCAAGGCATCGACCTGACGGATCCCTGCCGCACCGCCGGCAAGGATGATTTGATCCACCCGGTTATAGGCCGTTCCTGAGTAGAAGAACTGAAGGGCGCGGCCGATCTGTTGGGCCAGTGCCTCTTTGAATGGACCCAGGACATCGCTTTCGTAGCTGTCGGCGACGTCGCCGTCGAGGATCCTCTGGGCGGCCTGCTCGCGGGGCATCGCGTAACGGCGCTGCACCTCATCGACGAGCTGCTGTCCGCCGAAGTTCTGCTCGCGGGTGTAGACGATCTCGCCCTTGTGGAGCACGTGCAGGGTGGTGGTGGTGGCGCCCACGTCGGCCACCGCGACGGTGTGACCGGAGTCGCCGCCGTCCCGGTCACTCAGGAGCAGCGCACAGGCGTTCTCCATCGCGTAGGCCTCGACGTCGACCACGGCCGCCGTGAGCCCGGCAATCTCCAGGGCGTTTACGCGGTCGTCCACGTTCTCTCGCCGCGAGGCTGCAAGCAGCACGTCCACCATGTCCGGACTGGAGGCCGAGGGACCGATAACATCAAAATCGATATTGACCTCTTCCAGCGGATAGGGGATGTACTGATCCGCCTCCAACTGGATCTGGTTCTCCATCTCGGCGTCATTGAGGCTGCCCGACATCGAGATCACCTTGGTGATCACCGCCGAGCCGGAGACCGCCACCGCCGCGCGCTTGGTCTTGGTACCGGCCTTGTTCAAGGCCTTCTGGATGGACCGGCCGACGGCGTCGGCATCCACGATCTTCTTCTCCGCCACCGCGTTGGGCGGCAGATGCTCGATGGCGAAGGTCTCGACCCGGATCGCGGAAGGCGTCGGGCCTGCCCCCCGGGACAGCTCGATCAGCTTGATCGCCGTCGAGCTGATGTCGATACCGAGCAGCGCGTTGTTTTTGCGGCCAAAGCCGAACATGACAGTTCTCTTTTTGAGAGCGCGTTACGCAGGCGATCAAGGCTTATTCACGGGTTGACACGGCAACTGGCGGAAATAAATCGCTTTTTCCGCATCGGATCCCGCCGTGTCTGCCTGCATTATAGCGAGACGTGGTTGCCACACGGTGAGCTGGCGCTCAGTTCGCGACACCGGGCGAGCCCAATTGGGCCGCGGGCGCGACCGGTTGTTCATGCTAACGTTGGCGGGACGTGCGTCCGTTGACGGAGCGCTCAAACCCGCGCAAAGCGTCGGGGGATGCGGCGGCGAGGCGGTGCAGATCGAGGAGGTGTCGTATGGCCGTTCGTGACCGAGCTGGTGCCCAGCGCCAACGCATGGCGTACGAGGCCGCCCGCATCCTGGCCGAGCAGGGAGGCAACGACTTTGAGCGCGCTCGGCGCAAGGCGGCGGAGCGCACCGGGATTCGGGACCGCCGCAGCTGGCCCTCGAACGAGGCGATCCAGGAGGCGGTGCTTATCCAGCGTCGGTTGTTTCGCGGCGAGGATCAGGCCCGGGATCTGATGCGCATGCGTGCTGCGGCGATCGAGGCCATGCGCACCTTCGAGGCCTTCTCCCCGCATTTGATCGGGCCTGGGCTGACCGGATCGGGGCGGCCGGAGGAGGGGATCACGCTCTATCTGTTCGCGCAGCAGCCGGAGGACGTGGTCTTCAGGCTGATCGAGCGGCAGATCCCCCGGCAGGAGCGCGAGCGCACCCTACGTTACAGCGGCGGCGAGCGACGCATCCACCCGACCTTTGGTTTCGTCGCCGGCGACATCCCCTTCGAGCTCATCGTGCTGCCCCGGGGGGCGCTGCGCAATCCGCCGCTGGACCCGGTGAGCGAGCGCCCGGAGCGGGGGGCGGACTTGGCCGAGGTCGAGCGCCTGCTGGCATCGAACGAGGACGCGGCGTCTGCGCGGATCCTTCCTAAGGTCTGACGAAAGTCTTGGCCCTGACACCCGGCCCGGTCCCGATCACGCCGGGCTCGGGGGAGGGGCGAGCGCCGGACTCAGCGCTGGGAGATCGGCACATAGTCCCGCTGAGTGGGACCGTGATAGATCTGGCGCGGGCGTCCGATCCGGTTGTTGGGGTCCGCCATCATCTCCATCCAGTGCGACATCCAGCCCACGGTGCGCGCAATGGCAAACATGACGGTGAACATGCTGCGCGGGATGCCCAGCGCCCGGTAGATGATTCCCGAATAGAAGTCCACATTGGGGTAGAGCTTGCGCTCGACGAAATAGTCGTCATTCAAGGCGATCTCCTCGAGCTTCATCGCCAGCTCGAAGAGCGGATTGTTGGCATCCGCCAGCTCCTCCAACACCTGATGGCAGACCTCCCTTATGATCTTGGCCCGGGGGTCGTAGTTCTTGTAGACGCGATGGCCAAAGCCCATGAGCCGGAATGGGTCGTCCTTGTCCTTCGCCTTGTCCATGTAGGTCTGGACATTCTTGACCTCGCCGATCTGCTGGAGCATATCGAGCACGGCCTCGTTCGCGCCCCCATGGGCCGGCCCCCACAGAGAGGCGATGCCCGCGGCGACGCAGGCGAATGGATTGGCCCCCGAGCTCCCGGCGAGGCGCACCGTCGAGGTGCTCGCGTTCTGCTCGTGATCCGCATGCAGAATGAAAAGGAGATTCAGGGCCTTTTCCGCGATCAGACCGGGCTCGTAGTCCTCGCAGGGGGTGGCGAACATCATGTGCATGAAGTTGGCGCAATAACGCAGGTCGTTGCGCGGGTACATGATGGGCTCGCCGACGTTGTGCTTATAGGCCGCGGCGGCGATCGTCGGGAGCTTGGCGATCAGCCGGTGGGCGGAGACCTCCCGGTGGTGGTAGTCGTTGATGTCCACCGAGTCGTGATAGAAGGCCGAGAGTGAGCCCACGACGCCACAGAGCATCGCCATGGGGTGCGCGTCGTAGTGGAAGCCGTCAAGGAACTTGCGTAGCCGCTCATTGAGCATCGTGTGGCGGGTGATGATCTCCTCAAAGCCCAGCAGCGCCGGCTCCTTGGGCAGGTCGCCGTAGAGGAGCAAATAGGCCACCTCGAGGAAGCTGGCCTTGGTCGCGAGCTGCTCGATGGGGTAGCCGCGGTACAGCAGGATGCCATTCTCCCCGTCGATATAGGTGATGGCGCTATGGCATGCCGCGGTGGCCATGAAGCCGGGGTCGTAGGTGAAGATCCCGGACTCCTTATAGAGCGACGAGATGTCCGCCGCGGCCGGGCCGATAGTGCCGCGCAGCAAGGGAAAGCTATGGCTGTCGCCCGTGCTGTCATTGGTGATGGTGACGGTCTCGTTCGCCATGGGTTCGCTCCTGGCCGCCGGGGTGCCGCGAGGCCCTCAGGGCGGCGGTGGTGAAGTGGTTTTCGCGTCTCGGCCGTGCCGGACGCACGGGCGAGGGATCGATCCCGAGCAGTGCGTCAGGGTCGCGCGTCCTGCGGTGACCGGGGTGCGCCGGCGAGCCGGCGCGCCGGTTTAGAACGCAAGAAACGCGCCGGCGGTCAGACGATCTCGCGCAGGCGCTCGATGTCGGCACGAACGGCCGCGGCCGAGCTGTCAAAGTCCGCCCTCTCGCGCTCGTTGAGATCGATCTCCACGACGGAGACGACGCCCTTTTCGGAGAGGATGCAAGGGACCCCCATGGCGATGTCGCTCTCACCGTACTCGCCTTCGAGCATCGCCACGCAGGGCAGCAGACGACGACGGTTGTGGGTGATGGCATCCACCATGGCCGCCACCGCGGCCCCGGGGGCATCGTAGGCGCTGGAGGTCTTGCGCAGGGCAAGGATCTCGGCGCCGCCCTTGCGCGTGCGCTCCATGATGGCGTCGATGCGCTCCTCGGCGATGAAGTGGGAGATCGGAATCCCGTTGATGGTGCAGTAGCGCGGGACCGGCACCATGGTGTCGCCGTGTCCGCCGAGCACGATGGTGGTGATGTCGAGCGCCGAGAAACCGGTCTCCTGGGCGATGAAGCTCGCCATGCGGGAGGCGTCGAGCACCCCCGCCTGGCCGAACACCCGGGAGCGCCCCCAACCGGTGCGACGCGCCACCCGGTAGGTCAGTGCGTCCACGGGATTGGAGACGATCAGAACCATGGCGTCCGGCGCATATCGGAGGATGTCGTCCGTCACGGAATCGATGATCCTGACATTGGCCTCCAGGACGTCCGAGCGCGACATGCCCGGCTTACGCGGCAGGCCGGCGGTCACCACCACCAGTTCCGAGTCGCGCAATATCTGGGGATCGTTACTACCGCTGAGCACGCAGTCGAACTCAAAGAAGGGCGCGGTCTGGTCGATATCCAGGGCGACACCCTGGGGAACGTCCTCGCGCACGTCATAAAGCGCGATTTCCCGACACAGCTCCTCTTCGGCCAGGATTTGCGCCGTGGTCTCCCCGACCCGGCCGGCGCCGACGATACTGATTTTTTGCATAAGGCTCTCCACTCGGTGGTCAGTGCGGCCCCGATCAGGCCGCTGGTTGTTGTCAGGGACCCGGCGCTCGAAGTGTTGATTTGGCTTCGGTGATCAGCAAGGATCACCGCATCATTGTCTCAGGAAAAACCCGGTCGAGCGCCCATCGCTTCGAGCACCAGGACCTGACGATCAACAGCGAAACGGGCAAACGGCTACACCCGAATGGTGCCAGAGGGGCGATGCCGCGGGGAGCTATTCGTAGGATTGAGTGCGCACGGGGCGGCGAGCCCTTGCCCGCGACAAGGTCAGGATCGAGTCCGACGCGGCGTTGATCGTTGATCGCGGCCGAGGCTTCGCGGTCGGAGTGAGATCCGAGGGTGGGCGGGTCTGAAGATGAACCTCTGGCCCTGAGACGGCTGTCGGAGTGAGGTCCGACCAATCGAGCGGGCAAGCGGCCCGTCCCTGGCCGCGCCGGGGCCTCGTGCTTGTCTAGCGGGCGTACTTGCGGCGGAACTTGTCGACGCGCCCGGCGGTGTCCACGATCTTCTGTTTGCCGGTGTAGAAGGGGTGGCAGGCGGAGCAGACCTCGACGTGCATCTCCTTGCCCAGGGTGGAGCGGGTGGTGAACTCGTTTCCGCAGCTGCAGACCACCTTCACTTCGGTGTAGGCGGGATGGATAGCTTCTTTCATGTTGACCCTTCTTGCCCGTCTGGGGCTCTCATCGGCCCGGGAAACCGGGGAAAGTATCACCGTCGGGAAGTTCCCGCAACAGGCCCCGCCGGATTCGGCACCAAGAAGCGGGTCACCAGATCGTCGCCGAAGGCGCGCCCAAGCTCGGTCGGCTCCAGCCGTTGGTCATCCAGGCGCAACAGGCCGTCGTCCACGGCCGCGGCGACGATGCGCTCGATTCGCGACCAGGGAAGCCCGGTGGCCTCCTCGAACAGTCGGCGCTCGAAGCCCTGGGTGAGTCGAAAGCCATTGAGCGCGAACTCGAAGATGCGGTCGCCGGGGTCGAGGGTCTGCTCGCCGCTGGTGAAGTCCCCCGGGGCCGCCGCGAGATAGGCGTCCGGGTGGCGGTGCTTGGCGCGGCGCCTGATGCGCCCGTCAGCCGGGTCCGTGAGCTTGCCGTGGGCGCCGGCGCCGATCCCCAGATAGTCCCCGAAGCGCCAGTAGTTCAGGTTGTGGCGGCAGCGCCGAGCGGGCTGCGCATAGGCGGACACCTCGTACTGACCATAACCCGCGGCCGCCAAGATGGCGCGCCCCTGGGCGGCCATGTCCGCCGCGAGATCCGCGTCCGGAAGCGTCGGCGGATCGGCGTGGAAGGCCGTGTTGGGCTCCAGGGTAAGCTGGTAGTAGGAGAGGTGCTGGGGCTCCAGTGCGATCAGCGACTCGAGGTCGGTTCGGGCCTCCCTCAGGGTCTGCCCCGGCAGGGCGAACATCAAGTCCAGGTTGACATTGTCGAAGCCGGCAGCGCGGGCCGCCGCGACCGCGCCGCGAGCCTGGTCCGGGTCATGGATGCGGCCCAGCCGTGCCAGATGAGTCGACGACAGGCTCTGCACACCGATGGACAGGCGATTGACCCCGGCCCGCCGGTAGTCGGCGAAGCGCGAGGTGTCAGCCGCACCCGGGTTGGCCTCCAGGGTGATCTCGCAATCAGGCTCGAGGAGGGTGCGCGATCGCACGCCGCTCAGCAGGGCCGCGACCTGCTCGCCGGGCATCAGGCTCGGCGTCCCCCCACCGATGAAGATGCTGACCAGGGGGCGCCGGGCCGCCGGGCTCGACAGCTCCTCGTCGAGGTCGTCGAGCAGCCGGTGCACATAGGCGGCAAAAGGAGCGGCCGCCGGGACCCTGTGGGAGTTGAAATCGCAGTAGGGGCACTTGCGCACACACCAGGGCGTGTGGATGTAGAGCGCCAGGGGCGGCACGGACCCCGAATGCGATTTGCCTCCCGGCGGCGGGCTCACGCCTGATCGCGGGCCTGCATGTAGGTGAGCTCCGAGATGCCGCTCCACTCCTTGGCCTGGGTCAGGAACTTCTTGTAGGAGGCGTACACCTTCGACGAGAACTCGTCCTTCTTGGCGATCCCGGCGACGACCTCGTCGGAGAGCTCGCGCAGCTTCAGGATCACGTCGTTGGGAAAGCGGCGCAGCTCCACGTTGTGCTTGCTGATCAGGGCCTGGAGGGCCGCAGGATTGCGCGCCGTATACTCGGCGAGCATATCCTGATTGACCACCTTGCAGGCGTTCATCACGATCGACTGGAGGTCCGCCGGAAGGCCGTCGAAGACCTGCTTGTTGATCATCGCCTCGAGGATGGTGCCGGGCTCGTGCCAGCCCGGGTAGTAATAGTACTTGGCCGCCTTGTAGAGACCGAATGCCAGGTCGTTATAGGGCCCCACCCATTCGGTGGCGTCGATGGCGCCGGACTGCAGGGCGGTGAAGAGCTCCCCGCCGGGAAGGTTGACCGGTGTCCCGCCGGCGCGTGCGAGCACCTCGCCGCCAAGTCCGGGGATGCGCATCTTCAGCCCCTTGAGGTCCTCGACCGAATTGATCTCCTTGTTGAACCAGCCACCCATCTGTACCCCGGTGTTGCCCGCCGGGGCGGGCACCAGGCCAAAGCCGGCGTAGAGCTCGGTCCATAGCTCGAGGCCGCCGCCGTGATACATCCAGCCGTTCATCTCCTGGGCGGTGAGCCCGAAGGGAACGGTGGAGAAGAATTGGGCCGCCTCGCTCTTGCCCTTCCAATAGTAGGCGGAGCCGTGACCCATCTCGGCGGTGCCCCGGGAGACGGCGTCGAAGATCTCGAAGGCCGGGACCAGCTCGCCCGCCCCATAGACCTTGACCTCGATGCGGCCGCCGCTCATCTCGCCGATCAGGGCGGCCAGGTTGTTGGCGCCGGTGCCCAGGCCGGGGAAGTTCTTGGGCCAGGTGGTGACCATCTTCCACTTGTACTCGGTCTTGGCCTGGGCGGAGCCGACGCCGCCGGTGGCGGCGGCCATGGCGAGCGATCCGGCCCCGATACCCTTGATCAATTCCCGACGCTGCATAGATCCTCCGATTAGCTGTTTTTTTGGCGGCGGAGCCCGTGCCGATGATCAGACACGAGGGAAACATCGACTTGAAGCGCTCCCGGCCGGGCGCCGCGCGAGTCGCGTCTATCGCTGCGCGAGCCGATTGAATCCATGAATGGGTTCAAGCAGCGCCTATCTCGGACCGGCGCGCTTGTTCAGGGTCTCCTGGAGCAGGGCCCCGAAACTCCCCAGCGCCCGTTCCTGCGCCTTGTCAGGGGCCGCCCCCTGATCCGCCCCCGTGCCCTTGGCGGCGGCAGGGGCATAGTGACCGACGTCAGGGATCTCAGAGGAGGCCTTGTCGGCGTCGAGGCTGAGGCTGATACGCCGCCGCTCCAGGTCGACCCCGAGCACCCTGGCCTCGACCACCTGGCCCAGGCTCAGTACCTCGCTCGGGTGGTTGACCCGACGACCGGCGCCCAGCTCACTGATGTGGACGAGGCCGTCGATCCCGGGCGCCAGCTCGACGAAGGCGCCGAACGGCTGGAGCCGGCTGACGGCCCCCTGGACCCGGCTGCCGGTCGGGAAGCGCTGATCGGCGTCGGACCAGGGGTCCTGTGTTAGGGCGCGGACGGACAGGGCAATGCGCTCCCGACCCTTTCCGTCCGGGCTTGGCTCGATGCGCAGCACCGAGACCTCCACCGACTGACCCACCCGCAGCACCTCGCTCGGGTGCTTGATGTGCCCGTAGGCGATCTGGCTCACGTGGATCATGCCTTCGATGCCGCCGATATCCACAAAGGCGCCATAGTCCTTGAGGCTGGTGACCGTGCCCGAGAGCACGGCGCCCTCCTTGAGCTGCGCACGGGTCTCCTCCGCGCGCAGCTTCTGCTCCTCTTCGAGCAGGGCGCGACGCGACAGGACCAGGTTGGGGCGCCGCCCGCCTTCCAGCTTGGTGACCCGGAAGTCCAGGCGCTGACCGACGAATTCCGACAGATCCTCGACGAAGCGGATGTCGACCTGGGAGGCGGGGCAGAAGGCCCGCAGGCCCGCCACCAGCACCTCCACCCCGCCCTTCACGGCGCCCGTCACCTGGCCCTGGACGGGCAACCCCTGGGCGTAGGCCTGACGTACCTCATCCAGCCCGTGGATCTTGTGTCCGTGCTGGGTGCCGAGGAGCAGGGTCTGGGCGTCGGCGTCCTTGCCGGTGACCGCCGCCTCGACGCTGTCACCGAGCGCGGCGGTCAGCACGCCCTCCGCATCGCGCAGGGCCGCCGTCTCCATCCGCCCCTCGGTCTTGCCGCCGAGGTCGATGTAGCAGTAATCATCGCCGATAGAGACCAGGGTGCCGCGCACCCTGTCGCCCACCTGGTGCTCAGAGCGCTTGGCGGCAGGCTGGGACTGATCGAACTGTTTGAGGAGGTCCTCGAAGCTTTCGGGGCTGGACATGATGACTCGCGGGAAGATAGGGACTGGGCGGCCTTCAGGCCTTGGACACGACCGACAGTATAACCGGCGCTGAGGTCAGGGCTTGGACGCGCGCTCACCCGAGCCCTGCGCCCAGCGCTCGGCGGCTGCCTCGTCCGCCGCCCGCGCATCCACCCAGCGCTCGCCCTCGGTGGTGACCTCCTTCTTCCAGAAGGGAGCGCGGGTCTTGAGGTAGTCGATCAGGAATTCGCAGCCGCGGAAGGCCTCGGTGCGGTGCGCGCTCACCACACCGACGAAGACGATCGGGTCCTGGGGCAGCAGGGGACCCACCCGGTGAACGATGGTGATGCCGTCCAGCGCCCAGTGGCCGGCGGCCTCGTCGGCGATGGCCGTCAGGGCGCGCTCGGTCATGCCGGGATAATGCTCCAGGGTCATGCCCCTGACGCCGACCCCCTCGTTGAGGTCACGCATGAGGCCTACGAAGCTGACCAGGGCGCCCACGCGCGGCCTGCCGCGCCACAGGGCCTCCTGTTCGGCGGGGATATCGATCGGCTGGGTCTGGATCTCGATTCGATGCATCGGATAGGCCCCGTGGCCACAGCGGGTCGGGGGCGGCGATCGCCCCTCAGACGGGCAACAGGATGGCCGCATACCCAAGCCCCAGCCCGATGGCGGTCGCCACCAGCACGTCGGTCGGGTAGTGGAGTCCCAGTATGACTCGGGAGCTGGCGACCAGGACGGTAAAAGGAACCAGCACCCAGGCCAGCTCCGGATAGTAATGGATGGCGACGGTGGTGAAGCTCACCGCATGGAGGGTGTGGCCGGAGGGAAAGCTGTAGCGGTCGAGGGGCGGCACCAGGGCGGTGATCTCGGCGGCAGAGTTACAGGGGCGCTCGCGGCGGGTCACGCCTTTGAGCGACTTGTAGAGCGCCAGGGCCACCCCCGCCGTGATCAACATATGCAGTCCAGCCCTGAGGCCGTCCAGGCCGTCCACCAGGGGGAGTATGGCGATCAGGCTGTACCAGAAAACGCCGTCGCCGAGCCGGCTGATCAGGGCGAACGCGCGCTGCACGCCCAGGCGCCTCCCGGGACGGGCCGCGGCGCGGCACACCGGCGCCTCGAGCTCATTCAGCAGTTGCAGCCACAGTCTCACGGCGACCCTCCGATCCGCCCCGTTGGCGAATGACCTCGAAAATCAGCTCCTCAACACCCCCAAGGACGCAATCCCAGCTCATCCGTTCGGCGCTGCGGCGCGCCGCCTGCCCCATGACGCGGAGGCGCCCGCGGTCGCGGGCGGTCTCCACCGCGGCCTGCCTGAAGGCCGCGTGATCCCCGAGGGCGACTGTAACCCCGTTCTTGCCAGATACGATAGACGTATGTGCTGCCGCATAGTCGAAGGCGAGGACCGGAAGACCGCTCGCCATCGCCTCCGGGACCACGTTGCCGAAGGTCTCGGTCGTGCTCGGGAAGAGGAAGAGATCGGCGCTCGCATAATGCGCGGCCAGCTCGTCGCCCACCTTCGCGCCCGGGCAGACGAGGCGCGGGTGATCGCGACGCAGGCGCGGCAGGGCGGGGCCATCGCCCACCACCACCAGGCGTGCCCGGGGGTCTTCGGTCTCGATCGCGACGAAGGCCTCGCGTGCCAGGTCCATATTCTTCTCCGCGGCGACCCGGCCCACATAGAGGGCCGCCAGCCCGCGGGGAGCGCAGCCCCAGGCGGCGCGCAGGGCCGGGTCGCGGCGGCTCGGGGAGAACAGGTCCAGATCGACCCCACGCCCGAAGACGTGCACATGGGCAAACCCCTCGGCCGTCAGCTCGGCCGCCAGCTCCGGCGTCGGTGCCAGGGTGGCGCTTGAGCGGTTATGGAAGTGGCGCAGGGTGTGGAGGATCTGACGGGTCAGGATTCCCAGGCCGTAGTGTCGGCTGTACTGGTGGAACTGGGTATGGAATCCGGTCAGCGTCGGGACCCCCAAGGCGCGGGCGGCCGCCAGGGCGGCGTGACCCAGAGGCCCCTGGGTGGCGATATAGACCAGGTCCGGTCTGATCCGGCCCCAGTCGCCGCGTAACCGCCAGTAGGCTGGAAAGCCGAAGCGCAGACCCCGATAGCCCGGGATGGGCAGTCCGGGGACCAGGGTTTGGCGCGCCAGCGCGGGTTCCGCCGCGGGTCCTGAACGGTCCGGACGCTGACGCGGGCGCACCAGATGAACCCGATGGCCGCGACCGGCGAGCGCCTCCACCAGGTGCCGCATGGTGTTGGCGACACCGTTGATCTCAGGGGGATAGGTCTCGGTGACCACCGCCACCCGGAGTCTTTCCCGGCGGATAGGAGCGAAGTCGGGCATATCGGCTCAGACGCACCCCGGGCTCGATCCCGACGCGCACCGGGGCTCAGGCACGCCGGCGCCGCCTTGAAACGTTAACGCGCGCGGGGCCTTGGGCGGGTCTTCGAGGCCCAGGGCCTCAAGGATTGGAGCCCGGGCTCGTAAGGACAGGGAGCGCCGGTCTTCGCCGGGGCGGGCCTGGATCGGGGGAAGGAACCAGACCTCGGCGATCAGGTCCGGATGGCGGATCACGCGCCAGAGGTTCACGAGCAGCAGCTCGTCGCCCACGAAGGCCACGCCGGCGTCGGGTGTCTCGTCGGCGCCGCGGCGGTAGCGCAAGGCCACCGGCTGAATCTCCAGCCCCGGGCGCTGGGCCACCGCGAACAGCCGCGCATGAAATCGCCGGACCTCCAGGCCCTCGCTGGTGGTCCCTTCGGGAAAGATGACGGGGGTGCGTCCCCGGGCGATCTCATCGGCAAGCTGGGCCCCCGCGCGGCCGACCTGATTGGCCCCCCGCTCGATGAACAGGGTACCGGCGACGGCGGCCATCCAGCCCACCAGGGGCCAGTGGCGAACCTCCGCCTTGGAGAGGAAGACCAGCTCGGCCTGGGCGCCCAGCACCGGCACGTCGAGCCAGGAGATGTGGTTGGCGACCAGCAGGCGACCGGGCAAGGGCCGCCCCCGCACCCGTAACCGGATTCCCAGGGCCCGGCACAACCGGGCGTGCCACCAGCGAACCACCGAGGGAGTCCACACCGGGGGGCGCCCGAGGACGGCGGCCAGGTTCAGGTAGAGGCTGATGAGGGCACCGGTGATCACGTGCTCGATGAGCCGCAGACCCCTCCAGATCGGGCGCAGGCTGCCCATGGGCCTCAGATGCCGGACACCCGCTGGAGGAAATGGCGGGAGTAGGAGGGATTGAGCTCGTCGACGTTGAGCAGCATGAGCACGTCCGCCACCTGGAAGTCGGGGTCCCGACAGGGCTCGCCGCACGCCTTGGCCCCCAACCGCACATAGGCGCGCAGGAGGGCGGGCAACGGGGCGTCCAGGATTGGATCGCGAACCTGGGAGTCCATCAGCGGTACCCGCGGGGTCACGCGCAGCGGCGCCTCGGTCAGGGCCTGGCGGCGCAGCCGATTCATGACCGCCGCGGCCTGCACATCCCGATCCCCCAGCGGCATGCTTGCACAGCCGAAGAGATAGTCAAATCCGTGAAGTTGGATGAAGGCGGCCAACCCCGACCAGAGGACCGCGATCGCCGCGCCCTGTCGGAAGTCCTGGGCGATGCAGGTGCGTCCCACCTCGAGCTTGCGGCCGGGCAGTCGCAGGATGGGTCCCAGGTCGAACTCGCCCTCGGAATAGAAACGCCCCAGGCGCCCCGCATTGTCGTCCGTCAGGATGCGGGTGCAGCCGACGACCTGGCCGCCCCTGGCATCGCGAACCACCAGGTGCTGGCAGAAGGGGTCGAATCCGTCGAGATCCAGGCCCGAGTGCGCACCCTCGAGCCGCGCGCCCATCTCGTCACCGAATACCCGGTAACGCAGGGTCTGCGCCTCGCGAACCTCGTCCTCGGTCGAGGCAAGCTCGACGAACAGACGCTCGCCGCACCTGGCGGCCAGAGCAGAGGCGGAAGCGGCCATCTCGAAACCCCCGAAAAAATGAGCTGGGACCTCAAGCGCGCTATGGTAGAGCTGTCCTGTTGCAACCCGGTGTGGAATGGATGACGAAGCGGTGAAGGGCCGCGGTCAGCTCCTCAAGGTCAATATGGGCCAGCCGCGCGCCCTGGCCTCGGCCCGCAACTGGGGATCGGGATCGACCGCCCGCGGGTTCTCGACCCGGAGCAGCAGGGGCAGGTCGTTGTGGGAATCGCTGTAGAAGCTGCTGCCCGTGAGACTCTCGCCGCGTTCGGCGAGCCAGCGCTCGAGGCGGCTGACCTTACCCTCCCGGAAGGCCGGGGTCCCGGCCACCTCACCGGTAAAGACCCCGTCGCGTTCCTCAGGATCGGTCGCGATCAGGTTCGCGACACCGAAGGCCGCGGCGATGGGTGCGGTGACAAAGGCATTGGTGGCGGTGATGATCATCAGGACGTCTCCAGCCGCCGCATGATCGGCGATCAGCTCCCGGGCCGCCGGCAACATAATGGGGCGAATGCAGTCGCGCATGAAGTCCTGGCGCAACCGCTCCAGGCGCGCGCGCGGGTGATCGCGCAGGGGCCGCAGTGAAAAGCGCAGGAAGGCCCGGATGTCCAGCACCCCCTCCTGATAGTCGCGATAGAAGCGATCGTTCTCCCGCGCATAGTGATCGGCATCCACGAGCCCGCGGGCGGCGAGAAACTGGCCCCAGAGGTGATCCGAATCCCCGGCCAGCAAGGTATTGTCGAGATCGAAGATGGCGAGGGCCATGGCGCTCTGGGTGATTGCGGCTATCTCATCGAATGACGCGGTTGCGCCGGGACGGGGCGCATACTGGCCGCTGCCCCGGGGCGTTTCAAGCCGCGAGAGCGGGGTGCACCGCGGCGCACAAGCCGGCCCAAGTCGTGGACGCATTGACCCAAGCCGGACGACGATGAGAAAGCCTTTTTAGCGCAAACGCTTATCTCAACTGTCGGTTGCCGGTAACAATCGGGTTGTGGAAGAATGAAACCCATGGAATACGAGGGCACGTGCCAGGGCCTGGAAGCGTGATCGACCGCGACGGTTTTAGACCCAATGTGGGAATCATCCTGAGCAATCGGGAGCGTCGGCTCTTCTGGGGCAG
The DNA here is from genome assembly GCA_963699735.1 of uncultured Gammaproteobacteria bacterium. Taxonomy (GTDB): domain Bacteria; phylum Pseudomonadota; class Gammaproteobacteria; order Chromatiales; family Chromatiaceae; genus Thiodictyon. The sequence continues at coordinate 52,285 of CAVOUZ010000016.1, forward strand.
GCGCGTGGGTCAGAACGCCTGGCAGTTTCCCCAGGGCGGCATCAACTGCAACGAGACGCCCGAGCAGGCAATGTACCGGGAGCTGGGCGAGGAGGTCGGGCTGGAGCCCCACCAGGTCAGCGTCCTGGGCTGCACCCAGGGATGGCTGCGCTACCACCTGCCCAAGCGCTACATCCGCCGCCACTGCGGCCCCACCTGCATCGGTCAGAAACAGATCTGGTTCATGCTCGCTGTCAACTGCGGGGAGGATGCGTTCTGCCTGGACAAGACGTCGAAGCCCGAGTTCGACGCCTGGCGCTGGGTCCGCTACTGGCAGCCCCTTCACGAGGTGGTGTACTTCAAGCGGCGCGTCTACGAGCTTGCGCTCGGCGAGCTGGCGCCCCTGCTCTATCCCGAGGGGGTGCCGGAGCGGCTGGACCAGCCCTCCGGGGCCGCTGGCCTTCTGCGCCAGCGACGGCGCTGATGCCCCGCGCCCGCCGCGGCGCCCAGGCTCCTGTCGTGTGGATGCGCGCAGGCTGAAGGCGCCCGCCGATTCTGACCCCATAAAAGGCCCCGGCCCATGATCGGCATGCTCGAGTCACTGCGTCGAATCGTCCAGGAGGTGGACAATGCACCCGATCTGGAGCAGGCGCTGGCGATCATCGTCAAGCGGGTGAAGGAGGCCGTGGGGGCGGACGTCTGCTCGGTCTATCTCAACGACTACGAGAGCCGCCGCCACGTCCTCCAGGCTACAGACGGACTGCGCCCGGAGGCGGTGGGGCGGGTGCGCATCGAGCTCGGCCGCGGTCTGGTCGGCCTGGTCAGCGAGCGCGCCGAGCCCCTCAATCTGGACGACGCCTCGGCCCACCCGCGCTATCTGTGCATCACCGATACGGGCGAGCAGCGCTTCCATGGGTTCCTCGGCGCGCCCATCATCCAGAATCGCAAGGTGCTGGGCGTCCTCGTGATGCGCCAACTGGTGAAGCGCCACTTCGAGGAGGACGAGGTGACCTTCGTCGTCACCCTCGCCTCGCAGCTCGCCGGCGCCATCACCTATGCGCGCACCAGCGGCGAGCTCGCGCGCCTGCAGGGCGACGGCATCCCGCAGCGGTTTCTGCCGGGTCTCGCGGCATCGCCCGGGATCGGGATCGGTCAGGCGATCGTGGTCTACCCCCCGGCGGACCTGAATGCCGTTCCCGACCGGCGCGCCGAGGACCCCGCGGCCGAGGCCATCAGCTTTCGCAGTGCCGTCCAGGACGTGGCCGAGGACCTCGACCGCTTCGCCGTGCGCACCCAGCCGCACCTGAGCGCCGAGGATCTGGTCCTCTTCGATGCCTGGCGCCTGATGCTCGAGAGCGACACCCTCATCGACGCCACCCTGGCGCGGATCGACAAGGGTAATTGGGCGCCCGGCGCTCTGCGCGAGACCATCGCCGAGCACGCCAGGGTCTTCGACGCCATGGAGGATCCCTATCTGCGCGAGCGCGGGTCCGACGTCCGCGATCTCGGGCGCTGCATCCTCATGCGCCTGCAGAATCTCACCTCCGCCCCGATCAACTATCCCGAGCACACCATCCTGGTGGGCGAGGAGATCTCCGCCATGCAGATCGCCGAGGTGCCGAGGGAGCGGCTGGCGGGCGTGGTCTCCACCCTCGGGTCCGGGTCTTCGCACCTCGCTATCCTGGCCCGGGGCATGGGGGTTCCGGCGGTGATGGGGGTGTCGGACCTGCCGGTCGGACGGGTCGAGGGGCGGGAGCTGGTCGTGGACGGCTATCGGGGCCGCGTCTATGTGGCCCCGGGTCCGGCGGTCCGGGCGGAATACCAGCGCCTGGTGAAGGACGACCAGGCCCTAAGCGACGAGCTGCAGTTGCTGCGCGACCTGCCGGCGGAGACCACCGACAGCTACCAGATCCCGCTCTATCTCAACACCGGTCTAGTCTCGGAAAGCCGCCCGCTGGGCATCGAGGAGTCCGCCGGGGTCGGTCTCTATCGCACCGAGCTTCCGTTCATCGTGCGCGACAGCTTCCCCAGCGAGGCGTCCCAGATGGCGAACTACCGCACGGTGCTCGAGCTGTTCGCGCCCCGCCCGGTGACCATCCGCACCCTGGACATCGGCGGTGACAAGCCACTGCCCTATTTTCCCATGCACGAGGCCAACCCCTTCCTCGGCTGGCGCGGCATTCGCATCACCCTGGACCACCCCGAGATCTTCCTCACCCAGTTGCGCGCCATCCTGCGGGCCTCGGTCGGGCTCGACAACCTCCAGCTCCTCCTGCCGATGATCACCACCGTCTCGGAGCTGGACGAGGCCCAGCTCCTCATCCAGCGCGCCCACGATGAGCTGCTGGAGGAAGGCTACCCGGTGCGCATGCCCCCGGTGGGGGTGATGATCGAGGTGCCGGCGGCGGTCTACCAGTCGGAGGCCCTGGCGCGGCGGGTGGATTTCCTCTCGGTGGGGACCAACGACCTGACCCAATACCTGCTCGCGGTGGACCGCAACAACGCCCATGTGGCCAAGCTCTATGACGAGCTCCATCCCGCGGTCTTGCGCGCCCTGATGCAGATCCTGGTCGGGGCGCGGGTCCACGGTCGCGAGGTCAGTATCTGTGGAGAGATGGCAGGAGACCCCCTGGCCGCGGTTCTGCTGATCGGGATGGGAGTGCACAGCCTGAGCATGGGCGCCGGCAGCCTGCTGCGGGTCAAGCGGGTGATCCGCAGTATCAGTCGCGCGCGCGCGCGCGAGGTGCTCAAGGTGGCCCTGCAGTGCGAGAGCGCCGACGCGGTGCGCCGCCTGCTGCTCGACACCCTGGAGACGGTGGGTCTGACTGCCCTGGTGAGGCCGGGCAAATAGACCGGCTTGGCCCGGTCGATCGGATCGCAGCGGCACCCAGGAGCGGCGCCAGCTCCCTCTCAGCCCGGGTCCAGCGGCGGCAGGGCCTTGCCGGGATTGAGGATGCCGGCAGGGTCGAAGCGATCCTTGATATCCGCCATGAGACGCAGGGTGGGAGCATCGATCTCGCGGGCGATGTAGTCGCGCTTCTCCAGGCCCACGCCGTGCTCCCCCGAGAGGGTCCCCTCCAGCCGCAGCACCAGGGAAAAGACCGCATCCAGACAGGCCTGGGCCCGCTCCATCTCGGCGCCGTCGTCGGGGTTCACCAGCAGGTTGACATGGATGTTGCCGTTGCCCGCATGGCCGAAATTGACGATGCGGATGCCGGATTCCCTGGATAGCTGGGCAAGTCCGTCGATGAGCTCACCCAGGCGTGAGACCGGGACCACCACGTCCTCGTTGATCTTTTTGGGGGCGATATGCCGCAGCGCCGGCGACAGGGCCTTGCGGGTCTTCCATAGGGCCGCGACCTCCTGCGCGGACCCGGCGCGGCGCAGCTCCAGCAACCCCGATTGCGCCGCCGCCTCGACCGCGGCCACCGAGCGGCCGATGCACGCCTCGGGTCCGTCCACCTCGATCATCAGGATGGCCCCGGTGGAGTCCGGTACATCGAGCCCCGCGTAATCGCGTACCATGGCGATGGCCGCGGCGTCCATGAGCTCGAGGGCGCAGGGCACCAGGGGCTGGGCCATGATGGCGGAGACGGCCGCCGCCGCGGCGTGGATGTCCCGGTAAGCGGCGCGCAGGGTCCGCCTCGCCTCCGGTCTCGGGGTGAGCTTCAGGGTGGCCTCGGTAATGATCGCCAGGGTGCCCTCCGACCCGATGATCAGCCGGGTCAGGTCGTAACCCACGACCCCCTTGGTGGTGAGGACGCCGGTGCGGATCAACTCACCGCGACCGCTCACCGCCCGCAGACCAAGGGTATTCTCCCGCGGCGTGCCGTACTTGACCGCCCGCGGACCGGCGGAGTTATAGGCCAGATTGCCCCCGATGGTGCAGGTGGCGGCGCTGGTGGGGTCGGGGGGCCAGAAGAATCCGTGCTCCCCGACCGCCCGCTGCAGGTCCTCGTTGACCACCCCGGGCTCGACCACGGCCAGCCGGTCCGCCGGGGCGACGCGCAGGATGCGGTCCATCCGCTCGAATGAGAGCACCACGCCGCCGCGGTCCGGCACCGTGGCTCCGGTGGTTCCGGTGCCGCGCCCACGTGCGACCAGCGGCAGGCCGCTCTCGCCGCACAGTCTGACCAGGGCGGCGATCTGTCCGGCGTCGCGCGCAAACACCACCGCCTGGGGCAAGGCCTGGCGGCGGCTGTTGTCGTAGCCATAGGGCCAGCAATCGGCGGGATCCGTGAGGAGGCGGCCGGGACCGGACACCCGGGAAAGCTCGGCGCACAATCCCGCCGAGAGCGGCGGCCGATGCTCAGGTCGGGGACTCGCGGTACTCAAAGAGCTTGACCACCCGTTGGACACCCGGCACGAAGCGGACCTTCTCGGCGGCCGCGTCCCCCTCGGCCTGAGAGACCAGGCCCATCAGATAGACGACCCTGTTCGAAGTCACCACCTTGACGCGGGTGGCGTCGAAGCCTGGAAGGTCGATCTTGGTCAGCGCGAGCTTGGATTGCGAGGTCAGCAGGGTGTCCTGACTCTCCTGCATCAGGCTGATCGGCGGACCAATGGTGATCTCGTCGACTACCCGCTCCACCTTGGGCAGGCCGCTCACGAGCTCGGCGGCGCGCCTGGCCGCGTCCTCCGTCTCGGCCTGGCCGGTGAGGAGCACCTTGTAGTTATAACTGGTGACCGAGATTCGGCTGGAGGCGCCGACCGTCTTGTCGGCACTGAGCGCGCCCGCGGCCCGCATCTCGATCTCCTGATCGTCGAGCATGACCCGGTAGTCGCGCCGGTCGTGCACCGCCGCCGCGCCCACCGCGGCACCACCGATGACCACGGCCGCACAGCCGCCGAGCGTCACCATCAGGGTCGAGACTGCCAGGGCGAGACAGATCCCCGGACCCGTCCGCCACCCCTTAACTATCCGCGTTGAAGGCATTCTTGAGCCACTCGATCCGGTCCTGAGCGCTGATCGCGACCACGTCAAATCGGCAGGGTAACACGCTGGGGTTGGCCTGGAGCCAATGGCCGGCGGCGGCGATGAGCCGCCGCTGCTTGCGCCGGTCGACGGTCTCCGCCGGCGTGCCGAAGCGCGGTGAGCCGCGATAGCGCACCTCGACGAACACCAGTGAGTCACAGTCGCGCATGACGAGATCGATCTCGCCGAAGCGGCAGCGGTGATTGCGCTCGATCAGGCGCAGCCCACGACGCTCGAGATAGCGCGCGGCCAATGACTCCTTGGCCGCGCCGGTACGCGAGCGGCTGCCGGCGGGCGGATCCGCGCTCACCTCGTCAGGAGGTGGGCTCCGGTCGGGGTCTGCGCGCCTCGCCCGCCTGGGAGGCAGCCGGGGCCGCGCCCACCGTCTCGACCGCCACGGGCCCGGTCGGTGTGAAGCGACCCAGGGTCAGGCTGCGTCGCACCCGGCCCAGGGCGTCGACCGACAGGGTTCCGGTCTGACCGGGAAAGGTCGCCGCTGGGTTGGCGGCAAGGGCGCCGAGGCGGGGGGCCAGCCGATAAGCGTCGATTCCCATGACATAGAGCCGCCGCCCCAGGGGGGTCGAGAGGTAGGCGGGGGTCTTCTTGAGGTTGGCCCGCTTCAGCGGCTCATCCTCCGCCGAGCGTCCCAGCATCCAGGGCATGTCGACGAAATAGAGGCCGTCGAGCTGCTGGTCCCGCAAGGGGCTGGCGTTTCCCGAATAGACATCAGAGGTGGCGATGACCGGGATGCCCGTGGCCTGGCGGAGCTGCGGATAGATCGCCTGCGCCTGCTCGGCATTGGCGGCGAGGAAGATGAAGTCACCGCCGCCCTTGGCCAGGTGGTCCGAGACGGTCGCGGCCTCGCTCCGGGCGCGGGTGGCAAAGGCCGTCTCCGCGGACAGGGTCCCGCCCTGCTTGCGCCACTGATTGCGGAAGGCCTCGGCGCGGCGCTTGCCGGCGCTGTCGTCGGGGTAGAGCATCGATGCGCGGGTGAAGCCCCGGGCGCCGGCCTTGTTGGCCACCTCTACGGCATCGTTTTCGGGCGAGAGCGAGAATTGGTAGAGGTTGGCGGCGGGTCTGCCGGCCAAGGTGCCCTCGTTGAGCGCGAGGGTCGGAACCTTGAGTGCCGCGCCCGCGGCCAGTGCATCGACCGAGGGCTTCTGCAGGGGCCCGATGACGTGAGTGGCCCCCGCCCCGACTACCTCGGAATAGGCGTCCGCGACGCGCTTGGGGTCGTCGCTGTCGGCCGTATCCAGGGTGGGTGCGGCGCCCGTGTCGTCCGCGGCGCCGGCGGCGCGAACGCCGGCGCGCAGCGCATCGGCGACCGCCGCATAGGGCCCGGCGTCGGGGAGCAGGAGCGCCACCTTGTCCCCCGGCGCATAGCCCCCCCGCGGGTTTTCCCCCCGCTTGCCTTCCGGCAGATAGCCGGCACAGCCGCTTAGGGCCAGGACCGCCACCAGGACCGTCAACACTCCGGCCGGCCCCGGGGGAGCCGGTGCACAAAGGCGCGATGGGTGAAGGCGTTTCTGGTGCATGATAGGGATTCCGTTGCGGTGGCGGGGATCGGCGGGGTGCAGCAAGAGCGCGGCTTACTATACGTGGTGGCAACGCCCATCGGCAATCTTGGGGACATCACGGAGCGCGCGCGCAAGACATTGACTGAAGTCGATCTGATCGCCGCCGAGGATACCCGCGAGACCCGCCGATTGCTGGCCTATCTCGGCATCAGCACACCCCTTGTTGCCTATCACGATCACAATGAGGCAACCGCCTCGGTCCGCCTAATCGACGCCCTCGAGGGGGGTCGAAGCCTCGCCCTGGTCTCGGACGCAGGCACGCCCCTGATCAGCGATCCCGGCTACACCCTGGTGAGCACCGCCCGTGAGCGAGGCATCCGCGTCGTGCCGATACCCGGGGCCAGCGCCGCCGTCTGTGCCCTGTCCGCCGCGGGCCTGCCGAGCGACCGCTTCCTGTTTCTTGGCTTCCCCCCGCGCACCGGCTCCCAGCGCCGCGCCTGGATCGAGTCCGCCGCCCGGGAGCCCGGCAGCCTGGTGCTCTATGAGAGCGGCAAGCGGGCCGCCGACACCTTGGCCGACCTGGCGGGCGTCCTCGGTGACGAGCGACGGGTCGTGGTGGCGCGGGAGCTCACCAAACGGTTTGAGACCTTTCTGTTCGGTTCCGCCCGGGAGCTTTCCAAGCGACTGCGCGAGGACGACGAGCAGCGGCTCGGGGAGCTGGTGATCCTGGTCGAGGGGGCAGCCGGCGCACAGACCGGCGACCTTGCCGAGCAGACGCGCGTGCTGCGCCTGCTCGCCGAGGAGTTGCCGCTGCGCCAGGCCGCGGCCCTGGCGGCTCGCCTCACCGGCGCCAAGAAGAACGCCCTCTATCGACTGGGGCTGGAGCTGGGCCTGGGGCACGGCGCCTAGGGAGATGCTGCTCAAATGCCATGCTGGCATTTGAGCAGATCGCGCTTCGAGCGGCGCGACTCTCGAAGCGCTCCATTTTCAATGCGTTGAAAAAGGCGGGGCATCCTGACCCGCGCAGGAAACGCCACAAATCAGGGTTTCCCCAGGGACAACCGCGCCGGCACCGAGGCGAACCGCCACCCAGGGTTGATCGCCTCACTTCATCGGACAAAATCGAAGGGCGTCGCGCTTCGGGGTAGGATGCTCGGTCGGGAGTCGGCCGGACAGTCGCTCTCTCCGTCCGCGGAGGGGGAGGAAAGTCCGGGCTCCACAGGGCAGGGTGCCAGGTAACGCCTGGGGGGCGCGAGCCCACGGAAAGTGCCACAGAAAAGATACCGCCGATCCCGCGCCACCGGACTCCGGGGCCGGGAGGTAAGGGTGAAATGGTGCGGTAAGAGCGCACCGCGACGCTGGCAACAGCGGCGGCAGGGTAAACCCCACCCGGAGCAAGACCAAATAGGGGGGCGGGCGGCCTCAGTGCCGCGGCGCGCGGCCCGCGCGTGTCCCCGGGTAGGTCGCTCGAGGCGTACGGCGACGTGCGTCCCAGATGAATGGCTGTCCTCGACAGAACCCGGCTTACAGGCCGGCTCCCGCCTCTTTTTCGAGTCCTCCGCCCCCGCGCCACCCTATCCCGCCGCCGGGCGGGCTATTTTCTCATCTAATATCTAAGCTATTCCCCTCATCGTACTGAGTGGCGGTGATTTTATTTTGTCCATCAGTACCCACTCCTGCTTGATGGTTAAGTCGCTGAGGATCAAGCAAAAAGCGTGTCCTACTTCCTTGACGGGGGGCTGGTGCGTGTCTAACATGGCGAAAAGTGGGGTGGGGTGGAGTAGCGGGGAAAAATCCGCCTCGGGGGGGACAGGGTGTTTCGGGGGACGGCCTACGTCAATCTGGACGTCAAAGGACGCTTGGCGATTCCTACCAAGCAACGGGAGCGTTTGCTCAGCGCCGGCGACGCCAATCTGATCCTCACCGTCGATCGGGCACGCTGCCTGTTGCTCTTCCCCGTCTCTACCTGGGAGGCGATCGAGCGGGACTTCGCCGATCTTCCCGCCTTTGACGACGCCGCCCGCTCGGTCCTTAGGCTCTACCTCGGCCACGCCGAGGAAGTGGAGATGGATGCCCAGGGCCGCATCCTGCTGCCTCAGCACCTGCGGGAGTTCGCCGATCTGCAGAAGCGGGTCGCGCTGGTGGGCCAGGGGATCAAGTTCGAGATCTGGAACGAGCAACGGTGGAAGGACAAGACCCTCGAGGACCTCGAGAACCCGAGTATCAGCGAGATGGCCATGACCTCCTCGAGCCTCGGGAAGCTCAAGTTCTAAACGGCGCTCAATGAGCGACTCGTCCCACCGGTCGGTGCTATTGGAGGAAAGCGTGCAGGCCTTGGCGGTGGAGCCCAGCGGGACCTATATCGACGGCACCTTTGGCCGCGGTGGGCACGCGCGCGCCATCCTCAAGCGGCTGGGCCTGGCGGGTCGCCTGATCGGGATCGATCGCGACCCGGAGGCGATCGCCGCCGCGCACGCACTGGAGTCGTCCGATCCCCGCTTCCATGCGGTGCAGGCGTCCTTCGGCGACCTGACAGCGGCGATTGCGCAAGCGGGCATTCAGGGACCCGTGCAAGGCATACTGCTCGACCTCGGCGTCTCCTCCCCCCAGCTCGACAACCCGGGGCGCGGCTTCAGCTTCTCGGCGGACGGCCCGCTCGACATGCGCATGGACCACGGCCGGGGGGAGACCGCCGCGGCCTGGCTGGCCCGGGCCGACGAGCACGAGATCACCCGCGTCCTGCGTGACTTCGGTGAGGAGCGATTCGCGGCGAGAATCGCCAGGGCCATCCTGTCGGCCCGCGCCGATGCGCCGATCGACAGCACGCACAGGCTCGCCGGGATCCTGTCCCGGGCCGTGCCCACTCGCGAGCCCGGCAAGCATCCGGCGACCCGCGCCTTTCAGGCATTGCGCATCCAGGTCAATGACGAGCTGGGCGAGATTCAGCGCTGCCTGGAGCAGGTGTGTGACATCCTCGCCTGCCATGGCCGCCTGGTCGTGATCAGCTTCCATTCGCTGGAGGACCGGATCGTCAAGCGCTTCATGCGTCGGGAGGCCCGAGGGCCGGTCCTGCCCAAGCGGCTGCCGGTGCGCTCCAGCGCGACCCAGGGGCGATTGCGGCTGGTCGGCAAGGCGGTGCGCCCCTCCCCGGCCGAGGTGCAGTCCAATCCCCGGGCGCGCAGCGCGGTGCTGCGCGTGGCGGAGCGCCTGCCGTGATCCGCGGCAGTGTCTGGGCACTGGGCCTGCTGCTGCTGGCGGTCACCGCCTCGGGGACCGCGATGGTGCACGCGAAATATCTAACCCGGGTCCATTTTGGACGGCTGCAGGAGCTGCGCTCCCAGCGCGACGGACTGGACGTGGAGTGGAACCGGCTGCGCCTCGAGGAGGCCGCCCTCTCGACCCACGTGCGGGTGGAGCGCAAGGCACGCAAGGAGCTGGAGATGTACCTCCCGCGGTTGGACGACACCCTATTGATCGAAGAGGCTGGAAATGGTCTCCCGTAAGCGGCGGGCGAAACAGACCGAGACGGAGCGCGTGCTGCCCAACCTGCGGCTGCGCCGACGCATGCTGCTGGGCGCGCTCTCGGTCTCTTTTCTGATCCTGATCTCGGCCGTCTTCTACCGCCAGGTGCTGCAAACGGATTATCTGCGCGGCCAGGGCGAGCTCCGTTACCTGCGGGAAGCCAAAATCGCGGCGCGCCGCGGCATGATTCTGGACCGCAACGGCGAGCCGCTGGCGGTCAGCACCCCGGTGGACACCGTCTTCGCGGATCCAAAAAAGCTTGCGGCCCAGGAGGAGGCCCTGCCTGCCCTGGCCAAGGCCCTGAAGCTCGATAAGAAGGAGCTGGGCGTCCAGGTCGCCGCCAACCGCGAGCGTGGCTACATGTACCTGAAGCGTCGCGCGGGCTTTCAGGAATCTCAGGCGGTGCGCGAGCTGATCGAGAGCGGCGGCGTCGAGGGGGTCGGCTTCGAGACCGAATACCGCCGCTTCTACCCGGGCGTGGAGGTGTTCGGGCACGTGCTCGGGTTCACCGACGTGGATGATCGCGGCCGTGAAGGCATGGAGCGTTCCTATGATGATTGGTTGCGTGCCGAACCGGGACGGCGCCGGGTCATCCAGGACGGACGCCAGCACATCATCGCCGAGGTCGAGCAGATCCGCCCCCCGCACCACGGCAAGGACCTGGTGCTGAGCCTCGACCGACGGCTCCAGTTTCTTGCCTACCGGGAGCTCAAGGCCGCGGTGGCGGAAAACAAGGCCAAGGGCGGGACCGCCGTGGTGCTCGATGTGGCCACCGGTGAGCTGCTCGCCATGGTCAACCAACCCGGATACAACCCCAATGACCTGAGCGGGGACGACAGCGATCGCCGCCGCAACCGGGCCCTTACAGATACCATGGAGCCGGGCTCCACGGTCAAGCCGCTGGTGGTGGCGGCCGCGCTCGAACGGGGGCTGGTGTCCCCCGGGACCCGGATCTCCACCGCTCCCGGATCCCTGAAGGTGGCCAACCGCCTGGTGCGCGACGTTCACAGCTACGGGACCCTGGACGTCACCGGCGTCATCACCAAGTCCAGCAACGTGGGGGCGGTGAAGATCGCCCAGATGATGGACTACGCCTCACTCTGGGGCCTCTACGATCAGGTCGGATTCGGTCACGAGACCGGGGTCGAGTTCCCCGCCGAGACGCGGGGCATGCTGCGCCACCACTCGCGTTGGCGGGTCTTCGAGCACGCCACCCTGGCATTTGGCTATGGGCTGTCGGTCACCGCCGTGCAGCTCGCCCAGGCCTATGCCGTGCTGGCCGCCGATGGGGTGAAGCGACCCATCACCCTGGTCAGGCGCGAAGACGTCCCCGAGGGCGTGAAGGTGCTGAAGCCCGCCACGGCACGGGCGGTGCGCGCCATGATGGAGACCGTGGTCTCCGAGAAGGGCACGGCGCAACGCGCCGCCATCCAGGGCTACCGGGTGGCGGGCAAGACCGGGACGGCGAAGAAGGCCAACGGCAAGAGGGGCTATTCGGGCGGGCGCTACCAGTCGGTCTTCGCCGGCATGGTGCCGGCCGGGAACCCGCGCCTGGTCATGGTGGTGATGATCGACGAGCCCAGGGGCAAGTCCTACTACGGCGGTATGGTGGCCGCCCCTGTGTTCGCCAAGGTCATGGAAGGGGCGCTGCGGCTGTTCAATGTGCCGCCGGACGACCCCCAGCCCTCGATGCTGCTCGCGGGCGGGCAGGCGACGCCATGATGGCGGCCCCCCAAATCAACCGCGCCTGGCGCCTTGGCGACCTGATCGCTGGGCTCGCCAAGGCTGGGGTTGCAGCCGAGCACCAGGTCTCGGCCCTGGCGCTGGACAGCCGCTCCGTGCTGCCGGGAACCCTCTTCCTCGCCTGCCAGGGACAGCGGGTCCATGGGCTCGCCTTCGCCGAGGAGGCGGCGCGCCGCGGCGCCTGTGCCATCCTCGCCGAGCCGACGCCGGACTGGTCGCCCGAGGCCATGGCGCTGATCCAGGCCAGAGCGGGCGTCCCGGTCTTCGCGGTGGATGGCCTTCAGGCGCGCACCAGTGCCCTGGCAGACCGCTTCCACGGGGAGCCGAGCGCCGGGCTCGAGGTCTTCGGCGTCACCGGTAGCCACGGCAAGACCAGCGTCACCCACTATCTGGCACAGGCCCTGGGGGCGGAGCTTCGCTGCGGCGTCGTCGGCACCCTGGGCCAGGGTTTCCCTGGCGACCTCAGGCCCTTTATCCACGCCAGGCCCGATGCCCTAACTCTGCAGGCGACCCTGGCCGAGCTGCGTGCACTGGGCGCCGGGGCGGTGGCGATGGAGGTGTCCTCCCACGCCCTGAGCCAAGCGCGCACCGCGGCCGTGCGCTTCAGCCATGGGGTATTCACCAACCTCAGCCGCGACCTTCTCGATGGGGCCGGCGACCCGGCGGCGCATGGGAAAGCCAACCGCGATCTGTACGACGCGCCCGGACTTAAGTGGGCGGTGGTGAACCTGGACGACCCCTACCACGCCCGGATCCTGGACCGGCTCGGACCGGATGTGCGGGTGGCGTCCTATCGGATCGAGGACGGGACCTCGCTGCCCGAGCGCTGTGACCTCTGGGTGTGCGCGACCCAGGTGCGGCCGCGGCCGCTGGGACTCGCGCTGGCGATCGAGAGCAGCGAAGGCGCCGGGTGGCTGGACGCGGCTCTGATCGGCCGCTTCAATGCGAGCAACCTGCTCGCCGTCCTGACAGTGATGCTCACCCGCGGCTTGCCCATGGAGCGGGCCCTGCGTGAGCTCGCCGGGGTGCGCGCCGTGCCCGGGCGGATGGAATTGTTTGGGGGGAATGAGGCTCCGCTGGTGGTCGTGGATTGCGCCCACACGCCGGATGCCCTCGAGAAGGCCCTGACCAACCTGCGGCTCCACCGGGACCGCCGGGTGATCACCGTCGTGGGATGCGGCGGGGATCGCGATCGGGGCAAGCGGCCGCTCATGGGCGCCATTGCTGAGCGGCTGTCGGATGCACTGATCCTGACCGACGACAACCCCAGGGGCGAGGACGGCGCTGCCATCATCGCCGACATCCTGGGCGGTCTGAGGCACCCCGGAGCGATCCGGGTGGAGCGGCAGCGGGGACTCGCGATCCGGCTGGCGATCGCGCTGGCGGGAACGGGGGACGCGGTCCTGATCGCCGGCAAGGGTCACGAGACTACCCAGGACATGGGTGAGCTCAAGGTGCACTTCAGCGACCGCGCCCAGGTGGTCGAGGCCCTGCGCGAATGGCGGGAGGGACACCACTGATGTGGACCCTCGCCCAAGCCTGCGCGGCGGCCGGGGGGCGACTCCTGGGGGCGGACGCGTCTTTCGGTTCAGTGGGCACCGACAGCCGCCGGGACTGCACCGGTCAGTTGTTCGTGGCCCTGCGCGGTGAGCGCTTCGATGGCCACGCCTATGTGGCCAAGGCCCGCGAGATGGGCGCCGCCGCGGCCATGGTAGACCATCCGCTGGCCCTGGACCTGCCGCAATGGGTGATGGACGACACCCGTCTCGGTCTCGGCCGGCTGGCCGCCGCCTGGCGGGATCGCTTTGCAGGGCGAGTTGCTGCCGTCACCGGCAGCAACGGCAAGACCACCGTCAAGGAGATGCTCGCCGCCATCCTCTCCCGGGTGGGCCCGACCCGGGCGACGCGCGGGAACCTCAACAATGACATCGGCATGCCGCTGACCCTGCTGGCGGCCCGGGACGAATCCTTTCTGATCCTGGAGATGGGAGCCAACCATCAGGGCGAAATCGCCTATATGACCGCTATCGGCCGACCCAATGTGGCGCTCATCACCAATGCCGGACGGGCCCATCTCGAGGGTTTCGGCAGCGTCGAGGGCGTCGCCCGGGCCAAGGGTGAGATCGCCCAGGGGCTTGGGCCAGACGGGGTCTTCGTGGTGCCAGGCGACTCCCCCTACACCGATCTGTGGGCCCATCTGGCCCAGGGGCGGCGGATGCTCAGCTTCGCCCTGGACAGACCCGCCGATCTCACGGCCGAGAGCAACGCCATCCGCGTCGACTGGGACGCCGAGGGGTTCCTCACCCGCTTTGTCGCGCATCACCAGGGGCGCGAGCTTGAGCTGGAGTTGCGCCTTGCCGGGGCGCACAACGTGCGCAATGCCCTGGCGGCCGCGGCCGCCGCGCTGGCGCTGGGGGTGGACACGGAGGCGGTGCGCTCGGGGCTCAGGTCCCTGCTGCCCGTCCCTGGCCGCCTGTGTCCCCGGCACTGCGGCGGCCTGCGTCTGCTGGACGACAGCTATAACGCCAATCCGGACTCCATCGCCGCCGCCGTGGCGGTCCTGACGGGCCTGCCCGGCCGGTCGTGGCTGGTGCTCGGCGACCTGGGTGAGCTTGGGGCCGAATCGCTCGAGCTCCACCGGGAGGTGGGCGCCCAGGCACGGGCCGCGGGCGTGGAACGACTCGCCACCATTGGTGTCCAGAGCGCCGCCGCAAGCCAGGGGTTCGGTGAGGGGGCGCGGCACTTCGAAGATCAGCAATCGCTCGCGGCCTATCTGCGGGAGCACCTGGGCGAGCGCGATGTGGTGTTGATCAAGGGCTCCCGGGCGGCGCGCATGGAAGGGGTCATCCAGGCATTGTGCGAGGGGGAAGTCTAGGGTGTTGTTGTATCTGACCGAGTGGCTCACACGCTACGAGAGCGGCTTTGCGGTGTTCCGCTATCTGACCCTGCGCGGCATCCTGGGCACCGTCACGGCACTCGGTATCGCGCTCCTGGTCGGGCGACCCATGATCCGGCGGCTGCGTGCCTACAAGATCGGCCAGACGGTCCGCACCGACGGGCCCCAGAGTCACCTCTCCAAGTCCGGCACGCCCACCATGGGCGGGGCCCTGATCCTGGTGGCGGTGGGGGTGAGCACCCTGCTTTGGGGGGACCTGGGAAACCGCTACGTCTGGATCGTGCTTCTGACCACCCTCGCCTTCGGCGGCGTGGGGCTGGTCGACGACTACAAGAAGCTGGTGCAGAAGAACCCGCGCGGGCTGCCGGCGCGCTGGAAGTATCTCTGGCAGACGGTGTTCGGCCTCCTGGCCGCGGTGGCCCTCTATGTCAACGCCGACTCACCGGCGCAGACGGCCCTGCTGGTTCCCTATCTCAAGGACGTCTCCTTCCAGCTCGGCCCCTGGTTCATCCTCTTCACCTACTTCGTGATCGTGGGCGCGAGCAACGCGGTCAACCTGACGGACGGACTGGATGGTCTCGCCGTCATGCCCACGGTCCTGGTGGCCGGGGCCCTGGCCGTGTTCGTCTATGCCGCGGGCCACTCACAGATCGCCTCTTACCTGCTGATTCCGCATATCCCCGGGGTCGGTGAGCTGGTGATCTTCTGCGGCGCCCTGGTGGGCGCGGGGCTCGGCTTCCTCTGGTTCAACGCCTATCCGGCGCTGGTGTTCATGGGCGACGTGGGCGCCCTGGCGCTCGGCGCGGCCCTGGGCATCGTCGCCGTCGCGGCGCGCCAGGAGCTGGTATTGTTCATCATGGGCGGCGTCTTTGTTCTCGAAACCGTCTCGGTGATGCTCCAGGTCGCCTCCTTCAAGCTGACCGGCAGGCGCATCTTCCGCATGGCGCCCCTGCATCATCACTTCGAGCTCAAGGGCTGGCCCGAGCCGCGGGTCATCGTGCGTTTCTGGATCGTCACCGTGGTGCTGGTCCTGATCGGGCTCGCGAGCCTGAAGATCCGCTGATGGCAACCGTCACCCCCCTGGCCCGCCCGCGAGACGCCGACTTCAAGACGCTGGTCGTCGGGCTCGGCAAGACCGGCGTCTCCTGCGCCCGCTACCTGCGGGCGCAGGGCGTCTCGGTCGCGGTAACCGACTCCCGGGCCACCCCCCCTGGACTCGGGGAGCTGCGCCGGGAGGCCCCGGGTGTGGCGGTCTTCGTCGGCGGATTCGATCCGGCGGTGTTCGCCGCCGCCGAGCAGATCGTGGTGAGTCCAGGGGTCGCGGTGGCCGAGCCGCTCATTCAGGAGGCCATGGCGCGCGGCATACCCGTGATCGGTGACATCGAGTTGTTCGCCCGGGCGGCGGGCGCGCCGATCTGTGCCATCACCGGCTCCAACGGCAAGAGCACGGTCACCAGCCTGGTGGGCCTGATGGCCCGCCTCGCGGGGCGGCGGGCCGCCGTCGGCGGGAATCTCGGCGAGCCGGTGCTCGATCTGCTGGACCCGCAGGTGGAGCTCTATGTCATCGAGCTGTCCAGCTTTCAACTCGAGACGACCCATGGGCTGGGGCCCGCTGCCGCCGTTTGTCTCAACCTGTCGGCGGACCACCTGGATCGCTATCCCGATCTGGATGCCTATGGGAGCGCCAAGGCCCGCGTCTACGAAGGGGCCGCCGTTGCCGTGGTCAATCGGGACGACCCGCGGGTCCTGGCCATGCCGCGCACCCCGGGTCGGGAGATTGGATTCACCCTGGGCGAGCCGCAGACCGGGGATTACGGCCTGAGGGGACCCGGCGGGGCCCAATGGCTGTGCCGCGGCAAGGATCGGCTGGTGGGCGCCGCCGAGATCCTGATCCCCGGCCGTCACAACCTGGCCAACAGCCTGGCCGCGCTCGCGCTTGCGGACGCCTGCGAACTGCCGCTCGCGCCCTGTCTGGAGGCCTTGCGGACCTTCGCCGGGCTCGAGCACCGCACCCAGCTGGTGCGGCGGCATCGCGACATCCGCTGGTACGATGACTCCAAGGGGACCAACCCGGGGGCGACGGTGGCGGCCCTCCAGGGACTTGTCCCTCCCGGGAGCGAGTGCCGCGTGGTGCTGATCGCCGGCGGTGACGGCAAAGGGGCGGATTTCTCACCCCTGGCCCCGGCGGTGGAGCGCGCCGCGAGGGCGGTAGTCCTGATCGGTCGCGACGCCCCGCTGATCGCCGAGGCCCTGGCCGATCGGGTGCCGATGGTTCGCGCCGCCGACATGGCCGAGGCGGTGGCGAAGGCCAGCGACCTGGCACAGCCGGGCGACTGCGTGCTCCTGTCCCCGGCGTGCGCCAGCTTCGACATGTTCGACGACTTCGCCCATCGCGGACGGGTCTTCGCCGAGGCGGTGCGGAGCCTCTGCGCATGACCGCCCTGGCGCGCCCGATCGATCGGCAGGCCGCGCGGGCGGCCTCACCGGCGGGCCTGGCCGGACGGCGGCGGCGTGGTCAGGCCCCATTCGACTTCGCTCTACTCGCCGTGGCGCTGGGCCTGGTGGCACTGGGCTTCGTGATGGTCTCGTCGGCCTCGATGAGCATCGGCGACACCTGCTGCAAGGACCCCTTCTTCTATGTCAACCGTCATGCGCTGGCCCTCGGATTGGCACTGACCGGGGGCCTGATCGCCTTCGCCATCCCGGTCGGCTGGTGGCAGCGCACGGGCGCCTGGCTGTTCCTGCTTGGGATGGCGGTGCTGGTGCTGGTGCTGGTTCCGGGCATCGGCCACCAGGTCAACGGGGCGACGCGCTGGATCCCCCTGGGGCCGCTGAACCTTCAACCCTCGGAGCTCATGAAGCTGTTTGCCGTGCTCTATGTCTCCGGCTACCTGGTCCGTCATGCCGAAGTCGTCACCAACCAGCTGTCGGGGTTCATCCGACCCATGCTGCTGGTGGGGGTGGCCGCGGTCCTTATCCTCAAGCAGCCGGACTTCGGGACCACGGCGGTGATGCTGGCCACGGTCATGGGACTGCTTTTCCTCGGCGGCGTGAGCGTGCTGCCCTTCGCCGTCCTGTTCGCCACCGTGCTCAGCGGTCTCACGGTGCTGGTGCTGACCTCCGACTACCGAATGAAGCGGGTGTTGTCGTTCCTCAATCCCTTCGACGACCCCTACAACTCGGGCTATCAGCTGAGCCAAGCCTTGATTGCCTTCGGCCGCGGCGAGTGGCTCGGGGTCGGCCTGGGCAACGGCATTCAAAAGCAGTTCTTCCTGCCCGAGGCCCACACCGATTTCATCGCCTCGGTGATCGGTGAGGAGTTGGGGCTCGCGGGCATGCTGGTCCTGATCGGGGCCTTCGCCTTCATCACCTGGCGCGCCTTCCGCATCGGTGAGCGGGCCGAGGCGATCGGGAATCCCTTCGGCGCCTATGCCGCCCAGGGAATCGGCCTGTGGCTGGGCCTTCAGGCGTTCGTCAACATCGGGGTCAACATCGGCATGCTGCCCACCAAGGGGCTGACCCTGCCCTTCATCAGCTACGGGAGCAACAGCCTGATCGTGGCCTGCCTGGCGATCGGCATCCTGTTGCGCATCGATCTGCGGACCCGTCAGGCCGAGGCCGAGTCGGGACCCGCCGGGAGGCCGCCATGGGCGCGTCGATAGGCGTCATGGCCGGAGGTACCGGCGGACACGTCTTCCCTGCGCTGGCCGTGGCCGAGCTGCTGCGCGAGCAGGGCATGGGCGTCTTCTGGATCGGCACCCGTCGGGGCATGGAGTCGCGCCTGGTGCCGGAGCACGGCTTCGAGATGGAGTCTGTCCAGATCGAGGGCCTCAGGGCCAAGGGCCTGGGCCAGCTCCTGCGCGGCCCCCTCAGCCTCACCCGCGCCCTCTGGCAGGCCCGCGCGATCCTGCGCCGGCGCAGGCCCTCGGTGATCCTCGGAATGGGGGGCTTCGCCTCGGGTCCGGGCGGGCTCGCCGCCCGCGTCCTCGGTCTGCCGCTGGTGATCCACGAGCAGAACCGGGTCCCGGGCTTGACCAATCAGTGGCTGGCGCGCATCGCCACCCGTGTCTTCGAGGCCTTCCCCGGCAGCTTCGCCCCGGCCAGGCGGGCCGTCGCCACCGGCAACCCCGTGCGCCGCTCCATCATCGGGCTGCCGCCGCCCGCCCAGCGCCTTGCGGGGCGTTCGGGGCGCACCCGCCTGCTGGTGGTGGGCGGCTCCCTCGGGGCCAAGGTCCTCAACGAGACCCTGGCCCCGGCGCTCGCCCTGCTGGGCGTGGACCAGAGACCACAGGTGCGCCACCAGGCCGGGCAGCAGACCCTGGAGACCGCCCGGGGCGCCTACGCCGCCGCGGGGGTCGAGGCCGAGGTCATGCCCTTCATCGCCGACATGGCCGAGGCCTATGCCTGGGCCGATCTGGTGGTCTGCCGTGCCGGGGCGCTCACCGTCTCCGAGCTTGCCGCCGCCGGGGTGGGCTCCATCCTGGTTCCCTATCCCTACGCCGTAGACAACCATCAGGTGGGCAATGCCCGCTATCTCAGCGATGCTGGCGCCGCCGTTCTCTTGCTCCAGCAGGATCTGACCGCACCCGGGCTGGCGGGTGAGCTCGCCCGCCTGCTCGGCGATCGCGCCACCCTGCTGCGCATGGGCGAGGCCGCTCGCGCCCAGGCCCATCCCGACGCCGCCGAGCGCATTGCCGCCGCCTGCTGGGAGCTCGCACGCCGATGAACGCCCATCGAACCCACAGCGCCGCCCGGATGGGCCGTGTCCGGCACCTGCACTTCATTGGTGTGGGTGGCTCCGGCATGAGCGGGATCGCCGAGCTCATGGCCAACCTGGGCTATGCGGTGGCCGGGTCGGACCTCAAGGAGAGCGAGGCCACCGCACGCCTGCGCCGCTCTGGCGTCGAGGTCTACATCGGCCACCGCGCGGAGCAGGTCGTGGACGCCGACGCGGTGGTGGTCTCCACCGCCATCGACGAGCAGAACCCGGAGATCGCCGAGGCGCGCGCCCGGCGTATCCCGGTGGTGCGCCGCGCCGAGATGCTGGCCGAGCTGATGCGCTTCTACTACGGGGTGGCCGTGGCCGGCACCCACGGCAAGACCACCACCACCAGCCTGGTGGCCAGCGTTCTGGCCGAGGGGGGACTGGATCCCACCTTCGTCATCGGGGGGCGGCTCAACAGTGCCGGCGTCAACGCCAAGCTGGGAACCACCAAGTATCTGGTCGCGGAGGCCGACGAGAGCGACGCCTCCTTTCTCTACCTGCAGCCCATGGTGTCGATCGTCACCAACATCGACGCCGACCACATGCGCACCTACGGCAACGACTTCAACCGGCTGCGCAGCACCTTCATGGAGTTCCTGCACCACCTGCCCTTCTACGGACTGGCGGTGCTGTGCATCGACGACGACGAGGTGCGATCCCTGCTGCCCATGGTGCCCAGGGCCGTACGAACCTACGGCACCCTTCCGGAGGCGGACGTGCGCGCCCAAAAGGTGCGCCAGGACGGGCTGCGCATGCGCTTCGAGGTCCATGCCGCCGAGCTGTCACACCCACTCCAGGTCGAGCTCAACCTGGCGGGCCGGCACAATGTACTCAATGCCCTCGCCGCCATCACGGTGGCCCTGGAGCTGGGGGTGGACGAGGAGGCGATCGTCCGTGCCCTGGCCGGTTTCCAGGGGGTCGGAAGGCGCTTCGTGGTCAGCCAGATCACCGATGCCGCCGGCCGCGACCTGGTGCTGGTGGATGACTATGGCCATCACCCCCGGGAGCTGGCGGCCACCCTGGAGGCGGCCCGCGGCGGCTGGCCGGATCGCCGCCTGGTGCTGGTCTTTCAACCCCACCGCTTCAGCCGCACCCAGGAGCAGTTCGATGACTTCGTGCAGGTCCTATCCACCCCGGACCTGCTGGTCCTGTGCGACGTCTATGCGGCCGGGGAGCAACCCATACCCGGCGCGGACGGGCGCTCGCTGAGCCGGGCCATTCGCGTGCGCGGCGATCTCGACCCGGTATTCGCCCAGGATCTGACCGAGGTCCCCAAGCTGCTCGGCAATCTGCTCCAGGACCGCGACCTGGTGCTGGTGATGGGCGCCGGCGATATCGGCTCGGTGGCGGCCCGGCTGCCGGAGCTGCTCAAGGGAGACCCCTGGTGACTGCCCGCCCGATGCGCAGCGCGAACGGTCCGGCGGGCGGGCCCCGGCGCTTGCTTGGCCGCTTTATCGGGCGCCTGGCGATGGGCTGCGGAGAGCCGCTGCGTGCGATGCACGACGGGGCACTCCGACTCCCCGGACGGCCGCCGGCCACGGGCGCCGCGAGGCCTCGGAGGCCCACATGACGATCGATCGCCAAGCGAAGATCCGGAGCCCCCGCGGCGAGCTGCGCGAGCTGGAGCCCCTCTCCCAACACACCACCTGGCGGGTGGGCGGATCGGCCCGGCGCTTCTACCGTCCGGCGGACGCCGAGGACCTGGCCGCCTTCCTGCGCCGGCTGGACCCGGACGAGCCCATCCTGTGGCTGGGCCTGGGAAGCAACCTGCTGGTCCCCGACTCGGGCTTTCCGGGCACGGTCATCCAGACCCAGGGCTGCCTGACGCGGATGGAGCGGCGGGGCGACACCGGCATCTACGCGGAATCCGGCGTCTCCTGCGCCAAGCTCGCCCGCTACGCCGCCCGTCTCAACCTGGTCGGTTCGGAGTTCCTCGCCGGCATCCCGGGCACGCTGGGCGGCGCCCTGGCCATGAACGCGGGGGCATGGGGCGGGGAGACCTGGCCCCTCGTTTCCCTGGTGCGCACTATCGATCGGCGGGGTATCGTACGCGAGCGCCGGCCCGAGGACTTCGCAGTCGGCTACCGCGAGGTCCGGGGCGCACCGGGCGAGTGGTTTCTCGACCTGGTGCTCGCGCTGCGTCCGGGCGACGGGCAGGCCGCCATGACCCGAATCCGCGCGTTCCTCGACCAGCGTGCCCAATCCCAGCCCACCGGGCTTGCCAGCTGCGGGTCGGTATTCCGCAACCCGCCCGGCGACCACGCCGCTCGCCTGATCGATTCCGTGGGTCTAAAGGGGTTTCGCATCGGCGGCGCCCAGGTCTCCGAGAAGCACGCCAATTTCATCATCAACACGGGCGACGCCCGCGCCGACGACATCGAGCGACTCATCGAGCACGTGCGCGAGGCGGTGGAGCGGGGTACCGGGGTGCGGCTGGTGCCCGAGGTGCGGGGCATCGATGGGGGTATCCAGTGACGGCAGACGTGAAGCGGTTTGGGAAGGTCGCGGTGCTCCTCGGCGGCCGGGCGGCCGAGCGCGAGGTCTCCCTCAAGAGTGGGGGCGCGGTGCTCGAGGCCCTGCTCCGTCAGGGTGTGGATGCCCACCCCCTGGACCCCGACGAGCGGGTCTTGAGCGAGCTGCGTGCCGGGGGCTTCGATCGCGCCTTCATCATCCTGCACGGGCGCGGCGGCGAGGATGGGGTCATACAGGGGGCCCTCGAGACCATCGGCATGCCCTACACTGGCTCCGGGGTGCTGGGCTCGGCCCTCGGTATGGACAAGTACCGCACCAAGCTCGCCTGGACGGGGCGCGGCCTGCCCACGGCCGAGTCGGTGCTGCTCGGCTGTGAGGCCGATCTCGCGGCGGCCGCGGACCTCGGCTTCCCGCTGATGGTGAAGCCGTC
Organism: uncultured Gammaproteobacteria bacterium; assembly: GCA_963699735.1. Classification (GTDB taxonomy): domain Bacteria; phylum Pseudomonadota; class Gammaproteobacteria; order Chromatiales; family Chromatiaceae; genus Thiodictyon. The sequence continues at coordinate 74,584 of CAVOUZ010000016.1, forward strand.
CCACGAGGGCTCGAGCATCGGCATGGCCCGGGTCGAGAGTCCGGCCGATCTCGCGCAGGCCTGGCGGGCGGCGGCGGAGTACGACTCCCTGGTGCTCGCCGAGCGCTGGATCCAAGGCCCAGAGTACACCTGCGCCATCCTGGGGCGCGAGGCACTGCCGATGATCCGCCTCGAGACCCCCCATGCCTTCTACGACTACGATGCCAAGTACCGGGCCGACAGCACCCGCTACCACTGCCCCTGCGGCCTGCCGCAGGCCGAGGAGCAACGGCTCCGGCAGCTCGCGTTGGACGCCTTCGACGCCGCCGGGGCGAGCGGCTGGGGACGCGTGGACCTGATGGCGGACGCCCAGGGGCACCCCTACCTGCTCGAGATCAACACGGTCCCGGGAATGACCGACCACAGCCTGGTACCCATGGCGGCACGGGCGGCCGGGATCGATTTCGACGCCCTGGTGCTGCGCATCCTGGAGACGAGCCTGGATCATGGCTGAGCCCGGCCTCGCCCCATCGGCACCCGAGAGCGCACCCCCACCGGGGCGACGGCGCATGCGCACCCTGACCGGCCTGCTGCTGCTCGCGGGGCTCACTGGAGCGGCCTGGCAGCTGGCCTACTGGGAGCCGCGGCTCCTGCCGGTGCGGATCATCGAGGTCCAGGGGGAGCTGCACCATCACTCCTCCGAGCGGCTGCAGAAGATCATCGGCGAGCGGCTCAGTGGCGGCATTCTCACCGCCGACCTGCGCGACCTCAAGGCGGCGGCCGAGGAGCTCGAATGGGTCGGGGCGGCGAGCATCCGCCGGGTCTGGCCCGACCAATTGCAGGTGCGGGTGCAGGAGCACAAGCCGGTGGCGCGCTGGAATGGCGACGGCCTGGTGACGGCCGAGGGCCTGGTGTTCCGGCCCCGCAGCGGTACCATCCCGGCCGGACTGCCGACCCTGGAGGGCGACGACCCGCGCTCGGCGGAGGTGGTCGCACGCTATCTCAAGTGGCGCGACGAGCTGATGCTGATCGGCCATCTCATCGAGACCCTGGGCGTGGACGCGCGCGGGGCCTGGCGGCTCGATCTGGTCTCCGGACCCACTCTGGAGCTCGGCACCGCGAGCGCCGAGCTTCGCCTGCGCCGATTCATCAACAGCGCTGCCCAACTGGAGGCGGCCGGCCAACCGAAACGGGTGGACCTGCGCTACTCCAACGGCTTCGCGGTGAAGTGGGAGCAGAGGGCGCAAGCGCAGGCGCCCGCAGACACCGATCAACAAGGGCGACCGCGCAAACGGGGATAGAGACGGCATGTCGCGACGTAATGACAAGAATCTGCTGGTCGGTCTCGACATCGGCACCTCCAAGATCGCCTGCCTGGTTGGCGAGCTCAAGGACGACGACCAGATCGAGATCATCGGCATCGGGACCCACCCGTCCCGCGGACTCAAGAAGGGCGTGGTGGTGGACATCGAGTCCACCGTCCAGTCCATCCAGCGCGCGGTCGAAGAGGCCGAGCTGATGGCAGGGTGCGAGATCCATTCGGTGCACGCGGGCGTGGCCGGCAGCCACGTGCGCAGCCTCAACTCCCACGGAATCACCGCCATCAAGGAGCGTGAGGTTGCCCAAAGCGACGTGGACCGGGTGCTGGAGGCGGCCCGCGCGGTGGCCATCCCCGCCGACCAGCAGATCCTCCACATTCTGCCCCAGGAATACATCATCGACGACCAGGAGGGCATCCGCGAGCCCATCGGCATGTGCGGCGTGCGCCTGGAGGCCCGCGTGCACATGGTCACGGGTGCGGTGAGCGCGGTGCAGAACATCGTCAAGTGCATCCGCCGCTGCGGCCTGGAGGTGGACGACCTGGTCCTCGAGCAGCTCTCCGCCAGCTATGCGGTGCTTGGCGACGACGAGAAGGAGCTGGGCGTCTGTCTGGCCGACATCGGGGGCGGCACCACGGATCTGGCGGTCTTCACCGACGGGGCCATCCGCCACACCGCGGTGATCCCCATCGCCGGTGACCAGGTGACCAACGACATCGCGGTGGCCCTGCGCACCCCCACCCAGCACGCCGAGCAGATCAAGATCCAGCACGCCTGCGCCCTGACTCAGCTCGCCACCAGCGGCGAGACCATCGAGGTGCCGAGCATCGGCGATCGACCACCTCGGCGGCTCTCGCGCCAGACCCTGTCCGAGGTGGTCGAGCCCCGCTACGAGGAACTCCTCAACCTGCTGCACAAGGAGCTGCGCCGCAGCGGCTTCGAGGAGCTGGTTCCGGGCGGCGTGGTGCTCACCGGGGGCAGTGCCAAGATGGTGGGGCTGATCGACCTGGCGGAGGAGGTCTTCCACATGCCGGTGCGCCTTGGGGTTCCACAATACGTCATCGGCATGGAAGAGGTGACCCGCAATCCGATCTATTCGACCGGTGTGGGCCTCCTGATGTACGCCCGCCAGAACCGCTTCGCACGGCGGCCGGAGCTCGCCGAGCAGAAGGGGTTCAAGGGCGTCTGGGGCCGGATGCGCAGCTGGTTCCAGGGCAATTTCTAGCGACCGGGCGCGGGCCGAGCCCGTACCCGGTCGATCAATTCGGCGGGGCCCCGACGGCGGGTCCCCGGTGAGTCGAAATGGGCCGCTCCTGCGGCCTCGCGGTGCAAGGCCAGCGGCTTCGCACCGTGTCGGGGGGCCTTCGCCGGTTGGCGGGGGAGCGAGGTTTCAGGTGCAGATAGAGAGCGAGAGGAGATACTCAAATGTTTGAATTGCTGGATACCCACAGCCAAACGGCAGTCATCAAGGTGGTCGGCGTCGGCGGGGGCGGCGGAAACGCGGTCAACCACATGGTGGAGTCGACCATCGAGGGCGTGGACTTCATCTGCGCCAACACCGACGCCCAGGCCCTCAAGGGCTCGAAGGTGAAGACCATCCTGCAACTGGGCTCAGGCATCACCAAGGGCCTGGGGGCCGGGGCCAACCCCGAGGTGGGCAAGCATGCCGCCATGGAGGACCGGGAGCGCATCTCCGACGCCCTGGAGGGCGCGGACATGGTCTTCATCACCGCCGGCATGGGCGGGGGAACCGGCACCGGGGCGGCACCCGTGGTCGCCGAGGTCGCCAAGGAGCTGGGGGTCCTCACGGTCGCGGTGGTGACCAAGCCCTTCCCCTTCGAGGGGACCAAGCGGCGTCGCGTCGCCGAGGACGGCATCGCCGAGCTGGCCAAGCACGTCGACTCGCTGATCACCATCCCGAACGAGAAGCTGCTCGCGGTGCTCGGCAAGGAGATGGCCCTGCTCGATGCCTTCAAGGCGGCCAACGATATCCTGCTCAACGCGACCCGCGGGATCGCCGAACTGATCACCCGCCCCGGGCTCATCAATGTGGACTTCGCCGACGTCAAGACCGTCATGTCCGAGATGGGGGTCGCCATGATGGGCACCGGCAAGGCCCAGGGCAGCAACCGGGCCCGGGAGGCGGCCGAGGCGGCGATCCGCTGTCCGCTGCTCGAGGACATCGATCTCTCCGGGGCCAAGGGCATCCTGGTCAACATCACCGCCGGGATGAACCTGACCATGGGCGAGTTCGACGAGGTGGGCAACACGGTGCGCGACTTCGCCGACGACGACGCGACCGTCGTTCTGGGCACCGTCATCGACCCGGAGCTGGAGGACGAGCTGCGGGTCACCGTGGTCGCCACCGGCCTGGGGGCGCGGAGGGTGTCGGTGGTCCGTCCCAAGATCGCGGAGCCTACGATGCGTCTGGTCGCGGACGACAGCGAGGATGCCGGTCCCGACTACCGGGAGATGGATCGGCGCCCGGCCATCTACCGCCAAGGGCTCAATGTAGGCGGCGCCGCCGCGGAGGCCGTGGACAACGACTTGGATTATCTCGACATTCCAGCCTTCCTGCGCCGCCAGGCAGATTGATTGAGGGAAATCCCTTCACCAGTCAATGCTTAAATAACAAGCAGATAGGACCCGCTTTCAAGTCGAGCTTGAAAAAGGTCCGGGAAAACCCTAGGCTATTGTCCAAGGCCGAGTCAAAACCGACTGGGACCCGAGGGGGCGGCGCACTGGCGCCGCCCCACGGACAAGACGCCACAAGCCCTGCGAATCGCCGCGGCAGGCACTGGGAGCACCGGACCGATGGTCAAGCAACGTACCCTGAAAAATGTCATCCGGGCGACCGGAGTCGGGTTGCACACCGGAGAGAAGGTCTATCTGACCCTGCGGCCAGCCGCGCCAGACACCGGAATCGTGTTCCGTCGGGTCGACCTGGAACACCCGGTCGAGCTGCGCGCCTGCCCACACAACGTGGGCGATACCCGCTTGTCCACCACCCTGGTGAACGGCGACGTGCGGGTCTCGACGGTGGAGCACCTGCTCTCCGCCTTCGCGGGCCTGGGGATCGACAATGGATACGTCGATGTCAGCGCCCCCGAGGTGCCGATCATGGACGGCAGTGCCGGCCCCTTCGTGTTCCTGATCCAATCGGCCGGTATCGAGGAGCAGAATCGGCCCAAGCGATTCATCCGCATCAAGCGTCCGGTCGAGGTGCGCGACGGCGACAAATTCGCGCGCTTCGAGCCATACGATGGGTTCAAGGTGGAGTTCTCGATCGACTTCGATCACCCGGCCTTTCACGACCGCACCAAGAGTGCCCAGGTCAACTTCTCGACCTCGTCCTTCGTCAAGGAGGTGAGTCGCGCACGCACCTTCGGGTTCCTGCGCGAGATCGAGCAGTTGCGCCAGCAGAACCTGGCCTTGGGCGGCAGCCTCGACAACGCGGTGGTGGTCGACGAGTTCCGAGTCCTCAACGAGGAAGGGCTGCGCTACGAGGACGAGTTCGTGAAACACAAGATCCTCGACGCCATCGGGGATCTCTATCTGCTCGGCCACACCCTGATCGGAGCCTTCAAGGGGCACAAATCCGGTCACGCACTCAACAATCAGCTGCTGCGCGCCCTGCTGGCCGACAGCGAGGCCTGGGAGGAAGCGGTGTTCGAGGATACCCTCGCCGCCCCCATCAGCTACGCCCAGCCGCTTGCCTTGGCCTAGTCGCCCCGGCCCCGCGTCCCCGCCAGGTGACGCAGGGCCTCGGCCAGCCCCGGATCCGCCATATGGTCAGCCGCCTCCAGCAGGTGGCCGACCGCGGCCGGCGTCAGCCGTCGCGCCCCGAGGGGAAGCCGTGCCGACGCCTGCCGATAGCCGGCCCGCCCGGGCGGCATCACCCGCGTTCTCACCGCCGTCACGCCCAGCTCGGCGAGTTGCAGGGCAAGCTCCAGCTCCAGATACCGGACCCGGGTGGCCCACGACGAGGAGTCCAGGATCAGCGTCAGCATCCCATCTTTACCCAGGGTGGCCTCCAGGCAGTGGGGACGGGTGTGCACGGGGAGGTGAGAACGAACCTCGCCGAGCAGGCCCTGGTCACGGCTCAGCCGCTCCAGATGGGCGGCGATCCCCTCGATGGACTGAAGCAGCTCCTGGATGTGGGCCCGGCCCTTGCGCATGGGATGAAGATCCGACGAGAAAATGTGCCCGGCCCGGTTCTTGCTCTACCTGGCTTGATCACCGATGAGAATGGTGAGCAAAATCGCTTGACATTGATCCCGCTCACTGGCCGAGGGCAATTTGGCCTACGCCAAACCCCAGCGCCTGTAGTATAAACGCGGCTTCGCGCCGGCAAGGCCCAATCGAAGAGGATGAAGATGCATCACCTGGATAGAAGAAAACATCAACGGGGACAGGCGATTGTAGCCATCTTGGCCGTTATTATGTTTGCGCTTGCCGGTGGGGGAATCGGATTCTGGTTGGGGAGGTATGTGAATTTCCCCGCCGTCGACGCCGCCCCGCTCGCCCTCTCCAGCCCCACCTCATCGACCCCCGCCCAACCAACCGAGGCGGCCACGCCCCCCGATGTCGACGCGCTCACCACGCGGCTGGGCGACCTGCAGGCGGACCTCATGCGGCTCAATGCCCTCGGCGAGCGCCTGGTCGAGATGTCCGGACTCAATCCGCAAGAATTCGATTTCCAGAACCCTCCCCCTCAGGGCGGGCCCGACGACGGGGCTCCGGTGCGCGACTACACGATCAGAGAGATCGCCCAGGAGTTGGGGAGCGTGGTCAGCCTGGTCAACGACCGCAAGCGCAAGCTCGAGATCCTCGAGGAGGCCATCGTAGAACGGGACCTGACCGTCAAGTCCACCCCCTCGGGTTGGCCCGTGCGCACGGGTTACATCACGTCCAACTACGGCTTCCGCGTCCACCCCATCAAGCACCGGCGCATCTTCCACGAGGGAGTGGACTTCGCCGCCCCCCGCGGCGCGCCCATCGTCGCCGTCGCTGACGGCCTGGTCACCTTCAGCGGCCAGCGCAGCGGTTATGGCCGTATCGTCGAGATCCGTCACGTGGACGGCCTGGTGACTCGTTATGCCCATAACCAGACCAACCTGGTGCAGGAGGGGCAACAGGTCAGGCACGGCCAGAAGATCGCCACCGTCGGTTCCTCCGGAAGTGCCACCGGGCCCCACTGTCATTTCGAGGTGCTGAAGAACGGCCGGCACCTCAACCCCATGACCTACACCGGACGCACGGCCCCCCAAACCCCAGCTGTTGAGGTCGCCGCCCTCGACAAGACGGGTTAGCCACCGAGTCGCCACCGGGCCTTCTACCGGCGGCATCGACTGCAAGGTGCTCAGCCTGCCCGCTGCGCCGATCCTTCCGATCGGGGCGGGCAGGTAGCCATCGGCCGACCCGGGCTGGCCACACGTCCTCATGTCCCCCACCCGATCTGCGGGCGCCGCCGATTTCCGGTATGATTCCGGCATTTTTCCCCTTGGCTCCCCGTCCCACCGATGGTCAGTAACCTGCTCAAGAAGGTCTTTGGCAGCCGCAACGAGCGTCTGGTCAAGAAGCTCCTGAAGTCCGTTGCCCAGATCAATGTCCTTGAGCCGCAGATCGAAACGCTCACCGACGAGGCCCTGACCCGCAAAACCATCGAGTTGCGTGATCGCCTCGCGGCCGGCGCGACCCTGGACGATCTGCTGCCGGAGGCCTTCGCCGTCGTCCGCGAAGCCGGCCGGCGGGTTCTTGGCATGCGCCACTTCGACGTCCAGATGGTGGGCGGCATGGTGCTGCACCAGGGAAAGATCGCCGAGATGCGCACCGGCGAGGGCAAGACCCTGGTGGCCACCCTCGCTGGCTATCTGAATGCCCTGCCAGCCAAGGGCGTGCACGTGGTCACGGTGAACGACTACCTGGCACGGCGTGACGCCGCCTGGATGGGGCGCATCTATCATTTTCTCGGCCTGTCCGTCGGTGTCATCAATTCCTCCGGCGGCATGGGGCCCGACCAGGCCTCCTACCGCTTCGACCCCCAGTTCGAGCCCGCCGAGGGCGAGGGTTACCGCCATCTGCGGCCGGTGACCCGCCGGGAGGCCTATGCCGCCGATATCACCTACGGTACCAACAACGAGTTCGGTTTCGACTATCTGCGCGACAACATGGCCTTCGTGGCCGAGCAACGGGTGCAGCGCGACCCCTTCTACGCCATCGTCGACGAGGTGGACTCGATCCTCATCGACGAGGCCCGCACGCCGCTCATCATCTCCGGACCCTCCGAGGGCAACACCGATCTCTACCGCCAGATCGACGCGCTGATCCCGCGTCTGACGCGTCAGTCGCCCATCACCAACGAGGAGGGCAAGCCGGACTTCGGGCCGGGTGACTTCTCCGTCGACGAGAAGGCGCGCCAGGTCTACCTGAGCGAGGACGGGCACCAGAAGGTCGAGGACATGCTGGTGGAGATCGGTGTGCTGGGCGAGGGCGAGAGCCTCTATGACCCGGCCAACATCGTGCTCATGCACCACGTCTATGCCGCGCTGCGCGCCCACGCCCTGTTCCAGAAAAACGTCGAGTACATCGTGCGAGACGGCCAGATCATCATCGTCGATGAGTTCACCGGGCGCACCATGCCGGGCAGGCGCTGGTCGGAGGGCCTGCATCAGGCGGTGGAGGCCAAGGAGCGGGTGCCGATCCAGCAGGAGAACCAGACGCTCGCCTCCATCACCTTCCAGAACCTCTTCCGCCTCTACCCCAAGCTGGCCGGCATGACCGGCACTGCCGACACCGAAGCCTACGAGTTCCAGCAGATCTATGGCCTGGAGGTGGTGGTGATCCCCACCAACCAGCCGATGATCCGCGATGATCGCGGCGATCTGGTCTTTCTCACCCAGAAGGAGAAGTACCAGGCGATCCTCGAGGACATCCAGGACTGCGTGAAGCGCGGCCAGCCGGCGCTGGTCGGCACCGCCTCCATCGAGACCTCGGAGCTGGTCTCCAAGCTGCTGGGCGAGCACAAGGTCCCCCATGAGGTGCTCAACGCCAAGCAGCACGAGCGCGAGGCCGGCATCGTCGCCCAGGCCGGCCGCCCCGGGGCCGTGACCATCGCCACCAATATGGCCGGCCGCGGCACCGACATCGTGCTCGGCGGAAACCTCGATGCCGAGCTGGAGCAGGCCGGGCCCGACGCCGACCAGGCGGCCATACGCGCGGAGTGGAAGAAGCGTCACGAGCAGGTCATCACCTCCGGCGGACTGCATGTGGTTGGCACCGAGCGCCACGAGTCCCGCCGCATCGACAATCAGCTGCGCGGACGTTCGGGGCGCCAGGGCGACCCGGGGTCGAGCCGCTTCTACCTGTCGCTCGAAGACAATCTGATGCGCATCTTCGCCTCCGAGCGCGTCGCCAACATGATGCAGAAGCTCGGCATGCAGGAGGGCGAGGCCATCGAGCACCCCTGGGTGACCAAGGCGATCGAGAACGCCCAGCGCAAGGTGGAAGGGCGCAACTTCGACATCCGCAAGCAGCTCCTCGAATACGACGACGTCGCCAACGACCAGCGCAAGGTGATCTATCGCCAACGCCGGGAGCTGATGGACAGCCTCGACGTCTCGGATACGGTCAAGGCCATGCGCGCGGACCTTCTGACCTCCACCATCGACGCCCATATCCCGCCCCAGAGCCTCGAAGAGCAATGGGACCTGCCCGGACTGGAGGTCGCCCTGAAGGAGACCTTTAGCGGGGACTGGCCGGTCCGTCAGTGGCTGGATGAGGATCACTCGCTCCACGAGGAGTCCCTGCGCGAGCGGATCGCCGCGACCGTTGCCCAGCGCTATGCGGACAACGAGCGGGTGATCGGCGCCGAGACCATGCGCCAGATCGAGAAGGCGGTGATGCTCCAGACCCTCGATACCCAATGGAAGGACCACCTGGCCGCCATGGACTACCTGCGCCAGGGCATCCACCTGCGCGGCTATGCCCAGAAGAATCCCAAGCAGGAATACAAGCGGGAGTCCTTCGAGATGTTCTCGGCCCTGCTCGACAGCATCAAGCAAGAGGTGGTCACCTCGCTGCACAAGCTGCAGATCCAGTCACCCGCCCAGGTGGCCGAGCTGGAGGCGCCGCCCCAACCCGTGCGCGGGTTCGAGTTCAAGCATGAGGAGTTCAGGGGCTTCGACCAGGCCGAGGAGCCGGACGAGGCCGGGCGGGGTGCCGCCGGCGCCGATCAGGAGGGTCACCAGCCCTTCGTGCGCGACGGCCGCAAGGTCGGCCGCAACGAGCCCTGCCCCTGCGGCTCCGGCAAGAAATACAAGCAGTGTCACGGCAGGGCGTCCTGAGGGGTCCCGTGAGCGACGCGGACCTGCCGTTCTTCCCATTGCGGGTGTTCGCCTCGCCGCCGCGGCGGCCGGCATCCGCTACCGGGACCGCGACGACCTGGTGCTGGTGGAGCTGGGCCCGGGGTCCGCCTGCGCCGCCACCTTCACCCGCAACGCCTTCTGCGCCGCCCCGGTCACCCTGGCACGCGCCCATCTGCAGGCGGCGGCCCCGCGCTGGTGGCTGATCAATTCGGGTAACGCCAATGCCGGTACCGGCGCCCGCGGCCTCGCCGACGCCCAGGCGAGCTGTGGGGCCCTGGCGCAGCTCACCGGGCTCACAGCCGAGTCGGTACTCCCCTTCTCCACCGGGGTCATCGGTGAGCCGCTGCCGGTCGAGCGCATCACCGCGGCCCTGCCGCGGCTCATCGTCGGACTGGATGAGGCCGGCTGGCCGCGGGCTGCCCGCGCCATCATGACTACCGACACGGTTCCCAAGTTCGTCTCACGCCGCGTCGAGCTCGCCGGGCGCACCGCCACCCTCACCGGCATGGCCAAGGGCTCGGGCATGATCTGCCCTGACATGGCCACCATGCTCGCCTTCCTGGCGACCGACGCGGCGGTGGAGCCCGGGGTGCTGCGACAGTGCCTGCGCTCGGCCGTGGACCCCTCCTTTAATGCCATCACCGTGGACGGCGACACCTCCACCAATGACGCCTGCGTGATCGCCGCCACCGGCGCCCTCGGCAACCGACCCCTGGCGGACCTGCAGGGACCCGACTCCATCGCCTTCCAGGCCGCCCTGGAGGCGGTCTGCGTCGAGCTGGCCACCGCCATCGTGCGTGATGGAGAAGGCGCGACCAAGCTGGTGACGGTGCGCATCGAGGGTGCCCTGGACCTGGTGGAGGCCCGACGGGTGGCTTACGCAATCGCCCACTCACCACTGGTCAAGACGGCTCTGTTCGCCTCGGACCCGAACTGGGGACGCATCCTGGCGGCCATCGGTCGGGCAGGGGTACAGGATCTCGACATCGAGCGGATCCGCATCTGGCTGGGCGACGTCCTGCTGGTGGAGAACGGCGGCCGTGCCCCGGATTACACGGAGGCGGCGGGCGCCGCGGTCATGCGCGAGCCGGAGATCCTGATCCGCGTCGCACTCGGGCGCGGCGCGATCGCCTCCCAGGTGCTCACCTGCGACTTCTCCTACGACTACGTTCGCATCAACGCGGAGTATCGGTCCTAGCCCCGAGTCCGGCCGCGGAGCCCATGGTGCGAGACCAGATTCACGTCATGGCGGCGGCGATCGAGGACCGCCAGGGGCGGATCCTAGTCAGCCGGCGCCCCAGCCAGGTCCATCAGGGAGGCCTGTGGGAGTTTCCGGGCGGCAAGCTGGAGCCCGGCGAGGCGCCCGAGCAGGGTCTGGCGCGGGAGCTCGCCGAAGAGCTCGGCATCCGCGTCTTTGCCAGCCGGCCGCTGATCCGCGTCCACCATGACTATGGTGATCGGCGCATCCTCCTGGACGTGCGGCGCGTACAGGCCTATGCCGGGGAACCACGGGGTCTGGAAGGCCAGCCGCTCGACTGGCTCCTCCCCCAGGCGATGGACCCTGCCGCCTTCCCCGCGGCCGATCGCCCCATCATCTCGGCGCTGCGCCTGCCCGAGCTCCTGCTCATCACCGGCGCCGATCCAGGGGATCCGCTGTCCTTCCTCGCGCGCCTGGAGCGTGCACTGAGCAGCGGCATCCGTCTGGTGCAGCTGCGCGCCCACGGGATCGACGATTCCGCTTACCGCCGTTTGGCCCGCGGCGCCTTCGATCGCTGTGAGGAGGCGGGCGCCAGGCTCCTGCTCAACCGCGAGCCGGATAGCCTGGTCGGGGCGCCCCGCCACGGCCTGCACCTCAGGGCCGGCCGGCTCCGCTTCCTGGACTGCCGCCCGGCGGGCTCCCATGAGCTGATCGGCGCCTCCTGCCATGATGCCGCGGAGCTTGCCCACGCCGCCGCACTGGGACTCGACTACGCCCTGCTTGCACCGGTGAAGGTCACCGCCACCCACCCGGGCGCCCCGGCGCTGGGCTGGGACGGCTTTGCGGCACTCGCGGACCCGGCACCCCTGCCGATCTATGCCCTGGGCGGCATGGACGCGACGGACCTGACCGATGCCATCCACCACGGCGCCCAGGGGATCGCCGCCATCCGGGGCCTGTGGCCTGAGTGAGAGGCCCGCGAGCTCGCCACGCCGGGGACCGTCAACCCGTCGGGGCCAGCGCTTCGTTGGATCTCCCGGTCGAGCCAGGGGTGAGCAGCCGCCGGCGTTCCCGGCGCGCATTTGACCACTAGTTCCGTTGGGTGTAAGAAGTGCGCAGTGCGCCATCGGCTGGCTGCCGCGCTCACAGATTCTCGTTATGCAATTTAGAAAGAGAACCCCTGACAGGAGGAAGTCCCACGTGTCTCTGAAGCCAATCAAGATCCTATCCGCTCTCTCCCTCGGCGCCATCGTCGCCGTCACCGGCTATGTCCCCGTCGCCCAGGCGTTCAACTTCGGGGACATGATGAACCCGGGGCGTTGGATGGGCGGGGGAAAGAACCGCGACCGCGACTATTACGACGATGACTACTACGGCGGCGGGCCCTGGGGCGGCGGGCCCTATGGCGGCGGGCCCTATGGCGGTGGGCCCTACGGCGGCGGCCCCTACGGCGGCTATGGGGCGCCCTATGGAGGCGGCTACGGTGCCCCGGGGTACGGCGTTCCCGGTTACGGCGCGCCCATGGTGGCCCCCCCACCCGCGGCGCCCGCCGCGCCGGCCCAGTCGGGCTCGAGCAACAGCGGTGAGATCGACGCCCTGAAGCGCCGCATCGAGGAGCTGGAGTCGTCACAGCGCCAGAAACCGGCCCAGCAGACCGCGCCCAGCACCGAATGGCCTTCAGCCCCCGCCTTCCGTCCGATGAATCAGTACTGAGGCGGATTCCTCAGGCTGAGGATCAGACCCCGCGCAACCCGCGGGGTCCTTCGTCAGCGGCTCCTGTCGATCGTTTCAGGGCCTATCGCGGTTAAGATTGGACGCCCGAGCCCAGCTGTCCCCCAAGATCGAGCGCCGGAGCCGACGATGCCAAGATCCCAAACCCAACCCCGAGACCCTTTGCTCGCCCTCGCGGTCGTCCTCCTGTGCGTCTGCGGCACGGGCAGCGCGGGGAGCGGCTATGCCGTCTACGAAAGCGACGCCTCCTTCGACGACGTCCTGCAGGGACTGAAGCTGGCGATCGAGGAGCGGGGCCTGTACATCAACAACGTCATGCACATGTCCGAGATGCTGGAGCGCACCGGGAAGGACCTCGGAATGGACCAGCAGATCTACGGGCGGGCGGAGTCGGTCGAATTCTGCAGCGCCGTCCTGTCCCGCGAGATGACGGCCGAGGCGCCCGAGCGGATCGTCAACTGCCCTTTCATCATCAGCCTCTACACCCTGCCCGAGCGGGAGGGCACCACCTTCGTGGTCCACCGGGAGATCCCCCAGGACCAGATCGAGGGCAGCGCGGTGATGTCCAGGATCGCGACGATGCTCAAGGACGTCGCCACTGCCGCCGTCTCCTGGTGAGACCGGACCGGCGCATCCGCGATGCTATGATCGCGCTATCCCCGGCACCGCCGGACACGCCTCTGGGGGGGCCATGAAGGTAGGCATACTCGCTGGCGGCCTGGGCACCCGGCTCGCTGAGGAGACCGAGGTCAAACCCAAGCCCATGGTCGAGATCGGCGGTCAGCCGATCCTCTGGCACATCCTGATGCATTACTCCCACTACGGTTTCCGGGAGTTCGTGGTGGGCCTCGGCTACAAGGGCGAGTACATCAAGCGCTGGATGCGGGAGTTCGCCACCCTGCACAGCAACATGAGGGTGCAGACCGGCACCGGCACCGTCACCCTTCACGACCGTCACCAGCAGGACTGGACCGTCGACCTGGTGGACACGGGCCAGGACACCGCCACGGGTGGGCGCATCAAGCGCCTCAAGGACTGGATGGGCGAAGGCACCTTCATGCTCACCTGGGGCGACGGGGTCTCCGACGTCGACCTCGATGCCCTGCTCCGATTTCACCGCTCCCACGGCCGCCTCGCCACCCTGACCGCCGCGCGGCCGCCGGCCCGCTTCGGCCACCTCGAGTTCGAGGGGGATCAGGTGACTCAGTTCACCGAGAAGCCCCAGACGAGCGAGGGCTGGATCAATGGGGCTTTCTTCGTCCTGGAGCCGGGGATCTTCGACTATATCGACGGCGACTCCACCCAGTGGGAGAAGGAGCCACTCGAGCGCCTGGCGGCCGACGGTCAGCTCATGGCCTATCGTCACGAGTCCTTCTGGCAGTGCATGGACACCATCCGCGACAAGAAGCTCCTGGAGCGACTCTGGGCCGAGGGCTCAGCACCCTGGAAGACCTGGGCTTAAGCAAGATCCTGAACCGAGCCTCCGCGCTCGCGGTATCGCTCCTAGACACCATCGACTGGAAAAAAGATGCGCGTACTCGTCACCGGGCATAACGGTTACATCGGCACCGTGCTCGTCCCCATGCTGTTGGAGCGCGACCACCAGGTAGTCGGCCTCGACACCAACTATTTCGCCTCCTGCCTGTTCACCGGCTCCGTCCCCGCCATCGAGCAGATCGACAAGGACATCCGCGACGTGACGGCGGACGATCTCCGGGGACTCGAGGCCATCATCCACCTCGCCGGTCTCTCCAACGATCCCCTCGGGGACTACAAGCCGAACCTCACCGAGGAGATCAATGAGGCCGCGGCGGTGCACCTGGCCCGGCTCGCCAAGCAAAGTGGGGTGGAGCGCTTCCTGTTCGCCTCCTCCTGCAGCAACTACGGCGCCGGCGGCCTCGACTTCCTGGACGAGCACGCCGCCTTCAACCCGGTCACACCCTATGGGGTCTCCAAGGTCCGGGTGGAGTCGGCGCTCGAGTCACTGGCGGACGCCGACTTCTCACCGACCTATCTGCGCGCCTCCACCGCCTACGGCATGTCGCCCCTCATCCGCTTCGACCTGGTGATCAACAACCTCACCGCCTGGGCCTTCACGGAGGGCCTGGTCTATCTCAAGAGCGACGGCAGCCCCTGGCGCCCGGTCGTTCACGTGGAGGACATCGCCCGGTCCTACATCGCCGCCTTGGAGGCGCCGCGGGAGCTCATCCACGATCAGGCCTTCAACGTCGGCACCACCACCGAGAACTACCAGATCCGGGAGCTGGCGGAGATGGTGCGCGAGGTGGTACCCAACTGCCGCATCGAATACGCCCCGGATGCCGGACCCGACACCCGGTGTTACCGGGTCGACTGCAACAAGATCGCCCGGACCCTCCACGGCTTCAAGCCCCAGTGGACCGCACGGCGCGGCATCGAGGAGCTCTACCAGGCCTACAAGGCCGTCGGTCTCACCCTCGATGACTTCGAGGGCGAGCGCTATAAGCGCATCGCGCACGTCAAGCGGCTGGTGAGCGACGGCGCGCTCGACCACGAGCTGCGCTGGACCGACAGACAGGCCTGAGCAAGGGAGGCCACATCTTGGCGAGTATCGACGGTTGCCGCTCCTGCGGACATGAGGACCTCAGGCCGGTCCTTGATCTAGGCCTTTCGCCCTTGGCGGACCGCCTCATCCAAGCCGGACATTTGGACGAGCCGGAGCCGAGATTCCCGCTCGAGGTCGTCTTCTGCCCCCAATGCAGCCTGCTGCAGATCCGGGAGACTGTGGACCCAGAGATCCTGTTCTGCGAGGACTACCCCTACTTCTCGTCGTTCATCGACGAGCTGGTGCGACATTCCCGTGCCAATGTGCTCGAGCTGACCGCCGCGCGCCGCCTGGATGCGGAGAGCCTGGTGATCGAGCTGGCGAGTAACGACGGTTATCTACTCAAACACTATGTGGAGCGCGGCATCCCGGTGCTCGGCATCGACCCGGCCGAGGGCCCGGCCCGGGCGGCGGAGACCGCGGGCGTGCCCACCCTCAACACCTTCTTCACCCAGCAGCTCGCCCATCAACTGGCCAGGGAGGGTCGCCGGGCGGATGTGATTCACGCCAACAACGTGCTCGCCCATGTGGCGGACACCAACGGATTCGTCGCCGGACTCGCGGCCCTGGTCAAGGACGACGGGGTCATCGTCATCGAGGTCCCCTATGTCAAGGACCTGATCGACCAGGTGGAGTTCGACACCATCTATCACCAGCATCTCTGCTACTTCTCGGTCACCGCCCTGGACCAGCTGTTCCGCCGTCACGGGCTCTTTCTCAACGAGGCGCGCCGCCTGCCCATCCATGGGGGCTCCCTTCGCCTCTATGTCGGGCGCGAGCAGCTGGTCGGGGACTCGGTGCCGGCCTTGCTGGCGCTGGAACGGCGAAGCGGGTTGGACCGTATCGACTATTACCGGGACTTTGGCCACCGGGTGGAGGGGGTAAAGGAGGAGCTGCTGGGGCTGCTGCGCACGCTCAAGGGCGAGGGAAAGCGCATCGCCGCCTACGGCGCCGCGGCCAAGGGCTGCACCCTGATCAACTATGTCGGGCTCGGCCCCGAGCTGATCGACTATGTGGTGGACCGCAACACACACAAGCACGGCCGCTTCATGCCGGGGCAACGGCTGCCCATCTGCCCCACCGAGCGGCTGCTCGAGGATCAACCGGACTATTGCCTGTTGCTGGCCTGGAACTTCGCCCAGGAGATCGCCGCCCAGCAGGCGGAGTACCGCCACCGGGGCGGACACTTCATCATCCCGGTCCCGGAGCCGGGTTTCCTCTGAGGCCCCCCAGGATGCAGGTGAGACGGCCATGACAGAGGCCCGTTGCCCGAGCTGCGGCGCCCCGGGGATGCGGGTCTTTCACGAGGCGGCGGCCGTCCCCACCAACAGCTGCATCCTCATGCAGAGCCCGGAGGAGGCCCGCACCTACCCGCGCGGGGAGATCCGACTCGGCTTCTGCGACAGTTGCGGATTCATCGCCAATCTGGCCTTCGACCCCGCCCTCACCGAATACTCGGGCCGCTACGAGGAGACCCAGGGCTTCTCCGGCACCTTCAACGCCTTCCATCGGACACTGGCGGAACGCCTGATCGAGCGTCACGATCTGCACGGTCGTGACATCGTGGAGATCGGCTGCGGCAAGGGCGAGTTTCTGATGCTCCTGTGCGAGCTGGGCGGGAACCGCGGCGTGGGCTTTGATCCGGGCGTGCGCCAGGAGCGGATTCAGGGACCGGCCGCGGATCGGGTCCGCTTCGTGGCCGACTTCTATTCCGAGGCCTACGCCGATGTGCAGGGGGACTTCTTCGCCTGCAAGATGACCCTCGAGCACATCGCCCCCACCGGGGGCTTTCTGCGTACGTTGAGGCGAGCCATCGGGGAGCGCATCGGCACCCTGGTGTTCTTCCAGATCCCCGAGACGACCCGAATCCTCAGGGACTGCGCCTTCGAGGACATCTACTACGAGCACTGCTCCTACTTCTCCCCTGGATCCGTGGCACGCCTGTTCAGGCGCAGCGGCTTCGAGGTGCTGGACCTGTCCACCGAGTACCAGGGTCAGTACCTCACCATCGAGGCGCGGGCGGCCGCGGAGCCGGTGGAACAAGAGCCCCTGGCCGAGGAACAGGATCTCGATCTGCTGCGCGGGCTGGTCGCGACCTTTCCGGGGCGCTTTGCGGCGAAGCGTGAAGAATGGGAGGGGCGGATCCGTGCCGCCGCGGGGGCCAATCGGCGCGTGGTGCTATGGGGGTCGGGCTCCAAGGCCGTCTCTTTTCTCACCACCCTGGACCTGGGCGACGCCATCCAGTACGCGGTCGACATCAACCCCTACCGCCATGGCCACTTCCTGCCCGCAACCGGTCAGGAGATCGTGGCGCCCGAGCTCCTCGCGGACTATCGCCCCGACCTGGTGGTGATCATGAACGCGGTGTACCGCGACGAGATCGCCCGCGACCTGGGGCGCCTGGGCCTGAGCCCGGAGCTGGTCGCGCTCTGAAGCCGACAAGGCGGCGATCGCGGTCAGTGGAGTCCGTCAGCCAGGTGAGTCTTATGGATCCGAGCACCGCCCCCCACTGCCCCGTCTGCGACGGTGCTCACCTGACGCCCTGCCTCACGATCGCGCGGGTGCCGGTGCTCTGTAACGTGCTCTTCACCAGCCGCGAGGCCGCCATCGGGGCCCCCACCGGCACCATGGACCTGCGCTACTGCCCGGGCTGCGGCCATCTCCACAACGCCGCCTTCGACGCGGACCTGGTGCGCTACTCGGCGGACTACGAGAACAGCCTCCATCACTCGGCCCACTTCCAGGGCTACGCCCGGTCGCTGGCCCAGGGACTCGTGGGGCGCCACAGGCTTGCGAACAGGACGGTGGTGGAGATCGCCAGCGGTCAGGGGGATTTCCTGCGGGAGCTTACGCGTCTCTCGGGCGGCCGTGGCGTCGGCTTCGACCCGGCGTACCGGGGGCCGCCGGGCGAGCGCGACGGGGTGGAGGTGATCCCCGAGCACTACTCCGAGCATCATGCCCGTCGGGAGGCGGATCTGATCCTGTGCCGCCACGCCCTGGAGCACATCGCGAGCCCCGCGGCCTTCCTCGGCATGGTGCGGCGCGCCATCGGCGAGCGTGACACGGCGGTCTATTTCGAGGTGCCCGACGCGCGCTTCACCCTGCGCGACCTCGGGGTCTGGGACCTGATCTACGAGCATTGCGGCTACTTCACCCGCGAGTCCCTGACGCGGCTCTTCAACGACGCGGGGTTCGAGCCGGACGCCGTGGAGAGCGTCTTCGGCGGCCAGTTCCTCGGGCTGCACGGGCGACCCGCCGCCGGCGTGCCCTCGCGGGCGCACGGGGGTGAAGGCGGGGACCTGGCCGATCTGGGCCGGCTGGTGGCGGCACTCGCCGCCGCCTATCATGCCAAGGTCGAGCGCTACGGGTCCGAGCTGGCCGCCCTCGAGGGGTCCGGCGGCCGTGCCGTGGTCTGGGGCGCCGGCTCCAAGGGAGTCAGCCTGGTCAATGCCGTGGAGGACCGGGGGGCCATCAGCGCCCTGATCGACCTCAACCCGGTCAAGCATGGCCGCTTCGTGCCGGGCACCGGCCATCCGGTACTGGCCCCCGCGGCGCTGCGCGCCATCGCTCCCGACCTGGTGATCGTGCTCAACCCCCAGTACCGGGACGAGATCGCCGCCGACCTCAGGTCCCTGGGTGTGCGCGCCGAGATCCTCGTGGATCAAGGGCCATGAGCGAGCTGGCCCGGGTCCTGCTCTTCTCCCAGCGCGGTCTGGCACCCTGGATCTCGCGCTGCTTTTCCTACGAGCTCGAGGACGCCGTTGCCGCCATGGACCAGGTGGATCTGGTCGCGCCGCTCTATCGCCATTCCGCGGGCGAGCTGGTGTACCGATTGGTCAACAAGGCGGGACGGCGGACCCGTCTGCTGAGCCGGGTCAACCCCGCGGTGAGGACCCAGCGGGTCGAGCGCGAGTATCGGCTGTTCTTCGCGGTCTTTCAGTTCGCGACCGACCTGCCGACGCTCAACGCGCTCAGGGGCTGGCGCGAGCGCTGCGGGCACGCGGTCTGCCTGATCGAGGAGCTCTGGGCCCAGGACCTGGGCCGCTTCGAGAGCCAGTTGGTCATACTGCGGCAGTTCGATCAGGTATTGACCAACTGCCGCCGCACCGTCGAGCCGCTGGCCCGGGTCATCGGCCGGCCGGTCCGCTACATCGCCCCCGGCATCGACGCCCTGCGCTTCTTCCCGGGCGACAAGCCGCCGGAGCGCTGCATCGACATCTACAACATGGGCCGGCGCCATGCGCTCACCCACGAGGCCCTGCTCGACTACAGCCGGGAGCGGGGGCTCTTCTATCTCTTCGACACCGTGCGCGGCAACCTGCCGGTCCAGGATCCCGCCCAGCATCGGATGCTGCTGGCCGAGAAGCTCAAGCGCACCCGCTTCTTCATGGCCAACAAGGCCAAGGTCAACGAGGGGGGCGAGCGGGGGGCCCAGGAGGAGGTGGGATTTCGCTTCTTCGAGGGCGCGGCGGCAGGGACCGTCATGATCGGCGATCCGCCGGACGTGGCCTCCTTCCACGAGCACTTCGACTGGCCCGACGCGGTCGTGCGGCTGCCTTACGGCAGCGCCGATGTGGCGAGCCTGCTCGATGCGCTCGAGCGCGATCCCCAACGCCTCGGGCGCATCCGCGCCGCGAACGTTAGGAACAGCCTGGAGCGTCACGACTGGTCCGAGCGTTGGGCCCAGATCCTCACCTGGTCCGGGATGACGCCAACCGAGTCCCTGACCCGCCGGCGCGCCGAGCTCGGGAGGCTCGCCGCCGGGCTGTCATGATCGCCTCTCCGCTCGTGCCGTCACGGCTTCGAGATAGGAGCGGACCATCCCGGGTAGCTCCCGCTCCAGGTCGTGCCGCGGCTCGAAACCCAGCTCGTCACGGAGCTTCTGCGAGGAGTACCAGGCGTCTCCGGTCAGCTTGGCGAGACCGACACGGGTGAGCGGCATGGCGCGGCCGGTCGCCACCTCCACCTGGCTGCCGACCCAGGCCGCGGCGCCGAGCAGCGACAGCGGCAGGGTCCAGCGGGGTGCGGGCCTGCCGAGGGCCAGGCGGATCTGCTCATAGAGCCAGCGGGTCGAGTAGGGTCGCCCATCGGTCGCCAGGTAGACCTGACCGGCCGCCCGGGGGTCCTGCGCCGCGAGCAGCACCGCCCTCACGGCGTCCTCCACATGGACGGCGGAGCGGCGGTTCTCGAGCCGGGGCCAGGGGGGAAAGCGGCCGCGTGCGACCGCCTCGATCATGCGGGCGATGTTGCCTTCGCCCTCCAGCCCATAGACCATCGGTAGGCGCACGACCGCCGTGTGGACGGCCCCGCCCCGCCCCAACCCCAGGATGCACCGCTCGGCCTCGAGCTTGGCGCGCCCATAGAGGCTGTCCGGTCGCGGCTCGCTGGTCTCGTCCGCCGGCCGACCCTGGGCCGCCGCCGCATCGCCCATGGCCTTGACGCTGCTCATGTAGACCAGACGCCGGACTGGGCTCGCGGGGACCTGCGCCGCCAGGTTACGGGTGCCGAGCGCGGTCACAGGCCAGTGGGCGGGGGCCTCGTAGATGTCCGGCTCCCCGGGTGCGGGTGAATAGCTCGCGAGATGGAAGACCGCCTCGATGCCCTCGAGCAGCCCGTCCAGGGATGTGGCGTCGGTGAGATCAGCAAGGCGGCACTCGAGGGGCTCACCAGGCCAGAGGCCACGCGCCCGTTCGGGGTCCCGGGTCAGGATCGAGACCCGTGAGCCCTCACGGAGCAGGGCTGAGACCAGGCGCCGGCCCACCTTGCCGGTGGCCCCGGTCACCAGGACCGGCAGGTCCCGCAGTACCGGGGTCGGCTCGGATCCGCTCATGGCGCCGCGCTCCCGGAATCGTCCCGGCGTCGGGGCCCGCTCAGCAACCGGTTCGGTAACTGGATCAGTAACTGGCGCGGCACCTTGAGCAGGGCCCAGAGCCCGAAGTGGACCCAGATCCCCAGCAGCACCAGCAGGCTGAACGGCAGCGGGTAGCTCCGGAACTGGAACTTGCGGAAGAAGCGGGCCATGCCCCGGTGCTTGTGCCACTCCACCCGCAGCGGCCGGGCCGTACTGCAGGCGCCCTTGTGGTGGACCACCTGGACATCCGGCACCAGATAGATGCCCCAGCCCGCGCGGGCGAAGCGCACGAACCAGTCGAGGTCCTCACAATGGAGAAAGTAGCCCTCATCCAGGGGGCCCACCGCGTCCAGGGCCTGGCGTCTCACCAGCATGAAGGACCCGGAGATGGCGTCCACCCGGGTCGGTCGATCCGGCAGGGGCTGATGGCTGAGATCGAGCTGGCGGCCCCGGGTGAGATTCGGCCACAGACGCTCAAGACGGAGCACCCGCACCAGCCCGATCCAGGGGTCGGGAATCGCCCGGCGGCTCGCCACCTGCTCGCTGCCGTCCGGGTTGCGGATGGTGCAGCCCGCCATGCCGGCATCGGGGGTGGATTCCATGAACCCGAGCATCCGCGTCAGGGTGTCCGGAGCCAGGATGCAATCGGGATTGAGAAACAGGAGATAGGGCGCCCTCGCCCGCTCCAGCACCCGGTTGTTGCCCCCCGCAAACCCCAGGTTGGCGTGGTTCTCCACCAGGGTCAGCCGCGGGTCCGAGCCGAAACGGGCGGCAACGGCGACCAGACTTCCGTCGGTGGATCCATTGTCGCTGATCCAGACCTCGAGGTCCGGTGGCGATGCCAGAACCGCCGTCACGCAGTCGGCGAGCAGATCGCCGGCGTTGAAGTTGACGATCAGGACGCTGATCTGCGGGGCAGGCGCGGGGCGGTCAGTCACCGAGCAACTCCGCGAGGGCCCGACGCGCCGCGGCAAAGCTGAAGTGGGTCTCCATCACCGCGAGGCCGGCCGCCGAGAGGCGCTCCCAAAGCGGGGCCTGGGTGTAGAGACGCAGGATGGCATCGGCAAAGTCCCTGGCTGTATCCGCAATCAGGACAGAGTCCCCATCGACCAGATACATGCCCTCGGCTGCCTGGCTGGTGGCCACCACGGGCAGCCCGTGGGCCAGGCTCTGGTTGATCTTGCCCTTGACCCCGGCCCCATAGCGCAGGGGTGCGACGGAGAGCCGGCAGCCGGCGAAGTAGGGGGTCACATCCGGCACATATCCGTGGAGGCTGAGCCCCGGACCGGCGAGGGCGCGGATATCCGCCGGCGGGTCGGCGCCGATCACGTGACAGTGCAGATCGGGCACTTGGGCGCGCACCAGGGGCAGTATCTCGCCGGCCAGCCAGCGCACCGCGTCGGTGTTCGGCGGGTGGGCGAAGGCGCCGATGAAGAGGATGTCGCGGCGCGCCTCGAAGGGCGCGGCGCTGCCGAAGACCCGGTGGATGTTGGACACGAGCTTCAGCCGGGCCCGAGGACGCTCGGCCCGCAGCAGCCCGAGCTCCGCCTCGCTGACCACCAGGGTGGCATCGGCCGCGTCGATCAGGCCCAGCTCCTGGCGCTTGCGCCGCTCTGCCAGCCGCCGCGTGGAGCGATCCCCGGTGAGCTCCGCGAGCCGGCCCTCCCGCAGGAAGTGAAGATCGACGGTATCGAAGAGGATGCGGGCATTGGGACAGGAGCGCCGGGCATGGGACATCACCGCCGCCGCGGCGTCCGCCCGGCTCAGGATCACCAGGTCGTAGACACCACCCTGGGCGGCCAGATGCCGCCGGATCGAGCGCACATGGGGGCGGTACAGACACTCGATCCCCCGTCCCTGCAGCTGGGAGACATAGGGCTCCGGCGCCTCCAGGTTGGCGGCGGCAAAGGTCACCTTGAACCCCAGCTCCTGCAGGATCGAGAACAGATTGGACAGGCGCAGTGACCCCGACTCCCGGTCCGGCGTCACCATGTAGTTGTCCACCACCAGGGCACGACGCCTCACCCGGCGCTCCTTTCTCCGCTCCAGGTCCTCGCCTCGGCTGCCCCAGTCCCGGATCGCGTCCCCCCAGCGCTCCAGGAACCGCGCCCGGTTGATCTCCTGATAGCGCTTCATGCCGCTGACCACTGGACCGCGATCCGTCCCAGCGCTCGCCCCCTCGAAGTGCACCACCCGCGCCTGGGGCTGGTAATAGACCCGCAGTCCGGCCGCTCGCACCCGCATGGCCAGATCCGTGTCCTCGTAATAGGCGGGGGCGAACCGGGTGTCGAATCCACTGAGCCGCTCGAACAGCCCCCGGGGGATGGCGAGCGCCGCTCCGGAACAGTAGTCCGCCTCGCGCAGGTAGCTGTATTGGGGCTTGTAGGGGTCATCCAGATGGCCGTAGCTCCAGGCCGACCCGTCAGCGGACAGGATGGCGCCCGCCTCCTGCTGGCGGCCGTCGGGATAGATCAGCCGGCTGCCCACCAGACCCGCATCCGGCCTGAGCTCGAAGGTCGCCACCAGGGCATCCAGCCAGCCCGGCTGCACCTGGGTGTCGTTGTTGAGAAACACCAGCAGGCGGGCGCTCGCCTGGGCCGCGCCCCGATTGCAGGAGCGAATGAAACCCAGGTTCTCCGGGTTTCGCAGCACCTGCACGTTCTCCTGGGCCGCGAGCCCGACCGCTGTCTGGTCGCTCGAGCAGTCGTCGACCAGGATCACCTCGAACGGGGTCCGGTCCGGGAGCCCGCGTAGTGCCGCAAGGCAATGATAGGTGTAGGAATACTGGTTGAAGACTGGAATAACGATGGACACCTCGGGGCGCGGGCACGGCGCGAAGCGCAGGGGCGCAAAGGGCTCCCTGAGATCCAGCAGCTGTGCTCGGCGCGCCACGACCAGTGAGGTGGTGACCAGCCGGCGTCGCAGCTTGCGCAGAAAGACGGCCGGGCCCTCGGTCTTGAGGACGTGCCGGGCCCGGGGCAGATAGTCAAACAGGGTCGGCATCGGCGCTTGCCGGACCCGCGTCGCTGGCCGACCGGGAGCCGCCGTCGAGTAAGGCCAGCACCTCACGCTCGAGCTCAGCCGCCCGGGCGTCCCAGGTCTGGCCGGCCGCGAAGGCCTTGCGAAGGGCCCTGCGCGGATCATCGGGCGCCTCATCCAGGGCGCTCTGTACCGCCTCCAGGAACCCCTCGCGTGAGTCTGCCCGGTACACCAGTCCGTCGAACTGGGAGAGCTCCGGTAGATCCGTCGCCACCACCGGGCGTCCCGAGCACAGGTATTCGTAAAGCTTCACCGGATTCATCGCCCGGGTGAGGGGTGTCAGCAGGCGCGGCAGCAGGCAGACGTCGAAGGCGCAGAGATAGTTGGGCAGCTCGCAATAGGGGACCTCATCCAGGAGGACCAGATTGGGATGCCCGGACAAGCGCCTGCGCAGACCGATTTGATCATGTCCGATGAGCACCACGGCGCAGGACGGGAACCGATCCGCCACGGCACGAACGAGAGCGAGATCCAGCCAGGTGGCGATGGCGCCGAAGTAGCCGATCAGCCGGCGACCCTGGGGGTCCTGATAAGGCCGCTCGCAGGGAGCGGAGAAGTGCGCGTAATCGGCGCCGTTGCGAATCAGCCGGTGCCGCGGGGTGAAGCGCGCCGTATCCTCATCGAGCCACGCCGACGAGCTCAGGGTGAGGGCCGCATCCCGCATCAGGGCCTCTTCGGCCCTCGTCAACGCGGCGGGATAGGCCCCGAACCCCGCATGAAAATCCATCCGATCGTAGATCAGCAGCGCATCCTCGCGGCCCTTGACGCCGTCCCACCAGAAGGGGTGCCCCAGGACCAGCACCGGCCGCCGGGCCCCGACCCAGCGAACCAGGTCCTCCAGCCCCTGTCCCAGTTGCGCGGCCTGGGGTGGGGACGGGGACTCGGAATAGATGTCCGGGGCGTGGCGAAGCCCCAGATACACCTGCCAGAGCGCCCGATCCGGATCGAGCCGCTCGACGCGAAAGCCGTGCCCCCGCTGGTCGATGAAATTACTCGAGCAGTAGAAGACCCGGTGACCGCGCGCGGCGAGACGGGTGGCGAGCTGCTGCGGACGCTGGAACCGGAAGTGCCAGTCGATGATCCCCAAAAAGAAGAAGTCCAGACCGCTGCCGGGTGCCGGGCGCTCGAGCTGATCCGCCGCCACGCCGGGAAGGGCCGCCCCATAACCCAAGAGGCCGAGTAGGCGATTGGCAGAGACGCGCAGCAGGCGCCGTAAGGGCGGGCTGATGGGAAGCCGGCGGGCGAGCGGGGCCAGACGCGATTTCACGGCACGGAGGCCCGATCGATCGTGGCATGGCGCCGGCGCCCGAGCGGCGCCGCCCCTCCGCCCGGTCGTACGCCCACGCCTAAGTCGCGGCGCTGGCCGCCGCGACGGCAGTCCCGCGCTGCAGCGGGGCCCCCTGCCGGTCGCCGGGCGGGGGCGTCTCAAGCCCAAGCGCCGTCAGCAATGGTGCACGCACGGCGGCCGCGGAAAAGCGGGTTCTGAGGAGCTCCATGCCGGCGGACGAGAAGCGCTGCCACAGCTCCGGGTCCTGGTAGAGCGCCACCACCTTGTCGGCGAGCTCCTGGGGGTCGTCCGCGACGAAGGCGTTCTCCCCGTCGACCAGACCTATGCCCTCGGCGCCGATCCGCGTCGTGACCAGGGGCAGGCCGTAGCTGAGGCTGTGGCCGATCTTGCCCTTCATTCCCGCCCCTTGACGCAGGGGCGCGACGAACACCCGTGAGCGCTCGAACCAGGGGCCAACGTCCCTGACGAAACCCTCGATCCTCACCGCATCGCTCGCGAGCTCTGAAATCGCCTCCGGCGGATTGCTGCCGACCACATGCAGCTCAACGTCC
Organism: uncultured Gammaproteobacteria bacterium; assembly: GCA_963699735.1. GTDB lineage: Bacteria > Pseudomonadota > Gammaproteobacteria > Chromatiales > Chromatiaceae > Thiodictyon. The sequence continues at coordinate 100,490 of CAVOUZ010000016.1, forward strand.
CCCAACCTCGCGCGCACCGCCGGGAGGATGTCTGAGACCAGAAAGCGCACCGCATCCACGTTGGGGGCGTGGTCGAAGCCGCCGATGAAGAAGAGGCCCCGACGGTCCGCGAAGGGCATCCGGGTCCCCACCACCTCGTGGACGTTGGGCACGACCGAGACGGTGAGGCCGGGATTCTCGGCCAGCAGGATCGCCCGCTCGTCCTCGTTGATCGCCAGGGTTACGTCGGCGGAGCGGGCGTTCGACATCTCCAGACGCCGGTAGTAGTCGGAGCGCTCGAGCAGCTCCGCCGGATCCTCATCGATCCGCGCCCCCCGCTCGAAACGCACCCAGTGCAGATCCACCGTGTCGTAGACGACCCTGGCCCCCGGTGCGTAGGCCCGGACCAGGGGCAGATAGAGCTCCGTTACCTCGGGCCGGGACAGGACCACGGTCCGGTAGTCGCCCCCCTGCCCCTTCAGCAGCTCGGCCGCGGCGGGCATGCCGATCTCGACACGGATGCCAAGTGCCTGGAGCTGCTCCACATAGGCGTCCTCGAGCGCCGGCGCGTCACCGACGAAGTCCACCGGGATGCCTCCATCGATCAGGCAGTCCAGGAGCTTGCGCATGCGAAAAGAGCCGGAGTCCCGGTCGGGCATCGGCGGCTTCCAATCGACCACCAGGACCCGGCTCGGGTTCTCGACCGGCAGCGGGAAGAGTCCCTCCCAGTCGCCGTCCCACTCAGTCGGCGCGGCGGGCTCGGCGCGCTGAGGCGGTGGCGTCGCCCGCGCAAGACCAGGCACACGCAGGACGAACCAGGCCTTGATCCTCTTGCGGGTGGGGATGCTGATGGGCAGCAGCCGCCAGAGGGGGCGAGCGAGATCGATGAGCATCTGAGATGGGCGCCCTGGTGGAGACGGTACGAAGGATCGAGCGCGCGAGCAGCCTGGACAATCAGCCGGCGCCGCGCGGTGTGTGCCGCTCGCGCCGGGTATCGAAGGGGCAGGACTCGAAGGCCCCGGAGACACTGGCTGTCGACAGCCTTCGGCGGCACTGGCCGCTCACCGCGCATGCTATCATAAGCCCCCTCGCCCGGCAGTTTTGGGCTTCGCCCCCTGATCCCGCCGCTGCGTGATCCCGCACAGCGCTCCCCCGATCGATGAGGCCTTAAACCCCTTCCCGAGCGAAAGGATCCAGTGCACTGAACAGCACCGATTGACCCATTGACCGGAGCGGTCATGGCGCTGGCGCCGCTTGTCGCTGCGACGCCGCGGGGCTGCCCACCCTGTTACTGATACCGCTGTTGCGGATACGGCCGCACCAGCGAATGGTTGTGTAAACGATGACAAAGAGTCAGGCGAATCAGCCCTCGTGGCTGGCCTCACAGCTCCGCCAGGGTCTCAACGCCGATCAATTCAGGCGCGGCATCAAGGACCTCGCCGATGGATGGACGCGACGGCGGCTCTGGATCACGCTTGGGCTGCACGATATCCGTCAGCGCTATCGCCGCTCCGCGATCGGCCCCTTTTGGATCACCATCTCGATGGGGGTCATGGTGGGCGCCCTCGGGCTCCTCTACGGACAGATCTTCAAGCTCAAGCTGGAGGACTATCTACCCTATCTCGCCTGCGGCTTCGTGATCTGGGGCCTGATCTCCGGGCTCATACTCGACGGCACCAGGGCCTTCACCTCCGCCGATTACATCATGCGGCAGCTCGCCGCACCGATTTCCACCTTCGTCTACCGGACGGTGTGGAGCAACCTCATCATCTTCGGTCACAACATCTGGATCTTTTTCATCGTCGCGCTGCTCTATGGCACAAACCCGGGGTGGCATATTCTCGAGATCGTGCCCGCCATGTTCCTCATTCTGCTGAACGGGGTCTGGATGGGCCTGCTGCTCGGCCTTCTCAGCGCCCGTTTCCGCGATGTCCCGCTCATCGTGGCCAGCGTCATTCAGGTTGCCTTCTTCATCACGCCCGTCATCTGGAAGCCGGACATGCTGCCGGGCAGGGCCCTGCTGCTCGATCTCAACCCGCTCTATCACCTCGTCGAGATCCTGCGCGGACCACTGCTTGGCTATAGCCCCCATTGGGAAAACTGGCTGGGGGTGCTCATCATCACCGTGGTGGGATGGGCGGTGACTCTGTACGCTTACACCGCCTACCGTTGGCGGATCGTCTATTGGGTTTGAGGTCTCTGTCGTGGCAAGGATTCGTCTCGAAGGCGTATCGGTCTCCTTTCCCATCTACGACCAGAGCAGTCGCTCGCTCAAGAAGCGGCTGCTGGCCGGCACCACCGGAGGAAGGATCAAGGAGGACGGAGACGGTCACGGCGTCACCCTCGTGCAGGCCCTCGAGGACGTCACTCTCACCCTGAATCACGGGGACCGCGTCGGATTGGTCGGGCACAACGGGGCGGGCAAGACGACCCTGCTGCGCGTGCTCGCCGGTATCTATGAGCCCAATGAGGGAACGGTCGAGACCGAGGGCAGTGTCGCACCCTTGTTCGATATCACGCTGGGGATGGATCCGGAGAGCTCCGGATACGAGAACATCCTCCTCAGGGGCCTGTTTCTTGGACTCGGCGATCATGAGATGCGCGAGCGGATGGACGATATCGCCGACTTCACGGAGTTGGGCGATTTCCTCAAGCTGCCCATTCGCACCTATTCCGCCGGAATGCGCATGCGGCTCGCCTTTGCGGTGGCGACCTCCATCAGGCCCGACATCCTGCTGCTCGACGAGGGCATCGGGGCCGGGGATGCGGCCTTCCTCGCCAAGGCGAAGCAGCGGCTCGACGAGTTCACATCCAAGGCGGCCATCATCGTGCTGGCGTCCCATTCCGAGGACCTGCTCACCCGCATGTGCAAGACCTCCGTGCTGATGGAGCACGGCCGGGTGATCGACGCCGGCGACACCGAAGCCATACTGCGCGCCTATCGCAAGCGGGTGAACGGCCGCTGATGGAGGCCGCGGCGATGCCGTCCCGGCATCCGGCGGCGTATCGCGGTTGCTCAATCAGCCCGACTGGCCGCTGAGCGCCTCGGCAAGGGATCCAGGTCCAGCGGCGAAAGGGTCCGGGAAGCGCTCGCGCAGCAACGGGCTCGTGCGGTAGGCGAGGCGGTGCTCGCGCGGGATGGGCGAGCCGTCGGAGTAGCGGCCGAAGGCCCACCAACCGGGCGGGACCCCTTCGGCGGCGTTCGCCGTCAATCGGGAGCGGTACCAGCTCATCAGCTCGAAGACGGCGAGCCGGCCTCCCGAGTAGCGCTCGAGCATCTGCTCGCCGGCCCCCGTGACCTTGGTGAAGTGGAAGAAACGCAGGGGCTGTCCTGCCGCCCGGATGCTCCCGTCCTCCTCGATCGAGAGCGGGCGTCGGCTGAGGTTCCAGCTGGCGACGTTGTAGCCCGGGTCGCGCAGCACCCGGACACCCGGGAACAGGGCCGGCGCCAGATCGCACCAGCGCTGGTCGGTAAAGAGCCCGTTGGGGATGTCGTCGAAACAGAACTCGAGCAGCCGGTCCCGCCACCAGTGGGCGAACCGCCGCCCCTCGACGCTGTTGGCCACGGCGAGAAAACCCAGGTTGTAGATCCCATGCTTGAGTGATCCGATCTCGTTGTCGAGGATCGCCGGGCGCTCTTGCTCGGGCTCACTCAGGTGCGGCGTCAGCACGACGTGGTAGCGATCGAGCAGCCGCTCGACCTCCGCCAGGTCGGCGAAGAGCGCGATATCCGGGTCCAGATAGACGACCTTGGCGGCGCGGTGCTCGAGTAGCCGGCAGAGCATCGGGCCCTTCACCGCCGTGCACAGCTCGACCACGTCGTGCTCGAATATCCACGGATCCAGATTCGGGATCCCCAGCTCCTCCACCCGCACCACACGATCGATCGGCTCCAGCGCCGGATCGAAGACGAAGCCGTCCGGCTCGCGATCGGAGAGGCAGAGCCAGAAGGTCCAGTCCGGCTGATGCCGGCGCAGGGTCTCGCCAAGCACCCGCACCCGGTCGAGATAGGCAAAGGAGGCGCTGGTGAAACAGTGGACCCCGGCCGGCATGGAGGATTCCGGATCTGGACCTGTCGTCCCCTGCTGGTCGGGGATTGCCACGGGTCTAGCGGAGCGCGGCCGAGCGGCTGCGCCGGCGCGAGAGCAGCCAGCGCGAGGTGCCGCCCTCGGGGATCAGGGTGCCGCGACGCCTGGGGACCGAGAGGGCCGCCCTCCTCAGGCCCTCGCCGGCAAAGAGATCGCAGAGCGCGGCCTCGTCGGCCACCGCACAGCCCCGGACCGGCAGGTTCGACTGGATCGCCGGCCACAGATTGCCGGCCCCGGCGCGGGTGACGACCCAGGCGCCGCCGGCCAGGGCCTCGTGCACGGCAAAGGAAAAGGTCTCGTAGCACAGCGACCAGATCACGGCCACATCGATGTTCGCCTCCGCCACCGCCTCGATCATGGCGTAGCGCCTCTCGGCACTGACGCTGACCGGGATATTGCGGATACAGGCCGGCAGGTCGTGCGCGGCCGGCGTCCCGAGCTGAAAGAAGCGATAGCGGCGATCGTCCGCCAGCCTCAGGGCCAGATCCTCGAAGACATGCCAACCCTTGTGGAAGACGCCCGAGCCCAGATAGGCGACGCGCAGTGGCCGCCCGGGCGGGGGGGATTCCAGGCATGCGGCGGACGGCGCGGTCAGGAGGCGGGCGTGGGGCACCACCGCGGTCTCCGAATGAGGGAGCCCCAGGCGACCGCGCCACAGGTCGAGCGCCGCCTCGGACGGCGCGAGCACCAGGGGACGGGTGGCCTCGAAGAAGGCGCGCATGCGTGCGGCGTGGGTGCCGCGCTCCTCCCCATAGCAGCAAACCCCGCAGGCGGCGGACTCGGGCGGTGGGGCGCCGCAATACGCCACGTCGTTGCGCATCAGGGCATAGCTCGGGCAGAGGGTGAAGAAGTCGTGCACCCAGACGATGGGATGGGCCGCCCCGCTCGCCCGGGTCAGCTCGAGCGCGAGCTCCGGGACATGGCCCAGCAGGTGGTGGACGATGCACTCGACGGCGATACCGCCGTCGCGACAGGCCGCGACTGCCTCGAGCAGGTCCTCGAAGGTCGTGATCCCGATCCAGTCGGTGTCGAGCCGCAGCCCGACCCGAAAGTCCGCCGCCGCTGTCGGATCCGCCAGCATGGGCAGGGGGGCCGCGGGCGAGACGTGCAGGTAGGTCCAGCCCGCGCGCGCGAAGCCGCGCTGCTCGTCGCTGATGAGGATCTGGACACCGCCGAAGGTGCGCGCATAGTCCTCGTGGCTCAGGGCCACGACGAGACCCGCGCCGTCGCGGCTGGCGATCGCCCGCATCAAGGACACGGCGGACAGCCGGGTGGACTGATCGGCCAGCACCGCCCACTCCAGGGCCCGCTTGCGCAGGGGTGCGGCGGCCTTGAGCTGCCGGCGCGCGGCGTCGAGCGACCGACGGGTGCGCCCCTGCCCGCTCCCTGGCTCGCCCGAGCCGCAGGTCGTTGGTTGGATCCGGGTACGCGCGCCCGTCACGGCGGCTCCGGGAGCCGTCGGACCACCTTCTGGACCCGGGATGCTCACATCGTCTCGTCCCACCTCGGCTCCTGTCGTCCTCTGACGTCGATGGTGGCCGTCTAGACTCGGCGGCCCAGGAGCGCGGCAAAGGCTCCGACCACCCGGCGCAGCGCCGCGCGCAGGCGCGGCCGAGCCCCCAGGAACCGCCGCAGCGCCGCGCTGAGCCGCCAGATGGTGCTCGACTCCACGGCGGCCGCTCGCCCCTCCGCGGCACTGGCCCGCGCCTCGAGCTGATGGGCCCGCAGCTCCAGATCGGCCGCCCGCGCCGCCGCCGCCGCGGTGCGCTCGCGCTCGGCCCCAAGCTCCGCAAGACGGTCGAGGGCCTGGGCACTGGCGGTGGCCAGAGCCGTCTCCGCGAGGACGACGCGCTCGCGCTCCGCCTCGAGCAGCGCGAGGCGATCCCGGGCCAGCGCCTCGGCGCTCCTGAGCCCCTCCCGGATCCTCTCGAGAGGGTGATTCGAACCCTCGCCCACCGACGGGCCCTCGGGCGACCCGGTTTGAAGATAGGTCTCGTACCCTTCGCCTAGCACCCAATGGGTGGCCAATGCGGCCAGCTCCTCGGGCCGGGCGCCCACCCACTCCGGGGCGCCCCAGCGGGGGGTGCGCCAGAGTGCATTCTTGACGTCGTCCAGGCAGGTCACGGGGCGCAGGATACAGCGGTGTGAGCGCAGCACCTCATCGAGGACGGGCGCCACCCTGGGCGCGGCGAGCAGACCGGCCTCGTAGGCGAAGGGGAAGATGGGGACCGGGTCGCCACGCAGGTTGTCCGGGTTGTGGGCCGGAAAGGCGAAGTAATGGAGATCGAGACCCCAGGAGAGCAGCAGCTCCGCCACCGCCAGGGAGCGTGGGTCCTCGTTGCACTCGACCCAGAGGCTGGTCGTGCCCTGGGCCAGGTGGTCGGCATCGCCGCGCAGTATGTCGAGCTCCATGCCTTCCACGTCGAGCTTCACCAGATCGAAGTCCCCGTGCTCGGCACGCAGCCCGGCCAGGGTGACGACCCGTGGCGGCGGCGGGGCAACCGCCCCCTGGTCCCCGCCGGCCTGGGCGACCGCGAACGACATGGATCCGATGTTTCCGGGCTTGGAGCGGCCCTCGGTGGCCTCGAGCCCGGGCCACCCGACCAGCGCCTCCACGACCACCGCGGGGACCGGACAGTTGCGCTTGATGTTGTCTGACAGGAGCGGCGCCACGGCCCCGTTCGCCTCGACAGCGCAGAGGAACCCGAGGCGGCCCTGCAGCGCGGTGCCCAGCCCGAAGGTCCCGACGAAGGCGCCCACATCGAGCACGCGCGCACCGGAGTCAGGCAGGGTCCCGGCGACGAACCGCGATTCGTCCCAGGCCCACTCGCCATAGCGCCTCAGGAAGCGGCCGATGACGTCGTCCGGGCCCTCCGGCACCCGGAGCAGACCGTAACGGGTCTCGACCAAGCCCACATCGCCCGCTCCAGCGTGACGATTCCCCGGGAGGTGAACCTCGCGATGGTCGCTCCACGCCCGCCCCATGGGCGTTGCGCGGACCGCATCGGGCCCCTCCGTGGCACAGGGATGTTGCGTCATCATTCGTCACCAGGTGCTGAAACGGGTCGGCGACTGCGCTTGACGTCGCGGCCGATCGAGTGCCGGGAGCATGGGGTCGATCCTGCTCCCGCTTGCGCGTTGGCATGCATCGCTGCAGACAGCTTCGATGTGTCGGACGCGAAGTATAGCCGTCACGAGCACCGGCTCGATCATTCATTGACAGGCGATCCGATACCCGGCCCCCGCGAGTTCGCACCTCCATCCCGGCCTTCTCCACTCCCTCAAGGGGGAAGGAGCGGACCTTCTGTCGCAATGCCTACTCGTCGGCAGAGCGCCCGGGTGCTGGCCCGCCGGACCCCGCTTCCGACAGCGGCGGCCTCACTGTCTCGACCGTGCCCTTGATGCGGCTGGCGCGGAAGGCGGCGTCATAACCCCGATAGAGCAGGTCGCGTGCCCGATCTTGCAGCGGCAGATCGACCCGGGCGCGCTCATCCGCAAAGCGATGGAGGTCGCGCCCCATCTTCAGCACCAGATCGTAGCGCGGCTCGATCCGCGACCATTCCTCGTGCACCCCCGCGATCTGTCCGAACTCCGAGACGGCGGGCTCCGGGTGCAGGTTGTAGAAGACGCCGTTGGAACGCCCCTGCAGGTAGCAGCGGCGGCAGAAGTCATCGAACGAGAGGGTGCGGATCATGTGGCTCAGGGCCTTCCTGGCGTAGACCACCTTCAGGCCGTGTCGGGCGAGCCGATAGCCGAGCTCGATGTCCTCGGCGCCGAAGCGGAAGGTCGGATTGAAGACACCATATTCCAGCAGAAAGCCGCGCTTACAGGAGGAGCGCCCGCCCCAGAAATAGGAAAAATCCAGGACCTGTCCGTCCCTGATGTCCGGATAGGAAAAGAGATGCTTGCGCACCTCGGTGACATAGTGCATCAGGGGCGAGCGGCGCACGGGTCCCGCGAGATCCGTATGGCTCAGCACCGCGTACTGGTCAGCGGGATGGCGCTGGTGCGCGAGGTAATGCTCCTCCAGGAAACGGGGGTCAGCGACATCGTCATCGTCCATAAAGCAGACCAGCGGAGCGCGGGCCAGGAAGAGCCCATGATTCTTGCCCGAGGCGAGGCCCGAGTTCTCCTGGTACGCGTAGCGCAACGGCAGGAGCGCAGCGAAGGACTCGACGAGCTGCCGCGTGTCGTCGCTGGAGCCGTCGTCCACCACGATGACCTCGAAGCGCCCCCGCTCCAGGGTCTGTGCGCACAGCGCCTGCAGCGCCTCACGCAGCAGCGGCGCCCGGTTGTAGGTGCAGATCAGGGCGCTGATCAGGGGGGGCGACGGCAACCGGTGCGGCTCGCCGGAAGGCCCTGGCGCCGACCCGGGCCCTCGCCTCCCGACCGCTGCGGGCTCGCCGGCAAAGGTCTCGAGCGCCACGAAGGCATCGCCGCGGGCCAGGCTGCCGCGGCTGCTCAGGTAGGCCTCCATCCCCCGGCTGGTCTCCTCCCAGCTGTAGTGGGTGACGGGCTTTCTCAGTGCGTGGCGAACCGGCACCCCGTCGACGATCCCCATGGCCAGCCGGGCATCCTCGATCAGGGTCGGCCAGACGAAGTCCAGGCCCCAGCCCATGGGGGCGGCCTCGTCGAAGGGCAGCAGGATCGGGAAGGCCTCCCGCGCGATCGAGAACACCGGGCCGATCTCCACGAAGCGCGTGCGCCGCGCCTCGACGCCCTCGAGCCGGGCCACGAAATAGTGGTCGATGTAGCTGTCGTGGGTGCGCGCCGGCTGACAGAGGGCGAGACGATGCCGCTCCTGCGCCGCCAGATAGGCGTCGACGAAACCCGCGCCCAGCTCCACGTCGTCATCGGTGACGATCAGGAAGTCATAGTCCTCGATGGCGACCCCGTCGATGAGACGGTTCAGCAGCTCGAACTTGGGCACCGGCGTCTTCGCCTGGAGCCGCGTGACCTCTGCGAGCGCGTCCGGCGGCGCGCCAGCGCCCAGCGCCGCCCAGCGGACCTCCGCGCTCCAGTGCGCCGCGCGCCCCAGCTCGGTCGTGATCTCCAGCGCGAGGTTCGGCACGTCCACCAGGTAGACGCCGATGACGAGCACCTTTCTCTTGGTTGTCTGTGACATGAGGCCTTACGCGGTCTCCAGCGGGTTTTAGGCGAACCGGGGCTGAGGGGCCCGGCCAAGGGTAGCAGCGGACGAGGGTCCATCGACGAGGACGTTGCGGCGCACGCGGCGCCCGCGCGGGATTGCAGCGCCACGCTGATGGCTAACCGCAGTATTATTGCCGTTTCGTGCGACCGATACCTTGAGGGGCTCGTAAGGGATCGCCCGCGGCGGCATCGGCCCTTCCCACCCGGCGATTATAGGGCTCCCCGTGCCGTTGCCAGTCGGTCAGTGGCTGGTTTTCACTCGTTGAGCCCACCCCTACCCTGAACAGCAGTCGTACCAGCGCGATCAAATGATCTACAGCGACAAGTTCGTCTGGCTGCACTTCCCGAAGTGCGCGGGGACCACCGTGGAGACGCTGTTTCGCGATTATCTCTCCGATCAGGAAGAAATTATCCAGGACCTGATCGATATCCGGCAGGATCCCGAGGGCACCTGGCACGACTCGATCGCCCGCCGCGAGATCCGGGACCCGACCTTTTCGCTGGGCGATCGGATCGTGATCTGCTCGTTTCGGCGCCTGATCCCCTGGCTCGAGAGCCGATACAGCTACGAGGTGGGGCGCAGCCCTCACCTTCCCCACCGCGCCGAATCGCTCCTCGATGGACGCTTCCTGGAGTACAACGGATTCGAGAATCACGCGGATTACTACGCACGCTGGTATCTGCCGGAGACGATCCTGGAATCGGGCCGACTCCGGCTGCTGCGCACCGAACATTTCGAGAACGACTTCAAGAGCGTATTCAGCCGATTCGTCGATCTGTCGCAGATTCCCCAGAGCGCCTACCAGGCGCGCTCCAATGCATCGACTAGCGCCTTACCGGAAGCGGCGCGTGCCGCCCTCCAAGCGAGCCGCGAACGCGTCTACCAACGCTGTCCCTATTGGGCTCGAATCGAGAGTTTGGCCTACTCTGACGTTTGAGGAAAGAAGGGCCTCCGTCCTGCTGAGCGCGGGGACCTGGTGGTGAAAAAGAGATGCTTATTTACGAGAGCGAAGGCTACTGCCCGATCTGTGAAGCACCGGCAATGTTCCGGTCTCAAGAGGAGTGGTTTCGCGATTACCTCGCCTGTACGACCTGCTGGTCCCTCGTGCGCGAGCGCGCCCTGGCCCTCGTGCTCAACGAGGTCTCACCAAATTGGCGGGACAAAGTGATCCACGAGTCGTCGCCCGCGGATCGCGGCATCTCGGGAAAGATGCGCCGGGAGTGCAATCACTATATCGGAACCCACTTCTTTCCCGGACAGGAGCTCGGCACTCGGGTGGGCGATTGGCGAAATGAAAACCTGGAGCGCCAGACATTCGCCGACGGAAGTTTTGACCTGGTGGTGTCACTGGACGTGATGGAGCATGTCTTCCATCCCCAAGAGGTCTATCGCGAGATCTACCGGACACTCAAGCCCGGGGGGGTTTATCTGCATACCTTTCCGATCAACAAGGACCAGGTCACCGCCTCGATCACGAGGGCCCGGCTGGAGAGCGACGGGCGCATCATACATCTCGTAGACGAGCCCGAATACCACGGCAACCCGATCGATGACCGGGGTGCCCTGGTCACCATGGCGTATGGGTATGACATTACCCGCGCCATCGCCGAATGGGCCCCTTTCGATGTACGCATCTGCCGATTTTGGGACGCCTGGCACGGCATCATCGGCGAATACACCGAGGTCGCGGTCTGCACCAGGCGTGAGACCCCACGCCATTAGACATCTTGGACAAACAATGAAGACTGTTGAACAGCACTTGAGCGCAACGGGTGAAGGCGACTCAGGTGAGGCGGTCCCGGCCAAGCGCACGGCGATTGTCGTACTCGGAATGCATCGCAGTGGCACCTCGGCATTTACCCGGGTCTTCAATCTGCTGGGGGCGTCACTGCCGAAGACCTTGATGCCGGCCGCAGCCGACAACAATCCTAGAGGCTTCTGGGAATCGGAGCCGATTTGGCACTTCAATGACGCGCTAATGGAGGAGCGTGGCTCGAGGTGGGATGACTGGCGCCCGCTCGATCCAGAATGGCAGCGGTCTGCGGCTGCCGGTCGGCTTGGTGAGCGAGCGGCGGCGATTCTCGATGACGAGCTCGCGACCTCGGCGCTGTTCGTGCTCAAGGATCCACGGATCTGCCGTTTGCTCCCGTTCTGGCTGTCCGTGCTGGGACAGGTTGGGATCGCCGCGAAGCTGATCTACCCGGTGCGCAATCCGATGGAAATTGCCGCGTCGCTGAGAGTCCGCGAAGGTTTTCCACCCGCCAAGTCACACCTCCTGTGGCTGACGCATCTCCTGTCCGCCGAGTCTGGATCCCGAGGGCTGCCGCGGGCCTTTGCGTCCTTTGCCGATCTGCTCGCCGACTGGCGTAAGACTGTACACGCGATCGAACACGCCATCGACCTGACCCTCCCCGGCTGGTCGGCCGAGGCAGAATCCAGTATCGACGCCTTTCTCTCCCCCGGGGAGCGTCATCATCAGACATCGTCAGGGGCGCTCGCGGCGAGCCCGGACGTCGCGCCCTGGGTCAAGGCCGCCTATGGCGCGCTGATCAGACTTTGCGATGAGCCGCACGACAGCAGGGCGCTGGCCGAACTGGATCTCGTCGGGCGGGAGTTCCAGCGTTCCTGTGAGGCGTTCGCGACCGCGATTCAGCCCGAAGAGGCGCTGCGCAAGGAGATAGCAGGGCTGCAAGCCTTGATGAACTTGCACGAGCGGCATGTCGCAACCCTTAAGGCCCGCCTGTTGGAAAAGGACGAGGCCCTCCAGGCGCTACGGACGATGGCAGAGGAGAATGCCGAGCTCAGGGATCAGCTGGAGGCCGCTCACCTCAAGCAGGGCAGTCTTCAGCAACGCGTAGAGCTTCTCCTGAGGAAGGGGGCATGGCGCGACGGGGTGATTGCCGAGCGCGAGCGCCAGAGGGATCAGGTCGCCTTTCGGCTGAATTCCATCCAGAGCGGCGTCGGCTGGCAGCTGGCGGATCCCATCGCTCGACTCGAGGCGCGCTGGCCGGGTGGCGTTCGCGCCATGGCATCGGCACCGAAGCTGCTCTGGTGGGCTGCAAGCTTCCAGATGCCAGCCCGCTTGGAGACGCGCCGCCAGCTTCGCCGGATCCTCGACAGCGGGCTTTTCGACGAAGGCTGGTACGTCCGGAGCTATCCCCAGTCCTTGCTCAGCGGCCTGAGGCCCGCACTGGACTGGCTGCTTCACGGCTGGCAGGCGGGACGCAGCCCCCACCCGCTGTTCGACAGCGCCTGGTACACCCACGAGCACCCGGGCGTCGCCGCATCGGGTATCAATCCGCTGTTCCACTATCTCGATGAAGGCGCGGCTCGGGGCCTCGACCCCCATCCGCTGTTCTCGACCGCCTGGTATCTCGAGCACCGCCCGGCAGGGACCGAGGCCGCGGTGACGCCGCTCCAGGAGTTCCTGCGTGACCCTAGCGCCGGGCTCAGTCCGCACCCGCTTTTCGATCCCGACTGGTATCGCGGACAGTTGTCGGCTCCCGAGCCGAGCGGCTTGAGCGGGGCCGGGTTGCTCGTGCATTACATCGAGCACCCCTTTGGCGACGCCAGCCCCCATCCCTTGTTCGATAACGCCTGGTACATGGAGCGCCATCTCGACGGCCCGGTGGGCGCAACCAACCCGCTCGTCCAGTTCCTGCTCCGCGGTGCCGCAGAAGGCCATGATCCGCACCCGGCCTTTGATACGGGCTGGTATCTCAAGCAGTATCCTGACGTCGCCGAGGCCGGCGGGAACCCGCTGCTCGACTTCCTGATGCGGGGGGCCTGGGAAGGGCGGGACCCCAATCCTTTTTTCGACGTCGACTGGTACCTGCACCAGCATCCGGACTTGATCGCCGCACGAATCAATCCGCTCGTCCACTATCTCGAGCGCGGGGTCGACGGCAGCATCGCGCCCTCCCCCAGCTTCGATGCGAGTGAACGGGTCGTCGCCGCACCGGAAGACGGTACGCGGCGCAGGACGCCCCTCGAGGCCTTCCTCATGCGCATCCCGCTAGAGGAGCGAGGCGCCCCGCGGAGCGGCTTTCGCACCACCGGCGCGCCGACGCCTGACCCGCCCCGCGAGTGGGGGTTGTTTGCGGACACCTACCAGCACTACCTCAAGGCCGCGGCGCGCGAGCCCGAGGGCGAGAGCTACATTCCGGATACCTTGCCCGAGCCTGCCCAGGCGTCGTCCATTCGGGCCATCGCCTTCTATCTGCCCCAGTTTCACCCGATTCCGGAGAACGACGAATGGTGGGGCAAGGGGTTCACCGAATGGACCAACGTGAGCAAGGCGGTGCCCCAGTTCGCCGGCCACTATCAGCCCCATCTCCCGGGTGAGCTCGGCTTCTATGACCTGCGCGTGCCCGAGGTCCAGCGCCGCCAGGCAGAGCTCGCGCGTCGGTATGGCCTCGCCGGTTTCTGCTACCACTACTACTGGTTCGCCGGTCGTCGGCTTCTGGAACGTCCGCTCGAGCAGATGCTGGCCGACCAATCGATCAGCCTTCCCTTCTGTATCTGCTGGGCCAACGAGAACTGGACTCGGCGCTGGGACGGACAGGAAAACGATGTGCTGCTGGCCCAGGAGCACACCGCGCAGACGGACATGGCGTTTATCGATGACGTCATTCCGCTCTTCAAGGACCGGCGCTATATCCGGGTCGGGGCCCGGCCGCTGCTGGTCGTCTATCGCGTCGATCTGCTGCCGGAGCCCGGAGCCACTGCCGACCGCTGGCGCGAGCGCTGCCGGGAGATGGGCGAGCCGGAGCCCTATCTGGTGGCCGCACAGACCTTCGGGACCCTGGACCCACGCCCCTTCGGTTTCGATGCCGCCGTCGAGTTCCCACCGCACAACAGTGTGGCCCTCGACATCACCGACCGGGTGCCGAGACTGAATCCCGACCACCGGGGGCGCATCTACAGCTACCGCTCGACCCTGGAGGGGTTCGTGGAATCTGAGGTGAAGGAGTACACCCGTTTCCGCGGGATCATGCCGAGCTGGGACAACGAGGCACGCAAGCCCGGCCAGGGCAACGTCTATGCGGGGGCCACGCCGCGACTCTATGGCGAATGGCTCCAGCGCATCTGCGAGCAGACCAGCGCCCGTGACGACCCCGAGGAGCGGATCATCTTCATCAACGCCTGGAACGAATGGGCGGAAGGCGCCCACCTGGAGCCCGATCGCCGATACGGCTATGCCTACCTGCGCGTCACCGCAGAGACCCTGCTGCGGTTTCCGGCATCCGGTCACGCTGGCAGGGGGCCGGCGCTGCGGTGGACGCCCCATAGACCCAGGGTCCGGGGCGCGACAATCGCGGTCACGGCCCATGTGTTCGATGTTCAGCTCTGGCCGGATATCAAGGACGCGCTGGAGTCGATTCCCGAACCCTACGACCTCTTCGTGACCGCGGCCAGTGGCTCGGTTGTGGAGGCCGTGGCGCATGACGCGCCGGCAGCGGCCGCACAGGTGTGCACGGCCCTGGTTCAGAATCGGGGGCGGGACATGGCGCCCTTCGTTGCGAGCCTGGAGACCCTCTGCACCCTCGGCTATGAGTTGGCGCTCAAGATACATACCAAGGGGACCAGCACGCGCAGTGACGGGGCCGAATGGCGCCGGGACCTGTTCGACAAGGTCCTGGGCACCGAGACGACGGCCCGGGCGATCATCCGCGCCTTCCGTTCACGCCCGGAGCTCTCTCTGGTCGCCCCCACAGGACACCTGCTGCCGATCGAGCTCTATTGGGGGCGCGCGGTCGAGACCGAGTACAACCTGGATCACTTCGAGGACGTCGCCCAACGCATCGGACTGCCGCGGCGGACCCACGGGTTCTCCTTTCCCGCGGGCTCCGTTTACTGGTTCAGGCCCGCCGCCTTCACCGCCCTCGCGTCACTCGAGCTGGGACCAGAGGATTTCAGCATCGAGGCCGGGCACGTCGACGGCACCCTGGCCCACGCCCTCGAACGACTGGTGGGCCTGCTGGCCTCGACCGACGGCTGGGAGGTGCTGAGCAGCGGCGAGGTGAATTACTCAGAATCCCCCACCCCCTGGCTGGAAAGCGGGATCTATCCATACGCCATGGCGACCCGCTTCGGCGAGATCTGGGACCGGCCGGTGACGGGACTGCGTTGAATGTGGGGCAAGCTTTCCGACTCCCCCCTCACAGGGTAGGGCCGGGGGGGAGCCACCCGAGGGCCACAGCGGCGCCGATCAAGAGGGGAGGAACTGGAAGTGTGGCGGTTCCCCCTCACCCCCTCCACGGGACAGGGTCTTGAGGCGGCCGGCGCTCGCCTCAATCGACCCGAGTGTCGAACCCGAGCGAGGCGACGAAGGCGACATCCTGGGGATCGAAGCCGTCCAGGCCGTGCTGCTTGAAGCGGCCGACGGAGGCGGGCGTGCGGGCGAGCGAGGCCAGGCGCTCCCGTTGGTCCGGGGGCACGCGGATCTTCAGGAAATCGAGCAGCGCGCTGAGTCCCGTCAGGGGATCGGCACAGAAGCGGTCGTAATTGAGCAGCAGGAAGCGCTCACCGAGCGGCTCGCACAGCTCGAGCACCCGCCGGTGCACCCGATGCCAGAACCGCAGCGATTGGTAGGGCGTGATCTCGACCCCGGGGCCGAGAAACCGCTCGCCCCAGAACTGGAGCTGATTCTGATTGGTGCTATAGGCCATATCCAGCCCGTTGCGGACCACGTGGATATAGCGAAGCCCTGGCAGACGCTCGACCAGGCGGTCGACGACGATATGGGTGTTCGGCGCCTTCCAGCCCCAGGGTCCATCGGTTGGCGCCGGCGCCCCGCCGACCAGACTGTCCGCCCGCTCGCGCAGCCACTCGCTCGGGTGCTGCAGGCGGTCCACTGTGCTCAGGCCCCGCACCAGCTCCAACTCGTCAAGCGAGAGCGGCCCGCCCCCGGTCATGCGGGTGACGAAGATCGTGAGCGCCGCGGCGAAGTCGTCCGGTGACAGATCGAGCACCTCGCTGCGCTTGAACAGCAGGGTGAACCAGAGATTATCCAGAGATTCGTTGAGGTCGCCGCCCAGGTAGAAACCGAGATCCAGCAGCACCCGCGCGATCAGCCGGGTGCCGCTGCCACCGACGCCGCCGACCGCCAC
>CAVOUZ010000017.1:0-69092 GCA_963699735.1 uncultured Gammaproteobacteria bacterium
GGGGTGCCCCTCGGCGCACCAGCTCCTCGCAGCGGCAAGCCCAGCTCGGCCAACTGCCCCTGCCAATCCTGATCCCCTTTTGCACCCCGGATCCCCTGCCTCGTATCGTCGCTCATGGCGCACCTCTCGCGTTGCTGCTTTGGGGTCTCGACAACCACATTGTCAGCAACGGTGCGCCGCCTTCTCAACCTCTATCAAGTCCCCGCTGATACACCAGATTCGAGCATACCTCACCTGTACTACCGGGGATGGCTGCATTGGGCCGGGGTTTTCGCGTCGCCGGCTTTCTGGACGACGGCGGTCGGCCAGTCACTGGCCGTGAAACTCGGGGCGGTGACGGCGATGGTTGCGGTGAGCGCGATCCACGACTTCTGGATTGGCCCGCTCGCGGGGCGCGTCGCCGCCGCGTCGCCGCGGGCTCTCGCCCTCCGGCGGTGGGCGGCGCTGCTGGCGCGGGCCAACGGCGTCCTTGGCATCATCGTTGTCGTCGCCGCTGTGCAACTGGCGCGCGGTGTGTGAGCGGCCGGGTCACGGCCTTCAACAATGGCCCCGGGGCCTAGCAAAAACGGGTTTCGCCAACCGGCGGGCGTCGACCTCGCGCCAGAGAAGGACCCGTGTAGGCTGGCCCGATCGTGTCCTTCCGGCAAGGCTGCATGATTTCCGAGGGCGGTTCCCGTAGCGTGGGAGCCCCGCGTACCGGGCGACCCGGGGGCCTACGCCTTCCCATCGGTCGGGTCGATGGGGGCGAGCTGGGGGAGTCTGGCGCCTTGGCGTCGGGTACCGGGTAACACCACCGCGCATGCACGAGCGGCGCGGCGGCGCCCGGGGGAAGCACGGTAATGTTCGAGGTGTTGTTGTACTCGTAGAGAGGACCGCCGAAGCTGCGGCCACTCACGATGCGGGAGCGCTGTCCTCTCGCCCAACGCCACTGTTCCTCGACCGCAGCGGCTCAGGCTGCAGACAGAGGTATTGCCAGATTACGGTGGCGCCGGCCAACGCAGTGATCTCGGCGACGTCGTAGGCCGGGGCGACTTCGACCAGGTCCATACCTCGAAAGTCGATGCCCCCAAGCCGCTTGAGGATGGCCATGACCTGCCAGGTGAGCAGTCCGCCGACCTCGGGCGTACCAGTGCCGGGCGCCTGGCCGGGATCGATGGCGTCGATGTCGAAGGAGAGATAGGCCGGCCCCGATCCGAGCGTGGCCAGCGCCTGATCGGCGACCGCCCCGGGGCCGGTCTCGTGCACCTCCTCGGCGCTCAGGATGCGTACGCCTTGGGCCAGGGTCCACTCATAAACGTCGCGCTCCACCGGTGAGCGGATTCCGATCTGGATCATCCGCCGCGGGTCGACGAGGCCCTCGAGGATCGCGCGGTAGAACACCGAGCCGTGGCCGAGTGGCTGACCGAAGCTGTCGGGCCAGGTGTCCACGTGGGCGTCGAAATGCACCATCCCCAGGGGCCCGCAGCGCCGCGCTAGCGCCCGCAACAGCCCGAGAGTGATGCTGTGGTCGCCGCCGATGGCAACCAGATGGGCATACCGCGCCGCCTGTTCGGCGATCAGGGACAGTGAGCCCGAGAGGTCCCCCAGGGCGATGGCGAAGTCGCCGACATCGGCCAGCCCCAGCCTCAGCGGGTCTCGCCAGTTCTCCGGATTGTCGCCGTCAACCAGCATCCGGCTGGCGCGGCGCACCGCCAGCGGCCCCTCCCGTGCCCCCGCGCGATTGGTGGTGCCGATATCCAGGGGCACCCCAGCCACCGTGATTCGCGCCGCCGCGGGATCCAGGGTGGTGCCAAGAAAGGTGGGTGCGATGGCAAAGGTAGGTGTCATGGCTGAAGCTCTGGCCGCCGGTAGTCATTGCAACAGAGGATAATTCATCGGCTTGCTTCTACTATCAGCGCTGTCCCCACACCGCAGCGCCACGAGGAAGTTCCCATGTTTCCCACCCCCGTTCGCGTGTTTCTGACCAGGGGCATCGGCGTGCATCGTCACGCCTTGACCGCCTTCGAGCTCGCCTTGCGCGACGCCGATATCGAGCAGCAGAATCTGGTCCACGTCTCGTCAATCATTCCGCCCCACTGCACCTTGATTACCCGCGAGGTCGGGGTGCAGGCCCTCAGGCCCGGCGATATCACCTTCTGTGTGATGGCGCGGATGGAAACCAATGAGCCCGGTCGCCGCATCCATGCCAGCGTCGGACTCGCCCGACCCGCGGACCCCGATGGCTATGGCTATATCTCGGAGCACCACGGATTTGGCCAGACGGCGGCAGAGAGCGGCGACCATGCCGAAGACCTCGCCGCCAGCATGCTCGCCAGCTCACTCGGACTCGAGCTCGATCCGGAGGTTGCATGGAACGAGCGCCGGAGCATCTACGAGCACCGCCACCTGGTGATCGAGAGCCGGTCGATCACGGCTGCAACCGAGGGCGATTCAAAGGGCCGCTGGACCTGCGCGGTCAGCGCGGCCGCGTTCCTGTTCTCCTGAGTTCAATCACCGAAGCCGCGAGGGCGCGACCTGGACCGGCCGGGCCGGTGGCAGAAGCAGGGACAGACCACGGTATCTGGTAGGCGAGGCGGACGTCGCGCGTCAGCGGGATCGCCAGGTGATCGTGCCGTAACCTGACCGGCTTCAGTTGGCGCTCACCGCCCCGGGACAAAGGGAGTCCCGTGGATCAACTGCTCGCGCACGAAGGCGTCGGTGTTGGGGTCCTGAGCCAGCGCCTGGATCAGGGCCCGGGTCGACTCCACCCGGCCGAGGGTCTCGGCCGCGCGCAGGGCGTAGCCCATCGCCTGCCAGACATCCTCGGCCTTCAGCTCGTAGTAATGGCCCGCGGCCATTCAGCCCAGGGGCCTTAGTCGCGGTCTCCAGTGTGCAGGCCGGCTCGCTGTCTAGATGATCCCGGGCCGCCCGCAGCAGGGTGCCGATGCCTACCGGGGAGCGCCTTGCCAGGTTCCGGGCGAGGTCCAGCAGGCCCAGGTCCTTGGCGGTCGCGAACCACTTGCCTTCCTCGCCGGGGGTCTGGGCGATCAGGTCGTCGAGGATGGCCCGGGTCGGTGTGGCGCCGGCGATGATTCAACTACGGGGGCGTCCTCTTTGGACGCACAGCGGACTGCCGCGGCATATCCCCTCGACGCTCCGCTTCCCGCCCCAACACGGCGCGGCCATCGACGCCTGCCGCATAGCACAAAGCGACGACCCTCCGGAACGTCGGTCCCTCCCGTTGATCTGCGTGGGAATCCCGCATACGTTAGAGTTGTTGCTTGCCGCGTTAGGCGGCGGCCAACACGCGCCATTAGTGGTTTATACGGCAATATGGCCACCTAACATACTATCGCTTCCGTCACAACAGCTGCCTAACAACCTGAAGCAGAATAGGATGTCTGGAGGACGGACCTGTCGCGAGCAAATATATCGGGACCGTTCGTCCGACGAATTTTAGTTAGAGCCAAACATCAATACATACTCGGTGAACCGGCATGAACCTACACGAGATTGAGCGCGAAGCCCTACACCTTTCAGAGGAAGAAAGGGCAGAACTTGCTCAAAAACTTTTGCTGAGCCTAGACACCCCAACTGAGGCCGAAATCGCCGAGGATTGGCTCGTAGAGGCAGATCGCAGAGCGCGCGAACTAGATGAAGGACTCGTTGAGGCAATTCCTGCGGAAGAAGTAAGGCGCAAGGCGATGTCTCTACTCAGATGAGCTATTTCTTTCACCCTGCCGCTGAGGCGGAATATTTGGAAGCAATAGCCTATTACGAGTCGAAACGCCCAGGGCTTGGGGCGACCTATCTAACAGAGTTTGAAAGAGTAATTGAAACAATCTGCGAAGCTCCACACCGAAATCCCGTGGAAAAGCACCCAGACGTCAGACGCATGCGAATGAAAAGATTCCCTTTTACGGTTTTGTACCGAGAGAACACAGGTTCCGTTCAGGTATTGGCAGTAGCACACCACCGGCGGCGGCCTCAGTACTGGCTAGGACGGCTCTAACAAGTGCGTAAACTCGGACCCGGTACCGCGCACCGAGCTCCTGAGCTGAACTTAAGCCCCGTACCAAGCGCGGCCCCGGTCGGGTTACGCTTTTCGTTAAGCGTAATGTAGAAGCCATGCCGATTACACCGCTTCATTTAGGTCCTGGCGCAGTGATTAAGGCAGTAACAGGTCCGCAGTTCAGCCTCACCGTATTCACCTTTAGCCAGATCTTAATGGACATTGAAGTCTTCAGCCGCGTCGTTTTAGGCGTTACGAAGATCCACGGGTTCACGAATACAATAGTGGGTGCATCGGCGGTACTCATTCCCAGTATAGTGCTCGGAAAACCCTTGTGTGAATGGTACCTGAAGTGGTGGAATCGAAACCTTGATCCCCGGCAAAAACAACTACTCAGCGTTTCCGAATACGTTCCCTGGAGTGCGGCTGTTCTCGGCGGTGTAATTGGGGTTTATTCGCATTGGCTCTTGGACGCATTGATGCACCCAGATGCGGAGACGTTGTGGCCGTTCGAAGTCGGTAACAGGTTTTTTGCGTGGGGAGCTGTTGAAGACCTGAACCAACTGTGTATAGCGACATTGGTGGTAGGTTTCGGCATTCTGCTGGGCCGAAGGCTGTTCACATCGAAATCGAAGACCGGTGACAATCACGCCTAGCGAGGGCTTCAAGGCGAACGCAAACAGCCCCGTCCAGCGAGGTGAATCGCACTGGTATTCATCGACGAGGCCGCGTCCTTTATCGCCACAGTGCAGGCTTGGTTCCTGGCCCAGCCTCTTCCGATACAAATCGTCGTTGGGGCCGTCGCCCTGGCGGTGCTCTGGTTCCTCTGGATCATCTTGCGGGTGGCGGTGGTCGCGTTTCAGGCACTCATCCCCCCGCGACTGCCGGCGCTCTTGCGTGACGCCGACGGGCAGTTTTTCCCAGCGGCTCAAATTCCCGTCGCCCAACGCTCAATCGGCGCGCTTCGCCCAGCAATCTCCACCCTTACCCCATTGATCAGGTCGCCGGGACCTCGCGCCAGCTGTTCGCCAACCCCCGCGGGCGCCCGTCGGCGTTACCAGCCCCCGGATGACGCGAGCGGTGAGCGATGCGGGCCAGGGCCTGCGTTGACATCACGCACCCGATGAGCAGTCGAGCCTCATGCGGGCCTTCGGGCTATGCCGTCACTGGGCGCCTAGCGACTCCTGCTCCAGCGAGAGGTACACCCCGTAAGCGTTGCGGCGATGGGTGGCATCAAAGGCCGGCAGATGGGAAAACTCGGACCAGTCGGTTGCCTGATAGGCCTCGCTGAACGGGACCATGTCCTCTACTGCCGCCCGCATCTGGTCTCTGGTGTAGCGCAGATAACGCAACGTGGCCCGCACTGCCTCCTGAGGGGATTTGGCGGCGGGCCCATGGCCGGGAATAAGTGCGTGCAAGCCCTGCTGATTGAGGCCTTCCAAGGTGGCGAGCCAATGCTTGGTGTCGGCGCTGCCGGTGAAAGGCACCCGGCCCTCGAAGATGATGTCCCCGGAGACGAGCACATTGTCCGGCTCCACCAGAACGGTGAGGTCGCCGTCGGAGTGCGCCGCTCCGAGGTAACCTATCTTCAGTGTGACACCGCCCATGCGCAGCACGGTATCGCCGGCGACGACCTGGTCCGGCCGAACAAGGCGCGTGTGCTCGTTCACCCATGGAGAGAGTGAGACGCGGCGCTCGGCGAGCCGTTCCGTGGCGACTGGAGAGTCGAGATAGTTCTGAAAACCCGCCGGTGCAATGATTTCGGCACCGAGGTCCTCGAAGACCTGCAGACCGTAGATGTGATCTGCGTGATAGTGGGTGAGAATGACCTTGACCACCGTCTTGTCGGTGACCTGCCGTACCAACTCGAGGAAGCGCACAGCAAGCGAGGGCGAGCCCAATGTGTCGATGACGACCACGCCTTCGGGGGTGACGACAGCCGCCGCGTTCGAGATAAAGCCCTGATTCTCAGTGGCGATACCGGAAGTACCTTGGACGTAGTAAACGTGCTCCGACACCCGCTGCAGGCGCATGTCCACTGTTGCGGGGGGATATTGTGCAGCGGCGGCAAGAGGAAAAAACAGGAGCGTGAAGAGCAACGTTCGCATGGTCGTCTCTCGCTTGTTGTGAAAGGGGATGTAAGATCAGTGAAGTCGCACGGACGCCGGAGCCAATTGGATACAACCTGTCCCTTCCGCACCCCATACCTCAGCCGTGACGGCTCCAGCGTGCTCGCCACGCTGCTGCCCTGGGACTTGCCCTTCACCGAGGCGGTGCGCCAGGCCCAGGACGCGTGCCGGGCTGCCTACGGGCACAAGCATCCACTGCCGGGGCCGGAGCTCAGGGTCGCTCGGAAGCAGGCCGCAAGTATCGGTCGCTTTGTCCGTCGGCAGTCCCGCTGAAGCCGGTCATACAGCAGGACGACAGGGCAGCCGGTGACTACTCAACCCTGGCGATGATTTCGGACGTGGCCGTCTGCGGTTCGTCGCTCGATATCTGGCTTCCGGATCGCGAAGACACCCGAATGCCTGGTCCGGGGATGGTGGCGCGAGCGCAAGAATTGGCGATCTGTCGCTTGGGATACAAACTGGTCCCGCCGGATCCTGGTCGACTCCAACCCAGCGGCGGTCGGAACCATGATAGACGCCAAGCGGCAACCGGCTACCTTGGGTGACTGCAACGTGGGTGTCGCTTGGGGCCGGCACGCTGCGCGGGTTCACCACCGATCGGTCTGGAGCGGCTGATATAAGCCAGGAAGGAAACACACCTATGTGCCCGACTGCGTCGGCGCCTACTAACGGAACCAGCGGATGAGAGTCTACGGCATCGATTTCACGAGCCGGCCGCGGCGGGCCAAGCCGATCACCTGCCTCGAGTGCGTCCTTGAAGCTGGCACCCTGCGGACGGGTGAGCTGTTCGCATGGCAAGACTTCGCTGCCTTTGAGGCTGCGCTGCGTAGGCCTGGCCCTTGGATTGCCGGGATCGACTTCCCGTTCGGACATGCCCGCCGCTTCATCGAGACCATCGGCTGGCCCTCGACCTGGAGCGGCTATGTCGCGCACGCGCATGCCCTGGGTCGCGCTGGATTTCGGTCGGAGCTCGACGCCTATCGCGCAAAGCGGCCATCGGGGGACAAGGAACACCGCCGCGCAACGGACCGCCTCGCCGGATCGCTCAGCCCCCAGAAGCTCTACGGAACCCCGGTCGGGTTGATGTTCTTCGAGGGCGCCCCGCGTCTGGCTGCCGCGGACGTCACCATCCCGGTCCTACAACAACGCAACCCTGAAAGGGTTGTGGTCGAGGCATATCCTGGCGTGCTGGCGCGGGCGCTCATCGGGAAGAGGCCCTACAAACAGGACACCAAGGCCAAGCAGACTGAGGACCAGACTGCGGCGCGAAGAGAACTGCTGAACAAGATCAACGATGGCGCGGCGAAGGACCTGTTTGGGTTTCATGTCAACGCCCCCGCGGAGCTGGCCGACGATCCCAGCGGCGATCGGCTCGACGCACTGCTTTGCGCTATCCAGGCGGGTTGGTCCTGGACCAGGCGGAACACTGGGTTTGGATTACCTACTCACGTCGATCCCCTGGAAGGTTGGATTGCGGATCCGACGGTCGCGCGACGCGCACTGGAATGCCAGTAGGTCTCGGCGGATGAATCGACAGCAATGGGCCGAGTAGACCGGAATGTCACAGCGGCAAAGTACGGCGCCCGGAAGCATAGTCACGGCGCAACGCCGAAGGAAACAGCCACACGAGCCCGCACATCCAGTAAAGCGATAGAGATGCCGGCCAGTTGACGTCACGCATTAAGGCCAGGGCCTGCGGGTCCACGGCGGCCCAGTAGGCGGCGTAGACTCCGTCGACGGTGAGCCAGGTGAGAAAGACCATGAGCGGCCACCAAGCCCACTGACGGTCGAGGATGACACGCATGGACCAGCCCGCCGTGAGGTAGGCGCTAACCGCCATCAGGAGGCTAACGGGTACATCCCAGTCAGGGGCATTGAAGTAGTAGGCCCCAGCTATCAGTAGCGCCAGCCCAATCGCCAGGCTGGACAGGCGCCATGGTGATGTCAACGTGCGCACGTATTTGTCGACAGTGCCCATCACATCGTGCCCCGCACTCTCTCATCAGATCGGCGGCGAATATCCCGGTAGCCCATTGCTGAGCAGGTCTGTTTCAGGTCCTGAGTGGCCCCACGGTGGAGTTCGCGTTTCGCTTGCCCAACGTTTGGGATTGAAATTTAACGGGCCGAGGCAGGTGTTTCGACGATGTTAGCCCGAATACGGGTCACGAACTGTGAGGCGCTCGCCGACGCGAAACGGCGCTCCAGTGCCGGAGACGTCGCAGCCGCCGGGGGCACTGGAGGCCGCTCAGGACAAGGGATTTCGACAGGCGAGGAGGCATGAGGCCGGTCCGGTCCAGTCCGATGTCAAATCAATACCCCGGGACGCCCTGGAGCGTCCAGATCGACTGACCGGCCGTCGCCGCTTCTGCGCACTCCGTCCCGATTGTTCCGGCCAGCGTTGACAGCCAATCCCGGGAAGACCTATTCTGCACGCAGCGCCGATTTGAGCTCTCAGCTTGCGGGCGCTTAAGAAATACCGCTAAAGAGAGGGGCCGGACCAGATTCCGAAACCCGCTTTGGCGCAAGCTGAGCGGGTTTTTTCGTGCCCGAGGATCCGCCCGGATTCCGGGCGTCGCCGAGTTAATCGACAACTTGCAGGGCGACTGACAAATGCTGCTAAAGCGGCGACCGCGCCCCAACCCCCGGGGCCGGCCGGCTGTGTGGCCCGGGGGATCTGGAGACGCGGCATGCCCACGCGAATGCAACGCGGGCGCACGCACCTGCTGCGCGCGCTCAACATCTACGGACTCGACCACCTCGACCCGGTCCTGCTCGCGGCGCTGGCCGACGAGCGCCCCCTGCTCCTGATCGGCGCCCACGGCACCGCCAAGTCCGAGCTTCTGAACCGCATCGCCGCGGCACTTGGGCTCGAACATCGCCACTACAACGCGAGCCTGATCAGCTTCGACGACCTGCTGGGCTACCCCGTGCCCAACGCCGCCCACGACGGCCTCACCTACCTGCGCACCCCCGGCGACCTGTGGGACGCCGAGTCCGTCTTCCTCGACGAGATCTCGCGCTGCCGCCCCGAGAGCCAGAACAAGCTCTTCTCGGTGATCCACGAGCGCCGCGTCCAGGGTCTGCCGCTCGAGCGCCTGCGCCACCGCTGGGCCGCCATGAACCCCCCGGTCTCCCTCGACGGCGAGGAGGAGGGCGAGGAGGCCTACCACGGCTCGCTGCCGCTGGATCCCGCGCTGGCCGACCGCTTCGCCTACGTGGTGCGGGTCCCCTCGCTCGAGGAGCTCGGCGTGCGCGCCCGTCGCCTCTTGCTCGCCCGCGGCGGCGAGGCCCCGGAGGGGGACGCGGGGCTGCCCGCCCTGGTGGAACACGCACGAAGCCTGGCCGCCCAGACCGCCCCGGCGGACCGCGACTGGACCGCCGCCTACGTGGAGGGGCTCATCGCCCCCCTGCGCGAGGCCGGTCTCCCCATCAGCGGGCGGCGGGCCGTCTCCCTGTGCGCCACGGTCGTCGCGGTGCACGCGGCCCTCGCCGCCCTGGGACGCGCCGACACCCTCGCCGACGCCGCCTTCCTGGCCCTCAAGTGGGGACTCCCCCAGCGGGCCCGGGGGCGGCGCATCGAGGACGCCCGGCTCAACGCCATCCACCGCCTCGCCCTGCAGAGCGCCGGCGAGCCCGCGGGCAGCCCCTGGCACCCCATCCGTGCCGAAGCCGACCCGGTGCGGCGCATCGCGCTGGCCCTCGACGCACCGGAGTCGGTCGTCGACCGCCTCGCCATGAGCGAGCTGGTGGCCGACGCCTATGCTTCGCTGCCGGTCCCCGAGCGCTACGCCCTGGCCTGGGTGCTGGCCCCGGTGTTCACCGCGTGCGACCGCCTCACCTCCGCCACCTACGAGCAGCTCACCGAGCCGGTGGCCAGGGTGCTGGCCTTCGCCGAGGGCGGCGACCAGCAGGTGCTCGCCCACCGCAGCCGCGCCGGACACTGGGACCGGGTGCTCGCCGCCGTCACCGGCCTGCAGCGCGCCGGTGACCCCGAAGCCCCGGAGATCGGCAACCTGCTCTACACCCTGTTCGCGGTGGAGCAGGAGGCCTTCGAGCCGGAGCAGGTCGTCGCCCGGTTCAAGGCCTGGCGCGACCTGTTCGGGGCCCACACGACGGCGCAGGCCGCCTGATGGACGCCTCTCGCCCGTTGGAGAGCACCCGCCCCGCGGACGCCCGCGCCCTGCACAACATGAGCGCGCCCCCGACCCTGCGCATCACCATCCGCCCCCTGACGGCCCCGACCGCCCACCAGGAGAGCCGACAGTCCCGCCTCCCGGTGCCCGGCTACCGCTGCTTCGCCCGGGTGGACCTGGAGACCCTGCTGCAGGAGACCTCCGGGGGCGCCTGTCCCGGGTCCAGGCAGCGGCTCGCGGCCCTGGTGCTGCTGGCGCGCGGGGAGCCCCATCAGGGGGCCGATGCCGTCGCCCGGCTCGCCCGTCGGGCCGCGGAGACCCTGGAGGACGAACTGCGGGAGCTGGCCGCCCGGCTCGACCCCCGCGCCATGGGGCTGCCCGTGTTCGCCGTCGCCCGCACCGCCACCGGCCCGGACGCCCCCGGGGGACCCGACGTCGGCCCCGCCGCCGCCCTCGCGCTCCTCACCCGCACCGCGGGCGGGGTGTTCGTGGCCGGGCGCTCGCCCCGCCTGGCCTGGCTCGATGATGAGGTGCCGGTCTACCGCTACTTCGCGCCCGTCCTGACGGGTCCGGGGGAGGAAACGCCATGACCCCGACCGATAGCGGCCTCGATACCGAAAGCCGGCGCCTCGCCGCGCGCATCGTCGATGCGGTGCCGGTCACCCAGCTCGCCTTCCTCAAGCTCCTGGGCCTGCTGGAGATCCGCGCGAGCCGGGAGGTGGCGACCGCCTGCGTGACCCTGGGGGCGCGCTCGCGCCTGCTGATCAACCCGGACTTCGCCCGGGCGCACTGCGCCACCGATGAGGCCCTGGTGATGCTGGTGCTGCACGAGCTCTTCCACGTCCTGCTCGGGCACACGCGCCTGCATGCGCTGATGACCCCGGCCGCAGAACTGGGCCTTCGACGCGGTGATCAACGCCCACCTGTGCCAGCTCCTGCCGGACCCGGCCCACACCGCGCTGTTCCGGGCCCTCTACCCGGCGGACCGCTTCCCCGAGGCGCTGCTGCGGCCCCCCGAGGGCTGGCGCACCGGGGAGGTGCGCTGGGCGCTCACGGGAGCCGCCCTGGAGGCCCACCGTGCCCTCTACAGCGCGCACTCGGCGACCCACGCGGAGCTGCTGGAGCTGGTGGGGAATGCCCTGGGGGAGTCGGGGGTCCCTGGTACCGGCGGGCTGCTGGGGAACCACGGTGAGGCCGAGGGCGAGCGGGACGGCGGACCCGGACCTGGTGGCCGCCGTCCGCGACATCGTGGCCGAGTGGCCGATGGTGGAGAAACGCTCCGGGCGCGACCAGGGTGGGCCGGTCGAGTGCAGCAAGCTGGAAGTGGCCACGGCGCGCCGCACGGCGGTCGGGGTGATCCGCCGCGCCCTGCTGCCGCTGCTCGACCTGGGTGCCGGGGTCACCGGGGCGGTGCGCCCGGATGTGACCCCGATCGACGGGGTGCTGCCCTACCGCACGCTCCCCGACCGGCGGGCGGCGGTGCGCGCCGCCTGTGGCCAGACCCCGCTCCTCTACCGGGCACGCATGGAGGCCCCGGGCATCCGGCGGGTCGAGCGCACCCACGTCTACGTGGACGTGAGCGGGAGCATGGCGGCGGTGCTGCCGCTCCTCTACGGGGCCCTGGTGCCGCTCCTGGGCTACCTGCACCCGCAGGTGCACCTCTTCAGCACCGAGGTCGCCGACATCGCCCCCGCGGGGCTGCGTTCGGGGCTCGTCCAGTCCACCTGGGGCACCGAGATCGCCTGCGTGACCGGGCACCTGCTCGAGCACCGGGTGCGCCGCGCCCTGATCCTCACCGACGGCTGGGTGGGTGAGACGCCCTCGGGGCACCTCAAGACACTGCGCGGGCGCCGGGTGCGCCTGGGCGCCGTGGTCACCGACGGCGGCGATCCGGCCTTCGCCGTCCCGCTCAAGGCGCGGGTCAGCCCCCTGCCGCCACTCAATTGATCATCGGAGAACAACCATGAGAGAACAACGCATCGAGAGCGCCGAGCATGTGCTGCCGGGGCACCCGGACAAGCTGTGCGACGCGGCGGTGGACGCCATCGTGGACTTCGTGCGCCGCGGCGAGCCCGGTGTCTGCCCGGGGGACCCGGACGGTCAGTGCGGCCTGGAGGCGGCGGTGATCTTCGGCGGTTTCAGCCTCACCGGGCGCATCGCCGCGCGCGAGGACCTGCTCGCGGCCCTGGAGATCCCAGAGATCGTCGAGGCGGTCTATTGCTGCGCCGGTTACGGTACCGACGCCGCGGGGTTCGAGTGGAAGCCCGCGCCCCAGGGCCTCGCGGTGTTCACCCAGCTCTGTATCGGCCCCTTTGCCGACGGGCGAGCGGGAGGCCCGGCACCTGTCGGACGACCAGGCGATCTGCGTGGGCTACGCCAACGCCCTCGATGAGACCGACCACCTGCCGCCCGCCCACTGGCTCGCCCGGCGCGTTGCCCGGGAGCTCTTCGACCTGCGGGTCAGACAGGGGGCCGGGCAGGTCGGGCCCGGACGGCAAGGTGCTGGTGAGCGTGGAGACCGACGGGGAGCGCTGGCGTCCGCTGAGCGTGTCGATTTCGCTCAACCATCGCGAGGGCAGCGACTGGCTGTTCCTGCGCCGCTTCGCCGAGGAGGCGGTGGAGCGCGCCTGCGCGGGGCGGCCGATACCGACCATCAGTCTCAATGGGGCGGGGATGTTCGTGGCTGGCGGTCCGATGGGCGACAACGGACTCTCGGGCAAGAAGCTGGTGGTGGACGCCTACGGGCCCACGGTGCCGATCGGCGGCGGGGCCTGGTCGGGGAAGGACTTCCACAAGGTGGACCGGCTCGGTGGGCTGCTGGCCCGCTCCTTGGCGAAGCGTGCGGTGCTCCGGGGGCTTGCCGGGGAGGCCCAGGTCACCCTGGCCTATGCGCCGGGATGCGACCGGCCGGTGGGGGTGGAGGCGCTGCTCGACGGGCGGCGGGAGGCGGATCTGCTCGGGCGCCTGGGCCAGCCCGAGACCGCCAACCAGGCGGTGTGGCGGGCCTTTGTGGCGTGCGAGGCGTCGCTCCCGGAGCTCGCCTGCTGGGGGCATCAGCAGGCGGGGATGCCGTGGGAGGCGGTCGAGTGAGGACCGGAACGTGCGGTCGCTGGCTGGTCCCCGACGGACGATCCGCGCTCAGGAAGCGTCGTCGGGCTGTAACCGGTGCCTACGCGGCGGCGTTGCCCAGCCGCGCAGGCCGTGCAAATCTGAGCGGCGGGGATTATCGGCGAAGCGCTGCTTCCACAGCCGAGGGATGAGCAGGTGGACCGCGGCGGCTGGGTGACGATCGATGCGCTGCAGCACATCGAACAGATAGTCGTAGGGGTGGCTTTTGTGCAGTCGGCAGGTCACGATCAGGCTTTGGATGGTGGCCACCGCCTCGGCGCCGACCTCGCTCCAACAGAACATCCAGGTCTTTCGATTATGCCGAGCTCCAGCATAATCGAAAGAATTGGCTCTTCGTGGGCTCCGAGCCGGCCGGGCAGCGGGCCGCCACCATCCAGAGCCTGCTCGCCACCGCCAAGCTCAACGGGCTCGAACCTCACGCCTGGCTCAAAGACACCCTAGAGAAACTTCCTATCTGGCCCTACAGCCGCCTCGATGAGTTGCTGCCGCTCCCGCCCTCTCCGGCACCCTAGCCGGACTGTCAACGTGGGACGGTAGAGCGCTTACGAGGTTGGGGCCCGATTGGGTGCAACGGGAGATCGAGAGCCGTGGCCTGAGTGTGCGGGCGGAGGCTGGCCTTTCCGGCTTGGTCTGTATCGCTGGCGTCCGGCGCTGGCGGTGCCTATCCACCCATAGCCCTTGGCCAAGGTCCATGCCGCTCCTAGCAGACTGTCGGATTTGACCGTCGCGCATGCCCGTATCGGAGCATTGAAGGGCCGTTTGTGGCGCAGTAGAGACGCTGTTTGAGCTAACGGCGAGGTTTTCATACGTTTTTCCCTTACTGCGGGCGCAATGCGGCCGTGGGGTGTGGCTCTGGGCTACCTTCTCGACGGTCCTGCTGTTCCTGCTGGAGTTCATCCTCTTCGCGTCCTTTATCCCGTCCGACTGGTCGCGCTCCATTGCCGAGACGGAAGCCGGCTGGCTGGCGGCGACGCACGGGCCCGAGTCCGCCGCGGCCATCGAGTCCCGGGCGGACGGCTGGTACCAGACGCTGTTCGTCGAGACGGGCATCGCGCCCTGGACCTATCGGTTGGTCGCGACGGGACCGGGTGTGGAGTCGGGTCAAGGGCTGGAGCCGATCGGCGCGAGCCCGGTCTGGTCATGGCTGCGGGGGCGGCTGGGCGTGATCTGGGGCGTCCTCGCCCAGGCCCTTCAGCGCGCGGTGATGCTCTTCTCGTGGTGGCCCTTCCTCGCCATCCTGCTGATGGCGGCCGTCGTGGACGGGTGGCTGCGGCGGCGCATCCGCCAATATGGGTTCGTCTATGCAAGCGCGTTGGTCCACCACGCCGCCCTTCGATGGTGCTCTTGCTCTGGATCGGCGCCGGCCTGCTCCTGTTCGCGCCGATCGCGATTCCCGCCCTCTCGGTGCCCGCCCTGTTCGGCCTCACCGCGCTCCTGGTGGACATCGCCCTGACCAATGCCCAGAAGCGGCTGTAGCCCGCGGGTGGTGGGGGTGCCTACCTCGCCGGTCATCGACATCGACCCCAGCACCGTGCGATCTGGTTGGGCCGGGATCAGCGCGTTCGCGGAAACCCTTCCGGCCATTTCCGGGCGCCGTGGTACACGCGCAAAATCTGCAAGGTGTCCTCGGTGACACGATAGGGGACGAGATAGCGGGTACCAGGCACCACCAGCTCCCGGGTACCCGGTACCCGCCCGGGCCGACCTATTTGTGGCGTGTCCGCCAGCCGTAGGACTGACTCTCGGATGCGCGCGTGCAGCGCCCGGGCGGCGGCTGGGTTTTCGGGAAGGATGTGTAGATAAATCTCCCGCAGGTCACGGCGGGCCTGCGGTGACCAGACGAGCTTCAAGGCTGGGCGCCGTGCTCGGCAAACAAGGCCTCCATCTCGTCCATGACCTCCTCATGCGGTATGCCTTCGCCTTCGTCGAGGGACGCCATGGCGTCCTTGATGCCTTCAATCTGCCATGCCTGCTGTTCCACGTAATCCCGCAGCGCGGCCTCGATGACCCAATTGCGCGAACGATCCATGGCCACTGCGAGGGCCGCGACCTTCGCGGCCAACTCGGAGTCCGTGCGGATGGTAATGCTGGTGTCGGCCATGCTGAACCCAATCTGATTGCAATGCACCCACTCGCGTTCTTAGCACGGCGCCCGCCGGAGGACAAGGGTCGCTCGTTGCCGTAAGGGTCCACTCAGCACCGGGTGCCTGGACGTCTAGTTCGCCATCCGCGGCAAAGCCCCCGTTTTCGACCGTACTTCTCCATCGCGGCCACGCTCTCACTGGGTCCACCATGGCGCCAGGTGAGCACCTCTAACCCGGCGCCCCATGGAGACCCTCGACTTTCCCCATCACATCGACGAGCCGCCCACGCTGCTGCTGTGGCGCCTGGATGACCTCATGCCGCTGGTGCTGGCACTGGTCGGTGGCATCCTGGTCGACCGGCTTCTGATAGCGCTCGCCTTGGGGGTCCTCTTTGCCCACGGCTACCGCAAGTTCCGCGACCGCCAGGCCGACGGCTACGCCCTGCATCTTCTCTACTGGCTGGGCCTGATGCCGCTCGCGGCGCGCACCACGCCCAATCCCTTCGCCCGCCGCTACACGCCGTGACGCTCAACGAATTCCTGGCCACCTGGCGGGGCACGACCCTGGAGAACCGCGTCTGGCGGATCGCCATCCTGGTGCTGGTGGTTGCGAACCTAATCCTGGTGGGACTGGTCGGCCAGGTGGAGCGAACCGTGGTGCTGGTTCCGCCTGTCCTTGAGGGCGAGGTGACCATCGCCCGCGACCACGCGAGCCAGGAGGTGGAGGAGGCCTGGGGCCTCTTCGTGGCCGAGCTCCTCGGCAACGTCAGCCCGGCCACCGTCGATTCCCTGACCCGCGTGCTCGATCCCCTGTTCGCCAGTGGCCTGCGCCGGGACGTGATGAAGGCAATCGCCGAGCAGACCGAGGCCATCAAGCGCGAGAACGTCTCCATGCGCTTCTCGCCGCGTCAGGTCAGCTACGACACCGCCACCCGCACCGTCTTCGTCACCGGGACCCACCGCACCGAAGGGCCCGCAGCGCAACCGGTGAGCAATGAGCGGACCTATGAGGTCCGGGTCGAGTTCCGCAACTACCGGCCCCTCATCGCCCATCTGGACGTATATCGCGGCACCTCCCGTTCCGCCGCCGACCGCAGGTCCGAAGACATCCAGAGCGAGGACCCACGATGAGGGGGAACGCGCGCTTGTCTCTGCTCGCGGCCGTGCTTGTCGCCTCGGCAACCCAGGGCGACCCGGCCTTCGAGGTCCCCGTGGTGCCCTGTTCGCTCCTCGACGGGCAGTGCGGCGCTGCCGCGTGAGCGCTGCGGTGCGCAACGCGAGCCAGGGCACCCTCAACGTTGACCAGTACGCCTGCGACATCGACAACCGAATCGTCGCCGCGGTCGCTGCCTGGCCGTTCTCATTGATTCGTGCCAATCGCTGATCATCGCACACAGTTCAATGAATTCACCCCCGATCGCCTGGCGCCTGGGAATGAGCAACGCGCTGAAAACCGAGTTTTCTTTCAGGCACTATCTAGCTGACCTTATCGTCCTGGCGCTGAACACAGGAATGAGGCGGGAGGAAATGCTCGGACTGGAGTGGTGTCGGGTGGACTTGCAGGCGGGTCTGATCCATTTGGAGGCCCGACATACCAAGGCGGGCAAGCGCAGGAGCGTTCCCCTCAATCGAGCGGCACGCGAGGCCGTGATCTCCCGTGAGAGATTTCGGACGACGCACTGCCCAGTGTCCCCCTGGGTGTTCTGCAGAAAGAACGGCGAGCGGATCCGGGAGGGCCGAAAGGGATTCCTCGCGGCCTGTGCCAAGGCCGGAATCGCGGATTTCTGCTTCCACGATCTTCGCCACACGTGCGCCGCCTGGTTGGTGTCGGCCGGAGTACCGCTCACCGATGTTCGAGACCTGCTTGGCCATAGCACGGTCAGCATGACAGAACGCTACGCACACCTGGCCCCGGAACGGGTCAGGAGCGCGGTTGCGGTGCTCGATGAGGTCGCTGAGTCACGTTTGAGTCACGTTTAACGAGAGAGGGGCGGTTTTGGAGCGCCGCAACCTCTTGAACTTAATCGAGAACGTGGGATACCAGCCCATCCGCCAGCTTGGGCTCGAACCAGGTGGATTTGGGGGGCATCACCTCGCCGGCGTCGGCGACCGCCATCAGGTCCGCCATGCGGGTGGGGTGCACGGAGAAGGCTGCGGCCATCTCACCGGAGTCGACACGGGCGCTCAGGGCGCCCAGGCCCCGGATGCCGCCGACGAAATCGATGCGTTCATCCCGCCGGGGGTCGACGATGCCGAGCAGGGGTTCGATCACGTTGTCCTGCAGCAGGCTGATGTCGAGTCGCGCCACCGGGTCCTCGAAGGGGATGCGGGCCGGGTCCAGGTCAAGCCGGTACCAGTGCCCGGCCAGATAGAGCCCGAACTGGGCCGGGCGCTCTGGGCTGACCGGCTCCACCGAGCCCTGTAGCGAGAACGGCACCGACAGGTGTGCGATCAGGGCGTCCGGGGTGTTTCCGTGGAGGTCTCGCACCAGTCGGTTGTAGCTCAGGATCTGCATCTGGTCGTGGGGGAAGATCACCGAGAGGAAGTAGTTGTAGGACTCCTCCCCGGTGTGGCCCGGATTGGCGGCGCGCCGCTCGGCGGCCACCCGGGAGGCGGCGGCGGAGCGATGGTGGCCATCCGCCACATAGAGCGCGTCCAGGGCATCGAAGGCGGCGGTGAGCTGCTCAATGTCGGCCTGGTCCGGGATGGGCCAGAGCTCGTGGCGCACCGCGTCCGCCGCCCTGATGTCCACCTCCGGCTTGGCGCTGCTGATCCTGGCAAGCACCCGATCGATGTCCGCGGTTGCCCGATACACGAGGAAGACGGGTCCGGTCTGGGCGTTCAGGGCGTCGATCTGACGCACCCGGTCGTCCTCCTTCACTGGGCGGGTGAACTCGTGCTTCCTGATCCGATCGGCGTCATAGGCGGCCACCGAGGCCGCGGCCACCAGACCGGTCTGGACGTGGTCCCCCATGGTGAGGCGATAGCAGTAGTAGCGGGGCGTCGGGTCGCGCACCAGCACGCCCTCGGTGAGCATGAGGTCCAGGTTTTCCCGGGCCTTGGCATAGACCTCTGGGGCATAAGGATCGATTTCCGCCGGCAGGTCCACCTCGGGGCGGGAGATGTGCAGAAAGCTCCAGGGCCGCCCCTCGACCATGGCGCGGGCCTCGGCGGCGTTCATGACGTCATAGGGCGGTGCGGCGACCTCGGCGGCGTGACCGGGGGCCGGGCGCAGACCGGCAAAGGGCTTGATCAGTGGCATCGGAGATTCCTAAAAGTGGCGAGCGATGGCGGATCCGGGTGAGGACGATCGGCGGCGGCCGGTCGCGGGCGCTCGTGCCCTCATCGTGCGGGTTGAGGGCGCTGGAGTCGCCGAGATGGAAGCGACATCGGGCCTCGGCGTGGTCGAGTCTCATTGGGCCCCGAACGCCGGGGCAGGCCGCGGCAGATCCCTGAACCCCGCACCTCGGACGTTGCGTTATGGTAGCAGCACCCGGCGACCGGGGCGAAAGGTGAGCCCGCGGAGGGGGCCGCGGGGATCGACGGCCGGAACTGACTTGGCCAGTCGCCTCGCCCTAAAGGGTCACGGCGGTGCGGGATGACTCGATGCCGCTGGGGTGATTCGCGGCTGGGGCGTCGGCCGGCTGCGGGGTCGCGGAGCGGGCGGTATCAGCTCCGAGGGTGAGGGTCGTGCCGATGGTCCGGTCGGTCGTCGGCGGCGCCATGCTCGGGCCCTTCGAGACCGGCGTCTCCGTTTGCTGCGGTGGCCGGTTGGCGGCGGCCTTGGGGGCGGCCGCCGTGGGCGGCTTCACGGCAGGCTTGG
This sequence comes from uncultured Gammaproteobacteria bacterium, assembly GCA_963699735.1. Taxonomy (GTDB): domain Bacteria; phylum Pseudomonadota; class Gammaproteobacteria; order Chromatiales; family Chromatiaceae; genus Thiodictyon. The sequence continues at coordinate 19,289 of CAVOUZ010000017.1, forward strand.
GCTCGGCGACGCCATCCGGTGCGGTGCGCCCAGGCTTGGGAAAGGCAATGCGCAGCGGGCTTGCCGGCCCGTCGATCGCCTGCAGCAAGGCGGGATCGCGCCCATAGATGTCGTTACGGAAGCTCAGCTCGCCGTCGGCTCCGGCCCAGGCGGTCAGATAGTAGAGGATGACCGGAAGCCGTTCATCGAGATTGACATAGCGGGTCTTGTTGGTCCGCACCACGCGGCCGATCTCGCTTTGATCCCAGCGGGGTTTGCCCAGGATCACCTCGGCGAGCTTGAGGGGATCCTGCACGCGCACGCAGCCATGGCTGTAGGCGCGGGTCTCGTGGCTGAACAGGCCCTTGCTCGGGGTGTCGTGGAGATAGATCGCGTGCCCGTTGGGGAACATGAACTTGACCTGGCCAAGGGCGTTGGCGGGTCCCGCCTCCTGCACCAACAGGTAGCGCCGGTGGTCCTGGATGTTGCTTGCGCGCACCGCGCGGCCGGTGCGCCGGTCAACGACCTTGAAGCGGCTCGAGACCCCGCGCATCTTTTCCTGGATGGAGGGCGGTACCGTCCAGGTGGGATTGAAGACCAGGTGCTCCATCTCGTCGCGGAAGCTCGGCGTCTGCTGCTCCGGGGTGCCGACCACCACGCGCGTGCGCCATGTCACCTCTTGGTCGCGCACCACCTCCACCATGAAGCCCGCCACGTCCACCAACAGATAGTCCGACGGCAGATCGTCGTAGAACCAGCGCATCCGCTCCAGGTTGATGCGGATCTTGTTCGCCTTCGCTGCATCGTAGGGGCGGCTCAGCGCCGCGAGCGTCGAGGGGCCGGCGACGCCGTCGGCGCTCAGACCGACCCGGCGCTGGAAAGCCATGAGCGAATCGCGCAGCGCGCCGTCGAAGCGCTGCGGATCCTGCGGATCGGGGGAGGCGGCGTGATCGCCGTGTAACCGCAGTCGCTCGCGCAGCAGGGGCACCCGCGGATCGCGGCTGCCCTGGGCCAGCAGGCGGCCTGCCGGGATTGGCGGCAGCTCGTTCAGCTGCCTGGCCTCGCCGTAATCGCGCAGCGCCTGCTTCAGGTTCTGGTAGAAAAAGGGCCGGGGCGCCAAGGCCGCCAGGGTCGCGGCGGGGTCCGTGGCGGAGGCGACCGATTCCATGCCGTGGATCAGGGTCCGCGCCGGGACCGGGGGCCGGTGATTCCAGTCGGGGTTCACCGCGACTGGATCGAGGCGGCCAAAGCGGATCTGATACAGATAGCGGCACAGCGCATCGCTCAGCCTCAGCTCGGCGGCAATGCGCTCCCGGGCGGGCAGCTCCTCGAGCGCGCCGGGGCGGGCGAGGTCGCGTAGCAGCTCCAGATGAAAGTCACTGGGCTTCAGGCCCTCTGCAGCGCTGTCCTCGGCCGCCTTGCGCAGGCTCTCGACCTGGTCGCGGCGGGTCCAGGCCCAATGGTAATCGCGCGCGCTGTAGAAGTCGGCGAGCAGCCGGGGGGACGCCAGGGGTGTCGCGGCCACGACGGCAGTTTCGGCCACACGTAGCGATTCCACCGTTCCGCGCAACAGCGCGTCGCCCCGCGCCAGCGCCGGGACCACGAGCATGGCCAAGAGCGCCTGCCTGACGAAGTGTCGCGACAGCATTCCCGTCTCCTCTGAGAATCCCGACCTGGACCAGGCCTGGGGCGCGGGCGGACCGCCAGCATCTCAACAGCCCCGGACGCTGGGCGATTTTAACCGGTTTCGATGTGAATGTTGGGCGCCGGTGCGACGTGTCCGTCACACAACGCTGAGGTGCTCAGCACTCGCCGAGCAACTGGACGCGGCCATTCTCGTCAACCGCTTCCAGCCGGACGGTGAATCCCCAGAGGCGCCGAATGTGCCGCAGCATCTCGTCCATCGAGTCGCCGAGCGGCCGGCGGTTGTGGCGGAAATGACGCAAGGTGAGGGATCGGTCACCGCGCCGGTCGACGTTGAACACCTGGATGTTGGGCTCCCGGGTGCCGAGGTTGTACTGCTCGGCCAACGACTGGCGTACGCGCCGGTATCCCTGGTCGTCATGGATGGCCGTGACCTCGAGGGCCTCCTCGCGCTCGTCATCCCGGATGGCGAAGAGATGGAACTCGCGTATGAGGCGGGGCGAGAGAAACTGTGCAACGAAGCTCTCATCCTTGAAGTTGCGCATGGCAAAGTCCAGGACCTTCACCCAGTCCTTGCCGGCGATGTCGGGGAACCAGTCGCGGTCCTCGGGGGTGGGATCCTCACAGATGCGGCGGATGTCGCGCATCATGGCGAAACCCAGCGCATAGGGATTGATGCCGCTGTAGTAGGGGGCATCGAAGGGCGGCTGGAAGACCACGCCGGTGTGGGACTGGAGGAACTCCATCATGAAGCCGTCGTTGACCAGACCCTCCTCGTAGAGGTGGTTGAGCAGGGTGTAGTGCCAGAAGGTCGCCCAGCCCTCGTTCATCACCTGGGTCTGGCGCTGAGGATAGAAATACTGGCCGATCTTGCGCACGATCCGCACGATCTCGCGCTGCCAGGGCTCGAGGAGGGGGGCGTTCTTCTCGATGAAGTAGAGCAGGTTCTCCTGGGGCTCCTCGGGCCAGCGGGAGTCGCGGCGCTGCGCGGTCGCGGTGTCGGATGACGGGACGGTGCGCCACAGGTCATTGACCTGAGTCTGGAGATAGTCCGCCCGCTCCTGTTGGCGACGTTGCTCCTCGGCAAGGCTCAGCGGCGAGGGCCGCTTGTAGCGGTCCACCCCGTGGTTCATCAGCGCATGGCAGGAATCGAGCAGCTGCTCGACCTCCGACTCGCCGTAGCGCTCCTCGCAATGGGCGATATATTTCCTGGCGAAGACCAGATAGTCGATGATGGCATCCGCGCTGGTCCAGGTGCGGAAGAGGTAATTGCCCTTGAAGAAGCTGTTGTGCCCATAGCAGGCGTGCGCTATGACCAGCGCCTGCATCGGCAATGTGTTCTCCTCCATGAGGTAGGCGATACAGGGATCGGAATTGATGACGATCTCGTAGGCGAGCCCCATGCGGCCGCGGCGGTAGGTCTGCTCGGTCGTGACGAACTGCTTGCCGAATGACCAGTGGTGGTAATAGATCGGCAGGCCGACGGAGGAGTAGGCGTCGATCATCTGCTCCGAGGCGATGACCTCGATCTGATTGGCGTAGGTGTCCAGTCCATAGACGCCGTGGGCGAGTCGCGAGATCTCCCGGTCGAAGCGCTCGAGCAGGGGGAAGGACCATTCGGACGAATCGGAGATGATCTTGCCGCTCATGCGCTCTGCCTCTTGAACAGCTCCCTGAACACCGGAAAGATGTCGTCGGTCCCGTCGATCTCGCGCATGGCGAAATGTCTGTGGGTCGCCGCCAGCTCCTGATAGGCGTACCACAGGCTCTGATGCTGGCGGGGCGTGATCTCGACATAGGCGAAATAGCGCATCATCGGCAGCAGCTTGTCGGCGAGGATGTCGCGGCAGACCGATGAATCGGAGTCCCAGTTGTCGCCGTCGGAGGCCTGGGCCGCATAGATGTTCCAGACGCTCGGGTCATAGCGCTCGCGCAACACCTCGTGGGTGAGGTTGAGTGCACTCGACACCACGGTTCCGCCGGTCTCGCGGGAATAGAAGAACTCCTGCTCGTCCACCTCCTGGGCCACGGTGTGGTGGCGGATGAAGACCACATCGATCTTGTCGTAATTGCGCTTGAGAAAGAGATACAAAAGGATGAAGAAGCGCTTGGCCAGGTTCTTGCGCATCTGGTCCATGGACCCGGACACATCCATGATGCAGACCATGACCGCCTTGCTGGTGGGTTGCGGCTGGCGGGTGAAGCTCTGGTAGCGCAGATCGAAGGTGTCGATGAAGGGCAGGGCGGCGATGCGCGTCTTCTGCCGGTCGATCTCCTCGCGCAAGGCCAGAACCCGGGGGTCATCCTCGGCGGCGCCGCCGGCGATCAAGGCCTCCAGCTCCTCCTCGAGCTCCCGCACCTTCGCCCGATAGGGGGCGCCGAGCGCGGTGCGGCGCGCAATGGCGCCCTTGAGGGAGCGGACCACGTCGATATTCGATGGTGCCCCATCGGTCCGGTAGCCGGCCCGGACCGACTTGAACTCGGTCGTGCCCATCAGCTGGTTGCGCACCAGGTTGGGCAGCTCGAGGTCGTCGAACAGGAGGTCCATGAACTCTTCCCGGGACAGCTCGAAGACGAAGTCGTCCTCGCCGCTCTCGCCCTTGCCGGCCTTGCCCTTACCGGCGCCCTCTCCACCCGCGCCCTCCGGCCGGCGGATGCGGTCCCCTTGCTGGAAGTCCTTGTTTCCCGGGTGGACCATGTCGCGGGAGCCGCCCTGCCCATGGTGAAACACCGGCTCGGAGATGTCCTTGGACGGGATCCCCACCTGTTCGCCGGAATCCACATCGGTGATGCTGCGCTTGTTGACCGCGTCGGCGACGGCACGCTTGAGCTGGGTCTTGTAGCGCTTGAGGAAGCGCTGACGGTTGACCGTGCTCTTGTTCTTGCCGTTCAGGCGCCTGTCGATGAAGTGGGACATCGGGTTGTCGCGCGCTCCGGTGTGATCTACTGGCGGCCGTGGCTGCAATCGGTTACGTCTGCTGAGTGGCGAGTTGCGAGGGCCAAGTGGGCCCTCGGCCCTCGGCCCTTCCTACTGTGACTTCCGCACCCGCAGGTACCACTCGGAAAGCAGCCGCACCTGCTTGGCCGTGTATCCCTTGTCGGTCATGCGGTCTACGAACTGCTCGTGTTTCTTCTGCTCGTCGACGGAGGCCTTGGCGTTGAACGAGATCACCGGCAGCAGCTCCTCGGTGTTGGAGAACATCTTCTTCTCGATCACCACCCGCAGCTTCTCGTAACTGGTCCAGCGCGGGTTGGATCCCGCGTTGTTGGCGCGGGCGCGCAGCACGAAGTTGACGATCTCGTTGCGGAAGTCCTTTGGATTGGAGATTCCCGCGGGCTTCTCGATCTTCTCCAGCTCCTCGTTCAGAGCGGCGCGGTTCATCATCTCCCCGGTATCCGGGTCGCGATACTCCTGGTCCTGAATCCAGTAGTCCGCGTAGGTCACGTAGCGGTCGAAGATGTTCTGACCGTATTCCGCGTAGGACTCCAGATAGGCGGTCTGGAGCTCCTTGCCGATGAACTCCGCGTAGCGCGGGGCCAGGTACTGCTTGAGGTAGCTCAGATAGCGCTCCTGAATCTCCGGGGGCAGCTGCTCGCGGGCGATCTGTTTCTCCAGCACATACATCAGGTGAACCGGGTTGGCCGCCACCTCGCCATGGTCGAAGTTGAAGACCTGGGAGAGGATTTTGAAGGCGAAGCGGGTGGAAATCCCCGTCATCCCCTCGTCGACCCCCGCGTAGTCACGGTACTCCTGGACCGACTTGGCCTTGGGGTCCGTGTCCTTGAGGTTCTCGCCGTCGTAGACCCGCATCTTGGAAAAGATACTGGAGTTCTCGGGCTCCTTGAGCCGCGTGAGGCTCGAGAACTGAGCCATCATCTCGAGGGTGCCGGGGGCGCACGGGGCCTCGGAGAGGGAGCTGTTGCGCAGCAGCTTCTGGTAGATCTTGACCTCCTCACTGACGCGCAGGCAGTAGGGCACCTTGACGATGAACACCCGGTCGAGGAACGCCTCGTTGTTCTTGTTGTTTCGGAAGGTCTGCCATTCCGACTCGTTGCTGTGGGCCAGGATGATGCCTTGGAAGGGCAGGGCCGAGAGCCCCTCGGTTCCGTTGTAGTTGCCCTCCTGGGTGGCGGTCAGCAGGGGATGCAGCACCTTGATCGGTGCCTTGAACATCTCCACGAACTCCATGATCCCCTGGTTGGCCCGGCAGAGGGCGCCGGAATAGCTGTAGGCGTCGGCGTCGTGCTGGGGGAAGCGCTCCAACTGGCGGATATCCACCTTTCCGACCAGGGACGAGATGTCCTGGTTGTTCTCGTCCCCCGGCTCTGTCTTGGCGACCGCCACCTGCTCGAGGATCGAGGGGTACAGCTTAACCACCTTAAATTGGGTGATATCACCCTTGTACTCCTGAAGCCGCTTGACCGCCCAGGGGGACATGATGGTGTGCAGATAGCGGGTCGGAATGCCGTAATCCTCCTCGAGGATGGGTCCGTCCTCCTCGGGGGAGAAGAGCCCCAGTGGGGATTCGAACACAGGAGAGCCCTGGATCGCGTAGAAGGGCACCTGCTCCATCAGCTCCTTGAGCTTCTCGGCGAGCGAGGACTTGCCGCCGCCGACCGGACCCAGCAGGTAGAGGATCTGCTTCTTCTCCTCTAGGCCCTGGGCGGCGTGCTTGAGGTAGGAGACCAGGTGCTCGATGGACTCCTCCATGCCGTAGAACTCGGAGAAGGCGGGGTAGCGTCGCAGGACCTTGTTCTGGAAGATGCGGCTCAGCTGCGGGTTGTCCCGCGTGTCTATCAGCGCGGGCTCGCCGATGGCCATGAGCAGTCGCTCGGCGGCGCCCGCATAGGCGCTGGGGTCCTCCTTGCACAGTTGCAGGTACTCGTCCAGACCCAGGACCTCCTCGCGGGATGCCTCGTAACGGGCCTGGTAGCGCTCGAAGATCGACATAGGAAGGTTACCTCGCTCGAAAGCTGCTATTGCTGGCCGCTCCCCCGGATCGGAGCTCGGCCCGCCGTGCGTGATTGCTCGGGGCCATTGAAGCTAAAGACAACCCCTTTCCCGATCCGCTTGAAATCAAACCAGCAAATACCGCGCCATCCCTTTGCTATTCCTGGAGACCGGCGTATCCAGCTCTCCGTCGACGCGCTGGCGCACCATCTTGGCGCACCGACTACCTGGTTGCTTGAGTCAAGGCGGGCGGATGAATTCCGCAGTTTTTGCGGCGTCTTTTAGAACCTTCCGGGCGGAACAGGTTCAGACGAGCCGCGAAATGAGTCCGCTTTTCGCGACGCGGGATTATTGCCGCACGGCCTGCATTGAGAGTAGCAACAAGGTGCGATGGCTCGCCAGTGGGGTTTGTGATCGGTCGGCGAGCGTGGCGCTTTCGGCGACGAAGTCGGTGTGGGTGGGGGATTTGACCCGGCTCCTGGCTTGGCAGGAGACCGCTGAAGGCCCTCAGATGCCGGTCTTGTCCCGGTTCGGACGCAGCAGGCGACCGACTCCACGGGTCCAGGTGCGCGCCACGGCGAGCACGCCCCCAGCCGAGCGCTCGGCGTCTGGAAACCCGTCGGAATTCTGTAACAGATCCGCGAACAGGCTGGCGCTCAGCGGCTGGCTGAGCAGTGGGCCCTGCGCCTCGTCGCAGCCGTAGGCGCCGAGGATGGAGACCTGCATAGGGGTTTCGACGCCCTGGGCGAGCACCTTGAGACCGAAGCGGTGACCCAGATCGATCAGGGCCTGGATCAGGGTTGCGGCCTCGGCGTCGGTATCGAGGTTGCGCAGGAGTGCGGCGTCGAGCTTGAGGCGCGAGAGCGGGAACTGCTTGATCTTGCCGAGCGGCAGCGGACCCACTCCAACGTGATCGAGGGTGATGCCGATGCCGAGGGCGCGGATGCGCTCACTGCCCTCCAGGCAACGTGGCGGACAATCGTTGAGGACCGCCTCTTCGATTTCCAGCTCCAACCCTGCCGGGAAGCTGCCGGCTCGCTCGGCGAGCATCAGGAGCAGCCGGTCGAGATGGGCAGCGCTGAGCTGGGCCGGGGACAGATCCATGGCCACGCGCACGCCGCGCCCCTGGGTGTGCCAGCGCCCCGTCTGTGCGGCGGCCTGGTCGAGGGCCCAGCGGGTGAAGGGCGCGAGCAACCCGATCTTTTCCGCCAGCGGGATGAAGGCGCCGGGGTCGAGCGGGTCATGTCCCGGTCGGTTCCAGTAAAACCGCGCCTCGCAGCCCACCACGCGGAAGCTCTTGAGGCATACCTGGGGCTCATAGAGCAACTCGAGCTCGTTGCGCTCCTGGGCGCGTCGCAGGTCTGCCTCGAGCAGGTTGCCCTCGCGCAGGTGCGGATTGCTGATCGTGGAGTGGAACCGGTAGGTGTCGCGCCCGGCCCTCTTGGCGGCATACATGGCGGCGTCGGCGCAGGCCAGGAGTCCCTCTGAGTCCTGCGCGTCCTTGGGAAAGAGCGCGATACCGATACTCACGCCGACATAGATCTCGCGGCCGTCCTCCCGAAAGGGGTTCTCGGCGAGGCGCTTGAGGATGTTGGCGGCGATCTGACCGGCGCTCTGGTCGCGCTTGAGGTCCGGCACCAGGATCGTGAGCTCGTCCCCGCCCAAGCGGGCCACCAGGTCAGAGTGGCGCACGGCGGCACGCAGCTGGTCGGCGACGAACTGGAGCAGCCGATCACCCACCGCATGGCCCAGGGTGTCGTTCACCTCCTTGAAGCGGTCCAGGTCCAGATAGAGCAGACCGACGAGCTGCTTCTCGCGCCGCGCCTGGATGAGCGAGCGGCTGAGCCGATCCAGCAGGCTCGCGCGGTTGGCAAGTCCGGTCAAGGTGTCGGTATAGGCAAGCTCCCGGAGCTCGCGCTTCGACTCCTCCTGTCCGCTCAGGTCTGAGATCACGCAGACGTAGTGACTGGTGACGCCCTCGGGGTCGCGAACCGCATCGACACTCACCCATTGCGGGAAGGCGCCCCCGCCCCTGCGCCATCCGCGGGTCTCGCCCTGCCAGCGCCCCTGAGTGCGCAACCGCCGGACGATGCCGCGATCGACGGCATCGGTGTCCGCACCCGAGGAAAAGATTCGCGGAACCTGTCCGAGCATCTCCTCCGCGCTGAAACCGGTGATCGCGGTGTAGGCCGGATTCACGGCGATGACCCGGTGCTCGGCATCCGTGACCATGATGCCTTGGGAGCTGTGCTCGACCACGCTGGCGGCGAGGGACAGACCCGCCTCCATCTCGCGCAATCCCGAGGTATCGAGGAGTGCGGCGCGCAGGGGGCCTTCCGGCGCATCCCCGACGTTCAGGGTGGAGATCTGAACCGGCAGTCTGCACTGGCCGCTACCGAACAGGTCGAGCTCGCAGACGCCGAATCCCGCGCCCGATGTAAGCTCCTGGAGGTGATCATGGAGCTGGTCTTGGCTTTGGGGATGGCAAAGACTGCCAAGTCGCATCCCCACCAGGCTTTCGGGGTCGCGCCCTAGGATGGCCCCTGCCATGGCGCTGGCGCGTCGGATGCGGCCGTCCAGATCCATGACCAGGAGCCCCAGGGGGGCGCGCTCGAACAGGTCGCGGAAACCCGCCAGTGCTTCTCGCAGATAGACCGGATCATCGAGCTCACCGGACGACGGCCAGGGCAGGGGTGCAAGCCGGGTCTCCGCGAGCAGGGACTCGCCGACGCGGCGGCACCGCAGGGCCGCGGATACCGACGAGCCGACCTGAGCCGTGGCGGACCAGGCGCGCGTGGGGAGTGGAATGACGTTGGATCGCGTGGGCGGCATCGACGTGGAGGCGCCTCGATTCCGGTTCGAGTGTGGGGACCAACTCCGCTGGCTGTGCGCCGAGCCCTGGTACAACTGCTCGTTTTGGATGAATACAGGATAGCGCGTTCGCGGGAGTGCTCCGCGATTCGGTTCACAGGTCACTCGTGAAAGGGTTTTCTGCGGTCCTCTGGAGGATGACGCGGCGTCCGCGGCGATCGAGGTGTGCAGGACCCAAGTCTGCGCATCCGGGCCCAGTCAGCGTCCGTCAGTCCTCGCCAATCCAGGTATGCTCGACCCACGGGTTCAATGACAGGAAAGAGGGTGAGGGAGTCGTGACGAGCGCGCACATCGAGCGATCACTCGGCGCCGGGCCGGGCCTTTGATGGCGGGGCCGCGACTGCATTTCCGGGGCTACGGCGGGCCGCCCGACGGGCCGCGTCCGCTGCTCCTGGTCCATGGGCTATTCGGCAGCTCCGCGAACTGGCACGGGATCGCCCGCCGGCTCGCCGACGAGCGCCGGGTTCTGGTGCCCGACCTGCGCAATCATGGCGACTCGCCTTGGGAGGATCGCATGGACTATGCGGCCCTCGCCGCCGATCTGGCGCGGCTGCTCGATGAGCAGCGCATCGAGCAGGCCCATCTGGTGGGTCACAGCATGGGCGCCAAGGCGGCCATGTGGCTGGCGCTGAGCGAGCCCGAGCGGGCGGCATCCCTGGTCGCGGCCGACATGGCGCCGGTGGCCTACGAGGGCCGCTTTGGGACCCTGATCTCCGCCCTCCAGGCACTGCCACTGGATGAGATCGAGGACCGTCGCGACGCCGACCGGCGGCTCGCCGCGTCCATCCCGTCCGCCGCCGTGCGGGGCTACCTGCTGCAGAACCTGACCCTTGCGCAGAGCGGGGACGGGGTGGAGATCGGGAACAATGCCCGTTGGCGCTGGCGCCTCAACCTGCCGGTGATCGCCGCATCCATGGAGTCCATACTGGGCTTTCCGGATCCCGCGGGGCGCCAGTTTCCCGGCCCCGCCCTCTTCGTCTACGGCAGCCGCTCGGACTACGTGACCGGCGAGGGGCTGCCGCGCATCCGCGAGCTCTTTCCCCTGGCGCGCCTGCGCTCCATCCCCAATGCCGGTCACTGGGTTTACGCAGACCAGCCGGACGCCTTCATCGCCGCCTTGACCGCTTTCCTGAAAGACTGAGCGCCCCGAGGGAGCAAGCAAGACCCGTAGCCGGCCCCTCCCGGGGTCAAAGTGCGCGGTCTATACTGCGCGTTTTTCCGCGTGACGGGGGCGATTGCGATGGTCAAGGGGAAGGGGAAGATCGGCAAGGTGGTGCTGGCCTACTCGGGGGGGCTCGACACCTCGGTGATCCTCAGGTGGCTGCAGGATACCTACGGCTGCGAGGTGGTGACCTTCACCGCCGACATCGGCCAGGGGGAGGAGCTGGAGCCGGCCCGCGCCAAGGCGACGGCTGCCGGGGTCAAGGAGATCTACATCGACGACCTGCGCGAGGAATTCGTGCGCGATTTCGTCTTCCCCATGTTCCGGGCCAACGCCGTCTATGAGGGCGAATATCTGCTTGGCACCTCGATCGCCCGTCCGCTGATCGCCAAGCGTCTGGTGGAGATCGCGGTGCAGACGGGTGCCGACGCCATCTCCCACGGGGCTACCGGCAAGGGCAACGACCAGGTGCGATTCGAGCTCGGGGCCTATGCGCTCAAGCCCGACATCCAGATCATCGCCCCCTGGCGGGAGTGGGACCTGCTCTCGCGTGAGAAGCTGCTGGCCTACGCCGAGGCCCACGGCATCCCGGTGGAGATGAAGCGCGACGGCAGCAAGTCGCCCTACTCGATGGACGCCAACCTGCTGCACATCTCCTATGAAGGCTACGACCTGGAGGATCCCTGGGTGGAGCCGGGCAAGGCCATGTGGCGCTGGTCCGTCGCCCCGGAGGATGCGCCGGACAGCCCCACGGAGATCACCCTGAGCTTCGTCAAGGGCGACTGTGTGGCCGTCGACGGTCGCGTCATGGCCCCGGCGGCCCTGCTCGGCGAGCTCAACCGTATCGGCGGGGCCAACGGCATCGGGCGCGACGACATCGTGGAGAACCGCTTCGTGGGCATGAAGTCCCGGGGCTGCTACGAGACCCCGGGCGGCACCATCCTGCTCAAGGCCCATCGCGCCATGGAGTCCCTCACCCTGGATCGGGAGGCGGCCCATCTGAAGGACGAGCTGATGCCCCGCTACGCCAGTCTGGTCTACAACGGCTTCTGGTTCAGTCCCGAGCGCCTGATGCTGCAGGCGGCCATCGACCAGACCCAGGCGGTGGTCAACGGCGAGGTGCGGCTCAAGCTCTACAAGGGCAACGTGATGGTGGTGGGCCGGCGCTCCGAGACGGACAGCCTCTTCGATGCCTCCATCGCCACCTTCGAGGAGGACTCCGGTGCCTACGATCAGGGCGACGCCACCGGCTTCATCCGACTCAATGCCCTGCGGCTGCGGGTGGCGGGGCGGCGACGTGGCCGGTAGCGCACTGTAGCCGGTATCCCTACGGAGCCGGGTTGGCCTGACCGGATCGGGAAGGCGTGATCGGGTGTCATTGAAGTGGGTCGGAGGTCAGGGAGATGAACTACAGCGAGCGGTTTCGCGTCGACCCGCGCCACGGGGTCGACCTGGCGAAGGTCGATGCGGGATTCAAGGACAAGCACGAGTCCCACAAGGAGGCGCAGTCGGAGATCGAAGCCGACAGCCAGCGTCTGCGTGACCTCCAGTACCTGATGTATGCGGAGGGGAGGCGCTCCTTGCTGATCGTCCTGCAGGGGCGGGACGCGGCCGGCAAGGACGGAACTATCAACCACGTGCTCGGGGCCATGAATCCCCAGGGCTGCAAGGTCACCGGCTTCAAGGTGCCTTCACCCGAGGAGGCCGCGCATGACTTCCTTTGGCGCTATCACCAGCACGCCCCGTCGAAGGGCGAGGTGGCGATCTTTAACCGGTCCTATTACGAGGACGTGCTGGTGGTGCGGGTACACGAGCTCGTCCCCAACTCGGTTTGGTCGAAGCGCTACGCGCAGATCAACGACTTCGAGGAGATGCTCTGCGCCAACGCGACCCACATCCTCAAGTTTTATCTACACATCGATCCGGACGAACAGCTCAGGCGCTTCAAGCAGCGCATCGAGGATCCCGCCCGCCATTGGAAGATCAGCGACGGCGACTATGCCGAGCGTCCTTACTGGGACGCCTATACGGCGGCCTTCGAGGACGCCTTGGGCAAGTGCAGCACCGCGCACGCCCCCTGGTTCGTCATTCCATCCAACCACAAGTGGTTCCGCAATCTCGCGATCTCCCGCATCGTCGTCGAGACCCTGGAGTCATTGAAGATGGCATTCCCCGAGCCGACCGTCGACATGGAGGAGATCAAGAGGAAGTACCACGCGGCCATGGACGAAGCGGGCGAGGACGGGTCGGACCGGGACAGGTAAGCCGAGCGCAGGAAGGGGGAACGGGCGGCGAAGGGAGGTGGCGACAAGGTGCGACGGCGCCATCGGCGGCCTCTGGGGGTGCTAGCAGCGGCTTTCCGGGTCGGGATTTTGAGGGCTTGCAGTGAGCAGCGATCAAGATCGGACGCCCCCACTGGGCCTGCCCATCCTGGATGGGGTGCTGCCGATCCGGGCGGCGCAGGTTCCGGGCGAGGTCATCGCGGGCCTCACCCTGGCCGCGCTCGCGATCCCCGAGGCGATGGGCTACACCAAGATCTCCGGCACGCCGGTCATCACGGGTCTCTACACTATCCTGATCCCGACGGCGCTCTTCGCCCTGTTCGGGTCGTCCCGGCACCTGGTGGTTGGTGCCGACTCGGCCACCGCCGCCATCCTCGCCGCTGGACTCGCCGGCATGGCATCCGTCGGCTCCGCACATTATGTCGCCCTGGCCGGAGTGCTGGCCCTGATGGCCGCGGCCCTGCTGTTGCTGGGGCGCATCATCGGCCTCGGTTTCATGGCAGACTTTCTGTCGCGCACCGTGCTGACCGGGTTCCTGACCGGTGTCGGCATCCAGGTGGCGCTGGGCCAGCTTTCCGGCATGCTGGGCCTCGCAGGCGGCGGCCAGGGTGCGATCGGTGACTTCTGGGCAGACCTGCAGCAGATCGAGCAGGTCAACCCTTACGCGCTGGCGACCACACTCGCGGTGCTGTCACTCGTCGTCCTCGCCAGGCGGCTGTCCACCCGGATCCCGGGCCCGCTCATCGCCGTGGTCGTCGCCATCGCGCTGAGCAAGTGGCTCGACCTCGGTCGGCACCTGCCGGTCGTCGGGGCTGTTCCCGGCGGTCTGCCGCACATCGGCCTGCCCCAGGTCACCTGGAGCTGGACCCTGATCGAGCAGCTTGCCCCGAGCGCCTTTGCGATGTTCATCGTCATCCTCGCCCAGAGCGCCGCCACGTCGCGCGCCTATGCCGCGCGCTATCAGGAGCGTGTCAGCGAGGATAGGGACCTTCTGGGTCTGTCGGTGGCGAACATCGGGGCCGGCCTGTCCGGAACCTTCGTGGTGAACGGCAGCCCCACCAAGACCCAGATGCTGGACAGCGCGGGCGGACGCAGCCAACTCGCCTTACTGGTCACGGCGCTCACCGTGCTGCTGGTCCTGCTGTTCCTCACCCAGCCCCTCGCCCACCTGCCCGATGCCGTGCTCGCTGCGATCGTGTTCCTGATCGGGCTCGAGCTCATCGACCTGCAGGGGATGCGGCGCATCTACCAGGGCCGGCGCCCCGAGTTCTGGGTGGCGCTGATCACGACGCTGATGGTGGTGGTCGTCGGGGTGGAGCAGGGCGTCCTGCTGGCCATCGTCGTGTCGCTGATCGAGCACACCCGTCGGGGGTATCGGCCGAAGAATCTGCTGCTGGTGCTGGGGGCGCCCGGTGCCCGGCAGACACGTCCCGTCTCAAGCGGGGCTCAAACCTTGCCGGGGCTGGTGATCTACCGTTTCAACCACAGCATGTACTACGCGAACGCCGAGCAGCTCGCCGCTGAGGTCAGGGGATTGGTGAACAAGGCCGAGCCGCCCCTGCGCTGGCTGTGCATCGACGCGGGCGCGGTCGACGGCGTGGACTACACCGCCGCCGAGACCCTGGGATCCCTGCACGCCGAGCTGCGGGCGAAAGGGGTGCGGATGGTGGTGGCGACCGTGCTGACCGACGTCTTCAAGGCCGGTGACCAATCCCTCTATCGGCTGTTTGGCGAGGATGCCTTTTTCTCGAGCCCAGAGCAGGTGGCGGCCGCCTATCGGCAACAGACGTGCACGGTTCTCGCATCCGCGTCGGGGCCCGCGGGTCCCGACGAGGGACCGGGGGGCGGGCCCTTGAAACCGAGCTGAGCTCCGCCGGGGGACCTCGGCCTCCGGCTATCGGGGCAGGATCCGCAGGAGCCGCCCGTTCGTCTCGTCGGTGAGGACATAGAGATAGCCGTCCGGCCCCTGGCGGACATCGCGCACCCGGGCGCCGATGGTGAGCTTCTCCTCTCCCAGGACGCGGTCTCCGTCCAGATCGATCCGGCGGACCTGGCCGAACTTCAGGGCGCCGCTGAACAGGTCGCCCGTCCAGCCCGGATAGCGGTCGCCGCTGTAGTAGGCGAGGCCGCTGGGCGCCTTGGAGGGCGTCCAGACGACCTTGGGCCCGACGATGCCCGGGCGGCTGGTCTCCTCGGAGACGCGTGGCCCCCAATATTCCATGCTGTAGGTCACCTCGGGCCAGCCGTAGTTACCGCCGCCGACGAGGAGGTTCAGCTCATCGCCGCCGCGGGCGCCGTGCTCGCTGGCCCAGACGTTCCCGCTGGTCGGATCCAGGGCCAGGCCCTGGATGTTGCGGTGACCCAGGGTCCAGATCTCGGGCCTGGCACCTGGGCGGCCGGCGAAGGGGTTGTCGGGTGGCGCCGTACCGTCGTCACGCAAGCGCAGGATCTTGCCGAAGTGGGTGGAGAGACTCTGGGCCTGGTTGCGGATGTTCCCGCCCTGGAAGGAGACCGGCGGATTGCCGCCGTCGCCGACGCTCATGAGCAGGGTGCCATCCGGCAGCCACAGCAGGCGCGACCCGAAGTGCTGGCCGTCGCTCTTGGTATCGGCGTTGCGGAAGATGACCTCCAAGCCCTCCAGTCGACCGTCCGTTAAACGGCCGCGCGCCAGGGCGGTGCGGTTCGCATCTTGGTCACCTTCGGAGAACGTCAGGTAGAGGAGCCGGTTCTCGGCAAATGCCGGGTGTGGTGATACGTCGAGCAGGCCGCCCTGACCATAGGCCAGCACCTGCGGTGTCCCGGCGATGGGCTCGGGGACGAGGCGCCCGTCGCGGATCAGACGCAGCCGGCCCGGGCGCTCTGTCACCAGCGCAGAACCGTCGGGCAGCCAGGCGATGGACCAGGGGTTTTCGAGTCCCGACACCAGGGTCTCGACTCGCCAGCCTTGGGCCTCGGGAACGTCGCCCGTGGGTTGGACCTCTCCGGGCTCGGCGCAGCCGGCGAGCGGCAGCCATAGGAGCAGGGCGAGAGCGGGGAGTGGGGAAGGGCGCATGGCGGATTCCGATGATTTGAGCCTTTCGGGAGTTGCGGGGCTAAGGCCCCATGATCAAGCCCGAGGGTCATGGGATGCGAACCCCGCAGAGCGGGGCCGCGGCTACAATCCCTCCCGTTGGCCTGTCCCGTCGCCGCCCACCAGCCAATCCCCAAGAGGTGCAAGAGATGCTGTTGACCAATCTGGAAGTCGTCCCGGGCCGTGAGGTGGTCGAGCACCTGGGCCTGGTGCAGGGTAGTACGGTCCGCGCCAAGCATGCGGGCAAGGACCTGCTGGCGGGGATCAAGAACGTCTTCGGGGGTGAGCTTCGCGCCTACACGGACCTCCTGCAGGAGTCCCGCGATGAGGCGATCGCGCGCATGGTCGATCAGGCGCTGGCGCTCAACGCCAACGCCGTACTCAACATCCGGTTCTCCACGTCCTCCGTCGCCCAGGGGGCGGCCGAGCTCTTTGCCTACGGCACCGCGGTCCGTCTGGAGGAGGCCCCGTGATTGATATCCTGATCGTCGTGGTCCTGCTGGTCCTGGGATTCACCTTCGGCACCCGGGCGGACCGCCGGCACTACCGGTCCATCCGCGAACGGGAAGCGGCCCTCGGCGAGGTCCTGGTGTTCTCCGCGCGTCTTCCACCGGATCCGGGGCGTGCCCGCGACAGCCGCCTGGTGGCCGGCAACGTCGTCGTCTCGGTCGACTACTTCAAGGCCTTCGTGGCCGGGCTGCGGGGTCTCGTCGGCGGGCGCGTGACCAGCTACGAAGGTCTGCTGGATCGCGCCCGACGGGAGGCGATCCTGCGCATGAAGGAGGACGCGCGCCCGCTCGGGCCCTGCAAGATCTTCAACGTCAAGTTCGAGACCTCCTCCATTTCCCGGGGCGGTCGCGACGCCCTTGGGACCGTCGAGGTTCTCGCCTACGGGACCGCGGTGGCGGACTGAACGTGACCGAATACCGCAATCCGCGCCTTCCGGAACGCGTCAACAACAGCGAGAGCCAGCCGCTGCGGGAGTTTCTCTGGCTCACCGGCGGGGTCATCGGGCTCCTGGTGATTGGTCTCATGGCGCTCTCCCTGGCGGCGCAATGGCTGGTCCCGCGCATCCCTTTCGCCTATGAGGTCGGCATCGCCGCGCCCTTCGTGGAGTCACTCAAGGCGGAGTCGGGAACCGGAGATCCCCGCATCGAGGCCTACCTGCAGGGTCTTGCCGACCGCCTGGCCCCGGCCATGGGCCTGGGCGCGGAGATGCCCATCCGGGTGCACTATTCGGCGGATGAGACGATCAATGCCATGGCCACCATCGGCGGCCACCTGGTGGTCTACCGGGGCCTGATCGAGCGGCTCGCGAGCGAGAATGCCCTGGCCATGGTAATGGGTCACGAGATCGGCCATGTGCTCCACCGCGACCCGATCGTCTCCCTGGGAAGGGGCGTCGTGGTCGGTGTGGCCCTGGCGGCGCTGGCGGGGGTATCGAGCAATGACATCGCCAGTCAGGTCATCGGGGAGGCGGGTCTGCTCACCAACCTGAGCTTCAGCCGGGAGCAGGAGCGGCGAGCGGACAGCGCCGGGCTCGCCGCCCTCGCGGGGGTCTATGGTCACGCGGCGGGAGCCGTCGATCTTTATCGCGCCCTTGGCAGCGGGGACACTCGCGACTCCATGCTGTACTCGGATTTTTTCGATACCCATCCCGACACGGGTCGGCGCATCCAGTCGATCGAGGCCGAGGCGCGCGCCCGTGGCTGGTCCATGGACGGCCCGCCCACTCCCCTTCCAGACTGGCTGGGCCCGGCCCTGGCGGAGTCGAAGGCGCATGCTGAGGCGGCAGGGGATTCGCCGGACTGAGCGCGCTGCCCTTGGCCGCGCCGTCGCGGCTCGGGCCTGAGTGGGCGCCGATCAGGCGCCTCGGGTCGTCGGAAGCTCGGCCGGCAACTGGCCCCGCGACTTGATCTCATCGAAGGGGTCCGGCCCCTTGCGGGACTGGTCGGCGTCGGACAGACGCCTCAGGTAGTCGAGCCACAGGGGCTGCCAGGCCCGGCCCAGCTTGTAGAGCAGCTGCCAGTCGTAGAGTCCGGAGTCGTGGCCGTCGTCGAACACGATCTTGACCGCGTAGGTTCCGATCTGGCGCAGGTCGGCGATGCCTACCTCTTCCTTGCCAATCTGGAGCTTCGCCGTGTCGGGTGAGTGTCCCCGCACCTCGGCGGAGGGCGAGTATACCCGCAGGTACTCGCTCGGGAGGCGAAAGCGCGCCCCGTCGTCGTAGGCGATCTCCAGGGTGCGGGACTGCTTGTGCAGCTTGAGCTCGGTGGGGCGCGGCTGATGGTCCATGGTGATCCCCAAAGGCAGTGGTGGTGCCGGGAGTTTGGGTCGATCTGGCGCCGCGCAAGTCGCCGTGCAATGGCTCGGATCGAGGTGGCGTCGGCACTGGGTCCCGCAAAAAGGGGCGGATTTCCCTGCTTGGCGCTGGTATTTGCGGCTCCCTCGGTGGCAAGATCACGCGGCCCCGGCCGATCCGGCCACGGCCGAGCAACGGTGAGACCCCGAACAACAGTGAGACCCGACAGGGCCAGAGGAGGAGTACGAGAATCATGAAAATTTTGAGAAACATCCTTGCCATCATCGGCCTGGTGGCCGTCCTCGGCGGCTTGGCCGCGTGGTTCACCTGGGGCCCGAAGATCGCCGCTCTGGACCCGGGATTTTCCGGCGTCTACTCGGATTTTGCCTCTCGGCTCCTGGAGACGGGTGACCCCGGCGTCGCCATGATGTGGTCGGTGCCGGTCGAGGGTGACCTGAGCCCGGAGGACGTCATCGAGTCCATGAAGAGTCTGGCCGCGTCGCGCAGCTTCCTGTTCGTGGGGGAATCGCCTTTCTACAAGCAGATCGAGGCGATCACCGGCGAGAAGTACCGCTATGTCAACTTTCTCTCCTTCTGTGACGCCAGGGTTGGCAAGCAGATGCTGGAATACCGCGACCAATACAGCGGATTCATGCCCTGCCGCATCGCGCTGGTGGAGGACAAGAACGGCAAGCTGTGGCTCTACAGCATGAATCTGGACCTGATGATCTTTGGCGGAAATGAGCTTCCACCGGACCTCAAGGCGTCGGCGATACGGGTGCGCGACACCATCAAGGAGATCATGAACGGGGCGGCCAAAGGGGAGTTCTAGCCGCTCCGCTCGTTGGGGCATCGGGGCCGCTTGGAGCGGGCGGGGACGGCGGAGGTCTTGCACAGGCAAACGCAGCGGCCTGTATGCGATCCTCAGGTGGCGATCTCCAGGGTGGGCGACGGCCGCTGTAGGAAGTTGCCCTGGACATAGTCCACGCCAGCCGTCCATAGGACCGTCAGGGCGCGGGCATCCTCCACCCCGGTGACCACGCTCTTGATGTTGTACTCGCGCGCGAGGGTGGCCAGTGACAGGAGCCGCTGCTGCTTGTCCTTGTCATCGGCGAGGCCCTGGGCGAAGTCGGGCAGCAGCAGGACGAAGTCCAGGGGGATGCCCTGAAACAGGGCCTGGGGCCGCTCGGTGGCGCCGAATCGATTGACCGCCACCCGGCACTTGATCTTCTTCAGCCCCTCAATCATTTTGCTCAGACCGACCAGGTTGCCCTCCACCAGCTCCTCCTGGAAGACGAAGGTCAGCCAGCTGCCGCGCGCATCGAACTCGCGCAGGCAGTCGCAGATCCAGACGATGATGCTGGAATCGCGGAAGGCGTCCTCGGCCAGATTGATGAAGAAGTTGAGCTTGTGGCCGGCCCGGCGATGCTCGGCCATGGCCTGGATGGCCTGGCGGATCGCCCATTTGTCGATCCGCTCGATGAGTCCGTGGCGGATCGCGGCGCCGATGAACTCGCGCGCCTCCAGCAGCTGCTCATCCGCGTCGACGAGTCGGACCAGGACGCTGTAGTTCTCCTGGTTGTCGCCCATCAGGCTGACGATCGGCTGATAGACCAGCAGAAAACGGTCGTTGTCCAGGGCCTCTTCGATCTTGACCGCCATGGCCTCGTCGCCATCCTCGGCGATCTGCTTGCCCCGGGTGGCCAGTGAGGTGGGGGATGAGGGTTGTCCGGTCGGCTTGACCTCGGCGCCAGAAAGTCCGCCGGTGAAGCAGGAGCGGTAGGCTTGATCCAGCAGGGCGGCGGCGGAGGGTACGGACACCTCGGCCAGGACATAGCCCATGTCGATATCCGGCTCGACCCGGGACCCGCTGACTCGCGAGCCCGCGAGGTGGACCTCCGAGCGGGCGCGCTTGATCAAGGCCCTGATGCCGCCCCTGTCCAGCCCGTCCATCAGGAGGCCGAAACCATCGTCGCTGATCCGAGCGACCACGGCACCTGAGCCGGCCACCTCGCGCAGCGCGGGCTCGAGCGAGCCGATCGCATGGAGCCCGTTGGAGAGCCCGAACTCCAGGATCAGCTCGGGGGCCGAGCGCACGCGGGCGCAGACGACCGCAAAGGGCCGTTTCACGCGTCCGTCGTCACCGATGCGCTCCTGGATGGCGGCAATCAGGGCGGGATAGCCGGTCAGATCTGCCCTTTGCGCGGTCGCAGGTGCGCGAGGGAGGGTCGTCCCTTCACCCAGCTCACGGATCACGACGCGCACGCAGGCCTCTCCATTCAGGTCTGCTGAGCTGGCGAACAGCAGGGCTGGAAACAGGCTGGCGTCGGGCCGCACGCAGGTGGTGGAGAGCTCGGCAAGCCGCGTCTCGGACCTGATTTCGCGCTCACGCAACAGCTCTCTCACTGACTTGCGCTGCTCGGACTCGATCAGGTCCAGAAAGGTGCTGGCCTCGAGGTCGTCCCGACTGCTGAAGCCGAACAGATCGAGGTAGGCCGGGTTGGCGTGGAGGTGAAGGCCCTGCTGGACAAAGGCGATCGCCTCACCGGCGGTATCGACCAGCTCGCGGCTGCGTTCCTCACATTGCTCCAGCCGCTCCTTCAGGCGTTGAGCCTCGCGGCGCTTCTCCAGATCGGAAAGCTCGCGCTCGACCGATCGCTGCAGATGGTCCTGGTCGTAGCGCTCGATGACGTCCCGCGCCCCGGCGCGCAGGGCACGCACGATGGTCTGGGGCTCGTCATCGGGATCGGTGAGCACGATCAATGAGACGTCCGTATCCAGGTCACGGTAACGGGCGAGGATGGTCTCCGGGTCCATTGCCGGGTCATAGCTGCAGCAGAGGATGAGGTCGCAGCCGGCGGCTTGCTCCAGGAGCTCGTCGATCCCGTCGGCACCGGCGCGTCGCAGCAGGTTGACCCCAAGGCCCCCGCTGCGCAACGCGATCGCTAGGCGTTCCGCCTCGGCGGCCTGGGAGGTCAGAACCAGCAGGTTGGCGGCTTGCTGTGGTGCTGGCATGCGAGTGGGCATCCTGGCTGTGCAGTCTCGGTCGCGATTATCGCCGCTCGGGGCCGGTTAGAAAAATGCCGGCGGTTCTACGACGTCTGGTCCGTCGCTTCGCGCTCGCCTCAGGGCGTCATTCAAGGGACCCTTGGCCGGCTCGCCCGCCATCTCCCTGACCAGTCGGGGGACCAAATAGCCGGGCAGGCGCGCGCGCAGTCCTGCCTCCAGCCTCAGGGCGCGCCTATCGGACACCGCGAAGTGGGCGGCCCCCTGGACAGGGTCGAGCCGGTGCAGATAGTAGGGCAGAACACTGAGCGTAAATAAGCGCTCGCTCAGACTTTCCAAAATTTCCACCCGGTCGTTAACGCCAGCGAGCAGGACGCTCTGATTCAGCAAGGTCACACCGGAGGCCCTCAGCCGCGCCAATGCCCCGGCGCAGGAGTCGCCGAGCTCGCGTGCGTGGTTGGCATGGATGACGAGGATCGCCTGCAGGCGCAGACCTTCGAGCGCCACGCACAGGGCCTGGGTGACGCGGACCGGCAACACCACGGGCAGGCGGCTGTGCAGCCGCACGCGCCGCAGGTGCGGTATGGTCTCCAGCCGCTGCAGCAGGGCGGCAAGGGCCTGATCTTCAAGCATCAGCGGGTCGCCGCCGCTCAGGATCACTTCCGAGAGCGAGGCGTCGGCGGCGATGCGGGTGAGTGCCATCTCGAGCCGTGGGCCTTGGGCGCTCATGGCGCCGTAGGGAAAATGCCGCCGGAAGCAATAGCGGCAATGAACGGCGCAGGCCCCGTGGACCATCAGCAGCGCGCGGCCACGGTATTTCTGGATCAGCCCGGGCGCGAGCGCCGCCGCGCCGTCGCCCACCGGGTCTTGAACGAATCCTTCAGCCGGTCGGTGCTCGGCCCCGAGCGGCAGAACCTGACGCAACAAGGGATCCTCCGGGTCACCGGGGCTCATCAGGGCGGCGAATCCCCGCGGGACCAGGAGCCGGAAGGCCCGCGGGCGGGGGTCCAGGTCCGGTATCTGGGACGGGTGCAGTGCGAGGGCGCCGAGTAGTGATGGGACATCGGTGTAGGCCGCCGCCAGCTCGCGCCGCCAGTCCCCGGCGGCCTGCTGCTGGCCCTGCCAAGCGCCTGGGGTTCGCGCTACCATGACGGGTTTCGGCTCCACAGACAACGAGGACGACATGGCCACCTACAGCACCAATGAATTCAAGGGCGGGCTCAAGATCATGCTGGACGGCGACCCGTACAGCATCGTCGAGAACGAGTTCGTCAAGCCCGGGAAGGGTCAGGCCTTCAATCGGGTACGGGTGCGCAATCTCAAGACCGCGCGCGTCGTGGAGAAGACCTTCAAATCGGGCGACACGGTGGAGGCAGCGGACGTCCATGATACCGATATGCAGTATCTCTACAACGACGGGGAGCACTGGCACTTCATGGACCCCGCGTCCTTCGAGCAGATGACCGCGGACGCCACCGCCGTGGGCGAGGCGGCGAAGTGGATCAAGGAGCAGGACATGTGCAAGGTCACCCTGTGGAACGGCCAGCCGCTGTCGGTGGAGGCCCCGAACTTCGTGGTGCTCCTGATCACCGATACGGACCCGGGTCTCAAGGGTGACACCTCGGGCGGCGGCGGCAAGCCCGCCACCCTGGAGACGGGCGCCGTGGTGCGGGTGCCCCTGTTCGTGCAGACCGGCGAGCTGATCAAGGTGGACACCCGCACCGGCGAGTACGTCTCCCGCGCCAAGGAGTGATGGAAGCCGCCGGTTCCGGATCGGCACCGGGACTCGGACCCACCGGGTTGGCCAACGAATGGCCGCCCAGCGCCTCCCTCGAAGCCCTGCGCGCCCGCGCCGCGATGCTGGCCCGCATCCGCGCCTTCTTCGCTGGCCGCGGCCTGCTCGAGGTGGAGACCCCCATCGCCTCCCGGGCCGCGGCGAGCGACCCGGCGCTGGAGAGCCTCAGTACCCGCTGCTCAGGTCCCGGCGGGGGCCGGACCCTTTACCTGCAGACCTCGCCCGAATTCCCCATGAAGCGGCTGCTGGCCGCGGGCTCTGGGCCCATCTATCAGATCTGCAAGGTGTTCCGCGATGGGGAGCGGGGGCGGCTGCACCACCCCGAGTTCAGCCTGCTGGAGTGGTACCGGCCGGGCTGGGACTACCTGAGCCTCATGGACGAGGTGGCGGAGCTGGTGCGTGCGGCACTCGAGAGGCCCGATCTGCCTACCGAGCGGCTCTGCTATCAGGGGCTCTTTGTCGATCGTCTGGGTATCGACCCCTGGGAGACGGATGTGGGGCGGCTGCGCGCAAAGGCCTTGGAGGTGGGTATCGCCGGCGCCGAGTCGCTGGAGCTCGATCGCGACGGCTGGCTGGATCTGCTTCTCACCCATCGACTCCAACCTGGTCTGGGTCTGGGATCCTTGTGCTTTCTGCGCGACTACCCGCCCAGCCAGGCCGCTTTGGCCAGGGTGCGCCCGGGTCCCCCAGCCGTGGGCGAGCGCTTCGAGCTCTACTGGCAGGGGGTCGAGCTGGCGAACGGCTTTCAGGAGCTCACCGACCCCATCGTTCAGCGCGGGCGCTTCGAGTCGGACCTGGCCGATCGCCGAAGACGCGGTTGCGCCGCTACGCCGCTCGATGAGACCTTCCTCGCCGCCTTGGCGGCCGGTATGCCCGAGGGGGCCGGGGTGGCGTTGGGTCTCGATCGGCTGCTCATGGCGCACCTGGGTGCAGCCCATATCGACGCTGTGCTCGCCTTCCCAGTCGAGCGTGCCTGAGGGCCGGGCGGCTGCCCAGGTGCCGGTCAGGCGCCGAAGGTCTTCTGGATCGTCGCGAGATCCAGGGCCTCGAGGTACTGTCGAAGCGTCGACTCGTCGGTGATCCCCCTGCCTTCTGCCTGAATCAGGATGCGATTGCCGACCATCAGGGTGATTTCGTATTCGTTGCTGTCGGGGGCGTGCTTGAGCATGCCCCGCTGGCCCTTGATCGCGAACGGCTTGCTGGTCGGGTCTGCCTGCATCATGAAGGGCGACGACAGGAACATGTTGAGCATCCCCAGCATCGGCGAGTCCGCCATCAGACGCAGTGTCACCTCGGCCCCGTCGTCGCGAAAATAGCGCCGGCTCAGATTGGTGCCGGTAATCATGGACGCGAGGCCACCGGAGTCGGACTGGGCCGCGTCCGCCTGCCAGCCGGGCAGAGGCTCGGGGAACAGTTGCAGGTAGCCCGCGGTGATCCTCTCCTGGATCTTGGCGATCGCGAAGTTCAGCGAATCCACGGCGCCGCGCAGCTCCCCCGAGTCGTAGGCCTGGCGGGCGGCGTCCAATTGATCGGTGACGTCATCTGCGCGGGCGGCGCCCGCAAGGGTGAGGACCGCGGCGAGTGGAAGGGCGAGCAGTCGGGTCTGGGCCATGGTGATCTCCGTGGTGAGGGCGAATCGGGCGGATTATGAACCCGACCTTGACGCGACGCCCGGTCGGAGCGTCGCGGCTGTCGACGTTTGGCGCTCGGATGTCTTGTGCTTGACGCTCTCGATTGGGAGCGCCATCAGCTCGGGTCAGGTCTGACGCCGCAGGCCCGGTTGGCCGGGACCGCGATGTCCATCAGGCGTGGGTTGTCGAGCTTGAGCCCGTTCATCAGGGCCACGTACTCCGCCTTGTTCTTCACCTGAAGACGTGGATTGAATCGCCGTTCCTCGCCGATGGTGCTCAGGGTCATGCCGTTGTAGTCGTGAGCGGGGTAGACCCACGTCTCGTCCGGCAGGGTGAGCAGCTTGCCGAACAGGCTGTCGTACTGGGCCGCGGGATCGCCGTTCTGAAAGTCGGTGCGCCCGGTGCCGCGAATCAACAGGGTGTCGCCGGTGAATACCCGCTGGGGCCCGTGACCTGTATTCAACAGGAAGCTGTAGCTGTCGTCGGTGTGACCGGGGGTATAGAGCACCTCCAGCCCCAGGTTGTCCACCCGCAGCCGCTCCCCCTCTGAAAAATGCAGGGAGACGCACTCGGCGCGGCTCATCTCGCCCATGGCGGTGGCGCAATCCGAGCGCTCCCGCAGGGCGCCGAGACCGGTCACGTGGTCCGCATGGATGTGGGTGTCCAGGGCCAGGACGAGGCGCAGATCGAGCTGTGCGATCAGCCCCAGATATTGCTCCACGCGCTCCAGGACGGGGTCGATGAGCAGGGCCTCGCCGCCAGACCGCGCGGCGATCAGATAGCTGTAGGTGGAGGACTGGGTATCGAAGAGTTGTCTGAAGATCATCCGTAGGCTCCGACTTCGGCCGGGTTTCCCCGCCGAACGTATTGACTGCACTGGTTCTTCGAAATGGGGTGTCCTGCCGACGCCTTCTAGGGTTGGCGTGGCTGCTCCGCTTTTCGGTCGTTGTTGTCGTGACGAGGGAATGCGCGGGGATTATCCACGCGCACCTTGCCCTGGCCGGCGTAAAGCGCGCAGGAACCGCCGCGTCCTAACCGCTCGGATCGTGGCGGCGGGTAATGAACATGGCGTCGCCGTAGCTGAAGAAGCGGTAACGCCTGGTCACCGCATGACGATAGGCCGCGAGGACGGCGTCGCGACCGGCGAAGGCGGACACCAGCATCAGGAGGGTGGACTCGGGGAGATGAAAGTTGGTGATCAGGGCGTCCACGGCGCGGAAGCGGTAGCCGGGGCGGATGAAGAGCCGGCTGTCCCCGCGGAAGGGCGCGAGCACGCCATCGGCGGCGGCCGTCTCAAGGCCGCGTACGCTGGTGGTGCCCACCGCGACCACGCGCCCGCCGGCCCGCCGGGTGCGCTCCACCGCCGCGCAGACCCCCGCGTCCACCTCCAGCCACTCCGCGTGCATCCGGTGCTGGTCCAGGTCATCGACGCGCACCGGCTGGAAGGTGCCAGCGCCCACGTGCAGGGTCAACTCGGCGCGCCCGATACCGAGCCGGTCCAGGCGCTCGAGCATGGTCTGGTCGAAGTGCAGCCCGGCGGTGGGCGCCGCAACCGCACCGACCCGCGTCCCGTAGAGGGTCTGATAGCGCTCCGCATCGGCCGCGTCGTCCAGGCGCGCGATGTAGGGCGGCAAGGGAAGATGACCCTGGCGCTGCATCAGCTCGTCAAAGGTCGCGTCCAGGGATTGGAGCAGGAACAGGTCGTTCTGGCGCCCCGTCATGAGCAGGCGGGAGCCGTCGCCGAGCAGGATCAGGCGCCCGGGCTTGGGGGCTTTGCTGGCACGCACCTGCGCCAGGGCATCATGGGAACCGGTCAGCCGCTCGATCAGCACCTCGACCTCGCCGCCGCTGTCCTTGCGGCCAAAGAGTCGAGCGCGCATGACCCGGGTGTTGTTGAAGATCAGCAGGTCTCCGGATCTCAGCAGGGAGGGCAGGTCCGCGAACAGCAGGTCGCGGCAACCGCCGTCGCCGCCATCCAGGGCCAGTAACCGGGAGTCGCCTCGCTCGGGCAGGGGACGCTGAGCGATCAGCTCGGGGGGCAGGTCGTAGTGGAAGTCGCATCGGCGCATGGGGCCGGATCATAACTCAGGGGTCCGGGGGACCGACCGGATTGAGTCGGCCCGTCGATACGCGGACAATCGGCGCTCCCGCGCCGCCGCGGCGCCCTGATCCGGAACCCCAGCTTGATCCAACTCGGCATCGACCGTCTGCTCGCGAACCCTGAGCTCCGCAAGCCCCTGTGGGGCCGGCGTGTCGCCCTCCTCGGTCACCCCGCGTCCCTCACCGGCGACGGGCACCACAGCCTGGATGCCCTGATGGTCCTCGGCGACGTCGAGCTCACCGCGGCCTTCGGTCCCCAGCACGGTATGCGCGGGGACAAGCAGGACAACATGGTGGAGTCGACCGATTTCCTCGACCCCCATCACGGGATCCCGGTCTACAGCCTCTATGGCGAGGTGCGCTACCCCACCGCCGAGATGCTGGACGGCTTCGACGTGCTGCTGGTGGACCTCCAGGACATCGGCACCCGCATCTATACCTACGTGACGACGCTCGCCTACCTGATCGAGGCTTGCGCGGCTAACGCCAAGTCGTTGTGGGTGCTGGACCGCCCCAACCCCGCCGGGCGCCCAGTGGAGGGCAGCATCCTAGAGCCGGGTTGGGAGAGCTTCGTGGGGGCGGGGCCGCTCATCATGCGCCACGGCCTCACCCTGGGAGAGCTGGCCAAGTGGCTCGTCGCGCAGCGTCGGGTGGATCTGGATCTCCACCTGGTGGTGATGGAGGGCTATGACCCCAACCAGGCCCCCGGCTATGGCTGGCCCCTGTCGGATCTCTCCTGGGTCAACCCCAGCCCCAACGCCGCCAGCCTCAACATGGCCCGCTGCTTCCCGGGGACCGTCCTCTTCGAGGGCAGCACCCTGTCGGAGGGCCGCGGCACCACGGTCCCGCTGGAGCTGGTTGGGGCCCCGGACCTGGACTTCACAAAGGTGCTTGCACGCACGGAGGCGGCGCGCACCGGCTGGACCCAGGGCGTGCTGATCCGTCCCTGCTGGTTCGAGCCGACCTTTCACAAGCACGCGGGCCAGCTGTGCTCGGGGCTGCAACTGCATACGGACAATCGGCACTACCAACACGATCGCTTCAGGCCCTACCGGCTCGCCGCCCTGCTGCTCAAGAGTCTGCGGCTGGAGTACCCGGACTACCCCATCTGGCGCGACTTCCCCTACGAGTACGAATCCGAGCGCCTGGCCATCGACCTCCTCTCCGGTGGCAGCTTCCTGCGGGAATGGGTGGACGATCCGCAGGCCGGTCCGGGCGATCTGGAACGGCGGCTCCTGGCCGATGAGGAGCGGTGGCGCGAGGAGACCCGGGGCCTGTGGGTCTACTGAGTGACACCAAGCCGCACCCGGTCTCGCACAAGGCGGCGGACCTTCGCTATCAGCCCTTTTACTGCGAGGAGAACGCCTGGTGGCTCTGCGTTGACCCGGCTCTCGGAACGGGCCCCCGCCACGTCCTCTTCCTGGTGAGCCGGGCAGGCCGCTGTCCCATGCTGTTGCAGCGAGCCGCGCCACCGGGTCGGCTCGTCGCCTGGGATTACCACGCGGTGGTGGTCGATGGCGGTGCCCGCGTATGGGATCTCGACAGCCGCCTGCCCCTGCCGAGCCCCGGTCTCGACTGGCTCGCCGCCAGCTTCGCCCTGGCCGACCGTTTGCCCAGGGTCTATGCGCCACGCCTGCGTGTCGTTGCCGCGAAATCGTACCGGCAGGAATTTGCAAGCGACCGTCGCCATATGCGTGATCTACGCGGCCGTTGGCGGCATCCGCCGCCTCCGTGGCCGCCCATCGGTGGTGGCGGCAGCAACCTCGGGCACTGGCTCGACCCGGTCGCGCCTGAGCCCGGCCAGCTGCTGGACCTCGCCGGGGCAAGCGATTGGTTTTCGGACCTGGGCCGCGCCGGCCGCGCCGATTCCGGTCAGTGACGATGGCACGACCGGCGCGCCTGGGGCCGGGCTTGTCGCGACTCGCTCGAGGCCAGGTCCAGGTGTAGGCTGAGCGCCTCACACAAACGCTAGAATCGGGTTCAAGATGATCGCTGTGCCCGTCGTCATCCTGGGTCTGGTCTTCGCCCTTGCCGACCCCGGGCCGATGGGGCATCCCCCGGTGGCCCATGAGTCGGCCGATGAGGTTCAGCCCGCGCAGGCCCCGGGAGGGCCGCTCGCGCCCGATCCGGAGCCGGGACCGACGCAGGAGCCTGGGCCTGACCTTGGGCCCGGCTCCAATGCCGTTCTCCATGCCTGCTGGACGCCCCAGCAGCTCGCAGGCAGTGCGCCCGAGCTCGCCACCCGGCGCCATCTCAAGCCGGACCCGGAGCCGCCACCGACCTGGGCCATTGAGGCCGCATCGGGCGCGCTCAGGCCCCTGCCAAAGGCCCTCGCGGGCTCGATCCGGGCGGTGGAGCCACGCGATCCGGATGCGCGCCTGATCGCCCTGACCTTCGACCTCTGCGAGCAGGCGAACGAACGCACCGGTTACGACGGGCGCATCGTGGATTGGCTGCGGGCCCACCAGATCAAGGCCACCTTCTTCGCTGGCGGGAAATGGATGCGTAGCCATCCGGAACGCGCAATGCAACTGATGGCGGATCCCCTGTTCGAGGTGGGAAATCACGCCTGGACCCATGGAAACCTGCGGCTGATCGAGGGTGATGAGGCCCGCGACCAGATCCTGTGGACCCAGGCCGAGTATCAGGTGCTGCGCCACGACCTTCAGGCGCGTCCCTGTCGCCTCGTCGCCGGTGCCAGAGCGATGCAACAGATCCCCCTTTGGCCGAGGGTCTTTCGCTTTCCCTATGGCACCTGCAATGAGGCCTCACTGGGACTGGTGAGATCACTCGGACTCCCGGCGATCCAGTGGACCATCGTGACAGCGGATCCGGATAAGGGCCGCAGTGCGGCGGCCATCGCCGGCGCGATCCGTGAGGGAGTCAGGCAGCACCGGGGCGCGATCGTAGTCGCGCACGCCAACGGGCACGGCTGGCACACGGCCGCTTCACTGCCGCTCTTCGTCCCCGGCCTGGTCGAGCAAGGCTTCCGCTTCGTCACCCTGAGCGAGCTGCTCGGCGCCGGCACCCCCACAGCCGCCGAGGGCTGCTACGAGCTGCGCCCGGGAGACAACCTGCATTACGACAAGCAGTTTGGTCGGGGGACCGGGGGGTGAGTGTCCCTGGGCTCGATCTGGTGGCGGTCCCGGCGCTGGAGGCGCGAGAGGCACGGGTCCTCGGCGCCGCCCTGGCGGGGATGGACCCCTGGCTGACCCTTGGGTTTTCCGCCGAGGCGCTGGCGCGGGTGCTGAGCTCGGGGCACCCGGACCTCATGCGTTACCAGGCCATGCGCGATGGAGAGACGCTGGGGCTCGCGGTGGTGCGCCATCCCTGGCTGCGTGGGGCCTACATCGAGCTTTTTGCCGTGCTGCCGGGGGCCCAGGGCCAGGGGGTGGGGCGGATGGTCCTGCGCCGCATCGAGACGGATTATCGACCTCGAGCCGCGAACCTCTGGCTCCTGGTGTCCGCATTCAATGGGCGCGCCCGGGACTTCTATGCCCTCGCTGGCTTCCAGCGCGTCGGGCTCATTGCGGACCTGATCATCAGCGGCCAGAACGAGATCTTGATGCGCAAGGTCCTGTCTGATCCGGAGCCGTGAGCCGAACCAACCCCGGATCCTGAGTGGACGAACCCGAGGTGGTGCAGCGGGGGCGCTGGGCTACTTGGTGAGGATCAGCTTGTTGTTGCGCGTCATGCGCAGGTAATAGTGCTCCCCGTCGTGCACGATCATGATCAAATGGCCGCCACGGAGCAGGTCGCGGCTTTCGACCTGGGGCAGATCGGCACCCCGGTTGGGGGCGGGTGGGGGGCGAGCTCCGGCGGCGGTGACTTGGGGCAGTGGTGCCATGATGCCTCCGATCTGGGTTGGTGTCTTTGCAAATACGAACGATTCGCAGGTACAATAGATCCAACGTCAGACCCGGTCAAGCCGGCTCTCAACGTCCACTGGCGGGAATTGCCGGCGCTCCACTGCGGCGACCGCCGGATGCGAGGCTGGGCGGGGGACACAGGCACTGCGATTGAGCCCTGGGGCCGGTGCTTTGGCCGCGTCGCGCCCGACCTTTTTCACGGGAGTCACCACTTGATCCTGTCAGAGCTTACCGGCTATCTCGCCCAGCACCGGCGTGTGGCCCTCCAAGACCTCTCCTATCGCTTCGCGAGCAGCCCGGACGCACTGCGCGGCATGCTCGCGATCCTGGAGCGAAAGGGACGGGTGCGGCGTACTGAGGGTGGAGCGGCGTGCGCCAGCACCTGCGGAAAGTGCGACCCAGCCGCCATGGAGACCTACGAATGGCTCGCGGAAGCGAGCGAATCAGACGTCGCGCCCTCGCCCTGATCGGTGAGGACCTCGTGGATGCGGACTGGGTTTGACCGAAGGGGGGAATTCGCCGTCGCCGCAGTCGCGCGACGGCGAGCAGGGTTCGCCCTCTCTCCGGAGGGCGCGGCTGGTCGTCACCCGGGGAATTGACCCTCGCGACTGGCGGTCCGGGGCGACGATAGGCGGCGATACAGCAACAGCGTGGCCTGACCAAGGACCAGCGCGATGACCGAGATGATGGCAACGGCGGACAGGGTCGAAACCATGCCGGTCAATACCACGACGAACCAGGATACCAAGCTCATGAAAACCTCCGGTCAAACTTCAGGCCGATGTGAGAACAAATATATTAGTATATTCTTATATATTGACCTGAATTTCAAGCCCGCGGTTTCCCTAGGAGTCGTCGTGCGGCAACGGGAGACTGTCGGAAACCGGCCGACGTCTTCGTGAGTCCGGGTAGGCGCGGCGTGCTTGTCGAAGCTGGGGCCAAGGCCGCGAGCTGGGCAGTCACCTGGCCAGGTGGGTTCGGGCGCGGGTGTGACCGCTTCGATGTACGTGTCGCGTTGGGTGAGTGGCGGGGATGAGGGGGCTGGTCTAATCCCGCAGTCTTTCCTTGATCGCTTCCATCTCCTCCCTCAGGCGGTTCACCTCTTCCCTGAGCGCTTGCAAAGAATTCCTCGATTCCATCCAGCTCGTGGCAATGAGTGCATGGAGCATTTCCTCGTTCAATCGGGCTGGAGATCCGCGTTTCTCGGAATCATGGGCCTTCGGCGCGTCGTCGTTGAACAGGATGCCGTCGCCGCGTCCGAGATATTCGCGCGCGACGGCGCTATTCGATTCGGCGTATTCGGCGAGGAAACGGCTCCTGGCCGCTCGCTGGTCCTTTTCCGGTACTGCCAGGGCAGAGATCGAAAGCCTCCGACTCACACGCTGAGCCAGGTCGCTTTCGATCAGGGACAGTGCGTTCTCGATCCGGCGATACTCGAGTAAGGCCGCGGGCAACCGATCGTTTCTAAAGGCGCGTTCCCGGCGGATGCCTGCCGTGGATAGCCCTACGACACCCGAAAAGTCCTGGAATACATCGCCGTCCCCGAAGACCCGGACGTGAATATGCTCCCTACCAAAAACGGCCGACCATCGATCCAGAAAGCACTTCCAGTCGTAATAGGGCGCATAGCCGCCGAATGTCAGAGGAGCCGCGGTCAGGCCGGCCTTGACCTCCTGGTTCCAGCCCGCCTCGATCAAGTCGTCTTGACGGCGGAGAAAGACGACGATCCCAATCTCATCCGCAATGCTGTCGAGCAACTCCTTGAGGCCCCGTAAATCCTCGACTTCGCTGAAGTACTCACTCGATAACAGGATGCTCGCTGGCTGATGTTCTTTCACCTCGTCGGCCAGGTCTTGCCAGAGGTGAGCGCCGGTCAAATGTACGTGGGCGCGAACATCGGGGCGGTCGGAGCGGGCCGCGCTCAGGAGTGGGAAGGCGAGGAGGGCATGTCCGCCCTCGATCCGTCCGGAACCCGGGTATAGGAAACCCTGCTCCAAGAGACTGGCGCCATTGTGAACGAGTACGGTTTGTATGAACGAGGTTCCCGTTTTCGGTAAGCCGATGTGCAGCCAAAGTCTCATCTGATCTCCGAAGCGTCTGCTCGACGCCTGCCTATTCTGAGGGCTAGTCAGCCGCAATGCGCGATTCGCTCACAAGTTCGATCACCCATGCACGGCGCAGAAATCTCAGTTTCAGAGGAGCCCCCCAGGGGCCGGGGGTGGGAGGTCACCCCGGTCGCTGTCTCAGCCACTGCCAATACATCTCGCAACCATCAGGCAGATGTACCCTGGGCGCCCAATCGCTCGCTTGGCGGGCCTTGGAGATATCGAGGATGACGCTGTCGACGTCGAAGCTTCGGCGGGGCAGGAATTCGACCTTCGGTGACTCCTGTGAGATACGCGACACCAATGCGAGCACTTCGTTCAGGGAGGCCCCGATACCGCTTCCGACATTGTATACGCCCGCGAGATCGGATCGGATCGCCTCCACCATGAAGGCGATGAGGTCTGAGATATAGATGTAGTCCCTGATGGTGGTTCCGTCGCCCCAGATCTTGATGACCTCTCCCGCGACGATCTGACGAAAGAAGGTCGGGATGACACCCTGAACCCCGAGATGGCCCTGCCGTGGTCCATAGGGATTGGATACGCGCAGGACCAGTGACCGGAACCCCGATGCCGCTCCGAGCATCGCGACATAACTCTCGATGGCAACCTTCACGATCCCATATGACGACATGGGGTTGCGGGCATGCTCCTCGGAAATGGGAACCGACCGGCTGTTGCCGTATACGGTGCCTCCCGAGGAAATGTAGACGAGCTTTGGGATTCCAACTTCCCGAATCTTTTGAAGTAGCCGAACCGTCCCTATGAGGTTCCCCTCTATATCGGCGACGGGGTCCAGATTCGCCGTGGACGGCACCGTGGTGCTGATCGAATGAACCACGACGTCCATGTCCGCCAAGGCCTCGGTGACGGCGGGAACGTCTGAGAGACTTGCGTAGCGGTAATCCACGCCGCGCACGGGCTCGCCCTGAAGACTGCCGGATCGGTCGAGAATCCGGACCTGGGCCCCGCCCCTCAGCAGCGCATCGACCAGATGGGAGCCAATAAAGCCATTGCCTCCGAGCACGAGTACTTTGGTACTCATCGGGTATCTATCGCGTCAGCCCCGGGACGTTGGTCACCAGGGTCCGGTAGCCGGCCGTGCGGGCGACGAAAGGCAGCAGGCGCTCCAGGGCGTGAAGCATGGTCCCGTCGTAAGGCAATGGCTCCTTGGGGTAATCCTCCCAATGCAGATTCAGGTTGAGCAGGGGTAGCAGCGCTTCGACCCTGGCCCAGAACATGGTGCCCATGGGGAAATTGAAGTGGTCTTCAGGCAGGTCCCGGAGCCCAAGGCGCTCCGCCAAAAGGTCCGCCTCCGGTTTGTTGGCGGTCCATCCCATGACATTCGGGTCATCGGGAAAGACAAGACCGACGTTGGGATCGGTTTCCATCCTCGCCAGAATTTCTGAACCCATCGGATGCTCGCCGCCGACCAGGTTCTCGATCAAAAAGTGGAACCAGGTTTGCCCGACCGAAGAATCCTCAAGGTCCACCGTCTTCTTGGTGTGAAGATGGCCGATCACGTCGTAATCCCGCAGCCGCTCGCCATATTCGGTCAACAGGGGCCCGATGTCCCGCCCGCGGTTGGGAACAACGGCCAAGGAGGTGAGCGGGAGTCCGAGGTCACTGGCGGCGGAGTCTACCCATTCCGCTGCCGTCGGCGTTGGAACGCTGATCAGCAGATCCACCCCCAGGCCCTGTTTTGCGATCGGCTCAAGTATTTCCGAAACAAGCTCGGGATAATAGGCATGGATGTGCAGCGCCACCCGCAATGACCGGGGGACCCGGATTTCGTGCCTCGAAGGGCTGATGACCTCCGAGAGCCATGGACCGGACGGGCGACCGGCCTCGAGGAAGTGGGCGAGCGGATCCCGGTGCGCCGCGCGCAGCCGATTCACATTTTCGTAGATGCCCGGATGGAAGCCGGGGAAGGGCTTGCGGAGTCCCACGCCGCTGGCCCATGAACGCACGAACGCGCGGACCGAATCGGGATACGACATCTTGGGCCAAGTGGGGTGGGGGTGGTAGTCCATGCGCAGGCCACTGCACTGCTCGATGGTCCGGCAATCCCGACGCTCCTGTTCCTGCGCCTTCGCCGCGCGGGCGCCGAGGCGCTCGATGGCAGCGACATAGCTTTCCATGTCGAAGAGCTTGGACCCAAGCTCCTTGCTCGCCTCGCCAATCCGAAGCCTATGGCACTGGTCGTCAATGAGGCGAACCAGGAGCCTGGCGGCATGTTCGACATCCAGATAAGGCGCGACACAATCCGCCTCGAGGCCGCCGCCGCGCAGGGCGTCCGCGATACCCGTGGTCTGATCAAAGCAGACAATGGGGATCTGGTAGCTCATTGCGTCGATGGCGACGTTCGGTAGCGGGTCCAGCCGGGAGCTCAGCAATAGGATGTCGGCAAGCTCGTAGGCGCGCTCGATGTGCTCGAGCTCACCGACGAAAGAGACAACGTCTTGGAGTCCCGCACGCGTCAGTTGGTCCTGCAGGTAGACCGAGTATCCGGCATCGTGGTCGGGGTCGAAGCCATGCCCGACCCAGATGAAGCGAAACGCCTTCTGAGGCGCCAGCTGTCTGACGCTCTTGGCACAGGCAAGAAAGAGATCGACGCCTTTTCGCAATTGAACGGTCCCGGCCCCCAGTACGATGACGGCATCGTCGGGCACCGAGGCCGGGCGGAAGAGGGCGGCTACCCTGGCCCTTTCGTTCGCGTATCCCTCGCTGGAGATTGCAGGAGCGGGGATGTCCGGGCGCCCCTGCTGAAGGATTAGGGGTGGATGTCGGACCAGGGCCTCGCATTCGCGTTGCGCGTCCTCGGCGACAACGGCGGCGGAAAAGACGACCTCGGACGCCCAGAGCACGGACAATGGTACCGCGTGCCGTGGCCTGGTGTAGGAGGCGAATTCATGAATGAGTGCCACAGTAGGCACGAAGAGCTGGGCCAAGAGTGGGAGCACTGCGCGCGACTCCACACTGTTGACGATGGCATAGCTGAGCCGGGCGGCGCCAAGCAGCTTTTGAAGGCTCCAGTTGACGATGGCAGGATCGAGGGACCGCTCGAACGGCTCAATGACGACGTCACAATGGGTCTTGAAATCTAGGATAAGGGGCCCGCCGCCGAGCAGTAGCGCGATGACATTGTGTCTTTCCCGCAGGCGGCGAGCGAGCGTCAAGACCAGGATGGGCGCCCCGGTGCGGGAAGCCTCGTGACTGACGACCAGAACCGTCTCTTTTTTGGGATCCAGATCGCTCAGGTCACCAAAGACGGAGGGCTCGGGAGGACGATTGAGCCTCCCGGTCTGGCGACCCCAGTTCGTATAGTGCTCGAAGGCATCGATTCCGGCGGCGGCCACGTCGGGATAGACGCTCAGATAGAAGGCCTCATCGAAGTCAGGATCATCATAGGCTGCGGCCGAAGCCTCGCCCGGTTGGTCATGAGTCCCCGCGTCTTCCATTGTTTCGCTGACAGAAGCGGGCTCCGGGAGCGGAAGAAAGGCCCCCGGGTTCCCGGTGTCGAGCGCCAACGTCGGATGCTGCTTTCGGGAACCAGGATGCAGCACCCGACTCAGGGAGGTGCGAACCCCCCGCATCGGTGCGGTCACGCGCCAGGACGTCGAGGCGAAAAGCTCCGCTAGCCTCGCATCCGCGTCCCGGGCCGCCTGATTGAGCAGGTCGATCCTGTCGTCGCGGCGGGCGATTTCGTGGTCCCGGTGCGCCAGAGACGCCGTGAGCGCCGCGATCTCTCGATCACGCTCTGATAGGTGTTGATGGAGCGCGGCGATCTGCAGGCCCCGATTCGCAAGCTCCGTGTTGAGCGGCCCGATCTGCTCGTTGAGCTTGCTGGCCGTGTGAGTCAGCATTCCGATCTGCTTATCCCTCTGCTGCACGTCAAGGTTACGTTCGTGCAGGGCCTGGTCGATCGATCGGATCTGCTCATCCCTTCTCTGAACGGCTTCGTTGAGTGCGATGATCTGGAGGTTACGCTCGTGCAGGGCCTGGTCGATCGATCGGATCTGATCATCGCGAATTGCCGCATCACGCTGAAGGGCGGCGATCTGCTGGTCCCGTTCAACGATGACTTGGTTCAATTGCTCCGATTGAGCCGATGCGCCCGTCAGTAGCGCCTCTCGGGCCACCTCCTCGTGGCGCAGCACGGCCCCGAGGGCATCGCTCGCACAGTCGAATTCAGCGCGCACTTGATCGAGGCGCGCCTGCCCTGTCTTCGAGTTGGGTTGCGCCCGCAGCTCATTGAGCGTCGCAAACGTTGTTTTGACCCAGGCCGCCAAGTCGGGATCATCCAATACGCGGCCATCGCCTTCGGTATGGTGGCGGTGGCGGTCCTTCAGGAATTCGTCGATCTCGATCTCGGCCGTCGCCGAAAAGCGAGGCCAGGCAATGCCGAGCCCGTCACCGAGAACGCGGGCGCTGTGACGCCAGTTATCGAGCAGCTCATCGTAGGTGATGAACACGCGTGGAAGGGCGCGTGAATCGCGCTCCGCGTCGAGGACGTGACGCAGCCAGATCATGTGCGACTTGGGCGGGGGGAAACCGTCGCGCCGCTTCAGTGAGGCGGCGACCTCGAGCGGGTTTCTGATCGGCAGGACGCAGACCGCCCTCGTGTCGAATTCGCGCAGGACCTCGAGCCAGAAGGGCAGCAGGCGGCAGATTCGGGGATCCTTGAGGACGAAGAGCGATGAGGCCGCGAAATCCTTCTCTAGAATCTCGATGGCGCGCGCCTTGAACCGATCCTTGACCGATGAGCGCATCCAGTCCGGATTGAAGCGCCGCCAATCGTCCCAGCGGGATCCGCCCGAAGTCAGGATCTCCTCGTTGAGAAGATAGGCATCCATCGACTCCCAGAAGCCGGCCTCGTTGTTTCCCTCGAGCGGCGCCATCAGGTGCGACGGCAGGTCCGCGCCGAGCAGGTTGATCATTCGCGTCAGTGCGGACGTGCCGCTGCGGTGCATTCCGAGCACCAGCACGGCGACGCGCCGGGTGGGAGACGACGAAGTCTGCTGCGAGTCCTCGGGTGCCTGCGCGGACGTGCCCTTGGCGGCGAGATCGTCGCTGGCGGTCAGGGCTTGGTTGCGGCTTTCGAGCGGCGTGATCGGCGGCGGATTCGGCTTGGTTGCGGCCATGGCTGTCCTCTTGGCCTTCGACGTTGCGTTACTGCTCAGGGGTGAACGACTGATCGCCCCGGAATGGTACCGGCAGGGCCCTGCCAGGGGGCGCGACCAAGCATCGCCGCGGGTTCGGGTTTCTGGTGCCTGTGCTCCAGGCCACGGGTTAGGGTATTCGCCAACCTGGACCCGGTCAACAACGCCTGGGCGCCAACCGATCCGGGGGGAACTGGATCAGGCGGGCGCCGGCGACAGCGCGAAAGGCGGCGGCGTCAGCGCCGCCTCGTCGGTTCGCCCTGGAGCACCCCGGTCTCCCCCTCGCTGCGCGCGATGATGACGGCGCCGCAGGAGTCGCTGAAGACGTTCACCGCGGTGCGCATCATGTCGAGGATGCGGTCAACCGCCAGGATAAGCCCGATGCCCTCCAGTGGCAGCCCGATGGCACCGAGGATGATGGAGATGGCCACCAGGCTGGCGGCGGGGATGCCGGCGACGCCGATGGAGGTGAGGAGCGCCAGCATCACGACTAGGAACTGAGTCCCCAGGGTCAGCTCGATCCCGTAGGCCTGGGCGATGAAGAGCGCCGCCACACATTCATAGAGCGCGGTGCCATCCATGTTGACGGTTGCACCCAGCGGCAGCACGAAGCTGCTGATGCGGTTCGATACGCCAGCGTTCTTCTCCACGCACTCCATGGTGACGGGCAGCGTGGCGGAGGAGGAGGCCGTGGAGAAGGCGGTGAGCAGCGCCGCACCCATCGCCTGGTAATGGCGCAGCGGATTCACGCCGCCGATGAAATAAAGCAGCAGGGGCAGGACCACCAGAAAGTGCGTCGCGAGCGCCAGCACCACGGTCAGGAAAAACAGGGCCAGGGGTGCGAAGGCCTCCAGGCCGGTATCCGCCACCGTCTTTGCCACCAGGGCAAAGACGCCGATGGGGGCGAAGCACATGACCAGATCGGTGATGCGCATCATGATCTCGAACATGCCCTGGAAGAAATTGTACTGGGCCTCGGCATAGTCCTCGGTGACGCGGGCGACGAAGAAGCCGTAGAGCAGGCTGAAGAAGATGAGCCCCAGCATCTGGCCCTCGGCGGCGGCGCTCACCACGTTGGTGGGGATCATCCGCAGAAACACCTCCACTACGTCGCCGCCATCCCGGCCGCCAAGCTTCTCCTCCAGGGCCGCGGCATCGGCGTGAAAGCCGAACACCTGCTTGGGGTCCCCGTCCACGACGCCCGGCTGGATCAGGTTGACAGCAACCAGTCCGACCAGGATCGCAAACAGGCTCGTCATGGCGTAATAGCCGATGGTCTTGCCGCCCAGCCGCCCCAGTCCGCGGCCTCCGCCGATCCCGGCGACACCGATGATGATGGAGGAGACGATCAGGGGCACAATCAGCATCTTGAGGGCGTTGAGGAAGAGTTTGCCCACGAACTCGAAGATGGAGTAGAACGTGACGCCCAGGACACCGCCCTCGCGCCCGACCGCCAGGCCCACCAGGACGGCGAGCACGAGCGCGATCAGGATCTGCCAATGGAGCTTGAGCTTGAGTGGGTTCATCCGAAGGCTCCTTCAGCGCGAGACCAGGGCGCGCGGGGTTTGACGTGCAGCTCGATGATCCCAGACCGGGGGGTCGCCTCGCAAACGCTTCCGCCGAGCCGACCGGGTGGGCAGGGAGGTGCGATGATGATGGCCAGCCTGGCCCCTGACTGAAATGGCGTGTGACGATGCATTACAAAGTCTTCTACCTGTTCGATCGGACCGGCGAGTCAATCTCCTCCGCCAGTGCGCTGGAGATGAGTGCGAGGGACATTCGCGAGCAGCTGCTGCCCCGGTTGCAGACGGAGGACGATTACCTGGGCATCATCGATCCCGAGGAGCACGTCCTGCAGATCCTGTGTGAGCCCACCGCCGGACGTTACTGGGTCGAGCTGCCCCTGGACGCGGCGAAGGCCTCCTACGGCCGCCACATGGGACTCGAGGAGCTTCAGGATCTGTTGCGCCAGTTGCCCGGTGTCTTCGACCGCGAGTTCATTCCCGGGCTCGAGTACCGGCCCTGGTAGAGGATTGCGTCCGGGCGCCGCACCTTGAGGCCGCGTCCCGCGGTACCACATCCGCCCCCAGTGCCTTCGATCGACGCCTGGAGCGGCCCCATGACCGACACCCTGTTCAGCCCATTCACCCTCGGCTCCTATCGCCTGCGCAACCGCATCGGTGTGGCCCCCATGACCCGCATGTCGTCGCCGGGTCACTCGATCCCGCGTCAGGACGTGCTGGACTTCCTGGTCACCCGCGCACGCAACGGCGCCGCCATCGTCTACACCGAGGCCATTGTCACCGACTATGAGAGCGCCCAGGGCTATCCGCGGCAGGCACGCCTGACCACCCAACGCCAGATCGACGCCTGGAGGCGTGTCACCGACGACATCCGCGCCGCCGGCGCCGTGCCGATCATGCAGATGTTCCACTGCGGGCGAACCGCCTGGCCCGAAGTCAATCCCGCCGGCCGCTCGATCGCACCCAGCGCCTTGGCCCCGGTCCAGAACAATCCGATCACGGGGGAGCCCTACCCGGTCCCCGATGTGATCAGCCGATTCGACATCGAGCACGTGATCGAGGGCTTCCGGGAGACCGCCCGCGGCGCCATCGCCGCTGGCTTCGATGGAGTCGAGATCCATGGGGCCCACGGCTATCTGATCAGCCAGTTCCTGTCCGCCTACAGCAACCAGCGCGAGGACGACTACGGCGGCTCTGTGGAGAGGCGTTATCGCTTCGCCCACGAGGTGATCGAGGCGGTGCGCCCCGTGGTGCCGAAGGATCGGCTGTTGACGTTTCGCATCTCCGACTGGGGGGTGGTGGACATGGAGGTCTCGCTTTTCGAGAGCCGTGAGAACTGGCAGCAGGTCATACGGCTGCTCGATGCGGAGCCCCTGGACGCCATCTCGGTGTCCACCTACCGCTACCAGGCCGAGGCCTTCGGCAGCGGGCTCACCATGGCGGCACTGAGCCGCGAGTCGACGACCAAGCCGCTCATGATCTGCGGGGGCATCCACGACCGCGCCACCGCCGAGGATGCCTTGCGCGATGCGGACATCGTGCTCTCGGCCAAGTCGATCCTGCTCAATCCCCACTGGCTGGAAGACCTGCGTCAGGGCCGGCCGTCGCCGCTGCACAAGTCGGAAGAC
Organism: uncultured Gammaproteobacteria bacterium; assembly: GCA_963699735.1. Lineage (GTDB taxonomy): Bacteria > Pseudomonadota > Gammaproteobacteria > Chromatiales > Chromatiaceae > Thiodictyon. Next base: position 60,369 of record CAVOUZ010000017.1, read on the forward strand.
GCCAATCGCGCCTATACGGAAGAGCCTCTTCCCTGAAGCCGGCGTCTTCCCTGAATCCGACGCGGCCACGCGAACCCAACTCGAGCCGAGGCGTCAGGCCTCGGCGAGCACCAGATCGAAACGCGCCTCGAAGCTAGCGATGTCTGAGCGGGTAGGTCGAAAGGGCACGATCAGCGCCGATCGGGCGCTCGGATCCGTGATGAAATTGAGCAGCCAGTCAACCTCGTTCTCCGGGGCGCCCTCAACGTACATCTGGGTCACCAGGGCCTTGCCCCTTTTTGGCTGGACGGCAAAATGGATGTGCGGGGCCCGGCCCGGATAGGGGACCGGCTTGATGGTGCGAAAGCGGTAACCCCCGTCGGGACCGGTGACGAAACGCCCGTAGCCCTGAAAGCCTGGATCCCGGGGTTGGACGCCTCGATCGCCGGGGTGGATATAGCGGCCGCTGGCGTCGCATTGCCAAATCTCCACCAGGGCGCCGCTGACCGGATCCCCGCGCACATCAAACACCCGGCCGCTCAGATCCGTGATCTCACCGCGAGCCAGGTCCCTCTGGCCCTCCACCCGAACCAGGTCGTTGTCCCGGTCGAGCGGCAGGCGTTCCGGATAGAAAGGGCCGCGGCCCTGGGTGGGCGTGGGTGCCAGGGCGCGGGCGGCGGACATCGGGGCCAAGGCCGCCGCCGCGGTGATGGCCGCAATCAGATCTCGTCGGTTCATCCGTTTTGCTCCTCTGCGCCGCCTGAAGGCACATGGGTCGTGAGACAGGCTAAACACCAAGGGTTAGGGCAAGCCGGGCAGCGAACAAGTTTCGCCGGGCGCCATCGAGCGGCGTACAAATCGGTGCGGTAGCCCGGGGCAATCGTGCGGCCGCCAAGGCCTTTATCGCCGCCATCTCCTGAGCTAGGCGCATGCGACACTGGGCATCTCCCGGCTAGACCAGGTGGTGCTCTCTCGAGTACGTCGCTGTGGAGCTCGGCTAGCAGGACCGGCGCTGCTGCTCCTCGAGGCGTACGCGATAACTGTCGACCTGTCCCCAGATCTGCGCGCCTTCGAGCCGGTGATGATGGTTACCAGGTCTCCCGGCTCGGCATCGCGAAGGGCACTCTCGATCGCGTCCTCCAGCTTGGGGATGACGCGGATCGCATCCGCCGGTGCGCCCGCGCTCAGAAGCGCGGATTCGACCTCATGGGCGACCCGCACCGGCGAGCCCGCGTCCCAACCCGCCGCCTCGCGGCAGATGAACCGGTCGAATGCCCGTGCGGCCAGTGACATGGCGTCGCGCAGATCGGCCTGCCGTGGCGGGTCCCGGGTCCAGTAGACGACTAGGTGCTTGCGCCGCGCCCCCGGAAAGGTCGCCACGAAGTCGCACAAGGCCCCGAATCCATGGGGGTTGTGAGCAAACCCGGAGGTCAACCCGCACCGGCGGCTGTCACAGGCCCAGACTAGGATTCGCCCGCCGCTGCCCGCGACCCTTGGAAGCCGGACCCGCCGCCGCCATTGCCATACTCGGGCCGATGATTGTCACCGACGGGGCAGGGCACTGCCCCTTAGAGTGCAATGATCCCGGGTACTCAATAACTTGATCTCCCATCAGGAGTCTCTCCACATGACCAAGAACATGGGCCAGACCGACCGCATCATTCGCGCCGTCCTGGGCGTCGCCATACTCGCCTGGGGCATCATGGCCTCCAACTGGCTGGGGGTCATTGGCGCCATTCTGTTGGCGACCGCGGCTATCGGCTGGTGCCCCGCCTATCTGCCCTTCGGCATCTCGACCAACAAGACCCGCTACTGACGACGCGCGGCCGGTCTCCTTCGGCACACTCCGGAGGAGTCGGCCCCGCCACTGCGGTCACGACTTGGCCGGTTGGCCCCGCCTCACCACGGGGTTGCGAAGGCGTCCTGGGGTATCGGCGGCCTCGGCGTAGATGATCTCCGGCCTTATCCGACTTCCGATCGGCCGTACCAGATGACGTCCATCAGCGTTGACCCCCGGAGCGGTTGCTACGTTATCGATTGGTGCCAATGTCGGAGAAGCTGCCATGCTCGACCATACCCTGGACCGCGCCGCGGGTATCCTTCAGGTCCGCCCGAATGGGCCGCTCGAGGCGGCGGATTTCGAGAGTCTGGCGGCTGAGGTTGACCCCTATATCGAGCACGCCGGCGGACTCAAGGGACTGCTGATCGAGGCCCCCACCTTTCCCGGCTGGGAGAACCTGGGGGCCTTGCTCCGGCACCTGACGCTTGTGCGCGAGCACAACCGCGAGATCGCGCGGGTAGCCCTGGTGACCAATTCCAGACTCGGTGACCTCGCTGAGCGGGTAGCGGGGCACTTCGTCTCTGCGGAGATCAAGCACTTCTCCGGGGATCAGATGGACGCGGCCCGCGACTGGTTGACGGCTCCCTGAGCAGGGTCCGCACTTCAAGGGTCGTCGCCCGGCGCCGCCTTTACATTCCATAGCCGCCAAAGGCCGTTGGGCTCAGGCCCATACTGCCGGGACCCCCGTCCTGCCCGACTCGAGGATCAAAGAGCGGGCTGGGCCGCGGCGTCCGGATGCCCGCCTGGGCGATAATGGCAAGCCCGACCCCGCCCAGGACCCGAGCCAAGCTTGACCTCTGCCACCCCGTTTCATCTGTATGGTGCACTCGTGGACTCCGCTGCCTGGCCGGCCCTGCGGATCGCCTTGCATCTCGGGCTATTTCTGGCGGCGCTCCTGGTCCTCAAGGGGGTGCTGGAGTTGGTGTTGGGCCGCGGCGGTGCGTCCAGGGGCCGGGCGCGTCGAGGCCCCAGCCTGACCCTTTCCGCCCCGCTCATCGGAATTGCCCTGCTGTTTGGCGCTGTGCTGGTCTATCAGGGGAGCTGGCAGCTCACGGGCCTGTTCAGGCCCGAGTTCGTCGCCTTCATGCAGTCCCACGACCGGCGCGAGTTCAACCCGGCCCATCGCATCCAGCGCGGGCGCATCCTGGACCGCAACGGCGAGGTGCTGGCCTACAGCCAGGAGCTGGCTGGTCAGGTGTTTCGCGTCTATCCCTTCGGCCCCGCGTTCGCCCATGCCGTCGGTTACAGCGATCCGCGCTACGGTGCCACCGGTGCCGAGGCGGCGGCCAACGCCCGCCTGAACGGGGCGGCGCCGGAGCACCTCGCGTCCTGGGGTGAGCTGGGTCGCCAGCTCGTGACCCGCGACAAGCGCCCGCGCGGCCAGGATCTGGTGCTGACCCTGGATGCGCGGCTCCAGCAGGCGGGCCTGGCGGGGCTCGGCGACCGGCACGGGGCGGCGGTGGTGTTGCGGCCCCAGGATGGTGCCGTGCTGGTGCTGGTCAACAGCCCATCCTTCGACCCCAACCGTGTCGGCCCCGAACTCTTTGCGGTCCCGCCACCGGATACGCCCTTGCTCAATCGCGCCACCCAGGGACTCTACCCGCCGGGGTCCACCTTCAAGGTGGTGGTCGCCGCGTCGGCGATCGAGCAAGGGTTCAGCGGGACCATCGACTGCCCGGCAGAGGGCTACACCACCTCCCGTTACTATCCGCGCATCCGCGATCACGATTACTACAGCGCTCGGGCTGGCGGTCGACACTGGGCGGGGCACGGGAGCCTGGGGCTGACCGCCGCCTTCGTGGAGTCCTCCAATGTCTTCTTCGCCCAGCTTGGGGTCCGGTTGGGTCGCGACGCCCTGTTTGAGGCCGGCGAGCGCTTCGGCTTCGATCGCCAGATCCGACTCTTTCCGATTGCGGGCCGCTCCGGGAGCATGAGCACCGGACAGATACCCCGCCTCAAGGAGCGCGACCTCTACGGTCTCGCCCAGGCCTCGATCGGCCAGGGCCGGGTGCTGGCGACCCCCGCCCATATGGCGACCATCGCCGCGGCGGTGGCCAATGGCGGCCTTGCGATGCGCCCGCGACTGATCGCCGGCGAGCCCGCCGAGCCGCTGGGTCAGTTCATGTCCGCGGCCACGGCGGGGCGCCTGGCCTCGATGATGCGCCGGGTGGTCACGGAGGGAACGGGCCGGGGCATCGAGTCCCCGGATCTCACCATCGCCGGCAAGACCGGTACCGCCGAGAACCCGCGCGGCAAGGCCCACAGCTGGTTCATCGGATTCGCGCCGGCCCAGTCGCCGGAGCTGGCGGTCGCGGTGCTGGTGGAGCACGGCGGATACGGCTCGAGCGCCGCTGCACCGATCGCCCGCGACCTGCTGCTGATGGGCATCGCACTGGGGACGGGACCCTGAGCGCCGCCAGGTCAACGGGTTTCGCGGCCGGCTGGGGTCAGCGCCGCCCGGAGCGTCACCTGCTGCTCGCGAGCCTCGGCTGCGTCGCGATCGGCTTCCTGCTGGTGTGGGGTTCGGGTCACGCCGCCGGTCGGCCGCTCTCGGCGGCGGATCTGCTTCCGCTCCTGGGCTATGGGGCCGGGCTCGCCGGGCTGCATCTGGGGTTGGTGGCGCTGGGGCACCGGGGGGATCAGGCGCTGGTCGCCGCGGTCGCCTTCCTGGGGGGATTGGGCCTGCTTGCCCAGACCCGGATGGGGGCCTTGGATGGCGCCGGTCCCCTGCTCCCCGGATATGCCGTCTTCCCGACGGGCCTGCTCATGATGTTTGCAGCGGCCGCGGCCTTTATGGGCGGACGCTATCGGGTGCTGGCCTCCGGCTACTGGGTTTGGGGGGGGCTGTCGCTCGCGCTGGTGGTCCTGCTGCTAGCCACGGGACAGCGCTTTCGCGGTGCCGTCTATGGGGCCGGACTCATCACGCCGACCGAATTGCTCAAGGTCTCGGTGGTGCTCTTTCTTGCCGGCTTCGTGGATCAGCACGCCCGGGCGCTGGCTCGGTGGCATCCCCGCTACCCTATGGTCCCGAGCCTGGAGCCCCTGTGGCGGCTGCTCGCTTTCTGGCTGGTGCTGGCGATCCTGCTGTCGCTCCAGCGCGATCTGGGCATGCTGGTCATGCTCGGTGTCGCCCTGATGGCCGTCCTGGTGACCGGCAGCGGCCGTTGGGGCTATCTGGGATACGGTCTGGCCGGCGCCGGGGGCCTCGCCTACCTGATGCTCGAGGTGTTCCAGCATGGGCGCCGCCGCATCGACGCCTGGCTGGACCCCTTCCAGGACCCCACGGGAGACGGCTGGCAGATCCTGCAGGGTTTGTCGGGCATGTACGCCGGTGGGCTCTGGGGCGAGGGATTCGGTCAGGGGAGCCCCGGTTACACGCCCATCGCCGAGTCGGACTTCATCTATTCGGTGATCGGCGAGGAGCTGGGCTTCGTGGGCTGCGTCGTGGTGATCCTTTTCTTCCTCATCCTGTTTCAGCGCTGCATCGAGATCGCCCGGCGCTGCCGGTCATCCTTCGGTCGGCTGCTGGCGACGGGGCTCACGGCGGTGCTCGCCGCCCAGGCCTTCCTCAACCTGGGGGGCGTGACCAAGCTGATCCCGCTCACGGGCATCACCCTGCCGCTGATCAGTCACGGCGGGGCTAGCCTGCTGACCGCCTTCGTGGCGCTGGGACTGCTGCTGGCGATGTCGGACGGGCTACCGGCGGCGGCGCCCAAGCGGCCGCAGCTTACGCAGGGGCCTGGTTCCCGGGATGGGGCAAGACGGCGGCCGTCCCGGTCGGCGCGCCGCTCAAGCCCGCGCAAGGGCAGGGCGGCCGAACCAGCCGGCGGCGGGTCAGGAGCGCGTCCTTAGTCGGAGACGACGAGGCCGGTCCTACTTACAGACGCTTATAGGCCCGGGCGAGGCGCTCGCTCCAGGCGTCGACGCCCGCGGGCAAGGCGATGCAGTCCTGGCGCATCTCGATCATGACGTGAAGGATGCCGCGCGACTCCCCGTGGCTGGGCAGGGTGTAGTCGTGCTCGTCGTCCACCCCGTAGGGTTGGTTGAGTCCGAGCGTCAGGTCCCCGTCCAGGCCCAGCGCGCGGAACAGGCGGTGGGCGAGGCGGGGGTCGCGCCCATAGGCGACCCCGGCGTGCCAGGGGCGAGGCTCCCCATGGAGCTCGGGGGTGAAGCTGTGGATGCTGATCAGCAGGGGCAACTGCTCCATTCGCTCATCGAGCAGCGCAGCCAGGGCCCGGTGATAGGGCTCAAAGAGCTCGGTGACTCGCTGCGCACGGGCCTCCCTGTTGAGACCACGATTGCCAGGAACGGCAATCCGGGCACTCTGCTCCGCAATCGACTCGGGGCTCACCAGCGGGCGGTTCAGGTCGATCACCAGGCGCGAATAGCCGCCCAGGAGCAGCGGTGCGTCGAGCCGGGCCGCCAATCCCCGGGCGACCCCGGCCGCTCCTGGGTCCCAGGCGATGTGTTGGGCGAGCTCATGGGGCGCGAGCCCAAGGCTACCGAGTCGTCGCGGGATGCGATTGGATGCGTGGTCGCAGACGAGGAGCGCGCAAGCCGAGCCCGCGGGATTCACCAGCTCGTAGGGGGGTGGGTCGCCGGGGTCGAGGAGCCGGTCCCCGTGGCCCGTCTCTGGTGCCGGGATCGCGGCACCGCCAGGGGGCGTGCGCCGAGTCATGGACCTGCGGCCGGCACCTCGTCGGTCCACACCTTGAAGCCCTTCAGCGTGTTGGGGCCAAAGGAGTTGCTCAGCGGCACGTCCGCGGCGTCTCGCCCCTGGGCGATCAGCACGCGGCCGATTCGGGGCACCCGGTTGCGCGGATCGAAGGTGTGCCAGTGTCCGCCGAGATAGGCCTCGAACCAGGCCGAGAAGTCCATCGGGTCGGCGGATGGCGGAACGCCGATGTCTCCCAGATACCCGGTGCAGTAGCGCGCGGGGATGTTCATACAGCGGCAGAAGGCGATGGCGAGGTGGGTGTAGTCGCGGCACACCCCCGTCTTCTCATGAAAGGCCTCCAGCGCCGTCTTGGTGGCGCGGGCGTGCTGATAGCCGAAGCTGATGTGGTGGTGGACGAAGTCGCTGATCGCCTGGACGCGCCACCACCCGGGTGGAGATTGGCCAAACAGGGACCATGCGATCTCAGACAGCCGGTCGGTCTCGCAGTAGCGGCTGCCCTGCAGATACACCAGGGTCTCGCTCGGCAGATCCTCCACGGCATGCTGGATGGCCAGGAAGTCGGTCGGGTCGGGTCGGCCGCTGTCGTTGATGAGCGCATCGCTCGAGATGGTGATGTCACCTGGCGGTGCCACGATGCGGGTGCACCAGTTACCGAAGCCGTCGCGATAGGCGGTGCTCGGCACGGCGGGGTGAAAGACGATGTGATCGGGGTGGACCAGATCTGAGACGCGGCTGTAGTGCACGTTCAAGGTCAGGATCATGGGCGTGCGCTGGGGGCACCCGTAGACTAACTCGTAGCCGAGACGGATCTGCATGTGGTTCCTCCGCAGACTGTGACGAGGTTGCCGCAAGGGTACCAGTGCGCCGCTCCCGGCGCTCCTCGTGGCGTGTCTACGGAGCGCGGCCCGTACGCAACCGTCTGACCTCGGGTGCAGCGGCCGACTAGCCCCTGCCCCAGGTGCTTCGCGGGCCCGCCGCCGCGCGCCAGACCTCGTGAATGGCGGAAGGTTACCAGCGCAGGCCCGAGGCCGTGGCGACCTTTTCCACCACCTCGCTGACCTGCGCTTGGGACAAGTACGGGTGCATGGGGAGGCTCAGAACCCTGGCGGCAATGGCCTTGCTCACCGGGGTCGGCATCCCGGTGTCCCGATCCGCGAAAACCGGCTGTTGATTGAGCGGGATGGGGTAGTGGATCGCCGTGGGAACTCCAACCGCCTGCAAGGCCGATGCGACCGAATCGCGATCCACCACCTGTAGGGTGTATTGGGCATAGACCGACTGGTTCCCGTCCGCCACATAGGGCGTCAGCACCGCGGTCCCACCATCCCTGGAGGATTGGGCGCCCCGGGCCTGAAACAGCTCGCTGTACGTGGCCCCGAGCGCAGCGCGCTGCTCGACCTCCTGGGGAAAGATCGCGAGCTTTGCCAACAGGATCGCCGCCTGCAGGGTGTCCAGCCGTCCGTTGAGCCCGAGTCGGGGATGGTGGTAGCGGCGGTCCTGCCCGTGATTGCGGATCTCGCTGATCCGCTTTGCCAATCCATCGTCGTCCGTAAAGCAGGCGCCCGCGTCGCCGTAGGCCCCGAGCGGTTTCGCCGGAAAGAAAGAGGTACAGCCGATCAGGGTGAGGCCGCACGACCTGCGGCCCCGGTAGGTCGCACCGAAGCTTTGGGCACCGTCCTCGATGACCGGGATGCGGTGACGGGCGCCAATGGCATTGATGGCGTCCATGTCCGCGCACTGACCGTAGAGCGACACCGGCATGATCGCCCGGGTTCGCTCCGTAATCGCCGCCTCGATCAGTGATGGATCCAGGTTATAGGTGGCGGGGTCGATGTCGATGAAGACCGGGCGCGCCCCGAGCAATGCGATCATCTCGCCGGTGGCTATGAAGGTGAAGGGACTCGTGATCACCTCGTCGCCCGGGCCAATCTCCAGGGCCATCATGGCGGCGAGCAGGGCGTCGGTACCGCTCGAGAGGCCGATACAGTGCTTCACACCAACGAAGCTCGCGAGCGCCTCCTCAAGCTCCGCGATCTCGGGTCCCATGACGTACTGGCCGTGGGCCAGGACGCGATCGATACGTGAGCGAACGTTCGCCTCGATGCGCTGGTACTGGGCCTTCAAATCGATGAATTGCATGATTACGCCTGCTTTCGAAGGATGTTGCCGCGCCGGTCGGAGAATCGGCACGATTACGCGGCTATCCTGCTCCCAGTGCCGGGCAAAA
>CAVOUZ010000018.1:0-233546 GCA_963699735.1 uncultured Gammaproteobacteria bacterium
GCGGGTGAGGCCATGATCAGGCTGGAGCGCTTCTGGAAGTCGTAGACCCCGAGCGGCGAGGAGAAGCGCGCGGTGCGCGAGGTCGGCAGCACGTGGTTGGGGCCCGCGCAATAGTCCCCCAGGGCCTCGGCCGTGTGGCGGCCCATGAAGATGGCCCCGGCATGACGGATGCGCCCGACGATGACCTTGGGGTCCTCCACGGACAGCTCCAGGTGCTCGGGCGCGACCCGGTTGGCGACTGCAATGGCGTCGTCGAGATCGCGCGCCTGGATCAGGGCCCCGCGCTCGCGCAGGGCGGTGGCGATGATCTCGCGCCGCTCCATCGTCGGCAACAGCCGGTCAATGCTCTCCGCCACCCGGTCGAGAAAGCCGGCGTCCCAGCTCACCAGGATGGACTGGGCGTCCTCGTCGTGCTCGGCCTGGGAGAAGAGATCCATCGCGATCCAGTCCGGGTCGGTGCCGCCGTCGCACAGGACCAGGATCTCGGACGGACCGGCGATCATGTCGATCCCCACCTGGCCGTATACCGCGCGCTTGGCGGTGGCCACGTAGATATTCCCCGGACCCACGATCTTATCCACCGGCGGCACCGACTCGGTCCCGTAGGCCAGGGCCGCCACGGCCTGGGCACCGCCGATGGCGAAGGCCCGGTCTATGCCGGCGATGTGGGCCGCGGCCAGGACCAGGTCGTTCTGCTCGCCGCCCGGCGTGGGGACCACCATGATCAGCTCACCGACCCCAGCCACCTTGGCGGGGATGGCGTTCATCAGCACCGACGAGGGATAGGCCGCCTTGCCGCCGGGGACATAGAGCCCGGCCCGGTCCAGCGGCGAGACCTGCTGGCCCAGCAGGGTGCCGTCGGGATCCGCATAGCTCCAGGACTCGAGGCGTTGGCGCTCGGCATAGGCGCGGACGCGCGCGGCGGCCTGTTGCAACGCCTGTCGCTGGGGCTCCGGTATGGTGCCGTAGGCCTGCTCGAGACGCGCTAGGGGGATCTCCAGATCCGCGGGGCCAGCGGGCGTCCAGTGGTCGAAGCTCGCCGTGTAGTCCAACAGGGCGACATCGCCCTGCTCGCGCACCCGGGCGATGATGGTGTCGACGGTCTGCTGGACCTGCCCGTCCGAGACCGAGTCCCAGGCGAGCAGGGCGTCGAGCTGTCGGCTGAAGTCCGCGGCGGCGGTGGTGAGGCGTCGGATGTCGGTCATCGTCTTGGGCTCCCGGCCCCGTGGTCCGGGACCGTCGGTGTCAGTGGGTCCCAACCGGCACCCCGGGGCGCTCGAACCCGAGGGCCGCGCGTAGGGCGCCGAGCAGTGCCGTGACGGCGTCGTGCTTCATCTTCCAGCTCGCCTTATTGACAACCAGGCGCGAGCTGATGTCGGTGATGTGCTCCAGCGGCACCAGGCCGTTGGCCTTGAGGGTATTGCCGCTCTCGACCAGGTCCACGATCAGGTCGGAGAGCCCGACCAGCGGCGCCAGCTCCATGGAGCCGTAGAGCTTGATGATCTCGACCTGCTGACCCTTGCCGGCAAAATAGCGCTCAGCGCTCTTCACATATTTGGTCGCGACGCGCAACCGGCCCGAGACGGGTGCCCGGGTCGGGGCATCCGGCAACCCCGCGACCATCATGCGACAACGGGCGATCCGCAGATCCAGCGGCTCGTAGAGTCCCTCACCGCCGTGCTCCAGGAGCACGTCCTTCCCGGCCACCCCCAGGTCCGCGGCCCCGTACTGCACATAGGTCGGCACGTCGCTGGCGCGGATGATCACCAGCTTCACCCTGAGGTTGCTGGTTTCCAGGATCAGCTTGCGGCTGATTTCGGGATCGTCCAGGGGACGGATGCCGGCGGCGGCCAGCAAGGGCAGGGCCTGATCGAAGATTCGCCCCTTGGACAGGGCGATGGTCAGGGGTGCCGCCAGCTCAATCCCGGGATTCATCGCTCGCTCCTGTCATCGAGACCTCCGTCACCAGGTTCCAGCCCGTCGCCCCGATCAGGGCGTCGCCTCCGCGCCCGCGCCCGCGATGCGGCGGATGTGGGCGCCAAGAGCCGAGAGCTTGGCCTCCATTGCGTCGTAACCCCGGTCCAGATGATAGATGCGGTCGATCAGGGTCTCGCCCTCCGCCACCAGGCCCGCCAGCACGAGACCCGCCGAGGCGCGCAGATCGGTCGCCATCACCGGGGCGGCGGTCAGGCGCTCCACGCCCCGGCACACCGCGACGTGACCGTCGATGCGGATATCCGCCCCCATGCGCTGGAGCTCCAGCACGTGCATGAAGCGGTTCTCGAACACCGTCTCCGCCACCATGCCCACCCCCTCGGCCACACTGTTGAGGGCACAGAACTGGGCCTGCATGTCGGTCGGGAAGGCCGGATGCGGGGCCGTGTGGATGTCCACCGACCGCGGCCGCTCGCCATCCATTTCGAGCTCGATCCAGTCGTCGCCGGTCTCGATTCGGGCCCCCGATTCGCGCAGCTTCTGCAGCACCGCGTCCAGGCAGTCCGGGCGCGTGTGCTCGACCCGCACCCGCCCACCGGTCATGGCGGCGCCCACCAGGAAGGTCCCGGTCTCGATGCGGTCCGGCATCACGCAGTGACTGGCGCCGCCCAGTGAGTCGACGCCCTGAACGTGGATGCGATCGGTGCCGGCTCCCTCGATGCGGGCCCCGAGGGCGGTCAAAAAGCTCGCCAGGTCCTCGACCTCCGGCTCGCGCGCGGCGTTCTCGATCAGGGTCTCGCCCTGGGCGAGGACGGCCGCCATGAGCAGGTTCTCGGTCCCGGTAACGGTCACCATGTCCATCACCAGGCGTGCACCGCGCAGCCGCCCGGCGCGGGCGCGGATGTAGCCGCCTTCGACGCTGATCTCGGCGCCCATCGACTTCAGCCCCTCGATGTGGAGGTTCACCGGGCGAGCCCCAATGGCGCAGCCACCGGGAAGGGAGACGTCCGCCCGTCCATAGCGGGCCATGAGCGGCCCCAGCACCAGGATCGAGGCGCGCATGGTCTTGACCAGCTCGTAGGGGGCGGCAAAGTTGCTGAGCTGGCACGGCTCGCTCCGCACGCTTGCGTTCTCACGGGTCAGGTGGGCGCCGAGGCGCCCCAGCAGCTTCAGCGTGGTGCTGATGTCACGCAGGCCCGGCACGTTGGTGAGGGTCACAGGGCCTTCGGCCAGAAGGGTCGCGGCCAGGATCGGCAATGCCGCGTTCTTCGCACCCGATGCGCGCACCGTCCCATTGAGCGGTGCTCCGCCCGTGATCAGAAGCTTATCCATGGTGGGCAGTCGTTCAGGCTATTCGGTCGTCTGGGTTTCCGGCGGGCGCTCGGCCCACAGCGGCTGTGTTCGCGCCCGGGCGCCGTGCGCATGCCAGGACCCAGCGGATACCTGGGACGACGCGCCCGTGGCTCGTTGGCGGCCCCTAATCCCGGGCCAGCGGCAACAGGGATCCCAGGTTGGAAAAGGAGGCGATGCGCTGGAGTGATTCCGGCAGATTCAGGAAGCGCAGATCGACCCGCCGCGCGCGGGCCAGGTCCATCCACTCGAGCAGCAGGGCCAGCCCCGCGCTGTTTGCCGCCTCCACGCCCGCCAGATCAATCCGCAGGCGACCCTGGTCGCGAAACAGCACGTCCGACTCGCGAAACAGTCTGCTCACGGTCGCGAAGTCCAGGACGCCATCGACCCGCAGACGTCCTTCACCCCCGGTGATGAGCCGCGCCCCCTTGGGCGAGCCGGCGGGTGCGGGTCTCATCCCTCGCCCTTGCTGTTCATGTCGCCGAGCTTGGCGATGAGTCCGTCGACGCCTTTCTGACGAATCTCGGCGGCGAAGCTGCTGCGGTAGTTGCCTACCAGGCTGGCGTTGTTGATCACGACATCGTAGACCTTCCAGCCCCCACCGTTGTTGTACATGCGGTAGTCGATCGGAATCGGGGCGGCACCGGACGCGCGCACCTCCGTGGATACGGTCACCGTATTCTTCTTCGAGCCGGGTTTGATCGGCAGATAGCGGATCTCCTGGCCCGAGTAGCTCAGCAGCGAGCGCGCATAGGTGCGCACCAGCACCTGCTTGAATCCGGTCACCAGATCCCGCTGCTGATCCGGGGTGGCCTGGCGCCAGTACTGGCCCACGGCGGCTTGCGTGATCTTCTCGAAGTCGAAATGGGGGAGCACGATGGTGTCGACCATGCCGTAGATCAGGGCGGGGTTGCGTTCCACCTCCGCCCGCCGCGCCTGAAGGGTCGAGAGCATCTCCTCAGTGGTGCGCTTAACCAGGCCGGTCGCCTCGTCCTGGGCGGCCAGGACAAGGCCCCCCGCCGTGAGCGCCAACAGGGTCAGCAGCACCATCAAGTTACGTCTGGAGATCATTTGCCGCCTTCCTCCGCCTTGCTGAAAAGAAACTGACCGATCATCTGCTCGAGTACCAGGGCGGACTGGGTGTGCTGGATCTCGTCCCCCTCCGCCAGATAGTCCTGGCTCCCGCCGGGCTCGAGACCGACGTACTGTTCGCCGAGCAGTCCCGCGGTGAAGATGTTGGCAAAGGTGTCGTCCGGGATGGTGTCCACCTTGGGATCGATACGCATGGTCACCAGGGCCTCGTAGGTCGATTTGTCGAAACGCACATCCTCCACCCGGCCGATCCGAACCCCCGCCATGGTCACCGGCGAGCGCGGCTTGAGACTGCCAATGTTGGCGAAACGGGCGGTGAGCCGATAGCCGTCACCGTCACCGGCGGCGCTGAGGTTGCTGACCTTCATGGCCAGGAAGAAAAGCGCCACCAGACCGGCCGCCATGAAGGCACCGACGATGACCTCGATACCGCGCTGTTTGTTCATCGTGTGGACCGTCTCCGGCGTTAGTTACCGAACATCAAGGCGGTGAGCACGAAATCCAGACCGAGCACCGCGAGCGCCGAATGCACCACGGATCGGGTGGTCGACCGGCTCACGCCCTCGGAGGTCGGTACTGCATCATGGCCCTGGTAGAGGGCGATCCAGGTGACGACGACCCCGAAGACCAGGCTCTTGATCACCCCGTTGACCACGTCCTCGTGGAAATCCACCTTGGCCTGCATCTGGCTCCAGAAGGCCCCGTCATCGACGCCGAGCAGCCCCACCCCCACGAAATAGCCGCCGATGGCGCCGACCGCGCTGAACATGGCCCCGAGCAGGGGCATGGCGATGACACCGCCGAAGAAACGGGGCGTCAGGATGCGGCGCACCGGGTCCACCGCCATCATCTCCAGGCCCGAGAGCTGCTCGGTCGCCTTCATCAGGCCGATCTCGGCTGTCAGGGCGGAGCCCGCCCGCCCCGCCACCAGCAGGGCGGTCACCACGGGTCCGAGCTCGCGCACCAGGGAGGCGGCGACCATCACGCCCAGGCTCTCCGCTGCGCCGAACTGGGAAAGGACGTAGTAGCCCTGCAGGCCCAGCACCATGCCGACGAAAAGTCCGGACACGACCACGATCAGGACCGACAGGACGCCCACGTTGTAGATCTGGGCGACCAGCAGGCCGGGGCGCTTGAGCACCTCCGGGGCCCCGGCGAGGATGCGCAGGAGCAGTAGATGGGAGCGGCCGAGTCCGGCCACCGCATCGAGGCCGACGCGACCCAGCCGGGCTAGCGCATCAGCGACCATTCAGCCCATCCCCCGCGCCAACAGGTCGTCCTTCAGGGCCGGCGCCGGATAGTGCAGATGCACTGGACCATCGGGCAGGCCGTCCATGAACTGACGTACCCAGGGCGATGCCTGCGCATCGATCTCCGCGGGTGTGCCCCGCGCCACCACTTGGGCGTTGGAGATGAGGTAGATGAAGTCGGCGATGCTGGAGGTCTCACGCACGTCGTGGGACACCAGCACGCTGGTGAGACCGCTGGCGTCGTTGAGCTGACGGATCAGGGTCAACAGCACCCCCATGGAGATCGGGTCCTGCCCGGTGAACGGCTCGTCGTAGAGGATCATCATCGGGTCCAGGGCGATGGCGCGGGCCAGGGCGACGCGCCGCGCCATGCCGCCGGAAAGCTCGCTTGGCATCAGGTCCCGGGCGCCCCGCAGCCCGACCGCCTCGAGCTTCAACAACACCAGCTTGCGCAGCATCGACGGGCTCAGGCCGGTGTGCTCCCGCAGCGGATAGGCGACGTTGTCGAAGACACTGAGATCCGTCAGTAAGGCACCGCTCTGAAACATCATGCCCATGCGGCGCCGCAGCCGGAACAGCGCCGCCTGGCCGAGGCGGTGGACGGGCTCTTCGTCCACCTCGATGGTGCCCGCGTCGGGCTTGAGCTGGCCGCTGATCAGCTTGAGCAGGGTGGTCTTGCCGGTCCCGCTCGGCCCCATGACCGCCGTCACCGAGCCGCGCCTGATGTCGAGGTCCACGCCGTCGAAGATGACCCGCTGCCCGCGGGAGAACCGGAGCCCCCGGATCCTCACCAGCACCTCACCGGGCGCGGCGGGAGCCGGGCGCACGGGCGCGACGCTCTCCCGCTGGTGCGGGACCGGCCGTGGTTCGGCGGCGCGACGCTGAGGCTTTGCGGCTGGTGGACGTCGCCGTCCCATGGTGACCCTGGAGGAATGATCGAAGCGGTGCGGCTGGGGGTTAGACGGCGCCCGCACCCAAAGGCGGCGATTCTCCGGGCCCGGCGGCGATGCGTCAAGGGCGCGTCCACGGCCGCAGATCGCGAGCGGGTCGCGATCCCCGGCGGTCGGGAAGCGGCCCCCGGGACCCGGCGGGCCCCTGGGGTTATGATGCGCGCCACATTGGCTTCCCCAGATTTGCCGGGGTTAGCGCGTAGGTGATCCGATACCGGCCTGTCGCGGCAAGGTTGGGCAGGCGTCACGCCGCTCGGCGGCGACGGCCCACCCGGGCCGGCGGCCCGGATCCGGCGAGCAACGACAGACATGACTGAAAGACGCAGACTCGGCGGCCGCCTCCATGAGCTGGCCCCCGGTGAACAGGAGCGGATCCGCGCCCTGGGCCGTGCCGTCATCGAAACGGAGTCGGCGGCGGTCGCGGCCCTGGCCGAGCGGATCGATGACGCCTTCGTCCAGGCGTGCCGCTATATGCTCGCCTGTCCGGGCCGCATCGTGGTCCTCGGCATGGGCAAGTCCGGACACATCGGGGGCAAGATCGCCGCCACCCTGGCGAGCACCGGCAGCCCCGCCTTCTTCGTCCATCCCGGCGAGGCCAGCCACGGCGACCTGGGGATGATCACGCCGCAGGACTGCGTGCTCGCGCTCTCCAATTCCGGTGAGACCACCGAGATCCTCACCATACTGCCGATCATCAAGCGCCTGGGCGCCCCGCTGATCGCCATGACCGGCCGGCCCCTGTCGACCCTGGCGCGCGAGGCCGACGTGCACCTCGATGTCAGCGTCGCCGCCGAGGCCTGCCCACTGGGCCTGGCGCCGACCTCGAGCACCACCGCGACCCTGGCCATGGGCGACGCGCTCGCCATCGCCCTGCTCGAGAGCAGGGGCTTCACCGCCGACGATTTCGCCCGCTCCCATCCAGCGGGCAGTCTGGGGCGCCGCCTGCTGCTGCACGTGGCGGACGTCATGCACCGGGGCGACTGCATCCCGCTGGTGTCCCTAGGCACGAGCCTGATCGCGTCCCTCGAGGAGATGTCACGCAAGGGGCTTGGCATGACCGGGGTGGTCGCCGCCGACGGGGTCCTGGTCGGCATCTTCACCGACGGCGATCTGCGCCGCGCCTTGGACCGGGGCCTGGATGTCCATCGCACCCTGATCGAAGAGGTCATGACCCGCGGCTGCGTGACCACCACCGCGGACGCCCTGGCCGCCGAGGCCCTGCACCTGATGGAGTCCAGATCCATCAACGGCCTGCTGGCACTGGACGGCGACGGCCACCCGGTGGGGGCCCTGAACATGCACGATCTGCTGCGCGCCGGGGTAGTCTAGCCAAGGACCGACGATCAGCGATCGCCAGACCAGCGAGCGCGGGCACAATACGAAGCACCATGAGCCAGGTAGTTACAGCTATGCGAGACATCCTGAAACGGGCCGAGAAGATCCGCCTCGTGATCTTCGACGTGGACGGCGTGCTTACCGACGGCAGCCTGTTCCTCGGCGATGACGGCCAGGAGTACAAGGCCTTCAACTCGCGCGACGGACATGGCATGGTCACCCTGCAGGAGACCGGGGTGCGGCTCGCCATCATCACCGGACGCAGCTCCGAGGTGGTGCGCATCCGCATGGAGAGCCTCGGCATCGCCCTCGTCTATCAGGGTCACCGCAACAAGCTACCGGCCTACGAGGACCTCAAGTCCGCGGTCGGACTCAAGGACGCAGAGATCGCCTATGTCGGAGACGATGTCGTGGATCTCCCGGTCATGCGCCGTGTCGGGCTGGCGATCGCGGTGGCCGACGCCCATCCGATGGTGCACCAGCACGCCCACTGGGTCACCACCAAGGGCGGCGGGCGGGGCGCGGCGCGGGAGGTCTGTGAGCTGATCATGCAGGCCCAGGGCAACCTGGACATGATCACCACCCGCTACCTCTGACCTCGGCCCACCCTTTGACCGCCGGAGGTTCCCGTGTGGGGCTCGCGACAGACCCTGATGGCCCTGGTGTTCGCCGTGTTTGGTAGCGCCGCCTGGTGGCTGCTCGATCAGACGCCGGAGACCGAAGAGCCCGCCCCGCCCCGTGAGCGGCGCCCGGATTATGTGGTTTCCGATTTCACCGCTATCGAGACCGACGCCCAGGGCCGACCCAGCCGGCAGCTCGCGGCCCGGCAGATGCGCCAGTACGTGGACGAGGATCTAGCCGAATTGGACCAGCCGCGCCTTTCCCTCTACCAGCCCGAGGGGCCGCCCTGGCAGGCGGAGTCGGTTCATGGGCTCCTGCTCTCGGGTGGCGAGGAGGTCCGTCTGAGCGACGCGGTGCGCGTGCAGCGCGCGGCCTCGCGCAGCGACCGTCAGGTGCGCCTCGACACCAGCGAGCTCACCGTCTGGCCCAAGCGCCAGTACGCGCGGGGCGACCAGCCGGTGCGCATCGACAGCGAGCGCGACTGGCTCACCGCCGCGGGTCTGCAACTCTGGTACGCCGAGCCCATGCGCGCCGAGCTCCCCGGCCGTGCCCATCTCTACATCGCCCCCGCCGAGCCGGGCGCCGCCGACCCCCCGGAGGACCCCCGATGAGCCTCGCACGGTACCCGCGCCTAGAGGCCGCCTTCGGCCTGGCCCTGCTGCTCGGAGCTGTCCTGGCGGCACCCCGTGCCTGGGCGCTCAAGGACGACGACAAGCAGCCGATGCTGATCGAGGCGGACAAGGTCGAGCTCGACGAGGCGAAGAGTACCAGCGTCTACGTGGGCAATGTGCAGGTCGATCAGGGCAGCATGCATCTCACTGCCAGCCACGTGACCGTCTACCATCACGAGGACCGGCGCGTGAAGTACATCATCGCCCTCGGCGGGCCGGCCACTTACAAGCAGTTGCTCGACGGCGACCAGGGCGAGGTCCAGGCCTTCGCCAAGCGCATGGACTACGACGCCGTCAAGGACGAGCTGACCCTGATCGGGGACGCCCTCCTGATCCAGGGCACGGACCGGTTGAGCAGCGAGCGCATCGTCTACGATCGGGCGCAGGAGCGCATGAAGGCGGGGGGCTCGGGGCGGGTCAAGATCACCATCACCCCGGAAAAGGACACCCAGAACAAGGACGACAAGAAGGGGTCCGGGCAGAAGCCGGCCGGCACCCCGCCGGCTCCTCTGCAAGGACGGCCGTGAGCACCCTGCGCGCGACCAATCTGAAAAAGCGCTACCGCAGCCGCGAGGTCCTTCACGACGTCAGCGTCGAGGTCGACGCGGGTGAGGTGGTGGGGCTATTGGGGCCCAACGGCGCCGGCAAGACCACCTGCTTCTATCTCATCGTCGGTCTGATCCCGGCGGACCGCGGGCGCATCCAGCTCAAGGGCCGCGATATCACGCTCCTGCCCATGCACGCGCGGGCCCGCGCCGGCCTGAGCTATCTGGCCCAGGAGGCATCGGTCTTTCGCAAGCTGACCGCGCGCCAGAACATCCTGGCGATCCTGGAGACCCGGCGCGACCTGACGCGTGCCCAGCGCAACGAGCGCTGCGAGCAACTGCTCGAGGAGCTCGGCATCGCCCATGTGAGCGGCTCCCTGGCCCTGAGCCTCTCGGGTGGGGAGCGGCGACGCCTCGAAATTGCACGCGCGCTGGCGGTCGACCCGGTCGTGATGCTGCTCGATGAGCCCTTCGCCGGCGTCGACCCCATCGCCGTGGGCGACATCAAGGCGATCGTCTCCCACCTGCGAGACCGCAACATCGGCGTGCTGATCACGGACCACAATGTGCGCGAGACCCTCGACATCTGCGACCGAGGCTACATTATCAGCGCCGGGGCAGTGATCGCCGCCGGCACCCCCGCCGATCTGCTCGCCGACCAACAGGTGCGGGACGTCTATCTGGGCGCGGATTTTTCCATGTAGGGCGGGATCCGGCGCTGGGGCCGCGGCGTGAGGCTCAATCGAGGTGCGGACCCTGCCGACGCGCCTCGCCCGCTGCGCAGATCCCCGGCGATAGGCTAGAATCGAAACGGCACCCTTATTGCTTGCACGCTCATCCTCACAGCGAAAGCCACCTGATTCATGAAGCAGTCCATCCAGCTTCGGCTCGGCCAGCACCTCACCATGACGCCCCAGCTCCAGCAGGCGATCAAGCTGCTGCAGCTGTCCACACTGGAGCTTCAGCAGGAGATCCAGGAGGTGCTCGAGACCAACTACATGTTGGAAGAGGGCGACGAGAATGAGCGATTCGAGACCGCGGAGGGGGAAGAGTCGCGCGGCACCGTCGATGAGCCGGCCGCCGAGCCGGCACCCAAGGTCCAGGAGGAGACCGTCGAGCGGGAGATCCAGGCGGAATCCAACGATATGCCCGACGAGCTGCCCGTCGATACCCTCTGGGAGGACGTCTACGACAGCTACCTTCCGTCCTCGGGCGGTGGGGATGACGGATCCGACTTCGATCCGTTCGCCCAGCAGAGCCGCCCCGCCACGCTGCACGACCATCTGATCTGGCAGCTCAATCTCACCCGCCTGAGCCCGAGGGACGAGACCATCGCCCAGGCCGTCATCGACGCCGTGGACGTCAACGGCTATCTGCGCGCCGATGTGGACGATCTCGTGGCCACCCTTGCCGGGGCCCTGGACGGCGACGACGCGACCCTGGAGGAGATCGCCACTGTGATCCACCGGGTGCAGTCCTTCGACCCGGCGGGCGTCGCCGCCCGTGACCTGCGTGAATGCCTGCTGCTGCAGTTGCGCCAGCTCCCGCGGGAGGAGCCATTCCGGGATGTGGCCATCGCGATCTGCTCCGATGGATTCGAATATCTCCCACGCAAGGACGTTCCCGCGTTGATGCGCACCCTGGGGCTGGCCGATACGGACGTGCTGGGGGGCATCGGATTGATCGGGCGTCTCAATCCCAGACCGGGCACCTTGATCGCCGAGGCGCCCTCGGAGTACGTTGTACCCGACGTGTTCGTGCGCCGGGCCGAGGGGGTCTGGCAGGTCGAGCTGAATCCGGAAACTACACCTAAACTCAGAGTCAACGCCGACTATGCGCGACTCATCCGGCGGGCCGACCAGAGCGCGGACAGCATTGCATTGAAAAGCCATCTGCAGGAGGCGCGCTGGTTCATCAAGAGCCTGACCAGCCGCAACGACACGGTGCTGCGGGTCGCATCAAAGATCGTAGAGCTGCAGCAGGAGTTCTTCGAGCACGGCGAAGAGGCGATGAAGCCGCTCATCCTGCGCGATGTCGCCGACGCACTGGAGCTGCACGAGTCGACGGTCTCGCGCGTCACCACCCAGAAATACATGCACACCCCGCGCGGCACCTTCGAGTTCAAGTATTTCTTCTCGTCGCACGTCAACACCGCTTCCGGGGGCGAGTGCTCCTCCACGGCAATCCGTGCCCTGATCCGCAAGCTGATCTCCGCCGAGTCCACGCGGCGACCCTTGAGTGACAGCAAGATCGCCGACGAGCTCGCCGATCAGGGCATCAATGTCGCGCGACGCACCGTCGCCAAGTACCGCGAGGCAATGGGCATCCCACCCTCGAACGAGCGCAAACGCCTGGCTTGACAGGCCGTTTGAAACAACTGGAGCACACTATGCAAATCAACCTGACGGGTCATCACGTAGACGTCACCGACGCACTCAAGGGCTACGTGGACAGCAAATTCGAGCGATTGGCCCGACATTTCGACCACGTCATCAACGCCCACGTGATCCTGAGCGTAGAGAAGCTCGCCCAGAAGGCGGAGGCGACGCTGCACGTCAATGGCGCCAAGGTCTTCGCCGACTCGGTCCACGAGGACATGTACGCCGCGATCGACGCACTCATCGACAAGCTCGACCGCCAGGTCCTGCGCCACAAGGAGAAGAAGAGCAGTCACCGGGTCAACGGCGTCAAGGCAGAAGAGGCAGAGTAGCATCAGGCGCCGGGCCCGGCGCCGAGCGATCCAAAAACGACACCTCGGACGGGAAAAGACCCCCGTTCGAGGTGTTTTTCGTTGAGACGCCGGCCAAACCGAGCTAGTGTGCCGTCACCGCCCCGTCACGGGGTTGAGCAACGGGCACAATCACCCAATGACCCTTATCATCTGCCCGCCGGCAGCGACCTGTTGCGGGCGACGAATCGGACCCAGGGCGACGCCAGTCGCCCGCCCCCAGGAGCCATAGCCGATGTTCCGGCCAGATTTCATCACCGAGACCCGCATCGGCCAGGGGCTCGAGATCGTCAGCAAGAAACGCCTCCTGGAGGCCCTCGCCCGACTGCTCGCCAGCGGCCCGCCGAGCCTGAACCCCGATACGGTGTTCGAGCGGCTGGTCGAGCGTGAGCGCCTGGGCAGCACCGGGCTCGGCCATGGGATCGCCCTGCCCCACGCGCGCGTCAAGGACGTGAGCGAGGCCATCGGCGCCTTCGTCTCCACCGCCGCCGGCGTGGACTACGACGCCATGGACGGCGAGCCGGTCGACCTGGCGTTCGCCCTGCTGGTGCCGGAGCAGGCCACCGAGGAGCATTTGCAGCTCCTTGCCCAGCTCGCGGGGCTGTTTAGCGACCCGCTCGTGCGCAAGCGCCTGCGCGAGGCGGAATCCGCTGACGCCATCCTGCGCGTCTTCACCCGGTCCTGACCGGTTCCTGAGAGCGCGCAACGCCGACAGGCCGCACCGCCGCCCATGCCCGACAGCCTGCAGTCGCTCATTCGACAGACGGCCCCGCGCTCGCGGCTGCACTGGCTCACCCCCGAGCCGGCGACACCGCGACCCTTGCGCGGTGACCGCCCCGAGCTCTCGCGCCAGGCCCTGATCGGGTCGCTCAACTGCATCCACCCCAACCGGCTCCAGGTCATAGGCCACGCGGAGCTCGTCTATCTGTCGGGTCTTGGGACTACGGCCTACGGCGAGACCATCGACAAGCTCTTCGCCGAGCAGCCCGCGGCCGTCATCTTCGCCGACGGGATCGACCCCGAGGACGCCTTCTGGGAGTCGGCAGAGCGCACCGGCACGCCGCTGCTCGGCTCACCGGTGGGCGACGAGGAGCTGATCAACCACCTGCGCTACTACCTCACGCACGCCCTGGCGGAGCGCACCACCGTCCATGGGGTCTTCATCGAGGTCCTGGGCATGGGGGTGCTGCTGCTCGGTGATCCGGCGGTTGGCAAGAGCGAGCTGGCGCTCGATCTCATCAGCCGCGGACACCGGCTGATCGCCGACGACGCCCCCCGCTTCGCCCGCGTCGCCCCGGAACAGCTGGAGGGGAGCTGCCCCGAGCCCTTGCGGGATTTCCTGGAGGTGCGGGGCCTGGGCATCCTGAACATCCGCGCCATGTTCGGCGAAGGGGCCGTGACCCTGCACAAAACGTTGAACCTGATCATCGACCTGAAGCCGCTCGATCAGTCCGGGCTGGAGCGCATCGACCGGCTCTCCGGCAGCCTCTCGACCTCCAACATCCTGGGCGTGACGGTGCCCCGCTTCACCATGCCGGTGGCGCCTGGGCGCAACCTGGCTATCCTGGTGGAGGCGGCGGTGCGCCACCAGATCCTGCGCATCCGCGGCTACGATGCGGGGGTCGACTTCATCGATCGCCATGCGCGCGCCATCGGGAGCGACAGACCCGAGCCGCCCCGCCCGACGGGGGGCCGGCCGGCCCCCGCGCCCGGCCGGGGACCCGGCGACTAGGGCGCTGCCCGTCCGCAGCTCCAAGCGGCCGCGGGATGCGCCGCCAGATTCAGTCCTGGAGGGCTCGGTCGGCGCTGGCCAAGGGCGGCGCGCCCATGGTGACGTCCATCAAAACCTGCTTGGCCCGCTATGAAACTTGTCATTGTCAGCGGTCTCTCCGGATCGGGAAAGAGTGTCGCCCTCCATACCCTGGAGGACCTGGGCTTTTACAGCATCGACAATCTGCCCCTGTTCCTGCTGAAAGACCTGGCCCTGGGACTCAACGAGAACCTCGATGAGGTGTTCAAGAATACCGCCGTCGGCATCGACGCCCGTTCCGAGGCCTCGGAGCTTCAGCACCTGCCGGAGCTGATCCGCACCGCGCGCGAACGGGGCATCGAGTGCTGGGTGGTATTCCTCGACGCCCAGACCGACACCCTGATCCGCCGCTTCAGCGAGACCAGGAGGCGCCACCCCCTCACGCGCGGCGACCGGCCACTGGCAGAGGCCATCAAGCTGGAGCGCCAGCTCATGGAGCCCATCCGTGGGGTCGCCGACATTCGCATCGACACCACCCTGACCAATGTCCACGAGCTGCGCGACCTGGTACGCACGCGCATCTGGGGCGATACCTCGCCCAAGGCATCGATCCTGCTGCAGTCCTTCGGGTTCAAGCACGGGGTGCCCACTGACGTGGACTTCCTGTTCGACGTGCGCTGCCTGCCCAATCCCCACTGGAGGTCGGAGCTGAAGCCGCTGACGGGGCTGGACCGGCCGGTGATCGAGTTCCTGGAGTCCAGCCCGCAGGTGCGCGCCATGCGTGACGACATCGCCGGCTACTTCGATCGCTGGGTGCCGCAATTCGAGACCGACGGGCGCAGCTACCTGACCATCGCCATCGGCTGCACCGGGGGCCAGCACCGCTCCGTCTACATGGCCGAGGCCCTGCGCACGCACTTCGAGCGCGGCGAGCACAAGGTCATCGTCCGCCACCGGGAGCTGCCATGAGCGTCGGCATCCTGCTCATCACCCACAAGCCCCTGGGCAGGGACCTGCTCACCATCGCCACCGGCATCTTCGGTGCCTGCCCGGCGCCGGCGGAGGTCCTGGAGGTCCAGAATGATGCCCCCTGTGCCCCCCTGCTCGCGGACGCGGAGCGGCTGGCGGAGCAACTGGACGGTGGCGACGGGGTGCTGGTGCTGACCGACATCTACGGCTCCACGCCCGCCAATCTGGCCCTTGACCTGTCGGAGCGGCGCGCGGGCATCCGGGTCCTGGCGGGGGTGAACCTGCCCATGCTGGTGAGGACCCTGAACTATGCTCAGCTGGACCTGGAGGCCCTGGTCGAAAAGGCGCTCACCGGCGGACGCGACGGGGTCATGCTGTGTCCCGGCCGCGGTGACAGGCACTGAGACCCATGGTGCGCAAAGAGATCGAGATCATCAACCGACTCGGGCTCCACGCCCGGGCCGCCGCCAAGCTGGTGAGCTGCGCCAGCGGCTTCGCCAGCCGGATCGAGGTGGAGCGAAACGGCCAGCGGGTCAACGCCAAGAGCATCATGGGGGTCATGATGCTGGCCGCCAGCCGGGGCAGCCGCATCCTGATCGAGGCCAGCGGGGAGGACGAGGAGAGCGCCATGGCCGCGCTGGAGCAACTCATACTCGACCGTTTCGGGGAGGCCGAGTGACGATCGCCTTTCAGGGCATCGGAGTCGCCGCGACCCGGCCACTGGCCATCGGGCCGGCGTTCCTCACCGGCCACGGCTTGCGCACCGCCTCCCAGACACCCATCAGCAGGGAACAGGTGGCGGCCGAGCTGGATCGGCTCAATCAGGCGGTCGCGGCCGCCAGACGCGCGCTCAACGCGGTCCGTGAGCAGATCCCCCGCTCCACCCCAACCAACATCGCCGAGTTCATCGATACCCACCTCCTGATGCTGGAGGACGTGGCCCTGGTGGACGAGGTGCGCAAGATCATCCGGGATCAGCTCTACAACGCCGAGTGGGCCCTGCAGATGCAGCGCGACAATCTGGTGCGGGTGTTCGACGAGATGGACGACCCCTACCTGCGCACCCGCCGGGAGGATGTGGAGCACGTGGTTCACCAGATCCAGACCTTCCTCCAGGGGGCGACGCCCCAATTCGCCGTGCCCGCACTCGATCTCGACGGCGCCGTGGTGGTCGCCCGCGACCTCATGCCCGCCGACGCCATCGTGCTGCGCCATCGGGGGGCTGCGGCCTTCGTCACCGAGTACGGGGGCCCGGTCTCACACACCGCCATCCTTGCCCGCAGCCTCGGGGTGCCCGCCGTGGTCGGGGTGCACAACATCACCCGCTACCTGCGCCAGGGCGAGATCCTGGTGGTCGACGGCGAGACCGGCAGCGTCCTGGCGGGCGCGGATCAGACGACCCTGAGCTATTTCCAGGAGCGGCGGGCGGCGGTCGAGGTCCATCGCAAGCGCCTGCGCCGGCTGCTCGGGCGCCCCACCGTCACCCGCGACGGAGTCCCGGTGCGTCTGCTCGCCAACCTGGAGCTGCCCGAGGATGCGGAGGCCGCCAAGTCGAACGGGGCCGCCGGGGTCGGACTCTACCGCACCGAGTTCCTCTACATGAACCGGGAGGATCTGCCCGACGAGGACGAGCACCTGGCCACCTATGCCGACATCATGCGCGGGGTGGGCGGCATGCCGGTGACCATCCGCACCCTGGACCTGGGGGTCGACAAGCGGATCGATCTCTCCGGCGACCTGAGCCCGGGGGTCTGCAACCCGGCGCTCGGACTGCGCGCCATTCGCCTCTGTCTCAAGGAGCCCGACCTGTTCCGCCCCCAGCTGCGCGCCATCCTGCGTGCCTCGGCCCTGGGTCCGGTGCGGCTCATGCTGCCCATGGTCACCTGCGCCCAGGAGGTCGAGGCGGTCCAGGACATCATCGCTCAGCTCAAGTCGGAGCTCGACCGCGAGGGACTGCCCTACGACGCCAAGCTCCCGATCGGCGCCATGGTGGAGGTGCCGGCCGCCGCGCTCGCCGCGCGTTCCCTGGCGCGGCGCATGGACTTCCTCTCCATCGGCACCAACGACCTGATCCAATACACCCTGGCGATCGACCGGCTCGACGACAGCGTCAATTACCTGTTCGACCCCACCCACCCGGCCATACTGCGCCTGGTGCGCATGACCATCGAGGCCGGACGCGCGCTCGACACCCCGGTCGCCATGTGCGGCGAGATGGCTGGCGATCCGCGCTTCACGCGGCTGCTGCTCGGTATCGGGCTGCGGGAATTCTCCATGCAGCCGGGGGTGCTGCTCGATATCAAGGAGATCGTGCTCGAGTCCGACACCCGGGAGCTCCAGTGGCACACGGCCCGGCTCTTCGCGCGCCTGGATGACGTGGAGCCCGGCCGCCTGCTCGACGGCCTGAACCAGCTCAGTTCCTGAGCCGGGCCGCCCCCTCTCCCCGCAGCCGCGCCGGCAGCAGCCGGGCGCCCGAGCTCGCCGAGCCCCGTCAGTTGTTACACTGCCAGATCGGCCCGTTGTTCCACCGGATCCCCCCATGAGCCTCAGCCCCAACGATCACCGACGTCTCGACGCCCTCCAGGACGTGCTGGAGCAGGGGGCGGTGCGCCAGGCCGCGCGGATGCTCAACGCGCTGGAGCCCGCGGAGATCGCCCACCTGCTGCAGTCACTGCCCCCGGACAAGCGCGACCTGGTGTGGAACCTGGTGGACGCCGCCGACGATGGCGAGGTGCTGCTCTCCCTCAACGACGATGTGCGCGAGCAGCTCCTGGCGCAGATGGACGCGGGCGAGATCCTGGCCGCTGTGCAGGACCTGGACACCGACGATCTGGCGGATCTGGTGCAGGACTTGCCGGTGGCCATCACCCAGGAGGTGCTGCACTCCATGGACTCCCAGCGCCGCCAGCGCCTGGAGACCGCCCTGTCCTACCCCGAGGACAGCGCGGGCGGGTTGATGAACACGGACACGGTGACGGTGCGGCCCGAGGTCACCCTGGACGTGGTGCTGCGGTATCTGCGCCGGCTCAAGGGGGGTCTGCCCGATATCACCGACAATCTCATCGTAGTGAACCGCCGCGGGGGCTACCTGGGGGTGCTCTATCTGACCGACCTCCTCACCCACGACCCCGATGACTCGGTGGCGGAGGCGATGACGGCCGATGTGCAGCCCATACCCGCGACCTGGAGCGCCCGCGAGGTGGCCACCCGCTTCGAGCAGCACGACCTGGTCACGGCCCCGGTGGTGGACGAGGACGGCCGGCTGCTCGGGCGCATCACCGTCGACGACGTCATGGACGTCATCCGCGAGGAGGCGGAGCACCAGTTCCTGGGCCATGCGGGCCTGTCGGAGAACGAGGACATGTTCGCCCCGGTGCTGCTGAGCGCCCGGCGCCGCGCCCTCTGGCTCGGCATCAACCTGCTCACCGCCTTTCTCGCCGCCTGGGTGATCGGACGCTTCGAGGCGACCATTCAGCAGGTGGTTGCCCTGGCCGTGCTGATGCCGGTGGTGGCCAGCATGGGGGGCATCGCCGGCACCCAGACCTTGACGCTCGCCATCCGGGGGCTCGCGGTCGGTCAGCTCACCGGCACGAACGCCCGCTGGCTGCTGACCAAGGAGATGGCGGTGGCGGCGATCAACAGCGTGATCTGGGCGCTGGTGGTGGCCCTCATCGCCTGGCTCTGGTTCGACGACTCCCAGATCGCCCTGGTGATCGGCGCGGCCATCACCATCAATCTGCTGGCGGCCGCCCTGACCGGCGCCGTGCTCCCGCTGATGCTCGAGCGCCTGGGGATCGACCCGGCGCTGGCCGGCGGGGTCATCCTGACCACGGTCACGGACGTGGTCGGCTTCCTGTCCTTCCTCGGGCTGGCGACCCTGTTCCTGCTCCATTGAGCGCCCATCGGCGAGCGCGAGGGCGCATCGGGGCCGCCGGTTCCCGAGACCCCGTCCAAAGGTGCCGGTGACGGCGCCCATGGCACGCCCACGGGTCCCGTCCTTCGTCGATAATAGCGGCGCCCGGCCAGGCCCGGGCGCCACGCGATCAGGCATCCAGGGGGAAGTACAAGCTCATGAAGAACACGCAGGTCTGTATCCTCGGCGGCACCGGCTTCGTCGGTCACCACTTGCTCCCCGCCTTGTCTGCCGCGGGATTTCAGTGCCGGGTGCCGGTGCGCCACCCCCAGCGCCATCGGGACCTGCTCCTGGTCCCGGGCTGCACCCTGTACCCGATGGATGGATGGGGCGAAGGGGCCCTGCGGGGCGCCCTTGCGGGCTGCGGAACCCTGATCAACCTGGTGGGAATCCTGAACGAGCAGGGGGGGCGGACCTTCGAGCAGTCGCACGTCGGCCTGGTCGAGGCCGCCCTGAAGGCGGCTGAGCCGAGCGGCGTACGCCGTTATCTACACATGAGCGCGCTCAATGCGGACCCCGATGCCGGTCCAAGCGCCTATCTCCGCACCAAGGGCCGCGGCGAGGCCCTTGCCCACGCTGCCGCCGGGCGCGGCATCGCGGTCACCAGCTTTCAGCCGTCGGTGATCTTCGGCCCTGGTGACAGTTTCTTCAACCGCTTTGCCGCTCTGTTGCGCAACCTTCCCGGCCCCTTCCCCCTCGCCTGCCCGAACGCGCGGTTTGCGCCGGTCTTCGTGGGCGACCTGTCCCTGGCCATGGTGCGTTGCCTGGAGTCTCCCGCCACCGTCGGCAAGCGTTATCAGCTCTGCGGTCCGCGCACCTTCACACTCAAGGAGCTGGTGGAATATACCGCCGCCCATCTCGGGCGCCGGACCGGGGTGATCGGGTTGAGCGACGGGCTCTCCCGACTCCAGGCCCGGGTCTTTCAGCACCTGCCAGGCAAGCCATTCACCCTGGACAATTACCTGTCGCTCCAGGCGGACAGCGTCTGTTCCAGCAACGGCCTGGGTGAGCTTGGGATCCGCCCGACGGACATCGACGCGGTCGTGCCCGAATACCTCAGGTAGCCCGGCACCCAAACCGGGATGCCGGCCGGACGGCGTCAGCGGCGGCTCGCCAGACGCGCCGCTCTGGGCGGCACCGGGGGCAGCAGGTCGCTCAGCCGCACCGGTTCCAGCCCGAGCCGGGCGGCATAGATCACCCGGTAGGCCAGCACCCGTTCCACATAGTCGCGGGTCTCGTCGAAGGGGATGGAGAGGATCCAGAGGTCCGCGTCGGTGCAGTCCTCGGGCAGCCAGCGCTCGACCCGATGGGGCCCGGCGTTGTAGGCGGCGGTGGCCAGGACCGCATGGCCGAAGCGGTCGCGCAGGCTCGCCAGATAGGTGCTGCCCAGGGTGATGTTGATCGCGGGGTCCAGGATCTTGGGGACGGCCGGCGCCTTGAGCCGGGGCTCCAGCGCCAGCGCCACCTGACGCGCGGTGGCGGGCATGAGCTGCATCAACCCCAGGGCACCGGCCCGGGAGGCCACACCGGCGTTGAACACGCTCTCCTGGCGGATCACCGCAAAGATCCAGTCCTCGTCCAATCCGGTCTGCCAGGCCTGCTCCGAAACGAGATCCCGATGGCGTACCGGGAACCGCAGGGCCAGGTCATCCCAGTAGCCGGTGCGCGCCAGGGTGAAGATGGCCTGATCGTGCCAGCGCAGCACGTCCGCCACATAGGCGGCGGCCATGAGATCGGCGTCATCCATCTCCCGGGTCAGGGTGCGCCACTCGCGGCGCATGTCCGCATCCCGGCCCAGCTGCCTCAGTGACTGGATCCGGGCCATGGCGGGCAGCGCGACGAGCCGGCGGATGCGCCCGGGCTCGGCGGGAACGGGCCGGTCGTCCAGAGGGTACGGCAGGCCCAGCCGGTCGGCGGCGAGGAAACCCCAGAGACTGCGCCGGCCGGCCGCCCGCTCCAGGGTCACCCGCGCCTCCGATCGCCGACCCAGTGCATCCTGGGCACGCGCCAACCAGTAGAGCCAGCGGTCGGCCTTCTCCTCGCCCTCGGGCATGCGGCCGATCCAGTCCGCGGCCCTCCCCCAGTCGCCCAGCCGGATGGCCGCGCGCACCCGCTCCTCCTGGTGGTCCAGATTGTCCGCGCGTGCCTGTAGCCCATCCCAGGCGTCCAGCCCCCGCTCGCGCTCGAGTGGCCGCCCGGAGCGGGTCAGGGCCCGACCCACCGCCCTGTGGGCCAGATCCCAGGCGGCCGCGTCCGCGGACATCCGGCCCCGCTGCGCCACCAGCAGCTCCAGCGCCTGGGTGGGACGTGAGCGGGCGAGACGGACGATCCCCGAGGCCGCGATGGCCGGACCCTGGGAATGGACGCCGTCCAGGGTTCCCGGCTCGAGCAACAGGTCGGGATCAGCGTCTACCGCCAGCCAGAGGTCCAGCCAGTGCCGCTCGGAATCGGGTAGCCGCGTGCCCAGATGACGGGCGAGGCCGGTCTGACTCGCCTCCATGGCGAGGCGGATGCGCCTGGAGAGCAGATCCGGCGTGATTCCTCCAGCCGTCTCCCAGGCCGCGAACAAGGGGTCGCACGCCGCCGGCTGGGACTTGGGGCTCAGCCAGATCGGCTCCAGCTGTGCCGGGCTCAGGGCCTGGTCGCCGCGCCCGGTCTCGAGCAGGGCCCGCAGATAGAGGCAGCGCCGCTCCACGGACGGGTCCTGCCGATAGACCCGGGCATAGTCCGCCCAGCGCCCGGCGGCCGCGAGCCGCTTTAGATAGACGGGGCGCAGTCGCTCGGCGAGTGGCGTGTCGGCGAAGCGGTCGATGAAGGACTCGATGGACGCATCGCTTGCCGCCTGCGGATCCGCCATGATCTCGGCAAAGCGCAAATAGGGGTAGAGTGGGTGGTCCTGAAGCCCCGAGAGCAGGACCTCGTAGGCGGCCCGGTCAGCTGCCTTCAGTGCCTGCTCGGCACGCACGAAGCTCGCCAGCCCCCCGTCCGCATCCGAGCGGGCCGCGATCGGGATCGCGAAGGACAGGACGAGAAGGGTGCGAAGAAAGGTCGCGGCGATTCGATGCGTCCTGAGCCCGGCACTGCCCGTCCCTGGAGTCGTCGGGCTCGTGATGGCCCCAGGGCAGCCGCATCTTAGGGAGTGGAAACAGCAACCCGCAAGCGGGAAATACCCGCCCTGCCCAGCCGAGAGGACGTCCATGCATCCAGACCTCAAGCACATCGCCGCCCTGTTGCGGGAGAGCGCGGCGGCCGAGATCCTGCCGCGCTTCCGTCAGGCGCAGGCCAGCCAGAAGGCCGACGGCAGTCTGGTCACGGTGTCGGACCTGGCGGTCCAACAGCGGATCCAATCGGCATTGGCGCGTGACTTTCCCGAAATTCCCCTGCTGGGGGAGGAGATGACCGCGGCAGACCAGGAGCAGCTCCTGAACAGCGCCGCGGGGGCTGCCGGGGGCGCCGTCTGGCTGCTGGATCCGCTCGATGGGACCAGCAACTACGCGTGCGGATTCCCCGGCTTCGCCATCTCGCTCGCCATGATCGAGGGCGGTGTCCCGGTGCTCGGCGCCATACTGGACCCGGTGCGCGACGAGTGCTTCTGCGCGCTGCGCGGCCAGGGCGCCTTCCTCGACGGCGACACGCTACGGCCCTTCGCGCCCGGACCGGGGCTCAGCGACTGCCTGGCCGCCATCGACTTCAAGCGCCTGCCCCCGGAGCGGGTGCCCCCGCTGCTGCGTCCCGGTGGCTTTCGCTCTCAGCGCAACCTGGGTGCGGTGGCGCTCGAGTGGTGCTGGCTCGCGGCCGGTCGCTTTCAGCTCTATCTACACGGGGGCCAGAAGCTCTGGGACTACGCCGCCGGGCGGCTCATCGCCACCGAGGCGGGAGTCGCCTCCCGCCTCTACCGCCCCTACGGCACCGAGCCCGCCGAGGGCCTGGATCTGGGGCAGCGGCTCGCCGTGGCCGCGGCCAGCCCGGAGCTGCTGGGGCTTTGGCTCGACTTCATCCGACTCCCGCTGACGCCCGCCGCGAACCATCAAGGCGCAGGCGCGGCTTGATTCGCCGCCGGCGAACCCTCAGCTTTGTCGGTCAAGTTGTTGGCGGCCGGACCCGCGGTCCGCTGCCTTTCCAGGTTTTTGAGCGAGGATCTTTTGATGACCGAGCAGGGCAGCGGACTGGACATGGAGCTTTCGAGCGGTATCGCCGCCTTCGAATCCAGACAATTCGCCCAGGCCGCGGGGCTCCTGAGCCCCCTGGCCGACGGCGGCAACCCGGAGGCCCAGTACCGCATGGCGATCATGGCCCAGAACGGTCTCGGCATGCACGAGAACCACCTGCTCGCCTACCAGGTACATGAAGGCCGCCGCCGAGGCCGGAATCGGGCTCGCCCAGCACGGCCTCGGCTTCATGTACCTGGAGGGCGAGTGCACCGACAAGGACCCAGAGAAGGCCGTCCACTGGTTCAGGAAGGCCGCCGACCAGGGTCTGGCCGGCTCCCAGACCACCCTGGGGATGCTCTACGAGGAGGGGCGCGGCGTACCCAGGGATCAGGAGGAGGCCAACCGCTGGTACCGCCTGGCGGGCTTCGAGGAGCGCTGAGCCGTGCGTCCCACTGATTTGCAGATCCGGAGTGGGAGTAGTCGCCCCACGGCCACTGCCGGGCTGACACGGGGGTCGGCTGACCCTATACTGCCCAACCTCTGCCGGGGTGGCGAAATTGGTAG
The DNA here is from genome assembly GCA_963699735.1 of uncultured Gammaproteobacteria bacterium. Classification (GTDB taxonomy): domain Bacteria; phylum Pseudomonadota; class Gammaproteobacteria; order Chromatiales; family Chromatiaceae; genus Thiodictyon. The sequence continues at coordinate 23,825 of CAVOUZ010000018.1, forward strand.
ACGCATCAGACTCAAAATCTGACGGGGGCGACCCCATGCCGGTTCGAGTCCGGCCCTCGGTACCAGATCAGCAAAGGGCCTGCGGCCAAGCAGGCCCTTTTCTTTGTCCCCTATTGGATAGGTGCACCGGGGCGCAGGTCCGTTGACTGCGGGTGCCGCATCCACGGAACTGCGCGACATGCGACCGCGACTCTCCGCACTGGCCATCGGGATCCTTTCCCTTGCCCCCCTTCGCCTGGCACGGGCGGGCGCCGAGTCGCCGCCCCCACCGCTGGAGCCGCCTCTCCCGGATACGGCAGACGCCGCGACGCTGCTCGATGAGGCGTTCCTCCTGCGGCTCGGCTTCTCCTTTCTGGTGGGACTGGCCGCGGGCTTCGCCCTCAAGTTGGCCTTCAAGCTCGCCCTGATCCTGATGGGTCTGATCCTGCTCGCGCTGTTCGCGCTCCAGTACCAGGGTCTGGTGGACGTGAACTGGAGCGGCATGGAGGGCCAGTACGACTCCTGGGCCCAGTGGCTGAGCCTTCACGGAACCGATTTCCTGGACTACGTGGGGCGCAACCTCTCAAGCGGCGCCTCCTTTCTCGGCGGGCTGGCACTTGGGCTGAAGCTCTGAGTAGAAAGGGCCGAGGGGCGAAGGCCGAGGACCGAGGGGCGCAGAAGGTCGCGCCTGGCCGATCAGTCTCCTCTGTGGGTATCGCTGTCGCGCCAGATGGCGAAGAGCTCGCGGAGCAGCGGGGTCGCGCGCCGGGTGATCCCCGGGCACTCGGATTCACGGGGACCCGCGCAGTTGAGCACCCGCACCCGATTGACCTCGAGCCAACGGGCGATCTCCGCCACGGAGGGTGGATCATCGAGGTCGCGGATCAGGAGGGGCCGGCCCAGGGACCGTGCCCGTTGCGCCGTCAGCCGGGTGCCGCCGGTGAGTGCGCCCACGTGCAGGATCAGGGTGGCGTCACTGTCGCGGACGTTCTGTTCCGTGCGCACCGCGGGGTCGCGACTCCCGGTCTCCCTGAGCGGATAGCGGCTGGGGATGGTGCCGTCCTCGGCCCGGCGCCCCGCTGGACACCAGCCGCCCACCGCCAGGCCCAGCCCCATCGCGGAGTCCAGTGCCGCGCGGTCCACCCCGGTCTCACCACTGGACCGCACCCGCACCACCTCGGCGGTATCGCCTGGTCGGCGCTCGTGCCGCGCCTGTAACAGCTCGCGATCGTGGCGGGCGAAATACAGGTCCTCCTCCGCCTTCTCCTTGAGCCGGAGCCTGTCTGCAAAACCGCTCATGGCAGCGGCGGCATCCGCGACCCGTTCACACCAGCACCTGGCAGCCGCACAGAAGCTCCAGGGTTACGGGGGCGACCTGGCGGCTGGCGTGGCCGTGACGCACGTGCAGCACCAGCAGGGTCGCCGGGTCGAAGACGATCACGTCCTTGACCCCCTGGGAGAGATAGAAGGGGGGCCCAACCTCCAGGTCCTTGGCCTCGTAGCCGGGACTCACGACCTCGATGACCGCCTCGGGGATTAGACTGAGGGGCCCGTCCTGCTCCTCCTCGGTCGGCTCCCGGCAGAAGATCGAGATGTCCGGCCGCTTCAGGCCGTTCGGAAACGCCACATAGACATCCAGCGCATGCACACAGGCGCACGGGGTGCCGGACTCACCGCGCGCAATCCCGGCGGCGATGCGCTCCACATGCTTCTGGTGTCGATAGAGCGGCTGCGCCTCCCAGATCGCGAGCCCGTTGACGATCTCCAGGCGCAGGCCCAGCTCGTCGGCGCGCAGCAGTCTGTTCTGTAGGGACATGGGCAGTCGTCCTGATGGCTCGATCACACCTTGGTGATCCTAAGCGGACGCTGCACGGGATTCAAACCGACGGCGGCCCGGCAGGCTCCGTGCAAACCGGGCACCCTGTCGACTGCGGCACCTGGCACCAAAAAAAACGGGGCCCGAAGGCCCCGTCTCATCGCATCCGAGCGATCGCGCTACAGCATCAGAAGCTGTGCATCATGCCCAGGGAGAAGCCGTCCCAGTTCTGCTCTAGTGGGCGGTCGTCGGTCACGCTGCTGTAGACCGCATAGGCGGTGGTGCGCTTGCTGAAGTTGTAGTCGTAGCCCACCGCCCAGGCATCACGATCCTTGTCCTCGAGGAACGTCGCTACATTGTTGGCGACCTGGCCGACACCCTGTACTGGATGTCGTTGTTCATCTGGCCATACATGGCCTTGATCATGTTGTTGCCGAAGGCATAGCCGGCCTGCACCTGCCACATATCCGGGTCGTTCGGCCCCCAGTTGTAGTTGCTGTGCTTCTCGTAGATCGCGGTGAGCGTGAAGCCGTTCCAGTCCAGCAGGCCGAGGCCGAGGCGCCAGTGGCTCCAGTCGTCGTTCGGGGAGACCAGGGCGCTGACGCCCCCGGGGGTGACGCTATAGTAGTTGCCTTGACCGTCTACGAAGGCCCCAGTGCCGTCCTGCCTGACCGTGTACTCACCAACGGGGTTCAGGAGCTGCCCAGTGGTGTGGTTGTACAGGAGCCCCTGGCTCGGGGTCAGCAGGTTCTGGCTGGCGAACAGATCGCCTTCTCGGGTCACTTGCCGGGCGCCAAGCTGCTTGCTGAAGGCCTCATAGGCGGCGCTGCCGTAGAAGGGGCCGTTCTTGTAGATCAAGGCCAGGGAGTAGCCCTCGGCGATGCTGTCGGACTCGACGTTGGGGTCGCCAGCGACAGTGGCGCCGCCGCCGGGGACGATGGCACCGGCGAACTGCAGGCCGGCCCAGCTCGGGCTGATATAGGCGATGGCGTTGTCGGCGCGCACGTCGAGGAATTTGATGGTGCCGTTGTAGTCGGCGATGGTGTCGGCGAAGAGGTCCAGCCTGCCGGTGGAGATCTTCAGCGGGGTGTCGTGACGCCCGACCAGGAAGGTACCCCAGCCGCCGGCCAGGCCGACGAAGCTGTTACGCATGGTGACGGCGGAGTCGGAATCGCCGTTGATGATGGCGTTGTCGGCCTCGTTGGCCATGCGCACACCGAACTCGATCTGGTAGATCGCCTTGAGGCCGTTGCCCAGGTCCTCAGAGCCCTTGACGCCCAGACGGTTGGCTCGGGATTCGCCAATGAAACCTTGATTGGTGTGGCCGTTCAGGGTCCAGCCCTTGAAGCCTTCCTGTTCGACGATGCGGCCATTGACGTCGTAGACATTGTTCTTGACGTCGAAATAGTCGATCGACATGTTCAGCTTGCCGTACATGATGGCCTCGGCAGAGGCGATGGCGGGCGCGGCCAGGGCGGCGGCGACGGCCAGGGTGAGAAGCTTCTTGTTCATCGTGTTCTCCGCTGTTGTGGATTTAGCAACAAGGACTGCCTAAAACTCGTGCAATCGTGCTTTGCGGGTTGAACTATAGAGGACGCGGGAGCCGTTTGCAACAGTTTCGAGAAAAAAAAGAGACACCAAAGCGGGATGTTGTGTTTTTACAACCATGGCCGTCCTCTCTGCGACCCAAAACGGCGAGAGCAGGCGGTACTGCCCAGGCTGAGCGATCGCGGGCATGGCGCTGGTGGCGGGCCAAGCGGTCATGAGGGCGCACCAACGCCTCGCCACGTAAGCCGGGTCCGCGCCTCGACTCTGGATGTCCCCGGAAGATCGTCGCGGAGCGGCGGCGCCCCGCGCCACCACCAGACATGAAAAAGCCCGCTGACGAGCGGGCTTTGATTGGCTGGGGGACAAGGATTCGAACCTTGGTTGACGGAGTCAGAGTCCGTAGTCCTGCCGCTAGACGATCCCCCAAGAATAAGTTGCGAGTGGCGAGGGCCGAGGCTTCAGGGGCGCTGATCTTCGAAATGCTTGGCGAGGCCCCTGAGCAAACCCCGATCGCGGCAATCTGCGGTCGCCTGATAAACATCGACCGCGAACCGACACGCCCGTTTCCATACTTCGAGCTGCTTCAGGGCCTCCAATGCACCTACTCGGCCCTAGGAGCTCGCTACTCGCCTCTCGAGATTAACGCTTGCTGTACTGCGGACGCTTGCGCGCCTTGTGCAGGCCGACCTTCTTGCGCTCCACCTCGCGGGCATCGCGTGTGAGGAACCCCGAACGGCGCATGGGCGAGCGCAGCTCCTCGTTGTAGCTGACCAGGGCGCGGGCGATTCCGTGCCGGATGGCGCCCGCCTGACCGGTGGTTCCCCCGCCGTGGACGGTGATCTGCACGTCCACCCGATCCAGCAGACCGGCGGTCTCCAATGGCTGGCGAACCACCATCCGCGCGGTCTCGCGGCCGAAGAAGCTGTCCAGGGGGCGTCCATTGACCGAAATCTGACCGGAACCGACACCGAGGTAGACCCGGGCGGTGGAGGTCTTGCGGCGGCCGGTGGCGTATTGAGTCTCCGACATGGGGCGAGTTTCCTAAGCCGTGAAAGATACTGACGAACTAGGCATCCAGCGCGAGCGGCTGGGGCTGCTGCGCCTGGTGGCCGTGCTCGGCGCCGGCGTAGACGCGCAGCTTCTTGAACATGGCGCGCCCCAGAGGTCCGCGGGGGAGCATGCCCTTGACGGCGGTCTCGATGGCCCGCTCGGGCGTGCTGTCGAGAAGCTTCCCCAGGCTGATGGACTTGAGGTTGCCCACATAGCCCGTGTGCCGGTAATACATCTTGTCCTGCAGCTTGTTGCCGGTGACCCGAATCTTCTTGGCATTGACCACGATGATGTAGTCGCCGGTGTCCACGTGGGGCGTGTACTGGGGCTTGTGCTTGCCGCGCAGCCGCCGGGCGATCTCCGTGGCCAGGCGTCCGAGGGTCTTGCCGTCGGCGTCCACCAGATACCAGGCGCGACGAACCTCCGCCGGCTTGGTGCTCACAGTCGTGGTCATGTCCTAGTCTCCAGGGAGCCCCCGCTGGTCAAGGGCCTTGAATTCATTCGGGGTAGCCGAGAAAGACCGCGAACTATACGTGAGGGACCTGGGCTTCGCAACCCCGTCCAACGTCCCGACCGGGAGAACCGGATCAGTCCCGTCCGCGTCTCGCCGCCTTGCCGCCCGGTGCCTCGTCAGGGAGCCGCAGGCGATCCACCACGCGGCCATCGACCAGGTGCTCGGACAGGATCTCGTCGAGGTCTTCGCGGTCCACGTAGGTGTACCAGACGGCCTCCGGATAGACCACGATGACCGGCCCTTCCTCACACCGGTTGAGGCAGCCGGCGGTGTTGATGCGTACCCCGCCGGGACCCGCGATGTCCAGCTCCTTGGTGCGGCGCTTGAGATAGTCTCGCATCTCATTGGCGCCGCACTGGCCGCAGCACTGGGCGCCGTCCTCGCGCTGATTGGTACAGAAGAAGACGTGGTGGCGATAGTACGACATTCGAATGCACTCCCCATCTGAGGGCGGCCGCGCCGGCAGGAGCGGACCCCGCCGGCGCTCTGTTCTCTGCGGGTCCGGCGTAGCACCGCCCGGATGAAGAACCGGACATGACGAACCGGGCGGCCCGGCAGGACCGAGGTTACCATGACGGGTCCAGTCCGGTTGATGACGCCGAGGGCCGCGAGGGGTTCAGCGCCCGCTGATGGCATCCCGAGCCCGAGGCCCCATTTCAAGGCGCGACGTGACCCCCGACCAGCTACTTGGACTTGCAGACCAGTGCGTCAAGTGCGGGCTCTGCCTGCCCCACTGCCCGACCTATGCCAAGCTCGGAAACGAGGCGGATTCACCGCGCGGGCGCATCGCGCTGATCCAGGGCTGGGCCTCGGGTGAGCTCAGCCTGACCCCGCGCCTCACCGGCCACCTGGATGGCTGCCTCACCTGCCGCGCCTGCGAGGGGGCCTGTCCATCGCTCGTCGCCTACGGACGGCTCTCCGACGGCGCCAGGGCGGCGCGGGTCGCCACCCTGCCCCACTGGCGCAGGCGTCCCCGACGCGCCTGGCTGCGCCTCCTCTCCGATTCGCGCGCGAGCGCCTGGCTCGCCACCGCCGCCCGGCTCCACGCCGCATCGGGTCTGGCGCGCCTGGCGGAATGGACCGGTATCGCCCGTCTCCCGCGGGTGGCACCCTATCATCGGTTGAGCCGTGCCATTGGGATCAGCGCCCGGGCGCCACGGGTCGATCGGCCCGGGGCGCCCGACCTGGAGCTCTTCGTCGGCTGCAGCAGCGGGCTCGCCCAGGGCCCCGCCGTCGAGGCGACCCGGGGCCTCTGCGGCCTTCTTGGTCTGCGGGTGCTGGTGCCGGGCCGGCCGCTGTGCTGCGGGGCCCTGTTCCGGCACAACGGCTTTCCCGACGACGCCGATCGAGCCCGCGCGGCCTGCGCCAGACCGCCCGGCGCGCCGCCCCTGGTCGGTCTCTCGAGTGCCTGCGTCGCGGAGTTGCGCGAAGGCGGGGAGGCCGGCACGATCCTGGAGCTCTGCGACTACCTGGATCGGTTGGTGTCACTCGATCGGCTCACCGCGCGCCCACTCGGGCTCCGCATCCTGGTGCACGAGCCCTGCTCCCATCGGAATCTGCTGAGAGAAACGGACGCGATCTATCGCCTCCTGGGCCGGATTCCGGGCCTCGACGCACGCCCGCTGCCGGGCAATGACTCCTGCTGCGGGGCGGCCGGAATCGCCATGCTGGAGCAGCCGGCCATGGCCCGGTCACTGCTCGCAGACAAGCTCGGCGCCCTGGCGGACCTGGCGCCGGACGTCCTGGTCACCACTAACCCAGGCTGTGCGCTCCATCTGCAGGCCGGGGTGATCGAGGCGGGACTTCCCGTCAGGGTCTGCCACCCGGTGGAGCTGCTCTGGGCCAGTGTGCAGTGACCCCGGCGGGTCGGCCGCCGCGCGAGCGCCGCGACCAGGTGACCCCGATCCATTGCGCGGTGCGCGCGGCCCCCCCAGAATCGGACCGTCCACATCGAACCCCACAGCAGGCCTGCGATGACCACCCGCCGATACAGCCCACTCGATCGACTCCTGATCAGCGCCGATGGTGCCCTGCGCACCGTCTTCGGCCGGCCCCAGACCACCGAGCGGACAAATCCCGCGGCACGCCTGCCGGAGGCGGATCTCGGCGAGCAGGAGCGGCGACACGTGGCGCGGCTGATGCGGATCAACCATACCGGGGAGGTGTGCGCCCAGGCCCTCTATCAGGGACAGGCCCTGACCGCGCGGCTGCCCGAGACCCGCAAGCGACTGGAGCGCTCCGCCCGGGAGGAGAACGACCACCTGGATTGGTGTGAGACCCGGCTCGATGAGCTGGGTGACCGCAAGAGTCTGCTCAACCCCCTCTTCTACGCGGGCTCATTCGCCATTGGGGCCGCTGCCGGGCTCGCCGGCGACCGCTGGAGCCTGGGCTTCGTGGTGGAGACCGAGCGCCAGGTGGAGAGCCACCTGGACGAGCACCTGGGCCAGGTCCCGCAGCGGGACGAGCGCACCCGGGCGGTCCTCGAGCAGATGAAGGCCGACGAGATCCATCATGCCCAGGTGGCGAAGGCCGCGGGCGGGGCCGAGCTGCCAGCGCCCATCCGGCTGGCGATGGGTCTGACCTCCAAGCTCATGACCCGGACGGTCTATTGGCTCTAGGGCCGAGGGCCCTATCCGATCGGTTCCAGGTTCCTGGCCAGGTTACGGCCGTAGAAGATCTCAGAGAGCTCGCGGCGGACCAGCCGGTGGATGCGGCGACGCTCGCGCTCATCCAGGTCTGCCTCCTCGATGCAGAAGAGATAGTCATCGAAGCGAAACTCCTTGAGCACCATCTTGGTGTGGAACAGGTTCTCCTGATAGACGTTCACATCGACCATCTGATAGCGCTCCTTGGTGTCGCGCGACAGATAGTTCTGGATCGAGCTGATGTTGTGGTCGATGAAGTGCTTGCGGCCCTTGATGTCGCGGGTGAAGCCGCGCACCCGATAGTCCATGATGACCACGTCCGATTCGAAGGAATGGATCAGATAGTTCAGGGCGCGCAGGGGTGAGACCCGCCCGCAGGTGGAGACGTCGATATCCGCGCGGAAGGTGCTGATGCCCGTCGCCGGATTGGTCTCCGGATAGGTGTGGACCGTGATGTGGCTCTTGTCGAGGTGCGCCACCACCGCATCCGGCAGGGGGCCGGGCTTGGCGAAATTGGAGAGCTGCACGGCGGCCACGTGCTCCTCGGAGATCAGCATGGTCACCGAGGCGCCCTGAGGGTCGTAGTCCTGGTGAGCCACGTTGAGGATATTGGCCCCGATGATCTCGGCGACGTCGGTGAGGATGGCCGTCAGCCGCTTGGCGTTATAGGCGTCGTCGATATAGGAGATGTAGGCCTGACGCTGGGCGTCCGAATCCGCGTAGCAGACGTCGTAGATGTTGAAGCTCAGGGTCTTGGTCAGGTTGTTGAAACCGTGCAGACGCAGACGCTTGAGGGTGGTGGGCATTTCACTGCTCCTTGATCGGCAATACGACGACCGGGCGACCTGACGGAGCGGGCCAGCATGAGGCGATCAGGTGCCAGGGTGGCATCGGATCGGCAACTCCCTAAGCTGCGAAGGCCCGATCCCAAACCCGCTGCCAAAAGGCGTCGCCGAAGCCCTGACCGAGCACCAGGGCCAGGGGCACCGGACCCTGCGACACCAGCCGGTCGTGAAACTGGCGCTCGCTGAACTGGCCATCAGGGTCGCGTCGCGCCTCCTCCCGTGCCGATTCCAGGAGCAGCCAACCCAAGGCCCCGGCCAGGGCATCACCGGGTGACAGGGACAGCCGTGCGAGCACCCCGTCGGCGGCGGAACCCTCCAGACCCAGGGCTCCCAGCCATCGCGGCGCCTCGGCCGCCCGGCCGACGTGGAGATCCAGGTCGAGCGATGCCAGCAACAGGTGCTCCCGCTGGCGCCTCAGGGCGGTGATCCGCCGGTGCGACCGCGAGGGGCCGAGCTCGGCGAGGAGCCGCTCCAGATAGAGCCCCCATCCGGTGACCAGGGACACGCCGTTGGCGAGCCGCCGCGGGGTGCGCCCGGCCCGCTGTGGGTGCGACCAGGCGAACAGGTGACTTCCACCCCAGCCAGCGGCCAGGCAATGGGCGCGCAGCCATTCCGTCGCGTCCTCGATCTCGCTGTCGCTCAAGGAGGGCGGATACAGGGTGCCGCCATCGGCATCCGCCCAGTAGTCGGCATGCAGACGTCGTGAGCCCGGGCAGGCGGGGCGCGAGCCGACTCGCAACCGGGCGCCCGGGAGCGTCACCACGCCGCTGGAGCCGATCTCGATCTGAAGGGCCTCGCACAGCTCGCGGGCGGAGGCTTGGGACGGGCACGCGCCCCTCGCGGCGGCGTCTGCAGGCCGCCCACCCGGGACCGGGGCCGCCGGAGCGAGGGCCAGGGACAGGTCGGACGCGACACGCCCGAGGGCACGATCGAGCACGCTTCGGCAGACATCGGGATCGACAAGGAGGAAATGCAGGTCCGCGAGGCGCGAGGCGAGCCGCCCGCCCCCGCAGCCGAGGGCGCCGCTCGCCCTGGGGGCCAGCTCGCCGAGCAGGCACTCCCGGTAATCCGCCAGGCCGTCGCAGGCCTCCTCGGCCAGGCGCTCGATCTCTGCAAGCCCGTGGCAATGACGCCGCAGCCAGGGGCCTCGAACCAGCTCCCGCAGATAGCAGCGCCCGCTCTCGGCCTCCAGCGCCGCCGCCCGCACCAAGGGCGCCGCCAGGCGATCCACCGAGGCACGCAACTGAACCTGGGCCTGACGCAGGTGCTCGGGCACGGCGGCCAGCAGCCGGACCAGGGGGTCGTGCAGATCGTCCGAGGGCTCCAGTGTGAGGCGATGAATCCCGGCCAGCGGCAGGACGCTCAGCGGGTCGCGGTGGCGCAGATCCGGATCGAGCAGGTCCCGATGCTCGACCCGGGCGGCACCCGCCATGAGCCGGTAATCCAGTCGCCGGTCCGGATCGAGTGACCCGAAGTCGAGCTCATCGAGGGCCAGGAGCAGGCTCTCCAGCCAGCCGCCCAGGGCGGCCAGCTCGTCATCGTCCTGGGCAGGTAGCAGGGAGACCCAGGCGGAGGCCCCGCCGGCAGGGATCAGGTCGGGGTGGTAGCGGAACCAGACCTCGTAGAATTCATCGGCGAGGGCGTCGAATTCCGCCGCCGCATCAGGCATCGCGAATCTCGAAGTCGTGGGTCACGGCGGCGGTGGCCCCAAGCATGATGGAGGCCGAGCAATATTTCTCCGCGCTCAGCTTGATGGCCCGTTCCACCTGGCGCGGGTCGAGGTCATGGCCGGTCAGGATGAAATGGGCGTGAATGCGGGTAAACACCTTGGGGTCCGACTCCGCACGGTCCGCCTCCAGCTCGACCACGCAGTCGGTGACCCGCTGGCGTGACTTGCGCAGGATCAGGAGCACGTCGAACTCGGTGCAGCCACCCATTCCGATCAGGAGCATCTCCATGGGCCTGAGACCCACATTGCGCCCTCCCAGCTCGGGAGGGCCGTCCATGACCACCCCGTGGCCGGAGCCGGACTCGCCGAGCATGGCCACGCCGTCGATCCATTTCACTCGAGCCTTCATCTGCACCCCCGTGGAGGCGGGCCGCGGTCGTCGACCCGCCGGTATGATCGGGCGGGCAGGCTACCATAGTTCGACAAGGGTGAGGCCCTTGCCTAGAATCTAGCGCCAAACAGCGCAGCGAGGACAGCCGCCCCATGAGCATCGTGATACCACCGAAACCCGAGCCCCGTTGGCTGCAACCCTTTCTCTCCCATTGCCACACCAAGACCTACGACAAGAACGTGGACTTTATCCGGGTGGGTGAGCCGGCGGAGAGCCTCCATTACCTGATCGAAGGGTCGGTGGCGGCGGTGATCGACGATGAGGACCGCCGTGAGCTGCTGCTCGCCTATATCAATAAGGGCGAGTTCATTGGCGAGATGGGGCTCTTCTTTCCGCAGAACACCCGCAGCGTGATCATCCGCACCCGCGCCAAGTGCCGGGTGGCGGAGATCACCTACCAGCGGCTCGACCGGCTGTTGGACAACGAGCTCAGGGACGTCTGCAAGGAGTTTCTGTACGCACTCGGGGTTCAGCTCTCCCAGCGGCTGCGCCAGACCAGCCGCAAGGTCGGTCACCTCGCCTTCCTGGATGTCACCGGCCGCATCGCCGGTACCCTGCTGGACCTGTGCAAGCAGCCGGATGCCATGACCCACCCCGACGGCATGCAGATCCGCGTCACCCGTCAGGAGATCGGGCGCATCGTCGGCTGCTCCCGTGAGATGGCGGGGCGGGTTCTCAAGAGCCTGGAGGAACAGGGGCTGATCAGCGTCAAGGGTAAGACCATCGTGGTCTTCGGGACGAGGTAAGCGAGGGCCGAGGGCCGAGGGCCGAGGGCCGAGGGCCGAGGGCCGAGGGCCGAGGGCCGAGGGCCGAGGGCCGAGGGCCGAAAACAGGATCGGCACCCGTCTCGCACCTGTCAACTGCGTTGGCGACCTCTTCCTTAGGCCTTTGATATTCGAGGGCCGTCGGCCCCTCCCATTCCTGAATCCTCGGCCCCCGCCACTCGCTACTCGCCACTTCCTCGGAAAAACAGCCGCTCCAGCTCGCCCCCCGGGTCCGGGGCGCGCATGAAGGCCTCTCCGACCAGGAAGGCATGGACCCCCCAACCGCGCACCAGGGCGACGTCCTCGGGCGTCAGGATGCCGCTCTCGGTCACCAGCAGCCGATCCTTCGGCACCGACCCCATGAGCCCCAGGGTGGTCTCCAGCGTCACGTCGAAGGTGCGCAGGTTGCGGTTGTTGATGCCGATCAGGCGACCCGGCACGGCCAGGGCACGCGTCAGCTCGGCGGCGTCGTGGACCTCCACCAGCACATCCATCCCGAGCTCCTGGGCGAGGCCGTTGAGATCCCGCAAGGGCCCGTCCTCCAGGCAGGCGGCGATCAGCAGGATGCAGTCCGCCCCGATGGCCCGGGCCTCGTGGACCTGATAGGGGTCGATGATGAAGTCCTTGCGGATTACCGGGAGCCTGGACAGCGCGCGTGCCTGCTGCAGGAAGGCATCGGAGCCCTGGAAGAAGTCCGCATCGGTCAAGACCGACAGGCACGCGGCCCCGCCGCGCTCATAGCTCGTGGCGATCTCCCCCGGGCGGAAGTCCGCCCGAAGCACCCCCTTGCTGGGGCTCGCCCGCTTGATCTCGGCGATCACCGCCGGACGTCCGGCCGCGACCTGCTCCGCCAGGGCGGCCGCGAAGCCGCGCACCGGCGGGGCCTCGGCGAGCCGGGCCTTGAGCTCCGCCAAGGGCAGGCGCTCGGCGCGGGCCGAGACCTCCTCCACCTTGCGGTGACAGATCTTCTTGAGGATGTCCGGGGTGTCGGGCATGGGTCACCGATGCTCAGGCCGGGGGGCGCTCATCCGGCGCCACGTGCGTTCAATCGATGTCGCGGGTGAGTGCGATCAGCCGTTCCAACCGCCGAGCCGCCTCACCGCTCGTGATGGCCGCGTCGGCCAGGTCGATGCCCTCGGCCAGGCTTGCGGCGCGGCCGGAAGCGTAGACGGCGGCACCGGCGTTGAGCAACGCGATGTCCCTCGCGGGGCCCGGCCGGTTGGCGAGCACCCCGCGCAGCATGGTCAGGCTCCCGGCCGGGTCGGACACCTGGATGGCGCCGATGTCCGAGCGGGGAAGACCAAAGGCCTCGGGGGCGATGCTGTAGCACCGGATCCCGCCGTCCTTCAGCTCCGCCACGTCGGTCTCGGCCCCGATGCTGATCTCGTCGAGCCCGTCGCGGGCGTGCACCACCATCACCTGGCGGCTTCCCAGACGCTGCAGCACCTCGGCAATCGGCATCAGCAGGGCCTTGCTGAAGACGCCGAGCAGCTGGTTGGGGACCCCGGCCGGATTCGTCAGGGGGCCCAGCACGTTGAAGATGGTGCGCACCCCGAGCTCCCGGCGCGGACCGACGGCGTGCTTCATGGCGCTATGGTGGCCGGGGGCGAACATGAATCCCACCCCGACCTCGCGCACGCAACGGGCGACCTGCTCCGGGGTCAGATCGAGACGCACCCCGGCCGCCTCCAGCACGTCGGCCGCCCCCGATTTGCTGGAGACCGAGCGATTGCCGTGCTTGGCGACGTGACAGCCGGCCGCCGCCGCGATGAACATGGCGGTGGTCGAGACATTGTAGGTGCCGAGCGCATCGCCGCCGGTACCGACGATATCCACCGGAAAATCGAGACCGGAGATATCGACCCCAGCCGCCAGCTCGCGCATCACGGCCGCCGCCGCCGCGATCTCCGGCACCGTCTCGCCCTTCATCCGCAGGGCCAGCAGGAAGCCCGCGATCTGGGCCGGGGTGGCACCGCCGGTCATGACCGTGCGCATCACGGCGGTCATCTCCTCGGCACCCAGATCCTGCCCGTCGACACAGCGGGCGATGGCCTCACGCAGCTCCATTATGATGGTCCTCCGATGGATGGGGTGCGACGAGTCTATATCTTCTACCGGGACGGACCTCGCGACAAACCGACCAACAGTATCATCTTGCTGAAAGGCTCGCGGACCGGATGCGCAACCGCGCGCGCCGAGGCCTGCAAGGCGCGGCCCACGGGCGCTCGCGCGGCAGGGTAAAAGACACTAGCATTGCCCGGGATCTCATCGCGCGTCCAGGCGCGCTCGATGATGCCTGAAGAGTTGCTCCGGCCTGAGGTGCGGCTTTGTGCTCTCTGGCCCCGAGCGCCGTTGTTTCAAAAAGAAAGAGGAGAGGGTGATGCTCAATCGATTCAACGACCCGCGACGCTGCCGCGGCAGTAGCGGTGGCACCTTTTTGGTCTGGCTGGTGGGGATTGCCACCTTGGCCGGTTTCCTCTTCATGCTGCTCAACGGGCGCCAGTCACCGAATCCCGGCACGCCGGCCGGGGTTGCCCAGCGCACCGCCCCCGTCGGAAAGGTGACGCTCGCCTCGGTCAAGTCACCCGAACCCGCCAAGTCCCCCGAGGAGACGCCCCCGCTGGCGCCTCCTGTCCAGAAACCGGCTGAGTCAGCCGCCAGCGCCTCGGCGACTGCGGGTGGCCCGGTGGCGCCGGCAGAGACCGCTGCGGTCGAGCCGGCGGCCGCGGCGACTGCGGCTGAGGATGCGCCGGAGCCTGCTGCTGCCACCGAGGCGGAGACCGCGGGGGGCCCGGTGGCGCCGGAAGCGGCCGTTGAAGTCGGACCGGCAAGCGCGACGACTGCTGTGGAGGATGCTCCAGAGCCTGCCGCTGCCACCGAGGCGGAGACCGCGGGGGGCCCGGTGGCGCCGGAAACGGCCGTTGAAGTCGGACCGGCGGCCGCGACGACTGCTGTCGAGGATGCGCCGAGGCCTGCTGCTGTTACCGAGGCGGAGACCGCCGGGGGCCCGGTGGCGCCGACCGGGTCCCCCGCCGACGAACCTACATCCCCAGCACCGGAGGCCGCCCCCCCGGAGGCGTCGCCCGCTGCCGAGCTCGAGGCCAAGCCGAGTGCGGGGCCCCGGGGCGAATCCCAAACCCAGCCCGAGCCAGACAGCGGAGGCACACCATCGGACGGCCCCGCCGCTGGCGATGACCTCGCGCCCGAGGCGCCGGCCGCACCCTCGGCCTCATCGCCCGACGATGCCCAGGAGGGGCGCCCGTCGGCGGAGGCATCATCGGCATCGACACCGACGACATCAGAGGAATCTCAAAGGCCGCACCCCATGATGCTGGTCCCCCGGCCCGACTTGCCCGGATCGCCGTATCAGCTCGTGCCCGTGCCGCCAACGGATCGCTGAGGCGTCTCGCCTTCTCCGGGGCCCGGGCCCCGGACGGTGCGGTAAGCGCGTCCCTGGTCTCGGAGTGCGCGACGGCCGGTGCTCTTGCGCGAACGGCGGCGTCTTGGCCAACGAGCTTGGGCTCAGCGGTCCTCGATGAAATTGCGCAGCAGGTCGTGCCCGTGCCGGGTCAGGATCGACTCGGGATGGAACTGCACCCCCTGTATCGGCAGCTCCCGGTGGCGCACCCCCATGATCTCGTCGGTCTCGCCCTCCTCGGTCCGGGTCCAGGCGGTCACCTCCAGGCAATCGGGCAGTGACTGGCGCTCGATCACCAGCGAGTGGTAACGGGTTGCCTCGAATGGATTCTCCAACCCGGCGAAGACGCCTTCTCCCCGATGGTGAACCGGGGATGTCTTGCCGTGCATCACCCGGCGGGCCTTGACGATGCGCCCGCCAAAGGCCTGGCCGATTGACTGATGGCCGAGACAGACCCCGAGGATGGGTACCAGTCCCGCCATGGCACGAATCAGCGGCACCGAGATCCCCGCCTCGTTGGGGGTGCAGGGCCCGGGGGAGATCACGATCCGCTCGGGCCCCATCGCCGCCGCCTCTTCCACACTGAGCTCGTCGTTGCGCACCACCCGAACCTCTGCGCCCAGCTCCCCCAGATACTGGACCAGGTTGTAGGTGAAGGAGTCGTAGTTGTCGATCATCAGCAGCATGGGTTCACCCCGCCCGCTCGGTTGGCAACAGCGATGAGAGAGAGCCGGCGAGGTTAATCCAGGTCCCCGGCCGGAACCAAGCCCCGCGATCACCGGCACGGGTCCTGCCGATCAGCGCCAGCGCCAGCGGGGGGAAGTGACCGAGTCGACGGAGTAGCCCCAGACACCGAGGCCGCGGACCAGGGCGATGCGCTCCATGGCGTGGTACTCGAAGGGCGCGTTGGGAAGTGCCAGGGCCCAACCCCGTTGGATCAGATAGGCCCCCAGATCCTCTCCCGGGTCGAGGCCGGTGCGGTCCACGTAGCAGATGGCGTGGACACGGCCCTCTGCGTCCTCGTCCTGGGGAAAACAGGTGACGAACCCCCTGACCTTAAAGTCCAGGGCCAGCACCCCCGGCTCGTCACAGCGCACCGGGCGGATCCACTCCCGGCACTGACGGTTCGCGGGCGGGAGATAGATACCATAGAGCACCACCACCCGGCCCTTGATCAGGAGGCTGCCGTCGTCCCGCACGATGGCGAGACCCTGAAAGGAGTCGTTCGCCGCGAGAAGCCGGGGCGGCGAAAGGGCGCCTGCCAAGACCAGCAGAATCCCCAGGAGTGTCGCCAGAGGCCGGGGCCCCGGCCGCGGCTCGGTGTGCCAAATTTGAGCCGGCATCGGGTTATTCCCGGGCAGGATCCGTTGGTTCGTCGGAAGGCCTGGCGGTCCCCGATCGACCCACGGGGCCGGTCGGCGCGGGCGCCGTGCGGTTGGCGGAGGGCGTGCCCAGCAGGCCGGTGATGTCGGCGGCCTTGCCCGGGATCTCGAACTTCATCTCGGGCCAGATGGCGAGGCCCTTGGCGGCCGAGACGGTGCCCCCGCCATGCTGATCGATGGTGGTTCCGCTCAGGGCAGTACGCACGATCAGGTCGCTCTCCCCGGTGATCCCGGTGAGCTTTCCAGTTCCGCCCGTGAGGGTGAATTTGCCGGTACAGGCGCCCGGCGCCCCGTCACAGGTGTACTCGGCGTAGATGTAATCCCCGTTGGGGCTCTCGATGGTGCAGTAGCCATGGGCCTGGCTCTTGTTGCTCAGGATCTCGGTGATCTGGGTGGATGGACAGGTGAAGAGGGCTGCATCCAGCAGCCCCTCGCCGTGCTCGATATACATGATCCCCTCGAAGGTCCCGATGAACTGGAGCTTGTCCACGGCCACCTGAAAGAGCTGTCCGTTGGCCTCCCAAGGGGCGAGTATCTTGGCGGTTCCCTTCTCGGCGAGCGCCGGGACGCTCAGCCCCAGACCAACCAGCAGGGGTAACGTGAGGCGAGAGAATCTGGCCATGGATGAAGTCTCCGGATGTGGCCTGCGCCGAGCGGCCAATGGCGCTTATGGTAACGCCAATCGGCCCCGGAAAGACGCCGACGCGGCCCGAGACGAGCCGGGAGTGGCAAGGGGATGAGGCCGGGCGCGGCAGCCACGGGTGGAACGGCCGCGCCGCCGCCAAAGCCACGCCGTAGCCCCTGCGGGTGAGCTGTGGTATACGCCCCGCTAACAGACTCATCCGGCAGAACCAACCGGCCCCGGATAGCGGTTCTTGCCGCCGCGCAGCCGTCCTCGCAAACCTGGTCCCATGGATATTGTCCTTCTTCGAACCTTCATGGAGGTGGCGCGCACCCGTCACTTCGGCAAGGCAGCGGAGCACCTGTGCGTGACCCAGTCGGCGGTCAGCGCCCGGATCAAGCTGCTGGAGTCGACCCTCGGGGTGGCCCTCTTCACTCGCCGACGCAACGACATCCAGCTCACGCCCTCCGGCCACGGGCTGCTGCGCTACGCCGAGACCATCGTGCGCAGCTGGGCCAGGGCGCGCCAGGAGTTGGCCCTGGATGGCAGCTTCCACCGCTCCCTGGCCGTCGGCTGCCAGCTCGATCTATGGCCGATCCGTGTGCGCGACTGGGCCGCGGCCCTTCGCAACACCCGGCCGGAGCTGGCCCTGCAGATCGAGATCCTGCCGGCGGACGCCCTCTGGCAGCGCCTCAGCTCCGACCTGTTGGATCTGGTGGTGCTGTTCGAGCCACCGCGCAGCGAGGAGCTCGAGCTCGAGCCGGTATGCGAGCTGGAGCTGCGGATGGTCGCCACCCGCCCGGACCTGGGCGCCACCGAGGCGATCGCCCGGGATTACATCCTGGTGGACTGGGGAACGCCGTTCATGATCGCCCACTCCGACCAGTTTCCCGAGCTTCCGGCCTCGTCGCTGCGTCTTTCCCAGGGCCTGATGGCTCTGGATCTGCTGCGCCGCCTGGGCGGTGCGGCCTATCTGCCGCTGGGCATGGTGGACGAGGCCCTGGCCAAGGGGGAGCTGCATCTGGTGGCGGACGCGCCGGTGATACCGCGTAAGGTCTACGCGGCGTTTCGCGCCGGCGGAACCGGCCGGGACGCCCTGCGGGAGGCCCTGCGCTTGCTGCGGCAGGTGCCGTGAGCGCTGCATCCGAGCCGACTCCCCCGCTGCTGCTCGGCTGGCGGGAGTGGCTGTGCCTGCCCGAGCTCGGACTCCCCGCCATCAAGGCCAAGGTGGACACGGGTGCGCGCACCTCCACCCTGCATGCGTTCTCGGTCGATGCGTTTCGGCGCGGCGGCGCGGTCTGGGTGCGCTTCGGTGTCCATCCCTTGCGCGGTCGCACCGACGTGGTGGTGCACGGCGAGGCCCCGGTGATCGACCGCCGTCAGGTCTCGGATTCCGGGGGTCATCGGGAGCCGCGCTACGTCATCCTCACGCCCCTGCGCCTGGGTGGGCGGGAATGGCCCATTGAGCTCACCCTCAGCAACCGCGAGACCATGCTGTTCCGCATGCTGCTCGGGCGCACCGCCATTGCCGGGCTGGCCCGGGTGGATCCGGATCGCTCCTATCTCACCGGGCGCCAGCGTGCGCCCGCGCGCTGCTACGGGTTGGGCTGACCGGCCTCGGCGCCGGGGGCCGCATCCCCCATCGCCTCCCAGTCGAATCGAGGCAGGCCCTCGAAGACGCTACGGATGCCCTGATTCCAGCTCGCCGAAAGGGCGCGCAGGGCCGGATGATCGGCGGTGAGCTTGAGCCGGTGTGACAGCACGAGGGAGTCCCGGCCATAGATCGCCACCTCGAAGGGTGGCCCCACGGTGACGTTGGAGCGTGAGGTGGCATCGAGAGACACCACGCAGAGGCGCGCCCCGTCCTCCAGCGACAGGCCCGGGGAGGCGATGCGATCGAGTGCGGGCTTGCCGTACTTGTTCTCGCCGATCTGCAGATAACAGGTCTCGGGTGAGGCGGCGAAATAATTGCCCTGGGGATAGATGAGGTAGAGCCCGTGGGGCTGGCCGGCGATCTGACCGCCGAGGATCAGGGTGGTCTCAGCGCTGACGCCGGCGGCGCCCAGCGCCGGGGCATGCTGGCGCTGGACCTCCAGACTGACCCTGCCCACATAGTCGGCCGCCTCGAACAGATAATCCGCGCTCAACAGGCTGGGGCCGGACATGCCGTGGCTCTGGGTCTGGTCCAGGTCGCGGCGGATGCGGTTCATCACCTCCTGGGTGGTCGCCAGATTGCCGGCGGAGAGCAGCACGAAGAGACGGTCCGGGGCCGGCTGGAAGCAATGCAGCTTGCTGAAGGTGGTGACATAGTCGATCCCCGCGTTGGTGCGGGAGTCGGCAGCCATTACCAGACCCTCCTCGAGGGCCAGTCCGAGACAGTAGGTCATGGTTCGGAGATCTCAGGAACGGGTGGAAATGGGCCACGGGGCGCATGCGCCGCTAGGGTCCGTCCCCTTCGGTGGGATGGACGCGGCGGGCGAGGCTCCAGCATACTCTGAGGTGGAGCGTCCGTCTCGCTGGGGCGGCCAAGGCTTCCGTCCCTTTCCAATGGTCCTGTGAGCGCCGCGCATGAGCATCGACTGGAACAGCTACCCCAGCAAGGATTTCTATGACGAGCTGGTCGCCGCGCCGGGCAGGGGCCGTGACGCCTTCGCCGGTCTGCTGGATGACCTCGCCGCGCTCGGTCCGGATGAGTTGGTGGCCCGCCAGGAGGCGGCCAATGTGGCCATCAAGGAGATGGGCATCACCTTCACGGTCTATTCGGAGGAAGGTGGCACCATCGACCGGGCCTGGCCCTTCGACATCATCCCGCGGATCATCCCCAAGTCGGAGTGGGATCAGGTGGAGGCGGGCCTCAAGCAGCGGGTCCAGGCGCTGAACCTCTTCATCGACGACCTCTACCACGAACAGCGGATCATCAAGGACGGGGTCTTCCCCGAGCAGGTGCTCGCCAAGTCCGTCAATTTCCGGCCACAGTGCGTGGGTGTCAGCCCGCCGCTGGGCATCTGGGCCCACATCTGCGGATCGGACCTGGTGCGAGATGCGGATGGGACCATCTACGTGCTCGAGGACAACCTGCGAGTGCCCTCGGGCGTCTCCTACATGCTGGAGAACCGGCTGGTCACCAAGCGGGTCTTCCCCGAGCTCTTCGAGCACTATGCCCCGCTGCCGGTGGATGACTATCCCTCCCAGCTGTTCGATACCCTGGCGGCGCTCTCGCCCCGCCCCGCCGACTACCCGCAGGTCGCCGTACTCACCCCCGGGATCTACAACTCGGCCTATTTCGAGCACGCCTACCTGGCCCAGCAGATGGGCTGCGAGCTGGTGGAGGGGCGTGATCTGTTCGTGGACTCGGACGATTGCGTCTACATGCGCACCGTCGACGGCCCCAAGCGGGTGGACGTGATCTACCGGCGCGTCGATGACCTCTTCCTGGACCCGGAGGCATTCCGGCCGGATTCGACCCTCGGGGTGCCGGGTCTGATGCGGGCCTGGACGGCAGGGACAGTGGCACTGGCCAATGCGCCCGGCGCCGGGGTCGCCGATGACAAGGTGGTCTACGCCTTCGTGCCCGAGATCATCCGGTATTACCTCGACGCCGACGCCATCATCCCGAACGTGCCCACCTACCGCTGCATGGAGCCCGAGGCCCTGGCCTACACCCTGGAGCACATGGAGACGCTGGTGGTAAAGCCCGCCAACGAATCGGGCGGCTACGGCATGCTGGTGGGTCCCGCCTCCACCAAGGCGGAACGGGAGCGCTTCGCTGAGGTGATCAGGAAGGACCCCCGCAATTACATCGCCCAGCCGGCGCTCAAGCTCTCGACGGTGCCGACCATCGTCGGGCACAACCTGGAGCCCCGTCACGTGGACCTGCGACCCTTCATCCTGTCGTCGGACCGCCAGCAGGTGACCATGGGCGGACTCACCCGGGTCGCCCTGCGCAAGGGATCCCTGGTGGTCAACTCCTCCCAGGGCGGCGGGAGCAAGGACACCTGGATCGTGCCGGACGGGCAATAGGCGGTTGGCAGTGGGTCGATCGGATCTCGGTCCGACTCTGGCCCTTCGGGCAGCCTGCGGCCTTGCAGTCGGGCTGCAGCCCGACCGACAGGCGGGCGGTGGCTTTGTCGGGCACGGAACTTGAGGAGCGGACGAGATGCTTTCGCGGGTCGCTGAGAACATCTACTGGTTGGGCCGCTACGTGGAGCGGGCGGAGAACACCGCGCGCATCGTCAGCGTCAATGCCAACCTCCTGCTCGACCTGCCCAGGGGTCTGGCCCCCGGCTGGCGCCCGCTGATTGATATCACCGGCGCCAATGCCCTGTTCGAGGAGCACTACAAGGACTACGGCGAGCGCAACGTGGTGCGCTTTCTGCTGAGCGACGAGCGCAATGCCTGCTCCATCCTCTCCGCCCTGGGCGCGGCGCGCGAGAACTGCCGCACCATCCGCGACATAGTCCCGCGCGAGGCGTGGGAGCTGCTGAACGAGCTCTATCTCTATGCCCGCGAAGAGCTTGCAAAGGGCATGACCAAAGGCGGACGGCACACCTATCTCAAATACATCATCCTCGGCAACCAGAGCATCACCGGACTGCTCTCCGGCACCATGCTCCACGATCAAGGCTACGAGTTCCTGCATCTGGGGCGGTTCCTGGAGCGGGCGGACATGACCACCCGCATCGTCGACGTGCGCTCTGCCAACCTGCTGCCGGATGAGGCCACCGAGCTGCGGCCCTTCCAGACCATCCAGTGGGTCAGCGTGCTCAAGTCCATGACCGGCTATCAGGCCTACCGGCGCAGCGAGCAACCGCGGGTCCAGCGCGGTCCGGTGCTGCGCTTCCTGTTCCAGCACGGGGCCTTCCCCCGGGCCGTCAGGCACTGTGTCGAGTCCACCCGCCAGAGCCTGGAGAAGCTCCCGCACAACGAGGGCGCCCTGCGTGTCGCCGGACGTCTCAAGCGCACCCTCGAGGCGGCGGAGCCGCCGCGGCTCAATCAGCAGCAGTTGCACGCCTTCGTCGATGAGCTGCAACTGGCCATCGCCGATCTGCACGCGGAGATCGCCAGGACCTGGTTCCCGCCGCCGCTGGCCGCTGATCCGCCGGCGGACTGAGGCGCGACCGGGGACCCGGCGGCCCACCGCCCACCGGGCGCCAAGGTCCGGTTGATCTTTCCCGCCTCCCCGTATAGCGTGCCACGGCTTGTTCGGCGGGCAACACCCCTTTGCTCAAGCTCGACGTCAAGTCCGTTCAGCCGCCGCACCAGGACCGCACCCATGACCACGCCAGTGACCCGCCACTCGGATCCCAAGCCGTCCCTGTCGGTCGTGATCCCCATGTACAACGAGGTCGACAACGTGGAACCCATGGTGGCGCGCGTCCATCGTGGCCTGGCCGACTACCATGGCGACTGGGAGCTGATCTGCGTGGATGACGGCAGCCGTGACGGCAGCGGCGAGCGCCTCGTCCAGGTGGCGGAACGTTACGGCCCTCACCTGCGGGTGATCCGGCTGCGCCGCAACTTCGGACAGACCGCGGCCATGCAGGCGGGTTTTGACGCCGCTCGCGGTGAGCTGATCGCCACCCTGGACGGCGACCTACAGAACGACCCGGCGGACATCCCGCGCATGGTCGACGAGCTGATCGTGCGTGACCTCGACCTGCTCCAGGGCTGGAGGCGCAAGCGCCAGGACGACCTGGTGATGCGCAAGATCCCATCGCGCATCGCCAACGCGCTGATCGGCAAGGTCACGGGCGTCGCCCTGCACGACTACGGCTGCAGTCTCAAGGTCTATCGCGCCGAGGTGATCCGCGAGGTGACGCTGCTCGGGGAGATGCACCGGTTCATCCCGGTGTGGGTGGCCGGCGTCACCTCGGCGTCCCGCATCGGCGAGACCGAGGTGGCCCATCAGGCGCGCCAGTTCGGGACTTCCAAATACGGGATCTCGCGCACGTTCCGGGTGCTCCTGGACCTGCTCTCCGCCTTCTTCTTCCTGCGCTTCGGCGCCAAGCCGGGTCATTTCTTCGGGTCCATCGGGATCGTCTTCGGCCTCATCGGCGGCCTGACCATGACCTATCTACTGATCGTCAAGTTTGGTCTGGGCGAGAACATCGGCCAGCGGCCACTCCTCTTCATCTCCATCCTGTGCCTGGTCGCCTCGATCCAGTTCCTCACCACCGGCGTGCTCTCGGAGCTCATGATGCGCACCTTCTACGCCTCGAGCGAGCAAGGCCATCACCGTATCCGCTGGACCTCCGATCCCGCAGGCGCGGCCTGGAAGACGCCGGCGTGACCGCCGGCGTCGCGCCGATGGGCGGCCGGCCGGGCCGCGGCCTCGGGGGCGCCTTGACCTCTCCCTGGCTGCTGGCGGCGGTGGTGGTGCTGAGCTTCTTTTGGCAGCTCGGGGCCGTGCCGCTCTACGACCTCGACGAGGGGGCCTTCACCGAGGCCACGCGTGAGATGGTCGCGAGCGGCAACTACATCACGCCCCACAAGGACGGCGAGCCCCGCTACGACAAGCCGGCGCTCATCTACTGGCTGCAGGCCGCCTCCACTCGGCTCCTCGGGTTCAACGAGCTCGCCCTGCGGCTGCCCTCGGCCCTGGCCGCCACCCTGTGGGTGCTGGCGCTCTGGGTGTTCGTGCGCGAGCGGTTGGATGCCCGGGCCGCCACGGTGGCGGGCCTGGTCATGGCCCTCTCGCTCCAGGTCTCGCTGATCGCCAAGGCGGCGGTCGCCGATGCCCTGCTGAATCTCTTTATCAGCCTCGCCTTCTTTGAGATCTACCGCTATTACATCCATCCGGCGCCCCAGTCCGGGGACGGCCCCGATTCGGGCCGCCGCTTCGTCTGGCGCGCCTATCTCTGGATGGGCCTCGGCTTCCTGACCAAGGGGCCGGTGGCGGTGTTCTTTCCGCTCCTGGTGAGCCTCTTGTTCTTCTGGTCCGAGGGGGCGCTGAGGCGCTGGATCAGGGCCGCCTTCGCCCCGCTCGGCTGGCTGATCTTCGTCCTGGTGGCGGGCCCCTGGTACCTCGCGATCTATCTGGACGACGGGGCCGGGTTCTTCGAGAGCTTCTTTCTCAAGCACAACGCCGGGCGCTTTGGCGGCGCCATGCACGGACACTCGGGCTTCTTCGGCTACTACCTGGTGATGCTGCCGGTGATCTTGCTGCCTTTCACCGGCTGGCTCCTGCGCCTGTTGCCGGGGCTGACGGCGTACTGGTCGGATTCGCTGGACCGTTTTCTGTGGATCTGGTTTGCCGTCGTCTTCCTGTTCTTCTCCTTCTCCGGCACCAAGCTCCCCCATTACCTGCTGTATGGCTGCGTGCCCCTGTTCATCCTGATGGCGCGACACCGTGACCGGCTCGGCGACCGGATCCGGTGGCGCTGGCTCGCCTTCGTGCCGCCCCTGCTGCTGCTCACCCTGCTCGCGGCGCTCCCCTGGGCCATTGGCATCGCCGAGTCTCAGGCCCACAAGGCCCACGAGATCGCCCTGTTCAGGGAGGGCCGCGTCCTGCTCGATTCGGCCTACCTCGCCTGGGTGCTGGCGGGGCTCGCGGCCACGGCGGGGCTGGCACTGTGGGCGGGGGCCCCGGTCTGGCAGCGCCTGATCCTCGCGGGGGTGATCCAGACCCTGGTGGTGTTCGGGGTGCTGATCCCGCGCCTCTTCGACGTGATGCAGAGCCCGGTGAAGGAGGCGGCGCTGTTGGCGCGTCAGATGGACCTTCCGACCGTGGTCTTCCGCACCTCCATGCCGAGCTTCAGCGTCTACCGCAACGCCATCACCCGGGATCGGATCCCCAGGCCGGGTGAGCTGGTGTTCCTGCGGGTGGACAAGCTCCCGGAGCTCGAGCGGGAGCTTCCAGACCTCCGCCAGGACCTGATCTACCGTCGCGGGCCGGTCGCCCTGGTGCTGATCCAGGACCAGGTCCGAGGACCAGGCGAGCCTGATGGGATGGCAGAGGCGCCGGCCGGGGGCGCACAACCGTGATCAGGGCCCTGGTCGTCGGGCTGCGCCAGGATCTCGGGGCCGCCCTCGTCTCGGGCGCCGCCCGCACCTCATTGAGGCCACCCGGGGGTGGAACTTGGCTGTCCCGCTGGGCGCTGGTCTGCCTGGTCGTCGGCGTGACCCTGGTCGCCGCCTGCGGCTATCAGGGGGGATTCGCCCGGCTGAACGCCTGGGCCGCGGCCTACCCGAGCTGGGTCTGGCAGTGGCTCACCTCGCTTGGCGACGAGCGGGTGCCCTTCGCGCTGAGCCTCTTCATCGCCCGCCGCCGACCCCGGGTCTTCTGGGCGCTGGTGCTCGCCGCCCTGACCGCTGCCGCCTACAGCCGGGGCCTCAAGCCCCTGTTCGACATGCCCAGACCGCCAGCGGTGCTGGCGCCCGGCGACTTTAACCTGATCGGCCCCGGCCATCGGCGGGCCAGCTTCCCGTCCGGTCACAGCGTGACCGCGGGGGTCTTCTTCGGGGTGCTGGTGTACTACGCCCGACGGTTGGAGCTTCGGGCGATCCTGGTGCTGCTGGCGGTGCTCGCGGGCTTCAGCCGGGTGGCCCTGGGGGTCCACTGGCCGGTCGATGTCGCGTTTGGACTCCTTGGCGGGGTGCTTGCCGCCTGGGCGGGGGGACGGATGGCCGAGCGCTGGCCGGGACCCGCGACCGACGCCCCGGTGCACCTCGCCTTTGTCACCCTCGCCTGCTTCCTCACCGTGACCCTGACGTACTGGGATGGGGGCTATCCCCTGGCACGTCCGCTGCTCGCGGCCCTCGGCTGGGGCGCGCTCGGCTTCGTCGTCTTCGACTATGGCCTACGCCCCCTGGCCGGTGCGCTGCGGCGGCCCAGACGCAAATGAACGCAAACGCTCGCAAATAGCTCTCCGATCGGGGACCGCCGTGGCGTAGGATCAGAATTTGGCCGGATGCCTGTCCGATTCATTTGCGCCTTCTTGCGTCCATTTGCGGCTAACCCTCAACTGCGACTCATCCCCGAGCGGCCCTTGCGCGGCGCCCGGGGATGCGCGCGCACCGTCTTCACCGCGTTCTCCGTGGTCTGGATGATCTCCAAGGCGTGACCGTGGAGCTTGAGGCTGGTGCCGGGCTCCGGGATGGTCTCCATGTAGTCGAGGATGAGGCCGTTGAGGGTCTTGGGTCCCCGCGTGGGCAGGTCCCAGCGCAGCGCCCGATTGAGCCCCCGCACGCCGATCCCGCAGTCGATCAGCAGGCTGCCGTCCTCCGCCCGGTGGATCTCGGAGATGCTGTCGGAAGGGTCGGTGGCGAACTCCCCCACGATCTCCTCCAACAGGTCGACCAGGGTGATGAGGCCCATGAAGTCTCCGTATTCGTCGACCACCAGGCCGATGCGCTGCTTTTCCCGCTGGAAGTTGATCAGCTGCTGATACAGCGGGGTGCCCTCGGGCACGAAATAGGGGGGCTGCGCGATGGCGCGCAGATGCTCCTTGTTGAGCCCCCCGTCGAGCAGGGCGTGCAGCGCGCTGCGGGAATGAAAGACCCCGATGACGTTGTCGATGGCGCCATCGAACAGGGGCAGCCGGGTGTAGCCGGCGTTGCGGATCGACTGGATGATCTCATCCTCATCGTCCTGGATATCGATCCCCTCCACTTCGTTGCGGGGGATCATGATGTCCTCCACCGTGGCTCGCTCCAGATCCAGGATGGCGAGCAGCATGGATCGGCTGCGCTCGGGGATCATGGCCCCGGCCTCGCTGACCACGGTACGCAACTCCTCGCGGCTGAGGGCGGTTCCGGAACCCGGGTCCGGCGCCACCCGGAGCAGTCGCAGGAGACCATTGGCGATGAGATTGACCAGCCACACCACGGGATAGAGGAGCTTGAGCAAAGGCCGGTAGACATAGGCGGCCGGATAGGCCAGGCGCTCCGGGTGCAGGGTGGCGAGCGTCTTGGGCGCCACCTCGGAGAAGATCAGCACCACCATGGTCAGGAGACCGGCGGCGATGCCGATGGCGGCCTCGCCGCCGATCCGCAGGGCGATCACGGTGGCGACCGACGATGCCAGGATGTTGACGAAGTTGTTCCCGAGCAGGATCAGGCCGATCAGGCGGTCGGGCCGCTCCAGCAGGGCCCGGGCGAGGCGCGCGCCGCGGTGGCCCTGCTCCGCCCTGTGACGGAGGCGATAGCGGTTGAGCGTGAGGAGCGCCGTCTCCGAGCCGGAGAAAAAGGCCGAGAGCACGAGCAGGATGACGAGGATGAGAAAGAGGCCGCTCAGGTGAATGTCGTTCACGGATCGGTGTCGCTACCTGTGAGTAATTGGAGGCGGCCGTGCCTATCGGCCGGAGCGGGAACGAATCGGTGGCCAGCCCGGGTGGGACCACTCAGGCCCCGAATGTCTCGGTGCGATAGCGCCAGACCTTAAGGCTGTCGCTCCAGTGGTCGCTCGGCAGCCCGGCCTTGCGCTTGAGCTCGGCGAGGAAACGGTGGGGCTCTGGCAGGCTGTCCCAGACGGCTGGAAGGAAGGTGCCGCGGGCACCCCGGTCCTTCAGGATCACCCCGTCGACCCCGGGGCGCAGCTGGGCCAGCAGGTCCTCCTGCGACTCGAACTGCAGGGGCTCGGCCGGTGTCAGCACCGAGACCTCGAGGGACAGGTCGGCCAGTTCCCCGGCCTCCAGTGGCTGGAAACGGGGATCCCGAAAGGCGGCGGCGAAGGCATTGTCCGCCACGTCAACGACCAGCGGACGGATTGCCTCGAGGTGTCCCACGCAGCCACGCAGCGCGCCGTGCAGGTGCAGGGTGACGAAGGCGGCGCCCGGCTCGCACAGGCGCGGCGGAAAGTCCGTCGGGTTTACTGGAGCGGGATCGCCGCTGGCCAGGCCGTGACGGATGGAGCCCCAGGCGACGTCGATCAGTTGGCGGCGCTCCAGCTCGCCGAGCCGCGAGGGTTCAGAAGAAGGCATAGGCGCCATAGCCCACCACCCGGTCCCGCGGTCCGGCGGTGTCGCCGGAGTTGCGCAGATCCAGAGTGCGCGCGCTCAGGCCCAGCCGCCGGGCCTGCAGCAGAAGCCCGCCCAGCGGCGTGGCACCGCAGGCGGCATCGTGATCCAGGGACTCTGGCTCCAGGTGCTCGATGGCCCTCGTGGTGCGGCGATCGACCCTGGAGGCGGTGTCGTAGTCCAGATAATGGCTGAGGTCGGAGCTCACGAGGATCAGGGTCTCGGGACCGCCCCAGAGCCGGTCCATCAGTTGCGCCACGTCCTGCGGCTCGGCGGCTCCGACCACGAAGGGGGCGACGCGAAAATCGTGGAGCAGGGCCTGGAGGAAGGGCAGCTGCACCTCCAGGCAGTGCTCGCCCTCGAAGGCGGCGTCCAGACGGCGCACGTAGGGCAGGTCGGCGACGGCGTCCAGGGCCTCGCGATCCACCTCCACGGGCCCGAGTGGAGTCAGCAGGCGGGCGGCATCCGGGTAGGCGATGCCCCGGAAGGGATAGCGATGGGCCGGTCCGAACAGCAGTACCCGGCGAATACGCGCGGCGATCGGGGCAAGCTGGGCATAGGCCGAGGCGGCGACCGGGCCCGAATAGGGGTAGCCGGCGTGGGGGACAACCAGGGCCTTAAGGTCGCCGGGCAGCCCCGATTGGGGGCTGGGCGCGGCCCCGGCCATCAGGGATTCGACCTGACGACGCAGGCTTGCCGGATCGGCCGGATAGAAGAGTCCCGCCACGGCGGGTCGGCGGTCATGGTTCATGGCTTGGACCTTCAACTCGAATCACTCTCAGTGACTAACATTTTAGTGAAGCCTCCCGCGGAGATGCCGATTTCTGCCCTCACGGGATGAAGCGGCATTCGCGCCCGGTTGCAGTTTGCAGTTCGAGCCGTCCAAGGGTGCGCCGGCACCATGGAGCCGGTCCTGGGGTCATAGTTTACAGAGACGCTGTTTGCGCCGAGCGTTCCTCGCAGCGGCACCGGCCGGAGCACAAAACCATGTCCTATCATCCAACCCAGTTCTGGCATTCGCTCCCGGACGGCCGGGTTCAATGCGACGTCTGCCCCCGCGCCTGTCGAATGCGTGAGGGTCAACAAGGATTCTGCTTCGTGCGCGGCGCCCGCGGCGGCGCAGTGGTGCTCGAGAGCTATGGGCGCTCCAGCGGATTCTGCATCGATCCGATCGAGAAAAAGCCGCTAAATCACTTCCTGCCGGGAACACCGGTGCTCTCCTTCGGTACCGCCGGGTGCAATCTCGCCTGTCGCTACTGCCAGAACTGGGACATGAGCAAGTCCCGCGAGCAGGACACCCTGGCCGCGGCCGCAACGCCTGAGGCCATCGCCCAGCGGGCCTCCGAGTTCGGGTGCCGATCGGTCGCCTACACCTACAATGACCCGGTGATCTTCCTCGAGTACGCCGTGGACACGGCACTTGCCTGCAGAGCCCAGGGTGTCCGTAACGTGGCGGTCACGGCGGGCTATGTGAGCCCGGGTGCACGCGAGGCCTTCTTCGCGCCCATGGACGCGGCCAACGTGGACCTCAAGGCCTTCACCGAGGACTTCTACCACCGGGTCTGCGGCGGTCATCTGGAGCCCGTGAAGGAGACCCTGCTCTATCTGCGCCAGGAGACCCAGGTCTGGCTCGAGCTCACCACCCTGCTGATTCCCGGCTACAACGACGGGGCGGACGAGATCGACGCCATGACCCGCTGGGTGGTGGACGAGCTGGGGCCCGAAGTCCCCATGCATTTCTCGGCCTTCCACCCCGACTGGAAGCTGCGCGACGTCCCGCCCACCCCGGCGGCAACCTTGGCCCGGGCACGCGCCATCGCCCGGCGCAATGGGGTGCGCTATGCGTACACGGGAAACGTCCACGACGCCGACGGCGGCAGCACCTGGTGTCACCGCTGCGGGAGCCTCTTGATCGAGCGGGACTGGTACCAGCTGGGCCGCTGGGGCCTGGACGCGCAGGGCCGCTGCGCCGCCTGCGGCACTCCCTGTGCCGGCGTCTTCGAGGCCAGACCCGGGGTCTGGGGCAACCGCCGCCAGCCCGTCGCCATGGCCCACGCCTGATCCTCCGGGAGGCGGAGCCGCCGACAAAAGCGTCCGTTTCCCCTCGGCGCCAGCCTCGGTCATACTCCCCCGCTTTTTGCACGCGGGGGTCCCACCATGTTCAAGAATGCCAGGCTGTTTCGCCTCGGATCACCCTTCAAGCTCAGTGCCGCGGAGCTCGAGGCGCAGCTCGCCGCCCGTCGTTTCCGCCCCTGCGGTCCGGTGGAGACCGCCACCCTGGGATGGTCCACCCCCCTGGGAGAGGAAACGGCCGCCCTGGTTCACTCGGTCGGCGGCTGCCTGCTCCTGTGCGCCCGCAAACAGGAGCGCCTGCTGCCCTCGGCGGCGGTGGCTGAGGCGGTGGACGAGCGTGTGGCCGAGATCGAATCCGGCGAGGCGCGCGAGGTGGGGCGTGCGGAGCGACGCCGGCTCAAGGAGCAGATCGTCACCGAGATGCTGCCCCGTGCCTTCACCCGCTCGCGCCGCACCCTGCTCTACGTCGACACCGTGTCCGGGTGGCTGGTGGTGGACGCCGGCAGCGAGAAGCAGGCCGAGGACGTCGTCTCGCTGCTGCGCGAAACCCTTGAGAGCCTGCCCGCCAAGCCGCCCGCGCCCGCCGTCGCACCCGCCGCCGTACTCACGGGCTGGCTCTTGAGCGGCGAGTCACCAGCCGACTTCGTCCCTGCGGATGCCTGTGAGCTGCGCGATGTCCAGGAAGGCGGCGGCGTGATCCGCTGCAGCGGCCAGGACCTGGGCAGCGAGGAGATCCTGAATCACCTGCGCGCGGGCAAGCAGGCGGTGAAGCTGGCTCTGGACTGGGACGAGCGATTGAGCTTCGTGCTGGCGGACGACCTTTCGCTCAAGCGCCTACGGGTTGGCGACGAACTGCTCGAGGAAATCGATGAGGGGAGCGACCCGGCCGTCCTTCTGGATGCCCAGTTCGCTATCATGGCGTTACAGTTGAGGGAGCTGATCGCGCGTCTCGATGAGCTGTTCGAGCTGGCGCCAGAGCCCGCCCCCGCCGCCTGATGGCGGCCATCCGAAGTGCGGTACCGCCCATGTCCGAGAGCACCCACGCCACCGACAGACTCGTCCCGTCCCTGCTCGTGGACGAGGGACAGGCGCAGGCCCTGCGTCGGGGGTCGCTCGCGTATCGGTCCCTGACCCTCTCCCAGCGTCAGCTCTGCGACCTGGAGCTCCTGCTCAATGGCGGCTTCTCACCGCTGGACGGCTTCATGAGCCGCGCGGACTACGACGCGGTCCTGGAGGGAGCGCGCCTGGCCAACGGCGCCCTCTGGCCGATGCCGGTGGTGCTCGATGTCGACGCCGCGGTGGCAGAGACGCTGACTCCCGGGCTGCGGCTCGCCCTGCGCGACCAGGAAGGATTCATGCCCGCCGTGCTCCAGGTCTCGGAGGTGTGGGGGGCGGACAAGGCCCGTGAGGCCAACCTGATCTACGGCACCGATTCCACGGATCATCCGGGCGTTCGCTACCTGCAGAGTCGGATCAAGCCCTTCTACGTGTCCGGTCGGCTGCAGGGCATTCAGCTCCCCGCCCACCACGATTTCGAGAGTCTGTGGAACACGCCGGAGGAGCTGCGTCATCAGTTCATCAAGACCGGCTGGCGCAACGTGCTCGCCTTCCAGACCACCAACCCCGTTCACAAGCTGCAGCGGCGTCTCGTGGTCGACGCCGCCAAGGCCCATCAGGCACACATCCTGATCCATCCAGCGGTGGGCGAGACCAAACCGGGTGACGTGCACTATTACGCCCGGGTGCGCTGTTACAAGGCGATCGCACGTCATCTTCCGCACGAGATGACGGCCCTGTCGCTGCTGCCGCTCGCCATGCGGATGGCGGGGCCACGGGAGGCCCTATGGCACGCCCTGGTCAATCGCAACTATGGCTGCACCCATATGCTGATGGGACCGGACCATGGCTCACCGCCCCCTGGAGGCGATTCGGGGATGCGCTTCTATCCGCGTTATGCCGCCCAGGAGTATGTCCAGTCCTTCGGCGATGAGTTGGGTATCCGGATGGTGTCGGTTCCCGAGCACCGCTATGTGCCCGCGAAGCAAGCGTTTCTGCCGGCAGAGCGGATCGAGCGCGAGGCCCTGGAGAGTCGATCGATCAGCGCCGCGGAGCTGCGCTCCCTGCTGCTTCAGAACCAGGAGGTGCCGGACTGGTTCAGCTATCCGGAGGTGATGGCGGAGCTCAGGCGAGTCTATCCGCCGCCCAGCCGCCAGGGCATCACGCTCTTTTTCACCGGCCTTTCCGGGTCGGGCAAGTCCACGCTCGCAAATATTATCTACGCAAAGCTAGTGGAGGCCGGCGGGCGGCCCGTGTCACTGCTCGACGGCGATATCGTGCGCCAGAACCTCTCGAGCGAGCTTGGATTCTCCAAGGGCCACCGGGACCTCAATATCCGGCGCATCGGATTCGTGGCGAGCGAGATCACCAAGAACGGCGGAATCGCCATCTGCGCGCCCATCGCCCCCTATACGGAAACACGCCGGGCGGTGCGCGAGATGATTGAGGCCCATGGAGCCTTCATCGAGATCCATGTCTCGACGCCGCTCGATATCTGCGAATCCCGCGACCGAAAAGGCCTCTATGCCAAGGCCCGAAAGGGGATCATCCCGGAGTTCACCGGCATCAGTGACCCCTATGAGGTGCCGGAGCACCCGGAGCTGCGCATCGATACCAGCCGGCTGTCACCGACCGAGGCCGCTCAAGACATCCTGCTCTACCTGTTCAAGGAGGGCTTTCTGGACGAGGAGGGTTGAGTCGGGGCTCCGCCTCCCCGCACCTGTTGTGTGAGTGAATGTGGCCGTGGCCCTGCCCCTGTTCACCATCGGCCAGAACGCGTTGCCGCACTCGGATACCCCAGGAACCCTGGGTGCCTATTCCTCTGTATACACTGAAGCGCTTGCTCACTCATTCCCCGGTGACCGGCAAACCTGATCATCAATCTTTGATACTTTGTGACGCTTTCCGTGCCCTCTGACTGGCCCTAAAGATCTCACCGCTCCCCACAGGTCCCCGCGTTGCCCGCCCGTATCGCCGGGCTCCCTCGGAGCCAATCAGTCAACAGATTGAATTTGCAGGTCTGGTTGAAGTTCTGCCGGGCTCGATCAGCCAGCTCCTGGATTCGCAAAGGGCGCGCGCGGTTTCACCGGCAGACTGGCAGGGATCTTGATTGAGCAAGCGCAGCGAGAGCTGGCCCGACCCGGGTGGCGATCGGTAGTGGGCGCGAGCGTGACCATCCATGAATGACCTGTTCTTTGGCTTGTGCGGTCTGCCGGTCAAGCAGGATGTCCTCAAGCGCCTGCTCGACCGTTCGGGCGACGAGCGCCCGGGACCCGAGATCGATCCGCTCTCGGCGGACCCGGTATTCTGGGCCCGGGCCACCTTGGCGGCCTCAGCGATGACATTTCGCGGCTCCGGCCCCTTGGCATTCACCTTGGAGTCCGTCGCCCGCCGCCTGGGGGAACCTGGCCTGATCGCCCTCGCCGCTCACGCGGCCGTTCGGCAGCAACAAGCCGGGTCTCAGGCGCGAGGCAACCAGGCCCTGCGAGAGCTTCGTGCCCAGGGTAGCGTGCGCGCCCGCATCGCCCTGGAGCTCGCACTGCGAGCCGGTTATGAGCGCCCGGATGAGGCCCGCTTTGCCGCCTTGCTTCTCGATCTCGGGCGCATCACTCTCCTGGCGTTCCCTCGATGCCACGCCCTCCGCCCTCGCCGTGATCGACAGACAGGCAATCGGCGTCTTGGCCTGCGGGGGCATGCTGTGCGTGCCGCTCGCGGCCGACGGCGCCCAGCCGGGGATCTTTCTCGCCGGTCTGCACCCCTGCCGCCGGGACTGGATGGACCATCATCGGACGCTCCTGCACGGCTTCGTCACCGAGGCAGGACATGCGCTCGCCATCCTGCGGCGGCACCAGGCCCAGGACAGCTGGACCCGTCAGGAGTCCCGTTCCGACTGTAACCTGCGCGCGCGACGTGCAGCCCACGAGGTGAGCACACCCCTCGCCGTCATCGGCAACTATGTGTCGGTAATTCAAATGAAGCTGGCCCAGGGTCAGCCGGTCGAGGCCGACCTGGCGGTCATCGCCGACGAGCTGGCGCGCTCTGAACGGATCATTCGCGAGCTCTCCGAGGGATTGCGCGACCGTGCGGACGCGCGGGAGCTTGCGCTGAATGCGCTCGTCCGCGATCTGGCCGCATTGATCAGGGAAACGCTCGTCCGGGATCGCGGTATCAGTCTCACACAAAGCCTGGACGACAGAGTGCCCGCAACACTAGACTTGGACGCCCATGCCGTCCGGCAGATCCTGATTAACCTGGCGCGCAATGCACTTGAGGCGATGGAGGATGGGGGCGAGTTGCACCTGTCCACAGAGGACCGCTTGCGCTTCGAGGATGGGGATTACGTGGCCGTCTCGGTATCCGATAAGGGGCCTGGGCTACCTGCGCAGGTGCTTGCCTGTCTCTACGAGCCAGTCAAGAGCGCCAAAGGCATGGAGCACCAAGGACTCGGACTCAGCATTGTCAAAGATCTGGCAGACCGAATGGGCGCACGACTCATCTGCCGCAGCCGCGAAGGCGTGGGAACGACCTTTACCGTCTTGCTCCCACGCCGTGCTATGGGGAGCGCAACAGGTTCCCATCCGGCGGAAACCGACGCCGTGCCGTGATGTCCGGTGAGCCACCGCACATCGATCTGGGCGCCTTTCGCTCCGGCTGTCTTATCCTTGCGGTGGACGACGACCCGAGTCTGCTGCGCAGCGTGAGCACCCTGCTCGGGCTGCATGGGCTCGAGGTGATCACGGCGCGCGACGGACGCGAGGCGCTGGCGTCGCTGAGGAACCGCGACGTGCAGATCCTGCTGCTGGATTTGCACATGGACGGTGTGGACGGATTCCAATTGATGGCCCGGGTGGACGAGGAGGCGATCGATGTCTCTGTCGTCATTGTCAGCGCTGACCCTTCCATCGACGCCGCCATCGAATCGCTGCGCCGCGGCGCCTGCGATTATCTGCGCAAGCCATACCCCCCCCAGGCCCTGATCAGGACGGTGGAAAACGCCATTCGCAGGCGCTGGATGGAAAAGGAGAGCCGCATAGTTCGCCAGCAGCTGGAGAGCTCAGAGCAGCTCTATCGGTTCATGGTGAACAGCTCCCCCGATCTTGTCTACATGCTGGACGAGCAGGGCAACTTCACTTTCCTCAATGATCGCTTCGAGTCAATGCTCGGCTTCAGCCGTGAAAGCCTGCTCGGGCACCATTACTCGTCGGTCGTCTCGGCGGAGGATCGGGCCCTGGCGCACTACCGCTTCAACGAGCGGCAGACGGGGGAGCGCGCGGGGGCCAGCCTGGAGCTGCGGCTGCGGCGCAATCCACCGGACCCCGGGACCGCACCGGAAACTATCCATGTCGAAGTGACGGCGATGGGGATATACAGCGCCCATAACGGCAGGTCCCGGTTCGTCGGAAGCTATGGCGTGGCACGGGATCTCACCGAGCGCAAGCAGTCTGAGGAGATCATCAGGCACCAAGCCTATCACGACCTGCTGACCGGCCTGCCCAACCGCAGTCTGTTCATCGACCGACTGACCCAGGCGCTGACCCAGGCGAAACGCGGGGGCCACGGGGTCGCGGTGGCGTTCATCGATCTGGATCGCTTCAAGCTGGTCAATGACACCCTGGGTCATGCCACCGGCGACGAGCTGCTTCGGGCCGTCGCCCGCCGCCTCGCCGGCACATTGCGCTCCGAGGACACCATCGCCCGCATCGGTGGTGACGAATTCCTGCTGCTGCTGCCGCGCGTCGGCTCCGGCGCTGACGCGGAGCGGGTCGCCGCAAAGCTTGTGGAGGAGTTGAAGACGCCGTTTCGAATCGAGGATCAGGAATTCCGGATCTCGGCAAGTATGGGCATCGCCCTGTATCCGAAGGATGGCGACACGGTCGACCTCCTGATCCGCAATGCCGACCTCGCCATGTACAGCGCCAAGAATCGAAACAACGGGCCCTACATCACCTACACGAGCGGGCTGGACGCCGCGCCGACCCGGCAACTCGCCTTTGAGCGCGAGATTCGTCAGGCGCTGGAGTTGCACCAATTCGAGGTGTACTACCAGCCGCAGGTCTATTCACCGACTGGCGCCATCCGGGGGCTCGAGGCCCTCATCCGCTGGAACCACCCCGTCCATGGGCAGCTTGCGCCCGCGGAGTTCATTCCAGTCGCGGAACAAACAGGGCTGATCGCCGACATCGGCAAGGTGGTGCTGCGCCGGGTCTGCGCCGACCTGAGGTACTGGTCGGATCTCAATCTTCCCCAGGCGCACCTGAGCGTCAATCTCAGCTCCTACCAGATCGATGCCCAGGATTTCGTGGAGGACATACTCGGCATACTGCGCGAGCATCACCTGGCCGGCGACCACCTCGAGGTGGAGATCACCGAGAACATCAGGCTCTGCAACATCGAGTCCGTTGTGGAAAAGCTTCGCATGCTCAACAGCCACGGCGTCACGGTGGCGATCGACGATTTCGGAACCGGCTACTCGTCGCTGAGCAACCTGCGCAAGCTCCCGATCCACACGCTCAAGATCGACCGGTCCTTCGTCAAGGACATCCAGCCCGGGCCCACCGACGGGTGCATCATCCCGGCGATCGTGTCCATGGCCAATGAGCTTGGACTCAACCTCATCGCCGAGGGTGTGGAAACCGAAGACCAGCGTGACTACCTAGAGTCGCTGGGGTGCGCCATGATGCAGGGCTTCCTCTTCAGCCCTGCCGTCCCCGCGGACGTGGCGGCCCGCTTGCTCGTGAAGAGTCCGTTCTCGCGCCCGCCGCTCGACTCTCGCGAGCTCGGGCGAAGAAAAATGCAATAGAGGCGCCCCATGGTTGCCCACGGGGCGCGGGGTGGGTTTTCTTGGGACCAGCGGCTGCCTATAATCGCGGCATATTAGTAATCATCGATATACGAGGAGCATCCCATGCCCACCTACGATTACCGCTGCGACACCAACGGCCGGGTGCTGGAGGTCAGCCACCGGATGAGCGAGTCCGTGAACACCTGGGGTGAGCTCTGCGCCCGCGCCGGGACCGAGGTCGGCGACACCCCGGCAGAGGCCCCGGTGCACCGCCTTGCCACCGGCGGCAACATCATCTCCAGTGTGAGCCGTGGCAGCGGGGCCGCTCCGGCGCCATCCTGTGCCACCGGTTCCTGCTGCCCCAACGGGTTCTGCGGACTCGATTAGCCTCTGCGGCCGGCGCGAACGGGGTTCGCGCCGGCCCGGACCTCGGCCCTGTCTCGCGTCTCCCCTCCCGACCCCTGCAACCCTCTCGCTGATTGACCGCTAATCCCGGGCGGCTCCCGCGCCTCAGTCGGCCCCAGACCCCGACTGGACCCGCCCGGCCCCGGAAAATTGGGACATCCCGGTGCGCCCGGACCGGTCCGGTCGGAGAGCCTCGTCTTCGCCGCTCGCGCCGAGATTCACTCGACCATAGCGTCCATAGACGATCAGACGCGGCACCACCCGGTTGATGGTGTCGATCGGGACGGCAAAGCCGATCCCGGCGGAGTACCCATTGGTACTCAAGATCGCCGTGTTCATGCCGATCACCCGCCCGGCGCTGTCGATCAGGGGCCCCCCCGAATTGCCCGGGTTGATGGCGGCATCGGTCTGGATCAGGTGCTCGATGGCCCGCCCCTCCTCGGACCGGATGGTACGGTCGAGCGCCGAGATCACGCCGGTGGTCAGGGTGTAGTCCAGGCCAAACGGGTTGCCAATGGCCAGCACCTTCTGACCCACCTTGAGATTGGCGCTGGAACCAATCGGCGCCGGCGGCTCGCCGACGCCGCGACTGCCGATACGCAGCACCGCGATGTCGTGCTGCGGACTCACCCCCACCAGGACCGCCTCATAGCTGCGCCGATTGGCGAGTCGCACATAGGCCGCGCGGACATCTTTGATCACGTGATAGTTGGTGACCACGTGGCCCCGGTCGTCCCACAGAAAACCACTGCCGGTCCCCTGGGGAACTTCCAACAGGTCGCGGGTGAACAGATCGAGCAGTTGACCGGAGGTGGTGATCTGGACGACGGAGGGACTGACCCGATCGAAAATGGCGATATTGGTCTGCTCCTCGGAGGCGAGATCACCGCGGGCCTCAATGGGGCGCGGCTCACTCTGGACGGCGACAAACAAGTCCCGAACCCAGGGTCCCGCCTCCAGCGCCAGCAGGAACAGGATCACGAGCCAAAAGAGCAGCCGACTGAGCTGAAAGGCGTGCATCAGGGTCCCGATCGGCGTCGCTTGGCGACGATTCGAGGCGCCTGGCCGGTGGCGCCCTGCCCGCACCTCACCTGAACCCTACCGGTCGTCCGTTTTACGCCGGGCATTTTCGTGACGTAGTTCAAACTTTTGAGCCATCCGATACACTGTTTCTGAGACCAGTCGCTGCGCGTCCGATTCGCTCGCCCCCCGATGGGAAGCGTCCCGGTGCAGCGGCAACGCCCGCGGAGCTCACAAAAGATGTACACATCTCTTACAACATCGACTGTCCACAACACGCACACCGCGCCACCCGAAAAGGGGCCTCCCTCCTCCGACATCTTCGTTTCCGAGGCGTCTGACGAGATTCGGGAGAGCGAGCAGATCCGAACCCAGCTGCCGCTGCTCTTCAAGCTGTTGAGCCAACTCGACTCGGAGGATCTGACGCCCGAGCAGCGTCTGGCGGCGATCCGTCACCTCAAGCGGCCCTTGATGCTTCTCGCCGGCACCATGGCCAGACCCCGCGGAGTCACCCCGGAGCTCAGAGACGGGGAGATCGCTCCCCGCCTGGACCTGGCCCAGCGTCTCTTCCAGCGCATGTGCCGAAACCTGGACCATGTGCTGATCGCCCTGGATCGGCGGCGCTTCGCCGCGGGCGCAAGGGATCTCAACAATCGCCAATGGACCATCAGGCAACTGCTGAAATTCCTTGGGTATCAGATCGAATATGGCGTCCTGGGCGAGAGACCCCTGCCTCCCTTGACCTGGCAGCGGCTGCACGACCTCTTCAGTTACCTGACCGAGCGCGGCGATGTGCGGGTCGGCGAGGCACCGGCCACCGGTTCCCACTTCGACCCTGAGCAGGACTACAAGCGCCTGCTGCTCCTGAGCCTGATACCCGAGCTGTCACGGGGGCGAGTCCTCCCAATCGGTCTGTTCGGCCAACTGCCGACCTGGGCGCAGGCGAGTCGTCTGCTCGCCCCCGAGGCCTATCTGGGCAGATCCGGCCTACTGGTGGTGGAGACGTCGAAGGACGCGCCGCCGCGATGGCGGCAACAGCCGGTGTCGGATACCTGGCGCGGCTGGGTGTTGGAGACGGCGCCCGCCTTCCTGGACGCCGTCGGTTTCCAACGGCCCGTGCTGTCACTGGACGACGGCGCGGGGCTCATCGGTGACCGCCCCACCGCCGCGGACATCCGCTACTTCGCCAACTGACAGAGGTATCGCGGCCGGCGCCTTCGAGGCCGGCCGCGGCTACTTCACCTTCATCCCGGGCTCGGCGCCCTGGTCGGGGCTCAGGATGAAGATGTCCGACCCCCCGGGCCCGGCGGCCAGGACCATCCCCTCCGAGACCCCGAAGCGCATGGTGCGCGGGGACAGGTTGGCGACCATCACCGTGAGACGCCCGATGAGATCGGCCGGATCGTAGGCGGCGCGGATACCGGCGAAGACCTGGCGCGTCTCCCCGCCCAGATCGAGCTTGAGCGCCAGCAGCTTATCCGCCCCCGCCACCAGATCGGCCTCCAGGATCCGCACCACCCGCAGGTCGAGCTTGGCGAATTCGTCGAAGCCGATGGTCGCGGCAATGGGGTCGCGCACCAGGTGTGAATCGGTATCGGGGCGCACCAACTCTTCGCCCCGGTCCTGGGGCGCCACTGGCTTGGCTGCCAGGTCCTGCCTGGACGCCTCCAGCACCGCGGCGATCTGGGCGGGCTCCACCCGGGTCATCAGCGGCTTGAAGGGGGCGATGGCGTGGTCCAGCAGGGGCCGATCCAGGTCCGACCAGAGGATCGGCGGAACCCGCAGAAAGGCCTCAGACGCCTGGGCGGTGCCGGGCAGTATGGGCTTGAGCCAGCCGATCAGCAGCCGGAACAGATTGAGCCCCATGGTGCAGACCCCCTGGAGCTCGGCCTCGCGGCCCGCCTGCTTGGCCAGCACCCAGGGCGCCCGCTCGTCGATGTACTGGTTGGCGCGGTCCGCGAGCGCCATGATCTCCCGCACCGCCCGGCTGTATTCTCGCCGCTCGTAGGCGCCCGCGATCGACTCGCCCGCGGCGGTGAATTCGGCGAAGAGGCCGGGCTCCGAAAGCTCCGCGCCGAGGCGTCCATCGAAGCGTTTGGCAATGAACCCCGCCGAGCGGCTGGCGATGTTGACCACCTTGCCGACCAGGTCCGCGTTCACCCTGAGCTGGAAGTCCTCCAGGCTCAGGTCGATATCGTCCACGCCCGGGCCCAGCTTGGCGGCGAAGTAGTAGCGCAGATACTCGGGGTTGAGATGGTCGAGGTAGGTGCGGGCCTTGATGAAGGTGCCCCGGGACTTCGACATCTTCTGCCCGTCCACGGTGAGAAAGCCGTGGGCCAGGACGGCGCTCGGGGTGCGGAAGCCGGCGCCGTGGAGCATGGCGGGCCAGAACAGGGCATGGAAATAGATGATGTCCTTGCCGATGAAGTGATAGAGCTCGGCGGTGGAGTCTCGGGCCCAGAACCGATCGAAGCTCAAACCAGCCGCCTGACCGCGCGGGCTGTCGCAGAGGTTCTGGAAGCTCGCCATGTAGCCGATGGGTGCATCCAGCCAGACATAGAAGAACTTGCCCGGGTGATCCGGTATCTCGAAGCCGAAGTAGGGGGCGTCCCGGGAGATGTCCCACTCCTGCAGGCCCGCTTGGAACCACTCGTCCAGCTTGTTGGCCACCTCCTTCTGCAGACCGCCCCCCCGGGTCCAGTCCCGGAGCATGGTCTCGAAGTCGCCGAGCCGGAAGAAATAGTGGTCCGAGGCGCGCTCCTCGGGTACGGCGCCCGAGACCGCCGAGCGCGGATTCCTGAGCTCGCTCGGGGAGTAGCTGGCGCCACAGGCCTCGCAGTTGTCGCCGTATTGGTCCGGCGTCCCGCACTTGGGGCACTCGCCCTTGATGAAGCGGTCGGGCAGAAACATCTGCTCCACCGGATCGTAGGCCTGGGTGATGGTGCGCCGGACGATATGGCCAGCGTCGCGATTGCGCTCGTAGATGAGCGTGGCGTAGTGCCGGTTCTCGGGCGAGTGGGTCGAGTGGTAGTTGTCGAATTGGATCCGAAAGGCGGCGAAGTCCTCCTGGTGCTCGATCGCCACCCGGGCGATCAGCTCCTCGGGCGTGATGCCCTCCTGGCGCGCCTTGAGCATGATCGGGGTGCCGTGGGCATCGTCCGCGCAAACGTACCAGCACTGATGGCCGCGCATTCGCTGGAAGCGCGCCCAGATGTCGGTCTGGATGTACTCAACCAGATGGCCGATATGGATGGGGCCATTGGCGTAAGGCAGGGCGCTGGTGATCAGGATCTCGCGGACTTGGCTCATGGTGCGTCTCGTGGAGTCGAAGGTCTCGCCCTGTCCCGGGGGGAAGACACGGTCGCGGGCCCCATGGTCCACCCCCGATCGGTTCGTCCGCTCAGGGCGTCAGCGTCCGGGGGGCGGGGCCGTCGTGCGCTCGTCGAAGCAGTACATATACGGCGAGGTCCCTTCCGTGCTCACGTAGGTGATCAGGCAGGTCTTCTGATTGGGCGCGTCGATCATCTTGCGTACCACCAGATCCCCTTCCCGCAGCTGACTCGTCTGGACCATGCCGCCTTCACCGGGTTGGCCCAGGCTGGGATAACAGGTCAGGGAGGGCGAGGTCCCTCCGGAGCTGACATAGGCGATCAGACAGGTCCGGCTGCTGTCGGGATCCGACAGCCGGTGCACCTCGAGATCCCCCTCCCGCACGTGTCCGCCACGCGCGATGGCCTCCTCACCCGGCTTGGGGCTCTTGTAACAGTCGATTGCCGGCCGGGTACCGGGGGTCGAGATATAGGCGACGAGACAGGACATGCCGTTCTCGAGGTCCTTGACCTTGCGCACCACCAGCTCGTCCTCTTTGAAGAAGCCCACCTGATTGATGTTGGACCGGAAACCGGAGACGGCGTCATAACAGGTCATCACCGAGCTGGTTCCTGCCGTGCGCACGTAGAAGGCTAGACAGATCTTATTGCTCTGGAGATCCGAAATGGTCCGGACGATCAGGTCGCTCTCACGGAGCTTTCCGGTCTGCACGAGCAGGGTGGACTCATAGTCGGCGGCGACGCAGAACAAAGGAAGCGCGGCAAGCAGGGACGCGGCGAAGTAGTTCATTTGCTTTACCCGGCGATGGAGATGGACGTGTACCGATCTGGGACCTCCCCAGCGGCCATACGCGCCTGTTTATGGTACTCGCATTTTGTGCTGGAATTTAAGCGAGCGGGGCGTCTCCTGGGCGCGGGACCGGGTTCCCCCGGGGGTCGTCCTGCGCCGCGCCGACGGCATCGCTATACTGTCGCGGTGTTTGCACTTCACCAGGCACGCACGCGCCGCGGCGTCTTGCCCGCTGTGGGATCGACTCGAGCCATTAGTCGTCTGGTTGCCGCAAACCGGGCACCGACGCCGATCAACGACGACAAAGAGACTGAGGAAGACCAGACGTGAACCGAAAGAAGCTTGTTTCTCTGACCGCTACCGTCACCCTCGGCCTGGGCGCGCTCGGCACAACGGGACTGGCGCAGGCCTTCAATTTTGGGGACATGATGAACCCGGGCCGCTGGTTCGGCGGCGACCGCGACCGCTACGATCGCTACGATCGCTATGGCTACGGCGGCTACTACGGCGGCCCCTATGGGGGGGGGCCCTACGGCTGGGGAGGCGGTCCCTATGGCTATGGCGGTCCCTGGGGAGGCTACGGGTACGGGCCTTACGGCGGCTGGGGAGGAGGCTATCCGGGATACGGGCCCGGGAGCACCATCGTCGTGACCCCGCAGGGCGGCGGCAGCTCGAGCGAAAAGCCACCCGCCCCCCGGCTGCCCGAGTGAGTCAACGGGGACACGGCGATTGGCGCTTCGTCCCCGCTGTTCCCGCAGGCGCGAGGGTCGGACAGAACCCGGGCGCACCGCCCGTGGGGCCCTGAGCCGGCTCGACTGTCGGCCGGTCGCGCCAGCCGTCCCTGGTCGTGAGGACTCGACGCCTGAAGGCGTCGAGAACGGGATCATCCGGCGACGGGCCTGGTCCCCGCTTACCCGCACGCCTATCCGCCGGCTCCCTCGATAGCTCGAGCCACCGCGATCCACTTGATTTGGGCCCTGCCTAGACCAACTTCCGCCCGGAGCGGCAGCGACCGATGGCGAAGTCGCGGCGTAAAGAATATCAATGTGCCGGCCTCGCCGGTGCCGTCTTGAATACCGGAGCACAACATGGCTGAAGTAACGAAAGAACTGGTGGAGTCGGCAATCAAGGGATATGTGGAGCCCCATCTTGGGCGCGACCTGGTCAGCGCGAGCGTCGTCAAGGGAATCGACATCGAGGGCGATCAGGTCAAGGTCAAGGTGGTGCTCGGCTTCCCCGCCAAGGGCATCCAGCAGTCACTCGCCCAGGCCATAAAAGAGCGCGTGCTGGCGGTACCCGGGGTCGGCGACGTCCAGGTCGACGTGAGCTGGGAGATCAAGGCCCACTCGGTGCAGAAGTCACTGAAGCCCATCGATAACGTCAAGAACATCATCGCGGTGGCCTCGGGCAAGGGCGGCGTCGGCAAGTCCACGACGGCCGTCAACCTCGCGCTGGCCTTGTCCGCCGAGGGGGCCAGGGTCGGCATCCTCGACGCCGACATCTATGGCCCCTCCCAGCCACGCATGCTGGGCATCACGGGCAAGCCGGAGTCCAAGGACGGCAACAGCCTGGAGCCCATGAACAGCTACCATCTGCAGGCCATGTCCATCGGCTTCCTCATCGACGAGGAGACGCCGATGATCTGGCGCGGTCCCATGGTCACCCAGGCCCTGGAGCAGCTGCTGAACGACACCAATTGGGCGGACCTCGACTATCTGGTCATCGACCTGCCGCCGGGCACCGGCGACACCCAGCTCACCCTCGCCCAGAAGGTTCCCGTGTCAGGGGCCGTCATCGTCACCACGCCCCAGGACATCGCCCTGTTGGACGCCCGCAAGGGGCTCAAGATGTTCCAGAAGGTGGAGGTGCCGGTGCTCGGGATCGTCGAAAACATGTCCATTCACATCT
Source organism: uncultured Gammaproteobacteria bacterium (assembly GCA_963699735.1). Lineage (GTDB taxonomy): Bacteria > Pseudomonadota > Gammaproteobacteria > Chromatiales > Chromatiaceae > Thiodictyon. Next base: position 67,846 of record CAVOUZ010000018.1, read on the forward strand.
GCTCCAACTGCGGTCACGAGGAGCACATCTTCGGGTCTGGCGGCGGACAAAGCATGTCCGATCAATACGGTATCGATCTGCTCGGCGCGCTGCCGCTGGATATTCACATTCGCGAGGAGACCGACAGCGGCAAGCCCACCGTGGTCGCCCAGCCCGATTCCCGCGCCACGGAGATCTATCGGGAGATCGCCCGCAAGACTGCGGCCAAGCTCTCGCTCCAGGCCAAGGACTATGCGGCCAAGTTCCCGCGGATCGTGATCCAGAATAACTGACTGACAGCGAAGGCCGCATCATGGCGGCCAAGGCGAACGCAAAGGCCCCGGTGCTCGTCCTCGGGGCCTTTCCGTTGATCAGACCTAGAAGCGCCCGAGAGTGTAAGGCTTGCTGTTAGACGGTCAGGCCTCGTCTGCCCGGGCAGACCCAAGGGCGTCCGACATTCCAGCTCGGACCTTGGGATCCTCGTCCGCACCGAGCTTCAGAGCGATCCAGGATGTCAGCGGCAGCAGCAGGGTCCAGCCCCCGGCGACCACCGCGAGACCGGCAACCGGGTCGGGAAAGCTGACGCCGCCGAGCTTCATCCCCGCATAGAAGGCGAGCGGGCCGCCAATGGTTCCCGCCACTGCGGCCAGATACCAGCGCCCGCGAAGCCAGCCCAGGGAGCAGTTCAGGGTCGTTGCAAAACCCACCCACATGGCGATGATCCAGATGGGCGCAAGCCAGGGAACCAGGATGCCCGAGGGATACTGGAGAAATCCCAGGCGCATCACCAACCCGTCCCACAGGGCCCCGATGATGCCGACGATCAGGAGCAATGCGCCCTCACGCCCGGGCGCCGGCGACAGGTAAAGATGCAGGGCCGCCGCGAGCGCCGTCACCGCCACACCCACCCAGGGCATTCCACGGGCGCCGCCCAGAACGCAGGCGAGCCACGCGATCTGGAAGGCGGCGATGTTGATCAGGATTCGGGCCACGGAGGTCCCCCTTCGGAAAGCCGGCAGTGACGGCGGAGCTTAGGGCGGGACCTCGGATAAACCAGCCCGAGCACCCCGGGGCTATCCGTTCTTGGGTTGCTCGTACGGGTTTGGTGGCCGAATCCCGAAAAAAAAGCGGCCCCATGGCCGCGTCGTTGGGGAACCCGCTGGGGTCAGCCCTGGGTGATCGGGATGATGGTGATGTCCACCCGGCGGTTGAGTCTGCGGCCTTCCTCCGTCTCGTTACTGGCGATCGGGCGGGTCTTGCCGTAGCCCGCGGCCGAGATCCGCTGGGGCGCCACGCCATCGCCCTCCATATAGCTCTGCACCGAGGCGGCCCGGCGCTCGGAGAGGACCTGATTGTGCTCGGCCGAGCCCGTGATGTCGGTGTGGCCAGCCACCCGCAGCTCGGTCTTGCCGTATTTGTTGACGATTCCGGAGATGGTGTCCATGGTCGGGTAGAAACCGGCATTGATCTGGTCCGAATCCACCTCGAAGGTGGTCTCGCCGGTCATGCCCACCAGCAGCTGGTCATTGGGCAGCTTTTCTACCCGAATGGCGCCGGCCGCGATCTGGTCTGCCAGCGCCTTCTCGAAGTCCTGGCGCTGCTGCTCCATGTACGCACCGACCATGCCGCCGGCCAGCGCCCCGCCGATGGCGCCGATGAGTGCACCGCGGCCCGCGTTGCCGCCGAATGAGCCGATAGCGGCCCCCAGGGCAGCCCCGCCGGCGGTTCCAATGGCCGCACCTCTGCCAGTTTCGCTCATGGTGCCGTCGGAGGCACAGCCGGTAATCAACAGACCGGCGGTCGCCACGACCGCGATACCCTGGACAAATCGATTGTTCATTGAGGTTCCTCAGACTTGATGTTGGGTCCAGAGGCAGGCACCGCCCGACCTATGGCTGGGCGCGATCATAGCAAAGGCGCGGTAGAAGTGATTCAGCCCCGATGTCCGCGCGCAGGATGGTCCGGATCAGAGGGATCGGGACGGTGCCCCTGCCCCGCCTCCTGCTGCCGAAGGGCCGGATGCTCATCCAGCCTCCAGCGCTGAGGGGCGAAATCCTCCTCGTCCACAAAGCGGAGCTTCGACCAGGCGGAGACGGTCACGATGAGGACCAGGATGGCAGCGACGACCATCGACTTGGGGCTGATCATAACAGGGCTGGGCCGGGATGCGGTGGCGGATCGCCGGCCCCAGGGTGCCCGGGGCCGGCGGCTTGCAGCTCGGTCAGTCGCGGGGGACCAGATCCCGGTAGGCGTGCCAGGTGGCGTGGCCCACCAAGGGCATGGCGACGATCAGGCCGATGTAGTAGGTGAGAATGCCGATGCCGACGAACATCACGATCAGTGCCGCCCACAGGGTCATCGGCTGCCAGTTCTTTTTAACCGCCTCCACACTCGTGCGCATGGCGGTCATCACGTCCACCTGGCGGTCCATGAGCATCGGCACCGTAACGGCGCTAATGCAATAGGTGAAGGCCGCGATCAGGCCGCCGACGATGATGCCGGCCGCCACAAACCCGTTGTTCTCGCCGGACAGGAAGACCTGGGGGACAAAGTTCTCCCAGGTGGGCACCGGATTGTCGAAGAAGATCGCGAAGACCAGCAGGGCGGAGAGCATCCACACCAGTAGCACCAGAACCAGCACCAAGGCCATGGCGCCGAGCTGGACCTCGTTGCGCTTCCAGGCCTGGAGCGCCTGGCAATACTCGACCTGCCGGCCCTCTTGCAGGTTCTCACTGATCTGGTAGAGCCCGATGCCGAGCAAGGGCGCCACCAGGAAAAAACCTGCCGCGAGCGGGGGGACAATGAAGAAGAGTCCCTCGGAGAGGAGCCCAACGGTCATGAGCACGCTGACCAGGGCAAAGAAGGCCCCATAGGTCAGGCTGAACTTGGGGGCGCGTTTGAGGTCCCCCCAGCCCTTTACCAGCCATTCCCAGGGGGTCTCCAGGCTGATCTCGTTGACGCGAGGGGTATCGGGATGTGAATGATGCGTGACGGCGGCCGTGGCCATAGGTGGTTCCTCCAGTATCGTTTTGGTCAGGTTCGGTGGTTAGTCGTAATCGTCAAATAGTCGGTCGCCATGAGCCTAGGGTCGTGCGGCGCGCTGAAAACCGCGGCGAGACGTGCGTGCGGGTCGAGCAGCAGGATGGTGGCGGAATGGTCCATCAGATAACCCATGGCCGAGTCCTGGGCCTCCACCCTGGCATAGAGCAGACCAAGCTGGGCGACCAGGGCGCGCAGCTGGGCGTCATCCCCGGTAGCGCCCAGGAAGTCCGGATTGAAGTAGTGCACGTACTGGCCGAGGCGCTCCGGGGTATCGCGCCCTGGATCGACCGAGATGAACAGAAACTGCGCCGCTGGCCGTCCGCCAGAGTCCCGGTCGCTTCGGCCCTCGCCCTGCCTGATCTGACCCTCGATCGCGTCAAAGGTGGCCAGGGTCATGGGACAGATGTCCGGGCAGTGGGTGTAGCCAATGGCGAGAAAGGTCCAGTGGCCCCGGAGGTTCGCGAGCGAGAATGGCTGGCCGTCCTGGCCCGTGAGTGCGAAGTCGGCGAGCGGCCGGGGCTGCGGCAGCAGGGTGCCCGCCTTCAACTGCAGAGGCACCGGGCTCGACAGTCCCCGGAAGGTCGCGGCGCCGAACCAGAGACCGGCCGCCGTCGCCAGGCCCGCAATCAGTAGAAACAGGAGACCGGGCCCGCGGCTCACGGGCCGTTCCCTGGGGGCGGTTGTCTCGGTCGTCATGGCGAGGACTCCAGAGCGCGATGGCCCGCAACGATCGGTCGGGCCCCCAGGGACCCCGGTTGGTCCAAGGTCCGGGCCACAGGGACCGGATACAAGCGATGGATCAGGGCGATCAGCGTAAGCAGAAGGAGCGCTGCCCCCCCATTGTGTGCCACCGCGACCCACAGCGGCAGATGCCCGAGCACGTTGGTGATGCCCAGGGCGATCTGCACCAGAAGCATCACCCCCAGTGCCAGGCCCACGCGGACCTCGGAGGCGGATTGGGCACGGCGCATGACCGCCAATGCCAGGGCGCCAAGATACAGGAGCACGACCAGGGCGCCCAGCCGATGGGTCAGATGGATGGCGGTGCGCGCGGCGCTGTCCAGTCGGCCGAGCTCATAGCTCGGGCCTATGGGTCTCCAGAGGGCGAATCCCTCGCGGAAGTCGGTCGGCGGCCACCACTGGCCGCCATAGCAGGTGGGAAACTCGATACAGGCCACGGCCGCATAGTGGGTGCTGGTCCAGCCGCCGAGCAGGATCTGGCCTGTGAGCAGCGCCAGGCCTGCCCAGGCCCAGGGTCTGAGCCGCGCCAGTCCCGCTGACGGCGACTGCGGGGACGGGCCGGTGCGCAGTGCAAGCCACCAGGCCAGCGCCAGGGTCGCCATTCCGCCGGCCAGGTGGGCGGTGACGATACTGGGGTTCACCAGCAGGGTCACCGTCCACATGCCGAGAAGCCCCTGAAACACCACGAGGGCCACCAACAGCAGCGGCAGCAGGAGCGGCAGACCCCGGGCACGCCCGCGCCAGGCCGCCACCGCTAGGACCAGGATGGCGAGCCCCAGAGCCGTCGCCAGATAGCGGTGGGCCATCTCCTTCCACGCCTTATGGGTCTCCACCGGCCGCTCGGGAAAGGCGCTGTTGGCCCGGGCCACCGCTTGGGGGTGACTGGGCGCCACCAATTGACCATAGCACCCGGGCCAGTCCGGACAACCGAGACCCGCATCATTCAGCCGGACATAAGCCCCGAGCATGATCACGGCTAGGGCCAGCAAGGCCACGACCAGGGCGAGCGTTGAAAAGGCGGTTCGCTTCACGGATCTCGGGTCCCTAGAATGGCGCGTCGCAACAACGGCGGGAGTGATTCGGGTGGCGGTTATGGCGCGAACGACAGACTCGGTGGGCGCGGATTGGGAATCGGTCGCCGACGCCAGCCGGCGGCGCCTGGCGAGCGCCTGGCTCGGACTCGGGGTGAGTGCGCTGGCGCTCGCTGGTGTCTTCGCCCTGCTCTTGGTGGCCGCCCGGGCGCCAGGTACCGGGGTCCTGTTCCCCACCCAAGACTTTTTCCGGGTGGCTCTGGTCGTGCACGTCGACCTGTCGGTGCTGATCTGGTTCCTCGCCTTCGCCGGGGTGCTGTGGAGCCTGGCCGCAAGGCCCTTGGCCGGTCTTTCGTGGGGCGCATTCGCCATGGCCGCGGCCGGCTGCGCGCTGGTGGCGGCCTCGCCGTTTCTGGGTGCCCTGGAGCCACTGCTCAACAACTATGTCCCGGTGCTCGACCATCCGCTTTTCGTCGGCGGGCTCGGACTCTTTGCGCTCGGCATCCTGCTCCACCTCCTGGGCTATCTGAGCGGCGCCCGCGCGCGCCTGCGCTGGGACGACCCACTGGGGGTCGGCACCCTCACCGCCGCAATCGCGGCCCTGGTGGCCGCGCTCTCCCTGGTGTGGACCTGGCTCGGACTCTCGCCCACCTGGGAGGGCAAGGCCTTTTACGAATACCTGTTCTGGGGTCCGGGCCATGTCCTGCAGTTCGTCTACACCCAGGTCCTGCTGGTGGCCTGGATCTGGCTGGCGCGCGCGGTGGGCCGCGTTCTGCCGCTGGGGCCCCGCGGACTGTCCGCGCTCCTGGTGCTGGGCGTGCTGCCCCTGGTCGCCGTGCCTCTGATCCACTGGCTCCACGCGCCGGACTCGGCAGAGACCCGGCTCGCCTACACCTGGCTGATGCAATGGGGCAACGGGCTCGCGGCGGTGCCGGTCGGTCTGACCCTGTTGATCGCGCTGCTCCGCCGGCGCAACCGGGCGTCGCCCGCCGGAAGCCTGCCGGTGCGACGTGCCCTGGCCGCGTCGCTCACCCTGTTCGCGGCCGGAGGGATGCTGGCGATGCTGATTGCGGGGTCGAACACTATAGTCCCGGCCCACTATCACGGCTCCATCGTGGGCGTGACCCTCGCCCTCATGGGTCTCACGTATCACCTGCTGCCGCGGCTGGGATTCGGCACGCCGGACGGGCGCACCGCGCGCCTTCAGCCATGGATCTACGGCGTCGGTCAGCTGCTGCATATCGGTGGCCTTGCGGTCTCCGGTGCCATGGGAATACAGCGCAAGACCGCGGGCGCCGCCCAGGCGCTCGAGAGCCTGGGGGCCAAGGCCGCTATGGGGGTCATGGGCATCGGCGGTCTGCTGGCGGTGATCGGGGGCATCCTGTTCGTCCTGGTGGTGATCGGCGCCCTGAGCCGGCGCTCCAACTGAACGGACCTGGATGAAGAGGGCGGTCGCGACCAAGCTCGTACCGATGCCTCAGGCGGTCAGACCGACGAGCCGCAGCACCGGCGCCAGATAGTGGTCAGCGAGCAGGAACGAGAACAACAGGGTCAGGTACAGGATGGAGTAGCCGAAGGTGCGCATGGCATGATCGTCACCCTCGCTGCGGTACAGGCGCCAGGCGTGATAGATGAAGGTGGAGCCCAGCCATAGGGCCCCCGCCAGATAGAGATACCCGCTCATGTGGGTCTTGACCGGCATCAGGGAGACCACGAAGAGCAGCAGGGTGTAGATCAGGATCTGGCTCTTGGTGAAGGCCACCCCATGGGTGACGGGGAGCATCGGGATGCCGGCTCGCGCGTACTCATCCCGGCGCTTGATGGCGAGCGCCCAGAAATGGGGCGGGGTCCAGACGAAGATGAGGAGCACCAGAATCAGCGGGTCCAGACTCACCTCGTTGGTCACGGCGGTCCACCCGAGCAGTGGCGGCAAGGCCCCGGCCAAGCCGCCCCAAACGATGTTCTGGGGGGTGCTGCGCTTGAGGTAGAGGGTATAGATGACCGCATAGCCGACGAAGGCGAAGAAGGTGAGCACCGCGGTGAGCACATTCACCAATGGGACCAGGATCAGCATGGACAGCACCAGTAGCCCCAAGGCGAACAGCAGGGCGTTCGGGGCCTCCAGGTCGCCGGTGGGCAGGGGCCGGTTGCGGGTGCGCTCCATGACCCCGTCGATGCGCTGATCCACCACGTGGTTCAGCGCCGCCCCGGCCGCGGCGGCCAGACCGATCCCGGCCAACCCGAAGATCAGGGTAGGCAGAGGCACCAGCCCCGGCGTGGAGAGCAGCATGCCAACCAGGGCGGTGAACAGGATCAGCACCACGACCTTGGGTTTGGTGAGGTCATAGTAGCGGCGCCAGTTGACGCCCAGGACCAGATCGCCGGCCAGCGTCCGGGATTTGTCGAGGCGGAGGTCAGTCGTGGCCATAATTCGCACCCTTGATCCAATTCTTGGAGCCCTTGAGCAGGCGTTCCATGTCTTTCAGTGTGTCTTTCGCCGGGGCGTCGACCGCATAGCGCATCATCAGGCGCCCCTGGGGGTCCAGGATGTAGAGCCGCCCCAGAGCCTCGGGCCCTGACCCCAGGGCGGCGAGCATCCTGGCGCGCCCGCCGGCGTCGGTGAGCGCCACACGCATCCCCTCGAAGGCGCGCTCCATCAGTGCCTGATCCACCGGCACCTGCGGCTCCGTCACCAGCAGCAGACGCTCCACCAGATGGCCGTTCTCACCCAGGCCCAGACGGATCTGGCGCATCTGCACCAGGCGCTCGAGGCAGTTCTCCGCGCAGGCACCGTCCACCAAGTAGGTCAGGACCCAGGCACCCTCCAGGGACGCCAGATCCAGGGGCTCGCCGCTCGGGGTGCTGAGCCCAAGTCCCGCTGGCAGCGCCACGGCCGGTTTGAGGATCTCGCCCCGATTGCTGTGTGTCTCCGGCAGGTATTCGGGGAAGAAGAAGTAGAACCAGGTGGCTATCATGGGTGCTGCGAACACCGCGACCATGGCCCACAGGGGCCACAGGTTTCGTCGCTGGCTGACCGCCGCTGAGGCGCTCACGCCTCAAGCCCCCGCGGCGGCTTGCGCTCGAAGCTCAGTCGCAGATAGACCACCAGGGCGATCAGCGCGAAGCCGAACCACTGGACGGCATACCCCAGATGCATACCCACGTTGGGCAGCGGCCGCGTCCAATGACGCACGAAGCCGTTCGGGTCCTGCGGGCTCAGCAGCATCAACACCGGCTGGACGGGTTCAGACACCGTGGCCCGAAACAGATCCACGGTGAGGTAGGGCCAGCGCCACCCCCAGCTCTTTGCCGCGTCCCCGCCTCTGTCGAGCACCAGGGCGGGAGGCGCCGGGACCTCGGCCTCCCCGGCCAGGGTGAACTCCCCCTCGGGCACCGGTGCGGGGGTCGGCTCGCCGTTGGGCCGGGCGGGAATCCAGCCCCGGTTGACCAGGAGCAGGGGGCCCGAGACGCCCAGGCGCAGGGGCGTGATGACGTGAAAGCCGGTCTGATTGCCCTCGCGCCGTCCCTCGATCAGGACCTGATGGTCGGCCACGAAGCGGCCGGTGGCGACGACGGGTCGGTAGCGCAGCGCCTCGGCATCCGCATCGGGAATGAGACCCTCGATGGGCGCAGGTGACAGTTCCGCCCGGGTCGCCAGGGTCTGCGCCAGGGCCCGCTTCTGGTCCGCGCGATCGAGCTGCCAGAACCCGAGCGCCAGGAACAGCGGGATGGGCGCGGCGAGCAGGAGCGTGGGCACCCAGCGGAATCGGAACACCAGATCACCAAACCGCATGCGACTGCTATAGTCCTGTCTATGTTGCGCCGGGCTGGTGTCAACGGCGCGCATGGCGACCTCGCTCAACCCTTACGGAGACCCCTATGGATCTCATCTTCAAGCTACCGGTGCTCGTGGTGCTGGGCTTCATCGTCTTCTCGCTCGGCCAGGGCATGTACTATCTGGCCAAGGATGACGGAGAGATGGACAAGACTCGGGTCGTACGCGCCCTGACGATCCGCATCGTCCTCTCACTCACCCTGTTCGGCCTGCTCATCCTCGGCTATCTTTTCGGGGTCATCGAGCCCCATGGTGTCCACGGGGCCTGAGAACGCCCAGAGTTCACCGAGGATCCGACTGCGAAGCGGAAACAGGCGCCCGCCGGACCCCCGCGACCGCGGGGGTCGCGCGGGCGCCGCCTCGATTCGCGCACCCTCCTCGCGCGCCCGCCGCCCGATCAAAGCCAATAGACGAAGACGAAAAGTCCCAGCCACACCACGTCGACGAAATGCCAATACCAGGCAACGGCCTCGAAGGCGAAGTGATTATGGGGCGTGAAGTGCCCCTTCATCGCCCTCACCGCTATCACCGAGAGCATGACCGCGCCCATGGTCACGTGGAATCCGTGGAAACCCGTCAGCATGTAGAAGGTCGAGCCGTAGACGCCGGAGCCCAACGTCAGATTGAGCTCGTGGTAGGCGTGGCTGTACTCCCAGGCCTGAAGGATCACGAACAGGAAGCCGAGGCCGATGGTGGCCAGCAGCCCGCGCACCAGGGTGGCGTTTTCCCCCTGCTTCAGCCCCCAGTGGGCCCAGGTCACGGTTGCGCCCGAGGTGAGCAGGATCAGGGTGTTGATCGCGGGAATACCCCAGGGGGCCATGGGCTCGAATTCGCCGCCCAGCTCTTTGGGGCCGGCCGACGGCCACACAGCATCGAACTGGCTCCAAAGGATGTCATGGGTCTCCCCCAGATAGCCGCCGCCGCCGAGCCAGAGCATGGCAACGTTTCGGATGTACCAGAGCGCCCCGAAAAAGCTCAGGAAAAAGAAGACCTCCGAGGCGATGAACCAGAACATGCCCTGGCGGAATGAGCGGTCGACCTGGGCGTTATAGCGGTCGTTCATGCTCTCCTTGATCACGTCCCCAAACCAGCCGTAGAACATGACGGCGAGCAGGATCAGGCCGCCGCCGATCATCCAGGGACCGACATGGATGCCGTTGATGGTGAGCGCCGTCCCGGCGAGCATGGTGAGCACCGCGATCATGGCGGTCAGGGGCCATGGGCTGGGATCCGGGATGTAATAGTCTTTTTGTCCGTGGGCGGCGCTGCTCATGGGATCGGATTCCTCTTGCTCTCGATGTTTGGCCGGCGGCGCGCCATCAGTTGGCGGCGATGGGTTGGGCGTCGGATACTCGCATCACGCTGTAGGACAGGGTGAGTGAGTCGATGCCCTCAGGGAGATCGGGAGACACGGTGAACAAAAGCGGCATGACCCGGCGCTCGTTCCCGCTCAGGGTCTGTCGGGTGAAGCAGAAGCACTCGAGCTTGCTGAAGAAGGCGCCCGCCTGGAAGGGCGCGATACTCGGCAGCGCCTGACCTGTGATCACCGCCCCGGAACGGTTCTCCGCATGAAAGTCGACGCGGCGCGTCTCACCCGGGTGTATCCGCACCTTGCGCTCCGCCGGGATGATGCTCCAGGGCAGGTCCGGCTGTATGGTGGTGTCGAACTTGACCGTCACCCACCGCGACTCGTCCACCGCCCCCGGCGGCAAGGCGGCCGCAGTGGCGGCGGTCTTTGCCTGTTCCCCCAGTGACTGGGTCCCGGTGACCTCGCACAGCAGACCATAGAGCGGAACCAGGGCAAACCCGAAACCGAACATGCCGAGCGCCAGGGCGCCAAGCCACAGCAGGGTGCGCCGCTTTCGGCGCTCGGTCTCCAGCCCAGAGGTCGGCGATGAGGTGGTCATAACGCTCATTGACCCGCGCTGACGGCCAGTTGGTAGAGGCCTCGCCAGAACGGCACCGAGCTCGCCGCGACAAAGAGTGCAAAGCCGGCCAGGAGCCAGGCGGTGCGCAGGTTCCGGCGCCGCCGCTCCTCGCTCGAGGAAGAGTCGCTCGATGGGGTGTCGTATTGCATAGGGGACCTTCGATGCGGCGCGGCCGGGTACCTGATCCCGACCGCCGCCCGCTTGCGGTTACTTGAGCGAATAGGCGGCCAGATCGGGCGCCGTGGTCCAGCTATGGAAGGGCGGCGGAGAGGGCAGCTCCCACTCCAGGCCCTTGGCGCCCTCCCAGACCCTGGCGTCGGCCTTCCTACCGCGGCGCACCGTGTCGATGACGATATAGAGCAGCAGCAGATGGCTGAGGCCGAAGACGAAGGCCCCAATGCTCGAGACCATGTTGAACTCGGCGAACATCACGTTGTAGTCGGCGATGCGCCGCGGCATGCCCGCCAAGCCGATGAAGTGCTGGGGGAAAAAGGTGATGTTGAAGCTGATGACATTGACCCAGAAGAAGATCTTTCCGAGCTTCTCGTTGTACATGTGCCCGGTCCACTTCGGCAGCCAGAAGAAGACCCCCGCGAAGAGACCGAAGACGGCACCCGGCAGTAGCACATAGTGGAAATGGGCCACCACGAACATGCTGTCCTGGTACTGCATGTCCGCCGGCACCACGGCCAGCATGATGCCGGTGAGCCCGCCGAAGGAGAACATCAGCAGGATGGCCACGGCGAACAGCATGGGGGTCTCGAAGGTCATGGAGCCCTTCCACATGGTCGCCATGTAGTTGAAGACCATGAGCCCCACCGGTATCGAGATGATGATGGTGCCGATCATGAAATAGCTGACCGCACCCAGCGACATCCCCACCGTGTATTGGTGATGGGCCCACACGACCATGCCGATGACCATGATCGCGATCATGCCGCCGATCAGGGAGTTGTAGCCGAACAGGGGCTTGCGGGCGAAGGTTGGCACGATCGAAGCCAGGATCCCAAAGGAGGGCAGGATCAGGATGTAGACTTCGGGGTGTCCAAAGAACCAGAACAGGTGCTGGAAGAGCACCGGATCACCGCCGCCGGCCGCATTGAAGAAGCTGGTGCCGAAGTGACGGTCGAACAGCAGCATGGTCACGCCGCCGGCCAGCACCGGCACCACCAGGATCAGGAGGAAGGCGGTGACCAGCCAGGTCCAGACGAAGATCGGCATGTCGAAGAACCCCATGCCGGGGGCGCGCATGTTGAAGATGGTGACGATGATGTTGATCGACGCCAGCACCGAAGAGATGCCCAGCAGGTGGATGGCGAAGATCAGGAAGTCCATGGACATTCCCACCTGCAGCGACAGGGGCGGATACAGGGTCCAGCCGGTGTTGATTTGGGTGCCCCCGCCGGGAAAGAACGGCACGATGAAAGACAGTATCAGCATGGTTCCGGCCGCGGGCAGTATCCAGAAGCTCAGGTTGTTCATGCGCGGCAGGGCCATGTCCGGCGCCCCGATCATCAGCGGGATCATCCAGTTGGCCATGCCGGCGGCGGCCGGCATTACGGCGCCGAAGATCATGAGCAGGGCGTGATTGGTGACCAGGTTGTTGTAGAGGTCCGGCTCCAGGAGCTGCAGACCCGGCATGAACAGCTCCATGCGGATCAGCATGGCGCTCGCCCCGCCCGCGAACAGCATGATCAGCGCGAACACCAGGTACATGGTCCCGATGTCCTTGTGGTTGGTGGAGAACAGCCACCGCTTGAGTCCCCGCGGCGGGCCGTGGTGCTCGTGCTCATGGGCCTGTCCGAGCTCGTGATCCAGTGTGGTCGTCGTCATGCCTGTGTACCTGTCGTGACGGTTCTTCAGTTGCGGCCGCTGGCGGGCGGCCCGGGTCAGCTCATGGGTCGGCTCATTTCACGGCCAGAGAGCGCGCGGCCTTGATGTCGCGGGGCTGAATCAGGTCGCCCGTGTCGTTACCCCAGGCATTGCGCTCGTAGGTGATGATGGCGGCCAGCTCAAGGTCGCTCAGGGTGTTCCAGGCGACCATGGCGGTGCCGGGACGGCCGTTGAGCACGACGTCCAGGTGTCCAGCGATGGGCCCCGTCGCAACCTTACTACCCGCCAGGGGAGGAAAGGCCGGCGGCAGGCCCTTGCCGGTGATCTGGTGACAGGCCCCGCACTTGGTGTTGTAGGAGGACTGGCCCTTCTCCATCAGCTCCTCCTTGGTCCAGGTCTTGTCCATCGAGGCCTCGGCGGCGGACGCGAGCATGCTCTTCTTCTTCTCCTCCATCCAGGCGTCAAACTTATCCTCGGACACCGACTCCACCACGATCGGCATGCGCGAATGCCAGGTCCCGCATAGCTCAGCGCACTGACCGCGGAAGGTACCCTCGCGGTTGAGGTCGACCCAGGTCTCGGTCACATAGCCGGGGATCGCGTCCTTCTTCACCGCCAGCTCCGGCACCCAGAAAGCGTGGTTCACGTCTGCCGAGGTATGGAGAAAGCGCACCTTCCGACCCACCGGCAGCACCAATGGGTTGTCCACATCCCTCAGGTAGAGGTCTCCAGCCTTGTCCTGGGGCGTGTAGCGGCTCTCGATGCGCACGGTCTGAGGCTTACCGTCGATCTCCACCGAGTGGTCCAGGTAGTCGTATTCCCACCACCACTGGTGGCCTACCACCTTAACGTCCAGCATGTCCTCGCCCTTCGGGACCTCCCAGACCTTTTCCAGGGTCTTTTGGGCGGAGTGTGCGATCGTCATGTCCACACCCAGGACCAGCACCGGGACTATCACCCAGGACCAGTGCCCGAACCAGCTTTCGTGGAAGTGCTGATCGGCCACATAGCCGCGGCTCTTGCGGTGATGGATAAGGGAATAGATCACGAAGCTGAAGATGATCACCAGAAGCACCGTCGCCACGGTGGTGGTGAGCATGTGGATGTTGTAGATCTCCTGTGCCACGCCGGCGGCGGGCAGGGGAAAATTGATCCCAAGCTCAGCGCAGGCCCCGCCGGCCCAGAGGGCGGCCCCAAGGGTCAAAAGGGTCCCGGCGGCCCCCGGGACGATCCGGGCGGGACGGGGGGTTCTGATAGGGGTTAGGGCCATGTGCTCTCTCGTTGTACTTGGGGGGCCGATGCGACCGACCCTGTGACCACCGGCCCAAGCCGGCGATGGAAGATGGACGGGCCTGTCCCCAGCTGGCGGGTCAGCTCGGCGGCCAGTTGGAGTCGCTCGTGCTCGACCAGGGCGCTGCCCACCGGCACGCGCCGACCATGGCAGACCAGCCACAGGCGGCTCGGATACCAGCCGCTGGGATCCTGGCTCAGCACCACCCTCGACCAGTACCGGGGCAACTGCTCCACCCGGTCCACCCGTCGACCGCCGCGCAGCACGCGCAGATCGGCCCCGGCGATCTCGATCACCTCGCACCGGCTCCCCGCCAAGGCGCTCAGGTACAGGGCGGATCCCAGCACCCCGAGCTCAAGGCCGAAGAACGGCAGGACCAGCCAGGCGCCTTGCGTCACCCAATAGGCGCTGAAAAAGGCCATGCAGGCCGCGAACCCCAGGAAGAGCCGTTTGGTCGCCCGCCAGTCCAGGGACTGGTTCGGACACAAGGTGTAACTCTGCGTCTCGCTGTCCTGTTGGCTGAGTATCGTCATGGGCCCACCCACGCCGCAGGCGTTCGAGCAGCTCGCTCGCAAGAATTCCGTTGATCAAGAACTTCGGCCACCGCCCAGAGACGAAACGACATACGCGGCCGCGGATGCCGCGGTTTCGTTTCTGTTTGGACGGGGCCTGTGAAGGCGAAGCGCCCTCACGCGGTGAGAATGCGGAAAATCAACTCGGAAGGCAAGAACAATTGATTCACATCAGCAAATAGTGATTTAGTGTTATTTGCCGCGTTAATGCCGGCATCCCGGCGGGTTAAGGCGACGGCAGGCGCCGGGGCTGTGAGAGACTCGCCGCCCGATTCTGCATCCTTCGAGAGAGCGCGAACCGACCATGGCAACCATCGGCTTCAAAGAGATCGCGGACCAGACCTACTGCATCGAGACCGGGCTCTATCGCCCCGGGCTCGCCGCCTGCTACCTCCTGCGTTCAGGGGAGCGGCTCGCCTTCGTGGACACCGGGACCTCGCTGACGGTACCGGGCCTGCTCGACGTCATCGCGGAGCTGGGCCTGACCCCTGGAGAAGTGGATTACGTGATCCCCACCCATGTCCACCTGGACCATGCCGGCGGGGCCGGACAACTGATGGCGGCCTGCCAAAAGGCCCGGCTCTGGGTGCACCCCAAGGGCGCCCCCCATCTAATCGACCCGTCCCGGCTCGAGGCGGGGGCGACCGAGGTGTATGGCCGGGCGGCCTTCACCCGTGACTTTGGCACCCTGGTCCCGGTCCCAGAGGAGCGGGTGATGCTGGCCGAGGATGGACAGACGATCGACCTCGCGGGGCGAACGCTGACCTTCATCGACACCCCCGGCCACGCCAACCATCACGGCTGCATCCGTGACGGACTCACCCGCGGCTGCTTCACCGGCGACACCTTCGGCATCTCTTATCGCGAATTCGACACGGCCGCCGGACCCTGGATCTTTGCCCCCACCACCCCGGTCGCCTTCGACCCCGAGGCCTGGCTGCAGAGCCTCGACCGGCTCATGGACCTGGAGCCCAGGGCCATGTACCTCACCCACTACTGCATGGTCGAGCACCCCCGGAGCCTGGTGGGCGCTCTGCGCCAGAGCATTCGGGATCTTGCGGCAATCGCCCTGAGCGAGGAGGGGCGCCAGGACCCGGAACGGGGGGCGCGGCTGGAAGCGGCGGTGCGGGCGCACCTGGTCGGTCAGGCGAAGGCGCACGGCGTGGCCCTGGGCGACTCCGCCATCGCCGAGCTGCTTGCCGTGGACACAGTCCTCAATGCCCAGGGACTGGAGGTCTGGCTCAAGCGCCGGGAGAAGCGAACCGCCGAGACCGGCTGAAGCCGAGCGACCCCAGGGATCAAGATGCAAGTCTTCGCGCACTGGGCAGGGACTCGGGGGCCTTGGGACCCGGGGGGGGACGACGAGGGCGCGGAAAAATAAAACGCCCCGTCATGCCGACCGGGGCGTAAACACCACTTGAGGAGGAGAGAACCGCAAGTCAGTCCAGGCATTTAAACCCTTAACCACTGACACGCCCTCAGGATACCCTTGCGGTGGGAATCGTTTGTGCGGAGCCGCCCAAAAGTCCGCCCAAGGGCATGCGCGCGAGTGGTTTCGTGATCCAGATCACACTCGCGCGGCTGCAGTCGCCTTGACGGCCGAGGCCCGCAACCCACTCCCCCTGAGAGACTCCGTAAGGGTCCCGCCGGGTCATTGACTCGGACAATCGCAAATATCTCGAGAATCGATTGGAGCGATGCGCCCGGATCGGCTGTACTCCGCTGGCGAGGCCATCACCGGCAATGGCCCCCTGGGTGCGGCGACCGTGGTCGCCGGTATGGCCCTGGGGGCGCTGCTCATGCTGGGACTGGACCAGTTCATGCCCCATGAGCACGGATACGCCGGCCCCCAAGGGGTGGGATATGAGCGGATCGGGCGGCTCTGGCTCTTCGTCATCGCCATCGCCCTGCACAACCTGCCGGAAGGCATGGCCATCGGGGTGTCCTTCTCCCAGGGCGATAGGGGCGTGGGCCTGCCGCTGACCACCGCGATCGCCCTACAGGACATTCCCGAGGGTCTGGCCGTGGCCATGGCGTTGCGGGCCATCGGGCTCGCGCCCTGGCGCGCGGTCCGACTGGCCGCGGCCAGCGGCCTGATGGAGCCCCTGGGGGCTCTGCTCGGAGTGGGACTGAGCAGCGGCCTGGCGATCACCTATCCGGTTGGGCTCGGCCTCGCCGCCGGGGCCATGATCTTCGTGGTCTCCCACGAGGTGATTCCGGAGACCCACCGCAACGGCCATCAGACCCCGGCGACACTGGGTCTCATGGCGGGATTTGCCTTGATGATGGTGCTCGACACCACGCTCGGGTGAGGATTGGCCTGGGGTGAGGACGGGCCGGGCCACCGGGGCCGAGGTCGCCGTTGGAGATCAGCGCAGGAAGCCGTGCTTCGCCAGGAGCTCGAGGGTGAGCCCCCCGGACTTGGGCTCGGCCGCCCTGTCACCGAGCAGCAGCCGCTCCAGGTAGCGGGCGATGAGGTCCACCTCCAGATTGACCCGGGTGCCGACCTGATAGTGGACGATGATGGTCTCCTCCAGGGTGTGGGGGACGATGTTGAGCTCGAACAGGGCGCCGTCCACGCTGTTCACGGTCAGGCTCACGCCGTCGACGCAGATCGAGCCCTTGTGGGCGATGTAGCGGGCCAGCTCGGGCGGCGCCTCGATGCGTAGGCGCCAGGAGCGCGCGTCCTCGGTGCGCTCCAGCAACCGCCCCACCCCATCCACGTGGCCGCTGACCAGATGGCCGCCCAGCGGCGCGGAGAGGGTCAGCGCCTTCTCCAGGTTGACCGGGCTGCCGGGCTGGAGGTCGCCCAGGGTGGTGAGTGAGAGGGTCTCGCGGGAGCAGTCCGCCGAGAAGGCGTCGGCGGCCAGTGCGACGGCGGTCAGACAGACGCCGTTGACGGCGATGCTGTCGCCCAGGGCCACGTCCGCCATCCGCAGCTTGCCCGTGGCGATGGTGAGGCGCACGTCGCCGCCGCGGGGCTCGAGGCGGCGGATGCCTCCGACGGATTGGATGATGCCTGTGAACATGAGCGCAGTGGTTGGCAGTGGGGTCAGGACTTTGCCGGCCTCAGGCGCAGCCGCAGGTCGGGGCCGATGCGTCGCACCTCGTCGATGACCAGCGGGATGCGGTGCTCCATGCGCTCGAGCCCGGGGAGATGGAAGAGGCCCCGACCGCCGTCACCCATCAGGTGGGGGGCGACGTAGAGCACCAGCTCGTCCACCAAGCCGCCGGCAAGGGCCGAGCCGGCCAGGGTGGGGCCGGCCTCGAGCAGCACCTCGTTGATCTCCTGGGCCGCGAGCCAGCGCATCAGGGCGCTGAGGTCCACGCGCCCGTGGGCCGCCGGGAGTCGGACGACCCGGGCACCGGCCGCCTCCATCTCCGTGATCCGCGTCGGGTTGCTGACGTCGCAACAGGCGATGACGGCGCCCCCTGGCAGGGCCAGCATGCGCGCCGACGCCGGGGTGCGCAGCCGGCTGTCGACGATGACCCGCAGGGGCTGGGGCAGCGGCTCGTCGGGTTCCAGTCCGAGCAGTGCCGGTGGTCCGAGCCGCACCGTCATCGAGGGGTCGTCCGCCAGCAGGGTGGCGACCCCGGTGACGACGGCCCCGCAGCGGGCGCGCAGGCGGTGAACGTCGCGCCGCGAGGACTCGGAGCTGATCCAGCGGCTCTCGCCGCTCGCCATGGAGGTACGCCCGTCGAGGCTCGCCGCGAGCTTGCAGCGGCAGTAGGGCAGGCCTTCGCGCATGCGCTTGACGAACCCGGGATTCAGTGCCGCCGACTCCGCTTCCAACAGGCCCGACTCCGTCTCGATGCCGGCCTCGCCCAGGCGGGCGAGGCCGCGGCCCCCGACCCGGGGGTTGGGGTCGATCAGGGCCGCCACCACACGGGCGATCCCGGCCTCGATCAGGGCATCCGCGCAGGGCGGGGTGCGGCCCTGGTGGCAGCAGGGCTCAAGGGTGACATAGGCGGTGGCGCCGTGGGCCCGCGCGCCCGCGGCGGCGAGGGCGAGGCGCTCGGCGTGGGGCTCGCCCGCGCGCCGGTGCCAGCCCTCGCCTACCACCTCGCCATCACGCACCAGCACGCAACCGACCCGGGGATTGGGGCCCGTGGTGTAGAGTCCGAGACGGGCGAGCTGCAGGGCCCGCGCCATGTGGATGCGATCGTCGGCGCTCACTTGCGGGATGACTCCAGTGGCTTTGGCTCCAGCTCCGCCAGCAGATCGAGTTGCTGGCGCTTGGCCTCCGGCGTGGGCTGGCGCTCCAGCCGGTCGATTTCCTCGCGAAAGGCCGCTACGTCCTCGAACTTACGATAGACGCTCGCGAAGCGCACATAGGCGACCTGATCGAGCTGGTGCAGTTCGTCCATGACCAGCTCACCCAGACGCCGCGAGGGCACCTCCCCCTCCCCGCTCTGCATCAGCTTGCGCTGGATACGGGCGATCGCCGCGTCCACCTGCTCGGTGCTCACCGGACGCTTCTCGAGGGCCCGCGTGATGCCGTTGCGCAGCTTGCGCCCGTCGAAGGGCACGCGGCTGCCGTCGCGCTTGACGATCCGCGGCAGGTTGAGCTCGGCGCTCTCGAAGGTGGTGAAGCGCTCACGGCAGACGACGCACTTGCGCCGACGCCGCACCTGATCGCCGTCTCCCGCCAGGCGCGAGTCGATGACCTTGGTATCCTCGGCGCCGCAGAAGGGGCAACGCATGGGTGTGGCCCGCTGAGCTCAGGCCGGCGCCGCGGCGGGTCCGGCCCGGCGGCCAACACTCGATCCGGCCTGGTCCCACCCGGGCATCAACGCTGGTACACCGGAAAGCGGGCGCACAGCGCCAGCGCCTGTTCCCTGGCCGTCTCGATGGCGGCGGCGTCGCCGCGGGCATCGATCACGTCGCACATCCAGCCGGCCAGGTCGCGCGCCTCGTCGCTACCGCAGCCGCGGGTGGTCATGGCCGGGGTGCCGACCCGTATGCCGCTGGTCACGAAGGGGGACTGGGGATCGTTGGGGACGGCGTTCTTGTTCACGGTGATGTTGGCGGCCTCCAGCCAGGCGTCCACGTCCTTGCCGGTGAGGCCCTGGGCGATGAAGCTGACCAGGAACAGATGATCGTCGGTCCCGCCGGAGATCACGTCGTAGCCCCGCGACACGAAGACCTCGGCCATGGTGCGGGCGTTCTGCAGCACCTGGCGCTGGTAGTCCTTGAAGGCCGGCTCCAGCGCCTCCTTGAAGGCCACCGCCTTGGCCGCGATCACATGCATCAGGGGGCCGCCCTGGGTGCCCGGGAAGACCAGGGAGTTGAGCTTCTTCTCGATGTCCGGGTTGGACTTCGCCAGGATCAGTCCGCCGCGCGGTCCGCGCAGGGTCTTATGGGTGGTGGTGGTGGTGACGTCGGCGATCTGCACCGGACTCGGATAGACACCGGCGGCCACCAGGCCCGCCACGTGGGCCATGTCGACGAACAGGTAGGCGCCCACCGCATCGGCGATGGCGCGGAAGCGCTTCCAGTCCACTACCCGGGAGTAGGCGGAGAAGCCGGCGATGATCATGCGCGGGTTGTGCTCGCGGGCCAGGCGCTCCACCTCCTCGTAGTCGATCTCGCCGGTGGCCGGGTCCAGGCCATATTGGACCGCGTTGTAGAGCTTGCCGGAGAAGTTCGGCTTGGCCCCGTGGGTCAGATGCCCGCCGTGGGCCAGACTCATGCCAAGGATGGTGTCGCCCGCATTGCACAGGGCCATGTAGACCGCAGCGTTGGCCTGAGAGCCCGAATGGGGCTGGACATTGGCGTAATCGGCGCCGAAGAGCTGCTTGGCCCGGTCGATGGCCAGCTGCTCCGCGACGTCCACGAATTCACAGCCGCCGTAATAGCGCTTACCAGGATAACCCTCGGCGTACTTGTTGGTCATGACGCCGCCCTGGGCCTCCAGGACGCGCGGGCTCGCATAGTTCTCGGAGGCGATCAGCTCGATGTGCTCCTCCTGGCGACGCTCCTCGCCCTGGATCGCCTCCCAGAGCTCCGGGTCGTAGTCGCGGATCTGCATGGTCTTGTCGAACATCTGAGGTGCCCCCGGAGGATAAAGCTCAAAAGTTTAATCGGTTTGGGCGCGGGGCGCTTGCCGCGCTCGGAGGAGCGACCGCTGTTCCCGCGGGCTTCCCGCCCGCGGCGGACAAGCGGTTCCCGCGACGGGCCTCGGGACCTATGGGCTGATCCCTCGATATAGAATGGGCGTGCACCCAGCCTATGTCCCTCCACAATCGGCCCAGGTTTCTCCCATCATGAGCCAGCAAGCCCCCAGCCCCGCCTCTGCCGCCCAGGGCGACGCGCCCAACGTGGATCCCCGCGAGATCAGCAAGTTCGAGGAGTTGGCCGCCCGCTGGTGGGATCCGCACAGCGAATTCAAGCCGCTGCACGACATTAACCCCTTGCGGCTCGACTATATCGACCGCGCGGCGGGGCTCGCGGGCAAGGAGGTTCTGGACGTGGGCTGCGGCGGGGGCATCCTGGCGGAGGCGATGGCCCTGCGCGGGGCCTCCGTCATGGGGATCGACATGGGTGAGATGCCCCTGCGGATCGCCGAGCTCCATACCCTGGAGAGCGGCGTCAGCGTCGATTATCGGCGCGTCGCGGTCGAGGCCCTGGCCGCCGAGCGCCCGGGAAGCTTCGACATCGTCACCTGCATGGAGATGCTGGAGCATGTGCCCAATCCGGCCTCTGTGGTCGCGGCCTGCGCGCGGCTGGTGCGGCCCGCCGGCAAGGTGTTCTTCTCCACCCTCAACCGCAATGCCAAGTCGTACCTGTTCGCCATCGTCGGTGCGGAGTACCTGCTTCGGCTGCTGCCCAAGGGGACCCACGACTTCGCGCGCTTCATCAGGCCCTCCGAACTGGACCGCTGGATCCGCTCGGCCGGGCTGCGCAGCATCGACATGGCGGGCATGACCTATCGCCCTCTGACCCGCGACTACCGGCTGGACCCGGACGACCTCGACGTCAACTATCTGGTCACGACCGTCCTCGACCCCGATGATTGACAGCGAGTCGAGCCCGACGGCGGCGGTCCCGAAGCGCGGTTGATTGGCCCCTGTGCACGATCCCTGGGGCTTCCCCAATCCGGCCACGGCACCCGGATCGGCGGCCTATTACAGCCTGCGATTCGCCCCGGCCGACCTGCGCGACGACCTGGCGGCACTGCACGGCTGGCGCCACCAGGTGCGCGGCATCCTCGAACAGGTGTCAGACCCGGGGGTGGCGGCGGCCAAGCTGGCCTGGTGGCGCGAGCAGACGGCTCGCACCTTCGACGGCACCCCGACACACCCGCTCGGGATCCGGCTCGCCCCGGTGATCGAGCGTCGGGGGCTTCGTCCTGAGCCCTTCCTTGCGGTCGCGGCCAGTGTCGAGGCGGAACTGGCGGGCCACCAGCCGCGAGACTTTGCGGAGCTATCCGCACACGCCGAGCGGGATCTGGGCGCCCTGTTCGAGCTGCTGCTGCGGGTGCACGCTGCCGCAGATGGCGGCGCGACCCCGGACGGCGACCAGATTGCGGCCGTGCGCCGGCTCGGGTCCTATGGGGGCCTGATCTACCAGATCCGGGACAGCGGCTGGTTGTTGCGCCGCGGGCGCGCGCGCAGCCTTTTTCCAGAGGCCCAGCTCCGGGCGCTCGCGTTGGGCCCGGAGGAGCTGGCGCTTTCCGCCAATCGTCGCCATCTTCCCGGTGTGCTCGGGGAGCTCGCCGATCAGACGCGACGCCTGCGCGGGGCGGGCGACCTGACGGGCCTCCCAGGGACGATCCGAATCCAGGTGCGCCTCCTGGATCTGCTGCTCGGCGAGATCGACTCGGCCGGGTTCGACGTCGCCGATCGACGCCTTGGGCTCACGCCCGTGCGAAAGCTCTGGCACGCATGGCGTGAGAGCCGGCGCCAGTGATTCTCAAATCTGACCCATTCATTGGGTTCGGTCGGACGGTTGGCGCTCGAGAGGCGCCACGCTCGCAGTGCTCCAGTTTCAGTCTGACTGACTGCTGAGTCCGTACGTCATTGTTTGTTGAACCTCAACCCACCGGAGCCAAAGATGGAAGCCCAGTCCACCGAGCAACCGCTCAAGGACCGTATCGTACTAGTCACAGGGGCCGCCGAAGGTATCGGCCGCGCGCTAGCCCTGGCCGCCGCCGCTCAAGGGGCGACCCTGGTATTGAGCGATCTGGATCAGGTCGGCCTCGAGGCCGTCTATGACGCCATCGAGGCGGAGGGCGGCGCCGAGCCCGCCATACTTCCGGCGAATCCGGACAAGGCCGACGAGACCCTCTGCGGCAAGGCGGCGGACCTGGTGGGAGAAACCTTCGGCCGGCTCGACGGCCTGGTGCACTGCGCGGCCTTTGCACCCTTTCTGAGCCGCATCGACGACTACGACGCGAGCGAATGGGAGCGCGTGCTGCGCATCAACCTGACCTTTCCCTTCCTGCTCACCCAGGCCTTCCTGCCGCTGCTGCGGGCCTCGTCGGACGCGGCCGTCATCTTCACCTCCGATCGGGTGGGTCGCGAGGGAAAGGCGTATTGGGGCGCCTTCGCCGCCGCCAAATTCGGGATCGAGGGCCTGGCCCAGGTGCTCGCCCACGAGCTGAGCGGCAGCAGCCCCATCCGGGTAAGCTGCATCGACCCGGGAATCGTGCGAACCGGGCTGCGGGCCCGTCTCTACCCCGGTGAGAATCCGTTCAGCCTGCCCGGACCGGAGACGGTGACGCCCCGCTATCTAGAGCTGCTCGCACCCGCAGCCTAGCCGCCTTGCCCGCCCCCAGTCCAGCCTCCTCCGCCTGCGGAACAGCGGCGACATCGGAGCCCGTCTTCACTCTGGTCAGCCCAGGATGTCCATACGACTGCCAGGGGTTTGCTGAAAACAAAACGAAGGGGAGACATGACCGACGCGCATCGACACAAGAAGGGCATTGCTGACCGGGTTGCTCTTGGTCGTGGGCGCCTCGGCGTCTGTTGGCTATGCCGATAATGATCGTCATCATGGCCGCTATGGGCCTTGGGCCTTGGGCCTTGGGCGTTGGAGCCGAGCGTCGACCGTCAAGTGACGGTTGTGATCTCCCTCCTGAGCAGCAATCCCGATGAGGATTCCGAGCCGGCCTGAGTCACGCCGCGGATCGCCATGAACCTACTCATGGACGATCTCAGCGGCACCGAGCCCGGCGGCAAGGTGGATCCCGCCGACAGCGTCACCCTGTTCGTCACCTTGGACGGTGGCGAGCTGGCTGCCCCGGGAAGCGATTTCAGCACGACCATGCGCCTGACCCCGGACGGCCTAAAGCTGCCTTACGGGCTTCTGAGCGAGTTCGTCACCCAACTGGGCGGCGAAGTCATGGTCTGCCCACTCTGCTGGAGCGCCGGCGGCTATCGCGGGGTCCACCGACCTACGGCATCTTGGCCAACGCCTTCGACATCCATGGCCTCTTCCTGTACCAGGACAAGGTCCTGACCTTCTGATCCTTGGCCTTCACCGGGGTCTCGAGAAGCCGCCGCAAAGGCGGCTTCGTCACTGAAGCTCAGGGGCCTATGTCCGAGATTGTGGCTAGCCCCTAAAACCCGCCTTCTGGTGCGAGCCGTCGCAGAAGGGCTTGTTCCTGGACTCACCGCAGCGGCACAGGGCGGCCTGGCTGCCCTCCCAGGCCGGACGGCCACTGCCCGCCCGGATGCTCAGGTTTCCGCTGACCAACAGAGGACCGTCGGGGAGCGGCTTGATGCTCAGCGGGCCGCCACTGGCCCCCTTGCCGGGGCCGCGCTCTCCGACGGAGCCGTAGTCCTGGAATCCGGCCTCGAGGTGGCTGTTGTCGCAGAAGGGCTTGTTCCTG
The DNA here is from genome assembly GCA_963699735.1 of uncultured Gammaproteobacteria bacterium. Classification (GTDB taxonomy): domain Bacteria; phylum Pseudomonadota; class Gammaproteobacteria; order Chromatiales; family Chromatiaceae; genus Thiodictyon. The sequence continues at coordinate 91,934 of CAVOUZ010000018.1, forward strand.
GACTGGCCGCACCGGCACAGGGCGGCTCGAAAGCGCACGCCCGGCAGGTCCTCGGGCACGCCCTCGATGCTCAGGTCACCGCGGACGAACAGTGGACCGTTGCAGGAGACGGTGATGGTGTTCTCCGCCGGTGCGGCCTCCGGGACCCCATCTTTGTCGCTGTAGGTGAGGGCGCCGCTCGGACAGCGCTCGCAGATCTCGCGCACCTCGGCCTTGGGGCTGGTGTCGGGGATGCACCAGGGTTCGCGCCCGGCCACAAAGAGCTCACCGGCCGCGTTGCCGCACTCGCCCACGTGGATACAGAGCCGGCCGTCCCAGCGCACGCCGATCTGATCGCCCGGAAAGTCGATTGGCTTGTTGTCGCTCATGGGTGTCCTCGCTTGGGGTTGGTAGCACTCGTCGGTCAGAGATCGTCCCTGAGGGCCCGATTTCAAACCGGGACCGGCGCGACCGCCCAGGGTCCGCGTGCGCATCCGGTCATTCGCCGCCCTCAGGCAGGTCGAAGAGCAACACCTCGGTCTCCCCAAGGCCCTCGATCCTGACCCCCTGCTCGCCCTGGATGCGTGCAGCGTCCCCGGCCGTCAGGCGCTCACCGTTCACCCGGGCCTCACCCCGGGCCACGTGGACATAGGCGAGGCGGTCGCCGCCGAGGTCATGGCCCACCGACTGACCCGCGGTGAGGATGACGGCGTAGAGCAGCCCGTCCTGGTGGCTCGGAATGGAGCCGTCGCGTCCGTCAGGCGATACGAGCAGGGCGAGACGCCCGCGGCGCTCATCGAGGGCGAAATGGCGCTGGTCGTAACCCGGGGCAACCCCAAGCCGGTTCGGCGTCAGCCAAATTTGAAGCAGGTGCACCGTGTCGGAGTCAGAGGCGTTGTATTCGCTGTGGCGCACCCCGGTCCCGGCGCTCATGTACTGCACGTCGCCCGCGCTGATCTGGGAGCCGTTACCCAGGCTGTCCCTGTGCTCGAGGGCGCCCTCCAGGACATAGGTCACGATCTCCATGTCCTGATGGCCGTGGGTCGGAAAGCCCCCGCCCGGCGCGATCCGGTCCTCGTTGATCACGCGCAGGTTGGAGACGCCCATGTGGCGCGGATCGAAGTAGTCGCCGAACGAGAAGCTGTGGTGGCTGTCGAGCCAGTCGAGACGGGCGTGGCCCCGGTCACCGGAGAGCCTGAGGTTCATCATAAGGATTCTCCCAAGTGGTTTTCGACGGCATAGCTAGCGGCGGGCCTGGCGAAAAACCACCCCCCTGGGCAGCCGCGCGTCGGTGCAGAGATGGAGGGGGTATTGGGAGAGCGGGACCCGACGGCGGCGAATCGAGCCCGCGGGAGTGCCTCGGTGGCGATCGGGCCGAGTCGGGGGCCGCGTCGGCCTCATGGTAACGCGGCCCCCATGGATGAGCTTCGGCCCCCGGTCAGGCCTGGGCCTCGATGAAGGCGCGCAGGCTCTGCTCCTCGTCCTTGGCAAGGGAGGTCTGGATCACCTTGCCCTTGCCCTTGAACTGGGCCAGGCCCTCAAGGACCTTGTCTGCCGTGACCTTCTTCACCAGGATGAAGATGGCGGAACAACCGGGCTTAAACTGCTGCGCCAGGTCCTTCATGAAGTTGTCGTCGATCCCGAGGTCGGTGAACTTCCCCGAGAGTGCGCCTGCACCGGCCCCCACGGCCGCACCCAGAAGGGGGTTGAGGAAGATCATGCCGATCAGCATGCCCCAAAATCCGCCGCCGACCGCGCCCATGGCGGTCAGGTTGGTGGCCTGATGAAGCTTCACCTTGCCGGCGTCGTCCTTGGTGACCACCACCACGTCCTCCATGTCGATCAGGTACTCCTTCTGCATCTTGGCGAGCGCCGCGCGTAACTCGAACGCCAGTTGCTCCTCGGGAAAGGACACTACAATCAGGCTGCTCATGCTCGAATCCTCGATATGGTTGTTGGTGCTGGAACGATCTGATGGTGGGACCAGGAGAAGATCTAGTAGAAGACCTGCTTGGCGACCCCGTTGACGACCATCACCATGGCGATGCCGGCCGACCCCAGGGGGCACATATAATTGATGATCGAGACGGCCTGGGAGGCGTTGCGTTCCCGGACGGAGCCAAGGGCCACCTGGTAGTCGTTGCGGTTGCCGGCCGAGACACAACCACAGCGGGCGAGCTGATCGGTGTCCATGCCGGGGGTGAGCGCACAGCGAGCGGTTCGGGGCAATCCGCCGCTGCTCTGGCAGGCCGCGAGCACGAGGCCCACCACCATCGCGAGCAACCGGGCGCGGATCAACGCCCAGCGAGGAGCGGTGACTACCCCGCCTCCGCCTTGTCCAGCGCATCCCGCAGGGCCTGAGCGATGAGGGCCCGGGCGGCCTTCTCGTCCAGCTCTGGGACCTCCCATCCCATGATCCGGAAATACTTCTTCATCAGATGCCGTACATCGTCATCCAGTTCGGCTCGATAGCGCGCCATCTCGATCTGTTCGATGCTTGCCATGATGAGGTCTGCTCCCAGGTGTTGAAGGTTTGGCAACCGGCTGGTCTGGGCGGCACGGCTCGGCCGCGGCGGGTCTTGGGCCCGCCGGACTGCCGGAGCTCGGTCAGAATACGACCTTTCCCGTGATTGATCGAACGTAGGTGGCGATAACGCCATCGCCCGGGGCAAGATCATCGAGAAGGACCGGATCCTTGACCCTCAGCGTGACGATCCTTTCGGGTCCCCGCACCGTCACCTCGGACTTGGCCTTGTCGACCGACTCGACCTTGCCATAGAGGGTCAGCTTGTCGGTGATGGTGCCGGCTGGCTTGCTGCCCGCGCTCGGATCCCGCTCCACGGTCCGCTCCGGTATGGCGCCCATGGAACCGGCGTTCTTACCCTTCTCGATATCCACCAGCACGGCCTCGGTCTCGGTGATGTCGACCTTGTTGCCGATCTTGATCTGGTCGATGCGCTCGACCTCCGCGGGCACAGTCATGACCTCAAAGGTACCGTCCGCGGTCTTGAGGGTCATGAGACGTGTCGTCCGATCGATGGCGACGACCTCTCCGGAGATCTCGCTGATGCTGGCGGCGCCCGCGACCGGGGTCGTGGTGTCTGCCTGGGCCAACGGGGCCAGAGTGATGCCCGCCAGCGCAAGGGCGGCCGTAAGCATGAATGACTTCTGCATGTTGCTCATCTCCTTCCTTTTCGGTGTTCTGATTTGAGTCTTCTGAGTTCAAATCGGTGTCTCGTCTCGGGCGACCAAAAGGTACGCCAACCCACAGTCGTCCGCAACCGACTGTCGGCGACGCCCGGGTCCTCTCCTCGGCGGCATCGAGGGCTTACCTAAAGTTAAGCGGGCGTTAAGGGTGCGGCAACGCAACGTACCCGATACTCGCTGCCAGCAGTTGGGCGGGAAGCCGCTCTGCCGCGGCGCAAGCAGCGGCGGTGCAAGTGTCGCCGGGCCCAACCCACAGGTGCAATGCTCCACAAACTGGCAGGTTATACATATGAGCAACGAGACGTCATCCACCAAGATCGGGTCCTTCTACCGGCCCCGCAACCTCATCGCCGGATCCGTTGCGCTCGCGCTGGCGGGAGCCGGCGTCGTGTTGGCGCAGCCGGAATCGACCAGCGTCAGTCCTCAGTCGGGTCAGACTCAGACGGCCCAGGCACCCGCCGTCATCCAGGCGACCATGCCAAGCTTTGCGGACGTGGCCGAGCGAGTCTCCCCCGCGGTCGTCAACGTCACGGTCGTGTCTGAAGAGACCCCGCGGGTGGCCATGCGCGGCCACCCGAAGCTGCCCCAGGACGGCCCGCTGGGCGAGTTCTTCCAGCGCTATTTCGAGCAGCCGGAATTCTCCATGCCCCATCGGGTCCAGGGCGCGGGCTCCGGATTCATCATCGACGCCGATGGCCATGTCGTGACCAACAACCACGTGATCGACGGGGCCAGTGTGGTCACCGTCACCATGAACGATGGCACCCAGTACAAGGCGCGGGTCGTTGGTCGGGACGACAAGACCGACGTCGCGCTCCTGAAGATCGACGCGGACCACCCGCTGCCCTATGTGGATCTGGGCGACTCCGCTGGCGCCCGGGTCGGAGACTGGGTGCTGGCGGTTGGCAACCCCTTCGGCCTTGGCGGCTCCGTCAACGCCGGGATCGTCTCGGCTCGCGGGCGCGACATCAACTCGGGCCCCTATGACGACTACATTCAGATCGACGCCCCCATCAACCGCGGCAACTCGGGCGGTCCCTTGTTCGATGCCTATGGCCGGGTGATTGGCGTCAACACCGCCATCTACTCGCCCTCTGGCGGCAACGTGGGCATCGGCTTTGCCATCCCCGCCGAGACGGTGCGCGCTGTGGTGGCGGATCTGAAGGTGAACGGTCGGGTGGACCGTGGGTGGCTTGGGGTGCAGATCCAGCCGGTGACCGAAGAGCTCGCCGCGGGCATGGGTCTCAAGGACACCAAGGGGGTCCTGATCGCCGACGTGCTGCCGGACGGCCCGGCCGCGGGGACGGATCTCAAGGCGGGTGATGTGATCCTCGAGGCCGGCGGTCAGACCATCCAGGAGTACAAGGATCTGCCCAAGCTGGTCGCGGCCACCAAGGCGGGTACCCAGATGAAGCTCGATCTGATCCGCGACGGCAAGCCGAGATCGGTTTCCGTCACCATCGGTCCGATGCCATCTGACGACACCCAGGCCGCGGCCGAGCCGCAACCCGCGGACGATCAGGGTCAGGCGCGGCTGGGTCTTTATCTGGCCCCGCTGACCCCGGAGGTGCGCCAGCAGCAGGGAATCGACGCCGGCACCAACGGTGTCCTGGTCGCACGCGTCGAGCCCGGCAGCCCGGCGGAGCAGGCGGGTATCGAGGCCGGGACCCTCATCTCCATGGTCGGCGGCGAGCCCGTGACCTCACCGAGCCAGGTGGTCGCAGCGGTGCGCCAGGCCGCGGAGGACAAGCGCCCGGCCGTGGTACTGCGGGTCGAGAAGAACGGCAAGCCGCTCTACGTCGCGGTGCCATTCGCCGCTTGAGGATCCGATGGACGGAACTGATCGCTCGGCTTCGGTCCGTCCACCGACTCGCGAGGGCCATGGACGGCCCGCCGTTTCCCGGTATCATCCGCCCATGCGCGTCCTGTTGATCGAAGACGACCGTCAGATGGCGGACTATCTGCGCAAGGCCCTCGGCGAGGCCGGCGCGGTGGCGGACCATGCCCCGGATGGCCGGGAGGGTCTGCTGCAGGCGGCGAGCGGTGACTACGACGCCCTCATTATCGACCGTATGCTTCCGGGGATGGACGGGCTCGCGATCATCCGCACCCTGCGGGCCTCGGGCAACCTGACCCCGGTGCTGATCCTGTCGGCACTGGGCGAGGTGGACGACCGGGTGGAGGGCCTTCGTGCCGGCGGGGATGACTATCTCGTCAAGCCCTTCGCCTTCTCTGAGCTTCACGCCCGGCTGGAGGCACTGCTTCGGCGCGGCTCCGGTGACGCCCCCGAAACCCGTCTTCGGGTTGCGGATCTGGAGATGGATCTGCTCAAGCGCGAGGTCACCCGCGCCGGGCGCTCCATCCAGCTGCAGCCCCGCGAGTTTCGGCTCCTGGAGTACCTGATGCGCCACGCGGGCCAGGTGGTCACCCGCACCATGCTCCTGGAGCAGGTGTGGGACTATCACTTCGATCCCCAGACCAACGTCATCGACGTTCACATCAGCCGTCTGCGCGGCAAGATCGACCGCGAGTTCGACAGCCCGCTGCTGCAGACGGTGCGCGGTGCCGGGTACATGATCCGCGCCCAATGAGTGCACCTGCCGGCGATCAACCGAACGGCGGCACCCCCCCCATCCATCAGCATCGAGTCCGCCGCACGGCGGGTGACCTGCGCGCCCGCGCCGCTCGCATCCTGGGCAGCTCCAGCTTCCGGCTGGCCGTGCTCTACATGCTGCTGCTCGCGGTGTCCGTGGCCATCCTGCTCGGCTTCATCTACTGGTCGACCGCCGGCTACATGGACCGACAGACCGATGCCACCATCCAGGCGGAGATCCAGGGCCTGGCGGAGCAGTACCGGCTGCGCGGGCTGCCCGGCCTCACCGTCGTGATCCAGGAGCGCATTGCCCGGGATCCACGTGGCGCGGGGGTCTATCTGCTGGTCAACGAGGATCTGAAGCCGCTGGTCGGCAACCTGGACCGCTGGCCCAGCGGCTTTCCGGACACCGAGGGCTGGGTGCGCTTCCGGCTGCGCGAGCGCGGCCCGGACCGAACCGAAGAGCACGCCGCCCGGGCCCAGGTATTTCGGCTGCGCGGCGACCTGCGCCTGATGGTAGGGCGCGATGTGCGTGACCTGGAGGCCACCCAGGGGCTCATCCTCGACGCGCTCACCTGGGGGCTCGCCATCACCGCCGGTCTGGCACTGCTCGGCGGTTGGCTGATGACCAGCCGCGTGGTCCGCCGTATCGAGACCATCAACCAGACCAGCCGCGACATCATGGAGGGTGACCTCTCCCGGCGCATCCCGCTGAGCGGCAGCGGCGACGACTTCGATCAGCTCGGTGCCGGGCTCAACCGCATGCTCGCCCGCATCGAGACCCTCATGGCCGGGGTGCGGCAGGTGTCGGACAACATCGCCCACGATCTGCGCACACCCTTGACGCGGCTGCGCACCAAGCTGGAGCTGTTGCGCACCGAGATCGGGTCGTCCCTTGGGGACTCCCATCCCGCGAGCCTGGCGGCGGAGGAGACCATCGCCGACGCCGAGGAGATGCTCGCTACCTTCAACGCCCTGTTGCGGATCGCGCGCATCGAGTCCGGCGGCCGGCGCGCCGCCTTCGCTCCGCTGGACATGGTGCCCCTGGTCAAGGACGTCGCCGAGCTCTATGAGCCGGTCGCCGCCGAGCGCGACCAGACCCTGAGCCTGGACCTGGTCGAGTCAGCCTGGGTGGTGGGCGACCGCGATCTGCTGTTTCAGGCCGTCGGCAATCTGTTGGACAACGCCGTGAAGTACACGCCCGAAGGCGGGAGCCTTAGCCTCTCGGTCGGGCGGCGCTCAGGCCGGGTGGAGGTGACGGTGGCCGATCGCGGCCCGGGGATTGCCCCCGAGCTGCGCGAGGAGGTCTTCCGCCGCTTCTTTCGAGCGGACCACAGCCGCACCACCCCCGGAAGCGGCCTGGGGCTCAGCCTGGTTCAGGCCGTGGTCCAGCTCCACGGGGCAGAGATCGAGCTGACCGACAACCAACCGGGCCTCAGGATCCTGATGCGCCTGCCCGCCCAGGCGCCGGCGCGTCCCAACGGCTCCCGCACTGGCCAGCCAAAGGCCGAGCCCGCGCCCGGGCGCGGCGACAAGCGCCGACCGCGGCGGCGAGCGCTACCGACCTGATCCGAAGGCGGACGAAAGGTCAGCTCGGCGGTTCAAGGGAGTTGGGATCGGTGGCGTGCTCGGCGATCCATTCGCGCCACACCGCAAGCAGAACGGCGACGACAACGGGCCCGACGAAGAGTCCCACCAGGCCGAAGGCGGCGATGCCGCCGAGCACGGCGAACAGCACCAGGATGTAAGGGATGCGCGAGGTGCTGCTGATCAAGAGCGGACGCAGCAGATTGTCTACCTGGCTCACCACCAGGGCACCCCAGGCGAGCAGCCCCACCGCGGCCCAGGTCTCGCCGATGAGGAAGAGCCAGAGGCTCACCAGCCCCCATACCAAGGGCGTCCCGAATGGGATCAGCGCCAACACGGCGGTGACGACGCCGAGCAGGATGGGGGTCTTGACCCCCGCAACGGCGTAACCGATCCCGGCCAGGGCCCCCTGCAGCAGGGCGGTCAGCACCAGCCCGTAGAGTACGGCGCGCGTGGTGTCGCCAATGGCGCCGAGATAGGACGCCGCCCGCACGCCGAGCAGACCGAACAGGAGGCGGCGGGTCTGTTCCAGCAGGGCGTCTCCGTCGCGATAGAAGAAAAAGGCGCTCAGCAGGGCGAAGGTGAACTTGAATGCCGTCGCCCCGATGTCACCAACCAGTTGGAGCGAGCTGTCCATCAGGGGCTTGAGCCACTGGATGGCCTGTTGACGCAGCGCGGTGGGATCCTCGGCGGCGAGCGAAAAGAGCCGCTCCAGCTCTGGACCGATCCAGGGCAGACGCACCACCGCGGGCGGAAGCACGTCCGGCCCCTGGCTGAGCAGGGCGCCCGCGTGGGTGTAGACGTCCGGGACCTCGGCCCGCAGCATGCTGATCGCCCAGAGGACCGGTAACACGAAGACCAGGGCGAGCAGCAGCGTCATGACCAGGGCGCTCAGCCCCGAAGAGCGGCTCAGGGCGGCGCGCAACCGCCGGTGAATGGGCCAGGTCACATAGACCAGGATGAGGCCCCAGGCCACGGGCACGATAAAGATGTGCAGCACCTGGTAGCTGAGCAACAGCAGCCCGATGAGAAAGGCGGCGAGGGTGACGCGTCCGCCGAGGGCGCGGGTAAAGCCTGCTTCGGCCATGGGTCAGCGCGACGCCGAGCCCTTGCCGCCGGAGCGCTGATGTCGCACCAGTAGGACCAGTAGGGTCACTGCAGTCAGCGGCAGGACGAACCCCAGCATCGCTGCCCGGTAGGCTCCCAGGACCGCGTTGTCGGAGCCCGCAAGCACCAGGTAAAGGACGTAGGCGATGTAGTAGGCGAGAAAGAGTCCCCCCTCCCAGCGCGCAATCTCCCGCCCCGTGACGAAGATGGGCAGGCAGGCGACGGCCGTTGCCACCATCACCGGCAGGTCGAAGCGCAGGGCCTGACCCGCCACTGCGATCCCCTCCGGCGACACCAGACTCGCGAGTCCGAGGACCCCCAGGAGATTAAACACATTGCTGCCGACCACATTCCCCACGGCGATATCGCGCTCACCTCTGAGACTGGCGACCACCGATGTGGCCAACTCCGGCAACGAGGTGCCGGCCGCCACGATGGTCAATCCAACGATGAGCTCGCTCATGCCGAGGGTTTGGGCGATGGCGACTGCACTGCTCACGAGCAAGCGGGATCCCAGCACGAGGGCCACAAGTCCGGCGAATACGAGCAGTGGGTTGAGCCAGAAGGCGGAGTCCGTTTGGTCTCCCACCGGCGAAGCATCCGCCGCCTGCCGCTCTCGCCGGCCCTGAACTACTTGAAAGCCGATGTAGACCAGGAGTCCAACGAACAGCAGCCCCCCCTCGATCCGGCTGATACCCCCGTTCAGGCCCAGCAAAAGGGTCAGCACCGAGACACCGATCATCACCGGGACGTCCACTCGGATGAGCTGGCTGGCGACACTGAGAGGTGCGACCAGGGCCGAGAGTCCGAGGATGAACAGAACGTTGAAGATGTTGCTTCCCACCACATTTCCCAGCGCGATTTCGCCGCGGCCGGAAAGCGAGGACGCGATGCTGACCGCGAGCTCGGGCGCGCTGGTGCCGAAGGCGACCACGGTGAGACCGATGATCAGAGGCGCCACGCCGAGCCTTGCCGCAATTCCGGACGCCCCGCGTACCAGGGCCTCGGCGCCAACAGTGAGGATCACCAAACCAAGCAGTAGCAGGAGGAGATTTGCCATGATTGCGAAGGGTTTTGACAGACCTATTGGGCCGAGGGAGCGGCGCGATGATACGCCGATCGCAGCGCGGGGGTTATGGCCGAGCCGCGATCTGGCGCCGGCTATCTGCGCCAGAATGCCGGGGTGAAGAGGATGATCAGCGAAAAGACCTCGAGGCGCCCGAGCAGCATGGTGTAGCTCAGGACCCAGAGCTCGTAGTTGGTCAGGCTCTGATAGTTGGTGGCTGGCCCCACCTGACCGAGTCCGGGGCCCGCATTGTTGATGCAGGCGATGACGGCACTGAAGGCGGAGATGAAATCGAGACCGCCGAAGATGAGCAGGAAGGTCATGCCGACAATGCTCAGAAAATAGAGAAAGATGAAGCCCAGGATGGCGAAGACCACACCATTGGGGATCTGGGAGCCGCCGACGGTCACCGGGGCGGCCAGGGTCGGATGGAGCAGGCGCGTCAGCTCCCGGGAGCTCTGGCGGACCAGGATCAGGGTGCGGATCATCTTGATCCCGCCCCCGGTGGACCCGGAACTGGCGGTGACCGAGGACAGGAACAGCATCCAAAAGGGCACGAAGGTGGGCCACTGCGCGTAGTCGACACTCACGAATCCGCAGTCGGTGGCGATCGACACCAGGTTGAAGGCAATGTGCCGCAACGCGATGGGAAAGTCCGGGTAGGTACCCACGAACCAGAGGTAGAGGGCGCAGCCCAGGGTGCTCACGGATAGGACCAGGACCACGCCCCTGGCCTCCGCATCGTGCCAATAGGCGTGGAGGCTGCGGGTTCGCCAGACCGTGTAATGGGTCGCGAAATTGAGTGCGGCCACTACCATGAAGAAGATCAGCACCGCCTCGATCGCCGGTGAATCGAATGCCCCGACGCTGGCGTCCCGGGTCGAGAATCCGCCCAGGCTGAGCGCGGCGAAGGCATGACAAACCGCGTCTAGCCAGCCCATGCCGGCCAGCTTCAGGGCCAACACGCAGGCCAGGGTGATGCCGAAGTAGACGGTCCAGAGGATGGCGGCGGTGTCGCCGATACGGGCCGTGAGCTTGGTGTCCTTGATGGGGCCGGGCACCTCGGCACGCAGCAGCTGCATGCCGCCGACCCCCAGCAGGGGCAGGATGGCGACCGCCAGGACGATGATCCCCATGCCCCCGAGCCAGTTGAGGGTGTGGCGCCACAGGTTGACGGACGGCGCCAGGTGGTCCAGTCCCACCATGACGGTCGCGCCCGTGGTGGTGAGGCCGGACATGGTCTCGAAGAAGGCATGGGTGAAGCTCTGATCCTGATGCAGCATCAAGGGCACGGTCGCGATGCCCGCGGTGAGGGTCCAGGCCATGACCACGAGAATGAACCCATCCCGGGCCTTGAGCTCGGCCCGGTAGCGGCGGGTGGACCATTCCAGCAACAGGCCGGCCAGGAGGCACGCGATGAGGCTGACCGAGAAGGTCCGCAGGGTCCCGTCCCGGAAATACAGGGCGCTGCTGATCGGAACCAGATAGGTCAGGCTGAAGACCATCAGGAGGCGCCCCAGGACATTGGCGACGGACCACAGGGGGCGCATCAGAAGAATCCCAGGCCCACCTGGAAATAACGCTCCACCTTGGGCACCAGATCCTTGCGGATCAGGAATAGGATGACGTGATCCTCGGCCTCGATCACCGTGTCACGGTGAGCAATGAGGACCCGACGTTGGTCGGCGGCACCGGCCCTCGAGACCGGCCCCCGAACGATGGCGCCGACCGTGACCCCGTTGGGCAGGCCCAATTGGTCGATCCGGCGGCCCACCACCTTGGAGGTGGTCACGTCCCCGTGCACCACCAGCTCCAGGGCCTCCGCCGCGCCACGGCGCAGACTGTGCACCGCAGCCACGTCTCCCCGCCGCACATGAGCCAGAAGCGAGCCGATGGAGACCTGGGCCGGCGAGATGGCGATGTCGATACGGTCCGCCTGCACTAGATCCACATAGGCGCGGCGGTTGATCAGGGCGAGTACCCGCCGCGCCCCCAGGTTCTTGGCCAGCAGGGCGGACAGGATATTGTTCTCGTCGTCGTTGGTGAGCGCGAGGAAGAAGTCCATGTCCTCGATTCCCTCGGCGCCCAGCAGACCCTCATCGGCGGCCTCCCCGACCAGGACCAGGGTGTGTGACAACCTGGCACCCAGGTCCTTGGCGCGCTCCTCGTTGGTCTCGATGATCTTGACCTGGTAGCGGTCCTGGGTCGCCAGCGCAAGGCGCTCGCCGATATTGCCCCCGCCGGCGATCAGGATGCGCCGGGTGGGGCGGTCACGGCGCCGAAGCTCGTTCATGACCTGGCGAATGTCCCGGGTGGCGGCCAGGCAGAAGACCTCGTCCGCGGCCTCGATCAGGGTATCCCCGTCCGGGATGATCGGCTGGTCCCTACGGTAGATGGCGGCGATGCGGGCGTCGAGGGTCGGCATGTGGCGGCGCATGTCGGACACCGGGTGTCCGACGAGCGGGCTGCCCGAGAAGGCACGCACCGCCACCAGGCTCACCAGCCCATCGGCAAACTCCAGAACCTGGAGGGCCTCCGGGAACTCGATCAGCTTGACGATATAGTCCGTGACGATCTGCTCCGGGCAGATGCTGAAGTCCACGGCAAAATTTTCGTCGTCGAGCAGATTCGGATAGCGGGAGTAGTCCGCCGAGCGCAACCGGGCGATCTTGGTGGGGGTCCTGAACAGAGTCGCCGCGGTGCGGCAGGCGCACAGATTGGTCTGATCGCTCTGGGTGACGGCAATCAGCAGGTCCGCGTCCTCGGCACCGGCCTGCCGCAGCACCGAGGGCAGGGCCGCATTGCCCACCACCACCCGCAGGTCCAGGCGGTCCTGAAGCCGCATGAGCCGAGGTACGTCGGTGTCGACGATGGTGATCTCGTTGTCCTCGGACACCAGGCTCTCGGCCACCGAGCTGCCGACCTGCCCCGCACCCAGGATGACGACCTTCATGGAGGGATTTCCGCGGTTGATCTCAAAGCATGCTAGCGGATCGCCCCAGGCCACGAAAGGGAGCCGCCACGGCGGCGTCGGGCCCGCGATCGGCAACCATTCGGCCACTATCGCGGAAGGGTTGCAACCGGCTATGCTCTATCACCCTCCCTCGTCGTCCTCGGCGGTGCTGTGAGCCGTCTACCTCAAGCCAGTTCCCGCGCCCGACCGGGCGCCTCGGGTCTCTTGCGCGCCGGCGCACGTCATCGCAGTGGCCCTGTCCGCTTGGGATTGCTCTGCGCCCTGGTCTTGCTCCCACACCTGGCGTCAGCCACCGAGGGCTACCAGGAGGCCCTGGTGCAGTTGTGCGTGCCGGTGGAATTCGTCCTGTTCGGGCTCACCTTGCTCGGGGTGGCGCTGTTGCACCGCTACACCCTGGCGGTGGCCCTGACGGGACTGGCCGTGATCACCCTCTTCAAGCTGGGCTGGACCGGCTTCTCGCAAGGCCCGGGTTTCATGGGGCTGGTGGGCCACATGGAAGACGAGTGGGTGATGCTGACCAACCTGCTCGGGCTGCTGCTCGGATTCGCCATGCTCGCCCGCCACTTCGAGGACAGTCACCTGCCCCAGGTGCTTCCGCGTTTCCTGCCCGACGGCTGGCCGGGCGGATTCGCGCTGCTCGCCATGATCTTCGTCCTGTCGAGCTTTCTCGATAACATCGCGGCGGCCCTGATCGGCGGCACCGTCGCCGCGGGCGTCTTCCGCTACCGGGTCCACGTCGGCTATCTGGCCGCCATCGTGGCGGCGTCCAATGCCGGAGGATCGGGCAGTGTGGTCGGGGACACCACGACCACGATGATGTGGATCTCCGGCGTCGCGCCGATGCAGGTGCTGCACGCTTATCTGGCAGCGGGCGTCGCCCTGGTGGTCTTCGGCATCCCCGCCTCCATGCAGCAGCAGCGCTTCGCACCGGTGTCGCGGGAGGTCCAGGAGGGGAGGCCCATTGACTGGACCCGGTTGGGCATAGTGGCGGGCATCCTGATCGCAGCCGTGGCAACCAACGTGACGGTCAACCTGCACTTCAAGGATCTGGCCAACGGCTTCCCCTTCCTGGGCGCGGCGGTCTGGGTAGCGATCCTGCTCGCACTGCCCCTGCGCAAGCCCGAGTGGGGCCTGTTGCCCGACGCGCTCAAGGGCAGCCTGTTCCTGCTCTCGCTGGTGCTATGCGCCTCAATGATGCCGGTGGAGCGACTCCCGCCGGCATCCTGGTACTCCGCCCTGACCCTGGGATTCGTGTCTGCCGTCTTCGATAACATCCCGCTCACCGCGCTGGCACTCAAGCAGGGCGGCTTCGACTGGGGCATGCTCGCCTACGCGGTGGGTTTCGGCGGCTCCATGATCTGGTTCGGAAGCTCCGCCGGGGTCGCGCTGTCGAACATCTTTCCCCAGGCCAAGTCCGTGGGGGCCTGGGTTCGTAACGGATGGCACGTCCCACTGGGCTATGTGATCGGGTTCGCGGCCCTGATGCTCCTGATGGGCTGGCAGGCTCCGCCTCCCAGAATGCCGGGGCAGACACCGGTGGTCGAGCGCGAGCCGATCCCCTCGCCGTCGCAACTCGACGTGCCGCCGCCAGTCACTAAGGGGCTCGCTCCATCATGAAATTCCTCGTACCCGTCGACGGCTCCGAGTGCTGCGAGCGCGCGGTCGCCCATGTGATCCGGCTCGCCCAATGCCGCGAGTCGCCGGAGATCCATCTGCTCAATGTTCGCGAGCCGGTGAGTGCCTGGGAGGTGCGACGCTTCCTCAACGACGCGGAGGTGGCCGAGATGCAGCAGCGGGAGGGAGAGTCGGACGTCAGCGCGGCGCGTGCCTTGCTGGACGCCGCTGGGCTGGCCTACCAGGTGCAGATAATGGCAGGGCCTGTGGCCCAAACCATCGCCGACACCGCGCGCCGGAAGGGATGCGACTCCATCGTCATGGGCACGCACGGCCGTGGCGGTCTCGCGACCCTCTTCCTGGGGTCGGTGGCCGCGAAGGTCATACATCTCTCCGAGATACCGGTCACGCTGGTGAGGTAGCCGGTCCAGCCTCGACGGATCGGGCGGCCCCTGCACGGCCGAGGGTCTCGATCGTCCTCAGCGCGGCACGGCCAGGCAGCTGTGGCGGCGTGAATACGTGAAATAGACGACGAGCCCCAGGGCCAGCCACAAACCGAAGCGCAGCCAGGTCACCCAGGGCAGATTCGCCGCCAGATAGAGGCAGGCAGCGGCGCCCATCAGCGGCACCAAGGGCGAAAAGGGGGTGCGGAAGGGCCTTGGCATGTCCGGACGGGTGATGCGCAGCACGACGACCCCGACGCACACCAGAAAGAAGGCCGCCAGGGTCCCAATGTTGACCAGCTCCGCCACCTGTCCGATGGGCGTCAGCCCGGCCACAACCGCCATGATCAGACCTGCCACCGCGATCACCGGCACCGGCGTGCGGGTACGCGGACTCACGCGGGCGAACAGGGGCGGGAGCAGACCGTCACGTGACATCGCGAGGAAGATCCGTGTCAACCCGTAGTAAAGGACCAGCATCACCGTGGTGAGTCCGGCGATGGCGCCTGCCGCCACCACCGCCGCGGCCCAGGGATAACCGAGACGCAGCATGACGTCCGCGACCGGCGACCCGAGGTTGAGCGTCGGATAAGGGACCGCCCCGGTGAGGACCCCGGCCACGAGGATGTAGATCAGGGTGCAGACCGCGAGCGAGATGAGGATCCCGATGGGAAGGTCCCGCTGGGGGTTGCGCGCCTCTTCCGCCGCCGTCGAGACGGCATCGAACCCGATATAGGCGAAGAAGATCAGGGCCGCACCGCCCATGACACCGCCCCAGCCGAAGGGCATGAAAGGCGTCCAATTCGCCGGGTTCACGTGGGCCAGGGCGACCACGAGGAACACGGCGATGGCCAGGAGCTTCACCAGAACCATGAGGGTGTTCACGCGAACGCTCTCGCGCACCCCGATTGCGAGCAGGAACGCCAGCAGGGTGATGATGGCGGCCGCCGGGAGATTGAGGATACCCCCCTCCACGGGCCCCTTGAGCAGATCCGCTGGGAGCCCGAGCCCCAAGGCCTGCAAGGCATTGTTCGCGTAGCCCGACCAACCGATGGCCACCGCCGAGACGGCGACCCCGTACTCGAGGATGAGGTCCCAGCCAATAATCCAGGCGACGATCTCCCCCAGACCCGCATAGCTATACCCATAGGCGCTTCCGCAGCCGCCGATGGCCGCCGCAAGCTCCGCGTAGGCTAGGGCCGAGAAGGCGCAGGCGGCGCCCGCCACCACATAGGACAGGACGATTGCCGGTCCCGCCTTGGTTGCCGCCGCGACCCCGGTGAGCACGAAGATCCCGGCGCCAATGATGGCTCCGATGCCGAGGAGCGTCAGATCAATGGGGCCTAGGACCCGGCTCAGCCCGGTGTCAACCAGGTGGTGATCGGCGTTGATCGACTTGGTACGCAGCAGGTCCAACCGACGAGGGTCGGACGATCGCTCGGCAGACATGATGGGAAGTCCTCCGACGCTCAAAGGAGGCGCTAATCGAATGCCATCCTGGCACTGGATCAGCTCTCATCCGAGAGGCACGACTCTCGGGTGGCTCCATCTTCAATGGCTTAGTGCCACTGAAGATGCCGGACCATCCTTGGCCTGGACGGGAAACGCATTCAATCCTTTCCCCTAAAGGGGCGACCCTGTGCGGCGCTGTTTGAGTAACCCCATCTCTATCCCGGCGCTCAGTCCTTCCCCAACAGGGCGAAGGACTTGGTCTCGAGGTCCCGGAATCGATCCCCCTCCCGGACGATGAAGTAGGCGGGAATACCCCGGGATTCCGCCAGTTCCGGACCTGCCGACTCACCCATCACGATCAGCGCCGTGGCCAATCCGTCGGCGCGCGTCGCGCTATCGGCTGAGGCGGGCTGCACCACGGTGACGGAGGCCAGTCGGTGGGCCACCGTCAGGCCTGTGCGTGGATCGATATGGTGGGAGTACCGCTTGCCGCCTTGCTCGAAGAAGTTTCGATAATCGCCGGAGGTGGAGACGGCGGCGTCGGGGATCGGCAGCACCCGTTGCACCGCCCGCCGGGCCGCGCTGGGCTCTTCGACCGCGATGCCCCAATCCTCACCCTTGGAGTTGCGGCCGCGGACGCGGATGGTGCCGGCCACGGCCACCATGTACTCGGCGATGCCGCGTGATTCCAGATAGGCGGCCATCCGGTCGACCCCATAGCCTTCGCCCAGTGCGGAGAGATCGATGTAGATGTCACCGCGCTGCTTGCGCAGGGCCGGGGGGTCGCGGCGCAGCTCGATCTTGTCGAAGCCCACCCGCGCCAGCGCCGCCTGGACGGCCTCCGTCGACGGGACCGCGTCTGCCTTGGGCTCCGGACCGAAGCCCCAGAGATTGACCAATGGACCTACCGTGATGTCGAAGGCGCCGCCCGAGAGGGCGCTCGTGCGTTGACCCTCGGCAAGACGCCCAACAGGTTGGGCGAGACCGGGATCCAATCGGTATTGGGATTCGCGTTGAGCCGGGAGAGCTCGGACTCGGGGTCGTAGGTGGAGATCTCGGCGTTGACGCGGTCGAGCACCGCCTCGAGCCCAGCACGCAGCCCCTCGACGTCCACCCCGGCGGGAGGCCGGGGGACCTTGACGCTGTAATAGGTCCCCATGGTCGACCCGGTGATCTCGATCGACCGCGCCCGGGCCTCGGCCACAGGCAGCGAGCACCAGGACGGTCGCGAGGGCCAAGGCGGCACGCAAGCGCCGCCCTTGGCGCGCCGAGGGTCAGGGTAGGTGCCCCAGGAGGGGCGGCACGGGGTCGTAAGGCCTGCCTCAGGGCCGCACCTCCGCCTCCTTGCCCTCCTTCGGGCGTCGGCATCAGATCGGTCCGGCTGATCCCCATCATCACGGCGGCGCTGCTGGCCACATAGATCGACGAGTAGGTCCCCACGCCGATGCCCACCACCAGGGCCAGGGCGAAGCCGTGGATGACCTGGCCGCCAAAGAGAAACAGGGCGAGTACGACGAACAGGGTGGTGCCCGAGGTGATGATGGTGCGCGACATGGTGTCATTGACCGCACGATTGACGATATCCAGCACGGTGCCCTTGCGGATCTTGCGGAAGTTCTCCCTGATGCGGTCGAAGATCACCACGGTGTCGTTCAGCGAATAACCGATGACCGCCAGGACGGCGGCCAGCACCGTCAGGTCGAACTCGATCTGGAACAACGAGAACACGGCCAGGGTGACAATGACGTCGTGGATGGTGGCGATGATGGCCGCCACCGCGAGCCGCCACTCGAAGCGCACCGCGACATAGATCAGGATGCCAATGAGGGAATAGAGGATCGCGAGCCCTCCCTTCTCCACCAGCTCCTGGCCCACCTGGGGACCCACGTACTCCACGCGGCGCAGGTCCACCTCGCCGGACGCGGCGCCCTTGGCCAGGGCCGCAAAGGCACGGTCGCCCAGGGTGGCGCTGTCGGCATCGCCCGACGGGGGCAGCCGGATCATCACGTCGCGGGAGGTGCCGAAGTGCTGCACCGTGGGGCCGGTGAAGCCCCCTTCGGCGAGGGATGCACGCACGCTCGCGAGCTCCACCGGGGCCTTGTAGCCGACCTCGATGACGGTCCCGCCGGTGAAGTCCAGGCCCAGGTTGAGACCCTGGAACAGCAGGGATGCGATCCCGATCAGGTTGACGACGGTCGACAGGACCAACGCCGGCATGCGGATCCGCATGAAGTCGATGTTGGTCTGCTTGAAGAGCTCCATGGCGCGACTCCGGGTCCAGTAATCGGGTTTCAGATGGAAAGGCTGGCCAGGCGGCGCCCGCCATAGACCAGATTGACGATGGCGCGGCTCCCCATGATGGCGGTGAACATCGAGGTCAGGATGCCGATGAAGAGCGTGACGGCAAAGCCCTTGACCGGGCCGGTGCCGAAGCTGAACAGCACCACCGCGGCAATCAGGGTCGTGAGGTTTGCGTCGACGATGGTGGACAGGGCCTTGTCATAACCCGCGTTGATGCTCGCCTGGGGCGAGTTGCCATTGCGTATCTCCTCGCGGATACGCTCGAAGATCAGCACATTGGCGTCCACCGCCATGCCGACCGTGAGCACGATGCCGGCAATGCCGGGCAGTGTGAGGGTGGCCTGCAGGAGCGACAGGACGGCGACCATCAGCACCAGGTTGACCAGCAGCACCAGGTCGGCGATCAGGCCGAAGACCCCGTAATAGAGCGCCATGAACACCACCACCACGCCCAGGCCGATCAGCACCGATCGCAGGCCCTGGTCGATGTTGTCCTGGCCCAGGCTGGGACCAATGGTGCGCTCCTCCACGATCTGGATCGGCGCGGCCAGGGCCCCCGCACGCAGCAGCAGGGCCAGGTTGTGGGCCTCATCGGAGCTGTCGAGACCCGTGGTCTGGAAACGCCGACCGAAGGGCTCGCGGATGGTGGCCACACTGATGACCTCCTCCACCTTCTCGGTACGCTTTTCCGGTTTGCCATCCACCAGCTTGGTGGTGGTGCGGTTCTCGATGAACACCACCGCCATGGGCTTGCCCACGTTTTCGGTGGTCACGGCGCGCATGCGCCGGGCCCCCTGACCGTCGAGGTTCACGAAGACCGCCGGTGTGCCGCTCTGGCTGTCGAAGCCGGCGGCCGCGTCGGTGATCTGGTCGCCCGTCACGATGACCCGGCGATTGAGCAGGACCGGGTTTCCGTTGCGCTCCCGGTAGAGCTTGCTCCCCACCGGGACCCGCCCGTCCACCGCATCGGCCACGCTGTGCTCGGTGTCCACCAGCCGATACTCCAAGGTGGCGGTCGCGCCCAGGATCTCCTTGAGCCTCCCGGGGTCCTGGGCGCCGGGGAGCTGCACCACGATGCGGCGATCGCCCTGACGGGCGATGTTGGGCTCCGCCACGCCTAGGGCGTTGACGCGGTTGCGCAGGGTGGTGATGTTCTGCTGCAGCGCGAAGTCCTTGATCTGTTTCTGCTGGCCGGGCGGCAAGGTGCCGGTGACGACGAATTCCTTGCCATCCTCGGCGACCTCCAGGGTCAGGTCGCGGAACTCCCTGCGCATCACCTTGTCGCCCGCGTCTCGACTCTCCGCGTCCGGGAACTTGACGACGATGCGGCCCGAGTCGCGGGTGACTGTCAGATAGCGCACCTTGGAGTCGCGCAACAGGGTACGGATGTCGCCCACGTAACGCTCCAACGCCTGGTCGAGTGCGGCGTCCATGTCCACGTCGATGACGACATGGATGCCGCCGCGCAGGTCCAGCCCCAGGGCCATGGGGGAGAGGCCGAGGGCGCGCATCCAGCCGGGCAGATCCGCGGACAGGGTCAGCGCGCTGCGATAACGGTCAGACAGGGTGTTCTCGATCGCCTCCTGTGCCCGGAGCTGGTCGCCGGAGGTGGCGAAGCGCACCAGGAGCTTGCCGCCCTCCAGAGTATCCATGCGCTTGAAGGGCAGCTTGGCGTTCTCGAGGGCCGCCTTGATCTCGCTGGCGCTCTCTGCGGTGACGGCGCCACCGCGGGCGGCGGTGATCTCGATGGAGGGGTCCTGGGAATAGAGGTTCGGCAGGGCCAGCACCAGCCCGAACAGGAGCACGCCCAGGATCAGCAGGTTCTTCCAGAGAGGGTAGTGGTTCATTGCAGTTCCAAAGCTTTGGGGACGGCGGGCGGGCTCGCGGCGCTGGCCGGGGTCCGCCGGGTGACGGAGGCCCGAGCCATTCGGGAGTGTTGGCGGGTGGTCTCTGGGACCCCAGTTGGATCCCGGATTCCCCTGATCACAGCTCCTTGAGGGTACCCTTCGGCACCACGGACTCCACGGCGGCACGGCGAATCTTCACCTGGACCCCGTCGGCGATCTCGAGCTGAACGAAGTTCTCCCCGATGTCGACGATACGCCCGGCGATGCCACCCATGGTCACGACCTCGTCACCCTTCGCCAGGGCGTCGATCATGCGCTTGTGCTCCTTCTGGCGCTTGGCCTGGGGGCGAATCAACAGGAAGTAGAAGACCACGCCGAACAACAGCAGCGGCAGCAGCGTCATCAGCGGGTCGGCAGCGGCGGGCGCACCCGCGGCGGGCGCCTCGGCCAGGGCGTCGGAGAGGAAGAAGCTCATAGGATTCCCTACTTAGGTTGAGCGGGCGGCGCCACCGTGTCGCGCCGATCCCGGCAGAAACAGCCGCGCATTATGTCACAGCCCCGCTCAGGCGGCTCGATCCCCGAATGACCGCTCGGCGCCCGGGTGCAACGGCTGGGGCCCTGGTGTCCTTGGACTGGGCCCCGGAGGCATCGCGGCAGGCGCGCCCCGGGCCGGCGCAGACTGCGGACGTCAGTCGCACGCGCTCCGGTCTCGAAGCCCCTGTGCATAGACGTCCAGGGTTCCGCCCTCAATGGCGTCGCGAAGACCGCGCATCAGGGACTGGTAGAAATAGAGGTTGTGCAGGGTGTTGAGCCGGGCGCCGAGGATCTCGTGGCACCGGTCGAGATGATGGAGATAGGCACGGCTGTAGTTTCGGCACGTGTAGCAGTCGCAGAGGGGATCCAGCGGCCCCTCGTCGGTCCGGTGGACGGCATTGCGGATCTTGACCGTGCCGCCGTGGGTGAAGAGCCAGCCGTTGCGGGCGTGGCGGGTGGGCATCACACAGTCGAACAGATCGATGCCGCGGCAGACGGCGGCGACGATGTCCTCCGGGGTGCCGACGCCCATCAGGTAGCGGGGCCGCTCCGCGGGGAGCCTGTCGGCGAGGAAGTCGAGCACGCGCAGACGGTCGGCCGCCGGCTCACCCACCGAGAGCCCACCCACCGCGTAACCATCAAACCCGATCCTGGCGAGCCCATTGAGAGAGCGCTCGCGCAGATCCTCATACATACCGCCCTGGACGATACCGAAGAGGGCGGCGGGGCTGTCGCCGTGGGCCTCGCGCGAGCGGGCCGCCCAACGCAGCGAGAGCTCCATGGAGAGGCGGGCGATCTCTGGATCGGCCGGATAGGGGGTGCATTCGTCGAAGACCATCACGATGTCGGATCCCAGCGCCCGCTGGACCTCCATCGATCCCTCGGGCGACAGGAACACGGGGCTGCCGTCGATCGGGGACTTGAAGTGCACCCCCTCCTCCGTGATCCGGCGCAGCTTTCCCAGGCTGAAGACCTGAAAGCCGCCCGAATCGGTGAGGATTGGTCCCTCCCAGTGCATGAACCGGTGAAGGTCTCCGCAGCGGCGAATCACCTCGACGCCGGGGCGCAGCATCAGATGAAAGGTGTTTCCCAGGATGATCTGGGCGCCCAGCCCCTTGAGCTCCTCCGGGGTCATGGCCTTGACAGTTCCGTAGGTACCCACCGGCATGAAGGCCGGCGTCTCGACGCGGCCGCGCCCGAGATGCAGGCGGCCCCGGCGCGCGAATCCCTGGGTGGCGATCAGCTCAAGCCTCATGGGTGTCGGCCTTCCAAGCCCCCGGCGCCGGCTGGGGCTCGAGCCAGTCGGCGAGTTGGTGCAGGTCGGTGACCGTGAGCGTCGGCGGCGGCAGCTCGGGAGGCCAGGTGCGGTCGTAGCGGTTCACCCACACCGCCTCCATCCCCAGGCGGCGGGCGGCATGGACGTCCAGGTAGGGCTCATCCCCCACGTGCAGGCCCTGATCAGGAGTGCAGCCCACGAGCGACAGGGCGAGCTCGAACACCGCCGCCTCCGGCTTGGCCGCACCCGCCCCGACGGCATTGACCCGATGGGAGAAGAGGCCGCGCAGTGGAGTCAGCTCGGGATCGGCATTGCCGTTGGTGATCGAGATCAGGTGATGACGCCGCGCGAGCCGGCGCAGAGCGGGACCCACGTCCGCATAGGGCTCGACCCGCATCCGGTGGGTCATGAAGACCGCCAGCGCCTGATGTGCCAGGGCACTGGCGGCCTCCGTCTCGTGCCCGTGCTCCTCGAGGAGGGCGGCGATGGAGATGCGCCGAACCGCACTGAGATCATGGGCGATCTCCGGGCGAGCGCGCATCAGTGCCAGGCGATGCTCCCTCAGGCTTTGCGGATCGTGGCGCTCGAGGATGCCCGGTGCCTGCTCCCCCAGCCATTGCAGAAGTGCCCGCTCGGCCGCCTGGATCACCGGGGCGCAAGGCCACACGGTGTCGTCCAGATCGAGTGTGATCAGCCGGAATCGGGAGTAACTCATGGACGGGGCACTCGTGCGACAGCCGCTGCCATTCTGCCCGCAAGCACGGATGGAAACAAAAGCGGGCGATGTGGGCGAGCAAGCGGCCGGCGCGCCCTCCACCGCCCGGGGCGACGGAGGATTAGGGTGACAAAGAATGCGGACCCGGGCCGCTCAGTGTCCCAACCGGGAGGCGCGGGTGAGGTCGGAAAAACGCACGCCCTTGAGCCCGCCGATCTCGAGCGACAACCGCTCGATCTCCGCCGGGCGGCCGCGGATGATGATGGTCTCCAGGCAGTTGTGGTGGTCCATGTGCACGTGAGTGGTCGCCACCACATGGACGTACTGGCGGTGCTGGATGTCCAGGATGTGCTGGGTCAGCTCCCGCTGGTGATGGTCGTAGACGATGGTCAGCACGCCCGCGACCTCCTGGTCGCCGCTCTCCCACAACTCCTCCACCAGCCGCTCGCGGATCAGATCACGCACCAGTTCCGAGCGCGAGGCATACCCCTTGCCGACGACCCGACGGTCCAGCTCGTCCAGCAGGGGGCGGGGCAGGGAAACGGTGAAGCGGATGGTCTCGTCAGGCTTGGACACGGTAAAGGAGTCGGCTCCCCGGCTGGATGCAGCCTGGTATTGGGACCTGCCCAAGGATACGACAATCAACAAGCCACCGCGCACCGGCGGCGGGCCTTGCTTAAGGAAGCGTCAGAAACAAACGCTTTCTCCTCAATGAGCGACGAATATCACGAAAATGCCACTGAACAGGATCAAGATGCACCTGAATTGCTTCGACATCATATCGTGTATTTCGTCGGTTCCTTCGCTCCGCGTTCGTCGGACCCAAATGAAAAAGCCCCGGCGCCTCAGGGGCGCCGGGGCTGGTGGGGGCATCACGACCCGAGCTTAAAACTCGGAACTTGTCGCCTTCGCGGAGTCGGCCTGAATCGCCTGGACCTCGACCACCGGGGACTTGGAATCCTCGGCGGCAAGACGATCATTCTCCGACATGACCATGGTGGTCTGAACACCGCCGATCAGCAGGGCAACGGAAGCAAGTACGCCTAAAACACCCATGATAGAACTCCTGATAAAGATACTTTGTGGCTGCGATGGGTGAAATTATATAAGCGATCTCTAAATTAGCAACCGCTAATTTTGTTACAGAGTGTTACGCCGGCGGGCATCGAATCGACTTGGTTCTGAGATGCCCCGCGGGGCGGCGATCCCGCTCCCCCGGGCGCGGCGGGCGGCGGTCACTTCGCCAGCAGGTCGCGGTGCCGGGCGCGCAGCTTGGCGAGCTTCGGGGAGATCACGGCCTGGCAATAGCCCTGGTAGGGATTGCGACCATAGTAGTCCTGGTGATACTCCTCGGCCGGATAGAAGGTCGGCGCCGGCAGGATCTCGGTGACGATCGGGTCGCGCCACACGCCTTGATTGGTCAGCTCCGCCACCAGGGCCCGCGCGATGTCCCTCTGGGCGTCCGAGTGATAGAAGATCACCGATCGGTATTGGCTGCCGACGTCCGCCCCCTGACGATTTGGGGTGGTGGGATCGTGGATGGTGAAGAAGACCTCGAGCACCGTCCGGTAGTCGATCAGCTCAGGGTCGAAGGTGACCTCCACCACCTCGGCGTGCCCGGTGTCGCCGGCGCAGACCTCACGGTAGCTCGGGGACTCCACCGAGCCGCCCGCATAACCGGAGACCGCGGAGTCCACGCCCCTGAGCCCCAGATAGGCCGCCTCGACACACCAGAAGCAGCCGCCGCCCAGGGTTGCCTTTTCGCTCTTCATGACTGAGGACGCTCGTGATGGGAGTGACTCCCGAGGGTGTCGCCGGCAGCGCAGGATTTCAACCAAGCCCCGCAAATTACCGCTTGTCGATCGAACCGAAATTCGCACTTGACAAGACCAGTAGTATTTTAGAAACTGTTTATGTACTGAAGCTCATCGCTTCAGTGCACTCCTCCATCCTCCTTTGGTGGTAACTTTGAAAGCGCGACCCCCCGTCGCGCTTTTTTTTTGCGCGGCCTCTCCCGCCGGGGCCCTCCATGCGCCGCAACGGCCGAGCCTGCCGGACCGTCCAAAGGGTGGAATCTGAGCGTCTCGCCCTCCTGCGCCTGGCCCTGTCCCCGTTCCCGCCCGCTGGTCATCCCCTGACCTGTTGTCTCAGGAGCGACCGGGACCCACAATGCCCGCATCTCTCCCCATCCCACTGCTGCAGGAGACGAAGTCATGGCGAACGAGGGGTATCACGAGCCCGTCGAAGAACTGACCGTTGAGACCCGGGACATGCATCGCGCCATCGTCTCACTGATGGAGGAGCTGGAGGCGGTTGACTGGTACAGCCAACGGGTTGACGCCTGCAGAGACCCGGAGCTGAAGGCGATCCTGGCCCACAACCGCGACGAGGAGAAGGAGCACGCGGCCATGGTGTTGGAATGGATTCGACGCCAGGACCCGACCTTCGACAAGGAACTGAAGGACTACCTGTTCACCGAAAAGCCCATCGCGCACCATCCCTGAGCCGGCCGGTGCCCCGTCGGCCCGCCGCCTACCCGGACGGGGCCGCCGCGCCCGACAGGGTTTGTGAGCGCTTCTGCCGTCGCGGGTGAAGCCGCTCCTGGCCCTGCGGAATCTTCAAACATGGAGCCATCAATGAGCGACAACCAATCCATCATCGTCGAGGCCTTCGAGCGCCGGGCCGAGATCACCCCCCGTAACGTGGAGACCCGGGTGCGGGACGCGGTGCAGGAGGTGATCGAGCGCCTGGACCGGGGGGAGCTGCGCGTTGCCGAGAAGCACGACGGCGACTGGGTGGTCAACGACTGGATCAAGAAGGCGGTGCTCCTGTCCTTTCGGATCGAGGACAACTGGTTCATGAAGGGTGGGTTCACCAACTATTACGACAAGGTGTCCTCGAAGTACGCGGACACCAACTCACGCGAGTTCCGCGACGCGGGCGTGCGGGTGGTCCCGCCGGCGACGGCCCGCAAGGGCTCCTTCATCGCCCCGGGCTGTGTGCTCATGCCCTCCTACGTGAACATCGGGGCCTATGTGGACTCGGGCACCATGGTCGACACCTGGGCCACCGTCGGCTCCTGCGCCCAGATCGGCAAGAACGTGCACCTGTCAGGCGGCGTGGGCATCGGCGGTGTGCTGGAGCCGGTTCAGGCCGCGCCCACCATCATCGAGGACAACTGCTTCATCGGCGCCCGCTCCGAAGTGGTCGAGGGCGTCATAGTCGGTGAGGGAGCCGTCATCTCCATGGGCGTCTACATCGGCCAGAGCACCAAGATCTACAACCGCGAGACCGGCGAGATCAGCTACGGCCGGGTCCCCCCCGGCGCGGTCGTGGTTCCGGGCAACCTGCCCAGCAAGGACGGCGCCTACAGCCTCTACTGCGCCGTGATCATCAAGCAGGTGGACGAGAAGACCCGAGGCAAGGTCGGGATCAACGAGCTGCTGAGGGATATTTGAGGTCCGAGGTCCGAGGGCCGAGAACATGCTCGGCCAAACGAATAGCGTCTGTCGCGATACGCATCGATGAACACCCTGTACGGGATCGCTAGCTGCGACACCATGAAGAGGGCCCGGGCCTGGCTCGACGCCCATGGCGTCGCCTACACCTTCCATGACTATATAAAGGCGGGCCTGGATGAGGGTCTGGCGGGGGCCTGGGTGGCGGAGCTGGGCTGGGAGGTCCTGATCAACCGCCGCGGCACCACCTGGCGCAAGCTGCCGGAACCGCTGCGCGACGGGATGGACGCCCAGACCGCGCTGCGAGTCATGCTGGAGAACCCGTCTATCGTCCGCCGCCCGCTGCTGGACACGGGAGACGCGCGCCACCTGGGGTTCTCGCCGGAGCAGTACCAGGGGATCTTCGGCTGATGTCCGCCACCCTCGAGCTGGCGCGGGAGCTGATCCGCCGTCCATCGGTGACACCGGACGATGCCGGCTGCCAACACCTCCTGGCCGAGCGGCTCGCCGCCCTCGGCTTTCGCATCGAGCCCATGCCCTTTGGGGTTGTGACCAACCTGTGGGCACGACGCGGAGCCTCGGGCCCACTCCTGTGTCTGGCCGGGCACACGGACGTGGTCCCGACCGGCCCGCTGGAGGACTGGACGTCTCCCCCCTTCGAGCCCAGCGTCCGCGAGGGCCTGCTCTATGGCCGCGGGGCGGCCGACATGAAGGGGTCGCTGGCGGCCATGGTCACGGCGGTGGAGTCCTTCGTCGCCGCTTGTCCGGATCATTCTGGCTCCATCGCCTTTCTGATCACCAGCGACGAGGAAGGCCCGTCGGTGGACGGGACGGTGCGGGTCGTCGAGCGCCTCCAGGCCCGCGCCGAGCTGATCGACTATGCCCTGGTGGGCGAGCCGTCCAGCCGTGCGCGCCTGGGCGACACCATCAAGAACGGCCGCCGCGGGAGCCTCAACGGCTTCCTGCAGGTCCACGGCAGGCAGGGCCACGTGGCCTATCCGCACCTGGCGAGCAATCCCTTCCATGCCGCGGCCCCGGCCCTCGCGGCCCTGTGCGCCGAGGTATGGGACCAGGGCAACGACCATTTCCCGCCCACCAGCCTCCAGATCGCGAATCTCAATATGGGTACGGGCGCGGAGAACGTGATCCCCGGACGGCTGAGCGCCCAGTTCAACCTGCGGTTCTCGACCGAGCAGACCCCGGAGGGCATCGACCAACGGGTGCGGCAGATCCTGAATGCCGGGGGCTTTCCCTATGATCTGAGCTGGCGCCTGTCGGGTCATCCCTTCATCACCCCGGCGGGCGAGCTGGTTGACGCCGCCCGCGCCGCCGTCCTCGAGGTGGAGGGGATCGAGACCCGGCTCTCCACCAGCGGCGGCACCTCGGACGGCCGCTTCATCGCGCCCATGGGCGCTCAGGTGGTCGAGCTGGGGCCTCTCAACGCCACCATCCACCAGGTCGACGAGTGCGTCGGGATCCGGGATCTGGACCAGCTTGCCCTCATCTATCGGTGCATCCTCGAGCGGCTGATCGCCCAGCGCTGAGACCGGGCGAACCGCGGGTCACCCTCATGATCGACATCAGACCCGGGACGGACGCGGACAAGCCGCAGATCCTGCAGCGCATGGAGGAGATCTTCGGGGCCGAGCCGGCGCGCCTGTCGGAGCGGCTGTGGGACTGGCGCTGGAATCAGGATCCGCGCCTGCCCAGCCCTGGTTATCGCGGCCTGGTCGCCGACTGGAACGGGCGGCTGATCGGCAACCTGGGCACCATCCCGGCCGGACTGCACGTCGCCGGTGAACCCGTGCGGGCCTGGTGGTTCGTGGACCTGTGGGTACATTGGGGACTGACCCGACGCGCACTGCGCGAGGCCAGGCGCGACCTGGCCCCCGGCGGGCCCGATCTGTCCCGCGGCATCGCCGCCGCCCTGTTCGACCACCCCGAGGCCGGCCCCATCCAGCTCGGCAAGCACATCTCTGACCCCATGATGTCGATCAGCCTGCGCGTCGGGTTCGAGCCCCAACCGGACACGGGAAGCATGCACCGCCGGGTATCGACAAGGCACGCGCTCGCGCGAGCCTTGGGAGGACCCTTGGGGGATCTGTCCGGTGCCATTGCCGACCTCGCCCTGCCGCGGATCCCCCGCCCGACCCTTGCCGTCGAGCGCCACGATGGTCCCTTCGACAGCCGCTTCGACGCACTCTGGGACGGCGTGAGGGCGGCCTACCCGGCCATCTGCCGGCGCGACTCGGCGGTCCTGCAGTGGCGCTACCGGCATCATCCCGATCGCGATTACCAGGTCCTGATCCTCGGCTCGGCGGAGGCGCTACGCGGCTACTGTGTCTTCAAGGTATTCGAGCGCGGACGACGGCGGTGGGGCAAGATCGTCGACCTGCTGACGGCGCCTGGGGACGACAGCGCCGGACGATCGCTGCTTGCGGGGGCGCTGCACGCCCTACGCCGCGCCCGGGTGGAGCGGGTGGAATGCTTCTATTGTGGAGCCGAGCAGGGCCGCACCCTGGCCGGTCTCGGCTTCACCCGCAGGCTCACCAAGACGCAACGTCCCCAGCCGCTGATGGCCCGCAACCTGCCCGAGCGCACCGGGGGTCTCTATGTCACCCAGGGCGATGGTGACGGCGGCTGAGGCGCGGCCATGGAGCTCATGCGCCGCATCCGCCAGCGGATGGTCCGGAGACTGCGCAAGCACCGCGACGCCATCGAGGAGCGCCGCCTCCGGCCCCAATGGTTTCTGCTCGCCGGCCTGCGGCCCCCGGATGCGCGCTGTGCGCCAGACCCAGCCGCGCTCACACCGCTCTATCCGCCCTCGGACCGTTTCTGGGCGGACCCTTTTGCCTGGTCAGGGGATGGTGAGCGGTTCATCTTTTTCGAGGAGTATCCCTACTCGACCCGGGTCGGGCGCATCAGCGTCCTGAGCCTTGGGGAGGATCTCGTCCCACTGGGCCCGGCGGTGCCGGTCATCGACGAGCCACGTCACCTCTCCTACCCCTATTTATTCGAGTACCAGGGTTGCCTCTATATGGTCCCGGAGAGCGCCGGGAGCCGGCGGATCGACCTCTACCGCTGCAACCGCTTTCCATTCGAGTGGTCCTGGGAGCGCACCCTGATCGACGGCATCCAGGCGGCGGACGCCACCCTGTGCGAGCACGAGGGACGCTGGTGGCTGTTCTGCGCCGCGCGCCGCGGCAAGACCCGCATCAACGAATCGCTGTTCGCCTTCCACTCCGACTCACCCCTGAGTGACCAGTGGGTCCCGCATGCGTGCAATCCGCTGATCCGCGACTACTCGGGGGGACGCCCAGGCGGTCGCATCTTCCGGGGCGGCGACGGGCGACTGGTGCGCCCCGCCCAGGACTCGGTACCCCGCTACGGTCATGGCCTGAGATTGCACGCCGTGGATTTGCTGTCGCCGGAGCGCTATGCGGAGCACCTCATCTGGGAGGCCACCGGGTCCGGCAGCGGGGGCTGGCGCGCCATGCATCACCTGGACTGGCACGAGGGCCTCATGGTCATGGACGCCCAGCGCCTCATCCCGATCCCCGGCGCGGGACCGGATCGAGGCTAGGCGAGATGCCGACAACGAGCCTGTTCAATCGCCGCCTTTTCGGCGCAAGATGGGGCTACTGGAGATTGGATAACGGCGGGGCAAGATGAGCGAGGAGCGACCCTTCTGGGAGACCACCGGCCTGGGTGACATGAGCAGCGAGCAATGGGAATCCTTGTGCGACGGCTGCGCCAAGTGCTGCCTGGAGAAGTTCGAGGAGGAGGAGACCGGGCGCATCGTCTACTCCCAGGTCGCCTGTATCCTTTTGGATCTGGGAAGCTGCCGCTGCCGGGATTACCCGAATCGTGCGCTGCAGGTGCGGGATTGTGTCACCCTGACCCCTTCGGAGCTGGCCCAGCCTCAGTGGCTGCCCGAGACCTGCGCCTACCGCCGCCTGGCGGAGGGCAGAGGGTTGCCCGATTGGCATCCTCTGGTGACCGGCGATCCCCGCACGGTCAGGGCGGCGGGGCACAGTGTGGGCGGGCGGGTGATCGCTCCGGGACCCGATACCGACCCCTTGATGAACCTGATCGACTGGATCCGCTGAGCCGGGTCCAATCCTTCCCCCCAAGGGCCCTCGAATCAGCGCCTCCCACGACGGAGACCCGGTCAGGCGGCCAGCCTGGTCTTCGGGTTGGACCGCGACAGGCGCTCGATCAATGGATCCACGACGCGTTTGATGTCACCCAGGGGGTGCTCGAACGCCAGACCCATCGCGTACAGGTGGCTCATTGGCGCCTTCTTATGGCCGTCTTCGTCGGGAGGCCGAGCGATCGCGTCCCGGCGGTCCATGATCCTTGCCCGCAGGCGCAGAAAGGAGTGCCGGCCCTGCCAGGTGAGCACGAGCAACAGACTCTGCTGCACATCGTAGGGCCGGAAGGACATGACGGTGTAGCCTCCGCTGCTGATCTCCTCCAGGGTCGAGCGCAGGTCCTCGGGGTCCACGAAGTCCAGCTCGATCCGCTGGGACAAAGGGATACCAACATCCTCAATGGGCTGCCCGCGGTCCGCCGCCAGCATCGTCAGCAGGCGCTCGAGCCGTTGCTCGTGCCGCAGCAGCAGTTTGGAGAAGCGTACGCTCGCCAGGCAGCCGTCGGGCACGGGCTGAGCCCGAAGCACCTCGGCCTTGGCGGCGATGGTGCGACCATGGGTCCAGGGTAGCTCGATCCTCACCGATTCCCCCACATCCAGGCGGTATTCCGGCAGCATCAGGCTGGCGCCGCCCCACGAGAGATCCAGGTTCTGGACCGGCAACCGCTCGGCCTCCCGATCGAGCGCCAGCAGGGCCTGGATACGGGCATCCACCCGCAACTGATT
Organism: uncultured Gammaproteobacteria bacterium; assembly: GCA_963699735.1. Lineage (GTDB taxonomy): Bacteria > Pseudomonadota > Gammaproteobacteria > Chromatiales > Chromatiaceae > Thiodictyon. The sequence continues at coordinate 122,966 of CAVOUZ010000018.1, forward strand.
GCGTCTCTCGTGCCCCACCAGGGACACCCTCTTTGCTTCGTGCGTCGCTTGTTCGATTTTCATTGGACACGCCTCTTTCGATCCTGGGCGGTCGATGGACGCCGTGCGGCCTGCGCGTCCGGTCAAAGGGTCTCGTCCCCCAGGGTCCCTGCATATTCCAAGTGCACTGCGGAGCCCACGCGCCGTTCTCGTCCGCAAGGCCCCATCCAGTTGCGGTGTCGATCAGCCCGAGTGGCTCGGGCCGAGTATCGGGGATGGCCTTCGGCGACCACAGTGATCCCGATCACACAGCACCCGGGAAAGCCGCCGGCGATGCGGACCCAGTCACAAGGCCGTCGTCCAGGCTCGAAAAGATCCTACAGCGGCAAAACAGGGTTGTGTACCCGGGCTCGGCCCGTCGCGCAGAAGGGGCCGACGGGTGGTGCTGTGAGACCAGATCAGGCTACCCCGCCTTTCCCCGGGGTGGCTCCCGAGCCCCTAAGTTCAGAGCATTGGTCGATCAGGTTGCGGGTGAGGAGTCCGAAGGCGCCGTCGGTGGTCGAGAGCGGGATGCGCACCCGCCAGCCGGCGCCGGGGGCGACCGCTAAGGGGTCGCCCTCGATGGATTCCATGTGCTCGAGACGGAATCGGTGGTTGCCGGCCGGGGTGAGCAGTTGCAGCTCATCTCCCAGGGCGAAGCGGTTCTTGACCTCGATCTCGGCCCAGCCGCGCTCCACCCCGACGACCTCGCCGACGAAGAGCTCCCGGTCATTGCGCGAGACGCCGTCGCAATAGCCCTGGAGCTCCGCCGGGGCGTGGCGGCGATAGAAGCCCTCCGTATAGCCCCGGTTGGCGAGCCCGTCGAGCTGGGCGAGCAGGTCCCGTCGGAAGGGCCGACCCGCCCAGGCGTCATCGATGGCCGCGCGATAGACCTGGGAGGTACGCGCCGCGTAGTAGTGCGATTTGGTGCGGCCCTCGATCTTGAGACAGTCCACGCCCAGGGAAACCAGCCGCCCCACGTGCTCCACGGCCCTCAGGTCCCTGGAATTCAGGATGTAGGTACCGTGCTCGTCCTCGAACACCGGCAGGTGCTCACCGGGCCTGTTGAGCTCTTCCAGAAGATAGACCTCATCTGCCGCCGGGTGCCGTCCTGGCCCAATGACCGGAGACCCGGTGGGTACTGGAGAGCCGCCCAACCGGTACTCCCAGCGGCAGGCGTTGGTGCAGGTCCCCTGATTGGCGTCGCGGTGGTTGAAGTAGCCCGAAAGCAGGCAGCGCCCGGAATAGGCGATACAGAGGGCACCATGGACGAACACCTCCAGCTCGGTGTCGGGACAGGCCTGGCGTATCTCGGCGATCTCGTCGAGCGACAGCTCCCGGGAAAGGATCACCCGCCCGATCCCCTGGGCCGCCCAGAAACGGACCGCCGCCCCATTGACCGTATTGGCCTGGACCGACAGATGGATGGGCACCTCGGGCCAGCGCTCGCGAACCAGCAGGATCAGCCCCGGGTCCGCCATGATGAGCGCGTCAGGCCCCAGCGCGACGACGGGCTCCATGTCCGCGATGAAGGTGCGCACCTTGGCCCCGTGGGGCATCAGGTTGGCGGCCACATAGAAGCGCTTGCCCTGGGCATGGGCCTGGATGATCCCCAGACCCAGATTCTCGACGCCGAATTCGTTGTTGCGCACCCGCAGGCTGTAGCGTGGCAGGCCTGCGTAGACCGCATCGGCGCCATACGCAAAGGCATAGTGCAGATGGCGCAGGGTACCGGCGGGAGACAGCAGCTCGGGACGGCGCCTGGCCCCCGCCGGAGGGGCGGCCGCGAGCGGCTCGGGCGTCAATGAAGCTCCACGTCGAAAGTCAGCCGCTCGTCATCGCCGAAGAGGCGCTTGCGGCGCACCTCGACGGGCAGCCGTTGACCCGGCCGCCCGTCGATCAGGGCGATGCGGATGTCCGAGTAGGAGCTCACCGGCTGCCCGGCAATACCCACGATGTGGTCCCCTTCCTCGATCCCCGCGGCCTCGGCACCGCTGCCCTCGGAAAAGCCTTCGACACGCGCGCCCTGCTCGTCGATCCCCTTGCCCAGCATGACGCCGAGCAGACCGGAAGGTGGCAGCTCCACCCGGCGGGGGAAGAGCAGATAGTCCGCCGACTCCGGGTCGAGCTCGCGCACGCTGCCGTTCAGGATGCTGACCGAGGGTACCTCGAGGCGGCGCAGCAAGCGCCTGGGGATGCCCTGGTCGAACTCCACGTGACCGGCACCGGCGAGCACCACCAGGGTCTTGTTCGGGTTCTCGGCCAGGTAGCGGGCGGCCCGATCGGCCATACCCTCGTCCCACAGGAGCTGCACCTCCAGGAAATGCTCGAAATCCTGCTGATTCCCCATGGGGTGCAAGTGAAAGACCGACTGGACGCGCTCCCGATAGGCGGGGTCATCCCGATCGATCTCGGCGGGGATGCGCGCGCGATCCTCCGGGCTCAGGGCCGCGATCCCCTCCTGGCCCACCTTGGAGGTCAGCTCGGACTCCAGGTTGAGCGCGATCACCGGGATCTGGTGCTCGCTGGCATAGCGCAGGATGGGCCGATAGAGCCGGTAGTCGAAGCGCCAGCGGTCGAAATATTCGGTCCGGCGCAGCAGCTCGGCCTCGTCGATCTCGCCCGCGATGAAGGCGTCGAGGGCGCCCTGGTAGGGCTGCTGGAAGAACTCCATGCCGATGGCCAGGTCCTTGCCCCGACGGTGCAGACCCTCGATCACCGCCAGCTGGTTCAGGTGGTCCTCGTAGCGGTCGTGGCTCTCCCCGACGAAGACCACGCGGCGGTCGGCGATCGCATCGATCAGCCGGTCCATGTCGGCGAGGGCGCTGGTGTCGAGGACCCGGGTCCGGGTATCCGGCAGCGCTTGCGGGCCGGTCTGACCGTTCTCGACCGAGGCCTCGGGGCTCACCCCGGCTTGCGCCTCGGCGGGGGCATCCGAGGATTGTTCCGAGGCCCGTAGCGATCCCAGGGTGACCGAAAGGGCGCAGCAGAGGATAAAGAACAGTCGGATGGCTGGCACGAAACCCCCGTTGATGTGAATGGCCCGCTGACGTGGCTTGTTCCCCAGGAGCCGCCATCGGTGGCATTTCCCGTGCTGGATGGAGGCGATGGCGTAAACGCCAGGCCAGCGCAGGGCCCAACCGTGACGATTGCGCAACGAACGAATCGGCGTCTTTCCGTCCCCGCTGGTATTGCCCGGAGTCGGACCGCATTATGGCCGAAGGGCGCCGGCAGCCGCCAATCCCGCCGACGCAAGATCCACCTCGGACCCGTCACCGATGCCCAAGTTCCTGCTCCATGCGCTTGTCCTCGCCCCGACTCTGGCCCTCACCGTTCTCTCGCCGACGGTTGCGCACTCCGATGTGCCGGTCATCGACCACCACATCGAAGCGCGCATTGACCCCGACTCAGGGGAGATCCACGCCACCGATCGTCTGACCCTGCCCGGGGGCGCCACCAGCTGGGATCTGGTCCTGCACCAAGGGCTGTCGCCTCAGGTGATCGACGGGCCCGCAACGCTCGAGTCCAAGGCGCGGGAGGGTCACCTGGAGCTATTGCGCCTGAGCCTCTCCGGACCCGGCCCGGTAACGCTCTCCTATGGCGGGGAGATCCGCCACGACCTGGCCTCGATCAACGAAGGTATGGGCAGATCCCGGCAACTCACCACCGGCACCATCGCGGCCGAGGGCGTGTTTCTCGACGGGGCGAGCGGCTGGTACCCACGCGTAACCGACAGTCTGCAGACCTTCGTGCTGCGCGTGGACCTGCCTGAGGGCTGGCGTGCCGTCTCTCAGGGGGCAGGACCGCAGCGCGAAGGGGTGAGCGGCGACTCCTGGAGCGAGTCCCAGCCCCAGGACGACATCTATCTCATCGCCGCCCCATTCACCCTCTATCAGGAGGCCGGGCCGGCAGCCGAGGCACAGGTGTGGCTGCGCCAGCCGGATGGGGACCTCGCGGCGCGCTATCTGGGCGCCACCCGGCAGTATCTGGACCTCTACAGCCGTCTGATCGGCCCCTATCCCTATGCCAAATTCGCGCTGGTGGAGAACTTCTGGGAGACCGGTTACGGCATGCCCTCGTTCACCCTGCTCGGCCCTCAGGTGATCCGCCTGCCCTTCATCGTCCGCACCTCCTACCCCCACGAGGTGCTGCACAATTGGTGGGGCAATGGGGTCTTCGTGGACTACGACGGGGGCAACTGGAGCGAGGGCCTCACCGCCTATCTGGCGGACCACCTGATGAAGGAACAGGACGGACAGGGGGCGGACTACCGCCGTGACACCCTCAAGACCTACGCGGATTATGTCCGCGGTGCCGAGGACTTTCCGTTGACAGACTTTCGGGCGCGTCACGGCTCCGCCAGCCAGGCGATCGGTTATGGCAAGTCGGCCATGCTCTTCCACATGCTGCGCCGCCAGTTGGGTGACGAGGGCTTCAGGCAGGGACTGCAGCGCTTCTTCGCCGACAACCGCTTCCGCGCCGCGAGCTGGGACGATCTGCGCCGGGCCTTCGAGCAGGTGAGCGGCCGGGACCTCGAGTCCTTCTTCAGGGCCTGGACCCGGCGCACCGGTGCGCCGCGGCTCGCACTCGGCGACCTGCGGGTGGAGCATCAAGGGCCCGACTTCCGCGTCAGCGGGCAGGTTGATCAGACCCAGCGCGAGCCGCCTTTCCCACTCGCGGTGCCGGTGGTCGTTCACCAAGAGCAGGGGCCGCCCCAGGTGCTGATGGTGCCGGTGCAAGGGCGCTCGGGGCGCTTCCAGGTCGATCTGCCCTCGGCCCCGGTGCGTGTCGCCCTGGACCCCGGATTCGACACCTTCCGGGACCTGATGCCCGGCGAGTCCCCGGTGGCCCTGAGCAATCTGTTCGGCTCCGACCGCGGGATCATCCTGGTGCCGGCGAGGGCCGATCCCGAGCTGCGCGCCGGCTACCAGTCCCTCGCCGAGGCCTGGGTGGCGGGGCACCGCGGCTGGAAGGTGACGAGTGATGACGAGCTCGATCGGCTCCCCGAAGATGGGGCCGTCTGGATCCTGGGCTGGGAGAACCGTTTTGCCCCGGAGCTCGCCGAGGGCGCCCGTGGACTGGATCTGGATCTAAAGTCTGGCCGACTGAGCCTCGGCGGGTCCAGCTACGAGAGCGACCGGGCGAGCCCCGTGCTTACCCGCTCCCTGGGCGGCCGCCCCGCCGCCTGGATGGCCGCGGCGAGCCCGCTGGCCCTGCCCGGACTGGCGCGCAAGCTGCCCCACTACGGCAAATACGGCTATCTGGTCTTCACCGGGACCGCACCGGACAATGTCCTGAAGGGACAATGGCCGCCCGGCGACTCCGAGCTGGCCCACTGGCTCGGCAGCGCCCGCCCGGAGCTGACACCCGTGGCCGACCCGCCGCTGGCTCGGCTCGACGGGGACTAGACCGCGCCGGTGGATGCGGCGCGGATGGGCCCTGAACAAGCCCGCTGCGCAGTGCCAGGCGCCTGATCCACCCTATGGACGTCCGATCCGTCTCGGCGCGGCTGTACCAGGCGACCGGGTGAGGGCCAGCGCAGCGGGCCTCCGGCTCAACCCGGGCGCCTGCGCCGGATCCAGCCGATCAGGACGCTGTGCAGCTCCTTGAGCCCGACCGGCTTGCTCAGATAGTCATCCATGCCCGCGTCCAGGCAACGCTGCCGATCACCGGGCATGGCCAGGGCGGTCAGGGCGATGATGGGCGTGGCACGCAGGATGGGGTCCGCACGCAGGCGCCGGGTGGCCTCCAGCCCATCCATCCTCGGCATCTGCACGTCCATCAGGATGACGTCCGGGAATCGTTCCCGGGCCTCGGCGATCGCCTCCACCCCGTCGCGCGCCGTGTGCACGACGCAACCGCGGATGCGCAGATAGTCGGAGAGCATCTGCAGGTTGCCCAGATTGTCCTCCACCAGCAGGACCACCGGCCGCCTGCCGATCGGAGAGGTCAGGTCCTGGTCGCCGCGGATCTCGGCCTCCGGCTCCACCTGGGCGGCGTCCTGAACCCGCGGATTCCAGGGCAGGATCAGGGTGAAGCGGCTGCCGGTGCCGACCTCGCTCTCCACCTCGATGGTGCCGGCGTGGAGCTTCGCCATCCCGTTCGCCAGGGCCAGCCCGAGGCCGGTGCCGCCATACTCCCGCGACAATCGGCTGTCGATCTGTACGAAGGGCTTGAACAACTCGTCGCGCTGCTCCGGCGGTATGCCCACCCCCGTATCCCACACGCAGATACGCGCCTTACCCCTCACCGCATCGCCCCTCACCTCGAGCCCGATGGTCCCGCCCCGGGGCGTGAACTTGACCGCATTGGCCAGCAGATTGATCAGCATCTGTTTGAGCCGACGGCCATCGCCCCGCACCAGTCGAACGGCCGGGTCCAGATCGGTGGCGATCTCGAGCCCCTTGGCGGCGGCAGAAGGTGCTATCAGCCGCAGGCAGGCGTCCCAGAGCTGATTCACCGGCACATCGTCCCAGCGCAGGGTCATGGCCCCCGAGGCGACCCGTGTCATGTCCAGGATGTCGTTGATGAGCTCGAGCAGATGGGTGCCGTTCTCCTGGATGGTGCGGGCGGCCTTGGCCTGCTGCGGGGTGAGCGGGCCGAGCAGACCATCTTCCATGGTCTCCGAGAGGCCGAGGATGGAGGTCAGGGGGGTGCGCAGCTCGTGGCTGGTGGCGGCCAGGAACTCGTCCTTGGCCCGCCCGGTGCGGGCCAGCTCGGCGTTTGCCCGGGCCAGCTCGGCGGTACGCTCGCGTACCCGTTCCGCGAGCTTGGACCGCTCCTCGGTGAGGGCCCGGTGGGCCTGGCGCAGCTTGGCCTCCGCCTGCTTGCGCGCCGAGATGTCGGCGAAGCTGACGACGGCACCGACCAGTTGGCCGTCGCGATAGATGGGGTTGGACCTGTACTCGACCGGGAAGCCGGTCCCGTCCGCGCGCCAGAACACCTCGTCGTCCACGTGGACCGGCTGGCCGTCGCGATGGGTGCGGACGGCCGGGCAGGAATCCACCGGATAGGGGGTCCCGTCCGCCCGGGCGTAGTGCATGGCCTGATGCATGTCCCTCCCCTCGAGCTCCGCCGGCGAGGCGTAACCCAGCATGCGGGCGGCGGCGGGATTGCAGAAGATGCAGCAGCCGTCGGTCGCCACCCCGTAGATGCCCTCGCCGCTGGACTCCAGCAAGAGCCGGGAATGGGCCTCGCTGCGGCGCAGGCGTTCCTGGGACCGCGCCAGGTTCTCCTGCATGGTCTTCAAGGCTCCCAGCATCTGGGCATTCTCGTCCGATCCCTTCACGCAGATCGGGGAGGAAAAGTCCCCGGCGCTCACCCGCCGGGCGATGGCGGTAGCGGTGGCGATGGGGCGTCCGATCGAACGGTCCACCAGCCAGATCAGCAACAGGGCGGCGCCGATCATGACGGTAGCCGTCAGCAACAGGATGTTGCGCTCCACCCTGCGGGTGGAGCGCTCGATCCGCGCCAACGCCTCCTCCTTGTTGGCCAGGGCCGCGGCGACCACCTCATCGATCAGGTCGGTCGGGGCGCGATCGATGCCCCGCACCCGAAGGTCGACCTGGCCCTGCGGATCCGGGTCCTGCGGCTGATAGTGCCTCAGCGCCTCCCGATACTGGTCGCCGAGGCGGATGTGGGCGCTCAGAAACCGACGGGCGACGACCGCCGCTTCGCCGCTGTCGCCGAGCAGGCCGATCAACTCCAGGACATGCTCGCGCGTGCGCGCCTCTTCCTGCTCGAACTGGTTGAAGTACTGCGCATAGAGCCCGGGCTCGCGCCCGCGCAGCAGGACGTTCTTCCACTCCTGGACCTGCTTCTTGAACAGGACCTGGGCGGACAGTGCGGTGGAGACGATGCGCGAGCTCTCGTCGCGGACCTGGGTCTCCCGGTCGGCGGCCTGCTGGACCAGGTGCAATGCATAGAAGGCCGCGATCAGATTGACGACCAGGATGCCGGCCAGACCGAGGGCGAACTTTGCTCGGATCATCATGATGGGGTGTGCGCACAACAGCGGATCCGGCTCGCGGCGGCGCGCCCCGGCCGGACGGGCATTAAACAGGATTCGCCCGGTCTTTACGCCCCCCGGCAACCGGTCTCGAACCGAGTGCCACCCGGAAGGTCCCTCTGCTACCCTGACCGGACTCCCACATCAGGACTCGATCTGCCATGCGAAGAACCCATCGATACGGCCTTGGCCTGGCCGTACTGGTCACGCTCCCCTGGGTCGTCTGGGGCGCGAACGTCGGGCGCGACGACGCCTTCGTCCCGGACCCTGAGAGTGTGCGCCCCAGGAGCATCGAGGAGGGCGAGGCATGGAAGGAGGGTGCGGTCGGACTGCCGCCCTGGCCAAGCGACGGCGACCTGCTGGAGTTCGAGCCGGACGGCCCGCCCCTGCCCTTCCGTTTCTACATCGACACCCGGCACCTGAGCACCGACCCCAAGGGCGGCGTGGTGCGCTACGTGGTCGTCGCGGAGAGCAAGAGCGGCATCCGCAACGTCTCCTACGAGGGCATCCGCTGCACGCTCAAGGGGGGCTACCGGGTCTATGCCTACGGCTCCGGCGGTCGCTTCGTCGAGGCGCCGGAGACCGACTGGCTCCCCATCCCGACCCAGGGCAGCGAGGCCTATCGGGAGGACCTGTGGCGCAATCGCTTCTGCGTCCCGCGCGAGACCCGCATGCGGCCCCTCAAGGAGATGATCCGGTCGCTCAAGGGCCACGGCGTACCGCGCGAGCACACGGGCTTCCAGGCGGATTGAAGACGGGACCGGGGCCGTTGAAGATCGGCGCCCGCGCCGCACTTCATCTGTTTGGCGCCCACTGAGGTGCCCCCTTTCAATCCATCGTCCAAGGGTCTTGTCATGCCGTCCAATCCACTTCTCGACACCCCGGGTCTTCCGGCCTTCTCCCGCATCCTGCCCGAGCACGTGGAGCCCGCGATCGACGCCCGGCTCGCCGCCTGTCGGGCCGAGATCGCCCGACTCACCCGGGAGGTCGAGGTCCCCACCTGGGAGAGCTTCGTGGAGCCCTTGGAGGAGATGGACGACACCCTGAGCCGCACCTGGTCGCCGGTCGGCCACCTCAACGGGGTGCTCAACAGCGACGCCCTGCGCGCCGCCTACAACGCCTGCCTGCCCAAACTCAGCGACTACGGCACCGAGGTGGGCCAGAACGAGGACCTGTTCCGCGGCTACCAGGCAGTGGCCGCACTGGAGCATCTGGATGCGACCCAGCGCAAGCTGCTCGAGAATGCGCTGCGCGACTTCCACCTCTCCGGCGTCGATCTGCCCGCCGAGGAGAAGGCCCGCTACAAGGCCATCAGCCAGGAGCTCTCCCAGCTCACCAGCAAATACTCGGAGAACCTGCTCGACGCCACCAACGCCTGGAGCAAGCTCATCACCGACGAGGCCCAACTCGCGGGGCTGCCGGAGTCGGCCCTGGCCCTGGCCCGCCAGAACGCCCGGCAGCGCGACCAGGAGGGGTGGCTCCTCACGCTGGACATGCCCTCCTACCTGCCGCTCATGACCTACGCGGACGACCGGGACCTGCGCTTCGAGGTCTACCGGGCCTACGGCACCCGGGCCTCGGATCAGGGGCCACACGCCGGCCAGTGGGACAACGGCGAGTCCATGGAGCGCATCCTGGCCCTGCGCCACGAGCTGGCGCGCCTCCTGGGCTTCGAGAGCTACGCCCATCGCTCGCTCGCCACCAAGATGGCCCCATCGACCGACGCCGTGCTGGCCTTCCTCAACGACCTGGCGAGGCGCTCCGTGGACCAGGCCCGACGCGACCTCCAGGAGGTCCGCGACTACGCCCGGGAGCACCACGGCGCCGACGACCTGGAGCCCTGGGACCTGGCCTACTACTCGGAGAAGCTGCGCATCCACCGCTATCAGATCGGCCAGGAGGAGCTGCGGCCCTACTTCCCGGTCTCCCGGGTCCTGACCGGATTGTTCGAGGTGGTACAGCGGCTCTTCGGGGTGCGGATCCAGGAGGCCGAGGCCTTCGAGACCTATCACCCGGACGTGCGCTTCTTCGAGATCCGCGACGCCGATTCCGGCAGCCTGCGCGGCCAGTTCTATCTCGACCCCTTCGCCCGCACCAACAAGCGCGGCGGGGCTTGGATGGACGTGTGCACCAACCGCATGCACACCACCCGCTGCGACCAGATCCCGGTCGCCTACCTGGTGTGCAACTTCACCCCGCCGGTGGGCGACACCCCGTCTCTGCTCACCCACAACGAGGTGCAGACCCTTTTCCACGAGTTCGGCCACGGCATCCACCACATGCTGACCCGGGTGGACTACCCGGCGGTGGCGGGCATCAACGGGGTCGCCTGGGACGCCGTCGAACTGCCCAGCCAGTTCATGGAGAACTGGTGCTGGGAGCGGGAGTCACTGGATCTCTTCGCCGCCCACTGGAAGACCAATGAGCCGATCCCCGAGGAGCTCTACCAGCGCATGATCGCCGCCAAGAACTTCCAGTCCGCCATGCAGATGGTGCGTCAGCTCGAGTTCGCCCTGTTCGACTTCCGCATCCACCTGGAATACGACCCGGCGCGGGGCGGGCGTATCTACGAGATCCTCGAGGAGGTCCGAGACCAGGTGGCGGTGGTCCGCCCGCCCGCCTTCAACCGCTTCGCCCACGGCTTCTCCCACGTCTTCTCGGGGGGCTACGCGGCTGGCTATTACAGCTACAAATGGGCCGAGGTCTTGAGCGCTGACGCCTTCTCCTTGTTCGAGGAACGGGGCGTCTTCGACGCCGACACCGGCCGGTCCTTCCGCGAATCCATCTTGGAGCGTGGCGGCTCGCGCGATGCGATGGAGTTGTTCGTGGACTTCCGGGGGCGCGAGCCCAACACCGACGCCCTGCTGAGGCACTCCGGTATCGCCGCCTGATGCTTCACCGATACGAATTGGCCCCGCGAGCCAAGCGTCTAGGTCGCGGCATTGGCGGCTCCGTACGCCCGTAGCGCTCTTGCCTGCCTCTGCTGGTGGCACATGCGGATCAGGAGCCACACCCGGCGGAGCGCAAAACAGCGCCCTCCCTGGCGCTTGGGCACGGGTGGCTCGCCCATCTGGGAGCCACCGCGTTGGTGGGCCAGGTTCAGCTACCAGGGGGCGCGAGCGCGTCCATGACCTTGTCCAGGCTGAAGCTCGCGGCCTTCTGGCGCGGCGGGAATTCCCGGAAGGTCTCTAGGAACTTAGCCACGTAGGCCTGGGCCGGCACCAGCAGGTAGGCGCGGTCCAGCAGCCACTCGTAGTAGGAGTTGGAGGTGATGGTGGCGCGCTCGTAGGGATCGCGGCGTAGGTTGAAGACGAAGGGTACGCGCATGGGCACGAAGGGCTGCTGCCAGACCCGGAAGGTGCCCGCTACCGGCTGCTCCATGAACAGGACCTTCCAGTCCCCGTAGCGAAGCGCCGTCAGGTCGCCGTCGTCGGAGAAGTAGAAGACCTCCTTGCGCGGGCTCTGGTCGGTCTCACCTGTGAGCAGAGGCAGGATGTTGTAGCCGTCCAGATGAACCTTGTAGAAGCGGTTCATGGCGTCGGAGCCGACGCCGACCCTGAGCATCTCTTTGATTTCCGGGGCACCGGCGGCGGCCAGGAAGGTCGGGAACCAGTCCATGTGGTGGACGATCTCGTTGGTCCACTGACCCGGCTGGATGTGGCCGGGCCAGCGCACCATGGCGGGCACGCGCCAGCCTCCCTCCCAGTTGGTGTTCTTCTCACCGCGGAAGGGGTTCCAGCCGGCGTCCGGCCAGGTGTTCATGTGGGGGCCGTTGTCGGTGGAATAGAAGACGATGGTGTTGTCGGCGATGCCTAGATCGTCCAGTGCCTTGAGGAACTTGCCGATATGCCGGTCGTGCTCGACCATGCCGTCGGCGTACTCGTCCTGGCCGGAGATGCCGCGCAACTCGGGCTTCACGTGGGTGCGGAAGTGCATGCGGGTGCCGTTCCACCACACGAACCAGGGCTTGCCAGCGGCCTGCTGCTCCTTGATGAACTCCACGGCGCGGTCGGAGGTCTCGTCGTCGACGGTCTCCATGCGCTTCTTGGTCAGCGGGCCGGTGTCCTCGATCCGCTGGGTGCCGTCGGGCATGGCCCAGGAGTGGAGCACGCCGCGCGGGCCGAATTTCTGCCGGAAGGTCTGGCCGTCAGGCAGGACCAGGTCGCCCGGATAGTCGAGATTCTCCGGCTCCTCCTCGGCGTTCAGGTGATAGAGGTTGCCGAAGAACTCGTCGAAGCCGTGGTTGGTCGGCAGGTGCTCATCGCGGTCGCCTAGGTGGTTCTTGCCAAACTGTCCGGTAGCATAGCCCATTGACTTCAACATGCCGGCGATGGTGGGGTCCTTCTCGCTCATCCCTTCCTTGGCGCCCGGCAGGCCGACCTTGGACAGGCCGGAACGGAACACGCTCTGCCCCATGATGAAGGAGGCGCGCCCCGCCGTGCAGGACTGCTCGGCGTAGTAGTCGGTGAAGGTCATGCCTTCGCTGGCGATGCGGTCGATGTTGGGGGTCTGGTAGCCCACCAGACCGTGGGTGTAGGTGCTGATGTTGGATTGCCCGATGTCGTCGCCCCAGACGACCAGGATGTTGGGCTTGTCGGCCGCCAGGGCCGGGCCGGTGAGCGCCACGGCCCCGCCGAGCGCCAGCGCGAGCCCGACGGCGAGGCGTCGCCCGGGCCGGTGGGAGTTTTCAGGAACGGGTTGCATGGGTCGGTCTCTCCTCTCTTGGGTTGGTGATGATCGTTGGCTGGCCTCTGGCGCGAATCCGTTGTTCCGGTTCGCGCACGGGACCTGGGCCCGGTGCAGGTTGCGGGCGCGGCAGGCGGAGCGTCGCCCTGGTCCCGCCCCCAGGGCGCGGTGCCAGACGGAGCTCCCCGCCGAGCTCGACGAGATGCAGGCGCAGGCTTTGCAGCCCGAACCCGCCCGCTTCCCGGCGCAGTGGACGCGCAGCCTTGGCGTCGATGCCGCGGCCGTCGTCGCTCACGCTCAAGGTCACGCTGTCGCTGCGGAACGCGAGCACGACGGCACAGGCGTTCGCACCGGCGTGGCGGCCCGCATTGGTCATCAGCTCGCGGGCGCCGCGAAACAGACACTCGTTGACCGGGTCGGGCAGCTGGGCCCGTTCGCCCCTCACCCGGAAGCGATAGGCAAGATGCCACCGCGTCTGAAGATGGACGCACAGCCACCGAATGGCCCCGCAGAGTCCGGCCTGACAGGGCACCGCCGGGGTCAGTCCCAGGATCAGCGAGCGCAGCTGTAAGAGGGCGTCGTCGAGGGCCGACCTGGCGCGCCCGATCGGGTCCTGGACCCCGGGCTCGCCCGCCTGGTCGATCAGGATGCGGGCCAGGACGAGCTGCTGTATCGCCGTATCGTGCAGCTCCGCGGCGATGCGACGAAGCTCCCGTTCGACCGCCATGCTGACCTGGGCGGCCTGCTCGGGGGCTGGACCCCGGTCGTCCGGGGTGTCCATCGCCGCACCAGGCCCGAATCCGGAGGATCCGGGTTGAGACGGCGCCAGGCTCGACCCACAACCAGCGAGCCGCAGCGCCAGGTAGGGTGGACAGTTGATCAGCCGCGCCCCGGCGGCCCCGAGACTTCGCAGGAGCGATATGGCGGCCTCGTCGGCGTGGCGCAGCCCCGTGAGGTCGAGCGTGAGGCCCGCCGTGGGACGGGCGCAGGCACGCCTGAGCTCGTCCAGCTCCGCGGCGCGCGGCATGCCGTCGACCTTGAGGACGGTCCCCCGAGGATCATCGACACGAGTGATGCGTAAGGTCATGGGCCTCCAGTTAGCATGAACTGGGCCAATTCCTACTAAATCGGTTTGATTATACGCAAGCCGCTAATTCTAAAAGGAGAACGGCGCGCACGACGACCAAGCCTCGAGCACTACGCGTACCCCTTTCTCACGACATTCCGCGGCGTCCATCACGACATGTCGTCGATAACGACATATCGTTCCCCATCGGGCGCCCGCGTTGGGTACACTGATGGGGTCGTTCCACGCCGGACGGCCGCTCGTCGTTCGCGCTCGGTGGATCAACCACGCACCTTAGCTCGCGGGGCTCGAGCGATTGAGCGATCCTTCCATTAAAGGGTGATTTCAGAGTCTTGAGCATCAACCCGTCCAGTGGAGTCCTGACAGCGGCGCCGACCGGGGCAAGCGCCGAGACCAGCTTCGAGGATCTCGTCACCGATCTGACGGCCTCCTTCGTCGACGTCGAGCCAGAGGATCTGGACGAGTTGATCGTGGACGCGCTGCGGCGCATCGTGCTCTTCCTCGGGACGGACCGCAGCACCCTGGGCCGCTACGAGGCGATCCCCGGCCAGCTCACGATGACTCACTCCTGGGCCCTTCCTGGTATCCCGCCCGTCCCATCCCCCCTTGCGGAGACCCGCTTTCCCTATCTGTCGCCGCGGGTGCGCGCCGGCGAACCGGTCATCTTCAACCGCATCAGCGAGCTGCCGCCGGAGGCCGCGGCGGATGCGGAGGTCCTGGCGGCACTTGGCCTGCGTTCAATGGCGACCTTTCCGATGATCGCCGCCGGCGAGCCGATCGGCTGGCTGTCAGTTGGTGCCATCCGCAAGGAGCACGCCTGGTCGCGGGACCAGGTGCGACGCCTGCGCCTGCTGGCCGGGGTCTTTGCGAGCGCCCTGCTACGCCGGCACAAGGAGGTGGAGCTGCGCCTGGCGCTCGCCGAGAATCGCGCCCTGCGGGAGCGGGTGGAGGCCGAGAACGCGGTGTGGCGCGAGGAGGTTCTGCACTGTGGGGGGCTCGAGGAGCTGGTCGGCGAGGGACCGGCCCTGCGTCAGGTGCTTGGCCAGGTGGATCAGGTGGCCTCCACCGACACCACCGTGCTGATTCTGGGGGAAACCGGAACCGGCAAGGACCTGATCGCCACCGCCATCCATCGGCGCAGCCGCCGGGCCGAGCGCCCCCTGATCCGCGTCAACTGCGCGGCCCTGCCGGCGACGCTGATCGAGAGCGAGCTGTTCGGCCACGAGCGGGGGGCCTTCACCGGGGCCGTCGCCCGCAAGGTCGGGCGCTTCGAGGTCGCGGACGGGGGGACTCTGGTGCTGGACGAGATCGGCGAGCTGCCGCTGGAGCTGCAGGCGAAGCTCCTGCGCGTGCTCCAGAGCGGGGAGTTCGAACGCCTGGGCTCCACCCTGAGCCGGCGCTCGAACGCGCGGGTCATCGCCTCCACCAACCGCGACCTGGCCGCCATGACCCGGGCGGGCACCTTTCGAGCGGATCTGTACTATCGCGTCGGGGTCTTTCCCATCACCGTGCCTCCGCTGCGCGAGCGTCGGGAGGACATCCCCCTGCTCGCGGCCTATTTCGTCGAGAAGCTCCGTTTCAAGCTCGGCCGGCAGGTGGCCCGGATCCCCGACCGGGCGGTCGCGGCCCTGATTGCCTATGACTGGCCGGGCAACGTGCGGGAGTTGGAGAACATCATCGAGCGCTCCATGATCCGGTCGCCCGGGTCCACCTTGCAGTTGGACGGACTGCCCTGCGCGAGGCGGGAGCCGGTCGGCGCCGCCCCCAACCTTGGGCCGGGGGAAGACCCGGCGACGGACGGCTGGGCCACCCTGGAGGAGGTCGAGCGCCGCCATATCATCGCGGTGTGCGAGCGCTGCGGCTGGCGCATCAACGGAAAGGGCAATGCGGCGGAGCGCCTCGGGATCAACCCCAACACCCTGCGCTCGCGGATGCAGAGGCTCGGGATCGCGCGCCCGAGGGTCATGCCGTCCGGTGCGGATGATCCGCAGCCACTTTGAGCGGGCTGCTCGACACCACCCTTCCGGGCCTGGTCTGGCTCCTGATGCTGGTGGTGGGTCTGGACTTGACGCCGGGTGATTTCCGGCGGGTCCTGCGCTACCCGCGGGCGGTGACGGTCGCGACCCTGGGACAGCTCCTGTTGCTGCCCGCCAGCGCGGCATTGTTGATCTGGCTGCAAAGACCGGAGACCTGGGTGGTGAAGGGGATGGTCCTGCTGGCGGCCAGCCCCGGCGGGGCCATCTCGAACCTCTACACCTATCTGGCCCGAGGAAACCTGGCCCTCTCGGTCACACTGACCGCCATCTCCACATTGATCGCCCTGGGGACCATGCCGGGACTGACCGCGGCCGGATTCGCCCTGTTCCTCGACGCGTCCCAATCCGTCCAGGTGCCTGCGGGGCGCATGGTCACCCAGTTAGCGCTGGTGATGATCCTGCCCCTGGGGCTGGGCATGACCCTGCGCGCCCGATGGCCCCGTTGGGTCGCCGCGGCCCGGGGACGGCTGCGCAATCTCAGCCTGGTCGCCTTGGGCTGCCTGGTCGCGATGGTCCTGCTCGACCAGCGGAACGACCTGGCCGAGGCGCTCACCGCCGCGCTCCCCGTCGCTGTGCCCTTGTGTCTGCTGACCCTGGGGGCTGGCTGGGCGCTCGGCGGCCTGGCGCGACTGGATCCGCGCGACCGCTTTACGCTGCTGATCGAATTTGGAACGCGCAACGTCGGACTGGTCGCCATGGTCGGGGTCATGACCCTCGGGGAGGTCAAACTGGCACTGTTTGCGACCCTCTTCTTCCTGACCGAGCTCGTCGCAGTCCTGCTGCTGATCGCACTGCGCTCGCGCATCCAGGCGCTCCTGGGGCCCCTCCCCGAAGGCCACGGCCGGCAATGAGCGCTTGGCGGAAATCTAGGGCAAGGACCTAGACCATGGGTTGATCAGGGCTTGGCGGGCGGAAACACCTCCAACCAGTCGTCCTTCATGGACACCGGCACCCAGCCGTTCTCGCCCGACATGACCAGCGCCTTGTCGAGCTTGCCGAAGTGGCTCTCGCGGTCGTAGGCATACTCGCGCTCGGCGTCGGTGTGGTGGAGGATCAGGCCGAGCCGGCGCCCGCCGGCCCCGGTGGTCCATTGCAGCATCTGCAGATCGCCATCGGAGTTTCCGAAGGCGAGGATGGGGCGGCGTCCGATGTGGCGCTCGATGCCCACCGGCTTTCCCTCCTTGTCGTCGATGAAGGCGATCTTGGGCTCGCGCACCAGCAGCGGCTTGCCGTCGCGCAGCTCGAACCTCTGCTCGATCTGAGAGCCCACCACCTGCTCGGGCGGGATGCCGTAGACCCGCTCCGTCCAGGGTCGCATGAAGTCGATCCCGCCGCCCGAGACGACGAAGGTCTTGAACCCGCTGGTGCGCAGATAATCCAGCAACTCCAGCATGGGTTGGTAGACCAGCTCGGTGTAGGGGCGATCGAAGCGGGGGTGACGGGCGGCACCGATCCAGTCGGAGACGGTGGTCTCGAATTCGGCGCTGGTCATATCTGCATGGGTGGCCATCAGGAGCTGCATCAGGCCCTCGGTCCCGGCCTCACCGAGCGCCGCCATGTCGCCCTCCAGGGCCGCCTTGAAGGGCTGCTGCGTCTGCCAGTCCGGATGCTGCGGGGCCAGGGCCTTCACGCGGTCCAGCACAAAGGCCATTTGGGTGTACATGGGCTGCTCGACCCACAGGGTGCCGTCGTTGTCGAAGACGGCGATGCGCTGGGCGGGGGGGACGAAATCCGGGCCCCCCGCGTTGGTGACGTCGATGACGAAGGTGGTGATGGCCTGTTTGGCGGGGCCATCCTTCCAGGAGGGCAGCGGGTCAGCAAGGACCGCGGCGGACAGGAAGCTGGCGAGCAGAAGGATCAGGAGGTGGCGCATGTGGAGCCTCGATGGGATGAGCGTTGCTAGAGTGGTCGTGGGCCCGCCGCGAGAGGGCCGAATTGCCGTCCGGTGAGACACGGCGGCCGCCGGGTGCGCCTCAGAAGCGCCAGGTACCCGCCAGCATGGGCCCGCTGAAGCCGACGTTATCCAGCGAGTCCCCGGAGGCGAAATCCCAGGACGCGTACCGGTATACGAGTGACACCTCCGCCTGACCGAACGCATAGCCCACGCCGCCAGCGGCCTGCCAGGTGAAGTCCGACTCGCCGGTCCCGACGTCGACGTAATAGGGATGGTACCAGCCGCAGTCCAGATGCACCCGCCCCTTGGCTCCGACGATCGCGTCCCAGGTGATCTGAGAGGCCGAGAGGCCCCGCGCCACTTGGTACTGTTCGACGCCGTCGCGTTCCGGCCAAGTCCGCCTGCCGGGTGTCGCGGGTGGGGGGATGCGCCTTCAGATCGGCTCTTCTGCTCCAGGATCTCCGCCACTGCCGGCTTCGAATTGCCCCCTGCCCCCCGGACCACTATCGATTACGGTTACACTCCAACTTACCCCAGGTTCGTCGTCGAGGGCTGTCATGCAAGCGCGTACCGGCCCCAGCCTCTATCAACGACTCGAGTCCCTGCCCGATGGTCTCACCGGGGAGCTTCTCGCGGGCCAACTGCACGCCCAGCCGCGTCCCAGCCGACCGCACGCCTTCGATGGGACACGCCGCCCCGACCGGGGCGAACTCTGAAACCGCCCCTGGGAGCCGTCGATTCGCCATGAGATATACCGACCTTCGGGACTTCATCGACCAGCTCGAGGGGCGCGGCGAGCTCAGGCGCATCCGGGTCGAGGTCGACCCCTACCTGGAAATCACCGAGATCTGCGACCGCACCCTGCGCGCGGGCGGCCCCGCGCTGCTGTTCGAGCGGCCCAAGGGATCAGAGATCCCGCTCCTGGGCAACCTGTTCGGCACCCCCGCTCGGGTGGCCCTGGGGATGGGCGAGGAGTCGGTGGAGGCCCTGCGGGAGGTGGGCCGGCTGCTCGCCTTTCTGAAGGAGCCAGACCCGCCGCGGGGCATGAAGGAGGCCTGGCGGACCCTGCCCATCTTCAAGAAGGTGCTGGACATGGCCCCCAAGGTACGGCGCAACCCGCCCTGCCAGGAGCAGGTTTTCGAGGGGGATGAGGTGGACCTGGGGCGGCTGCCGATCCAGCATTGCTGGCCGGGGGACGCGGCCCCCCTCATCACCTGGGGGCTGGTCATCACCAAAGGGCCTGAGAAGCCGCGCCAAAACCTGGGCATCTACCGCATGCAGGTGCTGGGCAGGAATCGCGTGATCATGCGCTGGCTGGCGCACCGGGGCGGGGCCCTGGATTTTCGCGACTGGCAGCGCGCCCATCCTGGCAAACCCTTCCCGGTCTCGGTGGCGCTGGGTGCCGACCCGGCGACCATCCTGGGCGCCGTCACCCCGGTACCGGACAGCCTGTCGGAATATGCCTTCGCTGGACTGCTCCGGGGCAGCCGCACCGAGCTCGCCGCCTCTCTGGGCTCTGACCTCCAGGTGCCAGCCAGCGCCGAGATCGTGCTGGAGGGGCACATCCATCCGGATGACCTCGCCCCGGAGGGACCCTACGGGGACCATACGGGTTATTACAATGAGGTGGATTCCTTCCCGGTCTTCACCATCGAGCACCTCACCCAACGCCGCGACCCCATCTATCACAGCACCTACACGGGCCGCCCGCCGGACGAGCCGGCGATCCTCGGGGTCGCCTTGAACGAGGTCTTCGTGCCCATCCTGCAGAAGCAGTTTTCCGAGATCCAGGACTTCTACCTACCCCCCGAGGGCTGCTCCTACCGCCTCGCGGTGGTGAGCATGAAGAAGCAGTACCCGGGGCACGCGAAGCGGGTGATGATGGGGGTCTGGTCCTTCCTGCGTCAGTTCATGTACACCAAATTCGTCATCGTGGTGGACGACGACATCTGCACGCGGGACTGGAAGGACGTGATCTGGGCCATGACCACCCGCATGGACCCGGCGCGGGACACGGTGACGATCGAGAACACCCCGATCGACTATCTGGACTTCGCCTCGCCGGTCTCAGGCCTGGGCTCCAAGATCGGATTCGACGCCACCAACAAGTGGCCGGGGGAGACGGCGCGCGAGTGGGGCAGGCCCATCCGCATGGACGAGGCCGTGAAGGCCCGGGTGGATGCGCTTTGGGGGAGCCTCGGCATCGATGCACCCGACGCCGGGTCGGCCAGATGACGGGCCCCGACCGCGGCGGCGCGGCGAGCAGGTCCGGCCCCGTTCTGGCGGAGACCGCTGATCCGGTCAGCGGCCCCCGAATCGCTCAGTAGCGGCCGCCACCATCGCGGTCGCGTCCGCCGCCTCCACCCCAGCCACCTCCACCGCCACCGCCGCCCCGGGGCCGCTGCTGCTCCGAGCGCGGTCGCGCCTCGTTGACGGTGAGCTTGCGCCCCTTGAACATGGATTCGTTCAACTCCTTGATGGCCGCGTCCGCCTCGGAGTTGTTCGGCATGTCCACAAAGCCGAAGCCCTTGGATTGGCCGGAGAACTTGTCCTTGATGACCTCGGCGCTCGCCAGATCGCCGTACTCGCCAAAGATCTCCCGCAAATCCTCGTCAGTGACGCTATAGGTCAGGTTTCCTACGTAGATCCTCATCGCTCTCTCTCACGCTCGTGTGCATCGATCGGTCGGAATCCGGTGAGCGGCCAATGCACAAGTCCGCTCGCCAGAGGTTTAGATGGTCGTCGCCCCACGGACGGTCGAGGGACGCCCGGCCGATCGGGCGGCTCACCAGGGGGAGCTGAGGCGACGGGCGGCCCGGCGCGTTCGGCCTCGGCGGGATGGGTTCGGGGGTGTCCGAGTGGGTCTCGCGATCCCCGGCGGATGACAAGGGGAATGGCGAGATGCGACGCTTGGACAGTTCAGGTCCCGATGCTTGCCCCGGACGAGGTCCGGACGTGCGATGGGGGGGAGTGCTGGCTCGGTCGTTCGAAACCCTGAAGGCTGTCCGCGGTGGAAACAGAGCGAAAGCTAGTGGAAGGAAACCGGGGCGTCAACCGCGGCCCGAAAAATAAGACGTGACCATTGCGTGACCTCAACGGGCGCGAAGGGCGACAGATCTCGCGGTTGGGCTCAACCGTGACCACCTGCCGAAAACCCACCTTCTCTACCGCGGCGATCAAGGCGCTGGCGTCCAGGTGCTTGCCGCGCACGCGCACCAGCCCCGAGCCGAGATCCGGCGTGGCCTCGTCCACCGCATCACAGCCCTCCAGGGCGCGCTTGACGCTGGCGACGCAATGGGTACAGGTCATCCCCTGAACCCTCAGGGTCATATCGGCAGGCAAGGCATGGATCCGCATCAGCCGGTCACGCAGGCGACGGACAGACAGAAGGGCCATTAACGCGATCAGAACCAGCGCACTGACCAGATCGACCCAGCCCGGGCCCATGGGCGTGGACCTCCCGGGACGGAGACAGCCGGGGCCTGAATCAAGCCCTCGAACAAGAGCCCGAACCCGAGGCTGAGGGTGATGACCGTGGCCAGATAAATGACCAGGATGCGGCTCCCAAGGGTCCGGTAGACGGCCCCGAAGGTCGCCACGTTGGTGGCCGGTCCCGCCATCAGAAACACCAGTGCCGAGCCGGCGGGCAGGCCCGCGGCGATCAGCGATGCGGCGATCGGCACCGAGCCCGTGGTACAGACATAGAGCGGAAGCGCGATGGCGAGCATCACCAGCATGCCCCAGATGCCCTGGGACCAAGCCTGGGAGGCGAAGAAATCGGCGGGCAGCAGCACGGGGATGAGGGCCGCGACAACGACGCCCGCGAGGATCCACAGGTCGATGGCGCCCAGCAGGTCGAAGACCGCATAGCGCAGGACGGCGTATGGCCCCCGGGGCCGGTCCCGAGCGTCCGCGTCGAGCCCTTCCTGGGCGCGAGGCGGGTCCGGCTCCGTCAGCCGGTTGACCAGGGCCCCGCCAACGAGCCCCGTTACGAAGGCCGCGGCGAGCTTGAACAGGGCGAAGGGCCAGCCGAGAAAGGCGGCGCTCACCAGGATCGAGTCGACCCCGGTCTGGGGGGTGCTGATCATGAAGGCCGTGGTGGCCCCCTTGGAGGCCCCCTCGTTACGCAGCCCCAGGGCCGTCGGGATGACGCCGCAGGAGCAGAGCGGCAGCGGGACCCCCACCAGGGACGCACGCATCACGCTCGTCAGGTTGGGGCCGCTGAGCCCCCGATGGATAAAGCCGGTGGGCAGATAGACATGGATGAGCCCGGCGATCAGCAGGCCGAGCAGCAACGACGGCGCCAGCTCCAGGAGGACCTGCCAGAGGGCGGCAACGAAGGCGGTGAGGAGCGCGGTCACGGCCGAGGAAAGGCCGCGAGTCCCAGCCAGGGCCCTGGGGCGATCCGACCCAGAGGCCGGACCGCCGCCGCGGGATCAGTTACTGAAAACTGC
Source organism: uncultured Gammaproteobacteria bacterium (assembly GCA_963699735.1). Taxonomy (GTDB): domain Bacteria; phylum Pseudomonadota; class Gammaproteobacteria; order Chromatiales; family Chromatiaceae; genus Thiodictyon. Next base: position 145,149 of record CAVOUZ010000018.1, read on the forward strand.
CGCGCTGATGCTCGTCGTAAAGCACGCCGCCGAGGGCGCCGACTCCGGCACCGATCAATGCGCCCTTGCCGGCGTTCGCGCCGAAGGAACCTATGATCGCACCGGTGGCGGCACCCATGGCCGTACCGCTAGCGGTTCGGGAGGTCGTCGTGGTGCCGCAGCCAACGATCGTCATGGCGACTGCAGCGGCGATGAGCGGAATGGTGATGGCTTTCATGGGGTCAACTCCAAAATTCGTTCTAGAGCAACAATCCTTCTGGGCGAAGTTCTGACAGGAGCCGCTCGGGCGGGCCGTCCGACCGCATTACTTCGGGCAAGGGTATGACTTTGCAAGGGCGCGTACCACGCCGACCACGGGCAGCTCGCCCATGAGCTTGGCGTCGCCCTTGTTCTCCCCCGCCCAGGCCAAAAAGGTGACGCGGGCGTCTTCGACGGTGGCGGAGCCCGGGTAGCAGATCAGCCTCTTCATCTTCTTCCGGTCGCTCACCGCGTCGTGATACTGGACGGTCGCCTCGAGGAAGGACCTACACGCCAGCATCGACTCGACGACGCCTTCACCAGTACCCTCCGCGGAACAGATCTGATAGAGATCCCCGGTCGTGCTGAAGTTGAAGTTGTTGGTGTCCAGGGCCAGGGCGCTGATCGGCAGCGACACAGTCGCGACCAGTGCCAGTGCGGCGGGGAATCGGCTGAATTCGCTCATCGCGGGGTGTTCCTCGATCGTGTGTTAGCGGTTTGACCCCAGGCGGTGCCTCGGGCGTTCGTTGCTGAGCCACCAGAGGGGGTGGGCTGGCATTCTAACTCGGATCACCGCGAAAAGAGGATGGTGCCGGGGGGCCACCCCTTCGGGCACCGACCGCCGCGATCCGCGCCGGCCGGGTGCCGGGGATCAGACCGCGTCGATGGCGGCGACCAGGGTGCGGACCGGCAGTATCTCCAGGCCCTCCACCCCCTCCTTAGGCACATTCCCCCTCGGGACGATGGCGCGGCGGATGCCGTGCTTGACCGCCTCGCGCAGCCGGTCCGGACCGTTGGGCACGGGGCGCACCTCACCGGAAAGCCCCACCTCCCCGAAGACCGCCAGGTCCAGGGGCAGGGGCCGGTCGCGGAAGCTCGAGAGGACGGCAAGCACCACCGCCAGGTCGGCGGCGGTCTCGCCGATGCGCACCCCGCCGACCACGTTGACAAAGACGTCCTGGTTGAACATCCCCACCCCGCCGTGGCGGTGCAGCACCGCAAGCAGCATGGAGAGGCGGTTCTGATCGAGCCCCAGCGCCACCCGGCGCGGGTTCGCGAGCGGGCTCTCATCCACCAGGGCCTGCACCTCCACCAGCAGCGGCCGGGTGCCCTCGCGGGTCACCATCACCAGGGAGCCGGGGACCGGCTGGTTATGACGGGAGAGAAAGATCGCCGACGGGTTCCTGACCTCGCGCAGTCCACGGTCGCCCATGGCGAAGACGCCGAGCTCGTTGACCGCCCCGAAGCGGTTCTTGATGGCCCGCACCAGCCGGAAGGAGCCGCCCGACTCACCCTCGAAATAGAGCACCGTGTCGACCATGTGCTCCAGCACCCGCGGACCGGCCAGCGCACCCTCCTTGGTGACGTGACCCACCAGGAAGACCGCCGTGTCCGTCTGCTTGGCGAAGCGCACCAGTTGGGCCGCCGTCTCCCGCACCTGGCCGACGGAGCCGGGTGCCGACTGGAGCAGGTCCGTGTAAAGGGTCTGGATGGAGTCCACCACCAGGATCCGCGGACGCTCCACCTGGGCCTGGGCCAGGATGCGCTCCACCCCCGTTTCGGCCAGCAGGCGGATGCCGGCCCCGGTGAGCCCGAGACGCCGGGCGCGCAGACCGATCTGCTGAGCCGACTCCTCGCCGCTCACGTAGAGCACCGGGCAGGTCGCGCCCAGGTGCTCGCAGGCCTGGAGCAGGAGCGTTGACTTCCCGATCCCGGGGTCGCCGCCGAGCAGCACCACCGACCCGCTCACCAGACCACCGCCGAGGACCCGGTCCAGCTCCGTGATCCCCGTTCCGGTACGTGTCTCCCCCTGGGGCCGGATGTCGGCGAGGCGCTCGATTCGGGCCCCCTCGGGGGGTCCGGCGAAGCCCCCACGTGGGGCCGGGCGCCCTCCGGTCCTCGGCAGGCGCGCCTGCTCCTCCAGGCTGTTCCAGGCCCCACACTCGGTGCACTGGCCACTCCATTTCGGCGCCAAGGCCCCGCAGGCGTTGCAGAGGTAGCCGGAGCGCTGGGGCTTGGGACCGGTCGCCATCAGCGTCGCGCGACCCGCGAACGGGCGACGTCCACGGGGCCCGGGCTCAATGGAGCTCCTCGCCGTAGTAGCTGTCGATGTAGCTCTCGAACTTGGTGTATTTGCCCAGGAAGGTCAACCTCACCGTCCCGATGGGGCCGTTGCGCTGCTTGCCGATGATGATCTCGGCGACCCCCTTGTCCTTGCTCTCGGCGTTGTAGACCTCGTCGCGGTAGATGAAGACGATCAGATCGGCGTCCTGCTCGATGGCGCCCGATTCGCGCAGGTCCGACATCACCGGCCGCTTGTTGGGGCGCTGTTCCAGGCTGCGGTTGAGCTGGGACAGTGCGACCACCGGGACGCCGAGCTCCTTGGCCAGGGCCTTGAGCGAGCGGGAGATGGCGGAGATCTCGGTGGCGCGGTTCTCGCTGTTCCCCGGCACCTGCATGAGCTGCAGGTAGTCGATCACGATCAGCCCCAGGTCGCCCTGCTCGCGCTTGAGGCGGCGGGCGCGGGCGCGCAGCTCCGTGGGCGACAGGGCCGGGGTGTCGTCGATGAAGAGTGAGGCGGTGGAGAGGATATTGACGGCCGAGGTGAGACGCGGCCACTCGTCCTCCTCGAGCCTGCCGGTGCGCACCCGGTGCTGATCGATGCGCCCCAGCGAAGACATCATGCGCATGGCCAGGGAATCCCCCGGCATCTCCATGCTGAACACGGCCACCGGCCTCTTGGTCTGGATGGCCACGTGCTCGGCCATGTTCATGGCAAAGCTGGTCTTGCCCATGGACGGCCGCCCGGCCACGATGATCAGGTCCGAGGTCTGAAGCCCCGAGGTCATCATGTCGAAGTCCGAGAAACCGGTGGCCAGACCGGTGATGGGCTCGGCGCGGTGGAAGAGCTCGTCGATGCGCTCCACCGCCCGGGTGAGCAGACCCTTGATCGGCTGGAAGCCGCCGCCTCCCCGCTGCTCCTGCTCGGCGATCTCAAACACCCGCCGCTCGGCCTCGTCCAGCAGCTCGGCCGCATCGCGCCCGCCCGGGTTGTAGCCGCTGTCGGCGATGTCGGTGCCGGCCGCGATCATCTGACGCAGCACCGAGGCCTCACGCACGATCCGGGCGTAGGCCTTGATATTCGCCGCGCTGGGCGTCTCGTTGACCAGGGTGCCGAGATAGGAGAGACCGCCGGCGGCCTCCAGCTGCCCGGTGCGTTCCAGGGTATCGGCCAGGGTCACCACGTCGAAGGGCTGGTCGTCCGCGGCCAGCTTGGCGATGGCTCGGAACACCGCGCGGTGCTCGCGCCGGTAGAGGTCACGCTCGATCACCAGGTCGGCAATGCGGTCCCAGGTGCTGTTGTCGAGCATCAAACCGCCGAGCAGGGACTGCTCGGCGTGGAGGTTGTGGGGCGGCACGCGAAGCGTGTCCAAGCCCGCGTCGACAAAGGGAAAGGCCTCCCCCTCGGCTGCTTCGTACATGTCCCCCCCGGGCCGCGTTCTGAAATGGTGCACAAAGGCCACCCGTGCCGCCGTCCGTGGGACGGTAGCGGAGCTGGATCGGGAGCGGGTGGGAGGGCGATTGTCATCCCTCGCCCGGTGCTCGGCAAGGGGAGACTCTCGGAACTGTCGATCAGGTCGCCGAGCGGTGCCAGCGGACGTCGGGGAATGACGGCGCCCAGGCCCCGCAGGGCGCGGGAACCGCGAGGGCCCGGATCAACCGGCGTCCGGACGCCCACCGAAAGGCGACATCCGAAACCGGACTCCTGTCACCGGGACGGGCGGTAGCCCCCCCGGGCGGCGGCTGAAGCGCCGTCAGGATTCGGGGACGATGGTCACCTTGATGGCCGCATCGACATCCGGATGGAGATGCAGACTGACGTCGAACTCGCCCGTGCTGCGCAAGGGGCCGGCGGGTAGGCGCACCTCCTGCTTGTCGACGGTGCCGCCGGCGGCGGCAACCGCCTCGGCGACATCCTGGGTACCGACTGAACCGAAGAGCCGGCCCTGCTCCCCCGCCCGGCGGGCGATCGTGACGCTCATGCCGTCCAGGGCCCCCTTGCGGGCCTCGGCGGCCGCGAGCGCGGCGGCGGCTTCACGCTCCAGCTCGACGCGGCGGGCCTCGAAGGCCTCCAGATTGGCGGGCGTCGCCAGGACCGCGTGGCCCTGAGGCACCAGATAGTTGCGGCCATAGCCGGAGCGCACCTTGACCTTGTCGCCCAGCGACCCGAGACCACCGACGTTCTTCAACAGGATGATTTCCACTTGGGGTTTCCTCTCTTGATTCAAGCGGGCCTGGATCGCCGACGACCGCTCAGCCGCCGCCCGGTGGGCCCTTGGCAAAGCGGGCGCGGATGTCCGCCCAAATATCCAACAGACCCAGGCTGGCCACCAGCAGCTCAGCGTTGGGCATGAAAAACACCATCAGGGCATAGAGCCCCACCAGCCAGCCCACATGGGCGCCGCGGGCCCGGTGCATCTGGTGGATCACCGCGAGGCCCTGCAGCAGGAACAGGGGCAGCAGCACGACCAGCAGGTCGGGGACCGGCCCGGGACCCTTCGCAAAACCGATCCACACCAGCAGGCCGAGGGCGGCGATCCCGAAGCCCCGATGGAGCCGCAGCTCGCGAAACTCCTGACCGAAGCCGCCCGGGTTGTAGAGCTGGGCCTGCCACCAGCGCCCGATAAAGAGGGCGAGCAGCCACTGCAGCACCAGGGCCGCGGCGAAGGTGCCGGTCATCCAGCGCGCCAGCGTGGCGAACAGGGCCTCGGCGGCGTCCGCATCGAGCACGGAGTCGCTCACCAGGGCCTCGCGGAAGGGGGCCATCAGCTGGAGCCATAGGGCCGCCGGATCCGCGATCAGGGTGTGCGCCAACAGGACCAGCACGACCCCGAGGATCCCTGCCGCCTGGACGGCTAACCCGAGCGAGCGCGAGTGGCGAAGCGTCGCCCCCAGACCCAGCAGCGGCAGCCACAGGATGAGCAGCACGCCAAAGGCCGGCCAGGGGCTGCCCAGGGCGAGGGCCCCGATCGCGGCCACGCCCAGTGCGGCCAGACCCATCACCAGGGTCCCCTCGCGCGCGCCGCTGCGCAGGGTGACCAGGGCGAGGGCGGCGCTGCTCAGGAGCCCGAACAGCGGCAGGAGCATGGACAGCAGCGCTGTCGCGGCCGCCACCAGGGCCGCCTGCACGCGCCCGCGCATGATCAGCCCGGCGAGTCCCTTCATTCCACGGGTACCTGGACCGATCGATCGCGCCCGGGACCGCCAGAGCCGGGATCAGGGCCCGGATCAGGCGCAAGCCCCGGCCGTCGACCGGTCAGTGACCGTCCGTATAGGGCAGGAGTGCCAGGTAACGGGCGCGCTTCACCGCGTCGGCGAGCTGGCGCTGATACTTGGCCGAGGTGCCGGTAATGCGGCTGGGAACGATCTTGCCTGACTCGCTGACGTATGCCTTGAGCAGGTTGAGATCCTTGTAGTCGATCTCGTTGATGCCCTCGGCGGTAAAACGGCAGTAGCGCTTGCGGCGGAAAAAACGGGAGCCGGAATCCATGGTGGCGGGTCCTCTTTACTCGTTGTCGGAATCGCGGGCGGGCTCGCCCCGCTCGTCGCCGCGCTCATCACCGCTCTTGGCCAGCGGCGAGGGCTCGACCACCGGCCCATTTCGGCGAATGATCAGGTTGCGCAGGACCGCGTCGTTGAAGCGGAAGGCATTCTCGAGCTCATCGATGGCCTCCTGGTCGCACTCCAGATTCATCAGCACATAGTGCGCCTTGTGAACCTTGTTGATCGGGTAGGCCAGAGGACGCCGGCCCCAGTCCTCGAGGCGGTGGATCACGCCGCCACGCTTCTCCAGGTTGCCACGGTAGCGCTCCACCATGGAGGCCACCTGTTCGCTCTGGCTGGGATGGACCAGAAAGACCACTTCGTAATGTCGCATGCTGCTCCTCATGGCTTGTGCAGCCTCCCGACCGGGGCCCGCGATGGGCGCTCAGGCGGTGAGGCAAGGAGTTGTTCCCGGGATTCGGTAAACCGCGCATTATACGGAGATCGGCAGGCGCGTCAAAATCCTGCCGCTCACGCGCGCCGAAGGCGACCGACAGGCCGCTGCCGTGGCGCTAAACTGGATCCCCGAGACGCCGAGGGTTCGCGCCGTGCGCATATCGCGCCGGGTCTCCGAATCGTTCCGATAAGCCTTGTCCAGGTTGTCACCATGACGCATCGACCAGCACCGGCGGTCCTCTGGTCCATCGCAGCGCTGCTGCTCAACTGCCTGGTGTTGCCGGCCTTCGCGCTGGAGCGGGTCGAGGCGCGGCTCTCGTCCGGGTCGGTGCCAGCCGGCCAGCCAGTGGAGCTGACCCTGAGCGCCAGCAGCGACGGTGCGAGCCTGGGCAGCGCCGACCTGTCGGTCTTGGAGCCGGATTTTCAGGTGGTGGACCGCCGGGTGGAACGCCGCTACTCGGTCAACAACGGTCGCCGCAGTGAGGAGATCCGGCTCCGGCTCATGATCCTGCCGCGCCGCGATGGGGCCCTGAGGGTCCCCTCCATTCCCTTCGGCAGCGTCCACACCGAGCCGCTTGCGTTGACGGTGGAGCCCGGTGCCGTCGTCAATCCCCAGCACCAGGGGCCGGCCGGCGGTGTAACCGGTCAACCGGCAATCGAGCTGGATCCCCGGCTGCTCGAGCGGCCCCAGGGGATGGCGCCCACCATAGCCCCGCCCGACTGGCGCTGGGGTATGCCGCCGGGGCCGGAATTTCCGACCCTGCAGTATCGTCCCTTCGCCGCACCCCTGGATGGCCCGGCCGCGGGACCGGCGCTCGACCCGCCAAGGGCCCCGGAGACCACGCGACCCGCGCCGGATCCGGCGCCAGCGCCTTCCCGAGGCACGGCGGCCAATCCGTGGTTCTGGGTCAGTCTCGGGCTCGCCGCCGTCCTCGCCGGGCTCCTTCTGAGCCGGCGTCACGCGGGAACCCCGGCCGCGGGGTCAGCGGGGCCGGCGGGGAAGATCGAGACGCCGATCGACGCCGAGCCACCGAGCCCGCTTGCGGTGGCCCTGGAGCGGGTCCGGGATGCCTATCGGCGGGGTGACGGGGCGGCGGCTCGCGAGGCCCTGTTGGCCTGGGGACGACTGCGCTGGCCTGATGACCCGCCTGGCAACCTGGCGCGACTGGCCCGGCGCTTTCCACCGCCGGTGCGCGAGCACATCACCGAGCTCGAAAAGGCCTTCTTCAGCCCGGATCCCATCCGTTGGGAGCGCGAGCCCGTTCCCGATGCCCTTTCAAAGGACTGGCCGGGAGGGGCCGCGCAATCCGGCCCCGCGCCTGACCGGGCCGGGGCCGCGGTCGCTTGAGCGGACTGGCACCGAGGTTCCGCAGCCGCCGCGCGGCGTCGCGCCCGACTGAGCCGCCAGCCGCCCCGCTCGGGCGCCTATCTGGGATCGGCCGGGTCCCGGCGCTGGACGGGATCCGTGGCCTCGCCATCCTCTGGGTCTTCGCCTTCCACGCCAACGCCCTGCTGGCCGGTGGTCTGCGCGGGCCGCCGGCCGGGCTCGGCCAGTCACTGGCGGAAAAGGGGCTGCTGGGGGTGCAGCTCTTCTTCGTGCTGAGCGGCTTTCTGCTCGCCCTGCCCTGGATGCAGGCCGCCGCCGGAGGGCTTGACACCCCCGCCGCGGGCTCCTTCTACCGGCGCCGCGCACGCCGGCTGCTGCCCGCCTATTGGCTGCATCTGGCCCTCTTGTTTGGGGTCATCCTGCCCCTGCTGCACGGCGGTTACGACCTGCTCACCACCGAGGTGGGGCGGGCCAACCTGGTGCTCCACCCACTGTTCCTCCAGTTCGCCCACCCAGCGGGCTCCACCTCGCTCGGCCTCAACATGGCCCTGTGGAGCCTGACCATCGAGGCGCAGTTTTATCTCCTGCTGCCCCTGCTGGCGCCCGCCTTCGCCGGAAACCGCCTGCTCCTGGCCCTGCCGACGGCACTGGCCCTTTCGCTCGCCTGGAAGACCTATGCGCCGGGCCTGCTCATCGGCTGGGTCTATGCGCAGGGCTCGCCGGCGCTGCTGGTGTTCTTCGATCCCATCTCCGGACTCCCCCTGCCCTTCCCGCCGGAATCCATGGCGATCTTCATCGAGCGCCAGATTCCGGGCGAGCTCCTCGCCTTCGCGCTCGGCATGTCCGGCGCCAATCTCTACTGCCGCCTGCAGCGCCATGGCAGGGAGCTGTCGGCCGCCATGCTCCGCGGGCTCAGCCTGGGTGCGCTCGCCGTCCTGGTGATCGCGCCCCTGGGCCTCGCTCGGCTGGACTTCCCGACGATCCTGGGAGGCGGCACCTGGCGCTACCTGGGCATGCCGCTGTTCCTCGGCGGGTGCGCCCTGCTGGTGGTGGCATCGGCGCTGCGGGCTCCCCTCCTCGGCCCCCTGCTCGGCAACCGCGGGCTCGCCGCCCTGGGGACCATCAGCTACAGCCTCTATCTATGGCATGAGCCCGTGCTCCGCCTGACCAGGAGCTGGACCGGAGCCGAAACCGGCGAGCCGACCGTCCAGGCCCTGATCGCGGTCGGCCTTGGCGCCGTCGGCTCCGTCGCCGTCGCCGCCCTCTCCTATGGGCTGGCGGAACGGCCGGGGCAGGCCCGCTCGGGCTCGCGATCTGCCGCCACCGGCGCCGCCGCGCCGGTTCCGCTGGGTCAGGAGTTGTGACGGCGCCGGCGATCCGCCGACCGATAGGGCCAGGCTTAACGCCCGAGATCCCCATCGAGCAGAACCGCGCGTCAAAGGAACGAACAACCACGGAGTGGATGAGGTGCGCGGCCCTGCGCCGGGAGCTTGCCGAGCGGTCCATCCGCGCCGCATCCACCGCGGGCTAGACCTGAGAGGCGAGCCATTTGCGGAACTGGGCCGCGATCAGCTGCGCCTGGGGGTTGGAGTGACCATCCGCCGCAAGCCGCTCCTCGATCGCCACCAGGGCCGCGCGCAGGCGCTGTCCGTCGCGACGCGCCTCGGGGCTGAAGCCGCCGTCCAGTCCCAGGTCCACGGCGGCGGTGGAGTCCTTGTCCGCCCACCAGTCATCGCCGCTAAGGGCCCGGCAACCCGCCACCGGGTCCCGCGCGTAAAGCGCGCGGGCGAGCATCGCCCGATCGGCCCCCTCGCCATGGCCGTAGCGCCGCAGCAGCTCCTCTACAAGCCGCAAGTCTTCGTTCATCGTCCCTCCCAAATTGAGACCTCCGGTTTCTCCACCATGGCCCCATGATCAGGGGCTGGGGGTCCATGGTCCCCAGGCGGCAGGGACCGGATCAGTGTCCGCCCAGGGTCAGTCCGCGACCGGGCGACGCGATCATTAAATAAGCGAATTCTTAGCATTGCCTGACTGACCCGCTGATATACTTTGGCCCTGCGCGCCGTCGACGGCCAAGGCCTCACCCGATTCGCTCCGACCCCTTTACCGGGAACCGCAATGACGACCAAACCCGATATCGATCCCCAAGAGACCCAGGAATGGCTCGACTCACTCGAGGCCGTGCTGGAAAACGAGGGCGTCGAGCGCGCCCACTTCCTGCTGGAGCGGCTCATCGACAAGGCACGGCGCTCCGGCGCCTACCTGCCCTATAGCGCCAACACCGCCTATCTCAACACCATTCCCGTGCAGCAGCAGGAGCGCTTCCCCGGCGACCGCGCCATGGAGCGGCGCATCCGCTCCTTCGTGCGCTGGAACGCCATGGCCATGGTGGTGCAGGCCAACCGCCTCTCGACCGAGCTTGGGGGACACATCTCCTCCTTCGCCTCGAGCGCCACCCTGTTCGACATCGGCTACAACCATTTTTTCCACGCGCGCAACAAGGACCACGGCGGGGACCTTGATCTTCATCCAGGGCCACTCGGCCCCAGGCATCTATGCCCGCGCCTTCCTCGAGGGCCGCATCTCCGAGGAGCAGCTCTACAACTTCCGCCAAGAGGTGGACGGCAACGGGCTTTCCTCCTATCCCCATCCCTGGCTGATGCCCGGATTCTGGCAGTTCCCGACCGTATCGATGGGGCTCGGTCCCATCATGGCCATCTACCAGGCCCGCTTCATGCGCTATCTGAGCGACCGGGGGGTGGTCAACACCCAGGGACGCCGGGTCTGGGCCTTCCTCGGCGACGGCGAGATGGACGAGCCGGAGTCACTCGGGGCCATCTCGCTCGCCGCCCGCGAGCGGCTGGACAACCTGGTGTTCGTCGTCAACTGCAACCTGCAGCGACTCGACGGTCCGGTGCGTGGCAACGGCAAGATCATCCAGGAGCTGGAGGCGGTGTTCCGGGGTTCCGGCTGGAACGTGATCAAGGTGATCTGGGGCAGCTACTGGGATCCCCTGATCGCCCGCGACAAGCAGGGCCTGCTCTTGAAGCGCATGGAGGAGTGCGTGGACGGCGACTACCAGGCCTACAAGGCCAAGGGCGGCGCCTACACCCGCGAGCACTTCTTCGGCAAGTATCCCGAGCTCCGGGAGATGGTCGCCAACATGACCGACGAGGACATCTGGCGGCTCAACCGCGGCGGCCACGACCCGGTAAAGGTCTATGCCGCCTATGACGCGGCCATGAAGACCAAGGGCAAGCCCACGGTGATCCTGGCCAAGACGGTCAAGGGCTACGGCATGGGCGTGGCCGGCGAGGGGATGAACATCACCCATTCCCAGAAAAAGATGGGCGAGGCGGCGCTCAAGGCCTTCCGCGACCGCTTCAACATCCCGATCTCCGACGATCAGATCGGCGCCGCCCCCTTCTACAAGCCGCCGCCGGAGAGCCCGGAGATCCAGTACCTGCACGAGGTGCGCGAGCGGCTCGGCGGCTATCTGCCGGCCCGCCTCGACGAGGCCCCGGCGCTCAAGGTCCCCGGGCTGGATGTCTTCCACGCCCTGCTCGAGGGCAGCGGCGACAAGGAGATGTCCACCACCATGGCCCTGGTGCGGCTGATGACCATCATCATCCGCGACAAGGAGATCGGGCGATACGTGGTGCCCATCGTTCCCGACGAGGCGCGCACCTTCGGCATGGAGGGCATGTTCCGTCAGCTCGGCATCTACTCCTCGGTGGGCCAGCTCTATGAGCCGGTGGACGCCGATCAGGTGATGTATTACCGCGAGGACAAGAAGGGGCAGATCCTCCAGGAGGGCATCAACGAGGCCGGGGCCATGTCGTCCTGGATCGCCGCGGCCACGGCCTACGCGAACCACGGCCAGAGCATGATCCCTTTCTACATCTATTACTCGATGTTCGGCTTCCAGCGCGTCGGGGACCTGGCCTGGGCCGCCGGGGACATGCAGGCACGGGGCTTCCTGATCGGTGGCACGGCGGGCCGCACCACTTTGGCCGGCGAGGGGCTGCAGCATCAGGACGGCCACAGCCAGGTGGTGGCCTCCACCATCCCGAACTGCGTCGCCTATGACCCGGCCTACGCCTATGAGCTGGCGGTGATCGTCCAGGACGGACTGCGACGGATGTACCAGGAGAAGCAGAACTGCTTCTACTACATCACCGCTATGAACGAGAACTACCTCCAGCCCGCCATGCCCGAGGGCGTCGAGTCGGGCATCCTCAAGGGGATGTACCGGGTCTACCGGGGCGAGGAGCGCGCCCACCGGGTCCAGCTGCTGGGCTCGGGGACCATACTGCGGGAGGTGCTGGCTGGGGCCGAGCTACTGGCCCGCGACTTCGATGTGGGCGCAGCGGTCTGGAGCGTCACCAGCTTCAACGAGCTGCGCCGCGAGGGCATTGACGCGGAGCGCTGGAACATGCTCCACCCGGATCAGGAGCAGCGCACCACCTATGTGGAGTCCCAGCTCGCCGGAACCCGCGGTCCCATCATCGCCGCCACCGACTATATCCGCACCTATGCCGACCAGATCCGGCCCTATGTGCCGCGCCGCTACCTGGTGCTCGGCACGGACGGCTTCGGACGCAGCGACATGCGCAGTCAGCTGCGCAAGTTCTTTGAGGTCAACCGTTACTACGTCGCGGTCGCCGCCCTCAAGGCCCTGGCCGACGAGGGCGAGATCCCCAGCTCCAGGGTCTCCGAGGCCATCGAGAAATACCGCATCGACCCGGAGAAGCCAAACCCGCTGACGGTTTGATGCACCCGGCAACACAGGTCCCGGAACCCATGGCCCAGGAGAACTAGCGTGGCATCCGTCGAAGCAATCCTGCTGCCCGACATCGGAGACTTCTCCGATGTGGAGATCATCGAGATCCTGGTCGCCGCGGGCGACCGGATTGAGGCCGAGCAGTCACTGCTCACCCTGGAGAGCGACAAGGCCACCATCGAGATCCCCGCCCCCAAGTCGGGCGTGATAGCGGAGGTCCTGGTCAAGGTCGGCGACCGGGTGAGCCAGGGCAGTCCATTGTTTCGGCTCGAGACCCCCAGGGTTGGAGCGGATGCCGCCGCGTCGGTCGAGCCGCCGGCGGCCGCTGAGACCGAGCCGGCGCCTGCGCAGCGCGACGAGGCCCCCACCCCGGGCGCGCCGCCCCTTCCCCGATCGGCGCCCCAGTCGGCGCCCCGGTCGAAACCAGGTCCCGCTGCCGGGCCCGCGGCTACGGCCGGCGAGCCGATCCCGGTGACCCTGCCGGACATCGGCGACTTCCACGACGTGCCCGTCATCGAGATCCTGGTCTCGCCCGGAGACCGGGTCGAGGTCGACCAGTCCCTGCTCACCCTCGAGAGCGACAAGGCGACCATGGAGATCCCCTCGCCCCAGGCGGGGATCGTGGAGTCCGTCGCCGTCGCGGTCGGCGACAAGCTCAACCGTGGAGATCGGATCCTCAGCCTGACCCCCGCCGGCCGGGCGGCGGGCGCAACCAAGGTGCCCTCGGGGGAGATGCAGGCGCCCCAGCCGCCGGCGGCGGTCGCCGAGCCCGATCCCGACGCCGAGGCGCGAACGGCCGCGCCGGCCTCGCGGGCCCCCGGCGAATCGGAGCCGCGCCAGGCACCGGTGCTGCCGCGCCCCGCCGACATGGCCGCCATTGCCAAGGGCCGAAAGCCCCACGCCAGTCCGGCAGTGCGCCGCTTCGCCCGTGAGCTGGGCGTGGACCTGGCCCTGGTCAAGGGGTCGGGATCCAAGGGCCGGGTGCTTAAGGACGACGTCCAGGGCTTCGTCAAGCAGGCCCTGAGCCAGGGGGCACCGGCCGCCGGGGCCGGGCTGCCCTTCGCCCTGCCCGCGGCTCCAGCCGTCGACTTCGCCAAGTTCGGCCCGGTCGAGGTCCAGGAGCTGTCGCGCATCAAGAAGCTGAGCGGGCGCCACCTGCACCGGGCCTGGCTGTCCGTGCCCCATGTGACCCAGTTCGACGAGGCTGATATCACCGAGCTGGAGGGCTTCCGAAAGGGCCAGAAGGAAGCGGCGGAGCGCGCGGGCGTCAAGCTCAGCTTCCTGCCCTTCCTGCTCAAGGCGGCCGCCACGGCGCTCGGTGAGATGCCCGTGCTCAAGGCCTCGCTGAGCGCCGATGGAGAGGGCCTGGTGATGAAGCACTACACCCACATCGGCGTGGCCGTGGATACCCCCAACGGACTCCTGGTGCCGGTGGTGCGAGACGTCGACAAGAAGGGGCTCTACGACCTGGCCCGGGACCTGATGGACCTGAGCGGGAAGGCCCGCAACGGCAAGCTGCTGCCCGGCGACATGCAGGGCGGCTGTTTCTCCATCTCCAGCCTGGGCAGCATCGGCGGGACCAGGTTCACCCCCATCGTCAACGCACCCGAGGTGGCCATCCTGGGGGTCTCCCGCTCCGAGATGAAACCCGTCTGGAATGGCCGCGACTTCCAGCCCAGGCTCATGCTGCCCCTGTCACTCTCCTACGATCATCGGGTGGTCGACGGCGCCGACGGCGCCCGCTTCACCACCCTGCTCGGCCAGTTGCTGGGGGACATCCGCCGGCTGCTGCTGTAGTGCCATCAGGGTGCGACGACGCGGCTTCGCAGCGGCGGCACGGGCACTGTTCGATTAGACCCGTCGGCGGATCGTCTTGAGCGATGGGTAACGTCGAATGGCCTACTTGATCGCAGCGGTATTGCCACTCGATCTGTCAAAGCGCCAATTCCAGCCCAAGACCTGAGTCGCGGAGATCGCCATGTACAAGGGCGAGCGGTTCAACAGCATCACCCACCTGGTGGGCGCGGTACTCGCGCTGGTGGGGGTCACGGTCATGGTCACCCTGGCGGCTATGGGGGGCGAAGGCTCGCGCATCCTGATCCTGACGGTCTACGGCCTTACGCTGTTCCTGCTGTATCTCTTCTCCACCCTCTACCACAGCCTGCGCGGGCGCGCGAAACAGGTCTTCCGGGTCCTGGACCACCACGCGATCTATCTGCTCATTGCCGGGACCTACACGCCATTCACCCTGCTCGCCCTGAGGGGGTCGACGGGCTGGTGGCTGTTCGGCGCCGTGTGGGGACTTGCCGCCGTAGGTATAGCCCTGGACTCGCTGCCCCGCAAAGGGCCCAGGGTACTGTCCCTGTTGATCTACCTAGGGATGGGCTGGCTGGTCCTCTTTGCCCTGGGTCCGCTGATCGCCGCCCTGCCCGCCGCGGGATTCTGGTGGCTGGTGGCCGGAGGGGTCTTCTATACGGTCGGGGTCATCTTCTATCTGCTGGACGATCGCTATCCCTGGTGCCACGGCATCTGGCACCTGTTCGTCCTGGCCGGCAGCATCAGTCACTACTTCGTGATACTGCTTTATCTCTAGGCCTGTCTGCTCTAGGCCTGTCTGGCCGGGTCAGGGCCCGGCACCCTCTGCCGCGCCGCGAGGCCCCGGCCCGTCTCCGGATCTATTCGGGGCGCGGACTCGGCTCGAGCCCTGCCGCCCCGCCGGCGCGAATCTGACGCTGCGCCTCCTCGGTCTCGATCTCCGAGGCGGGTATGACCTTGCCCTCCCGCGCGAGCCGCTGGTACCAGAGATCGTGATGCTTCTGCATCCATTCCTTCGCGACGTGGCCCTTCACCATGCCGTCCAGGGCGCCCGGTGTGCCGAGGGTGCCGACATAGATGTGTCCGAAGGCGATCGCCGTCCACAGGATCGCCAGGCTCGCAGGGCCTCGCGTGGATACCCCAGGGCGTCCAGCAGGCGGCGGCCCAGCTCCAGCTCGGACTCCAGGGCCCGGCGCACCGATGGCGGCGTCTCCGGGGCGGACAGGATCGCCACGGCGCCCGCCCCGAATGCAAGGGCGCACAGCCAGGTCTCGAGACCGGTGGAGCCGATCTCCTCGAGGCCAATGGGGATCACCCCATCGGATCTCGAAGTGACCATGCTTTCGAGCCAATCCCGTGCCGTGCTCGCGTCATGCAAGAGCAGCAGGGGGCGCCCCTCGGAGTGCCGCGAATAGGCGCGCAGGCACCGGCGCCCTGGCACAGGTAAGGGTCGATCTCGACCCGCTCGCCGAGCGAGCGGATCGCCAAGGTCGGACAGGCGTCCATACAGCGGGTGCAGCCGCTCAGACCCCGCCTGCCGTGGGCACAGATCGCCGGGTCATAGTCGAAGTATCTGGGCTTGCTGAAGTCGCCCACCAGCGCGGGCAGCTCGTTGAGCGCCCGCTCCAGCCGCACCGGATCGGCCCCCGGCGCGAGATAGCCGGGAGGGGGCACCTCGGCCGTGAGCAGCGGCGGGGACCCCAGATCGAGCACCAGATCGAACGGGGCCTCGTCGCGACCGGACTGCGAACCGTCGCCTGGGAGCCTCAGGTGGAAGGCGCCGAGATGACCCCTCAGAGACAGAGACTCGGGCCCCGCGCCGGGGTGTGCCGAATCCCTCGCCGCCGGTCGCGGCAGCACCAGGGGGGTCAGTCCGGCGGCCTCGAGTCGGGCCGCGGCGTCCACCGCCGGCGCTCCAGCGCCAAGGATCAGGACCCGGCCCCCGCTGCTGTAGGTGACGCTAGCGCCGGCGTCCTGTTGCAACGCCAGATCAAACAGCCGCTGGGCGGCTTCAGTGGCCGCGGACAAGCCCCCGAGAGCGCCCTGTGCGCCATCGTTCGGGGACCGCTTGCCGGTGGCCGGGAAGATGCCAGACGCGTCCATCAGGTGACAGTCCCCTCGTCGTCCGGTACCTGTTCGCCGCAATCGACGGGATCCGCGCTCGCGTCGGCCGGCACGGGCACACCCCTGGCCGCGCTCGCCAGACGCTCCAGGCGCTCCCGATGCCGGCGCAGGCCCTCCGTGACCAGATCCCCGAGGGGTCGATAGGACCTGTAGTCCCCGGCGTAGTCGTCCAGCCCGTCGGTCAGGTTGAAGCGCGGCTGTGAGAAGACGCGCCGAAAAGCGTCCCGGCGCAGCTCCTCGCTCACCCCGCTGGAGAGGAAACCCGACAGGTCGCTGTCGGCGTCGAGCAGCTCGAGCGGGGGCATCTCGGCGTCGGTCATGAGGTCGTTGAGGCCCTGCTCCTCGCCCTCGTCCGGCGCGTCCTCCGCGGCTCTCGGGCGGGTCTGCGCGGCGGTCGTCATTGTTCTGGTCCAGGCGGGACCAGGCAGACTTGAGCTACGGATCGGCCGCGGCCTCGGAGGCCGAGATATGACCGTCCCCATTGATGTCGAAATAGGCGAAGCGCGGCGGCACGCCCTCGAGCACCTGCCCCTGATGAGGCGAGATGGGGATGTCCTGCAGCGTGGTTCCCCGGGCCTCCGGGCCACGTGTGGTGACACTTCCGGGCACCTGCTCCAGCACTTCGGTCTGATGCTTGGTGGCCGGGACGGCGCCGCCGCCCTCCTCGGCGGCCGCTGTCACCCCCGGCAGCACCAGGGTCAGGACCGCGGGTAGCGCGAACGAAAACGTGCTCGTCATGACCGCCTCCAATGAGTGGTTGGATTTGCCCTTGTAGTTCACTCAAGATTCGTGCCGCGGGCATCGAGCGTCACGGCCGGGAGCGCCTGGCGATCCCTGCATCGGCGGAATCTGCGCCGCCTTTCGAGGCGGTAATTCGCCCCAGCGAAGGCCTCAATGGACGGGGAGCTCTCGGTTCTTTACCACCCGCGCGGGTGGATTTCACCCTGGCCCCGAGCCCGAGTCGCGAGCTCGACGGGCGATCTCTTCCGGTCCGATGACCGCGTCCTCGGATACCAGACGAGGCCGAGTTTCTTTGGGCGAGCGCCATCGGCGACAATTCGCCGCTGCCCGCCCCAGGCCCTTTCCCGCGGTTTCCACGGAGATCACCCCACATGAGCCGACATCCACAGCGCCGTCCACTCTGCCTGCTCCTCTGCGCCCTGGTGTTGACGCCGGCCCTGGCTCAGGCCCAGGGTCTGCTCGAGGGGCTGAAGGAAAAGGCGAGGGAGACCGCCGACAGGCTCGGTGATGCCGCCGACAAGGCCGGGGAGGCCGTCGGCACCGCCGCCGACGCGCTCGGCAAGGCCAGCAGCAAGGTCGTGGACAGGACTCGGGAGACGGTCGAATCCGCCCGGTCCGATCTGCGCGACGAGGCCTCCCCAAAGGCGACGCGGGAGAAGATCGACGCCATGGCCGCGGTAACCCTGGAGCGGTTGTTCGCCGAACAGCCGGCGGTGCAGGCCCTGTTTGAGGAGAGCATCGGCTATGCCGTGTTCGACACCCGGCAGGTACAGTGGGGGCTGGCGGGGGGATACGGACGCGGGGTGGCGGTGGATCGCCGGAGCGGTCAGCGCATCTATATGAAGATGGGCAGTGCCGGTGTCGGCATCGGTTTTGGCATCGGCGGCTTCGACACTCAGATCGTCGCCCTGTTCAAGGATGGCTTTGACTTCAACAAGTTCGTCACCCAAGGCTTCGACGCCTCGGCCGAGGCCGGCACCATGATCGGCGACGACAAGGAACAGCTCGGACTGCACTACGAGAACGGCCGGGCGCTGTTCGTCCTGACCCAGAAGGGCTGGAAGGTCTCGGCGAAGCTGGCCGGCACCCGCTATTGGCCGGATGAAGCGCTCGCCTCAACGCTCCCTCCCGTCACAGACACACCCGTGGTCACGGAGCCAATCGCCGAGCCCGCGCCCATGGACGTGCCGTCAGATGGCGTCGAGGATGAAGAAAGATCAATTCAGCCGCAAATGAACGCGAATTGACGAAAATGAATTAATGGCTGTTGCCGAGCCCTCATTTCACGCCAAGCCGCTTAAACTGATTTCTTATTCGCGTTCATTTGCGTTTATTTGCGGCAGATCCCCGCTCTTCACCCCCATCTTCATTTACGGCCCCCCTACCCCCTTCAGAGGCAAGCAGCCGCCCTTGCATCCGTACCAGAGGACGCGGTCGCCGGGGACCGCGTCGAGCCTTTCTCCCGCCTCGAGCAGGCGCACGCGGTTGCCCTCCTCGATGACCGCCAGGGGCAGCGCGCCCTCGGGCAGACCGGCGAGAAGGTCCTCGACGTCGAATTCATCCGTGATCCGGGTGGCGTGGAAGCTGAATCCGCGTATCCAGTCGCGCTCCAGGTCCTCGAACCGGACGTCATCGGAAAAGGCGGTGCGTCCGCGGGTGGTGGGTGCGGGACGCAGCTCCTCCGATGGCTCCGTCTCGGCGAGCTGAAGCACGGATTGGCGCCCCAGGTCCGGCGCGAAGCGGGCGCAAACCAAAACGTTGTAGGCATCGTTCTCGGTGGCGGCCAAAAGGCTCTCCATCTCACCCAGCTCAAGCGACGATTCCGCGTGCTGGGAGAGCAGCTCCCCCTGATAGACCGGGACCCCCGCATAGCGCAGCGCGCGCAAACGATCGCGCGACTGGTCGGCCACCAGCACCGGAACCTCCTGCTCGTGCAGGGCCTTGGCCAGATCCCTGCTCCAGGGGTTGGCACCGGCAATCAGCAGTCCACCGCTTCCAGGTGCGCTCAGGTCCAGACGCCGCGCCAGCCACCCGAGGCTCAGTCCGTGGAGCAGCACGGTGCTGACGATCAGCGCAAAGGTGAGCGGCAGCATCAGCTCCGAGCCGCCGTTACCCTGGGCGCCGAGGGCGGGACCGAAGACGCCGGCGACCGCGGCGGCGACCACACCGCGCGGGGCGATCCAGCCCGCCAGCACCCGTTCCTGCCAGGTCATACCTGCCCCGATGGTCGCGAGACCCACCGCGAGCGGACGCACCAAAAAGATCAGCGCGGCGATGAAGGCGGCACTGCGCCAGTTGAGCTCCAGCATCACCGAGGCATCCAGGTCCGCCGTCAGCAGCAGGAAGAGGGCGGAGACCAGGAGCACGCTCATATAGGACTTGAAGCGGCGGATCTCCTCGATGCTCGGCAGGCCCATGTTGGCCAGCACCACCCCAAGAACCGTGGCCGACACCAGCCCCGCCTCCTCCAGGACCAGATTGGAGAGTCCGTACACACCCAGGGCCGCCGCCAGTGCAACCGGCCCCTTGAGATATTCGGGAACCTGCCCGGCGAGAAAGGCGCGACCGAGCAGCCGGGCGACCAGGGTGCCAAGCACCACCGCCGTCACCAGACCGATCAGGAGCTCGATCAGGCTGTCGCCGATCGATGAGCGTCCGGCGGCGATGAAGTATTGGAAGGCGACGACCGAGAGCACCGCGCCCGCCGGGTCGTTCACGATCCCGTCCCATTTGAGGAAGGCCGCCGGGCGCCGCCGCAGACGGGCCTGGCGCAGCAGCGGAAGGACCACCGTGGGACCGGTGACGACGGTCGTGGCGCCAAGCACCACGCTGACCGCCCAGGAGAGGTCGGCGATCCAGTAGGCCGCGGCGGCGGCAAAGAGCCAGCTCAGGATCACGGTGATGAAGCTCAGCCGGATCAGCCCCTTCCCCGCCTGTCGCAGCTCGTCGATGCGCAGGGAGAGCCCGCCCTCGAAGAGGATCAGGGCCACCGCCAGACGCACCAGGGGCTGAAATGCCTCGCCCAGGTCCTCGCCGGGGCGGATGAGCCCGAACGCCGGCCCCATCAGCAGTCCGAATAGGATCAGCAGCAGGATGACGGGGATCCTGAGCCGCGCGCCCAGCCACTGGGCGCCGATGCCAAGCACGGCCATCAGGGCCAGGGTTTCGGCGAGGTGGTGCATTCTGGGTTTGGACGGTCGAGCTGAGGGTTCAGGGGCGCGTGCCGGAACCAGTGCCGGGACAGGCCCGGCACCTCCAGCGGTTCAAGATCAGTCGATGAGAAAGATCCGGATTCCCTGCGGCTCTAGACGCAGGGTCTCCCGGTCACCCAGCCCCTCGCCGGGGCCGAGCGGTGTGATCTCGCGCAACTTCGCGCGCTCGCTCTGCATCGCGTCCGCCAGAGCGGCGCGGGAAAAGTCGCGACCCTGCCCCGCGTCGGGGTTGATGAGCGCGGCGGCGCGCTGCGACCCCTCGTCCAGACGCCTCAGCAGACCGACCACCGGCTCATCCGCGGACGTGAAGCGCCATTGAGGTCCTTCCGCATTCAGCACCGGGGTGTCCGCCTTCATGGCGTTCACCGCCCGGATGAATTCGCTGATGTCGAACTCGGGCTCCTCCCAGTCCTCCGGGCGGGTGCTCACCACGTGCAGGGGACGCCGAAAACCCAGCTCGTATCCGATCGGCATCATCACGCCGCCCGAGAAGAATGCGGCGAAGAGGTACCAGAAGCGGGACGCCCGCTCGCTGCCCCCGTTTTGGGCGGCGAGCCGCTCGGTGTCGTGGCTCTCGGGGAAGGCGATGGAAGGGGCGACCCGGCGGAAGTGCTCGTACTGATCGAGCAGCCAGTCCGAGCGGAAGTCCCACCACTTGGCGCTGTTGAAGAAATAGTCGAAGCCAGCCGAGCTGAGCTGATCGACCTCCCGCAGTTGGGCGCCTAGGGTCTCGGCGAAGAAGCGCACCTCCCGATCGACCTCACGCGCCCCACGTATCAGCTCCTGCCAAACGACGCCTGGTATCTTGTAGGCTGCATCGCAGCGGAAGCCGCGAAAGCCCAGGCCCGTGTAGTGGGTCAGCAGACGGCTCCAGTAAGCGATCATCTCCGCTCGCTCCGGGCGCTCCCGATAATCGAGCTCGGCCAGGTCTTCCCATACCGTTACGTGGCTCGGATCGTTGGGATCGACCGCGAAGGGCGAGCGCACCGCACCCGACTCGTCGCGCAGATACCAGCCCGGGTGGTCGGAGACCAGCC
Organism: uncultured Gammaproteobacteria bacterium; assembly: GCA_963699735.1. Lineage (GTDB taxonomy): Bacteria > Pseudomonadota > Gammaproteobacteria > Chromatiales > Chromatiaceae > Thiodictyon. Next base: position 166,425 of record CAVOUZ010000018.1, read on the forward strand.
CGGAGTCCTTGGCGGTGTGGTTCACCACCAGGTCCATCATGACCTCCAGACCGGCGTCGGCTGCGGCCCTAGTGAAATGCTCCAGCACGGCGTGTGGGTGCTTCTTGCTCCCGCCCTGGAACAGTGGGTGCAGCCGGTAGTAGTCCTTCACCGAATAGAGGCTTCCGGAGGCGCCGGGATAATGGAAGGGATTCAGGAAGATCCAGTTGAACCCCATAGCGGCGATGTCGCCCAGACGCTCCTCCCAGGCGCTGACGGGACCGAGTAGCAAGGGGAACAAGTTGTAGATGCGGGGTCCCTGGGGCCCTGATGTCATTCTTTTCACTCCTGGGGATGGCAGCCGGCACAGCACCCGACGTGGGGCCCCTCGATCAGCCGTTCCTGGCCCGCACAAGGTGCCGCCTGGGGTCGGGGCTCCTGATGCCGCGACCTGGTGCAGCCTGTTCAGCAAAAACCAGGCCCACCCCAAACGGGTGTCCAGCATCAGGGGCCATCGTGCTCACGACGAGCATGGACCCGGGTTTATCCCACCTAAGCGGGTGGAAATCCACCCGAAACGCATCCTTTGCGGTCACGACCCCCGGATCTATTCCGCATAGCCGATTCCAAAGTTCCGGACGCGGCGGGCGAAGTAGGGCGTGCGCCCTCGTGGCAGCACCACGACCCCGGAGGGGCTGACCGCGTAGCTCTTGGCATCGGCCTCCAGATCGAAGCCGATCCGGGTATTTTTCTCGATCAGGTTGTGGCGGTCGACGACGACGCGGCGCAACCGGGCCCCGCTGCGCACCCGCGTGTAGTCCATGATGATGCTGTCCTCGATCTCGGCTCCGTCCTCGATGACAGCCTCCCGGCGCACGATGGAGTTGCGCACGCGGGCGTCCTGGATGACGGTGGCCGCTCCGATCAGTGAATTGTCGATCTCCCCTCGGATGATCTGCGACACCGGCCCCTGATAGTTGCTCGAGTAGAGGGGCCACTGGGGGTTTAAGAGATCGAACCGGGGCTCGACCCCCAGCAGGGTCCCGGTGGGCCTCGTAATAGGCATCGATGGTGCCGACGTCGCGCCAGTAGCCCCGCTCTTCGTAGTCGTTGACCCCGGGGATCTCGTTGGTGGTGAAGTCGTAGGCAAAGACCCGGTGCGAGCGCAGCATGCGCGGGAGCACGTGGGTGCCGAAGTCGGTCTCACCGTGCTTGCTGGCGTCGCGCAGCGCCCGCACCAGACAGCCCGAGCTGAACAGATAGTTCCCCATGGAGGCATGGACCCGGCTGCTGTCACCAGGGATCGGCGTTCCCCGCTCCGGCTTCTCCTGGAACTCGCGCACGCGCCCGTCCGCATCGGCCGCGATGACGCCGAAGCTCGATGACTGATCCATCGGCACCGGCAGGGCCGCCACCGTGACCTCCGACTCCCGCTCCAGATGGAAATTGATCATCTGGTTCACGTCCATGCGGTACACATGATCGGCCCCGAAGACCAGGATCAGCTCCGGGTGCTGATGCTCGATCAGATTGAGGTTCTGGCAAACCGCGTCCGCCGTCCCGCCGAACCAGCCTTGACCGCGCAGCATCTGCGGCGGGACCACGGTGACGAACTGGTCGGGAAACAGTGGGGATATGGTCCAGGCCTTGCCGATGTGCTCGATCAGCGACTGGGACTTGCACTGCACCAACAGATAGATGGTGAAGATCCCGGACGAGACCAGGTTGCTCAGCACGAAGTCTACTATCCGATAGCGAGACCCGAAGGGCACCGCCGGCTTGGACCGCTTGTCGGTCAGCGGGTGCAGTCGTGAACCCTGGCCGCCGGCCATGACGATGGCCATGATGCTGTTGGTGTATCGGTATCGTCGTTTGATCTGGGGCATGAGAATCACCTCCAAAGGGCAATGGGCTCGAACATCGGACGGCGGAAGCCGTGCCGCCATCCGCGGCCCCCTCTACAAGGAGCGGGCAACCCTGTACCGACGAAGCAAGGATCGAGCCCAACTCGGCGGGCCTGACACGCCCGGGCTGGCGTCCTTCGGCAAAGGCTGCTTGAATCAGGCCTAGCGTCACACCAATCCGCCGACGAGGAGGCACGAGGATGCAGCTCTTCTACAGCACCACCTCGCCCTACGTCCGCAAGGTGCGGGCAACCATCATCGAGAAGGGTCTCGCCGGGCGCGTCGAGCTGCGTCTCGCGGACGCCCACGGGGTCGACGAGGCGCTGCGCGAGGCCAACCCGCTCAGCCGCATCCCGACCCTGATCCTGGATGACGGCAGTGCCCTCTACGACAGCCCGGTGATCTGCGCCTGGCTCGATCAGCAGGAGCCCGTGCCCCGCCTGATACCGGCCTCCGGCCCCGCCCACTGGACGGTGCGGCGCATGGAGGCCCTGGCGGACGGCATGCTCGACGATGCGGTGATGGTGGTGATGGAGCGCCGCCGCCCCGAGGCTCGGCGCAGCATCGAGCTTCAGGTCTTCCGGCTGGAGTCGTTGGTGCGGGCCTGCGCCCGTCTGGATCAGGACCTGGCCGCCCTACCCCCCGACCTGAACCTGGGGCATATCGCCGCCGGCTGCGCGCTCGGCTATCTGGATTTCCGGCTGCCGGAGATCGACTGGCGCACGCCCAACTCCGGGTTGGCCGACTGGTACGGCTCCTTTGCCCAGCGCAGCTCGATGGTGGAGACCATGCCGGGGGAGTCCGGCGCGGCTCCGAGATAGGCGTCCGCGATCGAGTGCCAACGGCGCCCGGAGCAACCGATCATGATCCCAGCCGGGCTCATCCACATCGATCGGCCGCCCTGGATCGACGACCTCCTCGGCGACTGGCCGCGGGTCATCGGCGACGACGATACTGCCATGGGGCTCGCCATCGCCTTGGCGCGGGAGAACGTCCGACAGGGCGGTGGACCCTTCGGCGCCCTGCTGCTGGAGACCTCGAGCGGACGGCTGGTGGCCGTGGGGGTCAATCGGGTGGAGGAGTCCCGCTGCTCCCTGGCCCATGCCGAGATGGTAGTGATGGCGAGCGCCCAGCAGGGCCTCGGCAGCTACGATCTGTCGCAGGTCATCCCCGGGGGCTGCACCCTGGTCAGCAGCACCGAGCCCTGCGCCATGTGCATGGGCGCCATTCCCTGGGCGGGGATCGATCGCCTGGTGTGCGGCGCACGCGACGAGGACGCGGCGGCCGCCGGATTCGACGAGGGGGACAAGCCCGCGGACTGGCCGGGCGCCTTCGCGCGCCGCGGCATCGCCATCACCCGCGACTGCCGGCGCACCGAGGCGGCCGCCGTGTTGCTCGACTACGCGCGCTCGGGCGGGACCATCTACGGCCCGCGTCTGGGCTGATCGAATGGTGGCGGGCCGGTACTGGTACTGTCAGTCGGGTTGATCGGGTGGCGCCAGGCGGGCTCGGGCGATTTCGCTCAGGCGCCGTCGGTCGTGCTTTCCCGACTCCAGGGTCGGCAGGGCCTGGAGCGCAACGAAGGTGCGCGGGCGCTCCGGCCCCGGGAGCCTGGCGCGGCACCACGCGTCCAGCTCCGCGGGGTCCACATCCCCGCTGTAGAGCGCGACCAGGCGTTCGCCCCAGACCGGGTCCTCCACCCCGACGACCACCAGGTCCCGGACCCCAGGGGCCGCACCCAGGGCCGCCTCCACCCGCGCCGGGTGGACTTTGACCCCGCCGCTCACCAGCACCGCGTCGGCTCGGCCCAAGGACGCGCAGTTCGCCGTCGGGCTCCCGACAGGCCAGGTCTGAGGTGGTGAGCCAGGCCGCCTCGAGCCCGGCACCGGGGACCCGCCCGGGGTTGGCATAGCCGGCCATCACCAGGGGACCGCGCAGGCGCAGCGGCGCCGGCCCCTCGGGGCATACCGGACAGTCGAGCTCCAGGTCCGCCAGAGGCCGGCCCACGTGACCGGGCGCCGGCGGCTCCCTGAGCCGCCCCGAGGTCGCGATCTGGGAGGCGGTCTCGGTCATGCCGTAGGTGACATGGAGCGGCCAGCCGAGCCCCAGGGCCCGGCGCGCCAGCGGTGTGCTCAGTGCCTGGCCGCCCACCAGGAGCACCCGGAGGGCTGGCGGCGGGGGCAGGCCCAGGTCGATGAGACGGGCCAACAGGGGCGGCACCAACGAGACATGAGTGACGCCGTGGCGCTCCAGGTCGTCCGCCAGGACCCCGGCGTCGAAGCCCTCGCGCAGCAGCAGGGCGGCGCCGGCGACCGCGCAGCGGTAGGTGATTGCCAGCCCGCCGATGTGGCGCAGCGGCAGGCAGCACAGCCAGGTGTCGCTGGGGCCCAGACCGAGCCGGCGGTTGACCAGGGCGGCGGAGTGCAGCAGGTTCCCGCCGGTGAGCATGACGGCGCGGGGCGCCCCGCCGCTGCCGCTGGTCTGGACCACCAGGGCCAGCGGCGACGGCCAGGCGTTGCCGCCCGCCTCATCCGGCGCCCGCCCCCGCCCGGTCGGGACCAGCCGACCCTCCCCCTGCCCCTCCCAGACCCATTCGGCGCCGGTCAGGGCGAGCAGCGCCGCCGTCCCGTCCTCCCCCGTCGCCGGACCGGTCGGCGGCGCACGCAAGGGCAATAGGGCCGCCCCGACCCGGGCCACGGCGTGCTGCATCAAAACGAGGTCCGTGCCCGGGCGCTCCGCCACCCCAACCAGGTCGCCGGGGGCGAGCCCCTGGTCGAGAAGCCGCCGCGCCCGTCCTCGTGCCTGCCCGTAAAGGGTCTCGTAGTCCCAGGCGTTGCCCGGATCGGCGGCGGGGATCAGGGCGGGCGCCTGGCCGCGATGCCAGGGTAAATCGCGGAGTTCAAGCTGATCGCGAGCCGGAAGGCGTCTGGCGCTCACGGATCCAAACCGCGGGAGGAGTGGCGCCGCCTACGCGAACATGGTGGTGCTGACGTCGCACTCGGGCAGGGCCGCCTGCAACCCCTCGGCACCTTCCCGTGTGACCCGGGTGTTCCACAGGATGACCTCCTGCAGGCGGTTCAGGGGCTTGAGGTGCTCGAGGCCAGCGTCGCCGATCCCGGTGTCCCACAGGATCAATGTCTCGAGATCGGTCAACCCGCGCAGATGCGCGAGACCGGCGTCGGTGATCCCGGTGCGCGTGAGGTAGAGCCCCTTGAGCCGGGTCAGGCGCCCCACATCCGCGAGGCCGGCGTCGGTAATACGGGTGCCCTTGAGGTCGAGGATCTCCAGATTGGGCAGCGAGGCCAGGAGCTTGAGGCCCGCATCGGTGATCTCGGTGTGGTCCAGATGCAGCTCCTGGAGACTCGACAGGGACTGCAGGTGCACCAGCCCGGCGTCGCCGACCCGGGTCTCCGCCAGGGAGAGGAAGCGCAGGTCGTGCAGGCTCGCCAGCAGGGACTCGAGCTCGCGGTCGCTGATCTGGGTCGAGAGCAGATCGAGCTTCTGACCGCTCTGCAGGCGCGGCCATTCGAGGATGGTGCCCAGCAGGCGGAGCACGTCCTGGGCGGATCGGCCCACGCCGGCCAGATCCCGCCCCATCTCGGCGTCTGTCCCGGTTGCGATCGCATTGGCACCCTCCCGCGCGGGTCCAGCGCGGTCGGCGATCCGCGCCAGGGAGGCGCTCGCCTCCCGGCCCAGATTCGACAGGAACTTGTCCTTAGCGTCGTTGAGCTCCTGCAGCTCCCGACGGGCGTGCTCCAGCGCCGCCAGGTGCTCGCGCTGCTGGCGGATGAGCCCGAGGAGCCTCAGATGGGTCGTCACCCGGGCGTGCACCTCCGGCTGCTTGACCGGCTTGGTGACATAGTCCACGGCACCGACCGCGAACCCGCGGGCCAGGTCCGCCACGTCGGTCCTGGCGGTGACGAAGATGACCGGGATCTCCCGCAGGGTCTCCTCCTGCTTGAAGCGGCGGCAGGTCTCGAAGCCGTCCATCTCGGGCATCATCACGTCGAGCAGCACCAGATCCGGGGCGACGGATTCGGCGATACCGATGGCCCTGGCCCCGCTGGTGGCGAAGAAGATCTGGTGGCCCAGCGGGGCGAGCATCTCGCGCAACAGATCGAGGTTGGCGGTCTTGTCGTCGACAATCAGGATCTTTGCCCGGGGCGGGGCGGCTTGATCGGACATGGCTCTGTTCTCGCTCCCTGGATCTTGGGAATTGGGAACACAACATACCCAACCTTGGTGATGTAGAGAAGCACGACCGGCGTCACCCCCGGGCTTGCGTCGATCAAAAGAATGACCGCTTTGCGGCTCGCGGAGAGGCCGAACGAGGGGGCTAGGAATGAGCCGGACGCGCAAGTTGCTCTTGGTCCTGCTGACCGGCGGCCTGCTGCTGGCCACGTTGCTGTTGGATCTGAATCTGCCGCCCGGGGTCATCCACGGTATTCCATATGTGATACTGATCTCGATCAGCTACTGGCTGCCCTGGCGTCGGGCGCCGGCGGTGCTGGCGGCGATCGGGACCCTGCTCCTCGTGGTCGGATACCTCTATTCCAGCACGGGTTTCGGGGCCACGGCCATGCTGCTCAACCTGGGCCTGGAGACGGCCGTGCTCTGGGTCACCGCCTTCCTGGTGCTGCGCTACTGGTCCTCGTCGCGCTCGCTGGAGGACCGGGAGCAACGGCTGCGCGCGTTGGTGTCGACCGCCGTCGATGGGGTCATGATCATCGATTCGGCCGGGACGGTGCAGGAATACAACCCCGCCTGCGAGCGGCTCTTCGGCTATCCGGCCGGCGAGGTGATCGGGCACAACGTCAAGATGCTGATGCCCACGCCCTACAAGGAGGAGCACGACCAATACCTGCTGCGCTACCGGACCACCGGGGTCAAGCGCATCATCGGCGTCGGACGCGAGGTGGAGGGCCGGCGCAAGGACGGAACCACCTTCCCGATGGATCTATCCGTCGGCGAGGCGCGACCGGCGGGCCGCCAGGTCTTCGTCGGGATCGTCCGCGACATCACGACGCGCAAGACCGCGGAGCACTCCCTGCGCGTCGCCAAGGAGCAGGCGGAGAGCGCGAGCCGCGCCAAGTCGCTGTTCCTCGCCAACATGTCCCATGAGATCCGCACTCCGATGAATGCCGTGCTCGGCTACACTCAGCTCCTGGAGACCGACCCGGAGCTGCCGGACAAGTACCGCCGCTCTCTGAAAGCGATCTCGGGGGCAGGCCACCACCTCGTCAGCCTCATCGACGACATCCTGGACCTGTCCAAGATCGAGGCGGGGGCCATGGAGCTGAATCTGCGCGACTTCGATCTCGGCGACCTGGTGGACGACATCTCCGAGATGTTCCGCATGCGCTGCGAGCAGAAGCGGCTCATCTGGGAGGTCGAAGCCGACATCGAGGACCGGGCGGTCAGCGGGGATGACCGCAAGCTGCGTCAGGTCCTGATCAACCTGCTGGGCAATGCCGTCAAGTTCACCGACCAGGGGCGGATCAGGCTTCAGGTGGGGCAACAGGGGCCGCGCTACGCCTTCAGCGTGGACGACACCGGCCCCGGCATCAGCGATCAGGCGCGCACCCGCATCTTCGAGCCCTTTCAGCAGGCGGAGGAAGGGGGGATCAAGGGCGGGACCGGTCTGGGGCTCGCGATCACCAAGCGCCAGATCGAGCTGATGGGCGGCACCCTGGATCTGGGGTCGGTCCCGGGCGAGGGCTCTCGATTCTCGTTCGAACTGGAGCTGGGGCCCGCGCAGGGTGCCCTCACGCCCGCCCGGGAGCCGGGACAGCGGCCCTGTCGTCTGGCGGACGGTCATCGGGTGCGGGCCCTGGTGGTCGACGACGTTGAGGACAATCGGGAGGTCTTGAGCGGGGTGCTGGCGCGGATGGGTGTGGAGGTCGTCAAGGCGAGCAACGGCGCCGAGGCGCTGCGGCGGGTGGCCGAGCGGCGCCCCGACATCGTCTTTATGGACGTGCGCATGCCGGTGATGGACGGGCTCACAGCGGTGCGGACCCTGCGCGAGCGTTGGCCCCAGGAGCGCATCGTCTGCGTCGCCATCACGGCCTCGGGTCTGCTGCGCCAGCGCTCCGTCTACCGGGATGCCGGGTTCGACGACTTGATCGGCAAGCCCTTTCTGTTCCAGACCATCTGCGACTGCATGACCCGGCACCTGCGGATCGAGGTCGACGCCGCGTCGTCCGACCTCGGCCACCCGGGCGCGGCGTCGCAGGTCCCGCGCCTCGACGCCGTGCGGCTCCCGGAAGGTCTGCGCGAGCGCCTGCTGGCCGCCGCCGAGATCAATGCCGTGACCGAGATCGAGACCCTGATCGGTGAGCTGCGGGGACTCGAACCAGGGGCCGGAAGCCTGGCGGATGATCTGCACCGCCTCCTGCTGCGCTACGACACCGACGGGATCGTCGACCTGCTCGAGCGGGTACCCGTCGCCGCCGAGCCGAGCACCCTGGCGGACTGATGAACCGATCCGACCCGTCGGCCCTGACACTCCCCGCCGCGGGCGGGCCCGCTGCCGCCTCCTGTACTTTGACCCCATGATCGAGGCGACGCCTCCGGAGGACCCCGCCGAGCTTGGCGTGCGCTGGTGCCTGGCCCTGCTCGATGGCCTGATCGCGGGCGGGATGCGCCACCTGGTGCTGTCCCCGGGCTCGCGCTCCACCCCGGTGGTGCTGGCGGCCCAGCGGCGCCCCGGGCTCGAGCTGATCCCCATCCTGGACGAGCGCAGCGCCGCCTTCTTTGCGCTGGGGCTGGCACGGGCCTCGGGCCGCACCGTCGGGCTCCTCGCCACCTCGGGCAGTGCCCCGGCCCACTGGTATCCGGCGGTAGTCGAGGCAGAGGCCTCCGGCGTCGGGCTGATCCTGATGTCGGCGGATCGGCCGCCGGAGCTTCACGGCTGCGGGGCCAATCAGACCATCGACCAGACGCGACTCTTCGGCACTCGGGTTCGGGCCTTCCACGACCCCGGCCCCCCCATCGATACCCCGGATGCGCTGAGGTCCCTGGCGCGGCTCGGACTGCGCGCGGCCGCCGTCAGCCAGGGGCTCCCGCCGGGACCCGTGCATCTCAATCTGCCGCTGCGCGAGCCCCTGGTGCCCCGCCAGGCGACCGGCTGGGATAAGGCGCTGGGAGAGGCGCCGCCGCACGAGGCCGACCTGCCCCAGGGGCGGCAACGCTGCGCCCCGGCGTCCGTTCGACCGGCGCCTGGGACGCCGAGCCCTCCGCCGCCCGAGCTGCTCGTTCGGCTTAGGGGGCGCGGCCTCATCTACTGCGGGCCGGACCAACCGGCCCCGGGCTTCGCTCCGGCGCTGTGGTGCCTTGCCGATGCACTGAGGGCACCGGTGCTGACGGACCCGCTATCGGGCCTGCGCTTCGGTCCTGCGGCCAATGGCGAGCTCCGGATCAGCCGCTACAAGTCCATCGCTCGCAATCCGCAGGCCGCCCGGGCCCTGCGCCCGGACTGGGTGCTGCGCTTCGGGCGCGCTCCGGTCTCACGGACGGTCCTGGAATGGCTCGCGGGCGTCCCGGTCATCCTGATCGACCCGGCCGGCCGCTGGCCCGACCCAACCCACGACCTGGAGCTCCATGTCGCCGCGGAACCGACGGCGCTCTGTGAGTCGCTGGCTCAGGCACTGGTTGCCAGTCCGCCGGCCGCGGCACACCGCGACTGGCTGGACCTCTGGCGCCAGGCGCAGCTGCGGGTGGAGCGGCTCACGACAGACTATCTGGAGCATGCCCCCTGGTGCGAGGCCCAGTCGATTCGCGATCTGGTGGCGAGCCTGCCGGCGGGCGATGGACTCCTGTGCGCCAATTCGCTCCCGATCCGCCAGCTCGAGACCTGGGCGGGCAGCCGGGAGGCGGCGCTCCGGATCTTTGGCAACCGCGGCGCGAGCGGCATCGACGGCCAGACCTCGACCCTCGCCGGGCTCAACGCCGGCGGTGTGCCCACCACGGGACTCGTCGGCGACCTGTCGTTCCTGCATGATCTGTCCGGTCTCCTGCTGGCCGAGCGGCTCGACCGGCCGCTGATCGTCCTCAATAATGGCGGCGGGCGCATCTTCGACTACCTGCCGCAGGCGGGAGTCCCGGACTTCGAGCGCCTGTGGCGTACGCCCCGCCCGGTCGATCTGGGAGCCCTGGCCCGGCCCTTCGGTCTTTCGCACCAGCGGGTCGACGACGCGACCGGCTGGCGCCAGGCGCTGGCCCAGGCGCTGGCCCCTGCGGACACCGGCCGTCAGGCCGCCCGGCGAGGTCCGCTGATCGAGGTCCTGATCGACGCGGCCCGCAGCCAGCAGGTCCATCTGGAATTCAGGCGGCTGGTCGCCACCCAGGCCCTGATCGGCTGAGCGTCAGGACCCGGCGCTGACGGCGCCCCCAGACTTGTATCGGCAGGCCGACGCGCCATTTCAGCGGGGTAAAGGACCCCGGAGCGGAGAGAGATGCAGCAGAAACCCGATCAGGTAGCCGCGCGGTGGGAGGCCCCGGCGGGGCTCGGTTACAGGGACATCCTCTATCACAGCGTCCGATTCCGGACGGGCCAGGTCGCGCGGATCACCATCAACAGGCCCGAGGTGCGCAACGCCTTCCGCCCGGAGACGGTGCGGGAGCTGATCGACGCCTTTCACCGCGCCCACCTTGACCCGGCCGTCGGGGTGATCCTGCTCACCGGGGCGGGGGATCTGGCCTTCTGCTCCGGGGGCGACCAGCGTATCCGCGGCCGGGAGGGCTACCGAGACGGGGCCGGCGTCGAGCACCTGAACGTGCTCGAGCTGCAGCGCCAGATCCGCACCCTGCCCAAGCCAGTGGTGGCCATGGTGGCCGGCTACGCCATCGGCGGGGGACACGTGCTGCACCTGGTGTGCGACCTGACGATCGCCGCGGACAATGCGCGCTTCGGTCAGACCGGCCCCCGGGTCGGGAGCTTCGACGGCGGATTCGGCGCCGGTCTCATGGCGCGCACCGTCGGGCTCAAGAAGGCCAAGGAGATCTGGTTCCTGTGCCGTCAGTACGACGCCCAGGAGGCGCTGGAGATGGGCCTGGTCAATACCGTGGTGCCGCTGGCCGACCTGGAGTCTGTCACCCTCGATTGGTGCAGGCGCATGCTCGAGCTCTCCCCCACCGCGCTGCGGATGCTGAAGGCGGCCTTCAACGCGGACACCGACGGGCTCGCCGGCATTCAGGAGCTGGCGGGCAATGCCACGGCCCTCTATTACATGAGCGCCGAGGCTCAGGAGGGTCGCGATGCCTTCCTGGAGCGCCGGGCCCCCGACTTTGGCAAGTTCCCGCGCCGACCGTGAGCGATACCCGGTTGCCGCGGCAGGGCGCCGACGGCGAGGCAATCTCGCCCTCGCAGGCGGCGCCCGCCCCCCCATCGCCCCCCTCCCGCCTGGCGCGCTGGGTGTCGGCGTCCCGACCCAAGACGCTCCTCCTGGCGGTGACGCCGGTGGTGGCGGGGATCGGGCTCGCGGTCGCCCAGACGGGGAGACTCGACTCTGCCATTGCCCTGGCCACCTTGCTCGCGGCGATCGCCATCCAGGTGGGCACCAACCTGCACAACGACGCCGCTGACTTTGAGCGCGGCACCGACACCGCGCAGCGTCTGGGCCCACCTCGGGCCACCGCCCAGGGCTGGTTCAGCCCGCGCCAGGTGCGTGCCGTCGCCCATCTGGCGTTCGCGCTCGCCCTATTGATCGGCGGCCTCCTGGTCCTGCGAGGCGGCTGGCCCATCCTGCTCATCGGTCTCGCCTCCCTGGCCTGCGGCTACGCCTACACCAGCGGCCCGCGGCCCATCGCCTATGGCCCCTTTGGTGAGCTCTACGTGCTGGCCTTCTTCGGCATCGCCTCGGTGGTGGGCAGCCACTATCTGCAGACTCTGGTCTTCGATCCCACCGCTCTGCTGCTCGGCATCGCCCTGGGGCTGCCGGCGGGCGCCGTGCTGCTGCTCAACAACGATCGGGATCTGGAGACCGACCGACTGGCCGGCCGGCGGACCCTCTGTCATTACCTGGGGCGGGCGCGCGCGCGAGCCCTCTATGCCGCCCTGCTGCTCCTGCCCCTACCGATCCTATTGGCCGCCCGCCTGCCCGGACCAAGCTGGCTCACACTCGCGGCACTGCCGGTTGCCGTTTCGCTGATCCTTCGGCTCTTCGGCGGCGCGAGCGGGGCGGGAATCAATCCGTTGCTCGCCCGCACCGCCCTCTATCAGGCCGCTGTGGCGGCTCTCCTCCTGTGCGGGTTTGTGATCGCGGCACCCCAATGAGCCGGCCCGGCGCCGTGGCGCGGCCAATCCGGCCGGGGCCGCGGATCCGGTCCCTTTCGGTTGAACCCTATCGGCTGCCGCTGTGCCGGCCCTGGCAGAGTGCCAGCGCGACCTTTCTCGAGCGCCGCGGCTGGCTGGTCATCGCGCAATCCGAAGGGGTCAGGGGCTATGGTGACTGCGCGCCGCTACCTCAGGCAGGGACCGAGACGGCGGAGCGCTCTGCTGCGGCGCTCTCCATCTGGGTAACCGAACTCCAGGGCCTGGAGATCGATGGGGCCATGTCGCGGCTAGGGCAGGGGTCCAGCGCCACACCGGCCGTGGCCATGGCCCTTGAGTGTGCCCTGCTCGACCTCCAAAGCCGGATCGCCGGCGTCAGCCTGCGCCGCTGGATCGGTGGCCAGACCGGTGGCGGCGTCGCCGATGCGATCTCGGTCAATGCCATGCTGGGGGCGGTTGGCAAGCTAACGGACGGGGCAATCGCCGGCGCCATCGACCGGGGATTCGGCGTGCTCAAGCTCAAGGTCGGCCTCGCCGGGCCAGAGCCTGAGCTGGCCGCGCTCGCTAGAATCGCCGCGGATCTGCCGCCCGGGGTCCGGCTGCGGCTCGATGCCAACGGTGCCTGGGACAGCAAGACGGCCGGGCGGGTCGTCGCGCGACTGAACGATCTGCCGGTGGAGTCGCTGGAGGAGCCACTGGCGGTGCCGAATGCGGACGCCCTGGCCTGTCTCCAGGCCCTGGCCGTCTTCCCGCTGGCCCTGGACGAATCCCTGGGACCGCTGGTTTCGCGTCTTGGGTCGGAGGGCCTGCCGGTGCGCCGCGCCGTCCTCAAGCCCACCGTCATCGGCGGCCTGCGGGCCACGCTGGGGCTCGCGCGTCGGCTCCAGGCGGCCGGGGTCGAGACGGTACTGACCGGCCTGGTCGAGAGCGCGGCGGGTCTCTGGCCCGTCGCCCAGCTCGCGGCGGCCGCCGGCGGTCCGCTTCCCCACGGGCTCGACACCGCCCGCTGGCTGGCCGAGGACCTGGGGACCGCGCCCGCACCAGCGGCCGGGGCGCTCAGGCTGCCGGACGAACCAGGCTCCGGATTCCACCCCCATTCCAGGGAGAACGATGATCATGGATAAGGGCCCCTACCGCTACTGCTTCCAGGTCCGGCTCCACGACACCGATGCCGCCGGCGTGCTGTTCTTCGCCCATCTGTTCCGCCACGCGCACGACGCCTACGAGGCCCTCATGGCCGACCGTGGGCTCCCGCTGCACGACCTGATCCGCGAAGGAGTGGAGGATGGCGGCTTCGCGTTGCCCATCACCCGTGCGGAGGCGAGCTACGAGAGGCCCATCCGCCACGGGGATGACATTGAGATTCTGGTCACCCTCGCCGAGACCAGGCGCCGATCATTCGCGTTGAGCTATCGCTTCGAAGACCGGGAGGGGCGCGCCCGTGCTACCGCCCGAACCGTTCATGTGCTGACGGGTCCGGGCGGCGATCTCGAGCTTCCGGAGCGCCTGCGCGATGCCCTCGTTGGCCTGGGTCCCCGAACTGCGTCACCCGTCGGGGGCAAATGACAGTCGGCAGGCACCTCTCTGGCGCCGACTTCACCGTCGGCGGCGAGCCAGCATTTTCGGTTCGAAGCCGTCTTCACCGTGGTCCCGGATCGAATCTTTGAAACTCTCTCGCCGTCAAACGCCAGCATCGAGCGTGAGATCAAGATGTCGACCTGGGCCCACTTCGGCGTCGCGTGCGCCTGGCGACTCGAGCCCAGCGCCGGGGAACTCGCGCCCTGGCATCCCGCAAGATCAGCTCAAGACCTTTCGCGATGCTGCGATCCTTCGGGACGCGGACGAGCCCATCGGCTCGAACTGGAAGACCGCCCATCTAGCATCCGTGACGCTATACGACGATTCCGATCGCCCGGGTTCAAGCCGCTGATTAACCGGGCCCGGATGCCTGAGTTGCGGCCAATCGCTACGCGTTGTGGGGCTGTCCGACCGTACCGGACCCCCAACACAACCGAATCGCGCGCCGGGTTTGGCGGTCGACGACCGGGTGTGAAGTCGCACTGGTCTAAGCTCAGGAACGGGGCGAAATCCTCCGGACGGGTCGCCGCCGTGCGACCGCCGGATGCCATGCGCTGAATTGCGGCGGCCACAGCGCCGACCCCGAAAACTAGACCGCCGGCTCGGCGCCGAGCCAGGCCCAGGCCTCTGCCTCCCGATCCGCCGGGAAGGTCCGCATGTCGATGTCGGCGAATGCCGGGTTCAGGGTCTCGATGATCTTGCTCATCCAGCCGGGGGCGCCGACGATGGCGTAGCGCTCCACCTTCTGCATGGCGGCGAGCTTCATCGAGACCAGTCCGCCCTGCATAAATACCGCGGGATCGATGCCGCCGAAATGCTTCATCCGGTTGAGCAGCCGCACCTTCTCGTGACCCTGGAGGAAGGATTCCAGTACCTTGATCACGTCCGGCATCTCTCGCGCCGAGATCACGCCATTGATCTCGAAGCCCAGCACATCGTCTTTGGTGGTCGGAAGGAAGCGGATCGCCTGGATCTCGCCCTTGGGGGCCTGTGGCAGCTCCGCTGACCACTGGATGGCCTCTGCAAGCCGGTCCGGCGTGAACGCCTTCATGGAGAGGGTGGGAAAGAGGCCGCTCAGCAACTGAATCACGGCCTGCGGCCATTCCTTGTCCGAGACGAAGGCAACGCGAGCGATCTGATTGAGATGGGTCGCAAGCTCGAGCTCAACCTTCGCATCCTTGATGATCGCGTCCAGGGTCATATCCGCAAATCCGGTCAGGTCAGCGCAGACGCCAACCCGCTCGTGTTTTTCCAGCTTCTGATCGAACAGGGTCTTGTACTGGGAGACGTCGTCGCCGGTGAGCTTTCCGCTGAGGCGCATCGCGATGACGTGATCGGGGGCGGATAGTTGCTCGAACATGATGGGTCTCCTTCCTGTTGAGCGAGGCTGCGGCACAGGTGATCGCTTGATTCTTCGATGGGGCGCCACTCGGCTCATGGCCCCGGTCTCCAAAGGATAGACTCCTCTGGGGCTGGCCCTTGGCACCGCGAGGCACCGGCCGGACCCTCCGCGCGGAGATGCTGTCTCCCAACACGAGCATGCAGGGGTCGCACGAGCGTCGGCCGGGTGCCGAAGGCCATCGAGATCAGAAGCGCTCGACGAGACGCTATGCCAGCGGACGCAGGATCGCCTCGGGGGGTGTCGCGTCCGCGTGTATTGCGCTGAAAAACCCTGGCGTTCTTGATGCCCTGGGGCGACAACTGCTCCCAGGCTGGGCATCAAAGGGGATTGGGCTTCCGTTGGGGCGGCCCCGCCGCCCGGTGCGGCGGGCGGGGCCTACCCCGATCAGAGCGGCATTAACGCGAACCCGGAGTGCGCGAACCGATCCAGATGCCACAGTCGGCCGTAGCCGTCGGTCGCCAGCGTCCAGACGTGCAGGGCCTCGGAGAAGGCAGCGCGCGAGCATGCGCCCATCAGATCCGTGACCGGGAAGGTCTCGCTGTAGCTGCCGGCCGCAGTAAGTCCGTAGGCCCGCACCGGCGGCGTCGCGTCGTTAGTCGTTACCGACGGGTCACCGACCACACCGTCTGCGCTTGCGCGATCGACCTGGGTGGTCACGCCGCGCCGAACGCTGAACGAGAAGGTCGCGAAGTCATTTGGATGCATCGCGCGGAAGCCAAGGGTGACATTAGCTGCTGGCGCAAATTCGATGAAGCCGCATGGAGTCACTCGCACGCCAGCCCCCGTGATCGGCTCGATCGCGGCATCGCAGCAGTTGTTATCCACCCGCAACACCATCCGGAATCCCATTGTGTGACCCGCGGCGTTCTTGATGCGGTAGTAGTCGGAGGCCGACACCGCGGTGACCGCGCCGGTACCAAAGGGTGCCGGCACGTTCGTGATCTCCAGGTCAATGCCGTGCGCCGTCCAGTCGACCAGATCGCCGGTACCGTCCTTGAACAGCTCGAGCTTGAGCTCGTATTTCCCGGCTCCATCGAGCGCCTGCGCGCAGGCGCTGGCCCCACTGCCAAGGGTATAGGTCTCGAAGTGGGCGCTGGCGAGGTCCTCGCGTTCGTCCACGACCGTCCATTCGATCCCCCCGGGCGGTACCTCTGGCTTGATCTCGAACAAGTTGGCCTGGGACCCGACCGGTTTGGGACCGATCGTGTAGGGCTGATGGGTCACGCCGCCAGGGCCAAGATGTGCGTAGTGGCGAACAACTGTGCGGGTCATCACGGTCCAAGGACCTGGCGCGGCGAGCAGGGTGCCATCTCCTTCGGTTAGTCGGCGGTAAGACCAGCGGTAGTAGCCCACGTTCTTGTCGTCGCGAAGGGCAGTACGGCTGAACCATACCCGCGGCTCGAGCTTCCCGCCAAAGGGCTCGCCACCGCTGGTGAGCCCCTCGCCAGCAACAGATGCGGCAGGTCCCTGGATCTCGGAGATGCTCACGGCGCGCCCGATGGACAGCACCTGAACCACGCAGCCCGGCAGATCGGGCTCGTCGTCGCAGGCCGGGACCCGCTCGTCGCGAATGCGGATGGTCACCTCGGTACCACAGGCATAGTTCCACCAGGTCGCACAGGGCAGCGGCGGTCGATACAGGGTCTCCAGGGTGCCGCCGATCTCGTACTCCACCCAGAAATAGAGGTCCGGCTTGTCGCCGTCGCACTGGTAGGCAATAACCGTCTCGAAACGCCCCAATGAGTCGGTCTCGAGTACCCGGATCTCGTCGCAGCGGAACTTCCACCACCAAGGCCACAGACACAGGTAGGGGAGCAGCAGGTCGGTATGCGCAACCAAGGTCTCGCGGATCAGGTTGGCCGAGTCGGAGGCGAGCCGCGCCCTCACTTCAAGCGGCAGCGCCACGAGGGATGGATTTGCCCGTTCGGCACTGAGACCCGTCAGCGCCGGAGACGGAATTGGGAGTGGCAGGGCAGAGATGGCTCCAGAGCCCGGCGGGACTGGCTTTGGCAGAGGGATGGGCGTGGCCGAGATCCGGTCTCCGTCGGGGGGCTCGGGCCGTGGTCCCAATGCCGCGATTGCGGGGCTCGGCGCGGCCCTTGCCAGCAGCTCGAGGGGTAACGGGTCCGGCTCCGGACGTGGCGGGCGGCGCAGGGGCGGCAGCTCAATCACCCGCAGAAGATCGTCGCGCAGGCTCAGCAGATCGCGCTCGGGCAACCGCAACAGCCAGCGCCAAATCTTGTCCACCTCGCACATGTGCACCCGTGCGCCACAGACCGGGCGGCCGCTGTCGTCCTTGACCACGCGCCCCCGCACCCAGCACAGGCACAGCAGCCAGCGATCGACGACGATCCCGGGCACCCGGATCTGCTCTATGAGCTGACCGCCTTTACGCAGCACCGGCTCATACGCACCCAAGCGCTCCATCGAGGCCAGAGTGGGTTTCGCTTCCGCGTCGTCAATCGCGAGCGGCGCAACGAAGACGCGGCTGCGTCCGAGGACAGCCGACCCGACCGCCAGTAACACCTTGCCATCGGCGACTTTCTCGCGCTCGAGCAGGTTTCCGGCCGCGTCGAAGACAAAAACGGCGAGCGGCGCGTCAAAGCCCGGCCGTTCCTCCAGGTTGATCTTCAGGGTGGTCTGCCGCCCCGACGTCTGCGGGATCTTTCTGGCCATCGAGCTGACCTCCTCGGCTCATGAATGGTTCGTCTAACGGTATGCCCGTATGCTGATCTGGTATGAAAGACCTTGCTGCCCAATCAGCAACTGAACGTCTTGCCCCTGCGCGAACGCCCCGACGGCTCACCATGATCGCAACAGGTGGTCGCCCTGTGTAAGGCCAGCGTGCCGTGCCTCATCCTCCAAATGAAAACCGGTAGGATCACGCCCCCAAAGCCAATTCGGGGTAGATGCTCATCGTTCCGCGAGCACGTGCTCGCCAATCGGTTGGTCACCGGGCAGCAATAAGCGGCCCGTGAGCTTTCCGTGCTCTCTCTGAACGCTCGTAAATCGAGTGGGAGGTTGACCGTTTGCGTGGTAGAAGACAAGGTGCCGTTTTCGGGCTGAAAAAATAAGGGGTAGCCAAGCTGGCATGAGAAGCACGATAAAAGGTTCTGGTCGAGGTCGACCGAGACGTGCTGGAATCCGATAAACGCAATAACCTGATGATGAAAGACCATCAGCGTTAGCCGCGACCCGATAACCCTCGCCACCCGCAGGGCACTTTGCTGATCGCCGGTTTCCCTTTTGTTCAGTCTTTTGGATTCAGATGTCGGTTTCGGCGGTGCAGTCAGACGCACCGGATCACAAGGCACAAACAATGACGTATTTCGATATACTGAGGAGGCGCCTAGTGCCTCACTGTGGAAATGCTCGGACCCCTTTGGGCTTATGCGGCCAGCGGTTTGCCCTCATAGG
The DNA here is from genome assembly GCA_963699735.1 of uncultured Gammaproteobacteria bacterium. Classification (GTDB taxonomy): domain Bacteria; phylum Pseudomonadota; class Gammaproteobacteria; order Chromatiales; family Chromatiaceae; genus Thiodictyon. The sequence continues at coordinate 184,975 of CAVOUZ010000018.1, forward strand.
TCCAGCGATACGGTCTGGCCATGGTAGCGTTGAAGTACTCGATGAACCGCTCGATCTTGGCGGCGAGATCCTCGAGCGAGGAAAAGTCGCCGCGGCGAATGACCTTACGGGTCAGGACGCCAAACCAGATCTCGATCTGATTGAGCCATGAGCAGTGCTTGGGCGTGAAGTGAAAGACGATCGGATGGCTTGGGTCGCAGAGGAAGGCTTGGCGGCTCGCGACGGATGCGAGTATCCCGCACTTGCCTTTGACGCCGAGATCGCCGGCGAAGCCGATCTGTTCGGCGACGAGCCGCACAACCGCCTCGGAGCTGTGGGTGTTGAGGTTATCCATGACCAAGTGCCAGCCGCGGGCGTCGGGATTCTGGGCGAGGAGCCAGCCCAGGAAGGCGGCGAAGTCCGTCTCGGTGCGGGTGGCGCCGAGCTGTCCGAGCACCGCGCCGCAGGCGACGCGCAAGGCCGCGACGAGCACGCGGGTACCATGGCGGATGTACTCGGGCTCGCGCTGTTCGACATGACCAGGCGCCGCCAGTCGCGTCGGCGCCTTGCGCTCGAGGGCCTGGATGCCCGTCTTCTCATCGATCGAGACAGTCTCGATGCCGGCTTCGGCACGCTCGGGCGCCAAGCGATAGACCTCGCACACGTCGTGGCAGCGCTCGGTGAAGCGCTCATCGCGCTTGGCGTTCAGCCAGGCGCGCGTGCGGTGCGGCTTGAGGTCGGCCTCTTTTTTAAAAAGCGCCCGACCGAGTCGGGCGAGATCGAGGCGACGATGCCGCGCTTGAGCGCTTCGTCGGCTAATTCTTGGTGGGTCCAGTGCGTAATCGGACGCGCGCTCTCGCCCGGAGCCTCGCAGGCCATCGCCACGATCGCGCAGATCTGCTCGGCGCTGAAGGTGGCCGGGGTGCCCGGGCGCGGGGCATCGGCCAGGCGCTCGGCCACCGGCCCGCTGCTCTGCGACCAGCGTCGCCGCCAGTGCTGCACCGTCGAGCGCGCTGCGCCCAGCCGACGAACGCTCTCGCGGACCCCTTCCCCCGCTGCGGCAGCCAGCACGACCCGCGCCCGCAGCGCCACCTGCTGCGGGCACCTGTGTTGGCGCACCAAGGTTTCGAGCTGGCTGCGCTCGCGCTCGCTCACCACAACCGGCGCGGCTTCGATCAAGGGCATAGGCGTACACCTGTGCTGGTATGCAAAGCATGAGGTTACGCCTTATTCTTCAGAAATGGTATTAGAACTTCCACAGAGCAGCACTAGTTACTGAGAGACTGAGAGACGGTTTCTGCTGATGAAGCTACAGCAGCACCGCAATCTCATAACGGCACCGGAGCGAAAAGAGCTTTGGGACTATTTCATTAGAGCAGCACAGAATTGACTCCAGGCAAAGCAGGTCATGCAGCTAGGCGTCAGCCAAACGGCAGATGAACTTGAATTATCTTCGCCGGCAAATAGCACCCGCTTCTACAGCGCCTTCGCCTGTCGGGCTTGCATTGAGCGAAACGAATAGGCGACCCGTTCGTGGCGTCGTCATCGCCCAGGTTGCGGGCCGCAGCGCGCCTCAGAGCGACGCGATACTCCGTCGATAGCCTCGCTAGCAATATACGTAGCTCTGGTCTCGCTCTCTTTCATCCTCCCCCGCGAAGACCGCGGCCAACGTTGGGCTGTATTGTTCCAACAGCCCTTTGAGTTGACCGTTGAGCATCCATTCCTCCGCGTGCTCCGCCTTCATGATGCGGGTCAGTTCGGCCCACTGTCTAGGCACGCTGTCTGCGGTCGGCGGTAGATGCATGACGGTATCGACCAACAGGTCGAGGGCGTCGAGGGCGGCGGCGTTGGAGCGATCGACGACGGCAGCGAGCGCCGCACCATAGGCGTCAATCCAATCTCCGGACTCGAATGATCGGGCTAGAGCATAATCGAAGGCCGCAGCCCGCAGCCTTTCCACGAGACCTTGAGGGTTTGAGTTACGAAAGCTGAAATGCAGGGTAATGAACAAGGCGAGATGATCCGCGCGCGGATCAGGCAGGTCATAGTCGGGGCGAATCGAGGTGCCGGTCAACCGTTTGGTCTCCCGTAACTGCTCTTCCAGTGGAGTGCCGGCCAAGGGCATCGTTTTAGCGAACGAGATCGGTATCCCGCCAATTTCGGCGACCTGCCGGAGGAAGCGAAGATTACTGTGCATGCCGTCGAGTGTGGAGCCAGGGTCGATCAACATGAATCCCATGTCATACGATAGACCTACATGCTTCAGCGTCCGTAACGCTGCCAGGTTCTGCTCCACTGTCGTGCGCTTGTTGAGCGTCGCCAACCCCTCTCGATGGCCCGATTCCACCCCGACGTATACGCTGCTTAGCCCATGTGCCTTGGCCCGTTTGAGGATCGATGCATCCACGTCGTCAACCCTGCAGGAGATCTTCCAAGCGATGCGTCGATCCAAGCCGGTCTTGTGCAGTTTGTCGAGAAACACGTACATCCACTGGCGCTGCCTGGCGGTCTTGGCGGCGAAATCGTCGTCATGGAATATGAACAGGCGAATCCCCTCCGATTCGTTCAGGTGACACATCTCGGCAACCACGTCCTCCGGTGATCGCGTCCGACGCAACGATCCCGGAGCGCCACCGTAGAACTGCCTGATGCTGCAAAAGGCACAGTCAAAACAGCAGCCGCGACTAGCGAGCATCGAGGCGGCACGAACTCCCCGCATCACGGAGGGCGCTCCGCGCGCCGGCCATGGCAGCTCGTCCAAGTCTGCGACCAACGGACGCGGTGGATTGATGACTGTTTCGTCGCCGCTTCGAAAGGCGATCCCGGGGATCTCTCGCCATGCACGGTCCTGATCAAGCCGAGAGAGTAGCTCCGCGGTAGTGATTTCGCCTTCGAAACGAACGATAGAGTCGAGTTCTGGCAGCTCGGCGAAGGTGTCGTGCGGTCGCAGAGTGGGAAAATGCCCGCCCGCCGTCAAATGACACGAGATACTCGCGCTGCGCAGCATGCGGAGGACTTCTCGAAACTCCTTAATAGTGTACTGAAAAATTATGGAGAATCCGATTAATTTAGGGTCGGTGTGGCGCGCAAAATCCACAACCGCATCTGGAGCGTTTGGATCAAAAGGGACGAGCTGGGAGGAGAAGCCCTGACGCGCAAGGTACGCCATGATGTATCGGAGGCCAAGATTCTCCTGGCTCTCGAACCCGACAAACAAAGCGTCCAATTTTTCAGACACGACGATCGCCTCGAACGCGGCCCATTGAGCCGACCGCGCATCGGCGCGGTCGGGCCGGACGGATCCGCGCTAGAACTTCATGGACTGCATCTCTTTGATCACCTGTTCCTGCGCCTTGGCGTAAGCCTGGATGGCGGCGACGTTTGCTTGCATAGCTATTACGGCGATGTCTCGTATTTTATCCTGCGGCAGAATCTTGAGCATTGCCGGATCCTGGACGAGACGGCCGGGTTCGAGCATCTTTGCAGCCGCCATGTAGGACATCATGTCTTGGGGTACTGACATTTTCTGTTCCTCCGATCCGAATCTAGGACTTAGCGGTTAGTGCATTCGTACTGCGGACACCGGGTTAGAAAATAGTAGAAAATGCACTGGGCATCCGAAGATGCACGGCAAGAATATTGATCGAGATCAATCAACAAGCCGATACGATTGATCGTCAGCCCATTGGCACTGAGCGTGAGCCAGGGGAGCCAAGCCGGAGCGATGAAGGATCGGTCCCTGGCTGCAGTCGGCTCTGCCTGTTTCTGCGGGTGAGTCCTTACGTCATTTGGGCCCTGACGGAAAATACCCAGTGTGAGTTGACGGCGGTTACACTCTGCTATCTGTCACGTCCCGCCTGATTATAGGGTCGTTTGTTAAACAAGTCGGGGCGCTCGCGTTTGCGGGAACTTCAGCCGAGTCACATGGGTATGGTATAGGCTTCCACAGGGCGCCCACTTATGCCCCAACTGTGCCTTTATTTGGGTATCGGAGGAACAGGTGCTCGCTCTGGAAGTTTCGGGCGCGATGGAGGTCCCTGGTCCGGAAGCGAAACGGAGGCGACGTGTTTGCATGCATCCCATGCAGTTCCGGATGCCCCCCAGGTTTCCAAGACGACATATCCCCTGCCGCATATCCCGGAAGGCCGGCACATCGCGCAGTCCTCGTTTCTGTCGCACCACTCCTTGCATGCGAGACGATTCGTTTCGGAAATGCGCCCGATGGTTTCCTGAACGGATCGTCCCTGGAGAGGACCTACCGGTGTTCTAGATGCATCCCCTGCTTGCGGAAAATCTGGAGCCCTTAGCTGACCGCCGTCGGCAGGGGAATTACTTGCGTCATCGCTGAAAGCATTCGGCGACAGTATCAGCAAAAAACACAGGCACAGAGCCGTTCTAAGGCGTGAATACACGTTCTCTCTGCTCATGAACTCTACTCCTCTCTACTATAGAGCGTACTGCCAAAATCACACGGCATTTCCATTCTCCTCCCTGTTGGCGTTTCGAAGTGCGTGGCGCGATTAGCTCGATGCCTCAGCTGAGGCCCAATCGTGGAGATCCGCGACCGCAAAATGCCAGATTTCGCTCCCTGTTGGCCCCCCATATGTACTCTGCGGGGTGGCAGGTCGCCCAGCTGAGCTACAGAGCTAACCACCAATTGCGTCGAACGAATGCTTCGTCATAAAGTAAATGAGATCTGCGTTCGCCTAGATTATGTGGGAATTCCCGCGCTTCGCGGATCGCCGAGAAAGTGCCCCACCGCGCGGGGGCGGTGGGAGGTTGATTGCGGTTCGAGGGGCTTTGGTGCTCTTGTGGCTAGCTAGCTAAGCGACGTCTATCGGCAACGTTGGCGTGCACCTCTCGATAGCGATCGCGTACTCCTTATCCGCGTAGCGGTGCCAGCCATAGTTCACTCGTACGTGTGACCAGGCCCTGAGGATAAGCGCGAAGGCGCAAGACCTTTCCAGTTGGCCGCTCGGCGTTGCGGGATCCGCGAGCATCGGAGCGCCGCTCACGATTTCGCTTACACTGGCAATTCCGCTCGCATGCGTGGCACTGTCGAGATAGTGCTCAGTGGACACGGTGCCCTTGACGTAATTGAGGGACCAAGCATGAACACGACCGTTCTCCTGCCCCATTTGCACCGTGAAAGGCAACGCCATACCAGTTGTCCAGGTGACAATCCCGCACTCATCTGGTGCCGGGGTCAGCAACTCGTAGGCCAGCGGCTTGTTGTCGAAGTGGACCTTGATGTCCAGATGACCGGTGACCAGCGGCGGGGGATCGGGGTCGTCACCACTGCCATCGCCGCCGTGGTTGGGGAACTGGACGGCCGCCATCTTGTTGCCTGCTGCGTCAAAGACCTCCATGCGCAGCATGTAGGTGCCCTCGTCGGTCTCGATCTGGTGGCTCGGCAAGACGCCGAGCACCGTACCTCCAGCTACGGTAAGGTAAGGCGCTGACTCCCAGGGCAACATCCACCAATGGCCGGTGTCCTGGACCTCGTAGAGTCCGGTCGTGGTCCCAATCGTGTGCGGACCCAAGAGGTAGGTGTGGAAGGCGCCGGTGAATTCGGCTCGCAGTACAGACAAGGGGGTGGTGATCGGCGTGAAGGCGGGGTCCGCCGGCGTGCCGCCGCCGGCAGGGATCTTGGCGTAAGAGAGCCGGTAATACCGCTTCGCACTGCCGTCTTTCAGATTGTTGCTGAAATCCCCGCGCAAGAGCAAAGAGCGCCCGTAAGCGCCGTTGCTCGCCCCGGGAACCTCATAGAGGCCGTTTGCCTGATTGATCTTCCAGACCTCGTCGCGACCGATCTGCAGTAAGGCCGCTTGGGAATCGCCAAGCTCTGCGTCAAGATTGGGCCCACAGCCTAGGCCGCAGACGACATCCGGATCGTCGAGGAACAGATCGATATGGGCACCGATGACGTTCCAGCGAGTGCTGGTATAGGGATCGAGGTAGATGACTCGCTCAACACCATCGATGGACTGGGTGACTCGCAAGACAATGTCCGGGCGTTGGTCGAAGCGCAGCCGGCCGCGACGGAAGTGCCATGGCCACCACTGGAAGCAGCATCGGAAGTAGCCGTTACAATCGGTGAAGGTCTCGCAGACCTTCGACTTGCTGTAGAAGCACCAGGGAAGGATCTTCCACGGCGCGACCTTCGAGCATACCGTCAACTTGTCGAGATGGACGGCGGCCCTCTCGTTGATTGTCCTCATTTCCCCGGCACGGAAGGCGTCGACGGGGGAAACAGCTTTGGGCTGGTCAGGTGGTTCGGGCTGGGGCCCCAGAGCGGTTTGTCCAACCGCAGAGAGGAATTTCCCGGGAGGCTCTGGCTGGGGATTGATGAACGCGTCACTCAGTTCACCCATCATCGGAGGCTCGGGCTTCGGACGCACGCTCGCGATGCCCCATGCGCCGGGACGGAGAAGGCGAGCGATTGGCCCGATCGGGTCCGGACTCGGTGGCCTCGGCAGGGGCTCCGGCCACTCTTTTATGAGGTCTGGCAAACGTACAAGGCGTCGGTCTATGAGCTCACTCCGGCGGCGCAGGATGTAAGGCCATAGGCACCCCTCGCGGTCGACATCGAAGACCTCCACCTTGACATAGGGAACCGGACAGGTATCCGTGGTGCCATCGGTGTCATGCACCTTTCTGACGTGTCCGGAGATGCAGATCCGCCGCGGCCACCATGGCCGCCAGAAAATCTCCTCGATGAAGAGGTCCGGTCGAATGAGATGGGTACCCTCGGCTCTGGTCCATGCCGCTGCCTTGTACCTTTTGCTGTAAGCGGCTGATTGTCGGGCCACGCTTGGATCTGATTTCGGAGCTACGATAAGCTCCACGTCCGCGGGCTCATTGAGCTTCACGGACACGTCAAACTTACCGTGGCCTTCAATCTCGCCGGAACCAAGAAGCCCGCCTCGTTCGTCGAAGACGTAAGCCGTCAACTCCAAATCACGCGGTACTTGATCAATTGCTTCCAGACGGAGTTGACCCTGTACCTTGAAAGTATTATCACCAGTGTTCGGTTTCTCTTCCATCACCGTAGAACCTCTATCCGTTCTGAAGGGTAGCTCGTAACGCACATCTACTCAGGCGACTCAGGCGTCTCCCTCGTCCTCCTCGACGCTGGCTCGACAGCAGCGATACTCTTGAGTCTTCTCAAGCAGCTCGATCTGACGCTCCAGAAGTCGATTCTCAAGTTCCTTCTTAGTTAGCTCCAGCTCCATTTCGCGCTGCAACTCGGGCTCGCACACCCCGCAGTTGTCAAGGCAGCCCTTCACAAGGATTCCGGGCGTTGGCAAGGTCGTCGTGAACTCGAACGAAAACCGTGACTTCGCCTCTTTGCTTATTCCCCCACCAATCTTGTCGATCAGACCCTGATCGACAAGCGCAGCATCGACCTCCTTCAGCGCTGCCTCCCGCACCTCCTTTGGTAGCGGCTGCGCCGCCTGAAAACTCGTAAACGCTGAAACCGTTTGTCCCCGCAGGAGGCGCTCTGTTATCGGCTGTATGATTGCACCCGCTGCTTGCGCGGTGCCTGCAGACACGAGACCGGCACGCGCGGCGGAAACGCTCCCGCGTCCTACCGATTCGATTTCGACGCGCTCGGGGGCGGTCGCTAATACCCCCTGAGGGATCACCGATACTTCGCCGGAGAGCTTTGGCGGGTTATTTGTAACCGCGGTGTTACCGGCGGGATCTACGACACGACGGTCGATACGCTCGATGATAAAGCGTACTGTTTGTCGCTTGTTTATCTGATACGAGAAAAAAGTGACAGCGCGGCATCGGTTGGGGTTGGAAAACAAACGCGTCACTGCCTCGAAGGAGCTCTCGGACTCTCCTTCCGTGTGACTCCGACTTTGCACTTCACCAATAGTAACCGCGCCCGCAGCTCGGGTGGCCTCCACTGAACGCTCATGGGATGACCTTGCGTGGCTTTCAAGCTCCATAAGAAAATCTGAAGTGGAGGCTGCATTGTAGCTACCGGACACATCAACGGAGGGGCCCGCGAAGATGGTCTCGAAGAACCCTGACGTCCCTCCATCACTGTTGAAGGAACTGCTGCTCTCACTGCTTGCCCCACCGCTGCGCCTGCTCTCCAGATCTGACATGAACGCACTCATCGCGTTCATGTAGTAGGACTCTTCGGAAGTCTGCTCGTGGTGGTAAGTGACCCCCGTTTCACTGTCGTATGTGAACCGACCACGACGATTGGTGGTGAACAGCCGCACCTTTTCTCCGGGCAGCAGGGTAATCGAGTGGACGAGATCCCCTAAGACGAGATCGCCGGAGCAACGTTCCAAGCGGGTACGAAGGATTACTTCGACGTTCACGTCGCGCACTGGATGGGTGAGCCGATAGTCGAATGTCAGGACGTCGCACCGGTCCTCTGTGTCCAACTCGGGGCAACAAGGTACCGAGTCGGCACCCATAATTGCTTTAACTGTAGGCATAGCGGGCTCCTCCTGGAGCAATTGCTCTGTAAGATCAGGCCAACGCCCTGAACTCCATGGGCGGCCGGCGGTCCCTCTTTAGGTCTTTCCCAATGGCACAGTCAACCAGGCGCGCGGGGCACTTTCCCGACCCTGTGCACCGGACCATTCGACAAGAGGGCCACGCCCGATCGGCCACCCCTGAGCGCCCGCTTTTACGACAGTTACTAACGGATGACCGACGGACGTTGCAAATCAGAAATTAGCACTCAAGACAAAAATCGCTACCGGTAATTCTACCGATAAGCCTGAAAAGCCACGACGCTCCTCTGACGCCCCATAATCTGCACAACATCTATACTTCACACCAGCGCCAAATTGCGAGTCGACACGACGGCGGTCGTCGACGCGATGTCGTGCGCACAGTCGGGAACCAGAAATCAGCGAATGCGCAATGCGATTTGTCGCGATCCATATGGGCGCAAACCTGCGCGGCCAAATTAGTATCAGTCGCCACGTCCATTCGCCGGCCAGCGGCAGAGGCCTCCCGCGTAGCAGGAAGGGCCACCCGACTCTGTTGAGTTGATACGAAACTGCACGGAGGAAGGACTGATGAGATACACAAGCATCACAACCGCCTTGTCGGCGACAGTCGCGCAACACCGTTGGTCGCCCGCTGCCGCTTGGCTTCTTGCCGGCGCGACCCTGGTGAGCCAGGGAGTCTCGCTTGCACAAGGTCTCGGCCCGACAGCGGTACGCGACCTCGCCGCACGACCAGCGGCGCCGCTTTTCGTGCCCGGAGAAGTGATCGTCAAGCTGAAACCCGTCGCGGGAGTTCCCGGCGTCATGACGCCCAGAAGTCTGCAGCCGCTCGGTCTCGAGCCTTCTCCAAGAACCACGTCCGGTGGCGAGGTGATCTATCAGTTTTCGCCGTCTACCCTGGCTGCGACGCGATCGCCCGAAGAGGCCCGGGACCGCGTGCTGGCCGTTGCCAAGAACCTGAGCGCCCGCCCCGATGTCGAGTATGCGCAGCCCAATTGGATCCTGCGGCACCAGGACACCACCCCGAACGATCCCGGCTACGCATTTCAGTGGCATTACTGGAATAATGGGAGCGGCGCTGGGCAATCCCCGGGCGGCATCACACTGGCGAAGGCTTGGGATCAGGGAACGGGAAGTAGCGCGGTTGCCGTTGCAATCATCGACACTGGCATCCTACCTGGGCATGCGGACATCGCCGGCTCGCCCAACCTTGCGGCTGGCTACGACATGATCAGCGATACGTTCATGGCCAACGACGGCGATGGCCGCGACGGCAACCCGACCGATCCGGGTGACGCGACAGCAGCCAATGAGTGCTTCCCCGGCTCGCAGCCGGAGGACAACAGTTGGCACGGCACCCACGTGGCCGGAACGGTGGGCGTCGCCCGTACGAACAACAACGCTGGCGTCGCCGGCATCAACTGGCAGATAAGGGTGGTTCCGGTGCGCGTGCTTGGCAAATGCGGCGGCACCATATCGGACATCAATGATGCCATTCGCTGGGCTGCAGGCCTGCCGGTCCCGGGCGCCCCCAACAACCTGGCGCCCGCTAGGGTCATCAATCTCAGTCTCGGTGGTCCGGGCGCCTGCTCCGCTTCGCCATCCACTCAAAGCGCGATCGATGACGCGGTCGCCGCAGGCGCGACAGTGGTGGTGGCTGCCGGCAACGATGCAGCGGATGCTGCTGATTACATGCCAGCGAGCTGTAACCAGGTCATTACGGTGGCGGCGAGCGACTACCGCGGTCACCTGGTCACCCGCTACTCGAATTTCGGCGACACGGTGGAAATCATGGCGCCGGGCGGGGACGTGCAGCGCGACGACAATGGGGACGGCTACCCGGACGGCGTGCTAAGCACGGTTGACGGTGGCTATGCCTTCTACAATGGCACGTCGATGGCGGCGCCTCACGTCAGCGGCGTGGCTGCTCTGACGCTGGCGGCCGCTCCGTCGCTGACGCCGGCGCAGGTGTTGACCAGCATTCAGGACAATGCTCTTCCCCGCTCCAGCGAAGAGTGCCCCAAACCTTGCGGGGCCGGACTCCTCAATGCGTATGTCCCCCCGGCCGTGGCCGAGCGTTTCGGGTATGCGGCCAAGTTTGTGTGTGGCTTGCAGAAGGATCCCGCAAGCATGCAGCTGGCCCGTGGCTGTTACGCGACTACCATCAACGTGCATAACCCGCAAGGCAGGTCCGTGGCGTTCAATAAGAGGCTGGCGCTGACCGTGCCACCCGGCCGGCAGCAAGCGGGCAAAGTATTGCCGACACTGGAGGACAAGCTCGGCCCTGACGAGGCCCTGGCGGTAGATTGCGACGACCTCGCCAAGCGGTATTTTGACGGGCAGCTCCCGGCCCCTTTCGTCGAGGGATTCGTCGTTATTCGGAGCCCCGAAGGCCTTGATGTGACTGCCGTCTACAGCACCGCCACCATGACCAGGGAGGGCCTGGCCGGGGACCACAGCGGCATCCACGTCGAACAGATCCGCGAGCGCGTGCTGGGGTCGCCGACTGCGGACAAACCCGACCTCGTCGTCAAGGCTATTGGTCAGCCCCGCGTGAGCTGCCCCGGGGGCACAGGTACCTGCGTGACACAGGTGGAGCTTACCGTTGCAAACATTGGAGCAGCCGACGCTGGCACCTTCGTCACGCGCGTGACGCTCGACCCGGCCCAGAGTGTGACAGTGGACCCTGTCCTGCCGGGGTTGGCCGCGGGTACGTCCCAGTCGTTCACGATCATCACCCCACGGGGCGGCAACTGCTACGATCCAGACTGCACCATCTGCGCCACGGTCGACGCCAATAGCCAGGTGGATGAATCCAACGAGAACAACAACCAGCTGTGTCGAACGACACCGGGCTAGCTCAGAGCATGCCGAGCGGGGCAGGCTGCCCCGCGACGGCCCCTCGGACTGACGGACGATTCAACAAGCGATGGTCACGAGACTGCTTGGGCTCATTGCCGTCTGGTGTCTGACGGCGTTCGGCGCGGCCGCGGGGGGCGCGGGGGCGCCGCCGCCTGAGCAACAGCCGATGCTGGGTGAACAGGTCATCGTCAAGTTCGCGCGCGGCAGCGCCGGGCAAGAGGCATTCGCCGCCGCGCTTTCCGGCGGCCCCGAGGCGCAGGCTCGTCTGGGCGCGCTGGCGGCCCGTCTTACCGCCGAGCTGAGAATACCGTTACGTATCGAACGCCTGACATCGGGGCAGGAATTCGTTCTGGCCGTCGACGCCAACGGCTTGGCATCACGACTGGTCGATTACCTGCGCGCGCGGCCGGACCTGAGGCGCGTGCAACTCGTGCAGGACGGAGACCTGGCGCAACAGCGCTACTGGAACCCCACTGTAGTGGCTGAGATCCGGGCCGAAAGCCCTCTTGGCCAGACTCTGGCCGAAGCTGGCGCGGACCCCCTGGAGCATCTGAAGCGTTTCGCCGATCAAGTAAGTCATGACGTTGGATTCCCGGTCGGCGTTCTGGCCCACCGCCCCGTCGAGCTCGTCATCGACGTCAGCAGCGTGGCGACGCAGTTGCTCGCAAGGCTTAAGCAGCGTCCCGACGTGGCATATGCCCAGCGCGACCTGCTGATGCGGCCTCTTCGCGGCAGCGGGGTCAATCAATAGGAATCATAACCGTATCGGTTCCGCACCCGACACCGGCAAGGCCGGCTTCCACTGTGGCCCCACGTGGCCGCGTATAGCAGACGCCCGGAGCCGAAACGGGGCGCGAGCCAAGGTCACGTCATGCGCAGACTCGGCGCCCGACCACCCGAGCGGCGAGTTCACGTCGGAACATGAGGTCGCGGCCCAAGACCTGGGCCGAGGCAGGATAGGCTATGAAGACCCCCGAAGTTTTCGTCGTTAGAGGTAGGATCGTTCAGGAGGATGGCGCTGCCGGGGTCATGGGCCTGAAAGTCATCGTCTACGACAAGGATCATTTCTTCGACGACCGCCTGGGGTCGACCTTCACCGACGAGACGGGGCGTTTCGAGCTGCAATACCGGCGGCGGGACTTTCGCGACCTTTTCGAACGGGCACCAGACCTGTACATCGAGGTCCGCGACTGCAAGGGCGCGACGCTCTACAGCTCGGCCAATGCCGTTCTCTGGAATGCTGGTCACATGGCAGAGATCGATGCCGTGGTGATCGGCCGGGACAAAGCGGCCTATCACCTGGAGAACCTGCGCCCCCTCCGGCGCCTGACAGGCGGGCTCGTCGCGGGAGACAGGCTGGCGGTGATCGACCGCGCCGTCGCACTGCTGCAGACTCGGATCAGCACGGGGCAGATGCCGCCGTTCGCCGGGGGTGGTTGGCCGGGGGTCGCCGGGCTTGGCGAGCAGGTGCCGATGATCGCCCACTATTGTCCGGCACCGGACATCCTGGTCTTTGACGATCTGCTCGACCTGGCTTGGGGTGTGATCCTCAACGACGTGCTCGCCATCCCGCGTTACGAAGACGTGCTCGGCACGGTGATCTACCGCTTCAACGTCCGCAAACCCGGGTTGGTCGCTGCGGCCTCGGAACGATGGACCCAGGAGCCCGTGGACGGCAAGCTGCTGCAGTCCATCATCAAGGCGAAAAGGAGCCAGCTTCCCGCCGCGCCGGCCGACTCCTTGATCGAGACCGACCGCATCCTGCCGGTACTCGCCGCGGCGGTGATTGTTGCTGGCGGCGACAAGGTGGTCGAGCACCGCTATCTCAGCTTCCTGCTCGGGCAGGTCGGCGGACTGGGCCAGCTAGATGCGGTTTACCGCGCCGCGTGCGGCGCCTTGGCAAGCAACCCCGGCGGCCGCGGCGGCTTCGGCAACCTGTTGCGCCACATCGGCGGCACCTGCGGCCCGGATGACGGCCCGGTCTTCTGGCCGCCGCGACCGGACGACTGGCGGGAAATCGACGAGATGTGGCGGCTGGAAAAATGGCACTGCGCCGCTGAGATGAGCGACGCCGTGCGCGGCGGCATGCTTCGCGGTGGCCGCTATGAAATCGACAGCGTCGATTGGGGCGACAGCTGTCCCGGGTCGCCCGTGATCATCACCGGCAGTAATTTTTCCGGCCTGTTCCCCGACAGCGCGCGTGTGCTGTTCAGCCATCGCTCCGGCTTCGGGACGGCAGAGGCAGCCCCTGGAGCACCGAGCGACTGGACGGACACCCGTATCGAGGTCAACTTGCCCGAGGAGGCCGGACCGGGGCCGGTGAGTCTGTCGATCGTCGGGAACCTGGCCACGGCGTGCGGTCGGGCAATCCGGGTGCCGCGCCGCGGCGATGCAGTCGATTTCAGCGGCGGGCGTGCCTACGTCCGGGTGTTCACGGCGGACGGTCGGCGGGGCGAGCTCACCGTGGTGCCTGGCGAGACGGTAAGCCTTCGCTGGCTCGTGGTCCCCGATGATGCCGGCGTGCATCTGCGGGTCGAACAGGACGGCAGCACCCTGGTGGACGAGGCGGTGGCTGCCGAGGCAACGCGTGATGTCGCCGCTCCCAACGGGCGTCGCAGCCTGACGCTCTGCACCCTCACGACGACCAACGCCTGCCCGGGTGAGGACGTGCGAGTCATAACCCTGCACGGCGGCCTCAACCCGGCGTTGGAGGTCGAGGGTATTGAGGTCACCCAGGCGATCCAGTACTACCACGCGGATCGGCACCTGACCGATCCCGATGACTGGGGTGCCGACAACAGCCTGCAGCTGGTCGCTGGCAAGCCCGCCCTGGTGCGGGTCTACGTGCGCAGCGGTCTGCCGGTCTTCTACGAGGGCGGACGCATCGCCGGCGTCGCCGGCAGCCTGGAAGTGGAGCGCATCGTAGAGGGCACGCCGACCCTGCTCACTAGGCTCAGCAGTCTGCCAATCACCATCGAGGCCGAGCCAATCTATGCGGATGAGCGCGGCGATCTGGGTGCGACGCTGAACTTCCTGGTGCCGGCCCGTCATATGGCCGGCCGAATGCGTTTCGCCGTCAGTGTCTCCTCGCCGGCGGGCTGGTTCCATGACACCATCTCTGCGGAAACGACGGTCGATGTCGATCTCGAGCAGACGCTGCAGCTCGCCGGCATCATGGTGGGCTACAACAACCCGCCGACGCCCGCCATCCCCGCCCCGGGGCTGGCGGATCTGCAGACGACGGCCGCATGGATGTTGGCCGCCTATCCGGTGCGCGCCGATTCGGTGCTGACCTTCCGCGTGGCCGCGACCCTAACGCAGACCACGCCGCTGACCGATCCCATACCTGCCAGCGGCGGCTGCCCGCCGAACTGGGGTTCCTTGATGGCGGACCTGCGTGCGGCGGCGGCGGCCGATGCCGGCGCGGTCGCCGGCAACTGGATTTACTACGGCCTGCTGGCGGCCGGCACGCCGACCGACACACCGGGAGGAGCGACAGGTTGCGGCGGTAGCGGCGTGGGCGCCGGCATGGTCGGTGCCGAAGCCACCATGGGTCATGAGGTGGGCCACGCACTGGGGCTGATGCATGCGCCCTGCGGCGGTCCGGCCAACGTCGATTCCAGCTATCCCGCCTACGAACCCTACGACGCCGCGGGCACGCCGAACGCATCCATCGGCGAGTACGGCTTCGAGTTCCGCAACGGCTTGCAGACCCTGCATCATCCGAGCACGCCGGACTTCATGTCGTACTGTGGTCCTGAATGGATATCTCCGTATCATCACAACCGGCTGCTCGATATCCCCCTATTGTCACCCGTGACGCTTCCGCTCGGCAGCGAAGCGAGCAGCCGCTGGAGCCATCCATAACCGAAGCACCGGAAGAGCATGGAACCCGAGCCCATGATCAACTTCCTCGCCTTTGTCGAGCGGGACGACAGCGTTCAGGTACACAGCATCTCGCGGGTAGTGACCCGGCCGGGGATCATCGGCGGAGCAGCGACCGACCTGGTAATCGAGCTGCTGGACGACAAGGATGGCGTGATCGCCGGTGCGCCCGCCTGGAACCTGCCCCTTGAAGGGCCGGTCCAGGATCTTGGCTCCACAGACGGTCGCGCCTGCCGCAGGCTGGTTCAGGCCCTGATCCAGAATCTCGCCCGCGGCGCCCGGTTGCAGCTGCGCCGCGGCAAAGACGTCCTCTGGCACCGGGATGCCCCCGACACGTCTCTTGCGGTCACCGCGCTGCGCGTCTCCGTGAACGGGCAGGGCCGGCTGCGGGCCGATTGGGACATGGAGATCGGCGAGGGCCTCGAGACCCGAAGCGACATGCGCTGGTCACAAGACGGCGGCAAGAGCTGGCATGTGCTCACGGTCGGTCTGCAGGGCCGTACAGCGGAGTTGGAGCTCACGCCCGTCCCGGGCGGCGACACCCGCTTCGAGATCCTGGTCAGCGACGGCTTCGACAGCGCGCACGCCCTATCCGCAGCGGTTCTGGTGCCGCACAAGCCGCCGACGGTGGCCATGCTATCGCCCAGCGAGGGCGCCAGAATCCCAACCGGGGGCGCAATGCGTCTGTGGGGTGCGGCAACTGACGAGACCGGCCGGCCGGTGCCAGGCGACGCCTGTCAATGGCTGATCGATGGTCAGCCCGTCGAAACGGGCCACGACATCATCGTCGCCGCCCCGGCCGCCGGCGAGCGCCGCGTCACCTTCCGGGCGACTGACGCCAACGGTACCGCCGAGATAACGCACGGCATCAGGTTCGGGAAGCGAACTGGATGAGCGGAGCCTCTACCCGGGGGCGACCTCCTGCCAGCGAGGTGTCGCCCGCCAGGGCGGGCGTCAGAGTGCACCTCGCTGGCCGGGACGCAAGACTCAGGCGCGGCGCTCGTCCTCGGCTGGGCCGAGGTTCTGTTGAGGCTCGTACCACATGACACTGATGATGTCGAAGGCGTTGGCGGGCAGGACGCCGAGGATCTCAGTGCTCGTGAGGCGCGGCGGCGGGTAGGGGGAGACCCATGGCCACTGCGCTCACCGCCTCGATCGGATCGGAGGCGCTGGTGGCGTGGACGTGAATCCCGTGGCGCGCCATGCGCAGACGAAATCCATCCCCCGCCCCTTGGGTGATCAGGGCCTCCAACCCAAGGGCGAACAGGGGGTGATCCGCCCCGTGGTAGTCGTGCAGGGACATCTCCTTGGGCAGATCGAGCCGCTCCACCTCCACGGGCGCGGCGCCGCCCACCGCCTCATAGACGATGAAGCGGCGGGCCTTGCCCGCATGACCGGTGATGGTCTTGAAGTTCTGACTGGTGACGGCAATGCGCATCAGCGGGTTCCTCGGCACATCCAATGAGACTTTTTTGGCCCGGCAGACTCAGGCGGATTCCGGCTGGCGATCGCGCAGGCCCTTGGCCCAATCCTCCATGGCGGCGTTCGCCACGGGCATCGGGGCCTCCATGAAGGTAATGACGAAGCCGGCCTCGGTCTCGGCGACGCCAATGGAGCGCGGGCGGACCGCGAGCACATGGGGGTCGGGCAGGGCGATGCCGAAGCAGAAGACCAGGTTCTTTGCCGCGCGGATGTCGGGCGCAGCCCGACCCTCGGGGAGCGATGCGGTGTGGGCATAGTGGTCGAACTCCGCGATGAAAACGGCCGATCTGTGCGCCTCGATACAGCGGCGGAAATAGGCACAGATGGCGTCGACCGATGTCAGAGCGGTCTCCTCCCGGTTCAGTTCCAGGCTATAAATCGGGTATTTCTCTTGCAGCAGGGTCTGCTTCACCAATGGGACTCCTCGGGTGAAGGATGATGGTCAACGGTGGCAGCCGGTTCCGTCTCTGACATGTCAATGGGCGGGCACGCAGATCGCTTTCTCGCCCACAGCACGCCAGGTCCGATAGAGAAGATAGAGCACGACCAGGGTCGCCATGGTCAGCAGGACCCAACCGATGGCCGCGAACAGGGCGAGGCCCGTGTGCTGATACATGACCAGCGTCGAGATGGTGACGGCCGCGAGCGGGAAGCTATAGGCCCACCAGGAGAGATAATAGCGGATATGGATGAAGCGCCCGACCTGGGTTAGGAGCAGCAGGGTGAGGAAAAGGCCGCTGTAATAGAGCAGCCGGGCGAAGCCATCGAGGGTACCGACCAGTTGCAGATAAGCCACGAAGCCCACCGATGGCGGCGCGATGAGAATGAAAAAGGTCGGCATCAGCCGCTCTGGCAAGGGCTGATGGAAGAACATCCGGTAGAGGATGATGGCGAACAGCAGCAACCAGAACAGGATGCCGATACTGAAGAAGAACCAGGACGGCTCGAGGTATCCCAGGGGCACGCCGGCGATGGGGACCAGGACATTACCCACCACCGGAATGAACCAGGCCGGATTGATGTGGTGGATCTCGAAATGATCGTGATGGATCCAGACGTTGACCACATAGAGGGTCAGCAACAGATGCAGACCCGATCCCAGCACCCAGAGCACCCGGGCGATGGCCGGCGCCAGATGCAGGAGCGCGACAGCGAGGAGAATCAGGCTGATGGAGATGGCCGGGAAGAAATTGAGCGAAACGGGATGGGCGAGCTCCGCGCGCACCGCGTCCGGATGGCGTACGACCTTGAGCAAATAGATCCCAAGCAGCGTGATGAATGCCAGGATGGCGAGCGCCAGGGGCCCTTCCGAGACCCACACCGGAAGGCGGAAGACGTGCTCCGCCTTGTACCAAGCGATCGCGAGGCCGGTGAGCCCCATGACGATGGCAAAAATGGCCACCGGAAAATGCTTGAGACGCACCTCGTCTTCCATCATGCGAATCACCTCATGAACCAGCGTCTATGACGACCGCAGGGGCAGCGGTCTCTAGCCGTGCCGTTCGGGGGAGAACTGGGTTTTTGCGCCTGGGTGGACCAGGCGCCATGGAGGGCTAGACTAGGGTCCGACCCCGAGGGCGGCATTAAGAATGCGCAACGCCGCGGCAGGTGACCGCATCCCCGCTGCGGGGAGGAAGAGGTCCGAGGGCTAGTCGGGCGCCCACCGGGGCGCCGCCCTCACTCCTCCGCGATGCGTCGGAGGTTGGGGATGTCGAGCAGGAAGAGGTTGGGCGCCGTCTCCACCAGAAGGCTCTGGCGCTTGAACTCGGCGATGGTGCGGCTAGCGGTCTCGGTGGTGACGCCCAGCATGGCGCCCATGTCCTCGCGGCTGAAGAGCTGGCATTCGCTGGTCTCGCGATCGCGTACCAGGCGCAGCAGCAGGCGCGCCACCCGCTGGCGGGCGGATCCGGTGGAGAGCTCGGTGAGCCAGGCGTCCGCCTCGCTCAGGGCACGCTGCCAGCGCGCCATCAGCTCGCGGTGCAGATCCGGATTCTGCTGACCCAGCTCCCGCACCACCCGCGCCGGAAAACGGCACACCTCGGTCGGTTGCAGGGCCACCGCCTCATGCTCATAGGTGCCGTCGAGCAGCCCCTCGAGCCCGAGCACGTCGGTCGCGCGCGCGATGCGCACGATGCGCTGGCTGCCGTCCGCCAGGTACTGGACCAGCTTGAGCGACCCGCTGCGGACGGTGAACATGAAATCCCCGCGATCACCAGCGTGGTACAGGGTGGTGCCGGACTTCAGTGCGAACTGGTCGATGGGGTCGTGGATGCGCTCGAAGTCCGACTCCTTGAGACCGGCAAACAGGACCGAGGTCCGCAGGGAGCAGGTCAGACAGTCGGCTTCCCCCGACCAGGCGTCGCGCAACGTGACGTTCTTCACCATCGCTTGGGGTCCAATCGGCTTTGATGCGTGCTTCGCCGGGGCGTCGACTTGCGAGTGTAACCCATAGGAACCCCGGAGCGGCCTTGCACAACCACCGCCCTTGCCCCATTTGCTGGGGCGACGTTTTACTGCCGGATCTGCGCGGTCCCCAGCAACGAATGCCGGTCGAGCCGACCGCTGCCGACGTAGTCTTCGAGCTTCAGGTGATCCCCAGTGGCCGCGACCTCCCCACTCCACGACCATAGCTCCCGTTCGGGAGCCCATGGGTCGGTCCTCGGCCACCTGCCAGCCGGCTTCGGCGGAGACGCCTTGCTGGTCTGCGATGCCAGCGGTGCCCTGGCCTATCTGAACGGCGCGGCGGAATCACTGCTCGGCCTCGACGCCCGCCTGATCACGGGACGGCCACTCGATACCGTCCTTCAGCTCAGGGCCCCGGACGGACGGCGCCTGGATTGGAAGCGGCTCGCGGCCTCCGCCCGGGTTCCGACGGCCGTTCCCGGCCGGACGCTCTGCCAGCTCCGCCGCGAGGACGGCAGCGAGCACGCGGTCGCCTGCGAAACGGTTGCGGTGGACGCGCTGGTCGTCATGATCCTGATTGCGGAACGCAGTGTCATCGGGGACTCCAGGGCGCTCGCGTACCGCGCGAATCATGACGCGCTGACCGGCCTGCCCAACCGTGCCGCGCTGCAGGAGCGTCTTGCCCTGCTCCACCGCAGCGCCGAGAGCCTCGGCAGCGCCTACGGGATGCTGTTGCTCGACCTGGATCACTTCAAGCTCATCAACGACCGCTTCGGACATGCCGCCGGTGATCGGGCGCTTGTCCAGATCGGGCAACGGTTCAAGCAGCAGGTGCGCGACCACGACCGGGTCGGCCGCTGGGGCGGCGAGGAGTTCCTCTGCCTGCTGCCCGACGCGAGCCGCGCCCAGGCCGTGGAGATAGCGGAGCGTGTGCGCGCGGGCATCGAGGCGGCCCCGGTTGAGGACGACAATCGTCTGATCCGGGTAACCGCCAGCATCGGGGTCGTCGCCTATCCGGATGACGCGACCGACCCGGGGGCCCTGCTGGCCAAGGCGGATCTGGCGCTTTATGAGGCCAAGCGTGCCGGCCGCAACCGGGTGCGCTGCCATACGGAGTCATCGGGAGACGTCTTCCGCATGGCGGACCTGATCGAGAACGCCCTGCTGAAAAACAGCGTCCGCGCTGCCTATCAGCCGGTCGTGGACCTGGCGAGCGGCGAGGTCTGCGGAGAGGAGGCGCTGGCGCGCATCCAGAGTCAGGATGGCCTGTGGCTGACGGCGGCCTCCTTCATTCCGGCGGCCGAGCAGCTCACCCTGGTGCATCGGATCGATCACCGAATCATCCAGCAGGCGATCGGCCGCTGCGTAGACCGCACCCTCCATGGCGAGTCACCGCCGGCCATGTTCGTGAACTTCTCCGCCGACTTCCTGCGCCACCCAACACTGGTGCAGGACATCTTGGAGAAGGTCAGACAGCGCTGTTCGCAATGCGCCAGTCGTTTGCGCGGGAACAAGCCGCTGGTGTTGGAGATCACCGAGCGCCAGTTTCTGCAGGACAGCGACGAGGCCAGGCAGGTCCTGGAGCCCTTTCGGGAGCTGGGGCTGAGACTCGCGATCGATGACTTCGGGGGTGGCCAGTCCTCCCTCAGCTACTTGGCGGATCTCCCGGTGGAGTTCGTCAAGATCGAGGGCACACTGGTGCGGCGCGTCGCCAACGAGCCGCGCGCACGCGCCGTGGTGCAGGCGATCCAGTCACTTGCAAGCGATCTCGGGGTGGTGACGGTAGCGGAGGGCATCGAGGATCAGGCCACACTGGACGCGGTGCGCGCCATCGGCATCCATTGGGGTCAGGGCTATCTGTTCGGCAGGCCCGAGCTGGATCGGGATGGGGCCGGAATCTGACGGGCGGGGGTCGGGCGCAGACGCCCGCCACCCGCTCAGCGTTCCCAGGTGTCTTCGCTGCCGTCGGTGGCGATGGCGCCGTCCTTGTCCTTGTCCCAGCGGCGCTCACCCGTGTCCGTGATCTCGAGGATACCGGCGCCGGCCTCGGCGCCTTGGGGGGTGGCGCGCAGGGTGAAGCTGGTCGGGGAGAGCGCCACCAGGGCAATGGCGTAATGGGCGTCGCTCCCATCCACCGGTGATTTGGTGTATGGCATGTTCACGCCGTCGGTGGCCGTGCCCGTGCAACTGTCCTCCGGATTGTAACAGGAGCTCTCCGTATAGACCCGCTCCATATACTGGGCGGCCTGCATCAACACCGCTTGCGCGTCGGCCCGGCGCGTGCGCTCGATTTGATTGCGATAGGAGGGGTAGGCGATTGTGGCGAGGATGCCGACGATGGCAACCGTGATCATCAGCTCGATGAGCGAAAACCCCCGCCACGAGAGGGCGATCGGCTGTTGGCTCCCTTTGGACATGGCTCTTGCTCCACCGTTCTCTGGCACCCGTTGCGCGGCAAAGCATATCCCATGCGGACCTCGGGATTCGCGACCCAGGCCCATTTCCCGCTGTGAGCCCAAGCCCTGCCGGGACGCCGCGACGGACCCTCTGCTCGCCGACAGTCCCTGTGCAATGGGAGCGGGGGCTCGGCAATGAGCGATTCGCGTCCACTCGGGCTCCCCACCCCACCCAGGATGCGAAGCCTAGATGAGGAGATGCTGGACGCCATCTGCGCCCTTCCCGAGGGGGGCGGCTGGCTCTTCACCGTGGTCGCGACCTGGGGATCGTCCCCCCGCCCGCCCGGCTCATTGCTGCTGATCGAGCGCGGCGGGCGCCAGACGGGCTCGGTATCCGGCGGCTGCGTGGAGGAGGATCTCGTCGAGCGGGCAGGTGCCGGTGATCTTGCCGTCGACACGCCGACCAAACTGGTCTATGGGGCGGACACGGACGAGGCCGCCCGCTTCGACCTGCCCTGCGGCGGCCGGCTGGAGCTGGTGGCGGAGCCGGTGCTGGGCATCGACCAGTGGCGCCACCTGCGCGAGCGCGTGGCCGCGCGCATCACGGTGGAGCGGCGACTGTGCCTGGCCACCGGCGAGTCGAGCCTGCACCCGGCACACAGCACCGCTGGCTTCCGGTATAGGGCTGGAGGATACCTGGCCCGCACCTTCGGCCCGCCCTGGCAGCTCATCATCATCGGCGCAGGGCACATCGCCCGTTATCTCACGCCAATCGCGTGGTCGCTGGGCTACCGGGTGGTCGTCTGCGACCCTCGGGCGGAGCAGCAGCGGGACTGGGATCTATGGGACGCGGAGCTCGACCCGGGGATGCCCGACGACGTGGTGCGCGCACGCGCCGACGATCCGCGCAGCGTCGTGGTGGCCCTGACGCACGATCCCAAGCTCGATGACCTGGCCTTAATGGAGGCCCTGTGTGGAGGCGCCCTCTACGTGGGCGCCCTGGGCTCCCGCCGCACCCAGGCGGCGCGCCGGGAGCGGCTGCTGGGACTGGGCCTGACCCCGGAGCAGGTCGCCCGGCTGCACGGCCCCGTAGGGCTCGACCTGGGCTCGCGCACCCCACCCGAGATCGCGGTCTCCATCGCGGCGGAGCTGATCCGGATGCGCAACAGCCCCGGTTGATGAAGCCCGGCCCAAGGGCGCCGAAACTTGAGCGAGGCCGTAGGGTAGATCAGACAAGCGCAGCGCATTAACCAATCGCGAACGGCCAATCGGCAACCTCCGGTGAGGGCCGCCCCATCCCTGGGCCGCGCGGAAAATGCTTCGGCGTTTCCGCTCGGCCGGAGCTGTAATCGTGTTAGTATCTCAGCGATTGCTGATGTAGCTCCCCTGCTCCACTACCGGTTTCCCCCCTTGATGTCGATGCCGCTCTCACCCCGTTGGTCCTGGCTCGTCCCCTTCATGGCCTGGATGCCCGGGGTACGACGTGGCGACCTGCGCGCCGACCTGATGGCGGCACTCACCGGGGCCATCGTGGTGCTGCCCCAGGGCGTTGCATTCGCCACCATCGCCGGCATGCCCCCCGAGTACGGACTTTATGCCGGCATGATCCCGGCCATGGTCGCCGCCCTGTGGGGGTCCTCCCGACATCTGGTCTCGGGCCCGACCACCGCCGCATCCGTGGTCCTGTTCTCGTCACTCTCCCTTTTGGCCACCCCCGGAACACCAGACTATGTGGCCCTGGCCCTCACCCTTACGTTGATGGTCGGGCTCATGGAGCTCGCACTCGGCCTCGCCCGGCTCGGCGCCTTGGTTAACTTCATCTCCCACTCTGTGGTAGTCGCCTTCACCGCCGGGGCGGCGCTCCTGATCGCGGTCAAGCAGCTCAAGCATTTCTTCGGCGTGACCATGGACAGTGGAGGGCATTTCCACGATGTACTGATCCAGTTCGCCGGCCACGTGGCGGAGATCAACCCTTATGCAACCCTGGTGGCCCTGACCACCCTGCTGTTTGGCATCGCCGTGAAGCTGTGGCTGCCGCGGGTCCCCTATATGATCGCCGCCATGCTCGCCGGCAGTGTGCTCGCGGTGGTCCTTGACCTGCTGCTGGGGAACGAGCAAACGGGGATCGCCACCGTGGGCGCCCTGCCCGCGTCCCTGCCGCCCCTGTCGACGCCTTCGTTTGTCCTGGATCACATCAAGCAGCTGGCCCCCACGGCCCTGGCGGTGACCCTGTTCGCCCTCACCGAAGCGGTATCCATCGGCCGCGCCCTGGCCGCCCGCGGCGGCTACCGCATCGACGGCAACCAGGAGTTCATCGGTCAGGGGCTCTCCAACATCGCCGGGGCCTTCTTCTCGGGGTACGTGGCCACCGGTTCGTTCAACCGCAGCGGCGTGAACTACGAGGCGGGTGCCCGTACCCCCCTTGCCGCCGTCTTCGCGGGAATGCTGCTGATGCTGATTGTGCTCCTGGTGGCGCCCCTTGCCAGCTATCTGCCCAAGGCGGCCATGGCGGGGATCCTGTTCCTGGTCGCCTGGGGCCTGATCGATTTCACGGAGATCGGTCACATCTTCCACGCCTCGCGCAGGGAGACTGGGGTCTTCCTGGTGACCTTCCTTTCGGCGCTTTTCCTGGAGTTGGAGTTCGCCATCTTCGCCGGTGTGCTGCTGTCCCTGGTGCTGTATCTCGATCGCACCTCCAAGCCCCGGGTGGTGATCCGGACACCGGACCCCAACCTGCCCAACAGAGCCTTTTCTAGTTCACTCGACCTTCCCCAGTGCCCGCAGCTTCGGATCATCCGAATCGACGGATCGGTGTTCTTCGGGTCCGCCAACCACGTCGAGACGGTCTTCGACCAGATCCGCGCCAAGCACCCGGAGCAAAAGCACCTGGCGGTGATCGCGGAGGGGATCAACTTCGTGGACCTCCAGGGCGGCGAGGCCCTGGTCCGTGAGGCGAAGCTGCGGCAGAAGAGCGGAGGCGGCATGTACATGATCAACATCAAGCAGGGCCTGTGGGAGGCACTGGAGAGCTGCGGCTGCGTGGATGCCGCGGGTGCACGCAACATCTTTCAATCCAAGGAGGCGGGGATCCACGCCATTTACCAAAAGCTCGACAAAAACATCTGCGCCACCTGTACCAAGCGGATCTTCCTGGAGTGCACCGTCCCGAACCCGCCGACCGCGGTCAGCCCGGCGGTGTAAGACGTGCCAGGGGGTTCTGGCGATAGAAGGCGCGAAGCTGGGCGTAGACGTCCGGGTATTGAGCGTCCAGCAGATCAGGAACCTCGAAGAAGGCCTCGCTGACCACGGCGAAAAACTCCGCCGGCGACTCACAGGCGTATGGATCGATCGGGGTGTCGGCGCCGCTCTCGGCACGGCGGCAGAGATCCTCATAGGCCGCGGTAAGGATCCGGCTCCAATGTGCCCCCGACATCTCGGGGTGCAGCGGCGGACGGCCGTTCGCCACCCCATCGCGCATGTCGAGCTTGTGGGCCAGCTCGTGGATCACCACGTTGTAGCCGTCCAGCTCCAGCCCCTCCTCCACGTCCCCCCAGGACAGGATTACCGGTCCCAGGTCCCAGGACTCGCCGCTGCGCACCTCCTGCGCCCTCGACACCAGACCCTGCTCATCCACCTGCTCATGGTCGGTGACGAATTCCGCCGGATAGACGACCACCGCATACCAGCCCCGATACCAGTCGAGTCCCAGCTCCAGGACCGGCAGGCAGGCCTGCAACGCGATCACCAGCGACATCGCTGCCGTAAGCTCCAGCCCCTGAACGGGCTCCAGACGCTTGTGGCGCAGAAACAGCAGGGCGAGATCGCACAGGCGGCCCGACTGGTCCTCATCCAGCCCTTCCAGGATCGGCAGCGCTCCCCAGGCGGCCTCCCAGTCGGCCTCGCTGAAGCGCGAGCGCTCGCGCTCGAGCACCCGGGTGCGCCACCAGCGGCTCAGGGCACTCATGAGCTCCCGACCCTGGTGGCGCGCAGACGCCAGGATTGCGGCAAATCCCGCGGCCGCCACCGCGGCTGCCGCGATCGCCTGGGATCGGGCGTCTCGCCGGTGGCCCGTTGATATTGGTCAATGTGGTACAAGTAGCCCCCGAATAGAGTGCTGCGGCTTCGAGCGCTCCTTGCCCGCCCCGTTCCCGATCCGCATGCAACGCAATCTGCTCATCTCCGCGATCCTGCTGCTCGTCGGCGTCCTCGGTTGGCTCCTTTGGTTCTGGGAGCCGGTGGCGAAGGACGGCTACCAGCACCAGCCCTTGGCGCTCGCCTCCCCGCCCACCGGCGGGGACTTCCGGCTGCAGTCCGCCGATGGACCGATGGACCTCGCCGCCCTGCGCGGCAAGGTGGTGCTGATCTACTTCGGATACACCTGGTGCCCGGATATCTGCCCTACCAATCTGGCCTTCATCGCGAACGCGCTCAAGACCCTCAGCCCCAAGGAGCTGGCCCAGGTGCAGGTCCTGTTCGTGAGCGTGGATCCGCAACGCGACGACCCGGCACGCCTGGCCGAATACACCGGCTATTTCCACCCAAAGATCCGCGGGGTGACCGGCACCCCCGAGGAGATCGCGGCCGCCGCCCAGCTCTATGGCGCCGCCTATCGGCGCGCGGAGCAGGGGACCTCTGCCATGGGCTACATGGTGGACCACTCCGCCTACACCTATGTGGTCGACCCCGCCGGCCGGCTGGTGCGAACCCTGGACCACGCGACGCCGCCGGACCAGATCGCAGCGGTTATCCGCGAGGCGCTGAGCAGTGGCTAGCCGCACCGATTTTCACACGAACACCTCAGACCAAGGAGCACCTTCATGTCCCGTTCCCATTCGTGCCGTCTGCTCGTTGCCGCCGGGCTCGCATTCGCGGGCGCCGCTGCCCTGGCGCAGGGCACTGCCGTTGGCGTATCCGACGCCTACGCCCGAGCCGTGCCTCCGGGCCAGCCGAACAGCGCCGTCTTCCTGACCCTGAGCAACGCCTCGGGGGAGCCCCATGCCCTGGTTTCGGCCGCCAGCCCGATCGCCGATGCGGTGGAGCTGCACACCCACATCAACGACGGCGGCATGATGCGCATGCGCCGGGTGGAGCGCATCGAGGTGCCTGCCGGCGAGAGCGTGAGCCTGAAGCCTGGCGGGCTGCACGTCATGCTGATCGGGCTGAAGCAGAACCTTCAGCCGGGTGACCAGGTGGACCTGACGCTGACCTTCGAGGACGGCACCCAGACCCAGGTCGGGGCGCCGGTGCGCATGGTCGAGCCCATGCGCCAATGACCCATCGCCGGGCCGGGCGCCATCCATCCGAGGCCTGACCCGGCCCTGAGGAATCCTCGTGTCAGCCCCGCCTTTCGTCCATGCCGACGCCTTTCGCGCCGCATTCGCCGCCGGGCTCGGCGGGCTGTTGTGCGAGGGCAGCGGCCTGGGGGCCTTCATCCTCGCCTTCAACAACGCGGCCTTCGACGCCAGGCTGCGCGCTGTCCTGGGGCCTACCCTGACGGAACGGTTCGAGCAGCTCGCGGCATCCTTTCGGGAGTCGCTGAAACGGGGCTCCGACCCTGCCGGGTCCCCTGACGATATCGGCGTCTTCCTGCGCATGCTCGCGGTGGGCTATGGCGATCTGCCGCCGGTGGCCATCCGCCAGGTCGGCCCCTGGGAGGTCCAGCTCAACCCGCTGCGGGCCTTTCGTCCCGCGAGGGCGGCGGCCCAGCCGCGCACGACGCGGCATGGGTCGCTGAGGCTCCCGTTCGACCCCTCCGGCTTCCACTTCAACAGGCCCTTGCTGCGACCCGAGACCTTCTGGAGCGGAGAATATCGCGGCCGCCGGCTGGATCTCCTGTTCAACAAGTTTCCCTTCCTCGAGCTTCAGACCATCCTGGTCCCCGACCGGGAATCTGAGTCACCCCAGTTCCTGATGGCCCCCGACCACCGGCTGTTGTGGTCGCTCACCGCATCGATCGGCGGGGCCTTGCCCGGCGTGATGATCGGCTACAACAGCCTGGGTGCCTTCGCCTCCGTCAATCACCTGCATTTCCATCTGACACCGCGGGGGCGAGCGCTCCCGCTCATGGACCCGCGGTGGCGGCACAACGGCGGCGACCAGAGCTATCCCGTCGACTGCCGGGTCCTCGATCACTGCGACAGGGCCTGGGACGCCATCGACGCCTTGCAGCGGCGGGACCAGACGTTCAACCTCATTTATACTCCCGGCCGGCTCTACTGTCTGCCACGCCGCCACCAGGTTGACTGTGCCGCGCCGGACTGGTACGGGGGCCTGGCGTGGTATGAGCTTGCGGGCGGATGCGTTTGTTTCGATGCAGAGCGGTTCCAGCGGCTGGAGGCGGACGAGATTCGCCGGGCCATCGCGACGGCGGCACTACCCGCCGGTGATGGGCCCCCAGCCTGAGACCGGGGATGCGCCCTCGATCGGAATTGACCCATATGAGCAAGGTCTGATATACATCCCCGGATTTTTCGCCCCGGTCCGGATGATGCGACGCCCGGGTGATGCGACGCGAAGGGTCCGGCGGCGGCCAGAGACATAAACGAACAACTCAGGCGGGAATTGCAAATGACGAACAAGTGGCTCGTGACGGTTTCGGCGGCGGCTCTCCTGGCCGGCGGCATGTCTGGCGCATCCTTCGCCAACGAGGCGGCCGCCAAGCCGGCGGGCGACCCCAAGTCGGGTGAGGCGAAGGCCGGCACCATCTGTCTGGCCTGTCACGGTCCCCAGGGCAACTCCATCGTCCCGATGTGGCCCAAGCTCGCCGGACAGCACCCCAATTACATCTACAAGCAGCTCATGGACTTCAAGGCGGGCAATCGGGAGAACGCCCAGATGAGCCCCATGGCGGCGCCGCTGAGCGAGCAGGAGATGCGGGACCTGGCCGCCTACTACGCCACGCAGACCCAGACCCCGGGCACTGCCGATCCGGCCCTGGCAGATGCGGGTGCCCAGATCTTTCGTGCGGGCAATCCGACCTCCGGTGTGCCCGCCTGCAGCGGCTGCCACGGTCCGGCGGGTATGGGCATGAATCTGGCGAAGTTCCCGCGCGTTTCCGGGCAGCACGCCGACTACACCAAGCAGACGCTCACCCATTTCCGCGATGGCGCCCGCGCCAACGACCCAAATTCCATGATGCGCGGCGTCGCCGCCCACATGACCGATCAGGAGATCGCCGCCGTGGCCCAGTACATCCAGGGGCTGAGCGAATAGCCGTCGCGAGCCCAGGCCGCGAGAGGAAGGCAGCCCTGGGCTGCCTTCGTCGTTTTTGGGCGGATTCCGGCCTTTGAAGGGGGGCTGCACTGTGTTAGCTTCGATACCCACCGCAAGCGGTCGCGAGCCTTACGGATCCCCTCTCCCGCCCTCCATGCAGCACATCAAACTGCTGAGCTACAACGTCCAGGGCGGGATCTATTCACGCCAGTTCAGCGACTACGTAACCAACAGCTGGAAGCATGTGCTTCCCCACCCCGAGCGCCTGGTCAACCTGGCGCGGATCGCCCAACTCCTGCAGCAATTCGATCTGGTGGGTCTGCAGGAGGTCGATGCAGGCAGCCTGCGCAGCGCCAACGTCGACCAGATCCAGTATCTGGCACGTCAGGCGTCCTTCCCCTTCTGGTATCGCCAGGTCAACCGCAATCTCGGACCCTTTGCCCAGCACAGCAATGGCCTGCTGAGCCGCCTGAAGCCGGAAACCGTGACCGAGCACAAGCTGCCCGGGCTGCCCGGCCG
This sequence comes from uncultured Gammaproteobacteria bacterium, assembly GCA_963699735.1. Taxonomy (GTDB): domain Bacteria; phylum Pseudomonadota; class Gammaproteobacteria; order Chromatiales; family Chromatiaceae; genus Thiodictyon. Next base: position 214,199 of record CAVOUZ010000018.1, read on the forward strand.
CGGCGTCGTGGTGGCCGAATACGCCCTCTCCGAGGACCAGTGTCTGGCGGTTGGCATCGTCCACTTGGCCCTTGGATGGCGGGCGCGACGGCGCCAACTCGATTATCTGGTCGAACTCGCGGCGCGACATCCGCTGCTGGTGCTGATGGGCGACTTCAACTGCGGCTGCGACTCCCTGACCCTGCGCGCGATGGTCCGGCAGACTGGCATGAGTGGGTTGGACTGCGGGCTCAAGACCTTTCCGAGTTGGCGCCCGCGCCTCAATCTGGACCACATCCTCGCCTCGGCCCCGCTGCGCATCGAGAACGCCCGCGTGATCGATTACCCCCTGTCCGACCATCTCCCCATCAGCCTGACGCTGGGGCTCCCCGATGGGCTGAGCTTCGTGGACCCGGCCGGATTGCGGGGGGAGCCCTTCAGTCCTGTACGTAGAAGTGACGCCAGCCTGAGCCGTCGGCACGGGTGAGCAGATCGAGCAGGCGGGGCGTCGGCACCGCCTCGTCGGGAAAGATCTCTTCCACCAGCACGAACAGACGTCCGAAACCACCCTGCTGCTTCCAGTCCCAGCGCCACGGGGGGCGGGTCTCGCCGCAGACCGGACAGAGGATCGCGGCCTGCGCCCGGTCGAGCCAGCCGGGCGCCCGCTCGCGCCAGTCCCCAAGGCGGGCACGGCAGCCCGAGCAGCGCGGCGGGCGGGTATTGCGCCCCGCCACCAGCCGCGGAGACGCCGCCGACCTCGGAACACGCACATGACAGAAGATGCCGCCCGAACTGGCGCCCGGGCTCACCGGCACCGCCACCGCACAACCCGTAAAGGTGAGCAGAGCCAGGAGCTCAGGTCCTGCCGCATAGGCGTCATCGCGCCCGGACAACGGCGAGCCAATAAAGCCCGCCTCGGTGAGAACGTCGATGACCAGCGCCCGGTCGGGTGAGGCTTGAGGGTCAGCGGGCGTCAGGACCAGCCGCCCGGTATGGTTTGGCATGACGGAGCGCGCTCGGGTCGGGTACCATCGGGCATCGTAACAAAAATCAGCATCCTGAGGCCCTTGGGGCCTCGGTCGGATAGGGGCGCCAGGATGCGCCCCGAGGCGATGCGGACCCTTCCGCACGGAGGCCCGGGTCAAGACCGGTGCACCATCATGCGAGACGCAGATTCCGAGCGGCTGCCGGGCGCTTCGTTGGCCGCCGTTCTCCTGGCGGGAATCTTGAGCGCCCAAGTGCCCGCGGCGCGGACCGATGCCACCTTCACCAAGGTCTTCGCGTCCACCGACAGGCACGAGCTCACCGAGTGGGGGCGGCGCTATCAGCACGGGGAAGGCGTCACCGCCGATCTGGACAACGCCATTCGACTCTACTGCAAAGCGGCGAAGAAAGGGGATATCGACGCCCAGTATTACCTGGGCTATCTCTATGCGAACGGCACCGGGGTGCGGCGCGACGAGGAGCTGGCGGCCGCCTGGCTGCACCTGGCGGCGGCGAGCAACGATGCCCAGTCCAAGCGCATCCTGAATCGGCTCGGCTACGCAAAGAAACCAAAGCGCCCGGCGAACTGCACCCTCACTGACGGCAGCGACGCCCTGCGCCCGCCCACCCGCTCCGCGGGCCTCGGGCCCACCCGCACCCATCCGGCCAAGGGTCCCATCGCCAAGCTCGCACGCGACCTCGCCGCGGACTACAGGCTGGACCCCAACCTGGTGCTGGCGCTGATCGAGGTGGAGTCGAACTTCAACCCGAGCGCCCTTTCCCCCAAGAATGCCCAGGGCCTGATGCAGCTGATTCCGGCCACCGCCGAGCGATTCGGCGTGCGCGATGTCTGGGACCCGGAGCAGAACCTGCGCGGCGGCATGGCCTACCTGCGCTGGCTGCTCGGCGAGTTCAAGGGCGACGTCCGCCTGGCGCTCGCCGCCTACAACGCCGGCGAGGGGGCCGTCACACGCCACGGCGGCGTCCCGCCCTTCCCCGAGACCCGTGACTATGTCACCCGGATCATGGACAAGCTGGCGCCCTAGGCGCTCGACTCGATCAGCATCTCGCTGTGGAGGCGCCGGGTAAAGGCGCCGTGGAAGGCACCCCTGAGGCGATGAATCCATGCGTCCTTCGCCGATCCCAACCATCCCCCTGCTGCTTCTCGCACTGGTCCCAACCCTCTGCTGCCAGCAGGCGGCGGCACGGGAGCCCGTTCGGGGCGCCGGATCGGCGCTTGCCGCCGGCGAGACCACTCCGGCACCACGGGCCGGAGCAAGCCCTCTGCTCAACCGCTACTACCAGGACGCGGATTTCGAACGCTGGACCGACGTCTTCGAGCGCCCCGGGCGCGAGGTGTTCGACCGGCGTTTCCAGATCATCGACGCGGCGCAGGTCCGCGAAGGCATGCGGGTGGCGGACATCGGTGCCGGGACCGGATTTTTTTCCGCCCTGTTCGCCCGGGCGGTCGGACCCGAGGGCGTCGTCTACGCCATCGACACCTCCCCGGACTTCGTCGCCGGCATCGAGGAGCGCGCCCGCACCTACCGGGTCAAGAACCTGGTTCCCATCGTCAATACCCAGCAGGGCATAGGTCTTGGGCCCGGCAGCATCGACCTGGCCTTCCTGAGCGACACCTACCACCATTTCGAGGACCCACAGGCCATGCTTGCCTCCATCCACCGGGCGCTTGCACCCTACGGAGGCCTCATCGTCATCGACATGCACCGCATCCCCGGCGCCAGCTCGCCCTGGATCCTGGACCATGTCCGGGCAGGCCGGGATCAGGTCGTCGCCGAGGTGGAGGCCGCCGGGTTCCGACTGGTGGAGGAGCCGGCCTTCCTGAAGGACAACTTTTTTCTACGCTTCGAGCGGCTGGGCGATGAGCCCGACGTGGAGGCGGGTCCCACCGACCGTGGGGCAAGCCACGGCCGGTGATGGGGCGCGCATCCCCTGCGCACTGCGCACGCGCCGCTCGACTGCTATCCTGCCGGCCTTGGCGGCATTTCCGGAGCACCCCGATGGACCCCGAATTCTGGCTCGAGCGCTGGCGGCGCGGCGAGACCGGCTGGCACCAGAACGAGATCAACGGCCATCTCTGCGAATTCTGGCCCCGTATGGGGCTGGCCCCCGGAACCCGGGTGCTGGTCCCCCTGTGCGGCAAGACCCTGGATCTGCTCTGGCTCGCCGGCCGCGGCGATCCGGTGCTGGGGGTGGAGCTGAGCCGACTCGCGGTCGAGGCCTTCTTCGAGGACAACCGCCTCGCCCCCGAGCTGAGCGACGAGCCCCCGTTCGTGCGCTATCGGGTCGACGAGCTGGAGGTTCTGTGCGGCGACTTCTTTGGTCTGACCGCCGCCCATCTCACCGCGGTCGGGGCCGTCTATGACCGGGCCTCGCTGATCGCCCTGCCCCCGGGGCAACGCGCGCGCTATGCCGTCCATCTGGATGAGATCCTGCCCTCGGCGGTGCCGCGCCTCCTGATCACCCTGGAATACGACCAGGGTTCCATGTCCGGACCGCCCTTCTCGGTGGCCCCCGCCGAGGTGGATGCGCTCTTTGGCGGCCGCCACCGGGTCACTGCCCTCGCCGGGTTCGACGCGCTGGATGAGTCGCCCCGGTTTCGCGCGCGCGGCCTCACCCAGCTCGTCGAGCGGGTGTACCGGCTGGACCCGGCGGGCTGACCCAGGATGCCCCCCGAACCCGATCGCCTCATCGCCCCCGAGGCCGACGCCGACGACAATGCGCTCGATCGCGCCATCCGTCCGCGCCGGCTGTGCGACTACGTCGGCCAGCCGGCGGTGCGCGAGCAGATGGAGATCTTCATCGGCGCGGCCCGGGCGCGCCGCGAGGCCCTGGACCACGTGCTGATCTTCGGCCCGCCGGGGCTCGGCAAGACTACGCTCGCCCACATCGTCGCCCATGAGATGCAGGTGAATCTACGCCAGACCTCGGGACCGGTGCTCGAGAAGCCGGGTGATCTGGCGGCGCTGCTCACCAACCTGGAGTCCGGCGACGTGCTGTTCGTCGACGAGATTCACCGCCTGAGCCCGGTGGTGGAGGAGGTCCTCTATCCGGCCATGGAGGACTACCAGCTCGACATCATGATCGGTGAGGGCCCGGCGGCGCGCTCCATCAAGCTCGACCTGCCCCCCTTCACGCTGGTGGGCGCCACCACCCGGGCGGGGCTCCTGACCTCACCGTTGCGCGACCGCTTCGGGATCGTACAGCGTCTGGAGTATTACTCGGCCGAGGACCTCACGACCATCGTGAGCCGCTCCGCGGCCATTCTCGCCATTCACACCGAGCCCGACGGGGCGGCCGAGATCGCGCGCCGTTCCCGCGGCACCCCCCGGGTCGCGAACCGGCTGCTGCGCCGCGTGCGCGACTTCGCCCAGGTACGGGCGTCCGGGCGCATCACCCGCGCGGTGGCAGACCAGGCCCTGGCGATGCTCAAGGTCGACGCCCAGGGCTTCGACCACATGGACCGGCGCCTGCTCGCCGCGGTCATCGAGAAGTTCGATGGCGGTCCGGTGGGGGTGGAGAGCCTCGCCGCGGCCATCGGCGAGGAGCGGGGCACCATCGAGGACGTGTTGGAGCCCTTCCTGATCCAGCAGGGCCTGCTGATGCGCACCCCGCGCGGGCGCATGGCCACGGCGGCTGCGTATCTGCACCTCGGGCTCAGGCCCCCGGCGCATGGCGGCCCTGCCCGGGAACCCAACCCCGACCCCATCCCAGATCTGTTCGGCAATAGCGACCATTGATCGCCGCCCATGGACGAGTCCCCGCCGCCCCCTAAGAATGGCGGGCTTGTAACAAACCCTCGCCATCCCAGACACCCACAATGAACAAGAGCCACGCGCACCGCATTCGCTTACTTGCCGGCTGCCCGCCGTGCGACGCCTGGAGGCTCGGTTGGATGGTCTCAGGGCTGTGGATGACCTCGGCCTACAACATCGCGAGCCGCGCCTCCTGGCTCTCGGGCGCCCTGCCTGGGCGGGATGCCACCGGCGTCCCGGCAATGCACGAATGGCAGCGCATGTGGAGCGAGAAGCTGTTTGCCGCCATGGAGGTGGGTCTGGAGATGCAGCGGGCCGGCTATGATCTGGCGCTCGGTCGCTTCAATCCCTGGCGCAGCTCGACCCGCGTCGTGCGCCCGCTGCACCGGCGCACCGTCGCCAACAGCCGTCGGCTGGCGCGACGCGATCGCACTGGAGGCTGAGGCCACCCCATTTGGGCGGCCAGCCGGTTCCCGCCTAACCCCTTCCGAAGCCGCCGCCCGTTGACGCCGTGCCGCCGACAAGGCATCGGAAACCAACACCTTTTGATCGACGCGGCGCCGGCCTGTATATTCGAAAGGCTTGATCGAACGGCGAGGCCGTGGCCCCTGAGACCAAGGCCGCAAGGGCTCCGGCGGTCCCCAGCATCGGGCTCGCCTGTCCCAGGGCCCGCACGCGCCGGGATGCCGGCACTCCCGGCCTTCGACCCATCACCATCCTAAAGACGCCGCAATTTCCGAGCCCCCCGCCAGGGGCGCCCGGACTGCTCCCGAAGAGACTGACTGACATGAGCTCTGACCTGTCGCTGCTGAATCTGATCCTGCACGCCAGCCTTGTGGTGCAGCTGGTGCTGCTGGTGCTGGTGGTGGCCTCGGTGACCTCCTGGACCATGATCCTCGACCGGGGTCGGGTGCTCGGCAGGGCGCGCAAGCTGGCGAACGCCTTCGAGGAGCGCTTCTGGTCCGGCGGCGACCTCAGCGCCCTCTACAAGGATCTCAGCACCGACGAGAAGGGCAGCCACGGCCTGGCGGCCATCTTCCGCGCGGGATTCAAGGATTACGTGCGCCTGCGCAAGGTCGAAGGCACCGACATGATGGCCGTCCTGCAGGGGGCCGAGCGCTCCATGCGGGTGGCCCTGAGCCGTGAGATGGATCGGCTGGAGGCCAACCTGCCCTTCCTCGCGACCGTGGGCTCCACCAGCCCCTATGTGGGCCTGTTCGGCACCGTCTGGGGCATCATGCATGCCTTCCATGCCCTCGGGAACGTGGACCAGGCGACCCTGGCCCTGGTCGCGCCGGGCATCTCCGAGGCCCTCGTCGCCACCGCCATCGGACTCTTCGCCGCCATCCCCGCGGTCATCGCCTACAACCGCTACTCCAACCAGGTCGAGCGGCTGAACAACCGCTACGAAGAGTTCATGGAGGAGTTCTCAAGCCTGCTGCAGCGTCAGGGCCGCGGTTGAGCATCGGCTGACCCAAATGATCAAGCGCGCACGCCGCCACCATCGCCGTAAACCCATCTCCGACATCAACGTCGTGCCCTATATCGATGTGATGCTGGTGCTCCTGGTGATCTTTATGGTCACGGCACCGCTGATCACCCAGGGGGTCAAGGTCAACCTGCCCCAGGAAAAGGCCGGCGGCATCCCCAGCCCCACCGTGGAGTCGGTGATCATCACGGTCGACCAGTTCGGTGACTATTACATCGACGTCGGTCAGGAGAAGCACCTGCCGGCCACCGACCGGACCCTGTACGACCGCATCCGCACGGTGCTGGAATACAATCGCGAGACACCCATCCTGGTGCGGGCCGACAACCAGGTGGACTATGGCCGGGTGGTCCGCGCCATGGTCGTCGCCCAGGCCGCCGGGGCCCCCGAGGTCGGACTCGTCACTGCACCCCCGACACGCCTTGAACCCTGATCATGTGGCAGATCCTCCGCCACAATCCGCGGGCGCTCTATTGGTCACTCGGGCTGCATGTTCTCTTCGCCCTGTTGCTCTTCGTCAGCGTCCACTTCAGCAGTGATCTGGTGGATGCCGGCGCTAAGGCGCGGGTGGTCCAGGCCACCATCCTGGGTGATCGCGCCTTGGAGGAGATGGTTTCCCAGTTCCAGTCGGAGCAGGCCCAGCGGGCCGCGGACCTCGAGCCGCGCACGCCAGTTGCCAGTGAACCGGAACCCAAGCCCGAGGACCAACCTGACGCCCGGCAGGCGGAGCAGGAGGAGGCCGAGCGCCAGGCCCAGCTCGAAGCCGAGCGACAGGCCCAGCTCGAAGCCGAGCGACAGGCCCAGGCCGAAGCCGAGCATCAGGCCCAGGCCGAAGCCGAACGACGAGCCAAACAGGAGGCCGAGCGCCAGGCCAAGGCCGAAGCCGAGCGACAGGCGCAGCTCGAAGCGAAGCGTCAGGCCCAGGCCGAAGTCGAACGACGAGCCAAACAGGAGGCCGAGCGCCAGGCCGCACTCGAGGCCCAGCGCCAGGCCCAGCTCGAGGCCGAGCGCCAGGCTCAGGCGCGCGCCGCCGAGGAGGCACGGCGTCAGGCCGAGGCGGCACGACGCGAGGCCGAGGCCGAGGCCCGGCGCCAGGCGGCGGAGCTCGCCCGGCGTCAGGCCGAAGAGGCGCGACTGGCCGAGGAGGTGGCGCGCAAGGCGGCAGAGGCACAGCGCCAGGCGGAGGAGGACGCACGCCGCCTGACCTCGGAACGGGAACGCATCCGCAAGGAGATGCAGCAAAAGGCGGCCGCCGCGGAGGCCGAGCGCCAGGCCCGGGTGGCCGCCCAGCGCGAGGCCGAGCAGGAGCGCCTGCGCCAGGAAGCCGCCCAGCGCGATCGCCAGCGCCGCCTCCAGGAGGAGGCCGATCGACTCGCGGCCGCGGAGGAGCGTCAACTCGCCGAAGAGGCGGCCCAACGCCGTATCGAGGAGGAGGCGCGCCGCCTGGAGCAGGCCGCCGAGCAGGAGCTCGCCGCGCTCGACGCCCAACGGACCCGGGAATCGGACTTCGCCTCGCGCCTGGCCGCCGAGCAGATCTCCCGCGAGGTCGACCGCTACATCCCGGTGATCAAGGACAAGGTTCGCCAGTACTGGGTGCGCCCGCCGGCCCTGGGGCGCGATCTGGTGTCCGTCGTCTCGCTACGCCTGATTCCGGGCGGGGACGTGGTGCCCAATTCAGTGCATGTGGTGCAGAGCAGCGGCAACACCGCCTTCGACCAATCCGTGATCGCGGCCGTTTACAATGCATCCCCGATACCGGTCCCGTCCGGGCCGCCTTTTGAGCGGTTTCGTGAGTTCAATCTGCAGTTCACACCCTAGTGGGTGCATCAACCGCCGCGAGCCAGTCCGCCTGAAAGCCCCATGAACAGAGCCAACCCCGCCTCCAGGTCCCTCGGCCGCCTCGCCCTCTCCCTGCTCCTCGCGACGCTGGCGCTCGGTGAGGCCCAGGCGCGTCTGACCATCGAGGTGACCGGCGGCGTCGAGGCGGCGCAGCCCATCGCCGTGGTCCCCTTCGGCGTCTCCGAGGGGCTGATCCCCAGGGAGGACGTCGCCGGGGTGATTGCCGCCGATCTGGCCCGCAGCGGCAGATTCCGCCCCATGCCGACCCGCGACATGCTCGCCATGCCCCAGACCCACGAGGAGGTGGATCTGCGGGACTGGAGCCTGCTTGGCATGAACAACCTGGTGATCGGTCAGGTGGAGCAGGAGGCAAGCGGCTACCGGGTCAGCTACACCCTCTACGACGTCTTCCGCGGCGAGCAACTGGCCTCTAACAGCCTTTCCACCACCCAGAGCGGTTTGCGCATCACCGCCCACCGGATCGCCGACCAGATCTACGAGAAGCTCACCGGTCAGCCCGGAGTGGCGGCCAGCCGCATCGCCTACATCACCTCCAGCGGCCGTGGCGAAGGCCAGACCGTGACCCTGCGGGTGGCGGACGCCGACGGCTATAACCCCCAAACCATCGTCTCGTCGGGGGAACCCCTGATGTCCCCCGCCTGGTCCCCAGACGGCCAGAGGCTCGCCTATGTGTCCTTTGAGAACAAGCGCCCCGCCATCTATGTGCAGGATCTCGCCAGCGGGCGGCGCGACCTGGTGGCCAGCTACCCGGGTATCAACGGCTCCCCCGCCTTCTCGCCCGACGGCCGGCGCCTCGCCATGACCCTGTCGAAGGACGGAAACCCCAACATCTACGTCCTCGACCTGATCAGCCGAGAGCTCACCCAGCTCACCGACCATTACGCCATCGACACCGAGCCGGCCTGGTCCCCCGACGGTCAGGAGATCATCTTCACCTCCAACCGTGGCGGCAGCCCCCAGATCTACCGCATGGGGTCGGGCGGCGGTCCGGCCAGCCGCATCAGCTTCGACGGGGACTACAATGCCCGCGCGTCCTACTCGCCCGACGGTAAGCTCGCCACCATGGTGACCCGGGTCAACGGCCAGTTCCGCATCGCCGTCCAGGACCTGCTACGGGGCCACACCCGGGTCCTGAGCCAGGGGAGCCTGGACGAGTCGCCAAGTTTTTCGCCCAATGGCAGCATGGTAATTTACGCCACCCTCCACGGCGGGCGCGGCGTGCTTGCGACGGCGTCGGTGGACGGCAGCGGCAACCAGCGGCTGTCCCAGGACTCGGGCGAGGTGCGCGAGCCCGCCTGGTCCCCGATGCCCCCCACCCGATGAGCCTGCGAGGATCACCCGCTTGATCACCAACCTGAGCCTTTCCGCGGTCCAGACCCGTGCCACTGCCGCCGTATTGCTCGCCGCGGCCCTCGCCCTGCTCGCCGGCTGCTCCAGCGAGCCGATGCGCGAGCCGCCTCCATCGGCAACCTCCGGCAGCGCCCAGCGCCTTCCGCAGGCAACCGCGGTCGAGGCACCCAGACCGACTTATCGGGGCCCCTGGGAAGACCCCTCAAGCCCGCTCTATAACCGCACCGTCTATTTCGATTATGACAACGCCGAGATCAAGCCCGAATACATCTCGGTGATGCGCACCCACGCCACCTATCTGGGCAAGAACCCCCGGCAGCGTGTGACCCTGGAGGGCCACACGGACGAGCGGGGCACCCGCGAGTACAACCTGGCACTGGGGGATCAGCGCTCCGACGCCGTGCGCCGCTTCATGGTCGCCGAGGGGGTCATCCCGGATCAGATGGCCACCCTGAGCTATGGTGAGGAGCGCCCCGCCGACCCGGGGCACAGCGAGGGCGCCTGGCGTCAGAATCGGCGGGTGGTCATCCAATACTGAGCTCGCCCGCCCCTGTAGGTCGGACTTCAGTTCGACCCCGGCGCTTGAATCTGACCCCATTGACTGCTTCCCTCGACATCCACGACACCCGTCATCCCTTCGATCCTCGAGCGGTTAACATCATGATCGACCCCAGGTTCTACTCAATCCTGATCGCCTCGAGCCTGCTGCTCGGCAGCGCCGCCCATGCCGCCGACCCCCTGCTGGAGGACCGGGTGGCGCGCCTTGAGCGCCTGCTGGAGATACAGAGCGGCTCCGACGTGATGCTGCGGATGCAGCAGCTCCAGCAAGAGATGCAGGAGCTTCGCGGCCTGGTCGAGACCCAGCAGTTCGAGCTCCAGAAGATCCAGCGCCAGAGCCGCGACATCTACCTGGACATCGATTCACGCCTGGGCGGGTCCCAACCAGGTTCGGCCGCGGCGCCGGGAGACGGGCAGCCGGCCACCGCCGGCGCCATCGACGCCAGCGGGCTGGACCTCAGGGCGCCGGTGGGCAGCGAGCCGCCGCCCCCCATCACCGCCCCCACCCCGTCCTCTCCCGGGGCGATGGGCATCCCCTCCCTGCCCACCCCCGAGACCACCGGCGGCAATGAGCGCGACGCCTACCGCGACGCCTTCGAACTCCTGAAGCAGCGCAAGTACGCGGAGGCGATCGATGCGTTCAACGACCTGTTGCGCCGCTACCCTCAGGGCCAGTACACGGACAACGCCCGCTATTGGCTGGCGGAGACCTACTATGTGCAGCGCAATTATCCGGCGGCCCTGGCCGAGTTCGACCGGCTGGTCCAATTGACCCCGAGCAGCGCCAAAGTCCCCGCCGCCATGCTCAAAATCGGCTACATCCAGTACGAGCAGGAGGCCTACGACCAGGCACGCGCGGCCCTCCAGCAGGTGGTCGCCAAGTACCCCGACAGCACCGAGGCGCGGCTCGCCCAGAGTCGGCTGGAGAAGATGGGGCGCGAGCGGCGCTAGGCCGGGTTGGGGCGGTGCCGGGCGCACCTCGTTCGATGCCGAGGCCCTTGCCGCCATCCACCGGGTCCCGGGCGGTGCCCGCCCTGCGCGTCACCGAGATCTTCCATTCCATCCAGGGCGAGTCCCTGAGCGCGGGTGAGCGCACCGCCTTCGTGCGGCTCACCGGCTGCCCCTTGCGTTGCGGCTACTGCGACACGGCCTATGCCTTCAAGGGCGGTGCATGGCGCGAGGTCGCGGCGATCCTGGAGGAGATTGCCGCATTCGAGGTGCGTCACGTCTGCGTCACCGGCGGCGAGCCACTGGCCCAGCGGGCTTGCCTGGATCTACTCGCCGCCCTGTGCGAGGCGGGCTACCGGGTCTCCCTCGAGACCTCGGGGGCGATCGACGTGGGCCCAGTCGACCCCCGGGTGGTGAAGATCCTGGATCTCAAGACCCCCGGCTCCGGCGAGGAGCCGCGCAACCTGCTGGCCAACTTGCAGCATCTGCGCCCCGCCGACCAGATCAAGTTCGTCGTCTGCGACGAGTCCGACTACCGCTGGGCCACCGACCGGGTGCGGGAGCTCGCCCTGGAGCGCCGCTGCACCGTGCTCTTCTCCCCGGCAACCCCCGGATGCTCCGCGGGGACGCTCGCCGACTGGATACTGCGGGACCGACTGCCCGTGCGACTCCAGATCCAATTGCACAAGGTCTTGTGGGGGAACGATGCCCGTGGGCGCTGAACGGGGGCTTCGATGACCGGTCAACCGGCACTGAGGGCGGTCGTGCTGCTCTCGGGCGGACTCGATTCCGCCACCGTGCTGGCCATCGCCCGGGACCAGGGCTTCGCCTGCCACGCCCTGAGCGTCGACTATGGTCAACGCCACCGGGTCGAGCTCGAGGCCGCCGCCCGGGTCGCCGACGCACTGGGCGCCGTCGAGCATCGCAGGGTCCCGATCGGCATCGGCCAATTCGGCGGTTCCGCGCTCACCGACCCGGCCATTGCCGTTCCGGAGCAGCCCAGCGACGGCATACCCATCACCTATGTCCCCGCCCGCAACACCCTTCTGCTCGCCCTGGCACTGGGCTGGGCCGAGGTGCTCGGGGCGCGCGACATCTTCATCGGCGTCAACGCGGTCGACTACTCGGGCTATCCAGATTGCCGCCCGGGATTTATCGCCGCCTTTGAGACCCTGGCAAACCTCGCCACCAAGACCGGGGTCGAAGGCGGCCGATTCAGGATCCATGCCCCATTGATTCACCTCACCAAGGCCGACATCATCCGCCGCGGCACCGATCTCGGCCTCGACTATGGCCTCACCCTGAGCTGCTACCAGGCCGACGACCAGGGGCGCGCGTGCGGACGCTGCGACTCCTGTCGCCTACGCTCCCAAGGTTTCGATGCGGCCGGAATCCCGGATCCGACCCGCTACCGCTGAGGCCGGGCCCCCGAGCAAGCCGCCGGGGTTCAAATGAGACCCCGCCGCGCCTATACTTGCGTGTCCCGCGCCCTTAGCTCAGTCGGTAGAGCATCTGACTTTTAATCAGGCGGTCGTGCGTTCGAGTCGCACAGGGCGCACCATCTAATCAATGACTTAGAAGAAAGCCGCCGAGGATCTCTCCCCTGAACGGGTTTTTGTAGCCATACGGTAGCCATTCGGCGAAAACCTGCGGCGGACCCGTCAGGGAGACGCAGACCGGCCGTCCGGTCTGTCAAAGCGCGAGATCCTTGGCGCCCTACGGCGGTCGTCGGTCCCACGAGTTGCTCAATCTTCGCTGTGCCTTCGGAAGAGGCCGGCAGCACTTGCACGGCCCACCGCGGATCGCCCGTCGACCTTCCGGCGCTATCCGATCGGGGCTGTTCGGGAGCATTCCAGTCCGATGCGGCTGCGCCGGCGTCGCCCAACTCTTTGCACGTTTCTCCCCCTGAGTTCGCACGAAGCCTGGCGCTGCGCGCGCGACCATGCGCCAGTCGGCAAGGTCCTGCTGGACAGCGAAGAGATAAACCTCGCCTCCGTCAGTTACGGGATACGCTGATGGTGCCAGAGCTAAGCCGCAAAGCAGTCGACTCGGGATAAGCGGCTGTGCCGGCAGGCTGAGGACGCGGCGGGGGGCGGGGCGGGCGGATACGCCTGGGGGCGTCGGCGGTTTTCCTGCTGCGCGCTTTCGGCGGGCTAGACACCGGCCTTGCCAGCGGGCGAGGTAGTAGGTGGAGTTGACCCTCGTTCGTGGACAACCGACCCTTTGGGAACGGAGGACACGATTGGAGACTTCGAGCTGGGGGGCAGTCAAATGTACGCGACGCGCCTGCCTCGCCTCAATCCGGCAGAGAGCGATCGCAATGGCGCTTGACCGCCGTGATGTCGGCGACTCCTGTCAGGCGCACGAAGCTACTCACGGCCTCACGGGTGACCGAGCATCAGGCCCCGGCTTCCGTGGGGTGCTCCGCGTCCGTTTCGCCCTTGCCGCCGGCGGCCTCATCTTCTTCGTCCGCCGGCACCTCCCGAGCGACTTCCGACTCCTCCACCCCCTCCAGCTCCTCTCCCTTCCCCCGCTTCTCGGCCGACGCCCGTGCACGGCGCTCGATCTCGATGATCTCGCGCCCGGTGCGCAGGACCCGGGTACGCCACTGGTAGGCGCCGTCGGCGCGCTGCTTGTTTGTGAGCACTCCGGTGAGCCAGAGGGCGTCCATCACCGTCATCAGCCGGTCCAGCTCCTCGATCAGCGCCGTGTACTGGGCGAGCTGGGGCGAGGAGATGTGGACCGTGATCTTACGGGGGTTGGTGTAGCGCGGTGTCGCGCTGATCCCGTTGGCCTCGCGCAGCTGGGCGAGGCGGCCGTGCTCCGCGCGAAGCTCCGCCGCCAGCGCGCCGATGAGCGAGCCGACGATCCCCTCGACCTGATCCATCTCGGCGTCGTCGCCGAGGATGCGCAGCACCACGTCGATCCCGTAGAGCGCGCGCACCACCAGGAGGAAGCCCCGGTCGAGCAGACGCTGGGCGTGGTTGCTCTGGATCGTGACGATCTGGTCGAAGACCGGCCGGCTGAACGACTGGCGGGCGGCTGGAGGCATCGCAGGCTCCCGGCGAGTGGCGAGGTCGTGTGAGCCTACCGAAGGCCCAGCGTCCCGACTGCCGGGAAAGGTGCCGGAAAACCGGGCCCTTTCGCCGTGGCCGCTTCCGCGTCCTCTGATCTAGCCTCTCGGGCAGTTTGCCGGTTCGCTTGAGCGGACCGCGACTGGCGCTAGCTGGGCGCCCCAGAAGAACAGCCCATCGATGAGGCGGCGCGTCGCGCCGCAGTCCACCACCCCCGCCGGGCAGGCAGCCCCGGCAGCGGGGCCACGCCTCCCGGTATGTCCACCTGGAGGTCATTGCGATGTTCGAGCTGATCGTCCTCGCCCTGGTCGTGGCCGCCCTGGCCGCGTTTGCGCGCACCCCCGTGCCGAAAGACCCGAGCGAGCCACCCACCCGGCCAGTCCCGCCGCTCTGGACCACCCAGACCGACTGGAGCCGGTTCCACAAGCCCACCTACCTGCGCCGCGGCATCGTCCCCGGCGGCCGGTCCGGGCCCGCTCCGCGGCGCCCGCCAGGCGCCATGGCTCACCCAAGGACGAGGCGCAGCCCACCGTCACGGAAGAAGCACCCTGAGGCCCAGCGTCGCCGCCCTTCGGGGCGCCTGCGCTCCGGCACTCGGTCTGTCCGCCGACGTCGACCACGCCGTGTCCGGGCAGGACGCGGTCTTTCCAACCACCCCGGGAGCCCCGATCCCTGCAGGGACGGCCGCTCCCTTTCTTTGCGAGGAGCAACCCATGCTGAACATAACTCAGATCATCGGTCACCTCGGGCGCGACCCCGAGGTCCGCTACACCCCCGAAGGCACCGCCGTCGCTGACCTGGCGGTGGCCACCAACGAGACCTGGCGAGACAAGGACGGCGAGAAGCAGGAACGCACCGAGTGGCACCGCGTGGTGCTGTTCGGCAAGGTCGCCGAAATCGCCGCGCAGTTCCTGAAGAAGGGCTCCCTGGTCTACCTCCAGGGTCGCCTGCAGACCCGCAATGGCACGGCGACGACGGCCAGGACCGCTACACCACGGAGGTCGTTGCCGAGCGCATGCGGATGCTGGGCGGCAAGGCCGACACCCAGCCGGCCAACGGCACCCCGGCGGTGCCCGCGCGCTCGCATAGCGGACCGCCGACGCGGCCGGCTCCTGAACCCGTCATGCCCTTCGACGACTACATCCCCTTCTAGGGGATCCAGACGCTCGCGGCCGTTGCGGCCCGTCCGACCCCCCGGGGGAGCAGCCACTCCCCACCGGGAGGGTGTCTCTCCCGGGACCCTCCATTCCTTTGGGAGACACCAAGCATGTCCTTTACCTTTACGAAAGCCACGAAATCCTCCGCCAAGCTGCGCGCCGCGCTGTTCGGTCCCTCCGGGGCGGGCAAGACCTTGACGGCGCTGCGCATCGCCGCCGGGCTCGGTGGCGCGATCGCGGTGATCGACACCGAGCGCGGCTCCGCCTCGAAGTACGCCGACCGCTTCAGCTTCGACGTGCTCGACCTGGAGCGCGCCGCCATCCCCAGGCTATCAGGGCGCGATCGAGGCCGCCGCCCAGGCGGGCTATCCGGTGCTCATCATCGACAGCCTGTCCCACGGCTGGCAGGAGCTCCTGCAGGAGGTCGACCGTCTCGCCGCCGCCAAGTACCGGGGCAACACCTGGTCGGCGTGGTCGGAGGGGACGCCCAAGCAGCGCGCCCTGGTCGACGCGATCCTGACCTATCCGGGGCACGTCATCGCCACCATGCGCAGCCGAGACCGAGTGGAGCATCGAGGCCGACGGCAAGGGCCGGCAAAAGCCCGTGCGCGTCGGTCTGGCCCCCGAGCAGGGCAAGGGCATCGAGTACGAGTTCGACCTGCTCCTGGAGCTGTCGCCGGACCACATCGGGCGGGTCATCAAGGATCGCACCGGCAAGTTCCAGGATGGGCTCCTGGACAAGCCGGGTGAGGACCTTCGGCCAGGCCCTGGCCGCCTGGCTCTGCACTCCGCAGCCCAACGAGCCAGTGGCCGCCCACGATGCCAAGGCCGTTGCCAAGCGCTGCGCAAGGCCCCGGTCAAGTCCGAGGCGGCCGAACCACTGCAGGAGGAAGTGCCGGTCGATGAGCAGAGCCGCGAGGCACTGATCAACGAGGAGGTGCAGATCCAGATCGAGCGCCTCGTCGAGCGCGCGGCCAAGGTCGGCGCCTGGGGCCAGGCGGAGGAGTACTGCCGGGCACGCTTCACCGGTCCTCACCTCGCCCATGCGCTGGCCGAGCTGCGCCAGGCCGAGGACGAGGCCCTGCGCAGAAGGCCGAGCGGCAGGCCGCCTGACCCGTCACACCCACCCCACGCGGGGCGCATCCGCCCCGCCGGGGTCGTGGTGCGCCCCGTCTTTTCGAGGAGTCACTACTCTTATGAAGATCGTCGATGTCGTCCAGCGGTCCCCCGATTGGCAGGGCTGGCGCGCCCAGGGCGTCACCGCCTCGGAGGCGGCCGTCGTCCTCGGACGCTCGCCCTACAAGACGCCCTGGCGCCTGTGGGCGGAGCGTACCGGCCTGCGCCCGAGCGCCGGACCTGTCCGCCAACCCCCACGTGCAGCGCGGCACCGCGCTGGAGGATGCCGCCCGGCGGGCCTTCGAGGAGCGCTACGGCACCCTGCTGCTCCCCCTGGTGCGGGGAGTCCGACGAGCACCCCATTCTGCGGGCTTCCTTCGACGGCATCGCCGACGACGGCGCCCCGGTGGAGCTCAAGGTCCCGGCGGCGTCCACCTTCGCAGACGTCGAGGCACGACAGACCGAGGCGCCCGCCTTCCGGCTCTACTGGCCGCAGGTCCAACACCAGCTCTACGTGGCCGTTACCGTGGCTGGCTCGCGTTGACGGGGGGCCGCAGCGTCTGCTGGGGTTTCCGGTCGAGCGCGATGAGGCATTCCTGAGCGAGGAGCTGGTGCCCGCCTGTCTGCAGTTCTGGGACGCAGTCGCCGAACGCAAGGAGCCGCCCCGCGATCCGGCGCGGGACCTCTAATGTCCCCGTTGGGGAGGAGCTGATCCATTGGTCGGTCCTCGCCGGCGAGTACCGGGACCTGCTGCGGGAGAAGACCCGCCTGGATGCTCCTGGTGAACGAACAAGGAGGAGCTGGACCGTCTGGAGACCGGGCTCGTCGGGATGATGGGCGGGTTCCTGGCGGCGGAGGCGGCTGGCGTGAAGGTCACCCGCTACCTGCAGAGCGGCGCCATCGACTACGGCAAGGCCCTCAAGGCCCTGGTCCCCGACCTCGACCCTGGCAGAGCTGGTAGACCCTATCGGCGCAAGGGATCCGAACGGGTCCGCATCACGCCGCTCGATGAGGCGAGCGCCACCATCGCGTTCGACGGCCAAGCGGTCGACGCGGCCTGGCAGCAAGCGGCGAGCAAGTCCTTCTTCTTCTGAACTCCGTGTTTCTGAATGGGGCCCCGCGCGGGCCGTTACCGACCGTCACGCCCCCGGGCCTACGGTCCTCCCGAGGGCACTTCTGGGTGTCCTGGGGAGGACCGCCCGTCCACCCAATTGTTTGCGCTGTCCCTGTGAGGCAGCCGACTATGGCGCTAGCTGGGCGCTTGAGAAAAACAGCCTGCAGATGACGCCGGCCTCAAGCCGGTTTTAACTACCCGCCGGGGAGCGCATTCCCCGCGGGGAAGGTGCGTCTCCCCGCCAAGAGGAGATGTGCCAGATGAAGAAGCTTGTCGTGCGCGGGTTCCTGCGCTGGCTGGAGACGGCCACCGATGCGCAGGTCGAGGCCAGGAGACAACAATTCCTGGATGCGTTGGAGCACTTTCACGGGCAGGACGCCCGTGCGGATCTCCGCCTGGGGCTGCGCCTCATCGAGGAGGAGCTGGTGGCGCGGGCGGGTCTGTGGCGGACACACCCGTGAGCTTTGCCCGGTGCTTGAGCCTTGCCAGGAGGCTCCTTACGTGCTGCGCCCCTTCAGGGGTGAACAGGGCGGTGGCGATCTCCCGTTCGAGGGAGGCGCGGCCCCCTTCAAGCACCTCCAGGCGTGGTTGCGATTCGCCGTCGCGATCTGTCACGGCCGGCTCCCCTGATGTCGGCCTTCAAGTCTACCAAAGCCGTTAATTGAAACCCCGCCCGGGGGAGACCTTCTCCCCACAGGGGGCGACGTGTCTCCTCACGGGCCATTACTTAAGGAGACACCGATGACCCAGACCAACCGTTTCGTCGTGGCCGAGACCTTCGGCGTGAAGGCCCCCCGGGTCTGACCGTGGAGGGCTTCAGCGACCCCACTCATCCGCAGATCCCCGTGAAGCGGCACTATGTCTTCCGGGAGCAGCTGCGCGACGTACTGGCCTTCCTCGCCGATCCGGCGGGGGACGGCCTGCTGCTGACTGGCCCCACGGGCGCCGGCAAGACCTCGCTGGTGCTCCAGGTCGCCGCCCGGCTCAACTGGCCGGTGCAGGAGGTGACCTGCCACGGGCGCATGGAGCTCGCCGACCTGGTGGGGCAGTTCCTGCTGATCCAGGGCGAGACCCGCTTCGTGCACGGTCCCCTGGCCCTGGCGGCCCGCGACGGGCACCTGCTGATCCTGAACGAGATGGACATCCTGGACGCAGCGGAGCTCGGCGGGCCTCAACGACAGCGTCGAGGGGGCGCCCCTGGTGATCGCCGCCAACGGCGGCGAGGTGATCCGCCCGCACCCCAAGTTTCGGGTGATCGCCACCGGCAACAGCGCCGGGGCAGGGGATACGAGCGGACTCTACCAGGGGGCGCCGCGCCAGAACCTGGCCTTCCTGGACCGCTTCCGGGTGGTGCAGGTGTCCTACCCGGACGCGGCGACCGAGCAAGGGCTGATCCGGACCCTGGTGCCGAGCCTACCCGAGGCCATCGGCGAGAAGATGGTGGCGGTGGCCAACGAGGTCCGCCGGCTCTTCCTGGGCCAGGCGGACACCGGCCAGGCCCTGACCGTCACCCTGTCCACCCGGACCCTGGTTCGGTGGGCACGGCTGGCGCTGACCTTCAAGGGGGGCGCCCCAGCCGCTGGCCTACACCCTGGACCAGGCGTTGACCGCCCGGGCGGAGCCCGAGCAGCTGGAGGCCATCCACCGCATCGCCGCGGATGTCTTCGGCGGCCTGTGGACGGGGACCTGCCCAGTGAGCGACTTCGAGCTCTACCGCTACACCCATTCAGATGGAACTGCCAAGGAGTGGGGTGTGGCGCGAGGAGCCAGGCGTGGGCATGGAGGTCCGCTGGGGCCGGGCGGGAAGGCTTGCGCAGAAGGCGGTCTATCCACTGAGCCGCCGCCGCGCCGTCATCGAACGCGCCCTGGTGAAACAGCGCAAGGGCTACCGCTTCGTCGGGTGGTGCCGGATCGACCCATCGGGGCAACCGGTCGACCTGCGC